>CBDCMV010000003.1:2425000-3761025 GCA_965219135.1 Alphaproteobacteria bacterium | reverse complement strand
GCCCGAGACCATCGTGATGCACCTGAACGTTCTGCATCCGCCCAAGTCCTCGCGCCATTGCTTCCGCAAATGCGACACCATCGCCGTCCCCGCCGATCTTGCCTTCGCGGGCGAGGCCTGGTCATCGGTCCATGACGCTCTGCCCCTGGTGACCGCGGACAGCGATATCGCGTCCGAGGAACTCGCCCGATTGCTGAGGGCTGGGTTCTTCAGTCCGTCCGACGACGTAGAGGCAGACTCTTGGGAGACGCAACTCACCCGCTTCGAGGAAGAAGCGTTGCATATGTCGCTCAAGCTCTTGTGCTCGGTCGAGGAAGCCCGCCAGCGCACCATCGCCGATGCGGTATGGCGCGAAATCTTTTGGCTCATGCCGCGCGACCGCACGGTCACCATCGTGGTGCGCGGCGGCAAGGTCAGCGTCGATATCGGACCCGCATGCACGGAAGCCGCAACCGATGCCCCCACCGGGGAGGCTGCGCAATGACCCACTATACCGTCTGTTGCGGCTACGCATCCCACTACCACAACACTGTAACGGTCGAAGCCGAAACCCTCGACGAGGCGCTGGAAAAGGCCATCGAGCAAGCCGGCGACGATCCCCACTGGAAGTCCATCGACCAAGCCAGTCAAACATTCGTCGAGGCCCTGGCCGAGGGCATGGATGCCGACCCCTGGGGCGATACCGCGCTCCCCGTTCCCGACCGTTTCACTGAGAACGGCGAACCGCCGGTAGTCACGCTGACCGGCCTCCGACCGCCTGGCGGCATCGAGGTCGCGGGCGGCACCGTCCGTATTCGTTTTGTCGAAGACGCCGGCACCGTCACGACGGAGGTCACCGATCTGCCGGCCCCGCAGGGCAACAAACCTCTGGTCACCGTCGCCCGCAGAGCCGATGGCGCTCCGGATGTGACCGTGAGCGGCGGCCGTGCACGCGTGCTCATTCTGGATCCCGGCGACACCGGACCGCCGCCGGACGGTTGATCGCCGGCGGCATTCGTCCATCGCAAACCGCCTGTCTTGCGCCACTCCGGGCCGGGAGCCGGCTTTCGGCTCGGCGCGGACGGCCTTGGTGCGGCTGCATCCCGATCATCGATATTCGAGAGGACCATTCCATGAAACTGCTCACTGAAGAACAGCGCACGAAGCTGCTTGCAAATGGGACCCGAAGGGGGACCGACCACAAGCCCGTGGTCAAGTGGTTTAATCCATGCGGTGCGGGCACCTGGCTGCTGTCCGAACTCGATCCCGAATACCCGGATGAGTGTGCATTCGGCCTGGCTGGCAGCGGGTTTTTCAACAGCCTCAGCCACAAGCGGACGTCAGGACAGAAGGAAACTGTCGTTGCCGATGCGTTCGGGCGAAGGTTTCGGCCTAGATGGCGTTGTTCCCGTCGACCAGGCCGGCGCCCCGGAATCAGTCCGTAACGTACGTTTGTAGGCGATGTACACGATCGGCTAGTCTGCCGAATGGGCCGGGGCCTGCTATGGCTCAAGCGGCAGAGTTCTCGCGCTGACTTGGAGCCCGTCCCTGGGCCCTGGTGACGGCGTTAGCGCGATGAAGCTGGCCGAAGGCGGGGATCGCGTCGGCTCGCACCGGAGCACCGGTCGCGGTCAACGGCTGAAAAGGAGGCGGAGATGGAGGTACGGGTGCCGAGCCCCGCGGAACTGCGCGAGGTGGCCGAGCGAATCGGGTTCTCGCTCGGCGAGGCCGATCTCGCGTCGTTCATCGAGCTGATGACGCCCAACATCGACTATTACAACCGGATCGAAGCGATGGCGGACGAGCTGCCCGCGGTGCGCTATCCGCGCCAGCCCGGATACCGGCCCGAGGCGGACGAGAATCCGCACAACGCCTGGTACGTCAAGACCGCGATCACCGGCGCACCGGAAGGGAAGCTCAAGGGTAAGCGGATCGCGCTGAAGGACACCATCATGCTCGCCGGGGTGCCGATGATGGTCGGGGCCTCGACCCTGGAAGGCTACGTGCCCGAGATCGACGCGACGATCGTCACCCGTATGCTGGATGCCGGCGGCGAGATCGCGGGCAAGGCGCACGCCGAGTGCCTGTGCCTTTCCGGGGGCAGCCACACCAACGCCGCCGGACCGGTGCACAACCCGCACCGGCGCGGCTACTCGTGCGGCGGCTCGTCCTCGGGCAGCGCCGCCCTGGTCGCCGCGGGCGAGGTCGACATGGCGCTCGGCGGCGACCAGGGTGGCTCGATCCGCATCCCCGCCACGTTCTGCGGCGTCTACGGGCTCAAGCCGACCTATGGCCTGGTGCCCTACACCGGAATCATGCCGGTCGAGGCCACCATCGATCACATTGGTCCGATGACCGCGACGGTGGCTGACAACGCGCTTCTCTTGGAAGTATTGGCCGGCCCCGATGAGTACGATCCGCGCCAATGCGGCGCCGAATCGCGTCCCTACACGACGCTCATGGAGGGTGGCGTCGCCGGCATGAAGATCGGGGTGGTGAAGGAGGGCTTCGGCCACCCGGGCGCCGAGGCCGAGGTCGAGGCCAAGGTGCGGGCGGCGGTGGAACGCCTTGCCACCCTGGGGGCCGAGGTGGCCGAGATCTCGATCCCCATGCACCTCGAGGGCGAGCTGATCTGGATGCCCATTACTTTCCAGGGTGTGACCGAGACGACGCTGTGGACTGACGGCTTCGGCATCGGCCGCAACGACCTCTACGTCACCAGCCTGACCGAGGCACATCGCCGCTGGCGCGGCCGGGCGGACGAGTTTCCCGATTCGGTCAAGGCCTGCTTTCTGTTGGGCACCTACATTCGCGACACCTATGGCACCCGCCACTACGGCAAGGCGATCAACCTCTCGCGCCGGCTCACCGCCGCCTATGACGCGGCGCTGGCCGAGCACGATCTCTTGCTGATGCCGACGGCGCCGGTCAAGGCGATGCCCATGCCCGGCCCGGAGGCTAGCCGCGGGGAGTACCTGCACGCCTCCCACAGCCTGTCGATCAACACCGCCCCGTTCAACGTCACCTACCATCCGGCGATGAATGTGCCGTGCGGGATGGTCGAGGGGCTGCCGATCGGCATGATGCTGATCGGCAAGCACTTCGACGAAGGCACCGTCTACCGCGCCGCCCTTGCCTTCGAGCAGGCGGGCGATTGGCGGACGATGTAAGCGCGGCAGCAGCCAGGGGAGGCGCGGAATGAAGAAGGTCGGTTTCGTGGGCCTCGGCGAGATGGGCCTGGGGATGGCGAATAATCTCGTCGCGGCCGGATTCGAGGTCACCGGCTACGACTTGCGGGCGGAGCGCGTGGCTAAGCTGGCCAAGGCCGGTGGCAAGGGCGCGGCGAGTTGCCGCGCCGTGAGCGAGGCGGCCGATGCGATCTTCGTCATGGTGATGACGGGCCAGCAGCTCCACGACGTTGTGACGGCCGAGGACGGACTTCTGGCCAGCTTGAAGCCCGGTAGCGCGATCATCGTCTCGGCCACGGTCAAGCCCTCGGAAGTCCGCGCCATCGAAGCGGCGGCGGCCGCGGCCGAGGTGGCGTTGATCGACTCCCCTGTGACCGGAGGGCGAGCGGGCGCCGAGTCTGGCGCACTGACCATGATGGTGGCGGCGAAGAAGGAGGTGCTGGAGGCCTACCGCGACCTCTTCGAGGTAGTCGGCAAGAACATCTTCCACGTCGGCGAAGAGATCGGCATGGGCCAGACGGTGAAGGCCGCGCTACAGGGAATCGCCGGCGCCGCCTACGCCGGGATATTCGAGGCACTGGTGCTCTCGGCCAAGGCCGGCGTCAAGGGCAAGACGCTCTTTGATGTGGTGCGCGCCAGCGCCGTCGCCAGCGCCCTGTTCGAGGTGTATGCGCCGCTGGTCATGGACCGCAAGTTCAAAGACACCGGCGCCCAGATCGCCACCATGTACAAGGACCTCGGCATCACCATGTCGCTGGCCCGTGAGCACGGCGCCGCGATGTTCGGTACCGCGGCCGCGTTCGAGCTGTTCCAGGCAGGCATCGCGCGCTATCCCGACGAGGACAACCAGTCGATCGTCAAGTTCCTGGAAGAGATCGCGGGCACGACTGTCGCGTGGTAGACGGGGCTCGAGTGGTTGGGTCCCACGCGTTACGCCGCCCCCATGGGATGGGCCCGGGCGGTTTCGAACATGGCGGCGACGTTGGCGGGCGGCACCTCGGGCTGGATGTCGTGCACGCTGTTCAGCACGTACCCCCCGCCCCTACCAAAGATGTCGATCATGCGGCGGGTCTCGGCGCGAACCTCTTCCACCGTCCCGTAGGGGAGGACTCGCTGGGTGTCGACGCCGCCCCAGAAGGCCAGGCGGTCGCCAAAGGTCGCCATGAGCCGAGCCGGATCCATGCCCGCGGCGTTCACCTGGACCGGATTGATGGCGTCGACGCCGATCTCGATGAGGTCCTCGATGTAATCGTAGATGGCGCCGCAGCTGTGGTAGAGGACCTTCGCGTCCGTATTCGCCTTGACCGCGGCAAACATTCGCGCATGGCGTGGCTTGATCACTTCGCGGTAGATCTCGGGGCTGAAGATGGGTCCCGCCTGCGAGGATAAATCGTCGCCCAGCGCAACGACGTCGATGTCGTTACCGACGGCACCGAGAGCGTGCCCGGCGGTCTTGATCCACAGGTCGGCGTAGATGTCGGCCATCCGCTCGGCCAGTTCGCGGTTTCGGTAAAGGTCCTTGAGCCACTGCGAGAAGCCACGCTGCCACTGGCCCATGTGCACCGGCCCAGCGCCTAACTGCAGGCAGATGGCGCAGTCGGTGGCGCGCCGGAGCGCCTTGGCCCGGGCTTCGAGGTCGGTGTAGTAGGCCGGGTCGTCGACGTCGGGCCAGGTCAAGTTCTCGACGTCGGCAAGCGTCGTCGCCTTATCGTAGAACGGTCCGTCGACCGGCATGAAGTGGGTGTGACCGGGATCTCGGCCCCACCTCACGCCCCATTCGTCGCCGTAGAGGTCGTCGTTGATCCTTATCTGTGGCGGTCCGAAACCGATGGAGCGGGTGTCGACGTCGAACCGCTCGAGCACCGATCGATCCGGGGCCGCCAGCAGCTGCTGATACGCGATACCTTGGTTTCGTGCTCGAGCCCGAGGAACTGCTTGAGATGCTCATAGGCGGGCAGTGTGATCGTGGTGAAATTCGTGCCGCCGAAATCGATGGGGACGCGGTCCGTCTCCTCGTGATTCAGCGCCGCCAACACTCGATCTCTGTGCGACCAAGTCATGCTTTCGCTCCTCCGTAGCCGCCACCTCCGCTTCGCATTGGCCTCCTCGGTAGCCGCGCAACTCTGACATTCGCCAACAGAGGGACGGCCGCGCCGCGACTGTCAGTACTGTTTCCGGGCCCAGGTGTTGAAGATCACGGCGACCACGATGACGATGCCGATGAACATGTCGAGGTAAAAGCCGGGCGCTTGGCCGAGGATCAATACGTCCTTGACCATTTCAAGGATGCAGGCGCCGAGCACGATGCCGAGGATGGCGCCGCGACCGCCGAACAACGAAACCCCGCCGACGACGCAGATCGCGACGATCTTGAGCTCGAGGAAGAGCTGAGGCTCGACGGTGACCGCCTTCTGGCGGGCGACGCTCATAATGCCGGCGACCGTCGCGAACAGCGAGCATATGACGAAGGCGGTCATCTTGGTCCAATAGACGTTGATGCCCACCGACCGGGCGGCCTCGGCGTTGCCGCCGACGGCGAAGAACCGATTGCCCACGCGGTGGCGGTTGAGAATGAAGTAGGCGATCACCGCGAAGACGAGGAACCACACAAATTGGGCTGGAATGACGCCGAATATTTTGTAGGTCAAGATGGTGAAGAAGGTCTCGTCGGCGTGGAAGTTCAACGGCCGCATGCCGGTGATCACGCGCGATCCCGAACGTATGATGAACAGCGTCCCAAGCGTAGCGATGAACGAGGGAATTTTCAAAGTGAGCGTGATGAAGCCATTGCCGAGGCCGACCACGACGGCGGTCGCCAGCGCGCACAGAACCGCGATGGCCTCGGGCACGCCGTTAGTCCAGGGGAGCACCATCATGTAGGGCGCAAAGGTGAAGAGCGCTCCCACCGAGAGGTCGAACTCGCCGGCGATCATCAGGATTCCCATTCCGAGCGCCAATATCCCGAAGGTGGGGATCGCACGCAAAAGGATGCGGAAGTTGGCCTCGGAGGTGAACCGGAAGTCATCGGGAAAGATCTCGCCGACCACGGTGGCGGCAATCGCGAAGGCGACGAACACGATGACCACGTTGCCCGCGGGGTAGTACCGCAGGCGCTGCCACAGGGTGGCGCCCTCATAGCGGTCGGCGACGACCGTGTCGGTTCCCCATGCAGTCATTGTTGAATCCGTTCCCTGTATCTCGGGGCGCGCTATTTGGTAACCCGCCTTGCGACGAACGTATTGAGGGCCACTGCGACGATGAGCGCGATGCCGATGAAGGCTTTGAAGTACTCACCGGGTGCGCGCATCAGCGCCAGGATGTCCTCGATCGTGGCGAGCAAGGCGGCGCCGAGGACGATGCCGAGAATCGTTCCGCGGCCGCCGAACAAGAACAGGCCGCCGACCGCGCAGGCGGCGATGGCGCGGAGCTCGAAGCCGACCAGGAACTGGGTCGGCATGACGGCGTTCATGCGGGTGGCGCTGACGATGCCAGCCAGCGCCGCCATGGTCGAGCAGATCATGAAGGCGATGCGCTTGACCCGGTCGGCGTCGATGCCGACCGAGATCGCCGCCCCCCGGTCGCCGCCGACGGCCAAGAGCTGGTTGCCAAAGCGGTGGCGGTTCAACAGAAAGTAAGCGCCGATGGCAAGGCCGGTCACCCACAGAAGCTGGGCGTGAATCGGGCCGATGAGTTGGCCCGTCAGGATTCCTTCGAACAATTCGCCGGGATGGAGCGACTGCTGGTTGACCGAGCTCGCGCTGCCCGAGCCCGCGATCCAGCGGACGATGCCGCGCATCACGAACATCATGCCGAGCGTCGTGATGAACGAAGGGATGCGCAACTTGGTGGTGATCAGGCCGTTGACCGTGCCGACCAGGAGCCCGGTCCCGAGCGCGGCGAAGAAGGCCGCCGGCACCGGCCAAGCGTGGTCGTGGACAAGACCGCCCATCACGAAGGCGGCGAGAACGAAGAGGCCGCCGACGGAGAGATCGAACTCGCCGCTGATCATCAAGAGCCCAACCCCGATCGCCAGGATCATCAGCCGGGGAATCTTCTGCAAGAGGACCGAGAGATTGAGCTCGCTGAGAAACGGAAACGCCTCCGTCTGCGAGAGATCGGCGATGATGCAGGCGAGCAGCAGGACGGTGTAGACGATGATAATGTTGGTGGCCGAATAGCGCCGGAAACGGTCCCACCGGGTTTCCGACCTGCGTCGCGCCGCTGCCGCTGCTTCGACGGCCGTCATTGCGCCACGTCCCTAGCTTCGACAGGACGAATCTGCGGCGCGACGGTGTCGACGTCGAAGCGCTCGAGCACCGATCGATCCGGGGCCGCCAGCATGCTGCTGACACGCAACACCTTGGTTTCGTGCTCGAGCCCGAGGAACTGCTTGAGATGCTCGTACGCGGGCAGCGTGATCGTGGTGAAGTTTGTGCCGCCGAAATCGATCCGGACGCGGTCGGTCTCCTCGTGGTTCAGCGCGTTAAGCAGGCGCTCCCAATGGGTCAGCGAAGTCATGACCAGCTCACCGTTAGGCGGTTCCCAGGGGATGCAGCTGTGCTCTCATGTCCACAATAGCCGTAAGTGGACGCGCCAATCAGCAAATATGTGACGGGCGTTGGAAGCTAACCCTCAATGGCCCACGATGTGCGGATCTCGTTTCTTGCTCCACTTCTCCACCATGCGCGCATGCGCTTCCGGGGAACCGTCGTGGAAGGAGCCAAACCACGTGTCGAGCGGCACCAATTGGCTCCCGTAGTTGCACTCGAAGTAGCGGTGGTGCTGGTAGTGGTTGAACTGGCCCGTCGGGAGCTTGGCTTTGCCCCTTACGACGTATTCCTCGAATCCGGAGTGCCCCGTGTTGGCGACGAGCACCGCGTGCTGTAGAACGAAGATCACCATCAATGGGTGCGAGGGGACGATCCAAAAGAGCAAGGCGACCGAGAAGTAAATGAAGTGCTCCACCGGGTGCATCGATATGCCCGACCACGGCCCCGGGTTGACGTTCTTGTGGTGCAGGTAGTGGACGGTCCGGTAGAGGGGCTTCCAGTGGATGGCGCGATGAATCAGATAGAAGTGGAGATCCCGCCAAAACGGGATAAGAAGCACCATGATCGCGAAGGTGACCGGCTCGGTCTTCCAGTCGACCCAAGCGATGAACCCGTTGGCGTAGCCCCACATGAGAACGACCTCGTAGGCCGTCCACACGGTGCAACCGCTGGCGATGCTCCAAAAGGCGTTGTCGCGGAGCTGGCTGCCCCAGGTGAACACGGGGCTCTTCTCGTCGTTGAGCCACTTCGGGTTGAACTTGTACTCGCTTCCCTGGGCTCTGAAGGTGTAGAGCCAGACGTGCAATCCCCCGGTCCACACGACGAGGAGCACGAGATTGCGGAAGTAGATCTCGGCGATCCAGTCGATACGGAACTCGACCATCCGCGAGAGCTCGGGCGTTAAATAGGCCCACGTGCCGAGCGCGATCAGGAAGAAGAACGCGTTCCAGGGGAACAGGAAACCGGGGTAGGTGAAGAACCACTTCAGCGCCTTCAGCGGTCGTGGCGGCCACGCCCAAACCGGCACCGCGTGGGGCAACTCGTCGGGCTGCCACTCTTCACGCGAATCTCGGCTGGCGGTATCGACGGTGGTCACGATCCTTGCGGGCCACGCGCAGGGGAATCACGTGTTCTCGACCTGCGCCTCGATCTCGTCCGTGCCAAACCCGGCGGCTGTTCCCGACGGCGGCCCCATAGGGCATACCCGTCATGAGTGCCCACGGTCAAGCCTTCCCCGGCTCGCCGCTTCCTCTCTTGGGACGGCGGCCGCCGGCCCTGCTGCGAGCGGTCCGGTTGAATAAAGGCGCCGCAACCGGCCGCCCGCAGCAGTGAATCGAAACCGTCGCTACCGATACGTGCCGGTGTAGGTTTCGGCGTAAACGGCGTTGTGCTGTTCGACCATGCCGCCGCTGGTGTCCATATCGCCCGGGATCAGTCCGTAGCGGACGTTGTAGGCGATATAGACGATCGGCAGGAAGCCCTGCCAGAAGGGCTGCTGATCGGCGACGGCGATCGTCTTGCCTTCCTTGAGGTTGGCCAGCGCGCGCGGGTTCACATCGATTTCGCTGTTGGGAAGCCCCTCCATGCCAGCCTCCTCCAGGGCCGCGGGGACCGTGCCCTGGGTCCCGGTGCTGGCGACGCAGTCGGTGTCGGGGTGCCCCACGAGGTACTCGGCGATTGTGCTGATCGTCTCATCGATGACCAAACCCGTGTGGATCGTCTCGCCGGTGGCACCGACTTCGCCCAGCGCCGCCAGCACCCCTTGGATCCGCGCGGTGATATGCGCCAATGCTGGATCGTGCGCCGGAATCACGCAGTGATCGCCAGCCTTGATCCCGCCCTTTTCGATCATACGTTTGGTCACGGCGTAAGCGCTGCCGAAAAGATCCGACCCAACGTAAGCGATGCGCGCCGTTCCCCCCGGATCTTGATTCGCAGTCATGACCGAGATGCCGGCATCGCGCGCATTCTGGATCACCTCGTTCAACGCATCCTCGACCGGAACCGTCACCACAATCCCGTCCACCTTGTTGGCGGTCGCAGTCTCGACAAGGTCGCTGAGGCGCTCGATATCGTTGTCGGCGTTCTGGAAGTCGACATCGACGTTGTGCAGCTTGGCCGCCTCCCGCGCGCCAAGGAGCAGCGGCTCCCAGAAAGGGTTGCCCTCGCAGCAGTTCATGATGAACGTGACATTGAGCGTCTCGTTGGGGTCTTTAACTTGCGCCTGAGCGAACTGGGCGGCCGCGACCAGAGCCAAGCTCGCCGTCGCGACGAGTACTTTTCCTATGGTCTTCATACTGTCCTCCCACCGTTGTTGGCTGTTAATCATACTGCTCCTAATCATACTGCTCCGCGACGTCTGCCCCAGTCAAGGAACTCGATCTCCACAGTCGTCCTCGTCTTTCGCCACTTCCAGATTGCTCATGCCGATTGGCCCACGAGCCAAGTCTCCTGGCGCCAAGTCTCCTATCGAGGCGGCTTCGGGCTCCTGTGGCGCCGGACTGCGATCCAGGGACGGTGGCAGCGGGGTGTCGAACTGGTAGCTTGGGTCTTCCTGCTGCCTGCGCCAGGTTTGGCGCATCTCGCGCCAGGCACCCACGAGCGTCCGCGGCTCGGGCATGTCGTGGGCAACCGCCTTGTGCAGCTTCTTCAGGTTGTAGCAGGGGACGCTGGCGAACATGTGGTGCTCGAGGTGCCAGTTCATGCGCCAGTAGAGGAACTCAGAGAGCGGATCGAGCGTGATCGTTCGTACACAGCGCCTGAAGTCGGGCGAATCGTCTTGCAGTCCACAGTGCATCGGCACGCCGACGAAGTAGCGGTGCCAGTTCGCGATGGCCGGCGCCAAGCTCACCAAGACCGGTATGATCCAGAGCCCGAGCGCGAACGACACGGCGGCGAGGCCGAGATGAAAGAGGACGACGATCCGCGCCCAATTGACGGCCTTCTTTCTCGCCTCGGGTTTGTCCGCATAGAGGGCCTCGAGCCAGCCCGGGCTATTGAAGACGGAGTAGGAGCCGAAGGCCGTCTTGAACGTGCCCCCGATCATGCGGAGAAGGCCCCGCGATTCGAGACCACCGAACACGTTGAGGGTGAACAGCTGCAATAGATACAGCGGTGCCAGTGAAGGATAAAGCGGCAGCGCGACCTCGCGATCGGCGCGGCGATGCAGGGTATAGATGTGATGGAAGGTGTGGCTCCTTGCGTACTCGTGAAAGTTGTGCCACGCGAGTACGCTGTAGATGCGCAGGAATAGGGCGTTCAGCCACTTGGTCCTGAATACAGTGCCGTGGCCGAGTTCGTGGTTGGCGGCGACTAGGAACGAGGCGAACGTGCCGTGCGCAAACAGCGCGAGCGCGAATCCGATCCATATTTCGCGGTCGAAGAAATAGTAGGTCAGCGCCCCTGTGCACCCGACGAGGGCGAGGTGGCCGAGCGCCTGCATCCAGCCCTGAACGTCGCTCGCCCGCATCAGGTCATGAAGCGAGGACCGCGCGACCGGGCAGCGGTACCACCGGACCTTGAAGCTCTTGAAGATGTGGTCGAGCGACTCGATTTCGGCGCTCATCTCAACTCCCGACACGGGTGCCGCCCTTGCTAATCCGGAACCCACGGCGGTGTCAATGGCAAAGCGACAGGGGAAGGCGGCAGGGGGAAGATGGTCCATATCTGCGAGGAAGGAGTAGTTGGAGTGACCCCCTAAAAGTGGTCCAGATTTGTTAAGAGAGTTTGGCGCGTTTTGCCCCCTCGAAAGGAGGACAAAATGAGCCGTAAACGCTACACCCCGGAACAGATTATCAGCATGTTGCGCGAAGCCGAGGTGGCCTTGGCGCAGGGCCAGTCCATTGGTCAAGCTTGTCGCACGCTCGGCGTATCGGAGCAGAGTTACTATCGCTGGCGCAAGGAATATGGCGGCCTTCGTACTGACCAGGCCAAGCGTCTGAAGGACCTGGAGAAGGAGAATGGCCGTCTCCGGAAGGCGATCTCGGATCTGACGTTGGATAAGCTGATCTTGAAAGAGGCGCTTGAGGGAAACTGCTAAGCCCCGCCCGTCGCCGGCGGTGTGTTGATCATCTCCAGGCCGAACTGGGAATCTCCGAGCGACGTGCCTGTGCTGTTGCAGGCCAACATCGCTCAACCCAGCGCAAGAGACCCCGTAGTCGGGATGATGAAGAGGCACTCACGACCGCGATCATCCGCTTGGCCAGCCAGTATGGCAGATATGGCTATCGGCGGATCACTGCCTTGCTCAGGACCGAAGGTTGGCACGTGAACGCCAAGCGGGTCCAGCGCATCTGGTGGCGGGAGGGGCTGAAGGTCCCACAGAAGCAACCGAAACGGGGCAGGCTGTGGCTCAACGACGGATCCTGCATCCGTCTGCGGCCGTGCTGGCCCAATCACGTCTGGTCCTATGACTTCGTCATGGATCGAACACACGATGGGAGGAAGTTCCGCATGCTCACCGTGATCGATGAGTTCACCAGGCGGTGCATGGCCGTTGTCGTCGAGCGAAGATTGAACTCGGACAATGTCCTCCATTGTCTGACCGAGCTCTTCGTCCAACATGGCCCGCCGGATCATATCCCGTTCCGACAACGGCTCAGAGTTTACCGCTCATGCCGTCCGCGACTGGCTCGGCAGGATCGGCGTCAAGACCCTCTATATCGAGCCCGGGTCACCTTGGGAGAACGGATACAACGAGAGCTTCAACTCAAAGCTCCGGGACGAAATCCTGAACACGGAGATCTTCTCTACACTGAAGGAGGCCAAAGTGCTGATCGAACGATGGCGGCATCACTACAATACCATCCGGCCGCATAGCTCGCTCGGATACAGACCGCCGGCCCCAGAAACCATCTTGCCAAACGTTGATGGGCCAACCTACGCTGTTGATGGGCTATGGTTGGCCCATCAACTTAACCCGCGCCAAACTCTAACTTAAGCGCTGGACCACTAATCGGGGGCAGGCCACGGCGCAGGCATCCTCGTCTGGAAAACGCTGTTGGAACTCCAACAGGGAACGGGGGAAGTCGGTCATTTCTGGGCATCCCGAGGTCATGATGTTCACATTATGCTCTATCACTAACCTCTTACCACGTCATCACATTTGGTGGCCCCGGACGCTCAGGGATAAGCCTTAGGGCCGAAAGGGGAAATCTCAAGCGGGTACGACCGCCTATCCTAACAAGCCGCCGTCATTCGATGCCTCTCCTGACGGGAAGTCTTGACCCAAACCAGGGCTTCCGATTAAGCCCCAGAGTACGGGCAATACATCCCATTAGCGGTTTTCGCTACGTCCGCACAATCATTCCATCGGCTAGGGATTGACGGTAGGCTCGGTATGCGGGAATGGCGCCGGCGACGAACCCCGCGACAATTACCAGCCCGACAACGGCTAGGTCCCGTGCCGTTGGCAAGCCTATGGAAAGATAGAGGCCGAATCGGTTGTCGACGATCGGCTGTGCGATGATGAGCGCAACGTAAAGCAGGGCGACTCCTGCTACGGAGCCGATACCGGTTAAGAGTGTCGCCTCCACGATAAACAGGCCGAACACATGGATAGGCCGCGCTCCGACCGACCGCAAGATTGCCATCTCACGTCGGCGCTCGTTCAAGCTGGCCAGCAGCATCGTCAACATGCCAAGTAGTCCGGCGACGACAACAGCGCTTGAGATTGCCGCTAGTGCCGTCTCGGCCGTTCCCAAGAGGTTCCAAAGTTCCTGCAACGCTACGCCGGGGAGGATGGCGAGCAAGGGCTCCTCGCGATAGCCGTTGACACGCCGCTGGACAGAGAAAGCGGCGAGCCTGGAGTCGAGACCCACCAGAAAGGCAGTAATCGCCTTGGGCCGAAGGTCCATGTCGCGCACCTTGTCGACGCTTATTGTCATTCCTGGAATTCGCGTCCCGCTGCGCCAGTCGACATGGATCGCCTCGATCGCCTCCAAACTCACATGGACGGTGCGGTCAACCGGCGTCCCCGTCTTGGCGAGTATGCCAGTCACTCGAAACGGCTTGTCTTCGTGTTTCGTAAACCCAACGTCGCCAATACCGTGATCGACAACGATCGGATCACCAATCTGGTAATCAAGAGTAAGGGCAACATCAGCGCCCAAGACCGTGTCAAACAGGTCCACGAACGGCCCCCCTTCCGCGAAGACCAACGGCCGCTTTCCGCCAAATCGAAAGTTAATGAAGTAGTCCTGATTTGTACCGAGGACTCGGAATCCCCGATGCGAATCCCCGAGCGACAGCGGAATGGTCCACGCGACCTCGGGCCAGGCGGCGATCTCGCGGTAGCTTTCCCACGAAATGTTGGTGGTGGCGTTGCCAATTCGGAATACCGAATAGAGTAGGAGCTGAATGGCCCCACTCCGCGCGCCCACGATAAGGTCGGTTCCCGAAATCGTGTTGGCAAAACTCGCCTTCGCTTCGGTCCGCACCTTTTCGACACCCAGCAGCAGCGCAACACTCACTGCGATGGCGAAAGTTGTAAGCGATGCCGTGACCCACCGGTTGAGTAAGCTCTTCAGTGAAAGCGAGATGACAGGCATCACCAAGGTCACCCTTGGAAAGCGGCTCGGTTGATGTCAGCCAAGGGTATCGTACGCCCGAACGTGGCTTCCAAACCGGAATCGTGGCTCACAAAAAGGAGTGTCGAACCCGCGTCGCGTATCTCGCTGAACAGGAGCTCGAGAAACGATCGCCGCACGTCCGCGTCGAGTGATGAGGTTGGCTCGTCGGCAATCACCAACTCAGGCGCTCCGATGAGGGATCGCGCAGCCGCCACGCGTTGTTGTTGACCCATGCTCAGTCTGGATACCGAGCGGGATGCGAGCGCTTCCACGTCGAGCTTCATGTGGCCAAGAATGCGCCGGGCCTCTCCCTCCACGGTGCCCGCTCGACTCAACGCCCGCTGACGGCGGAACGACGAGAACCGGCACGGCAGAACAACATTGTCGATTAGGGACAGGTATGGGACGAGGTTGAACATTTGAAAGATGAAACCGACGTGGTCGGCTCGAAAAGCGTCCCGCACAGAGCCACCCAAGGCCGAGGCGGCCCGGGCGGCGATACCACCCGCCTGGAGAGCACCGCTCACACTCGTTTCCTCGCCGTCGAACCTGCCCGTGACCGCCGCCTCCCCGGCGACCGCCACCGCCGTGGCGGCGGAGAGTGTCCGCGCACTCAGTGTGCCCGCCGTGCGCAAGAAGAACTGCGCCGGCTTGCCGTTCAGCGACGGAATATCGGCCGACAGCACCCGGGAGACCGCGCCCGCGCGGTTCAATGCCCTCACCGTCGCCGACAGCGTATCGCCGCTCTCGCCGCCAGGAGAGGGCTTGATCAGCGCCACTGCGTTGGATCCCACGCTGACGCGCAGCGCCTCGCCGAGCAGCCGGGCGATGGAGAAGCTCAGTCCGAGATCGTAGTCTGCCTCGCGCTCGACGCGCACCGAATAGACATGCACCGACAGGGTGACGGGCCGCAGCACCTCTCGGTTCAGATAACCCAGGAAAGCGCGCGCCCGGGCGATATCGCGGGGCGTTCCGCTCACCGTCACCGAGGCGCTCGACGGCGCCACCGACAGCCGGGTTCCCGGATCGAGCAGCTCTTTCAACTGGCCCTCGATCTCGGGCCACGGGTTGTAATCCGTCTCGGTCGAAATCGTTTGGCTGGTGAGGTTGCCGCCGCCGTCTCCGGCTGCGCTGTCCTGGGTCGAGGCCGACACCGTGTAGCGCTGCGTGCCGGCCAGCGCGTGAATATGAAAGACCGCGGAACGGCGGCGCACGATCTCGACCGCTTGCCGGTCCCCATCGTAGCGCCACTGGTAACCGGAGGGCTCGGTCCAGGCATCCAGCAGCGCGTCCAGCGGACCGGTCCAGATGCCGCCGTCCGGCGACAACCCGTCACGTCCGGCCTCGCCAAGGACATTCACGGGCGTATCGCCGCCCGTCGTATCGTCTGCCCGGCGCGGGGGGCCGGTAACCCGCACCGCGAGGCCGGTCGCCGCCTCGATGCGTCCCGCCAGTACCGCCGCCGCGCCGATCCCGGCCAGCGGCAGCGTTACCGCGTCCGCGCTGCGAAAGCGCGCCGGCAGACCGGCGCGCGGATCGGGCTCGATCCGTATCAAGCCGACATAGGGCCGCCGCTCGATCAGGCGCACGGTAGAAAGGCGCGGCCCGGCGTGCGGCGCCCGCAGGGCCGAGACCTGCCGCGCGGCATCCCCGGTCTCCATCCGCGCACGCTCGACCTCGGCCAAGCCGCAGCCCGAAAGCGCGGCGAGCAATAATGCGAACGAACCGGATCGGGCAAAGCGGATGCGCAGACCGGAGTTCCGGGAAGCTGAAAAGCGGTCAGCGGTCATTGGCGCCGTGTCCCGTGCAGGCGTTTCATGGTCCCCGCCTGATCCGGCAAAGCGACGGTGACGGCTCCCAGCGTGCCCTTGAGTCGCGGCACATAGAGGCCGCCCATCACGCCGCCCTCCGGGCCGAACCGCCCTCGTCGGAAGTCGAGCTGTAGCGGCGTTCCGCCGCCCACGCCTCGACGTCGGTCCGCAGATAGCGGACGCGGTTGCCAAACTTGTGGAAGGGTGGGCCGTCGCCGCTGACCCGGTAACGGTCAAGCGTGCGCGGGCTCAATTTCAGATAGGCCGCCAACTCGCGCGTGCCCATGTAGAGTTCGTCGTCGTTCATCTCCGCCTCCCGTTGCTTGTCGGAATCGACGGGAACCGCCGGAGCGCCGTCCTCGACCGCTGCGAGCACCGCCCTGCGCTCGGCCTCGCTCGCCCGGCTTTTCATCCAGGCGCTCACCCGGTCGCAGGTATCGAGGCGCGGCGAGGCGCCCTGGCGCAGCCGCGCGACGAAGGACGGATCCCCCATCGCCTCTTGGCCGAGCAGATGGGCCTTGGTGCGGGTCACGGCGATGAACGCCTCGACCTCGCGCCGGAAGGCCGGGCCAAACGGTTCCTCGCCCATGTAGGCGAGCACCCGGTCGGCGGTAGCGAGCCTGGGCACGAGGCCGGTGTCGAGCCGCGCCACCAGCGAGGGGTTGCCCGTGGCTTCCCGGCCGAACCGGCCGCGGCCCATGCCGCGCCGGGCGAGGAAGCCGGCGATGGTCTTCTTGAGGGATATGTTCCGGCCCGTCATGGGACAGGAACGTAAAGAGAACTTTATGCCTTGACAATAGGTTTTTATAGGCTATAAGCTACATCAACAGACAGACATGCGCGCCGATTTCCTGAGACGCCGCGATGCACAACCGAAAGTGCGCGACTCCGAGTTGCCGGACGACGACCAAAAAGAGTCGCGATTCCTGACCGCGAGCATCGGCAGTCTCTGGGTCTCGTCGGTCTATGCTCCGTACGGCTCGAAGAGGAAGTGTCTGGGCAAGCCGGGAGCAATCGAGCGAAGGGTCGCATGGCTGAACCTCTTGAGGGATCATGTATGCGGCGCGGGCCAAGACCGCTGGCTGCTGTGCGGCGACTTCAACGTGAAGGCAGACGGCCCGCCCTGGGGGGCCGGATACTACTCGCAAGACGAAAAGGACGCGCTGGAAGAACTCGGGTTTGTAGACGCTTATCGGAGGGCGCATCCTTGGGCTACCGAACGACGAGGCTGGACACGCGGTTACACCGAGAAGGACCCGACGAAGGGCGATGCCCGGCTCCACCTGATTCTCGCGAGCAAGAACTTGGCGCAGGGTCTCCGATCCGCGTATGTGGACGTTGAGGCAAAGCCTTGGCCCCGAAGAGACGCTCCGCCGCTCGTCGTGGAATTGGACGACGTCTGAATGCGGTAGCAAGTGCGGGAGCCCGTGGAGCCGTTCGTACCCACCATCACCTGAGAAGTCGATCATCGCGTCCGTCGCCTGGGGGCCATGCGGCAGCGTCGCGCGCGGTCGCGGCCGAGCAGCTCGTCCAGGGTGGCCGACGCTGTGCAGACCGAGCTTGAGCCCGGGTGGCGTTTGAATGGTAGTTCCTCAAGCGCATAAGGGATTTCGACTCGCAATCAAGAATCGCGACTTCCAGGCGTCAGAAGTGGGAAGCGGCAATCATCGGCGCGATCCTCTCGGTGAGGTCGGTTTTCAGCAGGTTGGAGATTGCCCGGATTCCTTCAAACATTTATAGTGCATGCATCGAAGGCATGATGGGATATCGATTATGGCCATGCTGACCGTGCGCAACCTGCCCGACGAGGTGCATCGCGCATTGCGTGTGCGGGCAGCCATGAGGGGCCGCAGCACTGAGGCCGAGGTGCGCGCCATCCTGACGGAAACGGTGCTGCCGGAAGGCCGCGTCGGGTTGGGTTCGCTGCTGGCCGCCGTCGGCCGACGCGCCGGGTTGACAGAGGAGGAGTCCGCGGGCTTCGCGCGACGCGACACCGCTCCGGCCCGACCGGTCGATCTCGAATGATTCTGGTAGATACCAATGTGGTTTCGGAGCCGCTGCGCAGGGTCCCGGAACCGCGCGTCGCCGAATGGCTCGATGCGCAGGCACTGGAAACGCTGTACCTGTCCGCCATTACCGTCGCCGAACTGCGTTTCGGGGTCCAGTCGCTGCCGGCCGGCCGCCGTCGGGACCGACTGCATGAGGATCTGGAGCGACAGGTCCTGCCGATGTTCGCAGGCCGGGTATTGGCGTTCGATCTGGCGGCTTCGCAGGCCTATGCCGAGCTGATGGCGACAGCTCGGTCCGCCGGGCGGGCGATCTCGGTATCGGACGGTTACATCGCCGCGACCGCAGCGGCCAACGCCATGATGGTGGCGACGCGGGACACGGCTCCGTTCGAGGCAGCGGGATTGAAGACTGTCGATCCATGGACGGTGTAGGAAACGACCGGTGTGCCGTATGGCCGAGCATCGCAGATTTTTTTTCGATCGCACTTCAGACACCGCCTGTCCCGATTCGGCCAAAGGCGAAGATCGAATCCTTGTTCGTAGGGATGCCCTTCAATGCCCCGCCACCGCTCGGCAAAGCGCGACGCATAACAGTTGTCGCAACCCGGGCCAATCTTCGTGCAGCCGGTCACCGGGTTCCACGTAGCGTCGGTCCATTCGATTCCGGTAAATGTTCTGTACTTGTTCTCAATTACCGTCAATAGGTTCATGCCACTAAAATCGCCTGCGGATTAAACCGGCCGCACGCAACAAGAGCGGAGGAACGCTGGTACCTGTGCCCTGGCGAAGCCAGAGGTCCCTGCGGGTCCCATTACAGCCCGTTGATTAAGTCGGCGCCGTCTGATTCTCTGGTTCCCTGATTTGCAGGGGGATTCGCCGATGGCGATGGGACGGCAGAAGGATGGTCAGGGGGACCTGATGGTGAGATGGTCGGAGATGCGCGCTCTCCGGGTCATGTGTTTTATGACCGCTTGCAGTCGGTGCTGATCGAGGGCGGCTTCGACGCCTTTGCCGAGGCGAGCTGCCGGCCTTATTACGCGGCCCGGATGGGCGCTCCCTCGGTGCCGCCCGGGCGCTATTTCCGGATGCACCTGGTGGGCTACTTCGAGGGCATCGACAGCGAGCGCGGTCTGGAGTGGCGCTGCTCGGACTCGCTTTCGCTGCGGGCGTTCCTGCGACTGGGGAGCCGTGATCGGGTACCGGACCATTCCTGGCTGTCACGGAGCCGCACGCGCCTGCCCCATGAAGTCCACGCGGCGGTCTTCGACTGGGTTGTGGTGCTGATCGCCGAGGCGGGGCTGATCAAGGGCGAGCGCATCGGCGTCGATGCCTCGACCATGGAGGCCAACGCGGCGCTGCGGAACATCGTGCGGCTTCGCGACAGCAAGACCGGTCCGCGCCAGCGGATCGCCCGACAGCTTGAAGGTCTCCGAGCGGTGCGGCTGCACGCTGAAGGCCGCCCATATCCGCCGGATCGTCGTGTGCGACAGTCCGCTCTCCCGGGCCATCGAGCGGATCGACCAGTGGGTCGCCTCGGCCGGCGTCGTCTCCAGCGTCCGCTCGATGACCTCGGCCACCTGTTCGTCCGTGAGCGTCCGCGGCCGTCCCGGCCGAGGCTCATCCGACAGCCCCTCGATGCGCTCCTTCAGGAAGCGGCGGCGCCACTTGCCGACCGTGTGCTCGTGCACGCCGAGTTCGGCTGCCACCGCCTTGTTCGTCAGGCCGTCTGCGCAGCGCAGGATCATGCGGCAGCGATCGGAGATCGAGCGCGCGACCCGGCGGCGTCGAACCTGACGCTCAAGATACGACCGTTCTTCATCGCCCAGAACCAGGACCATCCAAACACCCGATTTCTCCAGGGTTTCTCTCTCGGCGAGGACGGCATTACGATAGACCGCATGACGGCGCGACGGCGCATCGGGCTTGGCCGCAAACCGGTCGCCAAACGGGTCAACAGGACCCTGGCGCGCATCGACGAGGTGCTCCGCAAGCGCTGGCACCACGACATCTGGGAGGTCGGAAGGTGGCTGTGGCGGGTCTGCGAAGGCTGGCTCAACTACTTTGCCGTCCCGGGGTCGGGCCGGTTCATCCGTGCATTCCACCGCAGGCTGCAACGCCTGTGGATGCGGGCGCTGCGCTGGCGGTCCCAACGAGACCGCTTCAGTTGGGGGCGTCTGGAGCGCATGACCGAAATCCTTTGGCCACGAGCTTCAATCCGCCACCCATGGCCGGACCAGCGGTTTGCCGTCAATCACCCGAGGTAGGAGCCGGATGGTTTAGCGACCATGCGCATTCCTACCGCGACACAAAGCCCCTTGTGCCGGTGTCGGGCGCCTCTACAGGCGCCATCGGCGGCGCGCCTTCATCCTCGGTCTCCGCGATGACTGAATCGACGACCGCCCGCAAGGCTTCTCCGATGTCCGCTCCGTCGAGCATGGCCTGACGGTACACATCTTCCTGCCGGTCGGCGCTGCTGCCTTCGGCGACGATGCGCTCCGTCCGCGCCAGCGCCGCCTCGCATCCGAGCGTCCGCGCGTCGTCTGCCAGCGTGGAGACGAGCTCGCACACGATTTCCGCCACGTCAACCCGCCCTCCGCCGCCATGCGGGTGCGGCAAGAAGGAGAACGTCCCGTAGCGCTGCGCGATCCAACGGCCTTCCTCAATCGATTCCGCTGGCGCGACTTCGACCCGTTCTCCCGCTTCGAGCCGCGCGTCCAGGTGACGGATGAGGCACGCGTAGAGTGCTGCGATCGCCACGGCGTCCTCGATCCGCGGGCAGATGTCACAAATTCGAAGCTCTATCGTGGCGTAACTCGCCGACGGACGGATATCCCATCGAAGCTCGCTGCCGTCCTCGATCGCTTCGATCGCGCGGTAGCGCTCCACCACGGCCTCGTAGTCGCCGCACGTGCGCATCACCGGAGGCGTCCCAGTGCGCGGCAATGCGCCGATCGCCATCTGCCGGCAAGATTTCAGCCCGGTCAGACGCCCGCCCTGGAAGGGCGACGAGCAGGAGAGCACGAGGAACACCGCCAGATAGCCGCGCAACGCGTGCATGACCTCGATGCGCCGGTCGTCGTCGCCGAAGCCCGCGTGGATGTGCATCCCGCCGATGAAGAACTGCCGCACACTGTCCTGCAGGTCTATTTCGGCACGCTGGTAGCGCTCCTTCTGCGTAACCTTCTGCTCCTGCCACCTGGCCCAAGGGTGGGTGGATGATGCTATGATCCGCGCACCGTGCGCGCGCGCCGCGTCGATCGCGCAGCGCCTTGTCTCCTTGAGGCTGCGCTCGATCTCAGCGACCGATGCGCAGACCCGGGAGTTGGTTTCGATCTGCGATCGCAGGAACTCGTTCACTACCTTGTGCCCGTCCGCCAGCTCGCTCGCCCGGGCCATGATTCCCTCATCGGGATCCGAGACCACGTCGCGCGATCGTGGATCGACGATCATCAACTCTTCTTCGATCCCAAGTGTGATGTCAGCCATCGCCTCCCGCGCATCCCTTCCTCGTAGTTGTCCGATGCCGATATGTAGAGTTTTGCGCAAACGAACGCAGCAGCATTTCTCTGGCCTGTCCAATATTCTGGCCAGCCAGGTCGAGATATTTTCAACCGCCTGGGCCACGCTCGATCGAGAGACCGTCACCATTTAGGGCTACGGGACCTTCTCGACGAGGTCTCGGCTGGCCGGCAAGGCATGGAACCCCCGGACCGGGGAGAGCGTCGACGTACCCGCTTCGAAGGCGCGGGGGCAGGATTTGTTGAAGACCCTACAATAAGTCGCGCCGTATAAGCCGCAATCGGCGAAGGCACCGGTGCCCCACACCTATAGTCGCTCCGTGACCTTGCCCGCATGAAGGAAATCATCGCGGAAACACGATCCGGCGGGTGCAGCCCGGCGGACGGCCGAAGTGGTTGAAGCGCGGCAATCCTGCCGCGGAGAACCGCCTCTGGCCATGACCGGGCGGCTGAGACCCAGCGTTCCTACCGCCGCTATGCCGGCCTCTATCTCGGCGACTGGCGCTCCCGCGCGCTCGACGCCATAACCCGCCGCGACGTCGAGGAGCGTTTCCGCCTGATCACCGAGCGCCACGGCGCGGTGCCGGCCAATCAGGCGCTGTCGTTCCTGCGCTCGGTGTACCGCCGTCACTGCGTCGATCACGAGGGTCTTCGCAATCCGGTCGAGTTGTGGCTGGCGGGCGGCGGGCGCTACCACCGCACGCCCCGGAAGAGGATTTCCTCTCCGGCGGATGTGCTGCCGCGCTGGCGCGCGGGCATCGAGGCGGCGGTGGTCAACCCGGTGCATCGCGACCTGCTGATGTTCGGGCTCTATACCGGCATGCGCCGTGGCGAGATCATGCCGCTTGTCTGGGACCGAGTGGACCTCGACGCCGGGCTGTTCCGGGTCGAGGAGACCAAGAGCGGGGTGCCGCTGGAACTGCCGGTGACGCGCCAGCTCGGCGAAATCCTCGCGCGTCGCCGGGCGAACAGCGATGCCATGCCTGAGGCCTTCCGTGGATGGGTGTTCCCCTCGCCGTTCAGCAAATCGGGCCATGTCGTGGAGCTTCACTCGCACTACGCCGGGATCACCAGGGTCGGCGGCGCCAAGTTCTGGTTCCACGGACTGCGGAACGCCTTCATCACGGTGGCAGAGCGCGAACTCATGCTGCCGCGCTCGCTGACCAAGCGGCTGGTCAACCATGCGCGGCCCTCCGACGTGACCGAGGGCTACGCGGCCGACTGGACGGTGGAGCAGCTGCTCGAGCCGGCACAGAGAGTCGCCGACCGAATCGACGAGCTGATGGCGGTTCACGGGACCCGTCAGCCAGCCCGAGAAACCGACGCCGCCCGGTAACCCGGACAAACCCCGCTGCGGCCATGCCCCGCTTTTCCGCGAAGGCCTCGATGCGTTCCCATTCCGTCTTGCCTATGGCCCGCCTGGCGCCACGCCCTGGTAATTGTCAGGCCCGAGACCGTCATCGGTTGGCACCGCAAGGGGTTCAGGCTTTTCTAGACATGGAAGTCGCGGCGGGGAATCCGGGCCGACCGCCGGTGTCGAGGGAGATCCGCTATCTGGTCCGAGGGATGTCGCGGGAGAACACACGGTGGGGCGCACCTCGGATCCATGGCGAGCTTTTGAAGCTTGGCTTTTCCATCTCCCAAGCCGCCGAAATATGGGTTCAAGCACATGTTTCGACGTTGTTCTCCACAGAAAATATCTAGTTACAACTGCCAGTCTTGGCACATATTGCCGACGCTCTAGCCGGCCTGACAATGAAACCGGTCAAGCCGTGAATTTTTATAAGGGATTTCAGATGCCGCGACTGAGGACTTGTCTCCATTCAAATGAATACATGTCTGAGCCTCGGCTTGCTCACAGGCCTTCTCAGCTCCGGGGAAGATACCGGCGGCTCCACATGGGATGCTGGGCGTGGGATGCGGCGGGAGGATTCGGAGTCCTGCACCGGTCGTATTTCATGAACTGCTCATGATCGGCGAAGCGAATAGCGAAGACCTCGCGATTACTCTTGGGGTCGAGGAAGAATTCTTTCTCGTCGATCCCGGAACGCGCGATCTTCTAACCGATCCTGACCAAGGTATCTTCGATGCCTGTGAGACGAATAGCGGACCGCACAAGGTCGTACGGGAGTTCTTGCGTTCTCAAATCGAGACCAATACACGGATCTGCGGGTCGGTAGCTGAAGTGCGCACGGCGCTGCGCGAAGCCCGGCGAACCGTCATCGAGGCAGCCGAGCGGCACGGGGCCGTGGTGATGGCCGCCTCCACCCATCCGTTTGCGGCATGGGAAACACAGTCTCCCACACCGCAGGAACGTTACGAACGGTTCGCGATAATTTACCAGGAAACGGTACGGCGTTTCGTCGTTGGCGGCATGCACATTCACGCTGGCTTCGGCGATCCGGACTCGCGCATTCGGATCATGACCGCGATCCGGCGTTACTTGCCGTTGCTTCATGCGTTGTCCACTTCGTCGCCGTTCAACGCCGGGCACGAGACAGGGTTTAAATCCTATCGGCTCAATGTCGTCGGTGGCCTTCCGCGCACCAGTATGCCTGGCCCGCTAGGATCCCGCGCGGAGTACGACCGGCTCGTCGCCGATTATCGGCAAATGAAATTCGTTGAAGACGGCAGCGAGCTGTGGTGGGACATTCGCCCCTCCCACGCTTACCCAACGGTGGAGATGCGCATCTGCGACGTTTGCACGCGGCTGGACGACGCGGTGAGCATAGCCGCGCTCTACACATCGCTTATCCGGTGGCTGATGCGTCTGGACCGAAAAGGCGAACTGCCGCTCGAACCGCTCACGGAACTCATCACGGAGAACCGATGGATTGCGCAGCGCTACGGCGTTCACGCCTTCTTCGGCGACTGGATGCGCGGCGGCGGGCGGATAGACATCCACGACTACGCAGGTGAACTTGTCGACGAACTTGCGACCGATGCGCGTGCGCTGGGATGCGAGGCGGAGATGCGCCATGCGCTGACCATCATCCGGGATGGGGCCGGCGCGGACCGGCAGGTCGATCTGTACCGCTTGCACCGCTTGGCGGGGGACACGGAGGAGGAGGCATTGCGCCGGGTGGTCGATCGGGTGCTCGCCGAAACCCGTGAGGGGATCGAAGAGGTGCCCGATTGACAGATGACGGTGCTCCGGGAACCCGGATTGGGTGGCTAATCGACTGTCGACCAGGAGGGACATGACCATCGGTCGGCCCGCACCGGTGAAGAACGACCATGTCCGGATTTTGGGGCAACGTCAGTTTCATCGCGCGTTGTCCCTCCCATATATTCCATCCATCGCAGAAACCTTGGAATGTTGATCGGCGCGCAGGTTGGACGCCGATCGGCACGCTAACTCATTGATTTGGCGTGATCCTGTGGGGTCAAATTTGGGCGCCGAACAACACACTAAGAATTGTTTTCAGAATGCATTCGGAATGGAATCTAAGCGAATGTGGAAGGTCGAGATAGCCCTCCCCGTCGTGGTACGTCATGAGATCCCCGCCTGCCCTCGCGTAACACCCTGCGGTCGTGGTGGTCTGGACCCACGCCCCCGGGCGGGCCGACCAGCCAAGCCCCAGACATTTAGTGGCGCTTGGCCAAGCGCCACTCGAACACGGCGCACTGGTGCTCTATGACCTGACTTTGGAGTATCTATATGAGGAAAAGCAAGAATGCGCGGGCAAAGCAGAAACTTGCGCAGAAGGCTGCCCAGAAGAAGCGCCGACGCGGGAAGTCGAAGGATCGGGGACAGGGCCAAACCCTGGCTCCCACCTTTCACATGTTGCGCAATCCGTTCGAGGGGTTGAGCGACGATCAACGACGGACGGCGATCGAGGAAATCGCTAGGAACAGCGAGGAAAAATACCAGGAAGCGCTGTCCGAACTGAAAGCAATACTACGGCGGCACCATCCCCTCCTCGTGCTCTCGCACATGTCGTCCTACGGCCTCAGCGTCGCAATCGACGAGACCGCCGGCCTCACGAAGCTCGACAGCGACTACGAGATGTTTCCGTACCACGTCGAGATCTTGCAGGCACTGTTGCTTCAAATCCCTCCCGAGGAGCTGTCTGGCAAGCCGTTCGGGCCGCAAGTGCTAACGCAAGTCTGGGATCAGGTGAAGACGCTGTGCGACGCCCACAACTTCCGTCAGACCGACCCCGCCGGCGTGCACCTTCGGGACGACCAAATGGCCGTCGCACTTGCGCAACAACTCATGCGAAGCGCCACGCAGGCCGTCCGAAACTGGGGCTATCACTCCCAGATCAAGCGTATCGCACGCGAACTTTACTGTCCGTTCGACGCGCGGCTGCTGGAAGCCCAAGGGTTTTCTGCCTCGGACGTATTCGATGTCTTCGAGACGATGGTCACCCAAGTCGAGTCCAAGCAGTCGTTTCATCTCAACACGCTCTTAAATCTATTCAGATCGTCCGGTACAGACGGACGCCTTTTGGTCGAAAACTACCATGAATTAATCGGTCTCGAAAAAGAGAAAGCCGAGCAATTTGTCGATGACATCAACGTGGAGGAAACGGCTCTGGACCGCGTTCGTTCCATGATTACAGCCCACTATGATTTGCGACTGCCCGAGGTGTATACGTTCCTCGCGACCGATCTTGCGGATACGCTCGATCTCGACGAAGACAGAGTGAGCGCCGTCCTTGACCAGTACGCACTCCCCTTGGGAGCGTTGAGCGACTACGAGACCGAGCATCTTCATCTATCCAATCCGGTGTGGGAAAAGCCTCTAGTCAAACTGGGCGCCGGCGAATACTTCTGTGCCTTGCCTGCGGGCTTCTTTAGCTTCGTAATCCCCTGCATGGAAGCCGTCCTTGTTCCGTTTGCGGTTGCAGTAAGCGACCACCGCGCGGAGTATCTCGAGTCAAAAGTTGCCGAGATAGTTGAGAAACGGTTT
Organism: Alphaproteobacteria bacterium; assembly: GCA_965219135.1. Classification (GTDB taxonomy): domain Bacteria; phylum Pseudomonadota; class Alphaproteobacteria; order VGEJ01; family VGEJ01; genus CAYUNL01. The sequence goes on along the minus strand of CBDCMV010000003.1, from coordinate 3,734,483 downwards.
CCCCGCTCCCACATTAAGAGGAATATCAAGTGGGTTGAGGATGGAACGACCTACGAAACGGACCTAATTGCATTCATCGACTCGTTTGCCCTGGTGATCGAATGCAAGTCTGGAAAAGTCACGCCGCCGGCGTTGCGGGGTGCGCCAGATCGGTTGCGCAAGCACATTCGAGAGCTTTTGATCGACCCCAATCTGCAATCGTTGCGGCTAAAGAGGCGCCTTGAGTTTCTTGGCTCCCATCCGAACGCAGCAGATTCCATTCGCGATCGTATCGGATATGACTTGGCCAAGGTGCGCAAGGTGGTGAGGGTCTCGGTGTGTTTGGAAGGTCTTGGACCGTTCCAGTCAAGCCTCAAGGAGTTGGAGGACACACGCTGGTTTCCAGCAGACTTCGTCCCCTGCCCGATTATAAATCTGGCAGACTTCGAAACAGTCTTCGACGTTCTTGATCATCCGGTTCAGATCCTCCACTACCTGATGAAACGCGAGGCAACCGAAGCGTCTGTCAGATACCTTGCCGACGAGCTCGATCTTCTCGGCCTGTATCTCACGACGCTCTTGGAATTCGGCAATGTGGAGCCCGACGTTGAATTCACGCTCACCGATATGTCGGCCCCGTTGGATACCTACTACAACTCCCTTGATGCGGGGGTGACCCTGGACAAGCCTCGACCGGCGATTTCACCACTATTCGCAGCTATCTTTTCTCAGCTGGAAAGGCGCAGCGCCGCCCGGTGGACGGAGATCGGGGTGGCCCTCAACATGTTCTCGCCCGAGGACCAGATCAAGATCACGAGGATGCTCGTAAAGCTCGAGAAGCGAGTCCACAGGAATTGGCGGACGCAGGGACACGACAACATGGTGGTCTGCATCCCACCTAAAGCCTCCACCTACGCGCTGAGCTACGTGATGTTCAAGAACGGAAACGCCAAGGAGAGTCAGGGCTTCATGGAACATGCGGCGATTACCGCATTGGAGTCCGACCACGTCCAAACCGTAGTCGTCATTGGCAAGAACATCGATCGAGACGACGCGGCTTATGACGCCATCGCTTTATTTGGGGCTCCGACGGGCACGCGTGGTTAGCTCCGGCCCTGCTCCCCCCAAGGAGGCCCGGTCAAGCCTCGCCGCCCCAAGGGCACTCCCGGGAAGACGCGCCGTCTCGCGAAAGATCGGATTGCATCGATCCGATCTGGCGGTGCGCCACCTGCCTCGCCGGAGGATACGCTCTTCGAAGTCGTGTGTGAGGAAGTCTTTCGGAACTGGAAGCCGCGGACGAGGAAGGTCCGCTTTGACCTCTATCCATCGACCGTCGCGTGATAGCGTGCGGAATCCTGCGGTCCTGACGGCGACACCTGCCTCAGCCGACGGGAGTTCCTCAGACTTTTGCGAAGTCAATGGGTTAGCACGCTGATCGGCGCCGAATACACACTCCGGCCAACAGGTAGCGAAAGAAATCGAGGAGGTCGTGGAAGATATCCGTCGAGACATGGAGGAGTACCGGAGACGCCAGCCACCGCGGACGCAGCGGACGGATGACGCCTTCACCATCGTGGGAGGTAAGGACAAGGATTGCAACTGAGGGTGCTCCCACTACTGGGAACGCATCTATCGCATAACATTTCGACTTTAGGCTGTCATGAGTCACTCAGTGCGGCAGTCTTTTGTTAATTTGCACTTGCTCGTCATACTGCTCTGCGTCCTGATCATAAGCGTTGGCAATGTCTTGAAGGACATCGCTGACACGGGGATAGTCAAACGCGAGTCGCTTTGCTTGACCCCGGTATTTCAACGCGAGCTCACGCTCTTGTGACCCGCCCTCTGCATCGCGGTTCCAATCAAACGCGTGAATCCGCTCGTCCTCGATAGTGTAGACCAGATTCACGCGCCCGCTGGATCGCCACAGGCGATTCCGACCGACCGCGATCTGGTCTAGGCCCCGCCGTTACAACTGGCTGAGCAAATGCTCGGCGCTCGAAAACTCGAACGCGCCGGCGGCCTCGACGTTGAGCGCTTTGACCTCGCCGTCATCGACGATCATCGAGTAGCGTCTGGACCGCGTGCCCATGCCGGCGCCCGAGGCGTCGAGCTCGAATCCCAGCGCTTGGGTGAGTTGGGCGTTGCCGTCGGCCACCATCTTCACCTTGCCGCCCGCGTTATGGGCCTTGCCCCAGGCGTCCATGACGAAGGCATCGTTGACCGAGAGACAGACGATCTCGTCGATGCCCTTGGCCCTAAGCGCGTCGGCGTTGCGGACGAATCCGGGCAAGTGCTGGGCCGAGCACGTCGGCGTGAACGCCCCGGGGACCGCGAACACGGCCACCCGCTTGCCCTTGAACAGGCTGTCCGTGTTCACGTCCTCGATTCCGTCTGCGCCCATCTCCTTCAATGTGGCGGACGGAATTCGATCGCCCAATTCGATAGTCATGTCATCCTCCCTCGATGAAACGCTGGCGCACGAAGCCGCCCGGGTCGGGCGGGGATGCGCACTTTAGCGGCTCGCCGCCGAAATCCAATCAACCGGGATTTCCCATGTGGCACCTTTCAGCCAAGTTGAGCGTGGCTCGAAATCGCTCAAAGGGCAAGTCCGATGGGTTGTGCCACCAAGATGACGTTGCTCCCGGATCCCGGACCAGGCGGTAAATTGAATACCGACCTGGAGGGACGAGATGACAAAGCAGACGAGGCGGCGATTTTCGCCGGAATACAAGGAACAGTCGGTTGCCCGGCTGTCGGAGCCGGGTGCGACGCATAGCAGTGTGGCTGCCGAGCTCGGCGTCACGCCAACGCAGTTGAAGACCTGGCGGCTCGAGCTTGAGGCCGCGGGTTCGGCCGCGGCGACCGCGGCGCAGAAAGCCGAGGCCGCTGAACTGGTGCAGCTTCGCCGGGATAACAAGCGGCTGACGGAGGAGGTTGAGGTTCTACGCAAAGCCTCGGCTTTTTTCGCTCAATGGGCGGCGAAGACATGAAGACGAAGCACGCTTTCATCGCCGCCCATGCTTCAGAGCACGCCATCCGGTTCATGTGCCGGGTCCTGGGGGTTGCTCACAGCTGGTTCCACGCCCGGCGGCGTGCGGCCCCAAAGAGAGCTGAACGCGTTGCCCGGCGTGGCAGGCTCGGGTCCGAGATCCGGGAGATCTTCGAGCAGAGCAAGAGGTGCTACGGCGCGCCTCGGATCCATGCCGAGTTGAAAGCCCGCGGCTTTCGCACCTCGAAGCGCACGGTCGCCAAGCTCATGCGAGAGAACGGCATTCGTCCACCGCGAGGCAGGCGGCGGGCGCCGATCACCACCGACAGCCGCCACTCCCATGCGATCGCGCCCAATCTGCTCGACCGCAACTTCGAAGCCGTTGCGCCCGATGCGGTCTGGCTCGCTGACATCTCCTACATCACAACTGACGAAGGCTGGCTCTACCTCGCCGCCGTCAAGGATCTGGCCACGATGGAGATCGTCGGCTGGTCGATGTCCGAGCGGCTGAAGAGCGTCCTGTGCGAGGAGGCGCTGAAGATGGCGATCCGCAGCCGCCGGTTGCCCATGGGGCTGATCCACCATTCCGACCGCGGTGTGCAATATGCCTGCGGTGACTACCGCAAACTGCTCCGCCTCCATGGCATCAAGGCCTCCATGAGCCGCAAGGGGAATTGCCTCGACAACGCCCCTATGGAGAGCTTCTTTGGGTCTCTCAAGACCGAACTCGTGCACCGTACCCGGTTTTCTACCCGGCGCGAGGCCAGGGCTGCGCTATTCGAGTACATCGAGATCTTCTATAACCAACGACGGCGCCACTCGAGCATCGGCTACCGGACGCCGGCACAGGCCAGGAGGGACATGACCATCGCTCAGGCCGCATAGGTGAAGAACCACCTGGTCCGGATTTTGGGGTCAACGTCAAGCCAATCCGGTCTGCCACGCGACCGGCGATGTCCGACTTCTTCATGCAGTCACTCCCTGAAGATACGTCCTGCGCACCCGCCCCTTAGTCGTTCGATCGACCGATCGTCGGCACGTCTTTCACAGGTAGCACGAAACACCGGCTGTATCGATCCGGTCTGGGATCGCCACACCAGACCCGTCCCCTCCCGAACGGGGCTCCTGCCGCCTTCGGTCGACGCGTGCCCGCCGCCTGCCTTCAGGAGGTCGGGTCAGGCGTCGTCCGGCCGAACCCGAGGGCCGGAGAACGGTCCTCCTGCGCCACCGCCCGGGAGACAGCCCCCATGACCACCAACATTACAGAAGACCACCGACGCGCGTTCGAGGCCCTGACCGGCGGCGAGGCCGGGAATTTCTGCCTCTTTAGCTGCTTCCTTTCGGGCCGGCCCATGGCCGCGATCGCCGCCGTGACCGTCTGACCGCCCAGGGGGGAGGGCAGCGAACCCGAATACGTGATTTCTCCGTTGTTCATTTCGATTACCGACGACGTGGTCCTGACCGACCATGACGGGCGCCGGGCATGAACGCGCGGCCCCGCGGACGCCGAGATCCCGTCCTCGAAGTCCCCGCACCACCCGAATGCCGGGAGATGATCCGGCGGGGCGCCCTGGTGTCGATCTCGACCTCGGGAGGCAAGGATTCGCAGGCCATGACGATTCTGCTCGCGCGCATCGTCCCGCGGGATCAGCTCGTGGCGGTTCACGCGCCCCTTGGCGAGGTCGAGTGGCCCGGCGCGGTCGAGCATATCGAGGCGACTCTCCCCAAGGACGTACCGCTGATCCTGGCGCCCGTCGCTTCCGGCAAGAGCCTCCTCGAACGCGTCGAAGAGCGCCGTATGTGGCCCTCGAACTCGATCCGGTGGTGTACGTCGGATTTCAAGACCAGCCCCATCCAACGCGAGCTGCGCCGCTATCTCAAGGCCCATCCCCGCTTCGGCGGACGCGTCGTGAACGCTATGGGCATGCGCGCCGACGAGAGCCCTGCACGCGCCCGGAAAGTTCCCTGGCGGCGAAACGACCGCATGAGCGTTGCCGGTCGCGAGGTCTTCGACTGGCTGCCGGTCTTCGATCTCTCGACCGACGATGTGTTCCGCGTTATTCGCGACGCCGCCCAGTCCCCGCACTGGGCCTATACAGCCGGCATGTCGAGGCTGAGTTGCAGCTTCTGCATCCTGGCGTCCCGCGCCGACCTGCGGCGGGCCGCTGAGCTTAGGCCCTCCCTGTACCGCCGTTACGCGGAGTTGGAGGTTACCCCACCGCTGGTTTCCCCGATCCCGTCTCAGTCGACCGTTTGCCCTTACTCGTCCTCCGACCTGCTCACACCCCCGACGGCTTCCCTCACTTCGCCGCCCTCTCAGGCGGCGGCGGGAACCCGGTAGCTCTCCTTCTTCGTCATCAGCGCCCAGACGATGCGCGCCATCCTGTTGGCCAGCGCTACCGCGACAAGCATTCGCGGCTTGCGCGCCAGCATCCGGGCCAGCCAGGGATCTGACGTCTCGCCGCGCCGCACAGCCCAGCTGACGACAGCCATGGCGCCCGTGATCAACAGCCGCCTCAGATCGCGCTGGCCCATCTTCGATATCCTGCCCAGCCGCGGCTTGCCGCCGGTCGTATGCTGTCGTGGCACGAGCCCCAGCCAGGCGGAGAAGTCACGGCCTCGCCGGAAGCTCTCCATCGGCGGCGCGAAGGCCTGGATTGCCATCGCCCCGATCGGTCCGATCCCCGGGATCGTCATGAGCCGCGCCGCCTCTTCGTCCTGACGCGCGCGGGCGCGGACCTCCCTCTCCAATCCGTCGATCTTCGTATCGAGGCCGGCGATCCGATCGAGCAGAAGGCCACCCAACTCGCGGACCGGCCCCGGCAGGCCGGAGCTCGGATCCTCGAGTGCCGATGCCAGCCGGCCGACATGAGCCACACCCTGCGGAGCAACGACGCCAAACTCCGCCAAGTGGCCACGTAGCGCGTTGATCGTCTGGGTGCGCTGGCGCACCAGAAGATCGCGCGTGCGGAACAGCATGCCCCGGGCCTGCTGCTCTTCCGTCTTCACAGCCACGAAGCGCATGGTCGGCCGCTGCGCGGCCTCGCAAATTGCCTCCGCGTCCGCCATGTCGTTCTTCTGCCGCTTCACGAACGGCTTCACGTAGACCGGCGGGACCAACCTCACATCGTGGCCGAGCTTCAGGATCTCCCGGCCCCAATAGTGAGCGCTCGCGCAGGCCTCCATCGCGACCACGCAACGCGGCTGCGAGCCGAGGAAGTCGAGCACCTTCTCCCGGCGCAGCTTCTTGCGGAACGCAACCGATCCGTCCGCCAGCACGCCATGCAGCTGAAAGCTACGCTTCGCCAGATCGATCCCGATGATGGTAACCTCTTCCATGGATGCCTCCTCCTTCAGGGGGTTGAAACACAACACCACCTTGGCACATTGCGATGCCGTCGGGAGGAGGCGTCCACTCCATCAATTTTGCACGCCGATCGGGGGTCAATATTGAAAGCCGTTTGACAGGCCCACCAGCTTCGACAGACCTTGTAACTCACGATGGTCTTGTCATATATTGATCCCCAACGAGGGATTGATTATGCCGCTCACAGCCGACCTGACCATTCGAGAAACCGCCGCCCTTTCGGGAGTGCCACGGACAACGATCGAAAAAGCCCTGGAAGCCCGGGTCCTGCGAACCATCGCCGCTCCAGCCCGCTTCCGTGGCGGCGCGATGCGGTACCTCCCGATGCGAGCCGTGGTCTACTTCCGCTCCCTGAAGGCGGCCAATCTCACGGACCTCCCGTTGTGTCACAAGCGGGCGATCTGGACGCGTTTGGTCCAGCTTGAGCCCATGCGACTCGATACTATCGAATTCACGCCGGGTGCTACACTTGACTTGAAGCGCCTCGCAGCTGACTCGCTGCGTTACGCCGAGCGGTATCGGGAGGCCCGTGATCGATATATCACATCCGATGCAGACATCCTTGGCGGCACGCCGGTCATAGCCGGAACTCGGTTGACGGTTTACGCGGTTCTGGGACGGCTGCAGGATGGCGATGTTACTGACGACCTCGCGGAGGACTATCCGGAGGTTTCGCGTGAAGCGTTCGAAGCCGCTGGACTCTACGCCAAGGCCCATCCCCCCCGAGGACGCCCATCGGGCAGGCCCTGGCTACACGCGGCCTGAGGGGTCGTTTCGGAAATACGGTGCGGCTGTTTCTCGATGAGTGTTTGTCCCCGAGGATTGCGCAAGCTCTGAATGCCGAGGGCGTTCACGTCGCCATGCACCCCCGCGACTTCGGCGGGCTAGGCGCGCCGGACCGCGAAGTTTTGGCCCGGTGTGTGGAACACGACCTTGTTCTCGTGACGGAAAATGCTCGCGATTTCCGCGCGCTTGCCGCCACGCAGGACATCCACCCCGGCCTCATCATACTGCCGTGCGTGGGCCGAGCACGCTCAGAGGCGCTGCTGCGTGCCGCGATCGCATATCTGTCCCAACGGGGCGATCCGATGGGCGTCATGGTCAATCATGTTCTGGAGGTATCGACAGACGCACGGACGACCATATCAACGCTGCCTCCATGATAGATGGTAGCGCCACGCGATTCCGCTTCAGCCTCCCCAGGGAACCCCGAGCCACAACTTTTCCAGATCGACATGGAGGTTTGCGGATGGGCGACTCTGGGAAATGAGGCTTCCCAAGATGGAAATAACAGCAAACAGAATTTCCGGCGTGACCGCTCGGTCGAGGACCCGGTACAAGAGTCGAATGGGTTACGATCACGCTGAGTGGCAATTGGAGATCTAGCGCCATGAAACCGACCGCGATCCTTCTCGGCACCGGCAGCGCCAGCCGGCGCCGCCGGCGAGCATCCCGACGCCCGAGGGCCTGCGGCTTCGCCACCAGCCGGTGGCCGATTGTCGGCGCTACGACCGCCTGAGGAGGCCCGGCCATGGAGCGTCATGAGGTGCTGGCGATGATGACAACGCTGAAGCTCGCGGGCATGCACATCGCCTACGACGACATCCTTGCCGACGGGCTCAAGCGCCGCCATCCGGTGCAACAGATCATCGGTGCGCTGCTGAAGGCCGAGATCGCCGACAAGACGGCGCGTTCCATCAAATACCAGATGGCCTCCGCGAAGCTGCCGGCGGCCAAGGAGCTGGCCGAGTTCGACTTCGCCGCCTCGCCGGTCAACGAGCCCCTGATCCGCGACCTCGCCATGGGCGGCTTCCTCGAAGCCAAGCGCAACATCGTGCTGGTCGGCGGCACGAGTCCGAGCGCATAATGCACACCTCGCTACGTTATTGAAAATCCAGCTGTTCCTGGTTGGGCTCAACTGTTTGCGGGCGCGATTGGCGCAGGTCAGTGCCGTACAGGGCGTCTATCTGCGCCTCCGGGATGGCCCATGGCGCTCCCTTGCACACCTGCGTAGCGTCGATTGTGCCGCCCGCGATCAGCCGCAGTACCGTCATCTTGCTGATGCCGAGCCGTGCGGCGGCATCAGTCAGCGTCAACTCGCCCCGCTCCGCCATCTCACCTGATCGGTAGACGGCAACGCTATGGCTGTTGCGGAAGGTGCGCACCCGCGCGTCCGTCCACGAGTTGCCGCGCCCGGTCTTCTTGCCGAGGCGGTTGAGCGTGGCCGCGATCGAGCCGTCCGGCAGCTGCCTCGCCAGTCCGCGGACCAGGTCCACCACCTCGGCGCTCGCCGCCCAGCGATGCTGTCCCGTACGGTTGCGCGGCACGCTCAGACGCGTGTGGTCGCCGCCACGCCAGTGGAGAAGAAGGTCAGCACAGCCATCGGCCAGCGTGACGACGATCTCCTCGAGAACCGCGCGCAGGATGGCCTTGCGCGTCTCGGCGGTGGCATCGGGGTGCGACCACGCCGTCGAGAGATCATCCCCTAGCGCCATCAAGCGCTGCTTCTCCGCGCATGACGGTGCCTCCGGACGGGCGGCCGCAATGGCGGCGAGCCGCTCCTCCTGCCGGCGCACCTCCGCCAGCCGGTCGTTCCACCGTCGCTCCAGCTCGGCCGCGACAAGGCGGTTAGCTGGATCGACGGCGTCGTATTGGCGCTGTGCCAGATCGGCCTCGTAGCGCGTCTGCGTCAGCGCCAGCTCCGCCTGCCGTCGGATCTCGGCGTTGTCGCTCTCACGCATCTCGATGGCGGCCAGCGCCGCCTCGACGCCGACCGGACACAGCAGTCGCAGCACTGCATCGCCGACCGCAGTATCCACGCGCAGGCCGCCGAAGGCGATGCACGGCCTGGTGCCGTGGTTAACATGCGCGCCGTGGCAGCCGTAGCGGACGCAGTACCCCTTGGTGCCGCTGTAGTGGACATGCACACGCCGGCCGCAGTGTCACGAACCGATCCTGATCCGGCACCGGACGTCCACGCGGCCCGGTTGCCCCGGTGGGCCAACAGGCACCCCCCACGCGACTTCGCTTCGGAACCTGTCAACGACTTTGAGACATCGACGGTTTCTATTTACTGACTCGTTTCTCCTGTTGTGGAAGTGGCGGGTGGGTTGATCCAGACGGCTTCGGGAAGCGGGGCGGGTTTCGGGGTGCCGTGGACGAAGCGTTCGGGGTGAAGGGCCCAGGCGGCTTGCAGGGTACGTCCGCGCTGAGCCAGCACATCCGGTACTCGGTGATGATGGACATCATCGGGGGTGAGCATCGCGATCCCGGCATGGCGGTGCTCGGTGTTGTACCAGGGGAAGAACGACCGGCAGAAGGCGATGGCGGCGGTAATGTCTTCGAAGCGCCCAGGGAAGCTGGCGCACGGATAGAGCGATTGAGTGCGTCGATCTGCATGGCGATTTCGGTTTGTTGGGATTGGAATGTGCGAGCGTTGAGCTTGCCGCCGTTGAGCCTCTTGACGCGAGCCATGGCTGTTTCGCCAAGCGCTCTCAATCCGTAGCCCTGTCGTTTCTGCCAGTTCATCCTTCCCTTCGACGCGATCTCCGCCGCATGGTGCTCCCGTTCCGATCCGCCATGAGGCGTGTCCGGGGGAGGAACGCAACGCGACCAGGGGATCACGCGACTGGTGCGCCGACCGATCCGCACCCGACGACGACGACGGTGGAATCTAGCAGCTTCGCGGTTCGAAGATCGCGCCCGCGCCCGTGCACCCAGTTGGCATCAGCGCGCTGGACCGAACTTCGGACGACTGAACCCGTCCCAAAATATCGATCAAGCAGCAAAGACTTCGGCGCGCGTCCCGGTCTGAACCCCTTGGACAGGGGGTCAGTGGCCGACCGCGGACGAGAACGCAAGAACCTGGGATTCCGCGCCTTCACCGCGATGAGGCCTGGGCCACCGCGGCCGAGCGCTCCAAGAATGGCCACAAGATGGTCAGGCTCACCGAGGGCCGCTTGTCCGAGTGCCGCAGTTGCATCCTGGCCGGTAGCAACCGCCAGTGCACGCAAGTCGGAAGCTGTTTCGGGATAGTCGACCGGGAGCGGCGGCTTGGGCAGCCATATGAATGCGGCTTCCTCGGTCGTGGCATTGACCTCGGCACCGAAACGGTGACGCAGCCACCGGGCTAAGGTCCCTGCGTCCTCTCCGACGATCTCGAGACCCTTACCCCGCCAGACCCGCACGACGCGGGACGGTGGCGTAGGCGTAAGCAGGCTGAAGAAACGGGGGCCGTCCTCGTGTGACTTGTACGCCCAATAGGTCAAGAATTCTTCGCGGAAATCACGCTCGATGATCGACCCTTCGAGCAGTTCCTCGACCAACCGGACGGACCGGCCCAAGAGGTTCTCGGCCACTGCGCATGGATCGTCGGGATCGTATTCGGCCATGTTGGGCAGCAAACACAAAATGCCGTCGCTTTCCACATGGGGCCACGTCATGAACGGAGGATGGTCGACCAGGGCAGTGCGGACCAGGACGGACGGAAAGCCAGACGTCGCCACCACGTCGATACGGCGCATGACGTCGTCAGAGAAGGTTACACCGACCCGCCAGCCAACGACATACGGACGGCGCGGATAGCACCTCTCGATCACACGGGCCGCCGATGAAGACGCCGCCATGGGGCGCCATGCGGATACCGGCGAACAGGGCGGCTTCGGTTGCGGAGAAACCGAGGCGCTCCAGGGTCATGCCGGCATCGAGCCGATCGGCATAGAACATGCGCGCGAACAGGTGATCGCCGTCAGGCTCGTGGGGGCCGCGCTGGCAGCGCAGCGCCGAGACGCCCGCCGGCAGCGGCACCTGGCCACCGGCGCGGATCGAGAAGCCCTGGAAGGAGCCCCGCCGGTAGCTGGTCTGCGACGAGCCCTCGTCCTTGCAATGGAACAGGAAACCGGCGGCCTCGCGGCCTTCCTCGGCCGTCAGCGGTTGGGCCAAGGGCAGCTTGCGGTCGTTGACGATGGCGAAGACATGGCAGGCGCCGCCGCTGGTCTCGAACACCACATCGCTCGCCCGGGCCGCGGCTGCGTCCTCGAACAGGCGTTTGACCCGCCGGGCCGCCGCTTCGCCCGCCGCCGGCGACGATGCGGCGCCCGCCGCCCGCCAGCATTCGGCGATCTCTTCGAGGGTTGCGGTTTCCTCGGCCACCGCCACCGGGATGGCGCCGCTTTGGCGCAGCGCCAGCAGCGCCGAGCGCAACCGGGCGTCGGCCTCGTAGCCGCGCGCGATCAGGCATCGCCCGCCGGCGAACACCGCGCAGATGCGCCGGAACCGGGCATCCATCGCGGGGACGCGGATCAATCGGTTGGCATCCGGGGTCTTTGGTGCGTCGGCGCCGGTACGTCTACCGCGCCATGCAAATAGACGCGTGAGCGGCCGGGCCATGGTTCTTGCGATGGCGCCAGGACGGGTGTTCACCGGTTGCCGGGTCATGAGCCGTCTCCGGGCCTGGCCCTGTAAGGCAATGCAGTACTGTCGTCCGCACCCTCGATTTGCACGCTGGGCGGGCGCGCGGCGATGCGGCCGACCCGGAAACGCGGACGCAGCGGAAGGCGTTCATAGTGCAGCGCGATCTCCGCGCCGCCCGCCGCCGGGACGAGATGGCCGGTATCTGCGATTGCGCCGGTACCGTCGGTTCCGCCGCTGCCGTCGAGCAGCCACAACTCGTCGCGATCCGGACCGAGCACCAGAACATGGCGCGCACCGGTATTGTCGACCAGCACCCAGCCGTCGTTGTCTTCGAGGAAGCGCTTGAGCGCCGCCGCCGGCAGGAGCGGAAGGCCCCCCGAGACGGCGATGCCGGTGGCTCCCGGCCCGCGCAGTTCGGAGCCCGGAAAGCCGCGCAGCGGCGCGTCCGTATCCTGCGCCATCATCTTGTCGAACGCGGTCGAGGTCTGCCTCTCGTTGACCGGCAGGTCCGCCGGCAACCGCAAGCCCAGGCAGGCGTCCTTCATCGCCCGCGGCCAGCTCTCCTGCATCCAGCCGCGCGAGGCCACCGCCCAGATGCCGGACGATGGTCCCAGCGCCTCGTTGTGCAGCACACCCGTGGCGGGATCGTAAAAGACCGGGGTGTGGCCGCGCCGCTGTCCGGGATCCGGTTCCACGCCCGGCTCGGTGAAATTGTAGAGCGCGCGGAACTCGCGGGACGGCACCACCCGCCAGCGCGCGGTTGCGGGCGCATAGGCGCCGCCGAGATGGGCACAGGCGCGAAGCGTGCCGTCCGGGTCGTGGTAATGCGCCCAGACGATATTGCGGTCTCCGGCACGCCGCGAATTCGGCCGCTCCAGGATCCAGACGCGGCCTTCGAGCAGGCCGGTGAAGAAGGCGGCGGCATGGGAGCTGTAGTTCGGTGAGGCGGGCGCGGCTTGCGCCCAAGCGCCGCTCGTTCCGGGATTGCTTGCCATGATAGCGGCCGCCGCCATGACGGCAGCGGCGATCGACAAGGTTGAATGCCGTGTCATCGTCATGTTCCTTTGGTGGTGTTTGCTCCGGCGGCCATGCGGCCGTCCGGTTCCGTCCAACACGCCGCGAGGCGCCGCACCATGGCGGCATAGATCCCGAACGCCCCGTCTTCGTCGCCCGCGTAGATGGCCGCGATGGCCGCGTCGATGCGGCCGCCGATCCAGTCCCAGTCCGAGTGCCCTTGGGGAATCGCGGCGGCGATGCGGGGCGCGATCTCGTAATATTCGGCAACCAGCGCCCGGCGCTTGGGCGTTTTCATCATGTAGCCGTCGCGGAAGCGGCGCAGCGCGGTCAGGGTCGGCCCGTCATCCGCTTCGATGCCGCGGCGCTCGACAATCGCCGTGGTCAGGAAGCAGCCACCACCACCGCCGCCGCCGCCACCACCACCGCCGCCACCACCGAACCCGCTGGTGTCGAACCCGATACTGCTATCGACGCTGCAGACGTCCGTGCCGGCGTCGGGGTCAAGGGGCGGGCTGCAGGAATCGCCACCCGGACCGCCCGCACCGCCGAAGCCTCCCACTGCCGGCTCGCCTCCGCCTGCATTTCCATCGCCGCCCCAGTCCGGCGGGATCACGGCCTGGCAGCTGTCCGTCTCCAGAATCCAGGGGCCATAGGAGATCTGTACGACCGGCTCCGCATCCCACGGGAACTGTGTCGCCCTATGGGTCACGGTGCGCCGGTACTCCTGGCTTCCCGTGTAGCCGGACGGGCAGCCATCGGTCATCGCTTCCGTTTGCGCGGTCTCCGTGACCACCGCCGTGGGCGGCACGGGAACCTTTCCGGTCCAGCAGCTCGTCGAGACGAACTCGGGCGGGCCCAGGGTCTCGCCCTCCGCCGTCACGCTCTTCAACCGCCGCCAGATCTCGCGGCCTTCCATGCGCCGGTTGTGCGGCGGCCCGGCGTCCCAGTGGCAGACCAGCGTGTAGTTCTCCCAGGCCGTGTAATCGGCTCGGCATTCGTCGATCAGAAGCTGCCAGGGGCCATGGACCGGATCGCCCACCGGGTTGCCGCGTTCGTCATGGGTTTGGGTTACCTCGCGCACTCTTGTGCGGCCCTGGCCGTACTCATCGGCGGCACAATCCTCGAGCTGGCGTTCGCGGCTCACACGTTCGTTGGTGTGGGTGTAGGGATCGCGCACCGTGCCGGCGAGCGCGGCGCGGCCCGAGGGCAGCGGCCCGCCGAAAGCAGTATCGGACAGGCAGGCGGGGAGTGTCACCGAAGGGCGGCCAGCGGCACCCGTGGCCCGGCCTGCCTCCAGCCAGTGCAGCACCGGCGCCTGGCCTTGCGCTCCACTACCGGCGTAGGCGTGAGGTGCAACCTGGACCGCGCGGTGATCCCGGCCGACGCCCTTGAGGCGCTCGGGCGCGAGATAGACCAGCAGCGTGTCTTCGCAATAACGCGCCCGCACGTCGCGCAGCGTCCAATCGGCAAGCCAGCCGCTGCCAGCCGGCGGAACCGCGCCGCTCCAGCCCGAGACGCTTGCGCCATCCGGATAGGGAGTGCCGGCGGAGCCCTCGAGAATATAGCTCTCCAGGCGCCGCCAGGCTGTGGTCACCGCGCGCGCATGGGCCAGCGCTTCCTGGCGGTAGACACGTTCGTTCGCAGATTGTTGCGCGACCGCCGGTGCGGCGGCGAAAAGCGCGCACAGGCTGACCCCTGCCAGCATGGTGGCGCGAAATGCCGTGTTCATGGTTTACCTCCTCGCTCGGAAACCTGTTCGGAATTGCCCGCCGGAGCGCCTGTCAGCGCGCGGAATCCCGCACGCGTCATCGCCTCCGGCGCTACGGGGCGGCCATGCAGGCGCCATCCCCCGTCCCCGCCGCGATCCAGCGCGGTGATTTCGAGATCCGCGAGGCCGCCGGCCTCTCGGAATAGATCCGCAAGGCGCGGCAACGGGCCGGGATGGACGATCCGGACGGTCCAGCCGCCTTGCGGGCCGCGGGCGTAGTCGAGCCGCGCCCCACGTAGTCCAAGCTCACGGTCGACAGCACGGCGAAACGCTAGAAATAGTGGCGGTGCGCGGTCGGAGATGCGGAGCACGAGGCCCAATGGCAGCATCGCCCAAGCGTGCGCATCGACCACGGACGCGGCGTACCAGCGCGACAGATGTTGCTCGGCGACTTGACGATGCAAGGGCTCGGCATAGCCGGGCACGAGCCGCCAGCGCGCCAGCATGACTGGGCCGCCCGCCAGTTCGGGGCGGAGCACGGCAAGCTCCGGATCGGCAAAGCGGGCGACGCAGGAAAGACTCTCGATCCGCCAGGCCGGCAGCCAGGGCGGATAATCGATCAATGCCCGCCGGCAGGCCTCTATCAGCGCGGCACTATCGACCGCGACCGCGAGTTCCGGCTCGGCCGGAGGTGCGATGGCAGTCACGGGTTCCGGCCCGCCGCTAATCCAATCCAGGAGCGTATCGCGCTGCAGCCAGGCGGCCGACCCGCCGGCAAAAATAGCGGGCAACAGCAGGGCCAGTGCCAGGTGGGCGCGCCCGATTCTCGTAAACGGCGCGCGGCGGAGCACATTCTCCGGCGCGGCGGCGAGACTCGAAACATCGAGTTCAGTGACTTCGCGGTCCGCGCCGCCGGCGAGCAGGCCGGGCGTCGCGTAAAGGTTCCAGCCCAGCGTCCGCGCCCGCCCGAACGCTTCGACGGCCGCATCCCGGCCGGTGAATACTTCGTCGCCATCGGCCAGCACGGCGCCATCGCGCACCTTGATCAGCGCGCAATGCCCGATATCGCCCGTATCGGTTACATTGCCCGAGGCCGCATCGCCCGCGACCAGAGCCATCCAGAACTCGCTTTCGATCGAATCGACCAACGCCGGCGCCAGCGCCGGGAGCCCCTCGGGGGCATTGCCTTTGGCACCGCCGGCATAACCGGTCTGACCCGCCCGGTGGACGCACCAGGGCCGCGCGAAACGGCGCGCGGCGCGCGCCGTGGCGGCGGGACCGGACCGCTCGAGCCAGTAGAGCCCGGCCGCGAAGGGCTGTCCGTTGATGAGGATGGTGCTCAAAACTCCATCCCCCGAACTTCCGCGATGCCGAGCGGCTCACCGATATCGGCGGTGACCAGAAGCACCTGTTCGATACGGGCCGAGGACGCCTTGCGCGCGCCTTGCGGCAGCGGCAGATCGGCGTCGAAGGTGCCCGAACGCCCGGCGGCAGCACTGCGGTCGGAAAACCCGGTCACCATCAGCGTCTCGCCGCGCCCGATCTTCTGTGTCACCTGAATGGCCCGGCTGGCGTAGGCCGGAAGCTGGATCGTCTGGCTGTTCGATGCAAAAGCGGTGAATGATGGGCGGTCGTCACCGCCGCTTTGCCGGATCAGGCGGCGCCTGCACGGGACACGGCGCCAATGACCGTTGACCGCTTTTCAGCTTCCCGGAACTCCGGTCTGCGCATCCGCTTTGCCCGATCCGGTTCTTTCGCATTATTGCTCGCCGCGCTTTCGGGCTGCGGCTTGGCCGAGGTCGAGCGTGCGCGGATGGAGACCGGGGATGCCGCGCGGCAGGTCTCGGCCCTGCGGTCGCCGCAAGCCGGACCGCGCCTTTCTACCGTGCGCCTGATCGAGCGACGGCCCTATGTCGGCTTGATACGGATCGAGCCCGATCCGCGCGCCGGTCTGCCGGCGCGCTTTCGCAGCGCGGACGCGGTAACGCTGCCGCTGGCCGGGATCGGCGCGGCGGCGGTACTGGCGGGACGCATCGAGGCGGCGACCGGCCTCGCGGTGCGGTTTACCGGCCCTCCGCGCCGGGCAGACGATACGACGGGCGGCGATACGCCCGTGAATGTCCTTGGCGAGGCCGGACGTGACGGGTTGTCGCCGGACGGCGGCATCTGGACCGGTCCGCTGGACGCGCTGCTGGATGCCTGGACCGAGCCCTCCGGTTACGAGTGGCGCTACGATGGGGACCGGCAAGCGGTCGAGATCGTGCGCCGCCGTTCCGCGGTCTTTCATATTCATGCGCTGGCCGGCACGCAGCGCTACACGGTGTCGGCCTCGACCCAGGACAGCGCAGCCGGAGACGGCGGCGGCAACCTCACCAGCCAAACGATCTCGACCGAGACGGATTACGACCCGTGGCCCGAGATCGAGGGCCAGTTGAAAGAGCTGCTCGATCCGGGAACCCGACTGTCGGTGGCGCCGTCGAGCGCCTCGGTGACGGTGAGCCGCACGCCCCACGATATCGCCCGGGCGCGCGCTTTCCTGGGTTATCTGAACCGAGAGGTGCTGCGGCCCGTCACCCTGTCGGTGCATGTCTATTCGGTGCGCGTCGAGCGCGAGGCAGACTACGATCTCGGACTGAGCTTCTCCATCGCCCGGCTGCTCGGCGAGGCGCTGCGTGTCAGCGTGGGATCCAACGCAGTGGCGCTGATCAAGCCCTCTCCCGGCGGCGAGAGCGGCGATACGCTGTCGGCGACGGTGAAGGCTTTGAACAGCGCGGGCGCGGTGTCCCGGGTGCTGTCGGCTGACATCCCGTCGCTGAATGGCAAGCCGGCGCAGTTCTTCGAGCTCTTCCAGGAAGCCTATCTGCGTGAGCTGCGCACCACGGCGGGCGATGGCATCGCCCAGACCGAGCTCGTGCCGGGCACGGTCTCCTCGGGCTTTGCGGTGAGCTACCTGCCCCGCATCACCGGTCCCGGCGAGGTGCTGGTGAGGCTGTTCGCGAGTTTGCGCGACTCCCAGCGTGCCCGTGAGCCGCGGCGCGTCGAGGCCGTCCATCACGCCGTCCGCCGGGCCGAACCGCCCTCGTCGGAAGTCGAGCTGTAGCGGCGTTCCGCCGCCCACGCCTCGACGTCGGTCCGCAGATAGCGGACGCGGTTGCCGAACTTGTGGAAGGGCGGGCCGTCGCCGCTGACCCGGTAACGGTCAAGCGTGCGCGGGCTCAGTTTCAGATAGGCCGCCAACTCGCGCGTGCCCATGTAGAGTTCGTCGTCGTTCATCTCCGCCTCCCGTTGCTTGTCGGAATCGACGGGAACCGCCGGAGCGCCGTCCTCGACCGCTGCGCGCACCGCCCTGCGCTCGGCCTCGCTCGCCCGGTTTTCCATCCAGGCGCTCACCCGGTCGCAGGTATCGAGGCGCGGCGAGGCGCCCTGGCGCAGCCGCGCGACGAAGGACGGATCCCCCATCGCCTCCTGGCCGAGCAGATGGGCCTTGGTGCGGGTCACGGCGATGAACGCCTCGACCTCGCGCCGGAAGGCCGGACCGAACGGTTCCTCGCCCATGTAGGCGAGCACCCGGTCGGCGGTAGCGAGCCTGGGCACGAGGCCGGCGGCGAGCCGTGCCACCAGGGAGGGGTTGCCCGTGGCTTCCCGGCCGAACCGGCCGCGGCCTATCCCGCGCCGGGCGAGGAAGCCGGCGATGGTCTTCTGGAGGGATGTGTTCCGGTCCGTCATGGAACAGGAACATAAGAAGAACTTTATAGCTTGACAATAGGTTTTTATAGGCTATAAGCTACATCAACAGACAAACACGCGCGGAGCTACCATGGAACGCGACCCGGTACGACAAAAACTCAAGGACCTGTTGTGGAAGCGCGGCGTCACCATGAACGCCGCCTCGCTCGCATTGGGAAGAAACCGCGCTTATATGCACCAGTATCTCGAGCGCGGCCTACCCAAGGTGCTGAACTACCCCGACAGCGTGACCCTCGGCGAACTGCTCGATTGCGACCCGGCCGAGTTGCGTCACGAGACGGTGCCGAAACGCAAGCCGGCGAAGAAGAAGCGGCGTTCCCCGCCGGCCGGCGTTCCGGGCGTACCTCTATCCGCCGTTCCCGAGATGGAGGTCGAGGCCGCCGCCGGTCCGGGCGCGCTCAACGACGAATTCGCCGTCGAGAAGGCGCGCTGGCACCTGCCCGAGGGGATGATCCGCCACGAGGGCGACGCGAACCCGGAGGGCTTGCGCATCCTGCGCGTGCGCGGCAACTCGATGGAGCCCGAGATGCGCGAGGGCGACCGGCTCGTCGTCGACAGCGCCCGGCGTGTCCCCGCCACGGGCGAGATGTTCGTGCTGTGGGACGGAAACGGCCTGGTGGTCAAGCGGATCGAGACGGTGCGCGAGCCCGGGCCGCCCCGGCTGCGCCTGATCTCTGCCAACCCGGACTACGCGCCCTATACATGCCTCGCCCAGGACGCCCACATCGTCGGAAAGGTGCTGTGGACCTTGCGGCGCATGTGACGGCGTGGCTTGGGCAACAGATCCGCTGCGTCGTTTCCGTATCCATGTTGACGGAAGGTTGGGACGCCAACACAGTCACCCACATGCTCGGTATCCGGGCTTTCGGCACTCAGCTTCTCTGCGAGCAGGTCGTCGGGCGCGGACTGCGTCGCTATTCCTATGAGCTGAACGACGGCGACCTGTTCAACGTGGAGTATGCCGACATCATGGGCATTCCCTTCGACTTCACGGCCAAGCTGTCAAACGGCTTTCAATATTGACCTTGCGCCAGGGCAAGTCCTGGAGAGGGGAATGCAAAGAAAGGAGGGGACGAAGAGTTGAAACCTTTCATCGCGAGCTAACGGGTTCGACTCCCGCCCGGCAAAGACGCAGCCCGTCAGCCGGAAGCGAGTGTTGCATGGTCGCGTGGCAACGCGCGTCGTGAAGCGTACACAGCGGGTGGTGAAGTTCCGCTATTGAGGCTCGAGATTTGCAATGATGACGCCTTCATTTTGGTCATTGTGGGGGCAGGACCGGAAGCGCCGCCGCGCCCAGATCTCGGCGAGGAAGCGACGCACGTTGGCGAGCACCGGCGCGGGCGGGTTCCCCGCCAGCACGTGCTCGAAGTGTCTGCGTGAGAGATCGTTCCCCCTCTTGAAAAAGAGCGCTAGGGCCAGCTCCAGGCGCACCCGCACCAGGCCGGGGCGGTCGATCAGCATGGTCCGGAACGCACCGATGGCCTCGTCCAGCAGGGCCTTCCGCTGGTCGTCGGCCAGACCGGGTTGTTGCGATGCACCGGTCGCCGCCAGGCCGATCTGGAAGAGGACACTGCCATCGACCTCGCGGCCCCGGGCCAGAGGGCGCAGGATAACCAGGGCCTCGTCGTACTCGCCCTCCTGGATCAGGGAACGGGCCTCCGCGATGCCCCGGATACCTCGGGCGTGGTCGATGCGACGGGTATGGCGCGACAATCTGGGTGAGGGCGCATTGCCTCAGTGCTCCCCTGGCGCGGGGCGTTGCCTCATTTGAAATGCTCCCCAGGAAGATCGCACTGGGGAGCATTGGAATGAGGAAGGTAAGCATGACGGCACGAGACGAACTGGTTAACGCCTTGGCACGACGGTACGCAGTAGCAGGGCGCGCCGAGGAGACAGGCATTCTCGATGAATTCGTTGCAATCACCGGCTTTCACCGAAAGCACGCGATGCGGCTGCTGCGGTGCGACGCCACCGCGCGCCGCTCGGCGACGAAGGCCAGTCGGCGGATCTACGACGAGGCGGTCTGCGAGGCGATAGTCGTTCTGTGGGAGGCATCGGACCGCATCTGTGGCAAACGCCTGAAAGCGCTGATGCCGACGCCGGCAGGGCCGAGCGGGGGAAGGTGGGGACGCTCCGTACCGCAAGAGACGGTAGGATGCTGTGTGGAGAAGCCCAACATCAGGAGCATTCCCATGTCAGTATCCCGCTCTCCGGCACCCTCGTCCATCGATCTTTCCGGCGTGCCTGCCCGGGTCGCCGAGGCGGTCGCCCAGGTGGTCGCAGTCTGTCACGAGCAGTTTCGCTCGGACCCGTGTCCCGAGGCGTTCGAGGAGGCGGAGTTGCGGGTGCGTGAGACCATGAACGCGCTCGCTTGTGAGCTTCTGGGCGCCGTCATCGAGAAGCGGGACGACGGCGCGTCCCGGATCGAGCGGGACGGGCAGAGCTGGTTCCGGGTGGCGGCGACGCCGAGGACGATCATGACCTCGTTCGGTCCGCTGACCTACCGGCGCGCGCGTTACCGTAGCGGCGCGAGCGGGTCATCGCCGGTGCCGGTCGACGAGAGCCTGGGTCTCGTCGACGATTACCTGACGCGGCCGGCGGCTCAGCTCGGTCTGCTGATGATGGGTCACTGCACGGCGCGGGAAGCGGCGGCGTTCTTTGCGAAGATCGGCGGCATGACGCCGTCGGTGAGCACCCTGCAGCGCCTGACACGGACCATGCACGAGCGCTGGGAGACCCTCGGCCCCGAGACGCTGGACAGCATCCGTGACGCCGAGGGCGTACCGCACGAGGCGGTCAGCGCCTCGGTGTCGCTCGACGGCGTCATGGTGCCGCTGCGGGCCGGCGAGGACGGCCGTGCCGAGGCCTCCTGGCGCGAGGCCGCCTGCGGCACGGTTTCCTTCCACGACGCCAGGGGCGAGCGTCTGAAGACCCTCTATCTCGGCCGCATGCCGGAGAGCGGCAAGGTCACACTGAAGGCGCAGCTCGCAAGCGAAGTCGCACATATCAGGCAGCTGCGCCCCGACGTCAGGATCGTCGCTATCGCCGACGCCGCCGCCGACAATTGGACCTTCCTGGAGACCCTGTCGCCCGAAACCGAGGTCATCGACTTCTGGCATGCCTGCGAACATCTCCGAACGGCATCCGACCATGCGGTGGCCTCCGACTGGTTCGAGAGGTACCGCGAGGTTCTGCGTCACGACCCCTGTGGCGTCGACAAGGTGATCCGGGCGTTGCGCCACCTTCGTGATAGCGCAAAGCCGGATCGGGCCGAGATCGAACGGGAACTCGCCTTCTTCCGCAAGCACCGCCAGCGCATGCGCTACCACGCCCTGAAGGCAGAGGGCGTCGCCATCGGCTCAGGCGTGGTCGAGGCGGCCAACAAGACCCTGGTGACCCAGCGCATGAAGCGCTCCGGCATGCGCTGGCGGATCGCCGGCGGACAGGCTGTGCTGACCTTCCGCGCCCTGATCAAATCCGCTCGCTTCGACCGGGCATGGAAGGCCATCATCGGCGCAACCGACACACCGGCCAACGACAACATCAATCCCTGTGCCGTCATCGCCATCGCTGCCTGAACTCAATGAACGAAGCCCCTGCTATCAATGCCATACGAGACTCGCACCCCCTGCTCAGGGAGGTGCTGGGCGAGGTCCGCAGGCGGCGTAAGAACGACCAGGCCTTTGTCGAGCAGAAGAATGGCGCGATCGTCTGCCGGATCGTCGGCTACCGCCGCCTTGAGGGTCTGGAAGCCGCGGCGGCGCTATCCCGGCTCTACACGACGACGGGACTGTTCGTGAACTTCTTCCAGCCCTCGTTCAAGTTGGCGTCGAAGCGGCGCGATGGTGCCCGTGTCAGCAAGCGTTACCATCCGCCGGCCACGCCCTGCCAAAGGCTGCTCGCGGATCCCAGAACACCGCAGCAGGTGCGTGACCGAGTTGCCGAGCTGTCGGCCCGACTCGACCCAATCCGGCTGCTCAGGCAGATGCGGGTACGGCAACAAAGCATTGTGGACATTGTCGACCAGCCGGTCGCCGCGCCGTCTGACCTGACTGTACCGCCGCTGGAGCAATTCCTTGCCGGATTACGCGTCGCGTGGCGGGAAGGCGAGGCAAGGCCCACGGCCATACCGGTCGCGAAGCCGAAGCGCGGCCGGCGGAGGCCCGATCCGCTGGTGAAGGTGACAGAGCAACTGCACGCTTGGTTCGAGGCCGAGCCGTGGTACACGAGCCGCCAATTGTTTGAGCGGCTTCAGGCGGCGCATCCCGGGGAGTACCCGGACGGGCTCCTGCGCACGGTGCAGCGTCGGGTGAAGGTTGGGCGAAAGGAGAAAGCGACGGCGATGGTGTTCGGTAAACCAGGCGAAATGCCTACCGAGGAGCCGATCCCTGCATCGAGAGAAATGATTTAGGATCGCGAAAGGAATATTTTGGTGAGGCAACGGTCCGAGAACTCGGGAACATTCTTGAATGAGGCAACACGGGCTCTCACCCAGATTGTCGCCCCATAGGACGGTCACCGCAGCCTGAAGAGCACCATCATGCCCACGATGAGCAGCCCGCACACCAGGACCAGGAGCAGGAGCCAGTTGTCGAGCAGGATCATGGGCGCGCGCTCAGAACTGCTGCACGAAGCGCAGCTCGCCCCGCGTGCGCTCATAGTCGTAGAGCTGCGCGTTGGTCGCCCGCTCCTCCCGCACCACCACCAGCTCCGGGCTGAAGCCATAGAGGGTGAGGGCCCGGTGGTGCACCGAGGCGCGCAGGCTGTGGGTGCGGTCCTCCCGCGCGCTGCCGTCGGGTATGTAGAAGCCCCAGCCCCGCCCGTAGTCGGTCCAGCGCACGTTGCCGCCGCCGCCGACGGTGAAGCCAAGCGGCAGGATCACGCTCACCCCTGCGCCCAGCCAGCGGCTGTTGCTGCGTTCCGGCCGGCTGCGCGGCCGCTCTCGCCCGTAGCCGAGGGAGAGGTCCGCCCGCACCGTCGGCGAGACGACCCAGACGCCACGCAACGAGGCGTCCATGACCGGCCCGTCCAGGAGCGTTCGCGTGCGGTAGCGCCGCTCATGCCAGGAGGCCTGTACGAACGCCGTCACCGACTCGCTCACGCGCCGGCCCACCTCGAAGCGCGCGCCGAGCTCGCGGTTGTCCGGCACGGTGCCGATCCAGCGCTGCCGCGCGCTCGCCAGCAGGCTCAGGCTGGTGGCGCTGTCCACCAGCCAGCGCGGGCCGAGATGGGCGGCGAGGAAGAACTGATCGAACTGCGAGCCCGAATACTCCCGCCGCGCTGCCTCCCCGCCGGCGCGCAGGCGTATCTGGTCCCCCATCGGCACCTGATACTCCGCGCCACCCCACACCGAGACGCCGATGCCCGAGGTGGTCAGCTCCTGCTGGTCGCGGCGGAAGGGCAGTTCAAAGCCGCCGAAACGGATGTAGATGGTGCGCTCGGCCGAGGCGCTGCCGATGTTGCTGTCGGGCGCGAGCGCGAAGCCCAGATGGAAGCGCCAGCGCTCGCGCGCCCTGATCTCATTGAGGAAGTCCTGGACGTTGGCGGCCACCGGCGCCGGCACGCCGCCGACCAGCACATACTCGAAGTGGCGCTTCGCCAGCTCGTCCTCGCCCTTGAGGAAGAAGGCGCGCGCGAGCTCCAGCCGCACCCGCAGCAGACGCGGGTCGGCGATCAATAGGGTGTGGAAGGCGGCGATGGCCTCGTCCAGCAGGGCTGCGCGCGCCGCGTCGTCGAGAGCGGGCGCCTGCGAGGCCTCCAGCGCCGCGAGGCCGAAGAGGAAGGCCGTGTTGGCATGGACCTGTTCGCCCTGGACCTGCGGCCGCAGCAGGGCCAGCGCTTCGTCGAAGCGTTCGGCGGCGATCAACACCCGCGCCGCGGTCAGCGCCGCCGAATCGTCCGTCGCGTCCGCGGCGTCCGACGCAGCCGCATCGGGGGCCTCCGCCGCATAGCCGGCGGGGGCGGGCTCGTCGTCCGCGCCGGCTGCCGGCAGTGCCGGGAGCGCGAGCAGGAAGACACAGGCGGCCACGGCGAGGGCGCGCCAGAGCGGGGCGAGGATCATCAAGAGCCTTGACACGTGGCAGGGCGGTGGGACGGCCGAGGGCGGGTCGTCACCTCGCACTCGCAAAGAAAAAGGGCGGCGGCCAAGGCCGCCGCCCTAAGCGTAGTCGAAAGATCGATTAGTCCATATCTGCGCCGAAGGCGCCGAGCACGTGACCGGTGTTGAAGTGACCGGTGAACTCGCCGACGATGCCGGTCGGCATGTATGTTTCGATGACATCCGTGGTCTTGGGATCGTCCACAGAGTTACCAAAGAACCTGGCGGCCCACTCGCCGTCCGCTGTATCCGCATTACGGCCGGTATCACCCGTAAACGTGGAGGCGCTGTCGGTGTAGCCGTCAGCGCTGGCGAACGACGCCGCCATCAACTCAAGCGCCCAACCACCGGGGATCGCGTTGCCGCCATCCATGAAGTTGGTGATCATGCCGGTGACTGTGTGTTGGGCGTTTGCGGACACGTCATCGCCCGAGAAGTTCGCGGTGAGGCTGGCATCGGCGGCAAACTGGCCGCCCTCCTGAGGAATAGGATCGCCGTTTTCTGCAAACGTCTTCCTCATGTAGATGCCGGTGGCCGACCCGGAATAGCTTGCGGTGCCATCCACACCCTGAATCTCACTGGCAGACGCGGGGTCAGCGGAACCACCGTAGATGGCGGCGGCCGTGTAGGCCGGCCCGCCTTCGTCGTCGGTGGACTCGTTCAGCCAGACGCCAAAGCGCAGATAGTCGTCCACATCGACAGTGGCACCCTCACTGGCAATGAAGTACCAGTTGTCGGTACTCACGCCAGACAGCTTACCGTCCGCATCCGTCGTGAGCGTGCAGTTGGCCCCGGAGCACGTGAACGTGCCCGGCGCCCCGTCGAGCATGCCCGCGTAGTTGGTGTTCGCGTCGAACGGCACGGCAGTCTGGAGGGCTGCAGACGGGAACTCCTCCACGCCGCTGATAAGACCGACGTTGGTGTCGACGATCCGCAGGGCGTCGTCGGTTTCATTGTCGGCGTCGGTATCGACATCGTATGTGTACCGATCCGAGAACATCGGGCGCGAACGCGCGGCCTGATCGTTGTAGATGATGACCGTATCGGTGGAAGCCTTGATGCCTCCCATCGCCTCGGTCATCCGCTGCGTCACGCTGGAGGTCCAGCCGTCGATCGAGGCCGCGTCAACGGCATCGCTCGCCTCGAGCGGGGACTTCGCTCCAGGCACGCCGTTCGCGATCATCAGGGCATCCGGCACCGCCGCTGGATCAGCGTCGGGGCCGATCGCCCCAGCGACCGCCATGGCGTCGAGACTGATCCCCGCCGGCTCCGGCCCAGTTGGCAGCATATCCACAGCCAGCCCGGCCAGCACCATTACCGTCTCGCTGTCCAAGGCAGGGTCGACACTGACGATCTTGAGATCGCCCGTGATCGTCACAACGCCGTCCTCCACTGTTCCCGAGCAGCCGCCTTCGCTGGCGCACGCGACGGTTCCCACACCGGGGATGGTCACCTCCTCGCCGTTCGCCGCCGTTATTAGCGTGGTGCCATTGGGCGCGTCAACGCCCCGGATCGTCGTGCCGGACGGAATGTATTTCCCTTCAAGGGACCCATCGCCGTCCATCATGCCGGGCGCCAGTGCATCACCGCCGCCGCCGCCGCCGCACGCCGCGAGCCCGAGCGTGAACACGGTCGCGAAGCACAGCGTGATCAAGTTTTTCTGTGTAGACATCTTCGAGGCTCTCCTTAACACTTAATGTAAAACTGATTTCTACGACACACGTGCGCCAACATACGCAGAGGTATGATAAATGATGCTATTTCAATACGTTGATTTCTTCTCTGATCCATTGACCCCGCGCCAAACATGTGCTCCAATGCGCACGTGTTTGATGCCGATTGCTTCCGTAGTGCTTACGATACCGAAGACGGCGATCGGCAGCGAGAAGCGAACGGGGACCCGATCCGATGCCAAGACGAGCCGAGCTCACAATCTCCAAACGAACCGTCGACGGGCTGGCCGTTGAGGGAAGGGACGCCGTCTTCTGGGATCGCGAACTCCAAGGCTTCGGGGTCCGCGTCTATCCGTCCGGGCGCAAGATCTATGTCGTGCAGAGCCGCGGCCCGGGAGGATCGAAGCGCATTACCCTCGGCCGGCATGGCGAACTCACCGTTGAGCAGGCGCGCAAACAGGCGGTTGCCGTCATCGACCGCATCAAGAGAGGCGAGAACCCGGTGGCGGCACCGCCGGAGCCCGCGTTCACCGTGGCCGATCTGGCACAGCGCTACCTGGAGACGCATGTGGCGGTGAACTGCAACGCGCACACTGCGGGGATCTACCGCGGATCGCTCGACAACCACATCCTGCCGGCACTGGGAGCGATGCCGATCACTTCGGTTGGGCCGCCGGAGGCGGCGGCGCTGCACTACGGGCTTCGCGACACCCCCCGCGCGGCCAACCGGGCGCTCATGGTGCTGTCCAAGATGTTCTCGTTGGCCGAGGACTGGGGGCTGGCTCCGGCTGGCGGCAACCCCTGCCGTTTCGTGCGCAAGTACAAGGAAGGCATGCGCGGGCGGTTCCTCACACCGGACGAGTACCGGCGGTTGGGCCGGGTGTTGTGTTCCCTCGATGCCGGTGGCCCGTTATCGGCGCGCGCGGCGGCGGCATTGCGGTTGTTGATGCTGACCGGGTGCCGGCTCAACGAGATTCTGACCCTGCGATGGGACGATGTGGACCGAAAGGCTCGAGAGCTGCGGTTGCGCGACGCCAAGACGGGCGCACGGATGGTACCGCTGACGCCCACGGCGACGGCGGTGCTCGCGGGGATCGCCCGCGCCCCGCGCAGCCCTTGGGTGTTCGCTGGGGTTACACCGGACAGGCATCTGTCGCAGCTCTCCAGCTACTGGCGCCACGCGCGGGGGCGTTGCGGGCTGGAGGATGTGCGCATCCATGACCTCCGCCACTCCTTCGCGAGCAGGGCGCTCGCGCTCGGCGAGAGCCTGAACATGATCGGGCGGCTGCTCGGCCACACGGATGTCGCGAGCACGGCGCGTTACGCTCATCTCGTTCGGGATGCGGAGAAGGTCGCGGCGGCCAAGGTGGGCGACAGCATCGAGGCCGACATCCTGCGGACGGAGAGCGCCGCGCACAGAGCCGAGGCGTAACAGGCGGATTCGTGGAAAGGGAGCGGAGGCATGGCGAAGCTGCAATACCGGTCACTGTCGATGCGCACCGTTGATGGACTGTCCGGCGACGGCAAGGACATCATCTTCTGGGATCGGGAGCTCCAAGGCTTCGGGGTACGGGTCTATCCCTCCGGAGCCAAGGTATATCTTGTCCAAAGTCGAGGGCCGGGCGGGTCGAAGCGCGTCACCCTGGGGCGCCATGGCGTGATATCCGCCGACCGGGCCCGGCGGCGGGCGGCGTCAATCATCGCCCGCATCAAGGCGGGCGATGAACCGGAACCGCCCCCCAGCGCGCCCGCGGACGCGGGGCCGACGGTGGCCGAGCTTGCCGAGAGATATCTTTCGGAGCACGTGGCGGTGCACTGCAAGCCGACCACGGCGAGAGGGTATCGGAAGGTGATTGGAAAGCACATATTGCCGGTGTACGGCAAGCTGGCCGTTACCGCGCTCGGACGAGAGCATGTGGCCGGCCTGCATTACAGGCTGCGCAAGACGCCGACCGCGGCGAACAACGCTATCGGCGCGCTGTCACGGATGCTCGATCAGGCCGAAGCCTGGGGTCTGGTTCCGCGCGGCGGCAATCCCTGCCGCGTTGTGGCCAAGTACAGAACGCGCAGGCTGGAGCGGTTCCTGACGGAGGAGGAGTTTCGCCGTCTCGGGCAGGTGCTGGACACGCTGGAGGCGGAAGGCCGGCTCCCGGTGCATGCGGCGGCGGCGCTGCGGCTGCTGATGCTTACCGGGTGCCGGTGTGGCGAGATCACGACCCTGCGCTGGGAGGACGTGGATCTGGAGGCAAAGGAGATCCGGCTCCGCGACAGCAAGACCGGCCCGCGCGTGGTTCCGCTGTCGCCGGGGGCGGCGAGGGTTCTGGTGGACCTGCCGCGTGACGCCGGCAACCCTTGGGTGATCGCCGGACGCAAACCGGACAGCTGCCTCTCCCACATTGTCTATTACTGGTATCGGGTGCGGGAGCGCGCGGAGCTCGACGACGTACGCATCCATGACCTCCGCCATTCCTTCGCCTCACGTGCCCTGGCGCTGGGCGAGAGCCTGCCGACGATCGGCAAGCTGCTTGGTCACAGCAAGATCCAGACGACGGCCCGCTACGCCCATCTCGCGCGAGATTCGGTGCAGGAATCGGCGTCCCGGGTTGCCGCCAGCATCGGCGCGGACATACTGCCTTAAAGCTCCGCCAAGGGTATCGATGCGACGGCTCCGCCCTAGGAGCGTGCGCCGCAGAAAGGTCCGCGCGGCAAAGTTGATAGCGGACGGGTTGTGGGTGGATTTGCGCAGGGGGAAGTATGATCCGATACGCCAGTTGCGTGTGGGAACTCCCGATGCCGACCACGTTTCGTGCCTACCAGCCGGACCAACCCTTGCTTTTGCCGCCGGACTTGCAGGAGTGGGTTCCCCCAGGGCACCTGGCTCATCACGTCAGCGATGTGGTCGATGCACTGGACTTGACGGCGTTCTATGCGCCCTACGAGGGGGACGGTCGACGCAACGCCCCCTACGAGCCGTCGATGATGGTCAAGGTGCTGATCTATGCCTACGCGACGGGCACATTCTCCTCGCGCGCGGTGGCGAGGAAGCTGGAGGAGGATGTAGCGTTTCGGATGCTCGCGGCGGGCAACTTCCCGCAACATCGCACGGTATGTGAGTTCCGACGCCGACATCTGGCGGAGTTCAGCGAGCTGTTTGTGGGGGTGGTGCAGGTGGCGCGCGAGATGGGACTGGCGCGGTTCGGCAAGCTCTCGGTCGACGGGACGAAGGTGCGAGCGAACGCGAGCAAGCGCAAGGCGATGAGCTATGAGCGGATGGGCAAAGAGGCGTCTCGCTTGCAGGCGGAGATCGAGGCGCTTCTGACGAAGGCGGGGATGGTGGACGCCGAAGAAGACGAGCGTTGGGGCGAGGATTTCCGGGGCGACGAGTTGCCCGAGGAGTTGCAACGCAGGGAGAAGCGCCTGGCGGCGATCCAGGCAGCCAAAGCGCGTTTGGAGGCGGCGCAACGCGGGCGCGACGATGAGCGCGGGCGCGAGCCTGGGCAGGACCGCAATCCCCGGGGCGGGCGGCCCTACAAGCGGGCCTACGGCGAGCCCGAGCCGAAGGCGCAGAGCAATTTCACCGATCCCGAGAGCCAGATCATGAAGACCAGCAGCGAGGGATTCCAGCAGTGCTCCAACGCGCAGATGGCGGTCGATGGGGAGCACCAGATCATCGTCGCGACTCAGGTGGGGCCACAGGCCAGCGACCAGGGTCAGCTGGTGGGGATGCTCGACGAGATCAACGAGACGTTTGGGGTCGAGCCTGCGGTGGTACTGGCCGATGCGGGCTACTGCAACGAGCCGGATCTGTTGGAGCTGGAAGATCGCGGCATCGACGCGCACGTAGCGCTGGGGCGTGAAGGCAAGTCCCAGGTGGCGGTCGACCCGGCCCGGCTCCCTGCCACGCACCGCATGGGTGAGAAACTGGCGAGCCCCGCGGGCAAAGCCCGGTACGCGCAACGCAAGTGGCTCTCGGAGGCGCCGAACGGGTGGATCAAGGAGGTGCTCGGATTCCGACGATTCAGCCTGCGAGGCTTGGCGAAGGTGCGCGGCGAGTGGGACCTCGTGTGCTTGGCGTTGAACATCAAGCGGATGGGGACGGTGGCCACGTGCTGAGGCAGGTGCTGGCCTGCCAACGCACTTGCTCCGGGGCGCGCAGTGCCCATCGACCGCGTATGAAACGCGAATCTCTTCCGTTCCGGCCTTCCGGTCCGGGCTTTCCATCCCAGAGTCGGGCGGGCCAGATGTCCACACTCGGGCCAAAATCCAACCTCTCCGGCGGCCGCGCGCCAATCGCCCAACATCAAAACTTCTACGGCGCACGCTCCTAGGGGCCGATTCGCAAGGGCCTAAGCACGGGGGATAAAGTGGCGCGCCGGATCGATCTCGTCCGGATTGCGCTTGCCGGTGTGTCGCCGCATGCCGCGCAATGCGGCAGGCTCGGCCAAGTCTTCCGCTGCCGCGCCGCCGGAGAAGGAAGGCATTCTTGGGTTGCGGTACCCGTCGGCCACGACTGGCACCGGATTGACTTGTCATTGAAATTCGACGCTTGAACTGATTCTGGAGTTGTGGTTACGT
Organism: Alphaproteobacteria bacterium; assembly: GCA_965219135.1. GTDB lineage: Bacteria > Pseudomonadota > Alphaproteobacteria > VGEJ01 > VGEJ01 > CAYUNL01. Next base: position 3,703,919 of record CBDCMV010000003.1, on the reverse strand, counting down.
GCGGTGGCCTGACCCTTCGGGGACAGGGATGCAGGCGACGTTAAGCTGCGGGGTTGGGAGTAGTCGACATGGCGGGGTCCTGTTCAACTGGATGGCAGGGGGCGCTTCGTGTCCGAGGATGCTCATCTCCAAAGCAAATGACGCGGAAGAGCGTTGCCGGTATCGACACGGCGGAAAGGCTCCCATAAGTGCTTGTCCGAGTACGCTTGACGCTGTTATGCTTGGCGGAGTAAATACAAGTCGCAGGCCTCGGCTCGGGGCCAACCGCTCAACCTACGAGAGGAGAGCCTCGCAGCAGCAGAGCCGCTGCACCCACCAAGTCCTCTCCTAACCCACTGATATACTGATATATTTTTCCACCCTCTGGGAGTTCCGGTAGCGCTCGAATTCGCTCTCCGTCAGCACTCCGGAAGCGGATGAATTCCAACTGCCGCGTACCCCTGCGCGCGCATGTCGCTCGAATCCGACAGTGCCCGGGTTTTTGAGTAAGGATTCGGTCGTGCCGTGGAGGGCTGGCGGATTCTGCGGCAGGCAAGCTCCCAAGATAAGTGGGGCAGTCATCTCGAGCCCTTCGGTGGCGAGGTGGATTCACCGGTTGAGGGTTCGCTTCCAATCCTTCCGGAGGGGGCGAAGCCAGATGTCTTTTTTCGGCTGGGTGCGTTTCGTGTGGCGGTCGTATCGTCCCCGGCCCTGGGTGGTTCCGACACGGATCCAGCCCGATGCCTTGTAGACGGCGCCGGTATGGCGCGGGGTTTCGACGAAGGTCTCGATGAGCACCGGGGTCGTGTTGTAGCGCTCTGCCCAGTCGGCGGTCAGGCGGCGGCGGACGATGGCGAGGATGTGCGAGCCGAGATTAGGGATCTTGATCCAGGGCAAAATGAGGAACCTCGGGTTGTCGACGACAAGGGGGAGGTTCTTCTCGCGCAGTTGCGGCGTCCATCCGATGAACTTGTCGCGCGGGGCGAGCCTCCACGCGGCGGTTGAGAAGCCGAGCATGGCGACGGGCCAGCCGTTGCGGTCGTGGACGGCGTAGCGCATCTGGGCGCCGACCAGGGTCTTGTAGCCGAGATAGTGGTAGCGGGCGACGAACTCGTTCCACAGCTTGCCCTCGCGGGTCCCGCGTCCGACGGGCCGCAGGTCGAGCGGGCGGATCTCGTCGAGGGATGTCGGGGCCGGGAACAGTGGCGGCTCGGTGTCCGGTCCGAAGGCGATCGGACCGGGCCGGCTCTGCCGCTGCTTCGGTTGCGGCAGGGCGACCAGGCCATCGCGGTGCATGGCCAGCATGGCGACCCTGGCCATCATGTCCTTGAGCCCGCCGTCGGGCTTGAACCAGCCGATGCGCCGGCAGAACTCCCTCGACAGGGCGTGCCGGGTCGGCGGCGGCTCAGCGACGATCAGCGCGCGCAGCAGCGCCATTTCTCCGGCGCTGAAGTCGCGTCCGTAATAGCGGCACTCGATCTCGCCGGTCATCCCGGCGCCGTGAAGCTGCGCTTGCGCTCCTCGCTCATCGACCATGGCAGCCAGGGCGACAGGTCCTCCGGCGGCCGACGGCCGTTTGCCGCGCACGCTGCCAGCCATTTCTCCAGCCAGCGCAGGACGTCGATGCCGTTCAAGTTGAGGGTGCCGACGACGGAGTACATCAGCGCCGTGAATCGAGCGCCGGTCTCGCTGTCGGAGCCGAACGACAGGCGTCTTCCTATGGCTGGCCCTCTGAGCACCCTTTCGGCGAGATTATTGTCCATCGGCACCTCCGGGCGGTCGAGGAAGACGCTCAGCCCATCGCGATGATTGACAAGTGAGCGCAGCGTCTTGCCCTCGCGCGCCTTGTCCGGCAGCCCGGCGAGCTCTCGTTCGGCGTGTGAGAACAGACCGTCGAGCGCCTCCTTCAGCGCATCCTGGGCTGCGTCGAACATCGGCGTCTGGCGCTTAAGCCCGGGATCGTAATGAGCCAGCCGCGCCTGGTTCAGGCGGTAGATCGATGCGATCCGCTCGATCCATCGTTTGCACCATTCCGTCAGCCGCACCTGGCCGGCCGCGCAGTCGATAAAATCCCGCCGCATGTGGCTCCAGCACCACGCGAGGGTCACCAGGCCGCCGAGCAGGCGCGCCAGCTTCTTGTATGCGCTGTAGCGGTCGCAGACGATCACCGTGTGAAGGAGGGCCTCGGCGAACAGCTTCTCCGCCGCCTCGGCACTGCGGCTCGGATCGATATGGAAGTAGACTGCGTCACTGCTGACCGAGGTCCAGAGCCAGGCCCGGCTCGAACGGCCGGTCTCGCGAAGCGCCTGGACGCGCCATGTGGTTTCGTCGGCATGGCGCAGAGCCGTTTTGTTCTGGTGCGCGAGGATCGCATCGGCCAGCGGCTCGAACAGCGGCACGAAGCGGGGCACACTGTCGGCCAGCGTCCCGGGCGAGATCAGCAGCCCCCGGTCGGACAGCCACGCCCCAACCCTGTTGAGCGGGCGGAAGCAGCCATAGCGCTCGAACAGGAAGCACGCCCACACGCTGATCCCGTAGAGCGTGTTGTCGAACAGCCGCGGCACCGGAGGCGCCGACACTTCCAGGGGCGAGGACGCGCAGTCACAGCTCCGGCGCCAGCGGGGACGGACGATCCTGCGTGTGTGAGCCCGGACCTCGATCTCGACCATGGTGGATTCCTCGGCGCCGTTTGGCGCATAGGGCTGTCCGCAACAAGAGCACACCCGCGCATCCTCCGGCGGGTTGAGCTCTTCCGTGCGCTCCTCGAGCCCGGGCCGCTGGGTGCGGCCATGGCCGGCGCCGCCGGGCTGCTGGCCGCGCGGGCGTTCCGAGCACGGCTTCTCCTGCTGCTCGCTCTTTCGCCCGAACAGCGCCTTGGACAGCACCGCGCCGGTCGCACGAAGCCTGGCAAGCTGCGCTTCCAGCGTCTCGATCCGCCCCCGCGACGTCTTCGCGGCCTTGCGCAGCCGGGCGTTCTCCCTGGACAGGGACTTGATCGCAGTCTTCTGGCGCCGCGATCGCCTCAGGGCGTTGCGCAGTTGAGCGGCCTGGTCCGACAGCGACTTCGACAGCGTCTCGGCGGCCGCGCGATGCTTGCTGACCTGAACCTTGAGCCGCTCCGACGCCCGCACCGCCCTGCGCAGCCGGCGAATCTCCCTGGACTGCGACGTAATGGTCTTCTTCTGATGCCGCGATCGCCTGAGAGCGGCACGCAGCTGAGTGCCCGCGATGGGCTTCGATAGCATCTTCTTGTCGGCGAGAAGCTTGGCAAGCTTGGCCTTTAGCGCCCCCTTGCGGGCCTTAGACCCCTCCAGGGCATGACGCAGCCAGAAGACCTCGTCGGACAGCGACCGAACCGTGTCCGCCTGGTCGCGGTAGATCCTCAACTGCGCACGGAGCTCAACACCGTCGTCATATTGCCGACGAATGGTGTCCCTCTGGCTCTCCGACGTCCGCGCCTCCCGGTCCAGCCGCTTGTTGAGCCGGACGACCTCCCTGTTCAGCCGGGTCACCTGCTTGCGCAGCTCACCGCGTTCTGTGCGCAGCGTCTTGATCTTGTCCTTCTGGTTCTCCGCTTGCTCGAACGCCGCGCGCAGCCGACGCCTCTCCTCGCGCACCGATGAGATCCTGCCGCGCTTGCTCGGCTCGACGCCGGCTTCGGAGAGCAGCTTCTCCAGTCGCCCCACTTCCGCTTGCAGGGAGAGCGCGTCCTTCGCCGTGCGGCGGACTTCCTTCGTCTCCTCGGCGGCCTCGCTCAGTTTGCGCCGGCATGTATCGAGCTGCCACTTCAGCGAACTCGCCCGGGCACGGGAATCTATCTCTGCCCGGCGCACTTCTTCGCAGCGCGCTTCCGCTCCGGCCGCCCGCGCCCGTTCCCGCTCATACAGCGATCGCAAGTCGCGCGGCGCGTATGTCAGGGCTGTCTCGGGGGACGAGCAGATATCATCGTCACCCTCAACCAGCGCCAGGTCCGCGCCAAAATCCTCGTCGCGAATCGCCATGCGCTCGACGATAGCGCATGGCCGGAGTCGTTACCAGTGACTTATGAAGCCCCGCCCGACAACAATCACAAAGTCGTCCGCCTCCACGGCACGACCGAATCCTTACGTTTTTGAAATTCGGAAATCATACGCCCCCACCGGACGTGTTGGTAACACCGAGCCGTGGAAGAGCTATTGTCAAAAGTTGGTGACGCAGGTTTCAGGCGGTGCGTTCGGTTAGCTTTTCTCCGTTCTTGAATTTGACGCCTTGAATGATGTCGGCGATCTGGTGCGAGCCGTCCAGGCGGCACCACTTCTTGCTGGCCGACTGGCACAGCTTGAAGGCCATGGTGAGCGCCGTCATGCGGCTGAGGCAGCCCTTGGTACTCAACAAGCTGCCCAAGAGCCAGCAACACTGCATCCTTCGGGCTTATTGTTTTCGCCTTTCCGTACCAAGTGCGCCCGCTCTATTTGTGTCGTCGCTCGCGCGCTCCCGATGCCCCGCGGGCGGGTCGTCGGGCCGGGATTTGGGTTTAGAGCCGGTTGCACCCCCGACCGGACATCCTTCACATGGACAGTGCCGGGCCTCTCAGGTTCCCTGGTGACCCATTCGAGCTATTGTCAAAAGTTGGTGACGCAGGTTTCAGGCGGCGCGTTCGGTTGGCGCACCCTGGGACAGCACACTGCCAGCGCCCGCGCGATCGCCGCCCGCTGTTCCTGGCCGCCCGAGAGATGGGCCGGGAAATCGTCGTGCTTGTCGTGAAGATCGACCTTGTCGTGCAATAACAATGCAATGAGATTGCCAAATGGCTGTTCGATAAATAACTGATTTTGCTGATATTATTTCCATCCAGTTAGGTCCATTTGCTTCCAAGACCGGACCACGCGCGGTGCCGCTCGGCAAGGCCATCCGCTTGCACCGCAAGTACAATGGCACCGACGGCGTGCGAAGCAACACCGACAGCATTCACATTCATCTGACTTTCGTTGAAGGTTTCTACCATCGTAGATCCCGCGCCACGGGCGGCTGCACGGGCTACCTGCCGCACATCACGGAATCGATCTGGCCCGGCACCGGCATAACTTGCGGCGGCCAGGGCTATGAAGCTCGGAAGGATGATGAGGGCGCGCCGCGACGTTTCATCGGTACACAGCGCATCCCGCAATATCGGCGCCACCCGCAACGCGATTCTCGCCGCGATCATGCACGCCCATTCCGGCAGCCTTTTCACCAACCATTCCGAGAGAGCATCCGTGCCGGATATTTCGCTCATGCAAATCTCTGCATCGTGCCTGGTGAAACCGACATGGCCTCAGCGTCAAATCGCCGCCGCGGCCTGGCCACCAAGTCTCGCATCGACATGGAGCGTGACCCGCAGATTGCCGTCAAGAGCTGCCAGCATCTTCATCAACCGATCCAGCGTGAACCGCCCGAGATCCGCGTTGCGAATGCGCGAGAAGTCCGCCGCGGCGAAGTGGGTCAGCGCGCCGGCCTTGCGGACCGATAGCCCGCGGTCGTCCAGCACAGCGATGATGCGGGCCGCGAGGATCGCCTTGGCCTGTTTCAGGTCCGCGTCGGGATCGCCCAGATCGCGAAATACATTGCCGCTGCCCTCGACCAGTTCGAAGTCGCGCTCGCTCATGGCATCAGCTCCCTTCTCAGTCGCGCCACCCGGCCCTCGATCAGATCGATCTCGGCCTTCGGCGTCTTGATCCCCGTTTTCGACTTCTTCCGAAACGCGTGGATCACCCAAAGCCGGCCCGCCACTTCCGTCACATAGACCACTCGCCACGCATCGGTCCGGTATCGGATGGCGATCTCCATGACACCCGGTCCAACGCCCTTCAGCGGCTTGGCGATATCCGCCTTGCCGCCTTCTACCGCGATCGTCAGCGCCGTGTTGACCCGATCCTGCACGGATGCAGGGAACGATTCGAACACCTTCCGCGCCGCCCTGATCCAACCGACCGGTCTCGTGTCATGATTCATGGCGCATGTTGTCAATGTTGACTACACCTGTCAACAACAGACCAAACAACGGATACTGCTTATGCACTTTGTTCCGGCGCAACCAACATGTTGTAGGTGACAGGTTTGGTGCGGATGGCGGTGGCGAACAGGGAGCGGAAGGTGGGATGCCGCGTTCTGCGTCGGCTGAAGCGGAAGACGAACTCGTCGAGGTAGGTTTGCAGGTATTTCCTGCGCAGCCCGTGATAGACCCCACGGGCCCAGCCCTTGAGGTTGGAGAACATCTGATGGATCCAGGGCAAGACAAGATGTGCGGCCATGGCGCCGATGACGTGGGGATCGTGCTGGTCGACGGGGACGCCGGCATATCCGGCCCATCCATCGGTCTTTGCGGTGCTGGCCGGGGCGATGTTACGGGCGATGAAGGCGTTGAGACCGCCGGCACCGTAGTCGGTGAGAGCGGCCAGGCGCAATCGGCCCGGCTTGTTGCCGTCGCCCACCTCGATGCCACCGACCACGAGCAACTTGCCGTCATGGCTTCGCCCGGGGCCGTCGCTGGCAGGGTCGTTCTTGGTCCGGAAAGGCAGGGAGGTTTCGTCGATCTCGACCAGCCCCGACAACGGATTGCGGTCCGGATCGACCATCGCCCGGCGCAGTTTGGCGGCCAGCATCCAGGCCGTGCGATAGGACCCGAGAGCGAGCTGCTTCTGCAGTTGAAGGGCGGAGATGCCGTTCGAGTGGGTCGCCATCAGATAGGCCGCCCAGAACCAGACCGTCAGATCGAGCTTGCTGCCGTGGAGGATCGTCCCCGCGGTCACCGAGGTCTGGCGATGGCAGCTGGTGCATTCGAAGGTGTGCGCCTTGGCTCGAAGCGCCCAGCCATGATCGTGTCCGCAACCCGGGCATTGGAAGCCCTCGGGCCAGCGCATCGAGAATAGCCAGGCGGCACAAGCAGCCTCGTCGGGAAACATTCGTTGGAAGCTGATCAGGCTCTTGGGAAAGCGCTCCATGGGGCGTGCTCCTGTCAGGGACAAAACAAGAACATCCTGCTCCGTCAACCCTTCCAACGCAACATCTGGGGTGACCGGATCGTCATGCATAAGCGGTCAACGGATAATGGGATTTATTGTGTGGTGCACACGCGTGTAATCGATTAATCGATTGACAGGCCGCTGATCTGGGGCGCTCCGACATTGCCGGAGCAGTGATCCGTTCGCCATCCCGCAATGACATGTTGGGCCGTTACAACGAACGGTCCTGCGCCCCCGTCAAGAAAAAAAGCAGAACCATTGTGTGAGCGGTAATACACCCGGTGGACCTGCCTCGATTCCTATATCTTCATATGTCCCGGGAGGTGGCCGATCACGACCTGGCGGGTTGCATCGTCCCATGCAAAATACACACGCAGGCACTGCCTGGGGTCGCGTGTTATCACGTTGTTCTTCAGATGGCGATCCAGCGTCAGCCTGCGGCCGCTCCACTCTATGGAGAAATCGTCGCGCGCCTTGCCCTGGCCGCTGGGGCTGAGGCTCGGCGTTTCCTGGAGCCGCAGCGCATGCAATTCGTTGTCGAAGCCATCGCGCAACGCCTTGCCGCCCCCGGTCTTCATCCGCCAGTAGGCCCCGCCGAGCAGTTCGATCGCCTTGCCGACGAGGCCCACATCCTCGAACTCGGCGCTCTTGATCGCCCTCAGTGCGCGTCCCGCCAGCGCCACCCGTCCCTCGAAATGGCGCTCCGCCCAGGCCGGAAGATCCACGTAGCTCCCGAGGAGGGGCACGGCTTCGTCTTCCGCCCGGGCGGGTTCGCCGCCCTCGAGCGCGGCGAGCCGCTGCTGCATCCGGTGCTTCTGGCGGCGTAGTTCGGAATTTTCCTCCCCGGCGTCCCCGAGCGCCTGCACCAGCGCCGCAATCCGTTCCTCCGCCTCCCGGTTCGCCGCCCTCAGCTCGCCGATCTCGGCGCGCAGCGCGCGCACCGGATCCGGCGGCTCCCCCTCCGGTCCAGCGGGAAAATTCTCCGCGCCGTCCCGATCCGCCATCGAGCCGAAGCGCTCCACGAGCTCGCCGAGAGAGGCGGCGATTCTGTCGAACACCGCCATCGCCGGTTCCGTCGAGTGTACGTCTTCGCGCTCGGCCGCGGCGGCCGCGTGCAGCGCGTCACGGTTCTCGGCGCTGGGATCCTCGGCATAGCGGCGGGAAGCCTCCCGCAGCGCCAACTCGCGCTCCCCCGGCTCGACGATCGAGGCCCGGAAGCTTCCGGCCAACTCCCGGCAGCTCTCCCACTCGGGGTCGGGAAAGCGGACCGGCAGGCCGCTCTCTTCCAGAAGCGATCCGACGCGTCTCCTCAGCCCATTCGCCTGTTGAGCGAACCTCGTCTGTGGCATGGCATCCAACGTTCCCTCGAGCAGCGACCGCAACTCGAAGTGCCGGCATCGGGCGAGGGCGCCGTTCTGCGCACGGTCCATCTCGTCAAGCTCGTCGGCGGTCTCCTGGAGATCCAGGAAGAGGAGCGACAGCCTGCCCTCCGCCGGGCGGTAATCGTCATGCTCCGAGACATGCATCCTCAGCCTACTCCAGGCATCGGCAAGCTCCTTGTGCAGCGCAGCGCACTCCTCGTCCGCGCGCCCGGCCAGCTTCTCCAGATACGCTCCGGCAGTCTCCCAATCCAGCCGTTCCACCAAATCGGCGTGGGCGGGACGCAAGCCGGTGCAATGGACGGCATCCCCGACCAGGCTCCGGATCTCCAACTCCGCCAGCCAGGGCGAGACCATGAACCGGCTCTCCGGGCCCTCCAGGCACGACAAGACCCAGACGGATTGCGCGGCCCAGTTGTATTCTCCAGCTTCGCACAGCGTATCCAGGTCATCGAGAATCGTCGCCTCCCCGCCGTCCGGAGAGCCGCCACGCAGCGCCCTCGCCCGCTCGGTGGCCGCTTTCAGTACCCGCGGCCCGAGCTGCTTCCTCCTGCCCTTTACCCGGCCGAACAACGTCAGGATCCGCTCCTCGAAGAGCCACGGGAACCAAGTCCAGCGTCCCGCGAAATCGTGCACGGCGCGGTAGAACGCCGCTTCGTCGTTGCCGTCGGCCGTGGCCGGCCAGTCCGGATAGTCCTCCCCGATCGCGTCTGCCAACTTGCGCAGGTCCGCCTTCATGAGGTGATAATTCTCGCGAAGCCAGTCCGGCGTGACGAATTCCGGAAGCCCGGCCAGGCGGAGATCCGCTCCCCGGCCAATGCCCGCGTTCGGGTCGGCGGCGGTGGAATGCGCAGGAATTGCCCGTTCCTCCTCGCGATGCGCCCCGGGATTCGGCGGCGAAACCGCGCCGCCGAACCTGGCTCCGCGATGGTGTGATTGAAACGACAGGATGGACAGAAACCGGATCGGGTTCAAGCCTCAGCCGGGAACGACCGGCAATGGCTGCCTGCGGATCGGCGCCCAGTTCCGCCGGGGTGAGCCGCACCGACCGCGACCCCCCGCCGTGTGATAGCAGGTGCAGCCGAAATGGCCGTTATAGGCCGTACCTTCCTGATCACCATGGGTCGGGCTGACGGAGCTGTCCATGTCGAGCACGATCATTCTCGGCAGCTTCCGCGCATGAACCCGATCGATCCAAACACCCGACAAGTCCGCGAGGGCGGCGAGGTTCTCGTCGTTCGCTAACAGCTCGGTCTCGAAGCGCCCCATCTGGCTGGTCGATGCGCCGCCGCGTTCGACCGCCTTGCCGCCGACGATCCACCGCATCGCGGGATCGCGCCCGAGACGCTCGGCGTCGTTCACATCCTCGTATCCGGCGAGGCGTCCATAGACAGACTGGCGAAGCAGACCGACGACGCCATGCCAGCCGTTCTTGCCCGTCCGGCTGTCGGCCAGGACATCGCCCGCCAATGCGGTCAGCGCCAAGGCATCGTCGAGTTCACGATAGGCGAGCACTCCGGCGTCGGAGGTGACCCGCGAGCCGTGCAACTCAAGCTTCAGTCGGCGGTCGAAACAGGGCCGAAGTGGGCTGCGATCCGATTCACCCTCCGGGTTCCACATCCGAACCGCCCTCTACGTCATCTAACCCTATGACACCGAACTTAGAATCAGCGTTCAAAGCGCCGAGGTCATTCAGGGAGTGACGTTCAAGGACGGAATCAAGCAAATCCAACACGCCGTCTGATCAATCCGTCACCAACTTTCGGGGATAGCTCGAAGGCCATCTGTCTGACCTGCAAGGATGAAGCGATAAAGACCCACGACCTGATCGACCTCTATGAGGATCTGCCGGAGCAGAGCAGGTCAAGAATTGTGGCGGATTATCCGGAAATTACGACGGTGATGCATACGGGGAGACAGACTTTCGGTGAATGGAGGTACTTCCAAAGGAATCTGGGAGAAGAAGCAATGCGGGCGATGATCGACATGCAGCAGGCCCGCTCGCTGGGGAAGGCAGCAAGAGTAATCCTCGATGAAGCGGCTATGGTCGGTCTGGATGCAACCTTCAAAATGCAGGCCAAGCGGGACGTCGGCGTCCACGCCGACACTGAATTCCAAAAGCATGCAATCAAGCTGAAGTTACTGAAGGAGAAAACCCGCCGAAGAACGAAGGAGATTGAAGCCGAAGGAATTTAGCCCGTCCCAATCGAAGAGAAGTGAACATAGCTTTCCGGTTCTTTCCGGTCTGTTGCTCACAGTCCCAAATCCACGCGCGGCATTTCGATGCCCAGGCGAGGGGCGATAGAATTGGCGAAGACCGCCGGGCAAATGCGATCCAAGTTAACGCCGACCGTGCCCGGTGCCGCGCTTGGGCGTCGGCGCGGGTCTCGCGCGTGTCGGTGGTGTCCCAAAGCTCAAGCGGGATGCCGTCGGTAATCCCGGCGGCAGCGCGAAGCTCGACTTCGGGTCCGTCAACCCAGAAAGCGAGTGCGCCATGCAGTAAACCCAACCAACTTCTCCGCTTGACTGCGTCTGCCCTCATAAGAGCGAGAGCCTGGCCGTGAGCGGAGCGGCGGGTAGATGTCCGGGGGAGGACGTCCCCGCCGTTCCCGACATTCGGCACGAAGGAGACGGCACGATGAGCACGGCAATCGCGATACCCGGCAACACGGCGTCCACCTTCCTGGTCCATTTCTTCGGCAGCGGCCTTGCCGACGAGCGCTACGTCATCGAGCGGTTCAAGGCGCTCGCCAACGGCGACATCCGCCCCTGGTCCGGCAAGGATCCGGCGATGGGCAAGGGCCGCAGGGCGAAGCGCGTCACCACCACGCTGAAGGCGGTGAAGGAGATGCGACCCGCCCGTACCGAGATCATCATCTGCACGGGCCTGCGCACCCGCGGCGGCCAACAGCTCTGGGGCACCGTGGCCGCGGGGCTCCTATGCGACCGCAAGCAGCGGGGCTGAGCGGTCTTCTTCCAGGACGTCCCGCCGGCACCGCACAGCACCGCGCCGGCCGGGCGTCCCTCGCCCGGACTCCAACCTCGGCAGGGAGGACACCACGATGACCGAGCAGGACATCGAGACCAGGCGCGCCCGAGACCTGGAGCGCTACCACCGCCGAACCGCCGAGCGCCGCGCGAAGGGCCTTTGCCTCAAATGCGGGAAGCGCCCGCCCGCGCCGCATCGCAGCCAGTGCGAGCCGTGCGCCGAGAAGCGGCGGCCCGCCGACCGCGCACGCCATCACCGGCGCTCCGCCGAGCGTGCCGCCCAGGGCCTGTGCCCGAAGTGCGGGAAGCGGCCTCTGGCGCCGGACCGGACCATGTGCGGGCCGTGTGGAGCCAAGCGCAACCGAGCCAGCCGCGCCCGCGACGCACGGCTCAGGGCGGCCGGGATGCCGCGAAGGGACCCGGAGCGGGCCAAGCTCTATGAGCGCGAGCGCGAGCGCCGGGAGGCCGAGGAGCGCCGCGCCGCCGGATTGTGCGTGCGCTGCGGGAAGGCACCGGTCGATTCCGGGCGTACAGTGTGCGGACCGTGCGGCGAGACGCGCCGGACGAGTGAGCGAACGCGCTACGCCAAGGCCAAGGCCGAAGGGAAGCTCTATGGCGGCCGGAAGGTGGAGACCAAGCGCCGCATCGGACGCGAACAGAGCCGCAAGCGCGACGAGGCCCGGCGCGCCGCCGGCCTGTGCGCCGAATGCGGCAAGCATCCCCCCGCAGACGGCGGCGCGAGCTGCGAGTCATGCCGCGCAGCTCGTCGTGCCGCCGAACGCGCGCTGTACGCCGCGCGCCGTGCCGCCGGACTGTGCGGCACCTGTGGGGGGCTCGCGACCGATGGCGGCTCGCGGTGCCCGCCCTGCGCCGTTGCCGAGACCGCACGCTATCCGAGGAAGAACGCCGCCCGCCGGGAGGAATACGCCAGGCGCCGCGCCCGGGGACGATGCACCGACTGCGGCGAGCCATCACAGGGCGCCGCCCGTTGCGAGCCCTGTGCTCGCCGGTCGTACGAGCGCTCGACGTATTTCCGGGCGATGCCGGTCTATGACCCGCAGTTCACCGTCGTCGACCTCGAGACGGGGGATGAGCACGGCACCTACGACTCCTGGGAGGAGGTCGCGATGGCGCTCGCCTTCGCCGGGCTGCCTCCCGACCGGGTCGAGGTGATCACCGACGCCCCGGCGATCATGGGCATCGCGGCATGGGAGTGATCCCGTACGCCCGGGCGGCGGGGCGGCCGGGAGACGTCTTGCCGGTCCGCGTTCCGCCGCCGCACGCACGTGCCGCCGGCCCGCCGTCCCCACGCCGGCGGTAGACGCCCGCCCGGCGCCGGCGACAATGCGCATCGCCGCCCCGGCGGCGGGCGGCATCGCACCAACCGAAGGAGCCCGGCCCATGACCGCCGATACCTTGCCGGACGAGGTCGATTTCGTCTTCTGCCCCGAGGCGCTCCCGGAGGAGGAAGTGCACCGAATCGTGCTCGTGGTGGAGGGCATGGGCGGCGTCATCCCCACCTCGCTGGTCACGCTCACCGACGAGGACGCGCAGCGCCTGTGCGACCGCCTCAACCGCCGCCTCGGCCACCGGGACCGGCACTCCTGGACTGCGTTCGCCGCCCGATGCCTGCGCGCCGGCGCACCGCAGGACAGCGTCCCGGACTGAGTCGCCCACCCTCTTCGAGGGCTGCCTGGGGGGCACGGGCGGCGGGGGGCGGGGGGGGGCCGGCCTCCCGGCCCGTCTGTCTCCGTCACCGCGATTCCCCGTTCACCGCGTGCCGACCGGCAGGCCCTGCCGCGCATCCCCCTGCCTCCGCCGCCGTTCGAGCCCGAGCGAAGCGAGTGCCGGGCGAGCGCCCGGTGGTGGAGAGGGAGGCGGTCTCCCTCGGCTGTCGGGCGCGGCACTGGAGACCACGACCATGTTCGCCTTCGATACCGATTACGACCCCATCACCCCGGCCGGCGACGGACTCATCGCCGAGCTCGGCCTCGATGTCCGCTCCATCCGCGACGCACTCGCCGACGACCTCACCCGGCGCTGCCCCGACCGCGAGGCCCCGGCGGACCGGAGGTAGAGCGAAGCAGGAGAAGGATGAGCGGGACGGGGCTGGAGAGAGCGAACTCCGGTCCCGGCCGTTCGCCAACCCATCGTCATCATCGAGACTTGAAGGAGTCACACCATGGCCTTCGGACTGAATCGTGCGGAACTCATCGGACGCCTCGGCGCCGACGTCACCATCACCCATCTCGTCTCGGGGGGCCGCGTGGCCAACCTGAGCATCGTCACCGACGAGTCCTACATCAACCGGTCTCGTGTTTCATGATGCACCTTGTTGGGTCTGTGAGGTCGTTCCGGGGGATCGGGTGATCGTGCCGTCCCCGTTCGCTCCATATGGGGCAGCCGAAGTCAAGCCGCATCGTTCCATTTCCTCCGATCCCGGGTCAGGCGTCAGACCGGAGTTGGAGTGAAGCGTCGAACTCGGCCATCTGCAGGGCGAGGTTGGCCGCCAAGGTGGTCGACTTGCCGTCGCCCGCCGTGCCGCCGATGAAGACGCCGCCATGGGGCGCCATGCGGATCCCGGCGAACAGCGCGGCTTCGGTTGCCGAGAAACCGAGGCGCTCCAGGGTCATGCCGGCGTCGAGCCGGTCGGAATAGAACATGCGGGCGAACAGATGATCGCCGTCGGGCTCGTGGGGGCCGCGCTGGCAGCGCAGCGCCGAGACGCCCGCCGGCAGCGGCACCTGGCCGCCGGCGCGGATCGAGAAGCCCTGGAAGGAGCCCCGCCGGTAGCTGGTCTGCGACGAGCCCTCGTCCTTGCAATGGAACAGGAAACCGGCGGCCTCGCGGCCTTCCTCGGCCGTCAGCGGTTGGGCCAAGGGCAGCTTGCGGTCGTTGACGATGGCGAACACATGACAGGCGCCGCCGCTGGTCTCGAACACCACGTCGCTCGCCCGGGCCGCGGCTGCGTCCTCGAACAGGCGTTTGATCCGCCGGGCCGCCGCTTCGCCCGCGGCCGGCGACGATGCGGCGCCCGTCGCCCGCCAGCATTCGGCGATCTCTTCGAGGGTTGCGGTTTCTTCGGCCACCGCGCTCGGGATGGTGCCGCTCTGGCGCAGCGCCAGCAGCGCGGAGCGCAACCTGGCGTCGGCCTCGTAGCCACGCGCGATCAGGCAACGCCCGCCGGCGAACACCGCGCAGATGCGCCGGAACCGGGCGTCCATCGCGGGGACGCGGATCAATCGGTTGGCATCCGGGGTCTTTGGTGCGTCGGCGCCGGTACGTCTACCGCGCCATGCAAATAGACGCGTGAGCAGCCGGGCCATGGTTCTTGCGATGGCGCCGGGACGGGTGTTCGCCGGTTGCCGGGTCATGAGCCGTCTCCGGGCCTGGCCCTGTAAGGCAATGCAGTACTGTCGTCCGCACCCTCGATTTGCACGCTGGGCGGGCGCGCGGCGATGCGGCCGACCCGGACATCGCCGGGGAGCGGATCGCCCTCGCGCACGAACCAGACCCGATGGCCGTCGGTGACGCCGGCGCGCAGATCGCCCGCCATCCCGACGATCGAGAACCAGCCATAGCGCGGCGCTGCCGGCGCGGCTTTCGCCGCCTTTTGCGCAGTCGTGGAGGGTGCCGGCAGCTTTGCGGGGACCGTGTTCAATTGCGGGATGACTGAAGGAACGGTGGCAGCCACCGCCGAGGATCGATTTGCGGCCGCCGGTTCCGCCGGCGCGCGGAGCGCCCGCAACTGCGCCTCCGTCTCGAATATCCCCGTCACAATCAGCTGGCGCTCATGGCACAGCTTCAGGGTCTCCTGCTCGATCGCCAGGGCGGACAGCGCGTCTTCCTTGTTCGCCACACCCGCGAGCAGACGGGTCAGCAGATCGCGCGGACAGCCTGCGATGACGGATGCAGCCATCGGCGGTAGCGGGATGCCGGACTTCGGCGCGGGCGCGTTTGGCGTCTGCGCTTCTGCGCCCGGGCCTGCCGGTTGCGGTTGCCCGGCCGCCCCGCCGTCCAGCACGCGAAGCAGACGGCTGCGGCCCCCGGCATTCGCAGCGCCCGCGGATGGCGCCATTGGTGGGACAGAAAGACCCGGCTTTGAATTCATTGCGGCGGAGCCACCCGCCACCGCCTTGGCAGATTGCGTCCCCGGCGCCGATGGCAACACCGCATCCAGCGCGGATGCGCCCGATGCCGCCACCATCATCGCAAGGCAGGCGCCAAGGGTGCGAAGATGTGCCGCGGCGGTCATTCGGGCGTCCACCCGACATGGCCGGCGAGTGCGCGCCAGGGATAGCTGTTGGCCGCCGCCGCGCCGTCGAGGGTCACGATCAGTTCGCCGCGCGACCAGCGCCACGCACCGGCCGTTTCACGGCTCCCGTTGCCGTCCCCCAATACCGCGGTAAGAGTTCCATCCGCCCGGAAGCGGAACGCGGAATCCTCGCGATCCATGAAGGGCAGCGTGACCGGGGCGCTGCGCGCCGCCAGCCGATCGGTCAGTCGCATCGCGGCGTAGCGTTCTCCGGTGGGCAGCAGCGGCAGCGCGTCGCCGACCCGGAAACGCGGACGCAGCGGAAGGCGTTCATAGTGCAGCGCGATCTCCGCGCCGCCCGCCGCCGGGACGAGATGGCCGGTATCTGCGATTGCGCCGGTACCGCCGGTTCCGCCGCTGCCGTCGAGCAGCCACAACTCGTCGCGATCCGGACCGAGCACCAGAACATGGCGCGCACCGGTATTGTCGACCAGCACCCGGCCGTCGTTGTCTTCGAGGAAGCGCTTGAGCGCCGCCGCCGGCAGGAGCGGAAGGGCCCCCGAGACGGCGATGCCAGTGGCTCCCGGCCCGCGCAGTTCGGAGCCCGGAAAGCCGCGCAGCGGCGCGTCCGTATCCTGCGCCATCATCTTGTCGAACGCGGTTGAGGTCTGCCTCTCGTTGACCGGCAAGTCCGCCGGCAACCGCAAGCCCGGGCAGGCGTCCTGCATCGCCCGCGGCCAGCTCTCCTGCATCCAGCCGCGCGAGGCCACCGCCCAGATGCCGGACGATGGTCCCAGCGCCTCGTTGTGCAGCACGCCCGTGGCGGGATCGTAGAAGACCGGGGTGTGGCCGCGCCGCTGTCCGGGATCCGGTTCCACGCCCGGCTCGGTGAAATTGTAGAGCGCGCGGAACTCGCGGGACGGCACCACCCGCCAGCGCGCGGTTGCGGGCGCATAGGCGCCGCCGAGATGGGCACAGGCGCGAAGCGTGCCGTCCGGGCCGTGGTAATGCGCCCAGACGGTACTGCGGTCTCCGGCACGCCGCGAGTTCGGCCGCTCCAGGATCCAGACGCGGCCTTCGAGCAGGCCGGTGAAGAAGGCGGCGGCATGGGAGCTGTAGTTCGGTGAGGCGGGCGCGGCTTGCGCCCAAGCGCCGCTCGTTCCGGGATTGCTTGCCATGAGAGCGGCCGCCGCCATGACGGCAGCGGCGATCGACAAGGTTGAATGCCGTGTCATCGTCATGTTCCTTTGGTGGTGTTTGCTCCTGCGGCCATGCGGCCGTCCGGTTCCGTCCAACACGCCGCGAGGCGCCGCACCATGGCGGCATAGATCCCGAACGCCCCGTCTTCGTCGCCCGCGTAGATGGCCGCGATGGCTGCGTCGATGCGGCCGCCGATCCAGTCCCAGTCCGAGTGCCCTTGGGGAATCGCGGCGGCGATGCGGGGCGCGATCTCGTAATATTCGGCAACCAGCGCCCGGCGCTTGGGCGTTTTCATCATGTAGCCGTCGCGGAAGCGGCGCAGCGCGGTCAGGGTCGGCCCGTCATCCGCTTCGATGCCGCGGCGCTCGACAATCGCCGTGGTCAGGAAGCAGCCACCACCGCCGCCGCCGCCACCACCACCGAACCCGCTGGTGTCGAACCCGATACTGCTATCGACGCTGCAGACGTCCGTACCGGCGTCGGGGTCAAGGGGCGGGCTGCAGGAATCGCCACCCGGACCGCCCGCACCGCCGAAGCCTCCCACTGCCGGCTCGCCTCCGCCTGCATTTCCATCGCCGCCCCAGTCCGGCGGGATCACGGCCTCGCAGCTGTCCGTCTCCAGAATCCAGGGGCCGTAATTGATCTGCACGATCGGCTCCGCATCCCACGGGAACTGTGTCGCCCTATGGGTCACGGTGCGCCGGTACTCCTGGCTTCCCGTGTAGCCGGACGGGCAGCCATCGGTCATCGCTTCCGTTTGCGCGATCTCCGTGACCACCGCCGTGGGCGGCACGGGAACCTTTCCGGTCCAGCAGCTCGTCGAGACGAACTCGGGCGGGCCCAGGGTCTCTCCCTCCGCCGTCACACTCTTCAGGCGGCGCCAGATCTCGCGGCCTTCCATGCGCCGGTTGTGCGGTGGCCCGGCGTTCCAGTGGCAGACCAGCGTGTAGTTCTCCCAGGCCGTGTAATCGGCTCGGCATTCGTCGATCAGAAGCTGCCAGGGGCCATGGACCGGATCGCCCACCGGGTTGCCGCGTTCGTCATGGGTTTGGGTTACCTCGCGCACTCTTGTGCGGCCCTGGCCGTACTCATCGGCGGCACAATCCTCGAGCTGGCGTTCGCGGCTCACACGTTCGTTGGTGTGGGTGTAGGGATCGCGCACCGTTCCGGCGAGCGCGGCACGGCCCGAAGGCAGCGGCCCGCCGAAAGCGGTATCGGACAATGCCCGCCGGCAGGCCTCTATCAGCGCGGCGCTATCGACCGCGACCGCGAGTTCCGGCTCGGCCGGAGGTGCGATGGCAGTCACGGGTTCCGGCCCGCCGCTAATCCAATCCAGGAGCGTATCGCGCTGCAGCCAGGCGGCCGACCCGCCGGCAAAAATTGCGGGCAACAGCAGGACCAGCGCCAGGTGGGCGCGCCCAATTCTCGTAAACGGCGCGCGGCGGAGTACATTCTCCGGCGCGGCGGTGAGACTCGAAACATCGAGATCCGTGACTTCGCGGTCCGCGCCGCCGGCGAGCAGGCCGGGCGTCGCGTAAAGGTCCCAGCCTAGCGTCCGCGCCCGCCCGAACGCTTCGACGGCGGCATCCCGGCCGGTGAATACTTCGTCGCCATCGGCCAGCACGGCGCCATCGCGCACCTTGATCAGCGCGTAACGCCCGGTATCGCCCCTATCGGTTGAATCGCCCGTGGCCGCATCGCCCGCGACCAGAGCCATCCAGAATTCGCTCTCGATCGAATCGACCAACGCCGGCGCCAGCGCCGGGAGCCCCTCGGGGGCATCGTTTTCGGTGCCGCCGGCATAGCCGGTCTGACCCGCCCGGTGGACGCACCAGGGACGCGCGAAGCGGCGCGCGGCGCGCGCCGTAGCGGCCGGACCGGCCCGCTCCAACCAGTAAAGCCCTGCCGCGAAGGGCTGTCCGTTAATGGCGAGCGTGCTCAAAACGCCATCCCCCGCACTTCCGCGATTCCGAGCGGCTCGCCGATATCGGCGGTCACCAGCAGCACCTGTTCGATACGGGCCGTGGACGCCTTGCGCGCTCCTTTCGGCAACGGCAGATCGGCGTCGAAGGTGCCTGAACGCCCGGCGGCAGCGCTGCGGTCGGAAAACCCGGTCACCATCAGTGTCTCGCCGCGGCCGATCTTCTGCGTCACCTGAATGGCGCGGCTGGCATAGGCCGGGAGCTGGATCGTCTGGTCGTTCGTTGTGAAGGCGGTGAAGGACGGGCGGTCGCGCAGGCTCGCGAACAACCGTACAAGCACCTCGCCGGGACCGGTTATGCGGGGCAGGTAGCTCACCGCAAAGCCCGAGGAGACCGTGCCCGGTGTAAGCTCGGTCTGGGCGATGCCATCGCCCGCCGTGGTGCGCAGCTCGCGCAGATAGGCTTCCTGGAAGAGCTCGAAGAACTGCGCCGGCTTGCCGTTCAGCGACGGGATGTCGGCCGACAGCACCCGCGAGACCGCGCCCGCGCTGTTCAATGCCTTCACCGTCGCCGACAGCGTATCGCCGCTCTCGCCGCCGGGAGAGTGCTTGATCAACGCCACTGCGTTGGATCCCACGCTGACACGCAGCGCCTCGCCGAGCAGCCGGGCGATGGAGAAGCTGAGGCCGAGATCGTAGTCCGCCTCGCGCTCGACACGCACCGAATAGACATGCACCGACAGGGTGACGGGCCGCAGCACCTCTCGGTTCAGATAACCCAGGAAAGCGCGCGCCCGGGCGATATCGCGGGGCGTGCCGCTCACCGCCACCGAGGCGCTCGACGGCGCCACCGACAGCCGCGTTCCCGGATCGAGCAGCTCTTTCAACTGGCCCTCGATCTCGGGCCACGGGTTGTAATCCGTCTCGGTCGAGATCGTTTGGCTGGTGAGGTTGCCGCCGCCGTCTCCGGCTGCGCTGTCCTGGGTCGAGGCCGACACCGTGTAGCGCTGCGTGCCGGCCAGCGCGTGAATATGAAAGACCGCGGAACGGCGGCGCACGATCTCGACCGCTTGCCGGTCCGCATCGTAACGCCACTCGTAACCGGAGGGCTCGGTCCAGGCATCGAGCAGAGCGTCCAGCGGCCCGGTCCAGATGCCGCCGTCCGGCGACAACCCGTCGCGTCCGGCCGCGCCAAGGAGATGCACGGGCGGATCGCCGCCCGTCGTCTCATCTGCCCGGCGCGGGGGACCGGCAAACCGCACCGCGAGGCCGGTCGCCGCCTCGATGCGTGCCACAAGTACCGCCGCAGCGCCGATCCCGGCCAGCGGCAGCGTTACCGCGTCCGCGCGGCGAAAGCGCGCCGGCAGACCGGCGCGAGGATCGGGCTCGATCCGTGTCAGTCCGACATAGGGCCGCCGCTCGATCAGGCGCACGGTAGAAAGGCGCGGCCCGGCGTTCGGCGCCTGCAGGGCCGAGACCTGCCGCGCGGCATCCCCGGTCTCCATCCGCGCACGCTCGACCTCGGCCAAGCCGCAGCCCGAAAGCGCGGCGAGCAATAATGCGAAAGAACCGGATCGGGCAAAGCGGATGCGCAAACCGGAGTTCCGGGGAGCTGAAAAGCGGTCAGCGGTCCCGTGCAGGCGTTTCATGGTCCCCGCCTGATCCGGCAAAGCGGCGGTGACGACTCCCAGCGTGCCCGTGAGCCGCGGCGCGTCGAGGCCGCCCATCACGCCGCCCTCCGGGCCGAACCGCCCTCGTCGGAAGTCGAGCTGTAGCGGCGTTCCGCCGCCCACGCCTCGACGTCGGTCCGCAGATAGCGGACGCGGTTGCCGAACTTGTGGAAGGGCGGGCCGTCGCCGCTGACCCGGTAACGGTCAAGCGTGCGCGGGCTCAGTTTCAGATAGGCCGCCAACTCGCGCGTGCCCATGTAGAGTTCGTCGTCGTTCATCTCCGCCTCCCGTTGCTTGTCGGAATCGACGGGAACCGCCGGAGCGCCGTCCTCGACCGCTGCGCGCACCGCCCTGCGCTCGGCCTCGCTCGCCCGGTTTTCCATCCAGGCGCTCACCCGGTCGCAGGTATCGAGGCGCGGCGAGGCGCCCTGGCGCAGCCGCGCGACGAAGGACGGATCCCCCATCGCCTCCTGGCCGAGCAGATGGGCCTTGGTGCGGGTCACGGCGATGAACGCCTCGACCTCGCGCCGGAAGGCCGGACCGAACGGTTCCTCGCCCATGTAGGCGAGCACCCGGTCGGCGGTAGCGAGCCTGGGCACGAGGCCGGCGGCGAGCCGTGCCACCAGGGAGGGGTTGCCCGTGGCTTCCCGGCCGAACCGGCCGCGGCCTATCCCGCGCCGGGCGAGGAAGCCGGCGATGGTCTTCTGGAGGGATGTGTTCCGGTCCGTCATGGAACAGGAACATAAGAAGAACTTTATAGCTTGACAATAGGTTTTTATAGGCTATAAGCTACATCAACAGACAAACACGCGCGGAGCTACCATGGAACGCGACCCGGTACGACAAAAACTCAAGGACCTGTTGTGGAAGCGCGGCGTCACCATGAACGCCGCCTCGCTCGCATTGGGAAGAAACCGCGCTTATATGCACCAGTATCTCGAGCGCGGCCTACCCAAGGTGCTGAACTACCCCGACAGCGTGACCCTCGGCGAACTGCTCGATTGCGACCCGGCCGAGTTGCGTCACGAGACGGTGCCGAAACGCAAGCCGGCGAAGAAGAAGCGGCGTTCCCCGCCGGCCGGCGTTCCGGGCGTACCTCTATCCGCCGTTCCCGAGATGGAGGTCGAGGCCGCCGCCGGTCCGGGCGCGCTCAACGACGAATTCGCCGTCGAGAAGGCGCGCTGGCACCTGCCCGAGGGGATGATCCGCCACGAGGGCGACGCGAACCCGGAGGGCTTGCGCATCCTGCGCGTGCGCGGCAACTCGATGGAGCCCGAGATGCGCGAGGGCGACCGGCTCGTCGTCGACAGCGCCCGGCGTGTCCCCGCCACGGGCGAGATGTTCGTGCTGTGGGACGGAAACGGCCTGGTGGTCAAGCGGATCGAGACGGTGCGCGAGCCCGGGCCGCCCCGGCTGCGCCTGATCTCTGCCAACCCGGACTACGCGCCCTATACATGCCTCGCCCAGGACGCCCACATCGTCGGAAAGGTGCTGTGGACCTTGCGGCGCATGTGACGGCGTGGCTTGGGCAACAGATCCGCTGCGTCGTTTCCGTATCCATGTTGACGGAAGGTTGGGACGCCAACACAGTCACCCACATGCTCGGTATCCGGGCTTTCGGCACTCAGCTTCTCTGCGAACAGGTCGTCGGGCGCGGACTGCGTCGCTATTCCTATGAGCTGAACGACGGCGACCTGTTCAACGTGGAGTATGCCGACATCATGGGCATTCCCTTCGACTTCACGGCCAAGCTGTCAAACGGCTTTCAATATTGACCTTGCGCCAGGGCAAGTCCTGGAAAGGGGAATGCAAATAAAGGAAGGGACGAAGAGTTGAAACCTTTCATCGCGAGCTAACGGGTTCGACTCCCGCCCGGCAAAGACGCAGCCCGTCAGCCGGAAGCGAGTGTTGCATGGTCGCGTGGCAACGCGCGTCGTGAAGCGTACACAGCGGGTGGTGAAGTTCCGCTATTGAGCCTCGAGATTTGCAATGATGACGCCTTCATTTTGGTCATTGTGGGGGCAGGACCGGAAGCGCCGGTATCGGTGAGGCGCCACGGGTCATCCGGGGCCGAAGAACGGATACATAGCCACGGGATAGCTTGCCAGGGAACCTGGGAGATCCTGCCCTGTCCGTGGGAGACAGACGGCCGGAAAGGAAATGCCGACACTAAACAATAGATCCCGGCCCGTTGTCTGTCCCTGCTCAGACGGCGGGAGGGTGCGCGATATCGTCGGCCTCTATCTCAACCCGCCCGACCACGCCGTCGTGCTCTGTGTCGACGAGAAAACCCAGGTCCAGACATCATCACTCAAACGGCCATTCGACGCGGCTCGTTCTCCAACGTCAGGAAACTGCTGAATAAGATCGATCTCTTCGTCCACAACTACAACGCCAAAGCCACTCCCTTCATATGGACCGCAACCGCAGAATCAATACTCGCAATAGTCCAGAGACTTTGCTCATATATCTCTGGGACGCAACACTAGTCCCGACTGACAGCACCAAAACTCCCAGTCATCTGATTGTCACTCTTGTGGAACATCCCCGCAACTTCCTGATGTGCCGGCCCGAAGAATGAACCTTCCACCGGGCCTCCGTCGAAGCCGTCGAAGGTGCCGTCAGATTTGAGCGGGACATTGTCGAAGCCGAAATTCGTCAACTTACGCTTGAAGTCCATACTCGTCACGCTGGAGAAGCCAATGTCGACCTGATCGCGCTGGAACGACACATGCACTCTCGCGTTGCCTTGCACGAATGGGGGTTCGCCGTGCTCGAGCCCCCCCTCCTGGCCGATCATCCGCCCCTCCCAGGTCGCCCCTCCTGCCGGGCGAGATCCGGAGTGGTCTCCCTGGAACCCGGTTCCATTGATGTAGAAATCCCATATGTCGCCATTCTGTCGTTTCCAGTCATGAAATTTGACGAACCCAGTCCCGAACACGGCGTACTCCATGGTCCCGAAATATCCATCCTCTTGATATCGCCCCGTGCCGCCATCGGTTCCGTCAGCGTAACGACGTGCGACTCGGACCCCGCCGTGATCGGCAAACATGTCCTCGGACAGCCAGTCGCCCCAGCCCGCCGTCCAGTCGAGCACGCGCTCCCGCGAAGTCATGCCTTCCGCGGCGGGCACGTCGTACCAGGCGCTCTCCGCATCCCACCAATTGCGCTTGCCTTCGCAGGCGGAACCGGCTTCGCATCTGAAACGGTGCCAGCCGTCCGCGGTCTCGCTGAAACCGTCCTGGTACATCATGCCTCTGACGTGATCCGACCCGGCGAGCGCGTCGAGATAGCCCGGCCTTTCGTCGTGGTTTGCCCCAAAGCTCGCGAGGAGGCCCGCGCGGGAATCGTCGAGTGTGCCCGCGACCTCTTCGTGTCTGAGGCCGTAGAAGTCGGCAACGAGCGATGCCCCGGGCGAATCATGTGTTATTGCGTTGTCCTCGACGGCGATCGGATAATGCAGGCTGCCGCCGGCGAAAAGGTAGCGCGTTCCATTGAACAGTCTTTGGAGCGAGGTGAAGCTTGCCTTGCCGGTGAGACTGCCAAGGCCGACAGAAAGATTCGCAGCGCCATAGACCGGCGGAAAACCGGGATACTCGACGGCGGTACCGATCAACCCGCCCGAATAGCGCACCGTCCCCCTGAGCGGGAAGGAGGCCGTGAGGTCGCCCGTGCTGCGGTCACCGAACGCATCCGCCTCGGCCCACAGGATATCTACCGCGTCCAGGCTCTCGAATCTCGCGCCGCTGTTGGAATAATGAGGCTGAGGATCGGCAATCGATACATCGAGTTTCCGCGACACCGACAGCGTGAATGCCGAATGGTCCATCCAGCCCGCAAGCCCGTAGGTTTCTGGCCGATCGGTCGCCTGTTCTATCGTCAGCCCGAGATCTTCGAGGAAGGCGAAATCGACCTCCGCAGGTTGGAACGCGGGGATGCCGGCACTTTGACCGCAATAGGCCATGACCGACTCGCAGACCCCGGCATGCGCGTAATCGATATTGGTCGCATCAAGGCTGCGTTCCCCGTCGTGCCAACCACGGGAATCGTCATTGTCCTGAAACGGCGCAGGTCCGCCGTAGACCGCAACCACGTTGGGACCGATCCAGGTCCCGGTCTCGCGGTCTGTGAGGGTTGCAAGACGTTCCCCCGTCTCGACACCGTACCATGAGCCGAGCACATGGCCGATTTCATGCACCATCGTGCGGAAGAGCGAAGCCTCTTCCGCGTCCTCGATATAGTCCTTATCGAAGGCCACGACACCGGTATGCGGTTCCCAGTCACCTCCCGGCCACAGGCTGTGGGGACCGCCCCGTCCGGCTTCGTTTGCAGCCAGCTCGACCCCGGTCACGTAGATGACAAGGCCGGCGCTGGTTTCCCCTCCGGGCCCGACACGGATTTCCCTCCCGTCGGTGCCGTAGTTTCCGATCAGCCGACCCTTGGACTCACCCGCCTCGCGCTCCCACTCCTCCCATGTGTCGTCAATCCGCCGGCTCCAGGCCTTACCGGCACGTTCGAGCGTCGCCTTGAATGGCTTGTTGTAGCGCACCTGGCTCGTCGCACCCTGATAGTCGAAGTCGATGGAAAGGGTGTCGGCGGGACCGCCCGACCAGCGTCCATAAGTCACTCCGCCGCGATCGCCCAGCAACGTGATGGTATCGTCATCGCGAAGGCCGGGTGCGACAGAACCAGTGTCCGCCCGCCGCGCGGCTTCGAGCAGGGCCTTGAAATCGTCCACATCGTTGGGTTCCGACGCCTTCGACAAGAGCCCGGCCCGACGATGCCCCCAATGGTCGAGAAGATCGTCCGCATCGACGTTGTTCTTGGGACGCAGCGAAACGCGCCGGCCGCCCGGCGACGTGCCGAGCGCAGATGCGCGGCCAGTAGCCGAGCCCGGGCCGGCAGCGGTTTCCACGATGGTCGAGTCAGGAGCGTTCGACCCCTCGATGGCAGTTGAGGGATCTGTTGTCCGTGGATGTGGCGCTTCGTCCTGCGTGACGGTTTCCGCCGTCTGCGTGTTACTGTCACCGACAGATGCCAGCGTGAGACTGCGCGAATCGGTCGTTTGCCCCGGACCGACGCAGGATGCGACGAAAAAGGCCGAGGCCAGCGTCATCGCGGGGGTGTCCCAAAGCCGGTAGAATCCTCGCGGCAGGATGTCCCGGAATCCTCGCACCCACAGAACAGTCCATCTCGAAGACAACGCGCGTTCCCTCTGGCAAAGTTGTGTCTCCAGGCGCGGAGTAGAAGCTCTCGCAATTGCGTTGGCATCCAGAACGCTGCTTTGAAAGCGTCCAATGTTCATGCAGCTTTCTCGATCCGGCACAGGGCGACCGTTGGATTAGGCGGCAGTTTCAAGCATACTCGCGCAAAGATCCGGAGATGCCAAGTGAGACGTCGACAGCTTCGCCCCTGACTGCGCGCTCCATCCATGGCAGATGGCGTGCGCCGAGTTGCCGATGGCCAGAAAACTGACAAGTGTAACCGCTGGGCTGCCCGGCGTCGGGCGACGATGACTCGGCGCCGCAGAGCCACCGAAGTTTGGGGCACCGCGCCCTCGCGTAGCGTTCGCCCCGACGCCATCGGCCTGCGTCGCGGTTGGCACTGCTCCTCTGCCCGCCGCGCTGTGGGAAAATGTGCCCGACCGACGGCTGTGGCCACGGTTGACGCCGCATCTCCGCCACCACCACTGCCTGCGCGGGAATCTGCGGGCACCAAGTCAAACACCGATATCTTGCTTTGCGCTCCGGTTCTCGCTCACTTGCGCCGCAGCTGAACCGCCGCATTCTTTCCTCACTACAATGCCTCGCCGGCACCGACCGGCGGGGCACATGCTCCTGGATTACGACGTCAAATCGGATACACGCGCCGTGCTCGCTCAGCTCGGCAAGGCAGTGTCAACCCGCGGGTATTTCGACACTTGCCACGATTTCATGGCGGGTCAGATGCACCGCCGCGAGGCGCTGGAGGCCGAGGCGGCCGAGCGGGGCGTGGCGGTTCCCGACCATGGGGACTACGACACATGGCGGGACGTGACTGACTATGCGGTGGGCCGCTACGAGGGACTCATGGCCGACCGGGGGAATTTCGGCATCCACCTCGATTGCATCGCGCTCCGGGAAGAGAGCCTCGGATCGGCGCTCTCGCGCGAATGCGAAGTGCTTGAAGACGACGACCGGCACCTCGCGGCGACCCTGGCAGGGCAACGCGAGGGCGAGTGCCTCCGGATGCGCGAGGAGCGCATCGCCCGTCTGCTCGACGATCCGGAGAGGCTCCGGAAGTTGAGCATAAGGGCCGCCATTGGCGCATGCAAATCTAGGGCCGGCCTGGCCGCCGGCGAGCGCGGCAAACGCCTCCGGCCGTCCCTTGACGGTGCCCCCACCTTTGAGCACGATCGGATTCTTGCTGAACCCCCACAGCTGGTTGGCGAGATACCCGCCGGCGCTACCGCCGTATATGGCAGTTTGACGGTTTCGGGGGCGCTAGCCGAAAGGAATGGCCACAAGTTCCGCTGGCTTCAGTCAGTCGCGTACAACGCACGGTCATGGTAGAGATCATGATGCTCGCCATGGCCAGGGGCCTGTCTATTCATCCGCGGCCGTGTTGATGGCGCCGAAACCGCCGGAAACATGCGCGGCGGGCAGATGAGCGTCGAACACACCGGCAACGGAACCCGGCTTGCCGTCGGCCCTGGCGTTGCCGAAGAAGCCCCCCTCCCAAGTCCCCGTGCCGGTGACGCCGCCGAGCGTCGCGGTGGTGGTGTTGCCGGCGGTTCCACCGAAGGATGCGCTGCCCGCCGCAAGATCGACTTTGTTCAGCGGTAGCTGTTCGACCAAGTCGTGATGGTGCTGATGCTTGCCGGAGCCGCCAGGCGGCCCGAGAGAAGGCCGACGCGGTGATCGCCGCGCTGCGTCGCCAGCGGCTGACAAAGGCGGCGGAGCTGGTCGAGGAAAGCGTCGGCGAGACGCTGACCTTCTACGCCTTCCCGGATAGCCACTGGATCAAGATCCGGACCAACAACCCGCTAGGAACACCGCCAGCAAGTGATGAAATGTGCAAAAGATTCTGGACAGTACCCGCGGCCGGAATTTTAGGGTCCGGTTCTACGGTCTCCAGCGCAGGGCGACATGCAACCCGATGTCGGGTGCGCCGCGGTACAGGCCGTCGTCCTCGGTGACGGCGACTTCGAGCGTCGCGCGTTCCGTGAGCCGTAACGCACCGCCGAGGCTGATCATGACGCCCGGGTCGGCGAGCGGCGGCACGCCGGAAGCGCCGTAGGGCGAGGAATGGGCATCGAGCTGCGCCGTCAGGGTCAGACGCCTCAGGGGCCGCCAGATCACCCCGACGCGTCCGAAGGCGACGAAGCGGCCGCCAAGGTCCAGAAGACCTCGCGGCGCCTCCCCGGCCAGCACTCCCACGGTCGCGGCGTACAGCCAGGCGCGCGAGGCGGCCGATCCGCGCAGCGCGCCCGAGGTCTCCGCCCAGACCGACGCCGAATAACCGCCGGAGCCGGCCAGCGAGCTCTCATCGCCTGTCGGGATCTTCACGCCGGTCCGGATCGCCAGCCCGTCATTCGACAGGAGCCAATGCGGTAGCGAATAGCCCACCCCGAGGCCGATGTCCCCGAGCGAAAAGACATCCCGGCCGATATCGACATGGGTTCTATCGCCATCAGCGTAAAAGACCGCGAGGCGGTCGCGCGGCGCGCTGTTCCTATCGCCCTGGGGCAGGTGGAAAACGTCATGCCAATTCTCGATGAACCCATCGAACGCGCCGGCGCGGTGCGCGACCGCGGACACCTCGAACAGATATTCCCAGCGGTCCCGGAAACCACGCCGGTAGGCGAGCGAGTGCCTGTAGGTCTCGCCATCGATCAGGATCCGTTCCGCGCCGGAGTTGGCATCGATCAGGTGCGAGGCCATATCCATCGACGCGATCAGCTCGGACGAGCCCGGCGTCAACACGCGGGTGCCGAAAGAACCGGGCACGCCGTAAAGGAGGTGGAACGGGTTCAGGTTGACTATGCGCAGCGGCGTAGCGACGTCGCCCCAGGCCGAGTCGCCGGCGGCGGCGCCCGGCCACAGGACACAGAACACTAGAGCGCAGACAGGGGCGAGACCCCGCCCGGGACCGGCCCGGCCCGGTGAGTGCTTCGACGGGTCGCGCGGCGGGGGCATCGGGGTGTCGCTCATGCCGTCGCCGGGAGCAGGCGGCTTTCGTGGGTCAAGAGTATCGCTGGTGGCCGGAGACCCTGGAACACGACCGCGCAGTCCCTAGAACTGGCGCACGAACCGCAGCTCGCCGCCGGTGCGCCCGTAGTCGTAGAGCTGCGCGTTGGTCGTGCGCACCTCGTTCACCAGCGCGAGCTGCGGGCTGAAGCCGTACAGGGTGAAGGCGCGGTTGTGGACCGAGGCGCGCAGGGAGCGGACGCGGTCCTCGCGGGGCGCGCCATCCAGCGTGAACGGGAACCAGTTGCCTTCGTAGGCCGTCCACCGCAGCTCACCGCCGGCACCCACGGTGAAGCCCAGCGGCAGGGCGACCGTGACGCCGGCCCGCACCCAGCGGCGGGCATGGCGCCATCTCCGCGTCTCCGGGCGTTCGCGCCCGTACCCCGCCGCCGCATCGGCCCGCACGGTCGGGGTGATCACCGAGGCCCCGCCCAGCGAGAAGTCCATGACCGGCCCGTCCAGGAACGTCCGTGTCCGGTAGCGGCGGTTGTGCCAGGACGCCTGCCCGTTCAGCGTCACCCGCCAGCCGAGCCGGTGTCTGGCTTCCGCGCGTACGCCGAGGTCGTGATGATCGGGCTCGTTGGCGATCCAGCGGTGGCGGGCGTTGGCGAGCAGGCTCGCCTCCGTGCTCTCGCCTATGAGCCAGCGCGGGCCGGCATGGACCGACATGAACAGCTGATCGAACTGTTCGCCCGAATATTCCCGCCGCGAGATGTCGGCCCCGGCGCGCAGCCGCAGCCGCTCGCCCAGGGGATACTGATACTCCCCTCCCGTCCACACCGAGACCCCCACGCCCGACGTGGTCAGGTCCTCCGCGTCGCGGCGGAACGGCAGGCCGCGGATATAGATGATCTCCTCATCCGAGGTCCCGCCGATATTTGTGTCCGGCGCCAGCGCGAAACCGGCATCCATGCTCCAACGCCGGCGTGCCCGGATCTCCGAAAGAAAGCGCTGGACGTTGGCGGCCACCGAAGGCGGCGGCTTCCCCGCCAGCACCCGCTCGAAGTGCCGCCGCGACAGGCTGTCCTCCCCCTTCAGGAAGAACGCCCGCGCCAGCTCCAGGCGCACCCGCACCAGGCCGGGGCGGTCGATCAGCATCGTGAGCAGGGACGCGATGGCCTCGTCCAGCAGCGCCTCCCGCTCGTCGTCGGCAAGATCGGGCTGCTGCGATGCGCCGGTCGCTGCCAGGCCGATGAGGAAGAGCACGTTCGCCTCGACCGCGCGGCCCCGGGCCAGCGGCCGCAGGATGCCCAGCGCCTCCTCGAACCGGCCCTCCTCAACCAGGGTCCGGCCCTCCGCGACGCCGGGCTGGCTAGCAGTCGGCGGCTCTCGTCCAGCGCTCCACGACGGAGCGGAGAGGAAAAGAAGGGCCGTGGCTGCCAGGGCGCGCAGGAAAGGGCTGACCGTCATGCTTGCTTCTCTGAAGGGGCCTTGTGGGACAAAAAAAGAGGGTGGCAGAACCTGCCACCCTCATCCAGAAGTTTGAACTACAGGATCAGGATCTCATAAGGAGAACCCGGTCCCGGTGCTGTGGCTACCGCTTGGTTGCACCGAACCCGCCGATCACACTGGCGTTCTCCGTTAGGGCATCGAACGTGCCCGCAACCGTGCCCGGCGCGTTGGTGTCATCGGTGGCATCGGCATCATCGTAGAACGAGCCTTGCCACGTCCCGGCGTCATCCTCCGTTGCACCGCCGCCAAAGTTCACTTCACTCGTGCCATTGAAGGTCGCGGTGTTGTTGGTGAGGGCGGCGTCCTCCAACGTCACTTTCCAGGAAACGGGCTTCGTGTCGTCCAGTTCGAAGCCTGTGACCGATCCGCCGATGGTTCCGGGCTCATTCTCATCACCGAACTTCGCCGTCAGGGTGGCATCCGCAGTGAAGTGACCAACGCCGGAGTCGGAATGCACGCCGGCCGTGAACGTCCTCGTCACATACTTGCCGGCTGCCGGTCCCGCATACGTTGCGGTGCCTTCGATCGCAATAGTGACATCAGCCTCATGGTCAGTTGTTCCACCCGCGAAGACCTCGACATCGTGGGCTGCGGTGTTGTCCTCCGGCTTGTTCAGCCACCAACCGAAGTACGCGTAAGCCATATCCGGATCCTTGACCGTGGCCGTAAGCGGAGAAACGGGGGTGAACCGCCAATCATCGGATGGCATCAGCTCACCATCACTATTGGTTGCGACCGTGCAATCCTCTGTTGACGTGCACGTGAATTGGCCCGGTACGCCGTCAAAGGTGCCGGTGACAGTCTTTGCACGCTCATCGTCAGCCCCAGTGTATACCCAAGATGTACCGGGTTCTGAGGGGAAACCGGCAGACATCGCCTTTTCCACAGTGTCCGTGTCGAGGGAGTCGTCCAGTTGGGTCTGAGTGTATTGTGCCGTGAGCAGCTTGTCCGCCGGCGCCGCGATGTCTGTGTAGAACACCACGGTGTCGGTGGCCTCAGCATCATCGTCGGTCTTCGTCAACATGACGAAGCTCCAGTCGCCGTCACCAGCAGTGGTCTCACCACCCGCATAGACGTCGTCTGCCTCACCGTTCACATCGACCGTAAGCTTGTCGGCCGCATCGCGCGCCACCGCCTGTTCGGTAATGCCAGTGGGGAACTCCTTCTCGGAGGTCCCAACACGGTTGTCAGTGAGCTCGATCGCCGTCCTGACCATTTCCTCTCTGGCAATCCTCTCCGCGAGGGCCGTCGCTGCCGCTGTCTCGGCGGTTTTCTGCTCAGCCGCCTTGATTATCTCATTCAGAGAGGCAATCAGCGCGGCTTCGTTGCCGGGCAGCCGAAGGGCTTCATCAACTGCTGCCTGGGCAGCCTCTTTACCTTCGGCGGAGGCGCTAGTAAGCGCGTCTTTCGCATTCTGCAACGCGACCGCGTTCTCTGTCCTCTCCTGCTCGGTTAGATCGAGCGCCAATAGACGCTCCTCAGCGTCCGCGACCTTCTCATCGAGGCTTGCAATCAGTTCCGCCTCGTTGCCCGGAAGCCGAAGCGCCATATCTACCAGCCCCTGAGCCGTTTCTTTCGCCTCGTCCGTGGCATCGTCAGGAAGCGCCGCCAGAGCGGTTCTTGCGTCGGCGAGGATTTCTGCCGGCGTATTGGCATCGCCGTCGCCGTCGCCGTCTGGCAGCATAACAGGAAACACCTTGGCCAGCTCCGCTACCGACGCGTCGTCCAAGGCAGGGTCGACACTGACGATCTTGAGATTGCCCATGATCGTCAGAACGTCGCCCGCCACTGTTGCCGAGCAGCCGTCATCGCTGACGCACTCGGCAGTTACAAGATCGGCGACATCCACGCTCTCACCGTTCGCCACCGATATCGTCGTGCCATCGGGCAAGTCCAGGCCCTCGAGGCCCTCGAGCGAGAAGCCGGACGGAATATATCTTCCTACAAGCGACACATCGCCGTCCGTATCGCCGTTATCGGCGCCGTCCGTATCACCGTTATCGGCCATGGGGGCGGGGCCACTGCCCCCCCCGCCGCACGCCGCAAGACCGAGCGCGAACACGACCGCGAAGCACAGCGTGATCAAGTTTTTGTGTGTAGACATCGTCAAGCCTCTCCTCTCGTAGGTTGAGCGGTTGGCCCCGAGACGAGGCCTGCAACTTGTATTACTCCGCCAAGCATAACAGCGTCAAGCGTACTCCGACAAGCATTATGAGTGCCTTTCCGCCGTGTCGATACCGGCAACGCTCTTCCGCGTCATTTGCTTTGCAGATGAGCATCCTCGGACACGTAGCACCCCCTGCCGTCCAGTCGAACAGGACCCCGCCATGTCGACTACTCCCAACCCCGCAGCTTAACGTCGCCTGCATCCCTGTCCCCTAAGGGTCAGGCCAGCGCACGTAACCACAACTCCCTAATCAGTTCAAGCGTCAAATTTCAGTGACAAGTCAATCCGTTGCCAGTCGTGGCCGACGAATCGGCCCCTAGGGCGGAGCCGTCGCATCGATACCCTTGGCGGAGCTTTAAGGCAGTATGTCCGCGCCGATGCTGGCGGCAACCCGGGACGCCGATTCCTGCACCGAATCTCGCGCGAGATGGGCGTAGCGGGCCGTCGTCTGGATCTTGCTGTGACCAAGCAGCTTGCCGATCGTCGGCAGGCTCTCGCCCAGCGCCAGGGCACGTGAGGCGAAGGAATGGCGGAGGTCATGGATGCGTACGTCGTCGAGCTCCGCGCGCTCCCGCACCCGATACCAGTAATAGACAATGTGGGAGAGGCAGCTGTCCGGTTTGCGTCCGGCGATCACCCAAGGGTTGCCGGCGTCACGCGGCAGGTCCACCAGAACCCTCGCCGCCCCCGGCGACAGCGGAACCACGCGCGGGCCGGTCTTGCTGTCGCGGAGCCGGATCTCCTTTGCCTCCAGATCCACGTCCTCCCAGCGCAGGGTCGTGATCTCGCCACACCGGCACCCGGTAAGCATCAGCAGCCGCAGCGCCGCCGCCGCATGCACCGGGAGCCGGCCTTCCGCCTCCAGCGTGTCCAGCACCTGCCCGAGACGGCGAAACTCCTCCTCCGTCAGGAACCGCTCCAGCCTGCGCGTTCTGTACTTGGCCACAACGCGGCAGGGATTGCCGCCGCGCGGAACCAGACCCCAGGCTTCGGCCTGATCGAGCATCCGTGACAGCGCGCCGATAGCGTTGTTCGCCGCGGTCGGCGTCTTGCGCAGCCTGTAATGCAGGCCGGCCACATGCTCTCGTCCGAGCGCGGTAACGGCCAGCTTGCCGTACACCGGCAATATGTGCTTTCCAATCACCTTCCGATACCCTCTCGCCGTGGTCGGCTTGCAGTGCACCGCCACGTGCTCCGAAAGATATCTCTCGGCAAGCTCGGCCACCGTCGGCCCCGCGTCCGCGGGCGCGCTGGGGGGCGGTTCCGGTTCATCGCCCGCCTTGATGCGGGCGATGATTGACGCCGCCCGCCGCCGGGCCCGGTCGGCGGATATCACGCCATGGCGCCCCAGGGTGACGCGCTTCGACCCGCCCGGCCCTCGACTTTGGACAAGATATACCTTGGCTCCGGAGGGATAGACCCGTACCCCGAAGCCTTGGAGCTCCCGATCCCAGAAGATGATGTCCTTGCCGTCGCCGGACAGTCCATCAACGGTGCGCATCGACAGTGACCGGTATTGCAGCTTCGCCATGCCTCCGCTCCCTTTCCACGAATCCGCCTGTTACGCCTCGGCTCTGTGCGCGGCGCTCTCCGTCCGCAGGATGTCGGCCTCGATGCTGTCGCCCACCTTGGCCGCCGCGACCTTCTCCGCATCCCGAACGAGATGAGCGTAACGCGCCGTGCTCGCGACATCCGTGTGGCCGAGCAGCCGCCCGATCATGTTCAGGCTCTCGCCGAGCGCGAGCGCCCTGCTCGCGAAGGAGTGGCGGAGGTCATGGATGCGCACATCCTCCAGCCCGCAACGCCCCCGCGCGTGGCGCCAGTAGCTGGAGAGCTGCGACAGATGCCTGTCCGGTGTAACCCCAGCGAACACCCAAGGGCTGCGCGGGGCGCGGGCGATCCCCGCGAGCACCGCCGTCGCCGTGGGCGTCAGCGGTACCATCCGTGCGCCCGTCTTGGCGTCGCGCAACCGCAGCTCTCGAGCCTTTCGGTCCACATCGTCCCATCGCAGGGTCAGAATCTCGTTGAGCCGGCACCCGGTCAGCATCAACAACCGCAATGCCGCCGCCGCGCGCGCCGATAACGGGCCACCGGCATCGAGGGAACACAACACCCGGCCCAACCGCCGGTACTCGTCCGGTGTGAGGAACCGCCCGCGCATGCCTTCCTTGTACTTGCGCACGAAACGGCAGGGGTTGCCGCCAGCCGGAGCCAGCCCCCAGTCCTCGGCCAACGAGAACATCTTGGACAGCACCATGAGCGCCCGGTTGGCCGCGCGGGGGGTGTCGCGAAGCCCGTAGTGCAGCGCCGCCGCCTCCGGCGGCCCAACCGAAGTGATCGGCATCGCTCCCAGTGCCGGCAGGATGTGGTTGTCGAGCGATCCGCGGTAGATCCCCGCAGTGTGCGCGTTGCAGTTCACCGCCACATGCGTCTCCAGGTAGCGCTGTGCCAGATCGGCCACGGTGAACGCGGGCTCCGGCGGTGCCGCCACCGGGTTCTCGCCTCTCTTGATGCGGTCGATGACGGCAACCGCCTGTTTGCGCGCCTGCTCAACGGTGAGTTCGCCATGCCGGCCGAGGGTAATGCGCTTCGATCCTCCCGGGCCGCGGCTCTGCACGACATAGATCTTGCGCCCGGACGGATAGACGCGGACCCCGAAGCCTTGGAGTTCGCGATCCCAGAAGACGGCGTCCCTTCCCTCAACGGCCAGCCCGTCGACGGTTCGTTTGGAGATTGTGAGCTCGGCTCGTCTTGGCATCGGATCGGGTCCCCGTTCGCTTCTCGCTGCCGATCGCCGTCTTCGGTATCGTAAGCACTACGGAAGCAATCGGCATCAAACACGTGCGCATTGGAGCACATGTTTGGCGCGGGGTCAATGGATCAGAGAAGAAATCAACGTATTGAAATAGCATCATTTATCATACCTCTGCGTATGTTGGCGCACGTGTGTCGTAGAAATCAGTTTTACATTAAGTGTTAAGGAGAGCCTCGAAGATGTCTACACAGAAAAACTTGATCACGCTGTGCTTCGCGACCGTGTTCACGCTCGGGCTCGCGGCGTGCGGCGGCGGCGGCGGCGGTGATGCACTGGCGCCCGGCATGATGGACGGCGATGGGTCCCTTGAAGGGAAATACATTCCGTCCGGCACGACGATCCGGGGCGTTGACGCGCCCAATGGCACCACGCTAATAACGGCGGCGAACGGCGAGGAGGTGACCATCCCCGGTGTGGGAACCGTCGCGTGCGCCAGCGAAGGCGGCTGCTCGGGAACAGTGGAGGACGGCGTTGTGACGATCACGGGCGATCTCAAGATCGTCAGTGTCGACCCTGCCTTGGACAGCGAGACGGTAATGGTGCTGGCCGGGCTGGCTGTGGATATGCTGCCAACTGGGCCGGAGCCGGCGGGGATCAGTCTCGACGCCATGGCGGTCGCTGGGGCGATCGGCCCCGACGCTGATCCAGCGGCGGTGCCGGATGCCCTGATGATCGCGAACGGCGTGCCTGGAGCGAAGTCCCCGCTCGAGGCGAGCGATGCCGTTGACGCGGCCTCGATCGACGGCTGGACCTCCAGCGTGACGCAGCGGATGACCGAGGCGATGGGAGGCATCAAGGCTTCCACCGATACGGTCATCATCTACAACGATCAGGCCGCGCGTTCGCGCCCGATGTTCTCGGATCGGTACACATACGATGTCGATACCGACGCCGACAATGAAACCGACGACGCCCTGCGGATCGTCGACACCAACGTCGGTCTTATCAGCGGCGTGGAGGAGTTCCCGTCTGCAGCCCTCCAGACTGCCGTGCCGTTCGACGCGAACACCAACTACGCGGGCATGCTCGACGGGGCGCCGGGCACGTTCACGTGCTCCGGGGCCAACTGCACGCTCACGACGGATGCGGACGGTAAGCTGTCTGGCGTGAGTACCGACAACTGGTACTTCATTGCCAGTGAGGGTGCCACTGTCGATGTGGACGACTATCTGCGCTTTGGCGTCTGGCTGAACGAGTCCACCGACGACGAAGGCGGGCCGGCCTACACGGCCGCCGCCATCTACGGTGGTTCCGCTGACCCCGCGTCTGCCAGTGAGATTCAGGGTGTGGATGGCACCGCAAGCTATTCCGGGTCGGCCACCGGCATCTACATGAGGAAGACGTTTGCAGAAAACGGCGATCCTATTCCTCAGGAGGGCGGCCAGTTTGCCGCCGATGCCAGCCTCACCGCGAACTTCTCGGGCGATGACGTGTCCGCAAACGCCCAACACACAGTCACCGGCATGATCACCAACTTCATGGATGGCGGCAACGCGATCCCCGGTGGTTGGGCGCTTGAGTTGATGGCGGCGTCGTTCGCCAGCGCTGACGGCTACACCGACAGCGCCTCCACGTTTACGGGTGATACCGGCCGTAATGCGGATACAGCGGACGGCGAGTGGGCCGCCAGGTTCTTTGGTAACTCTGTGGACGATCCCAAGACCACGGATGTCATCGAAACATACATGCCGACC
The DNA here is from genome assembly GCA_965219135.1 of Alphaproteobacteria bacterium. GTDB lineage: Bacteria > Pseudomonadota > Alphaproteobacteria > VGEJ01 > VGEJ01 > CAYUNL01. Next base: position 3,667,191 of record CBDCMV010000003.1, on the reverse strand, counting down.
GGCATCGTCGGCGAGTTCACCGGTCACTTCAACACCGGTCACGTGCTCGGCGCCTTCGGCGCAGATATGGACTAATCGATCTTTCGACTACGCTTAGGGCGGCGGCCTTGGCCGCCGCCCTTTTTCTTTGCGAGTGCGAGGTGACGACCCGCCCTCGGCCGTCCCACCGCCCTGCCACGTGTCAAGGCTCTTGATGATCCTCGCCCCGCTCTGGCGCGCCCTCGCCGTGGCCGCCTGTGTCTTCCTGCTCGCGCTCCCGGCACTGCCGGCAGCCGGCGCGGACGACGAGCCCGCCCCCGCCGGCTATGCGGCGGAGGCCCCCGATGCGGCTGCGTCGGACGCCGCGGACGCGACGGACGATTCGGCGGCGCTGACCGCGGCGCGGGTGTTGATCGCCGCCGAACGCTTCGACGAAGCGCTGGCCCTGCTGCGGCCGCAGGTCCAGGGCGAACAGGTCCATGCCAACACGGCCTTCCTCTTCGGCCTCGCGGCGCTGGAGGCCTCGCAGGCGCCCGCTCTCGACGACGCGGCGCGCGCAGCCCTGCTGGACGAGGCCATCGCCGCCTTCCACACCCTATTGATCGCCGACCCGCGTCTGCTGCGGGTGCGGCTGGAGCTCGCGCGCGCCTTCTTCCTCAAGGGCGAGGACGAGCTGGCGAAGCGCCACTTCGAGTATGTGCTGGTCGGCGGCGTGCCGGCGCCGGTGGCCGCCAACGTCCAGGACTTCCTCAATGAGATCAGGGCGCGCGAGCGCTGGCGCTTCCATCTGGGCTTCGCGCTCGCGCCCGACAGCAACATCGGCAGCGCCTCGGCCGAGCGCACCATCTACATCCGTTTCGGCGGCTTTGAACTGCCCTTCCGCCGCGACCAGCAGGAGCTGACCACCTCGGGCATCGGCGTCTCGGTGTGGGGTGGCGCGGAGTATCAGGTGCCGATGGGGGACCAGATACGCCTGCGCGCCGGCGGGGAGGCAGCGCGGCGGGAGTATTCGGGCTCGCAGTTCGATCAGTTCTTCCTCGCCGCCCATCTCGGCCCGCGCTGGCTGGTGGACAGCGCCACCAGCCTGAGCCTGCTGGCGAGCGCGCGGCAGCGCTGGATCGGCACCGTGCCGGACAACCGCGAGCTCGGCGCGCGCTTCGAGGTGGGCCGGCGCGTGAGCGAGTCGGTGACGGCGTTCGTACAGGCCTCCTGGCATGAGCGGCGCTACCGCACGCGAACGCTCCTGGACGGGCCGGTCATGGACGCCTCGTTGCGTGGCGTCTGGGTCGTCTCGCCGACGGTGCGGGCGGACCTCTCCCTCGGCTACGGGCGAGAGCGGCCGCGCAGCCGGCCGGAACGCAGCAACAGCCGCTGGCTGGGCGCAGGGGTGAGCGTGATCCTGCCGCTTGGCTTCACCGTCGGCGGCGGCGGCAACGTGCGCTGGACCGACTACGGGCGGGGCTGGGGCTTCTACATACCCGACGGCAGCGCGCGGGAGGACCGCACCCACAGCCTGCGCGCCTCGGTGCACCACCGGGCCCTCACCCTCTATGGCTTCAGCCCGGAGCTGGTGGTGGTGCGGGAGGAGCGGGCGACCAACGCGCAGCTCTACGACTATGAGCGCACGCGGGGCGAGCTGCGCTTCGTGCAGCAGTTCTGAGCGCGCGCCCATGATCCTGCTCGACAACTGGCTCCTGCTCCTGGTCCTGGTGTGCGGGCTGCTCATCGTGGGCATGATGGTGCTCTTCAGGCTGCGGTGACCGTCCTATGGGGCGACAATCTGGGTGAGAGCCCGTGTTGCCTCATTCAAGAATGTTCCCGAGTTCTCGGACCGTTGCCTCACCAAAATATTCCTTTCGCGATCCTAAATCATTTCTCTCGGGGGGAACGATCTCTCACGCAGACACTTCGAGCACGTGCTGGCGGGGAACCCGCCCGCGCCGGTGCTCGCCAACGTGCGTCGCTTCCTCGCCGAGATCTGGGCGCGGCGGCGCTTCCGGTCCTGCCCCCACAATGACCAAAATGAAGGCGTCATCATTGCAAATCTCGAGCCTCAATAGCGGAACTTCACCACCCGCTGTGTACGCTTCACGACGCGCGCTGCGTGAAGTCGAAGGGAATGCCCATGATGTCGGCATACTCCACGTTGAACAGGTCGCCGTCGTTCAGCTCATAGGAATAGCGACGCAGTCCGCGCCCGACGACCTGCTCGCAGAGAAGCTGAGTGCCGAAAGCCCGGATACCGAGCATGTGGGTGACTGTGTTGGCGTCCCAACCTTCCGTCAACATGGATACGGAAACGACGCAGCGGATCTGTTGCCCAAGCCACGCCGTCACATGCGCCGCAAGGTCCACAGCACCTTTCCGACGATGTGGGCGTCCTGGGCGAGGCATGTATAGGGCGCGTAGTCCGGGTTGGCGGAGATCAGGCGCAGCCGGGGCGGCCCGGGCTCGCGCACCGTCTCGATCCGCTTGACCACCAGGCCGTTTCCGTCCCACAGCACGAACATCTCGCCCGTGGCGGGGATACGCCACGAGGACGGCCGCATCGAGACCGTGACCCTCGGCGCCATCGCCGGCCACGGACCGCTGCTGAACTTGCGCGCGCGCATCCTCGCCGATGCCCTCGATGCCGCCCTGCTCGGTTTCGGGATCGCCGCCGCCGCGCTCGCGACGCTCCGTTACGCGGGCGCCAGGCTCAAGCGCGGGCGCCGCCTGCGCGGCGGCGAGCTGGTCTCGGCGAAACAGCTCCGGCGGCGCGTCCTCCCGCCGCGCCTCCGCCTTCCGCGGCCGTTGGCGCCGGCGCACGAGCGGCCCTACCGCATCGCCGGCATCCCCTGGCCCGACCGCGCCGAGACCCGCCACACCATCGTCTCCGGCACCACCGGCTCCGGCAAGACCGTGCTGATCGCCGATCTCGTCGAGCAGATCCGCGCCAGGGGCGAGCGCTGCGTCATCTACGACAAGATGGGCAGCTACGCCGAGACCTTCTTCGATCCCGGCCGAGACGTCCTGCTCAACCCCCTCGACGCCCGCGCGCCGCGCTGGTCGCCCTTCCTGGAAGCACGCGACGCGCGGGACTTCGATACCATGGCCGCGGCCCTGATCCCGCGCCAGAAGGACACCGTCGATCCCTTCTGGATCACCGCCGCCCGCCAACTGTTCTCCCATGGCGCCGCCGTGTCTCGGTGCCTTCATGGACGCCGGAGGCGGTTGGTCCTCACACCCCACGCGCTTGCAGCGCAATCAACAACCTGCGCGCGCTTGTCATGCCGTCTCGTGCGCAGACAAAGCCATAAGCAGCCTGGGTGTTGTTGGGTCGAGTGTATGCTCTGGGGCATACGCCCGAACCCGTTGGAATCCGTGCGTTCCGGCCAGGCCGTATGCCGAAAGAATACGGAGATTTTCTGGACCTGTTCGACGTGTATGCTGCCAGCATACGGCCAGATCGGCGTCCAACGGTACGGCAACCATCCCGTTCTACGCTTGAAGGCCGCGGTTTCCTGACGGAATCACGACACGGGAGGACCAGAAAATTGACTGAAAAGGATTCAACTGCGGACAAATCCGAAGCAAGTACGGACGAAAAGGATGCCGTTCCACGCTCGCCGCGCTCGATCCGCTTCTCGAATTCAGAGTGGGAAAAAGTCGAACAGGCGGCCAGGGAGCGTGGAACGACTGCGGCCGTGTTTGTTCGCCACGCTGCAACGAGCCTCGCCGGAGGCAAGACTACCGCTGATTTACCGGCGCTTCCCGCCGGAATCGTTGCTCAAATCGAACGCATGTATCGCGGCGTCTACCTCCTCGCGACCCTGAAGCGTGACGAGATGATCAAGGAAGGACGCCAGGAGGAGCTCGACCGGATCAGGAAAGATGCCCGCGACTCCCAGGACGCGATCCTGGACGACAGCTGAATCGATCAATTGATCTTGGCAAGCAATCAGCGCAGCGAGCGAGACGGATTTGGGCGCGGAGAAGGTGAGGTCCCGTCCCGGACGGTGATTGACCGAGCCGTCCTTCTCGGGCCGCCCCAACCGCGGTCCGTTCGGCACCTTGCCTTCGAGGACCGCCTTGAAGACGTCCGGATCGACGGGGCCGGAAAGGCCGAGCGCCTCGGTGCCCTTGCCGGCCCAGGCGCTGGCTTCCCTGTGGGCGGGATCGTCCCTGGCGTAGTAGCCGTCGCGCTCATAGTAGGTGACGCCTTGCGACGGCGCGGCGACGGTCCCGATCGAGACGACCATCAGATCCAATCCACCTAATAACGTTCCTCCGGCGCTCCGGTCTCGCCGCCTTTGCTCTCTTCAATGCCGCCGGGTTGGACTGCGTTGTCTTTTCCACCGGAAAGAGTGCTCACCGCGGCTTCCTGCCCGTCGCTGCGCAATCGGGCGGAGTCCCGCGTATTGTCATCGCCGGCCGCGACGGTTCGCCTCTCGTCTTACCGCCAACACGGCGTCGGCCCGCACGGTGACGGCCGGCACGCTGTCCGCCGCTTTCGTCAGGGCCGCGGGCATCCGCGTGAACGGGCGCCTCGATGCGGCCACGGCCGGGTTCAGCACCCTCATCGTCGGCCGGTGCACGGGGTGCGGTCCATGAAACAGCTATTCGCACTCACTCTTCTTATAGGGGCATCTCTCGTGATGGCCGAATTGCAACCGGCTGCCGCTCAGGAACAGGCGGCTGGGACGCAAATCCCGCCCCGGAGCCTGCTGTTCGAGGCGTTGGAGAGCCGCGCGAGCGAAGACGCGGCGTGGCGAAAGGCGGGAGCCGGCGAAGACGCCCGGTCCGTCGAGGCTTGGGACAGGGAACGCGCCTTTGCCGGGATGGAACGGCTGCGCGCCGGGATCGTGGTGCTGAGCGGCCTGCACGGCGCGCAACGGGAACTACTTCAGTGGAACCACGAGCGGATCAAGACCGGAAGGCCGCCTGCCGTCCTGCCGACGCGCCTCTGCCGTGAGGCGGAGCTCGGCGCCTGGTGCGCATTGCTGCCGGCAACCTTCGGCGCGGCCAACCGGCACGCCGCCGGATCGACCGCCATGTTCGCTATTCCAACGATTGAAAACACTCCGCCGACCGAACCCGGAAACGCAATAACGAAGGATGAATTGCAATGACCGAATTGATGATTGCCGGGCTTAGTTCGGTCTTGGTGCTGGCCGCGATGGCGGCTATGGCCGTCCTGGACGCGCGCCGGGCGGTCGTCGATCCGCGCCTGGTGCTGGCGTTGCTCGCCGCCGCGGCCGCGTGGCGTTATCTGAGCCCGGGCGTCAATAGCCCGTGGACGCCCTGGACCGGCATGGCGCTCGGTATCGCCTCCGTCGCGCTGCCGATCATCGTCGCCCAATTGCGCGGCCGGCGCTGGCCACTCTATCCGGGCGACGCGATGATGCTGGGGGCTTTCGGTTTCCTGCTCGGACCGATCGGTCTGGCATGGACGATGCTGCTCGGATCGGCGTTCTCGCTCGCCTATCGGGTTTGGGTTCAGCGACGGCGCGGCCGGCGCATCCGCAAAGGCCTCGTGCCGCTCGGCCCGGGTATGACCGCCGGGGCGGCCGTGGTGTTCCTGTGCGTCAATTTCGGTGTGGCGTTTGCCGCCGCCGATTCAGTGGCGCCACATGGCGTGCCGGCCGTCACGGGAACGGCGGCCACGGTAACGGTTTTCCCTTTGCCGGATATCGCGCCTGGAGGAGCGCTGCTCCCGGCGACGGAACTGGCCCCGGCCAGCACCGGGCTGCCCGAGGCAATTGCCACTCAGGATCTGGTGTTCGAACAACGTTACCCCGTTTCCTTACCGGCTGCACTCCGTCGCCTGTCTTCTCTTTCGGGCATCGCGACGGCGGTCGAAGAGCGCCCGGCGCGGATCGCCGGCGGGATGGCGATCCTGTCCGATGCGCCACCGATCCGCCTGGTCTGGCGGGGCGCTCTTGCCGGCCTGCTCGACCGCCTCGCCGCGCTGAGTGGCTACGACTGGAGCTGGCGGGACGGAACGGTCGTTTTCTACCGCTATTGGGATATCGAGCAACGCGTTGCGGCTGCTGTCTCTGCCGATCGGGTTGATGAAGTCGCACCGGACGATTCGTGGATCGTCGAGGCGGGGGCGCACAAGACCCTGCGCGGCGTGCTCGAGAGCTGGGCGCGCCAGGCGGGTTGGACCCTGGTCTGGAACTCCGCCCGCGATTACGCCGTGGGATCGAGTCCGGAGCAGGCCGACAACGCTGTATTCCATGGCGGGTTCCTGGAAGCGGTCGATTTGCTGCTGGCTGAGGATACGACTCGCCGCACATTGTCGGCGCTCGCCTACAAGGCGAACCGCCATCTGGTGATCGAGGACGCCGGAGCCGCCGGACGATGAGAAGCGTCATGGCCCTGACCGTCATCCCACTGCTGGCAGCGCTCTCGGCTTGCGCCACATTCGCCCCGGCCGTGCCAAACGCGGGCCGGCCAGTCGCGGCGGATCCGGCGGAGACACTTCTGACAGAGGCCGCCCTGCGCGCCGAGCGGGCGTTCGTGGCGCTGGCCCGGGCGCGCTCGGCGGAGGACCCGCTCGCCGATACGCCGCTGCCACGCATCGTCCCGGCCGCACTCCTGACCACGGTGACGCTGGACTGGACCGGTCCGGTCGGGACCCTCGCCGAGGAGCTCGCCCGTCGCGCCGGGTATCGCTTTTTTGCCGCTGGACCTGTCCCGGCCCGCCTGGCGATCGTCGCCGTCAAGACGACGGATGCACCGCTGATCGCCGCCCTGCGCGATGCCGGCATCCAGGCCGCACAGGCCGCCGTGCTGACGGTGGACGCGGACCGGCGGATCGTGCGCCTCGATTGGTCCGCGCCGGAGGAAATCCGGCCAGGGAAGACAAGCGAGGAGGGCTCGTGATGCGAACGGGCGCCGTTGTTTTTCTCCTCCTTCTCATGGCTGTGCCCGTCCGTGCGGCCGATCCGCCGCCCGACCTGGAGGCGCTTTACGAATTGGCGCCGGCGCCAAGCGCGGCGATCCCGTTCGCCGAGGAAAAACGCCAATCGGCGATGCGCCTGGCGGCACTCGGGTTTGGGGCGCGGGCCGGTCTTGCACACCGGAGCTGGGAGATCGGCGTCATGCTGGAACGGTTGTCCGCGCCGCTTTCGGCCATCTACCGGTTCGGCGATCTGATGCTGACCGAACATGGCTTCACGGTGCTGCCGCCGGTGTTGGCCGAGACCCGCCAGGCCTTCCGGCTGGGGCGCGGACAGGCACGGGCCGCGAGCGCCCAGCGTGTGCTGCGCATCGTCGAGCCCGAGCGGATCGTGAGCGCCGCGCCGCACTGGCGCGACTACCTGGCCCGCTCCTGGCGGACACCCGCCCCGCCGGCCTCAGTGCTATTTCCGCGCACAGGTCCCGAGATCACGCTGTGGCGGCAATGGCTGGCCGAGGGCTGGGCGCACGGTACGGCGCTCGGCGACGATATCTTCGCCGCCGACCTCGACCGGCTCAACCGGACCTTCGAGGGCATCGTGCGCTGGCACCGCCTGCATCTCGCGGACATGGTCTCGGCCCCCGGACTGACGGCCGCCTACACCGCCGCCACGGGCCACGAAAGGCTGCTGCGGATCGGCGAGACAAGCGTGCGGCTCGACAGGCGGGCAGCCTTCAATCTCGACACAAGGGCGTGGCGTGCGACCGGCGGCGGAGACCTGCAATGACCGTGCGCGCCAACCATTGCACAGGTGGGACACCGTCCTCTTTCACAGACTCCTACTGGCCCGAGGCGGCGCATGTGTTTCCGGTAGAACGGCTCGACGCTTTTCTGCTGTGGGCCGCGAAGCGCGGCACTTCCGACATCTCTTTCCAGACCGGCGCGCCCGCCTTCATCGAGGTTGACGGCAGGCTGGAGCGGGCGACCGGCGCGGTTCTCGACGGGGTCGCGCTCGGCAGCTTGTGCGCACGCATTTTCGACGCCACCGGCGAAGGCATCCTGCGTGGCGGGCGGGCCATCGACTGTTCCCATGCCGTCGCCGAGGCGCGCGGCGTCTTCCGGCGCTTCCGCTGCAACCTCGCCCCGGTGCAGGCCGCGGGCGGTTTTGCCGTGAACATAACGCTCCGGGTTCTGCCCGGCGCGCCGCCGAGCTTCGAGGAACTCGGCATCGAGGACGAGATCGTCGAGGCCTGGGACCTGCGGCGTGGTCTGACCCTGGTGACCGGCGTGCCGGGCTCGGGCAAGTCGACCCTGCTCGCCGCTGGCACGCGGCGGCTGCTGGAGCGCGGCGCCGGGCGCATCCAATCCTATGAGGCGCCCATCGAGTTCGTGTTCGACCATATCGAAGGGGATGGCGCGCTGATGTCGTCCTCGGAGATCCCCCGTCACTTCCAGAGTTTCGCTGACGGCCTGCGTTCTTCTCTGCGCCGCCGCCCCGCCGCGGTCATCGTCGGCGAGGCGCGCGACCGCGAGACCGTCGAGGCCGTGGTGCGCGCCGCCGATTACGGCATCGCAGTCTATTCCACCGCCCACACTATCGGCGTTGCAGCCACCATCCGCCGCCTGCTGGCGGAGTTTCCGGCTGGCGAGCGTGCCGAACGCGGCACCGCGCTGATCGACGCCATGAACCTCGCGGTCACCCAGGTGCTGGCGCCGAATCCTTCCGGTGCGGACCAGGATGGATCACTACGAAGCGGGCGCACGGCGCTGCGTGAATGGCTGGTCTTCGAGGACCGCCTCAAGGCCGAACTGCTGGATCTGCCGCAAACCGGCTGGCCGGCGCGGATCGAAACCGCGCTCGCGGCGACCGGCAACAATCTTGCCGCCGCGGCCGGGCGCGCCTTCGCCGCGGGCCGAATCGGACCGGACGTGCACCGGCGCTACCGCGCACGTGCCGCGGGCGCCGCTGGCGGCGGCGGTGGCGCCGGCAGGGCTGGGGGTTACGAGCTCGAAGCCCGACCGGGGGATCCCGGCACATGTTGAGGAGGCGATTTCGTGGACCCTTCCGAAGTGCCTTGGCGCGACACCATGCGCCCGGTGCGGTTCTACACGATCGACGCGCGCCTGCTGGTCTTGCTGACGGTGTGGCTGTTCGTGCCGGCCTGGTGGACGACGGCGGCCGTCTTGCTGGCGATTACGGCGTTCCGCATCGCCGAGGCGCGGGGTTACCGTTTCCGGGCCGGGCTCCGGGCGCTCCGCGCCGCAAGCGCTGGCCGCCGCCGCGCCCTTCACGCGGCACGGTTGCGGCGCTTTGTGGATTTTGGCTGATGGCGGGATCGGTCCTCATGCCGTCCACCGCCTCGGCCGAGTTTCGCTATGTGGCGCCGTCCGCCGTGCGCGCGGGCGTCACCATGCTGGACGAACCCGGCGAACGTGACGGGGCGATGCTTGTGCAAACCATGAAGCGCCTGGCGCCGCCCTCGCTCCGCCTGCGCTACGACCGCCGCGTCGACGCCTCCAAGGCGGTCGTGGACGAGTATCCCGACTGGCAAAGCCTGTTGTTCGGCGAAGGGCTCGCGGCGGTTCGTCATGGCGGCGAACTCCATATCCGCCCGGCCGGTTTTCCGCCGGGCGCGGTCGAGCTCGCTACCGCCAATCGCGGCCATGGCGTGTGGCGCGTCGAAGCCGGCGACACCCTGCGGAGCGTGCTGGAGCGCTGGGGTGCGCAGGCCGGAGTCGACGTGCTGTTTCTCACCGACCGGCGCTACCGCCTGCACCGCGGCCAGGCGTTCGAAGGCGCCTTCATCGACGCCGTGCGGGCGCTGTTCTTCGCGCTTTCCCATCTGCCGCACCCGCCCGTTGGCGAACTCGCGACTGGTGGCAAGTCGCTCGCGGTGACCCATCGCGCGCCGCAAATACCCCCAAACGGTGGCAAACCATGAACTCGGGACCGATCGCCAAATTACGACAAAATATTACACCGATAATAGCTGCCGTTTCGGTTGCTGCCGTTGCGATCCCGGCGTCCCGTGCCGCCGAGCCGGACCTTCTGACCGCGCTCCGGGACAAGGGCGCGCAGATCGTGCCGTTGGGTCCGCGTGGCGGGCTTACGGGCTATCTCGTGACCCCGGCGGGCGGCGCTGGTTACAGCCTCTATGTGACCGACGATGGCCATGGGGTCGCCGGTCTGCTCTACGGCCCGGACGGGGTGCTGATCACCGGCAGGCAACTCGCCGCCGTGCGTGGAGAAAACCGTCCGGCGGGAACCGCACCGAACCCGCTCCCAATGGTCGCGCCGAGCGGCGCTGCATCCGTTGCTCCGGTGGGCCGGGAGGTCAGGCCGCCAGGGTGCAGCGTTACCGGGACCGTGCCGCCGGAAGGCGCTGCCACGATGCATGCACATGGCACTGGGGCTCGGGATCCCACCGTCCCGCTCGAAGTCGCAACACGCGATACGGCCAACGGTGTGCCGGCGGGACGTCCTGGAAGAAGACCGCTCAGCCCCGCTGCTTGCGGTCGCATAGGAGCCCCGCGGCCACGGTGCCCCAGAGCTGTTGGCCGCCGCGGGTGCGCAGGCCCGTGCAGATGATGATCTCGGTACGGGCGGGTCGCATCTCCTTCACCGCCTTCAGCGTGGTGGTGACGCGCTTCGCCCTGCGGCCCTTGCCCATCGCCGGATCCTTGCCGGACCAGGGGCGGATGTCGCCGTTGGCGAGCGCCTTGAACCGCTCGACGACGTAGCGCTCGTCGGCAAGGCCGCTGCCGAAGAAATGGACCAGGAAGGTGGACGCCGTGTTGCCGGGTATCGCGATTGCCGTGCTCATCGTGCCGTCTCCTTCGTGCCGAATGTCGGGAACGGCGGGGACTGTCCTCCCCCGGACATCCACCCGCCGCTCCGCTCACGGCCAGGCTCTCGCTCTCGGCGGCGAACGGCACGCGGGGGACGGAGCAAACGCGCTGCGGGGCGTAGCGGATAGAATTCGGGAATCCGGAGGAGTGTCGTGCGAGGATCTGGACCGGCCATGGCGTGGAAAGCACATATTCGCGAGGCCATGTCGGCGCGGTCGAAGGGCTGGCGGCTGGCGGCGGCCCTGGCTGCGTCGGGCGCGCTCACGATCGCCGGGTGCACGGGCGCCGGGAAGACGTTTACCCCGACGCCGGGCGATCCCGAGAAGCCCGCCCGGGCATGCCTGGCGGTCGACGAGGCGACGCCGCTCGCGATGAGCGCGGCCGACCGGCGCGAGTGCGAGGCCACGATGCGCGGGTGGTATGGCGAGACCTGGTACTCGCGGCCGGACCCCGCGGACCGCTACAAGGGCGAGGCGCAGCTCGAATACCTTCGCGCGAAGGCGCTCGGGTGCCGCCGCCGCGCGAACTTGAACGACCCGGCATCCCGGCCCTCGCGCGTCAGGCGCCAGCCGAGGCTGTGGTCGCGGCTGCTGTCTGACAACCCGAAGCCGATCTCCGGCGTACCAGTGAACCGGTCGCCGAACATGGGAAGCCCGTAGCCGATCCTGCCCTCCAGGCGCTGGTTCCCGCCGTTGTTGTCGTTGGCGGCCAGCCCATCCATTGCCTCGCGCGAGAACCGCGCATCCTTGCCGCCGGTGGCCGACCCGCCGACGCTCTGGCGCAGCGTCAGCGAGAGGCCGCGCTTTGAGGACGGCGTCGGTTCCCAGGCGATCGTGCCGCCGTAGCCGGTGTCGCTGATCCCCTTCGCCTCATGGGTCAGCAGACCCCGGCCTTCCAGCGAGACAGAAAGGCCGCTCGCCGGCGCGCGGTCGTCGGGGCCGGCCCGCAGGACGTAGCCGAGGCGCGCCGCCTCCTCGCCTAAGGCGGAAAAATCGACTACGAGGGCGCCTCGGGCAGTATGGACCGGGACGGTTAACGGTGACCTGCGGCGCGGCTATATCGCCATCTGGCGCTTCACCGCAGACGAACGGATCGAAGAGGTCGGCTTCGTGCCGTTCCAGTGATGACGCCGCTTCCTGGTGCGGGTCCAGTGCAATCGCGGTGCATGGCGGGCGATCTCGGATGCTCGTGGATTGCCCGCGAGCAAATCGAGCGGGTTGACGCCGCCAACGACAACGCGCCGGCGAGAGATAGGAGACCTTGCCCCATGACCATGCGCGCCGCGCTCTACGCCCGCTATTCGTCCGACCAGCAGCGGGCGGCCTCCATTCGAGGACCAGTTCCGGGTCTGTCGGGAGCACGCGGGGCGGGAGGGCTGGAGGGTCGCGTGCGCCTACCGCAACGCGGAGATCTCATCCTCCAGGCGGGCGTTTGCCCGGGCTAATCCTGCGCCCGCCGCTGATGCTGTTCGGCCTGATCGTGGGCTATTTCGTGTTCCTGGCCGGGATCGGCCTGTTCAACGAGGTCTGGCTGCCGCAGATGCGCGACGCGGGTGCTTCCGGCGGCCTCGGACCCATCGGGTTCCTCGCCATGCTCACTCTCTATGTGATGATCGCCTACGGGCTGATGAACGCCTCGTTCAAGCTCATCGACCTGCGGCCCTCGGCCGTCCTCGACTGGATCGGCGGGCGCGGCGGTGCAGGCGAGGACGGCGGCGAGCGGGTCGGCGGTGCTGCCGCCGGCGCCATCTCGCGGGTCGGCGGTTTGCGGATCGGCGCGGGGCCGCGGCGCGGCGGCGGCATTGCCGGGAGCCGGGGATGATTCACACAAATCGAAACACCCATACCGGAACACACGGCGGGAGGTGCCGGACCGGAGGCCTCGACGAACGCTCTCTGGATCGGTCCGAAATTACGCCTGCAACCAATGAAGGGGCTTGAAACCTATGCGTTTCCTGCCGATCTGCATCTCTGTTCTGCTGCTTGCCGCGGGCGCCGGCTGTTCAGCCTACCTGCTGGAGCGTCTCCGCTCCTCCCATATCAGCCTCGCCATTCTCGGCGCCGTTCTTACCCTGGTACTGCTGGCCTACTTCGCCACCGGCCGCCAGGAGAAGGGCGCCTGGGTCCGTTTCGGGCTCTACGGCGCGGCTGGCCGATCTCAAGAGCTGGATGCAGGCCGAGCGCAGGAAGCTGTCGCGCCATTCCCCCGTGGCCAAGGCGATGGATTACATGCTCAGGCGCTGGGACCTCTTCGCCCGCTTCCTCGACGACGGCCGCATCTGCCTTACGAACAACGCCGCCGAAAGGGCACTGCGCGGTATCGCTTTGGGCAGGAAGTCGTGGCTGTTCGCCGGCTCCGACCGCGGCGGCGTGCGTGCGGCGGCGATGTACACCCTCATCGGCACCGCCAAGCTCAACAATGTCAATCCGCAGGCCTGGCTCGCCGACGTCCTCGACCGCATCGCCGGGACGCCGCAGAGCCAGCTCGACGAACTCCTCCCGTGGAACTGGCAAGACAGACGCGCTCTTGGCCGGCGGCACGAGGCGCACGGCGGCGCGCTTGACCGCCGTCGCCGAGACGCATCGACACCGCCGTTGCGTTACGGCATTCTTGCCATCCGATACCCGATTGTCAAAAAGGGGGGCGGCGATGGGCGAGCGCCCGACCGGGATCGCGCTGTTGGGCACCGGCGATGTCGCCAACCTTTACGCCAAGGCCTTCACCGAGCTGGCGGAGGTCCGCCACCTCGGCGGCTTCAACCGGACCGCGGACAAGGCGCACGCGTTCGCCGCGCGCCACGGCGGCACGGCGTACGAGAGCCTGGAGGCGCTTCTGGCCGACGAGGCGGTCGAGGCGGTGGCGGTGACCACCACCAAGGAGAACCACGTCGCGCCCACCCTCGCCTGTCTCGAGGCCGGCAAGCACGTGCTGTTGGAGAAGCCGGTCGCTCCCACCATCGCCGAGGTGCACGCGCTCAAGGAGGCGGCGGACAAGGCGGGCCGAATGTGCATGCCGGCGCACAACTACGTCTACGCGCCGGCGCTCAGGCGCGCCAAGCAGCATCTCGACGCCGGCGATTACGGCAAGGTCTCGGGCATGTGGATGATGTTCAACATTCAGGTCGGCGAGGATTGGGGCCACGCCTACGGGCCGGTGGTGCCCGAGCTGTGCATCCACCATGTCTACTCGACGCTGCATTTCCTCGGCCGCCCCTCGCGCGTGACCGCAGTGGGCTCGAACGTCCACTTCGAGACCATCGACGTCGCCGACCAGACCGCGATCGTCTGCGAGTTCCCTTCTGGCGCCATCGCCAACCTCTGGGGCGCGGTGGCGGCCAACGATCCAACCAGCGATCCCTGGACCGTGCTCTACAAGATCCTGGGCACCAAGGGCGGCTTCAGCTTCACCTGGAACGAGAGCCATTTCGAGCACGAGAACCCGATCTTCGGCATTGCCCCGTACGCCGACAGCTTCCTCTACGAGCTCGAGTACTTCGTCAACGAGTGCATCGCCAAGGGCGCGCCGCCCCTCTCGACGCTGGACGATGCCATCGATTCGCTGTCGGTTCTCGAGGCGGTCCAGGACTCGCTCGACGGCGGCGGCCTGGTCGAGGTGAGCTACGACTGAAGCCGGCGGATGAGCACCGAGGAGATCGGCGTTGCGACGCCGGGCTCCTTATTTCACGATGAGGCTTATCCCTCTGACCCCGGTTTGACGACATGTTGGGTTTGCGGTTGCCATCGGCGGAACGTTCGCTCAATGTTCTGCCATGCCCAACCGCTGGAAGTACGACCGCCCGCCCATCTCGTGCTGATCTGGATCCATCGTGTGTTCTCGAACCTGAAGCGCTGGGCGCTCGGAACCTTCCATGGCCTGCGCCGCGCCCCATCTGCGCCGCTATCTCGACGAGTTCGTGTTCCGCTGGAACCGCCGCCGCCACACCGCAACGGCCTTCGACACCCTGCTCGGCATCGGCGCGCGCCTCCGACCCGCCGACTACCGCGACATCGTCGGACAACGCGTCTGATCCTGGCAGGCCGGGCGCCAGCCACCGCCCGCCCTCCGACCCGCCTCAATTGGAGCCGAATACCGGTCCTCCAGCCTGCCTGACAGCAATCGAAACCAACTTCCCCAAGTCCAAAAGCTCTCGCACATCACCCGTCACGGCCCTAAAACCGTGCCTGGAACGTAGAAGGACGATCAACATCTGGTGTGACCGGAAGCAAAGGGAGAAGCCCTTTTCACGATTTCGCTGACATCGATCTCTTCGCCGACGGAATGGATGCGCTTGTTGGTGATCATCGGTTGGTTGGCGCTGTCGAAGCGGAGGAAGCGGGCCGAGGAGACGTGCGCATCGACCGCCGCCGCATCCGCATAGGTCTCGAATACGGCATAGTGATTGGGATCGCGCGGATCGACGAAGAAGTCGAACCGAAGGCAACCTACCTCCTCGGCCAGCGTTCCCTCGGCATGGTCGCGCAACAGCGCGCCGAACGCCTCGCGCTGAGTGGGATCGATCACGAGATCGACGTAGAAGGTTTCGCTCATAGCTTGACTCACTAACACTCGCTGATCGAGTTTTCAACGCGGAGGGGAGGACATGTGGTGACGGCGTACGACGATTCGGCGGACGAGCTAGCTTCGGTCACCTTCGATCACGACGACGATTCGGTGGTCGTCATCGTCGGCTCGGGCGCCGGCGGCGGGACACTGGCGAACGAGCTCAGCCAGAAGGCCATCGATGTCGTCTTGCTGGAGGCGGGCCCGCGCATCCCCGAGACCGAGTTCGAGAACGACGAGTATGCGGCCTCGGACAAGCTCGGCTGGAACGACCCGCGCACCTGCACCGGCAACTCATACGTAGCGCGTACCTTCGCCGATACGCCCGCATCGATGTGCAAGGGGGTTGGCGGCACCACCCTGCACTGGGCCGGCCTATGCCCGCGATTCCAGGCGCACGAGTTCAGGGCCGCCACGACCTATGGCGCGGTAGACGGCGCGGCGCTCGCCGACTGGCCGCTCGGGCTCGAGGACCTCGAGCCGTACTACGAGCGCGCCGAGGCCAAGATGGGCGTGACCGGCACCAACGGCATTCCCCGTCACCGCGGAAGCAACAACTACCGCGTAGTGGCGGCCGGCGCCCGGCGCATTGGCTACACCGAGATCCGCACCGGCAATCTGGCGATCAACTCCGAGCCGCGCGACGGCCGCAACGCCTGCGACCAGATCGGCTTTTGCATGCAGGGCTGCACCTCGGGCGCCAGGTGGACGACCGCCAATTCCGAGATCCCGAAGGCCGAGGCCAGCGGCCGCTGCGAGGTGCGGCCCGAGTGCATGGCGCTCAAGATCGAGCACGATCAGCGCGGCCGGGTGACCGGCGCCCTGTACGCCGACCGTGGCGGCGCGCACCATGTGCAGAAGGCCCGCGCGGTGTGTGTCGCCGGAAACGCCATCGAGACGCCGCGGCTGTTGCTCAACTCCGAAACCTCGGCTTGGCCCGACGGCCTCGGCAATTCCTCGGGCGCGGTGGGGCGACACTACATGCACCACACCTCGGGCAACGTGTTCGCCGAGTTCGATCGGCCGGTGAATATGTACCGGGGAATCCAGAACATCGGGCAAATCTTCAACGAGGGCCGCCACGACCCCTCGCGCGGCTTCGCCGGTGGTTTCATTTTTGTCAGCAGCATGTTCGGTTTGCCAAATCATGCGGCGCTTCTGTCGCCAGGCTCCTGGGGCCGCGATTACGCCAGCTGGATCGAGGCCTACGAGCGAATCGCCGATATCGGGTTCGCCGGCGAGGACATGCCGCTGGCGGACAACCGCGTGAGCCTGCACCCCGAGCGAAAGGACCGCTACGGCCTGCCGATCCCCACCCTGCGCATCGACGAGTGCCCCAACGAGCACACGATGCGGAACTATGCATATCGGAAGGCCGGCGAGCTATTCGCGGCCCTCGGCGCGAGGCGCGTCATCGAAGCAACGCCCTTGCCCTCGGGCCACAACCTTGGCACCTGCCGGATGAGCGCCGAGGCGGGCGATGGCGTGGTCGATCGCTTCGGGCCGTGCCCACGATGTGCCCAACCTGTTCGTCTCCGACGGCAGCCAATTCACGACCAGCGGCGCGGCCAACCCGACGCTCACCATCGTCGCGCTGGCCATCCGCCAGTCTGAGTTCATCGCCGCCGCGATGCAGCGCGGCGAGCTGTAGCCGGCGCCATTCGCGTTTCATACGCGGTCGATGGGCACTGCGCGCCCCGGAGCAAGTGCGTTGTCAGGCCAGCACCTGCCTCAGCATGTGGCACCGTCCCCATCCGCTTGATGTTCAACGCCAAGCACACGAGGTCCCACTCGCCGCGCACCTTCGCCAAGCCTCGCAGGCTGAATCGTCGGAATCCGAGCACCTCCTTGATCCACCCGTTCGGCGCCTCCGAAAGCCACTTGCGTTGCGCGTACCGGGCTTTGCCCGCAGGGCTCGCCAGTTTCTCACCCATGCGGTGCGTGGCAGGGAGCCAGGCCGGGTCGACCGCCACCTGGGACTTGCCTTCACGCCCCAGCGCTACGTGCGCGTCGATGCCGCGATCTTCCAGCTCCAACAGATCCGGCTCGTTGCAGTAGCCCGCATCGGCCAGTACCACCGCAGGCTCGACCCCAAACGTCTCGTTGATCTCGTCGAGCATCCCCACCAGCTGACCCTGGTCGCTGGCCTGTGGCCCCACCTGAGTCGCGACGATGATCTGGTGCTCCCCATCGACCGCCATCTGCGCGTTGGAGCACTGCTGGAATCCCTCGCTGCTGGTCTTCATGATCTGGCTCTCGGGATCGGTGAAATTGCTCTGCGCCTTCGGCTCGGGCTCGCCGTAGGCCCGCTTGTAGGGCCGCCCGCCCCGGGGATTGCGGTCCTGCCCAGGCTCGCGCCCGCGCTCATCGTCGCGCCCGCGTTGCGCCGCCTCCAAACGCGCTTTGGCTGCCTGGATCGCCGCCAGGCGCTTCTCCCTGCGTTGCAACTCCTCGGGCAACTCGTCGCCCCGGAAATCCTCGCCCCAACGCTCGTCTTCTTCGGCGTCCACCATCCCCGCCTTCGTATAGGGATGGGTTAGACCGAAGACGACGCCGGCTTCGCGCACTGCGCGCACCAGGTCGAGCGCGTCGTCGAGCGAGGTGCACAGCGGCTTCTCGCAGATGACGTGGAAACCGCGGTCGATGAACGCGCGGCATATGCGGTGATGGGTGTTGTTGGGGGTGAGGATACTGACCACCTCGATGCCGTCGTCTCGCTCCAACTCCGCGGCGGCCATGGCCGCGAAGTCGTCGTAGATGCGGTCCGCAGCGATCCCCAGCTCGGCCGCAAATACGCGGCCGGCCGCCGCGTCGGCGTCGAGCGCCCCGGCGACCAGCGCGTAGCGGTCGTGAAAGCGCGCCGCGATCCGGTGGGTCTCGCCGATGGTGCTGGTAGCGCCGCCGCCGACCATGCCGAGCCGCAGCCGGCGCGCACCCATGAACGGCGACCGGCTTAGGCGCCGCCGGGTTGCGGCAGCCGCGGTTCGAATACGAAGGCCGGCTCCTTCTGCTGGCGCAAGAACACCGGCAGCATCTCCCTCCAGGCGCGCAGAAGACCCTTACGCGGCGCGGGTAGCTGGTCGGCCAAAACCTTGGACAGCTTGGGCAGCGCGTGGAACGGCACCATCGGAAAGATGTGGTGCTCGACGTGGTAATTGGCGTTCCAGGCGAGGAAGGTGAGGATCGGGTTCATGAGGACGGTACGCGTGTTGAGGCGGTGGTCGCGAACATTGTCGGCCAAGGCGGAGTGCTCTGTGATCGCATAGGTCATGACCACCCAGGCCCCCGCCATCCGGGGAAAAAACAGGAACATGATCGGCAGCCAGCTCTCGACGGCGATCGCCCCCGCCACCACAGCGACGTAGCCGGCAAGGAACCAGCGCGCGTTGCCGACCACCGCCCGGAACTCGTCCTCGGGCACCAGTTGCTTCGCCTCCTTCGACATGGCGCCGAATGCGGCTTTGACGATCGCACTCACGTGGACGCCGATATGCCACAGGCTCAGGAACTCGCCGGCCAGCCGCGGCAGGTTGGTGGGGCGCGGTACCTGGATCTCGGGGTCCGTGCCGACGAACTTGGTGCTGGTGTGGTGAATGGCGTGCGACCAGCGATTGAAGACCGGCTCCCTGATCGAAGTGAAGCAAGTCACCCAATAGACGGTCTCGTTCAGCCAGTGGCTGCGAAAGGGCGTGCCGTGGATGCACTCGTGCTGGATGAAATCGGCGAACATGAAGATCGCCGCATAGAACAGGAACGCGGGGATCGCCCAGTACGTCCCCCAGGTGAAGAATGCCACCACACCGCTCGCGGCCACGGCCGCCACGTAAACGGCGAGGTACACGAGCCCCTTGAAGTCGCTGCGGCGCGACAGCGACTTGAGCGCCTTGCGGTCGAGGTCGCAGACGTACCACTCATCCTCGGCGTACTGAAACTGCATCGGGGTCTCCCGCGATCGGTTGCCGCGGGATCATATCATCGGCCCGGTCGATGCGACACCGGGGTCCCGAACGGACTCATCCCGGGCGACATGGATACGAGTGCCGGACTGGTCGACGAGAGGAACGTAGCGATGGCCCGCCCCTGCGGTTGACACGTCCGAGGGTTTCGGATTAGCAAAGCGGCACCGGTGTCAGGGGGTGATCAGGGGGTGAAATGAGCGCCGACAGCGAGTCGCTCGACGACGTCTTCAAGAGCTTCAAGGTGCGGTGGTACCGCTGCCCGATCGAGCGGTCCTCACTTCAAGACCTGATGCGGGCGAGCGACGTTAAGGGCTGGTTACAATCGCTCGGCCACCTCGCCCTCGTCGGGTGCACCGGGGCGTTGACCTACTATTTCTTCGACCGCGAGCTGTGGATCGGTTTCGCCGTCGCGCTGTTCGTGCATGGCACGTTCGCTTCCTTCCTCATCAACGCCAACCACGAGCTCGGCCACGGCACGGTTTTCAGGACCAAGTGGCTGAACGCCTTGTTCCTGCGCGTCTACAGCGTAGTCTCGTGGCACAACTTTCACGAGTACGCGAGGAGCCACACCTTCCACCACATTTATACTCTGCACAGGCAGGCCGAACGTGAGGTCAGGCTGCCGCTGTACCCGTCCCTGTCGCCGCTCTATCTGTTGCAGCTCTTCACCCTAAGCATTTTCGGTGGTCTCGAATCGAGGGGCGTCCGCAACATGATCGGGGGAATGTTCAAAACCGCCTTCGGCTCCTACGCCGTCTTCAATACCCCGGGGTGGCTCGAGGCTCTGTATGCGGACAAACCCGAAGCGAGAAGAAAGGCCGTCAACTGGGCGCGGATCGTCGTCGGGTTTCACCTCGGTCTCGCGGCCGTGTCGTTCGCGCTCGGGCTCTGGCTGATACCGGTCCTGGTGAGCCTGGCGCCGGCCATCGCCAACTGGCTCGCCTATTTTGTCGCCTCGCCAATGCATTGCGGGCTCAGGGACGACGTGCCCGATTTCCGCAAATGCGTGCGCACCATCACCCTCGATCCACTTTCGGAGTTCCTCTACTGGCACATGAACTGGCACCTCGAGCACCACATGTTCGCCGCCGTTCCCTGCTACAACCTGAGGAAACTGCACCAGACCGTAGCGCACGACATGCCGAAGCCGCGCACGATGGCGGGCGCGTGGCGCGAGATGCGACAGACGTGGCGCATGCAGCAGCAAGACCCAGGCTACCAGTTCGACACCCCGCTCCCACCGCCCTCGGATAGCGCGCCGGCGCCACAGGATCCCGAGGCCGCGTCGATCGGAGACTTGGCGCCGGCCGAACTTCGCTGAGACAGTAGCCCTAGACGGAGATTTCCCTCGCTAGTTCTTGTCCGTAAATAGCTAACGGACTGATTTATTTGAAAAAACACTCGTTTAACGTGGTGAGAAACCGGCGTTTCGGCTATCCTTGTCTTGCTCCCAACAAAACTCGGACAACCGAGAACGCCGGAGGTGCCATGCGCCAGAAGCGCACTGCGCAACTGAGTTTTTTCGAGCCCGATCCGGTTGACCATCCTGTTGCCGACGCCCTGGAGGCGATCTCGGCATGGCTCGACGACCATCCCGAACTGCTGGAGGCGGTCGCCGCCGACCTTGGCGCCGAGAGCGGCTCGTGCTGTGGTCGCCACGGCCTCAGTTGCGAGACGGTGCTGCGCTGCGCGGTGCTCAAGCACCTGCGCCAGGAGACTTGGCGAGGCCTCGAGTTCACCTTGCGTGACTCGCGGTCGGCGCGGCGCTTCGCGCGTGTCGAAGCGATACGGGTGCCGAAGAAGTCAGCGCTGCAAGCCACGGTCGGTACGGTCCGCGCTGACACCTGGGAGCGCGTCAACCGCTGCCTGTTGCGTGCGGCACAGGGCGCGGGAGTGGAGACAGGCCAGCGCGTGCGCATCGACAGCACCGTGACCGAGACGCACATCCTTGCACCGGCGGAAAGTCGACTGTTGTACGACGGCGTGCGCGTGCTGACGCGCTTGCTAGCAGCGGCACGCGAGCATCTCGGGGCGGATGCGGTGGTGTTCCACGATCACCGCCGGGCCGCCAAGCGGCGTGCCCTGGAGGCACGCGCGCAACGCGGGCCCGCGCGGCGCGCACAGATCTACCGCAAGCTGTTGCGCCTGGTGCGACGCACGCTCGGCTACGTCGATGCGGCGTTGCCAGTGGTGACAGCCACGCCGGCCCCGTGGGCCGCGCGCTGGACAGACAGCGCCAACGCCTACAGCACCCTGGTGCGCCGAGTGATGGACCAGACCGTACGGCGTGTCCTGCACAGCGAGACGGTGGCGGCTGCCGACAAGGTCGTCAGCCTGTTCGAGCCGCACACCGACATCGTGCGCAAGGGCGGTCGCAACACCTACTACGGCCACAAGGTCAACCTCGCCACCGGGCGCAGCGGTCTGGTGCTCGATGCGGTGGTGGAGAGTGGCAATCCAACGGACAGCACGCGTTGCCTGGCCATGCTTGAGCGGCACCGGGAGCACTATGGCGTGGCCCCGTCGCACGCCGCCTTCGACGGCGGCTACGCGTCGCGAGACAACCTGGCGCAAGCCAAGGCACTCGGCGTGCGCCACGCCGTGTTCCACAAGAAGAGCGGCTTGAAGGCCGAGGACATGACGCCCTCGTCGTGGCTGTACGATCAACTCAAGCGCTTCCGCGCCGGCATCGAGGCCGGCATCTCCTATCTGAAGCGCTGCTTCGGCTTGCGGCGCTGTCGCTGGCGCGGCTTGGCGCGCTTCAAGGCCTACGTGCACTCAGCGATCTTCACCCACAACCTGATGCGCCTGGCGCGGTTGCGGCTGCAGCCGACCTGACCGGTAACCGGACCCGTCGATCTCTGGACCGGACACGTGCACCGGCCGGTCCGCTACGCCCGTCCTGCCAACAGCTCCGGTGTTCCTCGCTCGACAGCGCAGCGGACGGTGTAACTACGGGTGAACCAGAGCAAAAACCTGTCGCTATCCACGCTGAATGCGTACCTGCGGGGGCTTCTTCGAGGATGTATAGCTATGAAAAATAGCCGTTTATGGACAGGAACTCGCTAGGAGGCGCCGCCGGGAACGGGCGCGTCGGCGCGCAGGAGCTTCTCGTCTTTGAGTTCTTCCCACAGCGCGGCAGGTATCGGGCGGCGCATCAGCTCGATGTTGTGCCGGATGCGCTCGGCTCGGGCCATACCGATGCATACGGTGCTGACCTTCGGATGGCCGAGGGCACACTGGATGGCCGCCGCGGCGAGGGGCACGTAGTGCCGCCGGTACACGGCCTCGATCCGGCGAACCCCTGCCCGCACCTCTTCCGACGCTGGGCGATAATTGTAGGTCGCGGTGTCGGTCGGCCCCGCCGCTAGGATGCCGGAATTGAACGCGCCGCCGATGATGACGCCGATGTCCTTCTCCTCACAAAGCGGTAGGAACTCATCGAGCGCGCCCTGCTCGTAGAGGGTGTAGCGTCCGGCCAGCAGCATGCAGTCGAAATCGCCGGCTCGGGCGAAGCGGACGCACATCTCCGATTCGTTGACGCCGACGCCGATCGCGCCTACGTCGCCGCTGCGGCGTAGCTCATCGAGCGCGCGATAGCCGTCGTCCATCGCCGTCCTGAGGATCTCGTCGATGCGCTCGCCGTGGTGGATCACGTCGACGTCGTGAATGAGCACTATGTCGAGGCGATGCGTCGCCAGGCGGTGGAGCGACTGCTCGACCGAGCGCATGAACCCATCATAGCTGTAGTCGAACGTGGGCGCCATATCGAGCGGCCCGATCCAGACATCGTGGTCGAAGCTCTCGGGCGGCGCAGGGGTGAGCCAGCGGCCGACCTTTGTGGACACGACGTAGTCGTCTCGTGGCGTTTCCCGTAGGGCGTGGCCGAGGCGATACTCGCTATAGGCCGAGATCTCCGCCTGGCGCTTCCTCACCGGAAATGCGCCGCCACCAAACTCAGCCCCAAATACCCCGTGGCCTTCGGCGGATGCTTACGGCGCTGGCCGGGGTGTGGCCGCCGCTCTCGGGCCAGGTGACGCTGGGCGGGGGCGGCGCTCGACCAGTACGGGGAGGAGGCGCTGGCGCGGCACGTGGGCTGGCTGCCGCAGGAGTTGGTGCTGTTCGCGGGGACGGTGGCGGAGAACATCGCGCGGCTGGCGCCGGAGCCGGACCCGGAAGCGGTGATCCGGGCGGCGGAGCGGGCCGGGGCGCACGGGATGATCCTGGCCCTTCCGGGCGGCTACGACTTCCAGGTTGCGGCGGGCGGCGCGGCGCTGTCGGGCGGGCAGCGCCAGCGGATCACGCTGGCCCGCGCGTTCCATGGCGACCCCGCGGTGGTGATTGTACAGGCGCTGCTGCGGTTCGAACTGACGGGACCTGCGGGAATGGCGGGCGTGCGAATTTGCTGCCATCCGGGTTGCGAGAGCCGTTCGGTTATCCCGGCACGTCCGGCTTTGGCAATCCCGGCCGACTATGAACAGAAAAACATTCGTAACTGCCCAGATGGAATTATTCAGGCGTATTGCAACGGTCGCGCGGACGGTGCGGGGTGAGGCCCCTGAAAAGAGAACCGGCCACGGCGAAGAGGCTGCTGCCTCCTAAATCGCCGGGAATGTTAACCCGGGATCAAGCGCCTGCGGCCCTCTTCAGCGCGGCAGACGGCCGGAACTTCAGAGCCTTGGAGGCTTTGATCCGGATCGCTTCGCCCGTTTGCGGATTGCGGCCTTTGCGCGCCGGGCGCTTGGTGATGGTGAAGGTGCCGAAGTTGCCGATGGTGTAGCGGCCTTCCTTCTTCGACTTCTTCAACCCAGCCTCGATCTCGCCCAACACCAGGTCGACAATGCGTTTGGACTCGGCCTTGCTGATGTTGCCCCTCTTTGCGACATTCTCGATGAATGCGGCTCTGCTCATGGTGTGGAGCTCCTTTTCGGTCACCGAATCGAAACGATCCTTGTAAGGACACTGCATATAGTAGGGCTTTGGCCATATGTACACTAGGAATGGCTCAAAAGGGGATATTTCAAGTGCGCCCCTCGTGGAGAGGGAGAGCGGGCGATGTCGCTAGGATATAGTCGAGACAGGAAACGATCTCATTTCTGGCGCCGCCTGTTTCGCTGGCTCGTGGTGCTGGCGCTGGGCTTCGCCGCCGGTCTGCTGGCCGAGCGGTTCGGCTCGATTTCGGCTGGACGAAGCGTAGCGGAGTTTGAGGCGGAGGTGGCGGGGCTCTTCGAGACCGTGGCCGAGCTGGAGATCGCGAACGCCCGGCTGCAAGGCACCGTCGAGGCCGACGCCGTGAGGATCGCCGAGCTCGAACGCCGCTACGAGCGCGATGTCGCCCCGACCGAGGCAAGGGAACTGCTCGACGCCGTTCGCGACCGGCTCGCCGCGGGTGTCGAGCAATCCCGGCTCGCCTTCGTTATCCGCGCCGCGAGAAACGAGCGCGAGTGCGCGGACGCGCCCGCGACCCGGCGGTTCGTCGTACAGACGCCCATCTACGACGGCCCCAACGACTCGGTGAGCTTCGCCGAGAACACGATCACGGTGACTGCCCAAGGCCGCTCGGCCACCGACGAGGCCGGCAATCCCGAGGCCTGGTTCGATCCCGTCCACCCGATCACGCTCAGTTTCACCGGGATCGGCGGCGAACGAACGGATGTCGAAGGTATCCTGCCGCTCCATCACGCGATGATCCGGGCCGGCACCGAGTATCGATTCAGCGTCGTGTCCGGAGACCGCGCCTTCGTCGAGGTAACGGCGGAGGCCTGCGCCTACCCCTGAGCCCCCTGCCCAACCTTGCCGCCGTGCTTGGCCTGGAGGCGGGCCCAGGTATCGCGCAGCGCCACGGTGCGGTTGAAGACGGGCCGCTCGGGCGTCGAATCGGGGTTCATAAAGCGTCTTGCGGCGACATTCTTTGTCACAGTCGAGGGCGGCGGCATGGCCGAACACGGGATCCTGGCCGGCGATACGCTGATCGTCGACCGTTCGCGCACGTCGGGCGCGGGCTCCATCGTCATCGCGGCAATCGAGGGCGAGCTGACCGCGCGTCCGTTCGCCGCCCTCGATGGCGAGGAGGCCCACGTCTGGGGCGTCGTTGCCGGGGTGGTGCGAAGCCTGCCATGAGCGTCTACGGACTGGCCGACTGCAACAACTTCTTCGTCTCCTGCGAGCGGGTCTTCCGTCCTGCGCTCGAAGGCCGTCCCGCCGTCGTCCTGTCGTCGAACGACGGCTGCATCGTCGCGCGCAGCGACGAGGCCAAGGCGCTCGGCGTCAAGATGGCGCAGCCGGCGTTCCAGGCGAAAGACCTCATCGAGCGGCACGGTATCGCGGTCATCAGCGGCAACCTCCAGTTCTATACCGACATGAGCAACCGGGTGATGCAGGTTCAAAGGATTTAGCTACGGGAAGAGCTAACAGTCAGGCATGGAACGACTATGAGTGTGTCGCGATTTTGCGCGCATGCAATTCACGCCGGTCATGCGGCGCACGCGGGCGCGGGTGTTCTTCGGGACGATGATCCGTTGGCCATCCTGGTCGCTATTTTGTGCTGTGTAGTTGCACAATAAACCGAATGGCGAGTAATGATGAGTGGGTAGGCGTTTACGGCAATATATGGTGCCGCGGGCGTCTGGAAACGAGAGGTATAGGAAATGGCTATCGATGAAACCGGACTCACCAAGGGTTTGGTGAGAAAATTGAACGCGCTTCGAAAATCTGTCGGTGACTACCTCGCCGAAGAGGTCTTCGCAAAGTGGGTGGAGCGCGAGGCAACCTCAAAAGCCAAGGGCAAACCCGATCCTGTGGCAATGAAGATCATCGAGGCTCTCGCGGGCTTTGAGAATGACCCGAAGTTCAATCTCGGCAATCATGGGTACACATTACGCCGCGCCAAAGGCAAGGGCGCGTCGGGCTTCATCGCATACAAAAATGAGAAGCCGAAAGAAACCTGAAACCTGCGTCACCAACTTTTGACAATAGCTCTTCCACGGCTCGGTGTTACCAACACGTCCGGTGGGGGCGTATGATTTCCGAATTTCAAAACCTCAAAAACCGTAAGGATTCGGTCGTGCCGTGGAGGCGGACGACTTTGTGATTGTTGTCGGGCGGGGCTTCATAAGTCACTGGTAACGACTCCGGCCATGCGCTATCGTCGAGCGCATGGCGATTCGCGACGAGGATTTTGGCGCGGACCTGGCGCTGGTTGAGGGTGACGATGATATCTGCTCGTCCCCCGAGACAGCCCTGACATACGCGCCGCGCGACTTGCGATCGCTGTATGAGCGGGAACGGGCGCGGGCGGCCGGAGCGGAAGCGCGCTGCGAAGAAGTGCGCCGGGCAGAGATAGATTCCCGTGCCCGGGCGAGTTCGCTGAAGTGGCAGCTCGATACATGCCGGCGCAAACTGAGCGAGGCCGCCGAGGAGACGAAGGAAGTCCGCCGCACGGCGAAGGACGCGCTCTCCCTGCAAGCGGAAGTGGGGCGACTGGAGAAGCTGCTCTCCGAAGCCGGCGTCGAGCCGAGCAAGCGCGGCAGGATCTCATCGGTGCGCGAGGAGAGGCGTCGGCTGCGCGCGGCGTTCGAGCAAGCGGAGAACCAGAAGGACAAGATCAAGACGCTGCGCACAGAACGCGGTGAGCTGCGCAAGCAGGTGACCCGGCTGAACAGGGAGGTCGTCCGGCTCAACAAGCGGCTGGACCGGGAGGCGCGGACGTCGGAGAGCCAGAGGGACACCATTCGTCGGCAATATGACGACGGTGTTGAGCTCCGTGCGCAGTTGAGGATCTACCGCGACCAGGCGGACACGGTTCGGTCGCTGTCCGACGAGGTCTTCTGGCTGCGTCATGCCCTGGAGGGGTCTAAGGCCCGCAAGGGGGCGCTAAAGGCCAAGCTTGCCAAGCTTCTCGCCGACAAGAAGATGCTATCGAAGCCCATCGCGGGCACTCAGCTGCGTGCCGCTCTCAGGCGATCGCGGCATCAGAAGAAGACCATTACGTCGCAGTCCAGGGAGATTCGCCGGCTGCGCAGGGCGGTGCGGGCGTCGGAGCGGCTCAAGGTTCAGGTCAGCAAGCATCGCGCGGCCGCCGAGACGCTGTCGAAGTCGCTGTCGGACCAGGCCGCTCAACTGCGCAACGCCCTGAGGCGATCGCGGCGCCAGAAGACTGCGATCAAGTCCCTGTCCAGGGAGAACGCCCGGCTGCGCAAGGCCGCGAAGACGTCGCGGGGGCGGATCGAGACGCTGGAAGCGCAGCTTGCCAGGCTTCGTGCGACCGGCGCGGTGCTGTCCAAGGCGCTGTTCGGGCGAAAGAGCGAGCAGCAGGAGAAGCCGTGCTCGGAACGCCCGCGCGGCCAGCAGCCCGGCGGCGCCGGCCATGGCCGCACCCAGCGGCCCGGGCTCGAGGAGCGCACGGAAGAGCTCAACCCGCCGGAGGATGCGCGGGTGTGCTCTTGTTGCGGACAGCCCTATGCGCCAAACGGCGCCGAGGAATCCACCATGGTCGAGATCGAGGTCCGGGCTCACACACGCAGGATCGTCCGTCCCCGCTGGCGCCGGAGCTGTGACTGCGCGTCCTCGCCCCTGGAAGTGTCGGCGCCTCCGGTGCCGCGGCTGTTCGACAACACGCTCTACGGGATCAGCGTGTGGGCGTGCTTCCTGTTCGAGCGCTATGGCTGCTTCCGCCCGCTCAACAGGGTTGGGGCGTGGCTGTCCGACCGGGGGCTGCTGATCTCGCCCGGGACGCTGGCCGACAGTGTGCCCCGCTTCGTGCCGCTGTTCGAGCCGCTGGCCGATGCGATCCTCGCGCACCAGAACAAAACGGCTCTGCGCCATGCCGACGAAACCACATGGCGCGTCCAGGCGCTTCGCGAGACCGGCCGTTCGAGCCGGGCCTGGCTCTGGACCTCGGTCAGCAGTGACGCAGTCTACTTCCATATCGATCCGAGCCGCAGTGCCGAGGCGGCGGAGAAGCTGTTCGCCGAGGCCCTCCTTCACACGGTGATCGTCTGCGACCGCTACAGCGCATACAAGAAGCTGGCGCGCCTGCTCGGCGGCCTGGTGACCCTCGCGTGGTGCTGGAGCCACATGCGGCGGGATTTTATCGACTGCGCGGCCGGCCAGGTGCGGCTGACGGAATGGTGCAAACGATGGATCGAGCGGATCGCATCGATCTACCGCCTGAACCAGGCGCGGCTGGCTCATTACGATCCCGGGCTTAAGCGCCAGACGCCGATGTTCGACGCAGCCCAGGATGCGCTGAAGGAGGCGCTCGACGGTCTGTTCTCACACGCCGAACGAGAGCTCGCCGGGCTGCCGGACAAGGCGCGCGAGGGCAAGACGCTGCGCTCACTTGTCAATCATCGCGATGGGCTGAGCGTCTTCCTCGACCGCCCGGAGGTGCCGATGGACAATAATCTCGCCGAAAGGGTGCTCAGAGGGCCAGCCATAGGAAGACGCCTGTCGTTCGGCTCCGACAGCGAGACCGGCGCTCGATTCACGGCGCTGATGTACTCCGTCGTCGGCACCCTCAACTTGAACGGCATCGACGTCCTGCGCTGGCTGGAGAAATGGCTGGCAGCGTGCGCGGCAAACGGCCGTCGGCCGCCGGAGGACCTGTCGCCCTGGCTGCCATGGTCGATGAGCGAGGAGCGCAAGCGCAGCTTCACGGCGCCGGGATGACCGGCGAGATCGAGTGCCGCTATTACGGACGCGACTTCAGCGCCGGAGAAATGGCGCTGCTGCGCGCGCTGATCGTCGCTGAGCCGCCGCCGACCCGGCACGCCCTGTCGAGGGAGTTCTGCCGGCGCATCGGCTGGTTCAAGCCCGACGGCGGGCTCAAGGACATGATGGCCAGGGTCGCCATGCTGGCCATGCACCGCGATGGCCTGGTCGCCCTGCCGCAACCGAAGCAGCGGCAGAGCCGGCCCGGTCCGATCGCCTTCGGACCGGACACCGAGCCGCCACTGTTCCCGGCCCCGACATCCCTCGACGAGATCCGCCCGCTCGACCTGCGGCCCGTCGGACGCGGGACCCGCGAGGGCAAGCTGTGGAACGAGTTCGTCGCCCGCTACCACTATCTCGGCTACAAGACCCTGGTCGGCGCCCAGATGCGCTACGCCGTCCACGACCGCAACGGCTGGCCCGTCGCCATGCTCGGCTTCTCAACCGCCGCGTGGAGGCTCGCCCCGCGCGACAAGTTCATCGGATGGACGCCGCAACTGCGCGAGAAGAACCTCCCCCTTGTCGTCGACAACCCGAGGTTCCTCATTTTGCCCTGGATCAAGATCCCTAATCTCGGCTCGCACATCCTCGCCATCGTCCGCCGCCGCCTGACCGCCGACTGGGCAGAGCGCTACAACACGACCCCGGTGCTCATCGAGACCTTCGTCGAAACCCCGCGCCATACCGGCGCCGTCTACAAGGCATCGGGCTGGATCCGTGTCGGAACCACCCAGGGCCGGGGACGATACGACCGCCACACGAAACGCACCCAGCCGAAAAAAGACATCTGGCTTCGCCCCCTCCGGAAGGATTGGAAGCGAACCCTCAACCGGTGAATCCACCTCGCCACCGAAGGGCTCGAGATGACTGCCCCACTTATCTTGGGAGCTTGCCTGCCGCAGAATCCGCCAGCCCTCCACGGCACGACCGAATCCTTACCAAAAACCCGGGCACTGTCGGATTCGAGCGACATGCGCGCGCAGGGGTACGCGGCAGTTGGAATTCATCCGCTTCCGGAGTGCTGACGGAGAGCGAATTCGAGCGCTACCGGAACTCCCAGAGGGTGGAAAAATATATCAATTTATCAGTGGGTTAGGAGAGGCCCTGGCGGGTGTAGCGGCTCTGCTGCTGCGAGGCTCTCCTCTCGTAGGTTGAGCGGTTGGCCCCGAGACGAGGCCTGCAACGTGTATTACTCCGCCAAGCATAACAGCGTCAAGCGCACTCCGACAAGCATTATTGGGAGCCTTTCCGCCGTGTCGATACCGGCAACGCTCTTCCGCGTCATTTGCTTTGGAGATGAGCATCCTCGGACACGAAGCGCCCCCTGCCGTCCAGTCGAACAGGACCCCGCCATGTCAACTACTCCCAACCCCGCAGCTTAACGTCGCCTGCATCCCTGTCCCCTAAGGGTCAGGCCAGTGCACGTAACCACAACTCCCGAATCAGTTCAAGCGTCGAATTTCAATGACAAGTCAATCCGTTGCCAGTCGTGGCCGACGGGCACCGCAACCCAAAATGCCCTCCTTCTCCGGCGGCGCGGCAGCGGAAGACTTGGCCGAGCCTGCCGCATTGCCCGGCGTGCGGCGATACACCGGCAAGCGCAATCCGGGCGAGATCGATCCGGCGCGCCATTGTTTCCCCCCGTACTTAGGCCCTTGCGAATCGGCCCCTAGCAGCCCGTTGATTAAGTTGGCGCCGTCTGATTCTCTGGTTTTCTGAATTGCAGGGGGATTTGCCGATGGCGATGGGACGGCAGAAGGATGGTCAGGGGGACCTGATGGTGAGCTGGTCGGAGATGCCGCGCTCTCCGGGTCATGTGTTTTATGACCGCGTGCAGTCGGTGCTGATCGAGGGCGGCTTCGACGCCTTTGCCGAGGCGAGCTGCCGGCCTTATTACGCGGCCCGGATGGGCGCGCCCTCGGTGCCGCCCGGGCGCTATTTCCGGATGCACCTGGTGGGCTACTTCGAGGGCATCGACAGCGAGCGCGGTCTGGAGTGGCGCTGCTCGGACTCGCTTTCGCTGCGGGCGTTCCTGCGACTGGGGAGCCGTGATCGGGTACCGGACCATTCCTGGCTGTCACGGAGCCGCACGCGCCTGCCCCATGAAGTCCACGCGGCGGTCTTCGACTGGGTTCTGGTGCTGATCGCCGAGGCGGGGCTGATCAAGGGCGAGCGCATCGGCGTCGATGCCTCGACCATGGAGGCCAACGCGGCGCTGCGGAACATCGTGCGGCGCGACAACGGCGAAGGCTACCGGGAGATGCTGGAGCGCCTGGCCCGGGAAAGCGGGGTCGAGACACCCACGGCCGAGGACCTGGCGCGTCTGGAGCACAAGCGCAAGGGCAAGAAGCTTTCCAACACGGATTGGGTTTCGAAGAGCGACCCCGAGGCCAAGATCGCCAAGATGAAGGACGGCACGACGCATCTGGCCTACAAGCCCGAGCACGCGGTGGATCTGGACACCGGCGCGGTGGTGGCGGCCGAGCTGCACCCGGCCGATGAGGGCGACACCACGACGCTTTCCAAGACCCTGGCGAAGGCCGAGGCAAACCTCGAGGCGGTGGATGCGGCACCGACGTCGGAGGACCCGGCCGAATGCGTCGCCGACAAAGGTTATCACTCACGGGCGGTCTTGAGGGCTCTGAACGACAGTCCCTGGAAGACCCGGATCGCGGCGCCCAAGCAGACCGGCTTTTCGCGCTGGCACGGTGATGAGGCGGCGCGGCGCGCGGTCACCAACAACCGTGCGCGGCTCAAGTCCGGGGTCGCCCGCGAGGCCTTCAAGCTGCGCGCCGAGATCGTCGAGCGCTGCTTTGCCCACAACCTCGATCGTGGCGGCATGCGACGAACCTGGCTGCGCGGGCGAGAGAATGTGCACAAGCGATACCTGCTCCACGTCGCCGGCCACAATCTATCGTTACTGATGCGCCAGCTCATCGGCGCCGGCACCCCGCGGGAGGCCGTGGCGGGCGGATATGGCGGTATTTTCGTTCTGCTCACGCCCACCGGGGCCATGCTGGTGCCACGGGGGGTCTCGCAAAGCGGCCAGACGGCTTTCGCCGCCGCATTCCTCATCTGGGAGTGAGAGCCGGAAAAAGCCACTTAATCAACGGGCTGGTAGGGCGGAGCCGTCGCATCGATACCCTTGGCGGAGCTTTAGGGCAGTATGTCCGCGCCGATGCTGGCGGCAACCCGGGCCGCCGATTCCTGCACCGAATCTCGCGCGAGATGGGCGTAGCGGGCCGTCGTCTGGATCTTGCTGTGACCAAGCAGCTTGCCGATCGTCGGCAGGCTCTCGCCCAGCGCCAGGGCACGTGAGGCGAAGGAGTGGCGGAGGTCATGGATGCGTACGTCGTCGAGCTCCGCGCGCTCCCGCACCCGATACCAGTAATAGACAATGTGGGAGAGGCGGCTGCCCGGTTTGCGTCCGGCGATCACCCAAGGGTTGCCGGCGTCACGCGGCAGGTCCGCCAGAACCCTCGCCGCCCCCGGCGACAGCGGAACCACGCGCGGGCCGGTCTTGCTGTCGCGGAGCCGGATCTCCTTTGCCTCCAGATCCACGTCCTCCCAGCGCAGGGTCGTGATTTCGCCACACCGGCACCCGGTAAGCATCAGCAGCCGTAGCGCCGCCGCCGCATGCACCGGGAGCCGGCCTTCCGCCTCCAGCGTGTCCAGCACCTGCCCGAGACGGCGAAACTCCTCCTCCGTCAGAAACCGCTCCAGCCTGCGCGTTCTGTACTTGGCCACAGCGCGGCAGGGATTGCCGCCGCGCGGAACCAGACCCCAGGCTTCGGCCTGATCGAGCATCCGTGACAGCGCGCCGATAGCGTTGTTCGCCGCGGTCGGCGTCTTGCGCAGCCTGTAATGCAGGCCGGCCACATGCTCTCGTCCGAGCGCGGCAACGGCCAGTTTGCCGTACACCCGCGCCTGCTCGACGGTGAGCTCGCCATGCCGGCCGAGGGTAATGCGCTTCGATCCGCCCGGGCCGCGGCTCTGCACGACATAGATCTTGCGCCCGGACGGATAGACGCGAACTCCGAAGCCGGCCAGTTCGCGATCCCAGAAGACCGCGTCCCTTCCCTCGACGGCCAGCCCGTCGGCGGTTCGTTTGGAGATTGTGAGCTCGGCTCGTCTTGGCATCGGATCGGGTCCCCTTTCGCTTCTCGCTTCCGATCGCCGTCTTCGCTATCGTAAGCACTGCGGAAGCAATAGGCATCAAACGCGTGCGCATTGGAGCACTTGTTTGGCGCGAAGTCAATGGATCAGAGGAAAAATCAAGCTATTGAAATGTCTTCATTTATCATACCTCTGCGCATGCTTGCGCACGTACGTCTCCGAAAGTCAGTTTAGTATTTATACTTGAGGAGAGCCTCGAAGATGTCTACACAGAAAAACTTGATCACGCTGTGCGTCGCGACCGTGTTCACACTCGGGCTCGCGGCGTGCGGCGGCGGTGGCGGCGGCGATAGCAGTCCCGTCACGATGATGGACGACGACACCCCTATGGATGAGTCGCCGATGATCGCGGGCCAGACCGTTCCGTCTGGAACTACGATCACATTGCCGGCAGACGTTGAACTTCAAGACGGCACACTCAGAGCCGCTATGGATGAAACGATTACTGTCGAAGGTATTGGTACCTTTACGTGTGTCAGCGCCGATGGCTGCTCGGTAGATTTGACGGATGGCGTAATAACGACTGACGGCGATATTACGGTGGTATCATTGGATGTCACGGATGCCACTATTCTTGCCCAGCTAGCTGATGCGCTGCCTCCGGAGCCGGTTGAGCTGACTGAGCTTGAAACCGCTCAAGCAGATGCAGCAGCGGCGGCGGCGGACGCGATGACCGCGGCCGGCAATGCCAAGACCGCGGCTGATGACGCCGACACGGCACGGGCGAATGCGGCGACCCTGCAGACCGGCGAAACGTCGGGCGGTTTGGCCGAGAAGGCCCGTGAGCAGGCCGACGCGGCGCATGCCGCGTACGCGGACGCCAAGGACGCATCCGACGCGGCCGCGGCTGCCGCAAGCCTGGCGGATGCGATCGAGGCCAGGATCATGGCCGAGAATGCCCGCGACGCGGCTCAGGAAGCCGAAACCATGGCCGGCGACTACGCCCAGCAGTCGATGGATGCCGCCGGCATGGAGCTGATGATCGCCGGCACCATGAAGTCCGTGGACGGCACGACCATCGATGCTGATGCGCCGAACAAGACGGTGACGACCATTACCGACGGGGAAAGCACGACGGCCAATACCGGTTTCCAGGCGGATCTGGATGAGGAAGCGACCGGGGGCGCTACCGGTCGAGCCTATGCAGCGGCTGATCTAACCGCCAGTCCTCCGACTGCCGAAGTCACGTACAGGCAAACCGTCGCGGCGCGTGACATCACCATCGGCAAGACCGTCGATTCGGATGATGACACGGCACGGCTGGCCATCATCAACAGCTATGCCGGCTCGAAGACGGTGAAGGTGTTTGCTTACGCTGAATCCGATCCAGAGGTAACCATCAATACGGCTGGCCGAGTGTCCACGACGTTGGGCAAAGTTATAACTGCCTTGGGTGGCGATAACGAAATCGGTGGTACCGATGCCGACGCGGATACCACTGCCAACCTGAGGTCCTTGGGCACGTACTACCTTGCGGGTGACGACGACAACGGGCTCTTAGAAGGCGATGTGGTCGCAGCCGACGCCGAGTCCTTGGCGGTGTACTCCTACGTGAGCGTGGCCGACAATCCAGGGACGCCGGACGTCGACGAGACGGAGCTGACTTATTTGGTGTTGGACAGCTCGCGTTCAGTTGGCGACACCACCGTCTACGTCTATCGGTTGGTCGACATCATTGTTGATGATTCGCGGCGCGATGGCCCGGACGACGATACCACTGCTGACGACGGTCAAGTCACGGCCAACATCCCCGACGCCACCGAGTACGAGCACATCCACTTCGGCGTCTGGGCCAGCCTGAACGCGGACGGCACCGCCCCTGACGGCATCGGCATCGGCTTCGTCCAGAACTTCGCTGGCGCGCCGACCGAAGTAGATGACATGCCGAACATCGGCACCTCTACCTCCGACGGCAACTGGGTCGCGACGATCCAGGCAGCCAACCCGGACGGCAACGGCGCGGTGACCTTAGAAGATGACGTCGCGGCCATGACGGCGGACTTCGAGGAGATGACCGTCGAGGCTGAGTTGACGGGGCTCGCCACGCTCTCAGGCGACATCTCCGGGAACACGTTCTCCGGGACCAAGGTGTCCGATATCACGCATGGCAGCCTGAGTAGCGACGCCGACGACTTCACCGGCTCCACGTCCGGCGGGCCCTCCGGGTTCGCGTCGCCCCCGCCGCGGCCACCAGATCGCCGCGGTGGCCGTCGCGCGCAAGCTGGCCGTCATGTGCTGGCATATGCTCAGCAAGGAAGAGGACTACCTCTGGGCGCGCCCGGCACTCGTTGCCAACAAGCTGCGTACGATGGTGCTACAGGCAAGCAGACCGCAGCAGAAGGGGAACCGGCGCGGGCCCGCCTACGCCTACAACGTCAAGGCCCTGCGGGAACAGGAGATGCAGATCGCCCGACAGGCCGAGCAAAGCTACGAGCGGTTCGTCACCGCCTGGCGCCCGCGTTCACCGAGGGAACGGGTGCGCGGACGCCTCAAGCCGGCAAGGCCCGAATGAGGCAGCCCGGCGGCGCTTCCAGCCGTGGCACCGCTCTTCGCCACGAGGTCGTCCGCGCGCCCGCCAGCTTGCCACGACATGGATTAAATCCGGATTTTATTGTCGAGACGGCCAGGGCAGCTTGCCCGCGGCCACGATCGAGGACGTGTTGAAGAGCTTTGGCATCAGGGATTACCGGGAGCCCTAGCCGTTGTGCGCAAGCTTCGAATTACCATCGGTACGGTTGTGCTGACCGCCGAGATCTTCGACACGCCAACGGGTGATGCGATCTGGGCCAGCCTACCGCTCTCGGCTGCGGCCCAGACCTGGGGCGCGGAGGTCTACTTCTCGATCCCCGTCGATGTGCCGCGCGAGGCCGACGCCAGAGAGGTCATGGAAGCGGGCGAACTCGCGTTGTGGCTCGGCGGTCCGGCGATCGCCATCAGCTTCGGCCCGACGCCGGCCTCGCGGGGCGGTGAGATTCGGCTGGCCTCGCCAGGCAACGTCTGGGGCCGCGCGGTCGAGGACGTACGGGCGCTCGCCGCCGTCTCCGACGGCGATTCGATCACGCTCGAAGCCCTTCGCTAGACGATTTCGGTTACTCGCCCGCCACGGGGGCCGCGGCAGCGCGGCGGCGCTCGCGGCGTAACCCGGCGCGGGCGCCGAGCGCCAAGAGGCTCGGGATCACCACCAGCGTCAGGACCGTGGCGAAGCTTAGTCCGAACACGACGGCGGTCGAAAGCTGGACCCACCACTGGCCCGACGGCGGGCCCACCGCGACCTCTCGCGCGATGAAGTCGATGTTGACCTGGAGCACCATCGGCAGCAGCCCGAACACAGTCGTCACCGCGGTCAACAGCACCGGGCGCAAACGCTGCGCGCCGGTGCGCAGCGCCGCTTCGAACGGATCCATGCCAGTCTTGCACAACCGCGCGTAGGTGTCGATCAAGACGATGTTGTTGTTCACGACGATGCCGGCGAGCGTGATGATGCCGACCCCGGTCATGACGATGCCGAAGGGCTGACCGGTCACGATCAGCCCGATCATGACCCCGATGGTCGACAGAATGACCGCGCTCAAGACCAAGAAAGCGTGGAAGAAGCTGTTGAACTGGGTGATCAGAATGATCCCCATGACAAAGAGCGCGACCAGGAACGCGCGGGTGAGGAACGCTTGCGCCTTCTGTTGCTCCTCGTCCTCGCCCTTGAACTCGATCGATACCCGGGGATCGATGCCGGTCTCTTGAAACCACGCCACGATCTCCTGGACCTTGGTGTCGGGCAGCACGCCTTCGACGACGTTGGCCTGGACCGTCAACTGGCGCTGGCCGTCGGTGCGCCGGATGGTGCCGACCTTGGGCTTGGGCGTACGGCTCACGAAGTTCGAGATCGGCACCAACCCCTCGGCGGTCTGCACCCGTAGGCGGTCGAGCTGCTCGATCCCGCGCTCGTCGAGCGGGAAGCGCACCAGGATGTCTATCTCTTCCTCCGCGTCGTCGGGGCGGTACTCGCCGACCTTGATGCCCTTGGTGACGAGCTGGACGACGTTGCCGATGCTGACGATATCGGTGCCGAAGCGGCCGGCCTGGGCGCGATCGACTTCGAGCTGCCATTCGATGCCTGGAATCGGCCGGCTGTCCTCGACGTCGATCAGACCATCCACGGTTTCGAGATAGTCGCGGATGCGTTGCGCCTCGGACTCCAGGAGTGCGTGGTCACGCGAGGTGAGCTGGAGCTGCACCGGCTTGCCGGTCGGCGGCCCCGCTTCGGGTTCGCGCACCTCGACCTTGATGCCGGCGATGTCGCGCGTGCGGGCGCGGATGTCGTCCAGCACCATGGCCGCCGGCCGCCGCGCCTGCCAGTCCTTGAACTCGAGCGAGATGGTGCCGATCACGTCCTCGGACTGCTGCTGTCCGGACGCGGCGTTGCCCGAGCGGGCGTAAATCGCGTTGAAGTCCTCGAGATCGAGGATGCGGGCCTCGACCTCGCGCACCAGAGCGTCCTTCTCGTCGGTGGAGAGATTGCCGCGGGCGTGGACCAGGACGATGGCGTTGTCAGGCTCGACGTCGGGAAAGAACTCGACGCCGTTGCCGTTGGTCGCGGCATAGTACTGCACCCCCACCAACGCCGCGACGGCGACGACGACAACCTTGATCGGGTGACGGATGAGGACTTTCATCAAGCGCACGTAGGCCCCCGTGAAGCCCCGGATCTCTTCGAGATCGCCGGCCTCCATGGCGGCCAGCGAGCCCAGCGTCTTAGCGTCCCTGACACCGCTTTTTCCCACGATCGAGCCCAGCGTTGGGACGAAGATGAGCGCCATCAGCAACGAGCCCGAGAGCACCGTGATCAGCGTTACCGGCAGGAACACCATGAACTCGCCGGCCACGCCGGGCCAGAACAACAGCGGCATGAACGCCGCCAGCGTCGTCGCCGTCGAGACGGTGATCGGCCACGCCATGCGCTTCGCCGCCTCGCCATAGGCGCCGTGACGAGCCAGGCCTTCGGCCATCTTGCGGTCGGCGTACTCGGTGACGACGATAGCGCCGTCCACCAGCATGCCCACCGCGAGGATGAGGCTGAACAGCACCACGATATTCATGGTGAACCCGAATACGTGGAGGTAGAGGATACCGATCAGGAAGGAGCCTGGAATCGCCAGCCCCACCAGTCCCGCGGTGCGCACGCCGAGTGCCGCGACCACCACAATCATGACCAAGACGATGGCGGCGATGACGTTGTTCTGGAGGTCGTTGAGAATGCGGCGGACGAACTCGGATTCGTCCTGGCTGAAGGTGACCTCGACGCCGGCGGGCCAATACCGTTGCTCCGCGGCCACGGCTTGGCGGACCTCCTCGATCGTGTCGATGACGTTTTCGCCCAGCCGCTTGCGTATCTCGAGCGCCACCGCGCGCTCGCCGCCCAATCGCGCGTAGCTGATGGCATCGCGAAACGTGCGCCGCACCTCGGTGACGTCGGCGAGCGTCACCACGCCGTCGCTGCTCACTTTGATCGGCAGCTCCAGCATGTCCTTCGCGGTCTTGAACAGGCCCGGAACCTTGACCGAGAACCGCCCCACCCCGGTGTCGATATCGCCGGCGGCGACGACCCGGTTGTTCAGGGTGACCGCGTTGATCAGGTCCTG
Organism: Alphaproteobacteria bacterium; assembly: GCA_965219135.1. GTDB lineage: Bacteria > Pseudomonadota > Alphaproteobacteria > VGEJ01 > VGEJ01 > CAYUNL01. The sequence goes on along the minus strand of CBDCMV010000003.1, from coordinate 3,628,435 downwards.
CTGGGAGATCTCGTAGTTTTCGAGGCGGGCGGCGTCGATCAGGACTTCCAGCACCTCCTCGCGCTCGCCGGCGATGTCGGCCGCGAGAACGCCGGACAGTCCCTCGAGCTTGTCCTGAAGGTCGCGGGCGAGGATCAGGAGCGTGCGCTCGGGCACCGCGCCCGACAGCGTCACGACGACCACGGGAAAGAGGCCGACATTGACTTCGTTCACCACCGGGTCGTCGGTGTCCTCGGGTAGCTCCTTCTTCGCGATGTCAACTTGCTCGCGCACGTCCTGAAGCGCCGAGTCGGCATCGAAGCCGGCCTCGAACTCCAGCAACACCGAGGCGAAGCCGCTCGACGCCGTGGCGCGCATCTCTTTGACGCCCTCGACGGTCCTGAGCTCCAGCTCCATCGGGCGGACCAGGAGGCGCTCGGCGTCCTCGGGCGATATCCCCTCGTGCGACATCGAGACGTAGATGATGGGGATGTCGATGTCGGGGTCGGATTCCTTGGGGATGTCGAGGTAGGCGACGGTACCCGCGATCAGGATCAGCGCCAGGGCCGTGAGGACGGTGCGTCCGTGCCCGATCGCGGCATCGATGATCGCGTTCATGCGTCCGGCGCGTCCTCCTCGGGCGAAGCCTCGACGACATCGCCGTCGCGGACGAACTCCTGGCCCACGGTGATCAGCCGAACCGTCTCGGGCAAACTCGCGAGCCACACCCCGCCCTCGGAATCGCCGACGATCTCGGCGCGATGGAACACCACGCGATCTCCCTCGTCGACCAGCCGCACTCCGATCACCCCGTCGTCGTCGAGGGTCAGTACCGCGGGCGATACGAAGTGGGCGGCGACGGTCTCGACCCCGATGCGCAATTCGGCGGTGATGCCGTCGCGCAGGCTCTCGTTGGAATTGGGGACCTCGAGCTCGATGCGGAAGGTGCGGGTCTGCGGCTCGGCCATCGAGGCGATATAGCGAATGTGGCCCGACAACGTCTCACCGGTGATCAGCGTGGCGGTGCCACGATTGTCGAGGGCGAGCTTGCCCACGTCTTGCTCGGAGACGTAGCCGATGACGAGGTAGGGGTCCTGATCGACCACCGTCGCCACCGCCGCTCCCTCTTCCACGTAGTCGCCGATTTCGACATGACGATACTCGACGATTCCGGCGAACGGCGCGCGGAGTTCGGTATCGTCGATTTCCTGCTCCATCCGCGCCACACCGGCCAGCGCCGCCTCCATGAGGGCCGTGGCCTCGGCGAATTTGGTCCTGGCGCGGTATCCTTTCTCGCTGAGCGCGCGCACCGCCTCGTATTCGAGCTGGCGCTGCTCCACCCGCGCCTGGGCCTCCGCCATGCGCGCGGCGCGATCCTCCATGTCGAGGCGCACCAGCACGTCTCCCGCGCGCACCCGCCCGCCCTTCTCGACCAGGATTTCTCCGATGCGGCCGGGGATCTCGGCCTTGGCCTCGACCCAACGCACGGCCTCGGTGCGGCCGCGGACGACGATCTTGCGCTCGTAGGGCTCGGCGGTCAGCGAACGGACGCGAACGCTGGGCCGGGCGGCCGGGGTCTCGGCCTCCGCCACCACGGCTTCGGCCGGCGCTGCGACCTCGTTCTTGGCGTCGGCGTCGCCGTATTGGAGTTCACCCGAGGCGACCCACGCAACGACTCCCGCGCCAAGGACCAGCGCCGCCAATATGCTCCGCTTCACGGTCTCGCCTCCTCGGCGACGGCGGCGTCGCCCGCGACCGCCGCGCGTTCGATATATCTCGATTCAATATACAAGAGGATTCAGTGCTTTTCGAACACCGTGGCGAGCGGTTTGCCCGCGGCAAGCTCGTCGTGCACGGTGTTCTCGCCCTTGACCTTGCCCATGGCCTTGTTCAAGCCGGAATTTCCCAGTGCGCCCCGACGGCGCGTAACACCAGTGGAGGAAGGATCCACCCAGACAGTTGTCGGTTTGATCTGGTAGCTGACAGGCGGTCTTGTCGGGTAACCGGCGGGACCGAAGCCCTGTGACAAAGGCCGCCTTGGGCGGTTGAGCGACCTTGCGGGCCGAACGCGAGTGAAGCCTGAGCAGGCCTCGAAAGTGAAGATGTGGACGCCGACCCTCCTGAGATTAGGGGAAGGCCGCGTGGAACGGGGGAGTAACCGACGAATGCACCCGTTCCGGTCCGCCGGGGTAGTGGGCACGGCGCGCAAGGAAGGTGATACGGGTAATCGGGGGAGGCCCGTCGCGGGCGAGGGTAGCGGCCTCAACGTCACCTCGGGTAGCGGCGCGGGCGGGAATCGGAAAGGGTGATAGTACCGTTGATGCCGGGTAATGCCGGCGGAGGGAAGCACCCTTACTTCTGGTGCGCTTTTGACGGAGAGGAGGCGGGGTGATTGGCGATGCGCGGTCCGGGGGCCATTGGCGATCGGCCTCGCCGGGTCGTGTGCTTGAAAGACTATAGCGGATGCGCTATATGTCGGAGATGGATTGGACGGTCGAAACCGTGTCGGCCGTCGACGCCGAAATCGCAGCCTTGCCGGTGGCGTTGCGCGCCCGGATGTTGCGGCTGCTGGAGACGGTGGAGAATGTCGGGCTGGAGGTCCTCCGCACACCGCATGTCAGGCACCTTGAAGGGAAGCTCTGGGAACTTCGGGTGCGGGCAGACGGCGGTATCGCCCGGGGGATCTACGTGACGGCGGCGGGCCGGCGGGTGGTGGTGCTGCACGTCTTCGCGAAGAAGTCGCGCAGGACGCCGCGCCGCGCGCTCGCGACCGCCAGGGAGCGGATGAGGCAGGTGATGACATGACGAAGTTGAGGGACCTGAAGGCGCGCTTCATGGAGGACCCCGAGTTCCGGGAGGAATACGCGCGTGTCGACGAGGAGTATGCGCTCATCGAGGCGCTGGTCCGCGCCCGCGCGGCGGCGAAGCTGACGCAGGCGGAGCTTGCCCGGCGGCTCGGCACGACCCAGTCGGCGGTCGCGCGGCTGGAGGGCGGCCGGGTGTCGCCGTCCTTTGCGACCCTCCGCCGCTACGCCGAAGCAACCGGCACGCGGCTGACCGTGGGCCTGGTTCCGGCCGACGGCTGAGGCATGGGACAAGCCGCCGGCCGCGCGGTCGGCGCACCCGCGACACTTATCCATCAACGTACTGATCTAACTACTTTTTTGCAGCGGTTCTCCAGCGCCGATATTGGTTCGGTGACTCCTTGGTCTGTGAGATTTCGAGTGCTCTGAAGGCCTGCTCTGGCACTCTGCCGCTCCGGGGGCGGCGAGGTCACTCTCGACTCGAAGGCGGAACGGAATCAGCCCCGTTGGACCATGGCCAGCGTGTTTTTGTATAGTGCGCCGCTTGCCGCCGAGCCGCCGCGTGCCACCGGCGCACGATTCGGTCCGATCCAGACACGAGTGGAGTCCGAAACAGGATGGAATCCTGGTAGGGCCAAGAACCGGCTTGCCGGGTTCGGTACGCCGCGAGGCAGCCAGGCGCGAAGGGATCGTCCGACAACCGGCGGGCCCGGGTTGCGCCGGGACCCACGGGGTGGATCCGCTGTCGACAAAGGATAGGCCAGAACGGATCCTGGCCAAGGAGACCGAATGCGAATCAAGTCCGTACGCCTCAGGAACTACAAGCGGTTCACGGACCTCACAATAGCCGACATTCCCGCGACGGCGAGGCTCGTCGTACTCGTTGGACCGAACGGCACCGGCAAGTCGTCGGTCTTCGACTCGTTCCTGCTCAAGGCGAGCGCGGCCGTTAACAATTACGGCCTCTCCGGTGACAGGGAGCAATACTACGACAAGGATTCGTCGCGGCGGCTACCTCGGCGCTTTCGCCGTAGCTTCCGCGCCAGATAGTTTGCCCTTGGCCCAATGCCTTGCCGTCAACGCATGCGCCCGTCCATGTGGCCGTCTCGCCCGGTTCCGAGTCCGGATTGTGAATTTGGCAGGACTGATTCTCGACCATGATCCAGTTCGGTCCGAACGGCTCGACCGCACTCCCCGCCCTGAACCCGCGCCAGGCCGGCCGACCGTTGCACGTCACCGTGCCTCGCGGTCCTTCAACGGGTAGCACATCGCCATGCCCCTTCGGCGACTTGCAGGTGCGCCAGGAAGGTCGTGTCCCAGGACGTGGTGTAGGAGTCGTTGGAGCCTCTGGTAGCTGTGGGTAGGCGGCTTGCCGTAGCGACCGTCGAGAGTCTGGCGTAGGCAAGCCGGCTATCCACAGCGGAGGCCATCGCGGTTCCGGTTTAGGGTTGGGCTAGTGCAAACCAACCTGACCCGAAGGAGAACCACGATGACCCAGGACATGATGACCCTGCGCGCGCTTTTGGAGAAGAGCTCCGATGCCGATCTGCTTCGCGAGATGATCGGCTTCACGGCCGAGCGGGTGATGGCACTGGAGGTCGAGGGCCTGACCGGCGCCGCTCACGGCGAGCGCTCGGCGGATCGTATCACCCACCGCAACGGCTACCGCGACCGGTCCTGGGAGACGCGGGCCGGCACGGTCGAGCTGAAGATCCCGAAGCTGAGGAAGGGGAGCTACTTCCCGGGCTTCCTGGAGCCGCGGGCGGATGGCCGAGAAGGCGCTGGCTGCGGTGATCCAGGAGGCCTACATCCAGGGCGTGTCGACCCGCTCGGTCGACGACCTGGTGCAGGCCATGGGCATGTCGGGCGTCTCCAAGAGCCAGGTCTCCAGGCTGTGCGGCGAGATCGACGATAAGGTCAACGGCTTCCTCGATCGATCGCTGGAGGGCGACTGGCCCTATCTGTGGCTCGACGCAACCTATGTGAAGGTGCGCGAGGCCGGGCGCATCGTCTCGGTCGCGGTGACCGTGGCTGTGGCCGTCAACGACCAGGGCCGCCGCGAGGTCCTGGGCATGGCGATCGGCGCGTCTGAGGCCGAGGCCTTCTGGACCGAGTTCCTGCGCTCGCTGGCCCGGCGCGGGCTGCGCGGCGTGAAGCTGGTGATCTCCGACGACCACAAGGGCCTGAAGGCCGCCGCGACCCGGATCCTCGGCGCCACATGGCAGCGCTGCCGCGTGCACTTCGCCCGCAACCTGCTGGCCCATGCCGGCCGCCAGGGCCGGCGCGTCGTCTCCGCCTTCGTCGCCACCGCCTTCGCCCAGGAGGACGCCGACAGCGCGAAGGCCCAGTGGCGTCAGGTCGCCGACCAGCTCAGGCCCAAGGTGCCCAAGCTGGCAGTTCTCATGGACGAAGCCGAGCACGACGTCCTCGCCTACATGAGCTTCCCCAGGGAGCACCGCCAGAAATTGCACTCCACAAACCCGATCGAACGGCTCCATGCCGAGGTCAAGCGTCGCACCAACGTCGTCGGTATCTTTCCCAACGAAGCCGCCATCACACGGCTCGTCGGCGCCATCCTTCTCGAGCAGAACGACGAGTGGGCCGTCTCAAGGAGATACATGACGCTGGAATCCATCGCTCCGCTGAGCGATGATGTCCCCATCACGCTGCCCACCGTGGCAGCCTGAACGTCCCGGCCCTACCCGCCGGGAGCCGCGTAGAGCGCAACGCTCTTACACCACTCCGCGGGACACGATCGCCAGGAAACTTCGGACCCGGTAAACAACGCCGAGCCCCGGCCTCCCTGGCAGGACCCATACCACGCAAGGAAACGCCGAAAGGCCGCTTGGATTGCAGCGTATGCCGGAATCCCATTTACCGCCTTGCGAACTGTATTGTACGTTTGCCCCGAAGCCGCATCGGTTCGTGAACCCCTCGTCTCCGGCTGTTACGCATTCGTCGTTCGCCGACGCCGGTGTAGCGGCCAATGCGGACAGGGCGGCGATGGCGGCAAGCAAGACGTTGCGCATGTCAAGTCCCCCCGAGAATGCTCCATCTACCGTTACAGAGGGCATTGCTGGTCGGCAAGTAATACAGGCCTGGCCTGCCGTACAAGGCCGGAGTTGATGACGTGGCCAGCCTGATGGGCCGCCGGGGCCACGCTCAGGATCGGCAATTGGTTCGGAAGCTTGAGCCGCCAAAGCTCACGACTCCCAAGAGTGGCGAAGATCATGCAACCGCACATCCCTGAGCCCGCTACGCTCGCGGATGATGTCAATCGACAGGAATCGATCTCAAATCGAGTTTGATCTCAGCGAACGGTAAGTCGTCCATCTGCTTATCCATGACAGTCATCCGGCAACAAGGAGACAATAGAGCATGGATTGCGGTCAGACGCCGCTATGGACGAAGCGGGGAACACGGTCTGGTGTTGGTAGCGATAGTTGTCGCGTCAAGCGAAGCTGGCGAGGCAGCGCTCGGCGTTACCGGGATTGAGCTTACGGCAGGTGCCAGCGATCGCGCTCTTAATGTTTCCGGGCATGATATTGACCCAGGATCGGAAACGCTCATGCGCCGGACAGCAGACAAGCATACCGCCGCCGTTCAAGCGCGCAAACCTCGAGACCTCTCTCCGTCGCGGTGTCATCGAAGCCGATACCAATCGGCGATGTTCCAGATCTCGCTGTCCCAGGTATTCAGCAGGACACCGCCCAGCGAGTGCGCATGGGCTGACACGCGACCGCGGTAAACCAGCGGGATCAACACATGGTCCTGAACCAGCAGGTCGTTCATTGCCTTGGCGAGGCGAGCCCTTTCACCGAGATCGCCAGTCTTCGCCATTTCCCCAAGCAGCCGATCGTATTTCTCGCTGCAGTAGCGTGGCACGTTCGCACCCCGCCACTGCGAGGCCGGCCGGGGTTCGTTGCCGCAGCGCCAGCCGCCGAGATACGGTTCCGGGTCTGCGCCCTCGAAGTTGTTCGCATACATTTCGATATCGGCGAAGAATTTCTCGTATGTATCCGGTCTGCCCGGGTCACCGCCGAAAAACACTGAGGCGTCGATATCGCGGAGTACCACCTCAACTCCGATCTCGGACCACCATTGCTTGATCAGAGCCTGGAAATCCTGTCGAACCGCGTTGGTCGAGGTCTGGTACAGGATCGAAAGCCGTACGCCGTCCTTCTGCCGTATCCCGTCCGGCCCCGGCCGCCAGCCGGCTTCGTCGAGCAAACGCTTCGCGTCTTCGATGTCCTGCACCAGGCAATCCTCGTTCGCGGCCGACGCGTAGACTTCTGGCGCCGGAACGACATTGCAGGTCGGGCGTGCGGCCTGGCCGTAGCCGACCTCAACGAGAAGCTCACGGTCGATAGCCATCGACAGGGCCTTGCGAACGGCGCGTTCGGACAGAAACGGGTGCGGATGGGCGCGGGTGGAGCGTGCGTTGCCGAGCTCTGGAGCCGGATCGGTCAGGTTAACCAAGAGCCGCTCGACCAGAGTTCCGAAACTTGAAACCACCACCCCCTTTCCCGCAGCCTGCATACTCTGCAGTACATCTGGAGCGAGTTGCAGGTTCCAGGCATAGTCGAATTCACCGGTTTCGAGAACGGCGCGCGCCGCCGCCGCGGCATCGCCCCCGCCTTTGAACGTAACGGTCGCGAAGGCCGGCTTTGCCGGATCGCGATAGTGGGGGTTGGCTTCCAGGGAGATCACGTCGTTCGACCGGAACTCCGTCACTCGAAACGGGCCGGTGCCGATTGGGATGAAATTGGCTTCGGAACATTCCGGAGCCCGGGCGCCGGTGCAATCCGCGAATTGCGCCTTCTGCAGGATCGGCGATGTGGCACCGACGAAGGGGCCGTAGGGATAAGGCTTGGGGACCCCGAAGGTGACCTCCACGGTCAGATCGTCGACCGCTTTGACCTCGGTCACCTCGTCAAACTTCGCCAGTTGCGAACAGCCGCCGGCGGTATCGCGGCAGTACTCGGCGGTAAACACAACATCGGCGACCGTCACCGGGCTTCCGTCCGACCACAGGAGGCCGTCACGCAGCGTCCATGTAATGGTCTTCAAGTCAGCAGACACACCGCCATTTCCCACCGTTGGCACAGACGCAGCCAACCAGGGAGTAAGGTTTCCCGACTCGTCGAACCGGGCAAGCGGTTCCAGGACCATCGATACGGCCTCGTGATCCTTCGTACCGCCCGACAAATACGGATTGAGGATCGACGGGGCCTGCCAGTAGATGATGCTGACATGACCGTCACTTCCTCGCTCGGCCGCCGCAGTGCCGGATACGAGCAGGGCGGCGACCATCATGATCGCCAACGATGTCAGTCTCATATTGCCTTCTCCCGTAATGAGCAATTCAGCAAGAGCCGCGCAGAGCGTCGATCGACGCCCGCCATGAGGACAGCAGCGCAGAGATTGCGACAAGACGCTTTGACGCGACTTCTTCGAATTCGGTTGCCAGAGTTTTACAGAAGCCGGCCGCTACCGGGCAACGAATTTGGAACACGCATCCGTCGGGCAGGTGCTGAGGGGTATTCGGGCAGACAGTTCGATCAGCTGTTCGTGTCGGTCCATGGCGGCCCGCGCTGGCTCATAGGCGAGAGCACGGAGGCGAGCCTGCTCGCCAACGCCCGCCACCGCTGGACCGCCAACGAGCCCGATCATCACGACCTCGGCGTACGCGCCGAAGCCAGATGGAGTGACCCCCTAAAAGTGGTCCAGATTTGTTAAGAGAGTTTGGCGCGTTTTGCCCCCTCGAAAGGAGGACAAAATGAGCCGTAAACGCTACACCCCGGAACAGATTATCAGCATGTTGCGCGAAGCCGAGGTGGCCTTGGCGCAGGGCCAGTCCATTGGTCAAGCTTGTCGCACGCTCGGCGTATCGGAGCAGAGTTACTATCGCTGGCGCAAGGAATATGGCGGCCTTCGTACTGACCAGGCCAAGCGTCTGAAGGACCTGGAGAAGGAGAATGGCCGTCTCCGGAAGGCGATCTCGGATCTGACGTTGGATAAGCTGATCTTGAAAGAGGCGCTTGAGGGAAACTGCTAAGCCCCGCCCGTCGCCGGCGGTGTGTTGATCATCTCCAGGCCGAACTGGGAATCTCCGAGCGACGTGCCTGTGCTGTTGCAGGCCAACATCGCTCAACCCAGCGCAAGAGACCCCGTAGTCGGGATGATGAAGAGGCACTCACGACCGCGATCATCCGCTTGGCCAGCCAGTATGGCAGATATGGCTATCGGCGGATCACTGCCTTGCTCAGGACCGAAGGTTGGCACGTGAACGCCAAGCGGGTCCAGCGCATCTGGTGGCGAGAGGGGTGACACCAAGCTTACGGGCCGCCGCCTCGACGAGGCGCTCGATCACGTAGTTGGCCTCCGACCGTCCGGGTCCGCGATAGGCGTCGACCGGCACGGTATTGGTAAACACGCCCTTGGCCTCGACGTAGATCGCCGGGTTGTCGTAGACGCTGGCCAAGAGCGGCGCTCTGTCGTATGTCGGGGCGTCGGGCCCGAAGGTCGACAGGTAGGCGCCCATGTTGGCGACCGTGGAGATTCGCGCGCCCTGGAACCGGCCTGCGGCATCCATGGCGAGCTCGCCGTGGGTGACGTTGTCGCGGGCGTGGGCGTCGGTAATGAAGGCGTCGGTCCGCTCGGGGATCCATTTTACGGGCCGGCCGAAGGCCTTCGCCGCGAGCAAGACGATCGGGTACTCGGGGTAGAGAAAGGTCTTCATGCCGAAGGCCCCGCCTACGTCCGGGGTGAGGACGCGCATCGACTCGCGCGGGATTTTCAGGACCGAGTCGCAAAGCCAGTCACGAACCATGTGCACGCCCTGCGAAGAGACGTGGAAGACGAAGCGCCCGTCATCGGCGCACTCGGCGATGGCTCCGCGCGGCTCCATCGAATTGACGATGACGCGGTTGTTCACGACGTCGATCCGGGTGATTCGCGCAGCATTGGCAAAGGCAGCCTCGACCGCTGCTTGGTCGCCGATCTCGAAGTCGAAGCAGACGTTGCGCGGCGCCTCGTCCCAGATCTGTGGCGCGCCGGGCTCGATCGCTCCGGCGGTATCGGCGATCGCCGGCAGCGGCGCGTAGTCGATCTCGATGATCTCGGCCGCGTTCTTGGCCTCGGCCAGCGTCTCCGCCACCACCAGGGCGACCGAATCGCCGACATAGCGCACCCTGTCAGAGGCCAAAGGCCAGCGCGGCGGGTCGGCTCTTTCGCTGCCGTCCTTGTTGGTGATTGGAACCTCGCACGGCAATGGACCGTAGCCGGCGTCGCGGTACTCGGCCGCGGTGAGCACGCCGAGGACGCCGGGCGCCGCGGCCGCAGCCGCTGTGTCGATGCGCCCGATCTCGGCGTGGCCGTGTGGCGAGCGCAGGAAAAAGGCGCGGGTTTGCCCGGGGACGTTGATATCGTCCATGTAGCGCCCGTTGCCGGTCACCAAGCGGACATCCTCGGTCCGCCGCACCGCATGCCCTATTCCGAACCGTCCCATGAGCCGCCTCCCTGGCTGGTGTACTATGATAGCAAGCGGCTGCATCCTGAGAATAGTCGCCAGGATCGGACGTAACACACTATATGACCGCCGTATGTAACACGTGATCTGTCCGGTTGAGATCGACGCTCCAATCAGGAGGGGGTGTCGATGAGGCGGACGGAGGTGTTGCAAGGGATACGGCAGATGAAGTTCGGGGAGGTGGACGAGCGGTCGTGGCGTCGCCAGTTGAGCCATGGTGAGGCGGTGTTGGTTCTGGGTGTTGCGGAGCGTACCTTCCGGCCCTGGCAGAGACCGGTTCGAGGTGGAAGGGGCTGAGGGATTGAATGACCGCCGGGTGGGCAAGGTCTCAACGCGGCGGGTGCCGGTGGACACGGTGATGGAGGTCCTAGAGCTGTTCGACGTGGCGCTTCCCGACTAGAGGGGCGCGCGAATGAACTCCTCGCTCCGGCCGATCCGTGCCACGCGGGGACGGCGCAACGTCGGCCCAACGCTTGAGACGGGCGCCAAGCTGCGGCCGGACCCGATCCTGGCCCTATACCGCGCCGGCACGCTGTCCCGCGACGAGCTGATGGCGGCGACCGAAATCCGCGACATCATCGAGCGCGGTCCTGGGCCGATCCATGAGCTCGCCGCTGGGGCGGCTGCCGACAACATGGACGGCAAGCCCGCGCTGAATTGGAATCGCCACCCGCTCGATGGGATCAAGCCGTCAGTGCCCTGCAGCCATCTCGATCGCTATGTGCCGTCAGGAGCGGACGGTAGGCGCGCTCACATCGGATAGAAGCAGACGTTAATCGCCCCAGGTCGGAAGGTCGGCTAATAGCCAACAGCGGGCGTTAGGACGGGTAGCAGGCATCGGAAATCGATTGCACGGAACCCCCCCCAGTCGCAGCGTTGCAGTCGAAGCGATCGGCTCATCCTTCGGGCGAGGAGCAGGCAGCGGATCGGCGGATCAGGAACCTGTCGAAGCCCTTCTCTGAGCCAGGGAGTGAATGACCCCGATCCTCGTTGGACGGAACCACGTGATGGCCGTACCCAGGCGAACCGTCAGTGACGACGAGCTTGTAGTCAAGATGCGGCGTGTAGACCCCGAGATGGCAGACCTGCTTGACCGCTCTTACCGCACCATGCCGCCGCCGACACCGGGCGTCTAGATCTCGCCGGCGCTCATCTTGTCCGAGATGTACTCTGCCTGGCGGATCGCGAGCGCGACGATGGTCAGCGTCGGGTTCGCGGCGCCGGCAGATGGGAACTGGCTCCCATCCGAGATGAACAGGTTGGGGATGTCGTGGCTCCGGCCCCACGGGTTGACCACGCCATCGTGCGGCCTCTCGCTCATGCGGCACACGCCCAGATGATGCACAGTCGGCTCCACCTGAGCCTCGATGGCTCGGCCCGCACCCACGGCTTGGCACAGCTCCCGCATCTTCTTGAAGCCATAATTCTGCATGGCGACCTCGTTTTGGTGGTCGTCGATGTTGAGGCACGGGATCGGCAGCCCGTAGTGATCCTTTTCGGATTCATGCAGCGTCACTCGATTGGTCTCGATCGCCAGATCGTCTCCCATCATACCGACCGCCACAACGTGATCGTAAGTCTCGATCCAGCCCGCGTGCGACCGGCCCCAAGCCCTAGGACTAAGGCTCGCCGCGTAGAACGGCAGGCCGCAGGTGGTGGATACGATATAGAATCCCCCGGCAAAGCCTCGCGCCGGGTCGTGCCTCGCCTCGTCGCACACGAGGCCGGCGACCTGGATGCCACGGTGCATGTTCACCGGATTTTCGAATTCGCCGAAGAGATTTCCCCCGGTGTGATGCATGTAGTACTTGCCGACCATGCCGGACGAGTTCGCCAAGCCGTCGGGAAAAGCGCTCGAGTGCGAGTTCAGCAGAATCCGCGCCGTCTCGATCGCGTTGCCCGCGACGCAGACCGCACGCGCCCGCTGCATGTGCTCACGCCCCTCCCGGTCGGCGTAGAGGACCCCGCTCACGCGGCCATCGGCGCCGTGCTCGATCCGTAGCGCCATGCATTCGGCGCGCAGCTCGCACCGCCCCGTGGCTTCGGCCTTGGGCAGTTCCGAGTTCGCCGTCGACCACTTGGCGCCCGAGGCGCAGCCCTGCATGCAAAACCCGATCTGATCGCAAGCATTGCGCCCATCCCGCGGCCTCGAGTTGATCGCCATGTTGTTCATGCGCACCTGCGTATAACCGATGCGCCGGGCGCCGGCGGCCATGACCTTGTAGTTGTTGGTCGGCGGGTGGCGGGGAATGCCGTTCGTCCCGGTCACGCCCATCTTGTCCTCCGCCCTATCGTAAAAAGGCTCGAGATCCGAAAGCGCGAGCGGCCAGTCGGCGATGTCCGCCCCGGCGATCGCGCCGTAGAGGCTCGCGGTCTTGAACTCGTGCTCCCGTAGCCGCGGGCACATAGCGGCCCAGTGAACGGTCGAGCCGCCGACCGCCTTGCACATCACGGCAGGCGCGTCGGAAAAGTTGCGGGCAATGATCGAAGTACCGGTGCAGACGCGCTGATCGCGCCAGCGGAGCTTGGCATCCATAGCGTATTCGTCGTTCTCGATCTCGCTCTGATCGAAGTGCCGTCCCGCCTCAAGCACGACCGTATCGATGCCCTTCTGGGCAAGTTCGTTGGTGAGCGTGCCACCGCCAGCGCCCGACCCGATGATCACGACTACCGAGTCATCGTCGTGCTGATAGGTGACTGCCGTCAGCGCGCCGTCGGTTTCGTCAGGTACGGCTGTAATCGAAATCTCCTCCGCGCCGTCTCTATTAGCCGCGAATCAGCGTCGGTGGAAGCCAGGGCCTATGACACAAAGGGTCAGCAGTGCCGACAACCGTGAGCCTGGCGGCTGTCCAGCGCTAGCGGCTATCGATCCTCAAGTCGCTGCGGTCCCGGCGAGGCGGGCGAATTCGTCCCTCAGCTCCGCTTCCATGTCGCGGCCGTACTCGCGCCGGCCACGTGAATAGGCGTCTCCGCTGAGGTAGGGCGCGCCCTCGGTCCCGGCCTCAACGATGAGCGGAAAGCCCTGGGCCGAGGGATCGGTCATGCCCCATAGCTCGGGGTTCTGATAATCGCCGCTGAGGAAATGGTAGGCGAGCGCGATGCGCGGGCCGTCGCTCTCGTTGGGGCTCGTGCAGTGCGGGGTGCCGAGACAGAAGAAGAGCGCGCCGCCGGCTTCGAGCTCGATCGGCACTGCGCGCTCCTCGGGCGGGTAGCAGCGGCTTTGATCGGCGCGCTCGGGATCGTCGGTGTGCTCGAGCAGGGTGTCGAAGGCGCGCGGCACGACACGGATAGTGCCGTTGGCGCGGGTCGCGTCGGTCAGGGGGATCCACATCGCCGTCCCCTTGCGCACGTCGCGGATGCGCCAATAGTGGTTGTCCTGATGCCAGTTGGTGCCCAGGCCCACGCGCGGCGGTGCGATGACGAACTGGTCCTCGTGCTTGTACGCCGGGTCGCCGACGAGCTGCGAGGCCACGGCCCGCACCTTGGAGTGAAAAGGGAGCGCGCGGAAGAAGGCGTGGTGATAGCCGAGCGGACAGTTGACCCACTGCTCGCCGCCGTCGTCCTCGGCCGCCAGGTTGATGAGCTTGCCCGCGGTTTGCAGCTCATCGAGGCCGGCGCGCATCGCCGCTACCTCGTGCGCGGAAAAGAAGTTGGCGACGGCCACGAATCCCTCGGTGCGGAATCCGTTGATCTCGCGGTCCGAGAGGGGAGAATCCCCGCTCACGTGGCAAACTCGCGCAAGAGTAACGTTGGATGAATCGACGAAGGGTTTCATCTGATCCGCCAAGATTTCGCGCATCGCTTGCACTACTCTATCGCTTGTGGCCGACGGAGTCACGTCTGCCATGTTTGAGTGTCGCTAACACACGATATGACCGGTCTATGTAACAGATGATCTGTCCGGTTTTAGATTTCCTCCAAATCTGGAGGAATCGGATGCGCCGGACGGAGCAGTTGCAGGGACTGAGATTGATGAAGTTCGAGGATGTCTACGGACGTTGTTATCGGGGTGATTTGAGCCAGGCCGAGGCCTCGGAGATCCTGGGCATGTCGGAGCGGACGTTCTGGCGCTGGCGGGAGCGCTATGAGGCCGAGGGTGCCGAGGGTTTGTACGACCGGCGCCTTGGGCGGGTCTCGGCGCGCTGCGCGCCGGTGGACGAGGTGATGCGGGTGCTGGAGCTGTTCGAGACGCGCTACCCGGACTTCACGGCCAAGCACTTCCACGAGAAGCTGGTCTGCGCATGGCTTCGGGCTGAGCTACAACTGGCTTCGCCTGAGCTTGCAGGCGCACGGCAAGATCAAGCCGGCGCCCAGGCGCGGGGCGCACCGCCGGAAGCGGCCGCGCCGACCGGTGGTAGGGATGATGCTGCACCAGGACGGCTCGAGCCACGAGTGGGTTGCGGGCCAGTGGTGGGATCTGATCGTGACCATGGACGATGTGACATCGGAGGTCTATTCGGGCTTCTTCGTTGCCGAGGAGGGCACGATGAGCACGTTCCGCGGGCTCGGCGAGGTGATCGCCGAAAACGGGCTGTTCTGCTCGCTCTACGCCGATCGGGCCTCGCACTACTGGCACACGCCCGAGGCAGGCGGCGGTGTGGACAAGGACAACCCGACCCAGGTCGGCCGGGCCTTGGCGCAGCTCGGCATCGAGTTGATCGCGGCCTATTCGCCGCAGGCCCGGGGCCGCTCGGAGCGCATGTTCGGGACCTTGCAGAAGCGCCTGCCCCAGGAGCTGCGCCTCGCCGGGATCGCCACCATGGCCGAGGCCAATCGCTTTCTCGAGGAGCTCTTCTGGCCGGCGCACAACGCCCGCTTCGCCCGCCCGGCCGCGGACACCGGCTCGGCCTTCGTGGCTTTTGCCGGCACGCTCGAGGACATCCTCTGCGCCCAGGAGGACCGCGTCGTCGCGGGCGACAACACTGGAGTGACCCCCTAAAAGTGGTCCAGATTTGTTAAGAGAGTTTGGCGCGTTTTGCCCCCTCGAAAGGAGGACAAAATGAGCCGTAAACGCTACACCCCGGAACAGATTATCAGCATGTTGCGCGAAGCCGAGGTGGCCTTGGCGCAGGGCCAGTCCATTGGTCAAGCTTGTCGCACGCTCGGCGTATCGGAGCAGAGTTACTATCGCTGGCGCAAGGAATATGGCGGCCTTCGTACTGACCAGGCCAAGCGTCTGAAGGACCTGGAGAAGGAGAATGGCCGTCTCCGGAAGGCGATCTCGGATCTGACGTTGGATAAGCTGATCTTGAAAGAGGCGCTTGAGGGAAACTGCTAAGCCCCGCCCGTCGCCGGCGGTGTGTTGATCATCTCCAGGCCGAACTGGGAATCTCCGAGCGACGTGCCTGTGCTGTTGCAGGCCAACATCGCTCAACCCAGCGCAAGAGACCCCGTAGTCGGGATGATGAAGAGGCACTCACGACCGCGATCATCCGCTTGGCCAGCCAGTATGGCAGATATGGCTATCGGCGGATCACTGCCTTGCTCAGGACCGAAGGTTGGCACGTGAACGCCAAGCGGGTCCAGCGCATCTGGTGGCGGGAGGGGCTGAAGGTCCCACAGAAGCAACCGAAACGGGGCAGGCTGTGGCTCAACGACGGATCCTGCATCCGTCTGCGGCCGTGCTGGCCCAATCACGTCTGGTCCTATGACTTCGTCATGGATCGAACACACGATGGGAGGAAGTTCCGCATGCTCACCGTGATCGATGAGTTCACCAGGCGGTGCATGGCCGTTGTCGTCGAGCGAAGATTGAACTCGGACAATGTCCTCCATTGTCTGACCGAGCTCTTCGTCCAACATGGCCCGCCGGATCATATCCGTTCCGACAACGGCTCAGAGTTTACCGCTCATGCCGTCCGCGACTGGCTCGGCAGGATCGGCGTCAAGACCCTCTATATCGAGCCCGGGTCACCTTGGGAGAACGGATACAACGAGAGCTTCAACTCAAAGCTCCGGGACGAAATCCTGAACACGGAGATCTTCTCTACACTGAAGGAGGCCAAAGTGCTGATCGAACGATGGCGGCATCACTACAATACCATCCGGCCGCATAGCTCGCTCGGATACAGACCGCCGGCCCCAGAAACCATCTTGCCAAACGTTGATGGGCCAACCTACGCTGTTGATGGGCTATGGTTGGCCCATCAACTTAACCCGCGCCAAACTCTAACTTAAGCGCTGGACCACTAATCGGGGGCAGGCCAACACCGTGCGCTACAAGAACCGCACGCTGCAGATCCCGGCCGATCGCCACCGCCACCACTACGTCAAGGCGCAGGTCCGGGTGCACGAATATCCCGACGGCCACCTGGCCGTCTTCCACGGACCCAGGTGTCTGGCGCGCTACCGCGCCGACGGCGAAACCATCGACGACGACAGGCTCCAGGCCGCGTGACCCGCTTCGACGCGACCGAGCCAAACCACCACAACAGAAGCGGTCAATTCATATGGTACATAAAGCGGTCAACTCAGTTTGTTATCGACAGTCTGCCATGTTTGAGGGGGTAGCCGCGACGGAGTCACGGCAGCAGATGACTTGTACGTATTCGCCCTATACGACGAGGAGAATGATCCGAGAGACGACGGGCAATACAAGGAGATTGAACGGAGCACACACGCCAAATCGGGCGGTCCTTGCGGCCCGGCGACGGTCGTGCATCAATGAAATTCAGATTTGGCGCTGCCGCGCGGGCTTTTTGCGGGGGGATGCCCCCACACCTCTGTCAAATAGGTGTGGATATCGAGGCTAATCCCAGTCAGAATTGACGCCGAGCTGGTCGTCTTTTCCGTGCCGGTAGAGGAAGGTCTATGGAGTACTTGCGACTTACGTCCGAGGACGCGGAGCTCTTCGAAAAGGACGGGTTTTTCTTCAAACGCGGCTTCTTCGACGACGAGGAGATCTCCCTCATGCGCCGGGCGCTGGAGGAAGACGCCACGCTGACCGAGAACATCCTAAGCGTTCCCGACGATGAATGGGGTGCCACCGACGAAATCCTGTGGAACCAGCCGGGCGATGACTTCTTCGGCGCGATCTCACGGTGCGCGCGAATGGTCGAGGGGATGGAGCTGTTGTTCGGCGGCGCGGTCTACCACTACCACGCGAAGTTCATCTTGAAGCCGCCGGGTCGGGGCGGCGGCTTTCGCTGGCATCAGGACTTCGGTTACTGGTATGAGAACGGAATCCTGTTTCCCGACATGGCCAGCGTCATCATCGCCATCGACCCCATGCGCCGGGACAACGGGTGTCTTCAGTTGCTGAAGGGGTCGCACCGACTGGGCCGCGTGACGCACGTCCCGGTCCGCGGCCACTTGTGCGCCGATCCGGAGCGGGTCGAGGAGGCGAGGAAGGTGCTGGAGATGGTGTACGTAGAGATGGACCCGGGCGATGCTATGTTCCAGCACTGCAACACTCTACACGGCTCGGATCCGAACCGTTCTAACCAGCCGCGCACGGCGCTCATCTGCTGCTACAACATGGCGCGTAACAATCCCTTCCGCGCCCACCATCACTGCAGCTACACGCCGATCAACAAGCTGTCCGATTCAGCGGTCAAGGAGCGCGGACACGTTCTCAAAGGCGCCGAGCGCGATTACATGGTCCCCGAGACCGTGAAGACTCACGAGGTGGTGAAGAAGACCGGGCTCAAGGCCACTTCCTGAAGATTTGGCGCTGCACGCGGGTTTTTGCGGGGGAGACGCCCCACACCTCCTAGGGGTTTGGGGCGCAGCCCCAAGTGGGCGGGGTGCGGGGTGGAACCCCACCGGCGAAGCCGAGGTGTGAGGTGCGTTAACGGCGGCTGGGTTTTGGGCTGGCGACGGTGTTGGGGCTGGCCGAGCGCGGCTTCCTTGTCCCCTATCGCCATGCGGCGAAGGTGCGCCTTCAAAGAAGTCTCTCTGTTTGGTCACAGACGTAAGTGGGGTGTCCCCGTCGAAGCTGGCCTCGTCGCCTTGGCGGACTGCCAAATGCTTGAGCGGTTGGTACACCTTTCGGACTGGCCTATAGGGTTGCCCGGCTTTGCTCATGGCACACCCCTCTAACCCCCCGACGGTCACGAACGCGCAAAGCGGCACGGAAACGGCGGGCCCAGAGAAATCCACTGGAGCCCGCCGGCCCGTACGTTAGACGCTTGGTTCACGGCCGCAGCCATCGCCAGGGCGCTTACTCATCCTTTGCGTTGATCTCGATGAGCGCCTGCTGCGAGGCGGCGAGCGCTTCCTCCGGGGTCTTGACGCCAGCGACGGCCTCGGACAGGAACAGGCCGACGCTCTCGAGAATATCGAACCACCGGTGATGGCGGGGAACGCTCCTCGAGTAGATGACGTTCTGCAACAGGCCCGGCATCCACTCGAGATCCGAACGGGTGTACAGATCGGGATCGTTGTGGACCGACAGACGCGTCGGCGGAATCCCGTATTTGTCCGCCCCAAACTTCTGCTGCTCGGCCAGCGTGACCCAGTGAATGAACTCGAACGCCAGGTCCTTGTTCGTGGAGGCGCTGAAGATGCTAATCGGCCACATGCCGATGTAGGCTTGTCCGACGTCGGTGCCGTGCGGCAGGACGGTGTAGGCCATCTCGCCGACCACCTTCGAGGAGGCCGGGTCTTCGTACTCGACGGCCCAGTTCGGCCAGTTGATCGACGCGAGCGCCGCACCTTGCAAAAGGTACGTCGCCATCTCGTCCGAATCGAAGGACGCGATGCCGGGCGGAGAAATCTCCCCGAGCTTCAGGTAGAACTCGAGCGCCGCCAGCGCCTCCGGGGTGTCGAGGTTGGGATCGCCGTTCTCATCGTAGTAGCTGCCGCCGAAGGCCCATAGATGCGGGAAGAAGTTGGACACGATGGGGTCGCCCTGCTGGCCCCGGATGACGTAGCCGAACTTCCGGCCGCCGCCTTCATCGGTGATGTTCTTGGCCGCGGCGTAGAACTCGTCCCAGGTAAACGGCGGCTCACTGGTCAGTCCCGCCTTGCGGAACTCCTCGGGGTGGTAGAAGAACATTTGCGCGTACCCGGCGAACGGAATGCCGTACACCTTGCCGGTGCTGTACGGGTAGCGACCCAGCGCCACGGCATTGGCGATGAAGTCCGAGTCCGGCCCGTCGGTTCCGAGGTGCTTTTGGTAGAGCGGACCGAGGGGCTCGAAGAAGCCAGGCTGCATGAAGCTGTACGCCCACGAATCGTCGTACGCTAGAATATCGTAAATGTCTGACTTCGTCTGGCCGGCGTTGAACGCCTTCTCGAAAAGGTTCTCGTACGGCAACTCGACGATCTCGATCTCGATTCCCTTGTCCGCGGCGAACACTTTAGACAGGTCGCGGATATGGCCGGCCGGGACGTCGCCGGAGGGAAGCGCAATCGTGAGATCGGCAGCCATCGCGCCGCCGACGAAAGCCAACGCGAGCGCGCTCGCGCCCGCAAGCTTGATAAACCTAATCATCGTGACCTCCCTGATCGTTGGATCGTTTGCGGCGGCGCCGACATCTCTGCGCAAATCAAACCGCGGCACTCAACCGCGCTCCTCCAAACAAAAGTCTAGTCCCTCGACGGGGTCCCGTAAACCGGCAAAGGCCCCGCCACGCCGACCCATCGCTGGCGCGCCCTTGTACGAATCGTCCCAGCAGTCCTCCATCCACTCCCACACGTTCCCCAGCATGTCATGCAAGCCGAACGAGTTCGCCGCGAAGATGTCCACCGGCGCCGTCTGCTCGCACAAAGGGCCTGTCCTGAGGCCGCCGCGACCGAGACACAAGTGCCCGTCGGATTTCCTCGCAGCCAGGCGGGGTGCGTTCGACATGTGAGTGGCCTCGACGCGGCGCCTGTGAGCATCATGGGCGCTCAAACGGGGAGGCGCGTCATGAAAAAGGTCGGGTTCGTCGGTCTCGGCGACATGGGTCTGGGAATGGCGAAGAATCTCGTCACCGCCGGGTTCGAGGTCACCGTCTACGACCTCCGCGAGGCGCGCGTGGCGATGCTGACCGAGGCCGGCGGCAAAGGCGCGCCGAGCTGCCGCGCGGTCGGCGAGGCGTCCGAGGCGGTCTTCGTCATGGTGATGACCGGCCAGCAGCTCTACGACGTGGTTGTGGCCGGGGATGGATTGCTGGCCGGTCTCAAGCCGGGCGGCGCGATCATCGTCTCGGCCACGGTCAAGCCCTCGGAGGTCCGCGCCATCGAGGCGGCGGTCACCGAGGCCAACGTGGCGCTGATCGACACCCCGGTGAGCGGCGGCCGCGCGGGCGCCGTTGGCGGGACGCTGACCATGATGGTGGCGGCGAAGGCGGACGTTCTGGAGGCCCATCGCGACCTGTTCAACGCGGTCGGCAAGAACATCTTCCACGTCGGCGACGAGATCGGCATGGGCCAGACGGTGAAGGCCTCGCTCCAGGGGATCATCGGCGCGAGCTTCGCCGGCATCTTCGAGGCGCTGGTGCTGGCGTCCAAGGCCGGCGTCAAGGGCGAGACGCTTTTCGAGGTCGTGCGTACGAGCACGATCGCGAGCCCACTGTTCGAGATTTTCACCCCGCTGGTCATGGACCGCAAGTTCACCGGCACCGGCAGCCAGATCGCGACCATGTACAAGGATCTCGGCATCACCATGGCCTTGGCGC
Organism: Alphaproteobacteria bacterium; assembly: GCA_965219135.1. Lineage (GTDB taxonomy): Bacteria > Pseudomonadota > Alphaproteobacteria > VGEJ01 > VGEJ01 > CAYUNL01. The sequence continues at coordinate 3,607,517 of CBDCMV010000003.1, read as the reverse complement.
GCGAAGTGGGTACCGCGATGTTCGCCACCGCGGCGGCGTTCGAGCTGTTCCAGGCAGCGATCGCGCGCTTTCCTGGCGAGGACAATCAGTCGATCGTCAAGTTCCTGGAAGAGATCGCGGACACCACGGTCGAATGGTAGATGGGGGTCGGGCAGCATGGAGGCAATCGAGATGGCAAATCTTGGCGTAATCACCGACGGCATCAGCCGCGATCTGCGGCACGCGCTTGGGGTCATGACGGAGGTCGGCCTCACCCACGCCGAGCTGCAGTTCATCGGCGAGAAGGAGGTCGGCGACCTCAGCCCGCAAGAGATGAAGGCGGCCAAGGGCCTGATCGACGACCACGGGCTCTCCGTCTCGTGCATCTCCCGCCACAACTTCGCGGGAATGGCGGTGCGCGACGTCGAGGTCGGCGACGCCGCCCATGCCAAGCACATGGACGGGCTCAAGCGTGACGCTGGTGCTCGAAACCGGGAACAACGCCATGGTCACCTCGGGCCAGTTGGGCCGGCGGCTGGTCGATGAAATGGGAAGCGAGCGCCTGAAGATCCTGTGGGACCCGGCCAACAGCCTCTACTGCACCGAGCCCGCCTACCCCGACGGCTTCGAGGCGCTGCGCGGCGGCACCCTTGGACACATCCACATGAAAGACTCCATCGTCGCCATCGCCAAGGCCACCGTCGAGGCGCGCGAGCTCGGAACCGGCCAGATGGCGCCCTACCTCGAGCCGATCGCCGCCGGGCTGAAGGCCGACGGCTACGACGGCGCGATCTCGCTCGAAAGCATCTACCGCCCCGACGGCGGCGACTTTGAGGATGGCTTCCGCGCCTCGGTCAAGACGTTCAAGGCGATCTTCGGTTGAGGCGCCTAGCCGGCGCTCGAGAGCTGGCGTAATTCGCCCGCCTTGGAGGTGTCCAGGGTCGGGGAGTCGGAAATCTCAGGGTCGCGTTGCTCGGGGGCGGCGGGTGCGTTAGCATGGCGGTGAGCATTGGAGGGGCGAGGATGCAGTTCCAGTACGCCGAGGACGAGTGGTTCCGCTGCGAGATCGACCGTAAGGCACTGAAGGCGCTATCACGGCGGAGCGACGGGCAAGGGCTCGTCTACTTCGGCGGCTATATGGCGCTGATCGTCGCGGCCGGGGCGGTGGCGTATCTCTCGTGGGGCACGCTCTGGGCGGTGCCGGCGTTCCTCGTCTACGGCACGCTCTACGGCTTCTGCGAGGTGCCGGCGCACGAGTGCCAGCACCGGACGCCGTTCCGCAGCACGTGGCTCAACGAGGCGGTGCACTGGATCGCCTGCTTCATGTCCTACCGCGAGCCGATCTACAGCCGCTGGTTGCACTCGGCGCACCACACCCACACGCTCCTGGTCGGGCGCGACCCGGAGATCGACCTACTGCGGCCGGCGAACCTGTGGAAGCTGGGCGCCGATTTCTTACGCATCCCCTTTGCGCGCGAATACCTGGGCGTGCTGGTGCTGCACGCCTTCGGCGTCGTTTCGAAGGGTGCGCACGAGTTCGTGCCGGAGAGCGAGCACGCCGCGATGATGCGCAACGCGCGTGTGCTACTCACCGCCTACTTGGCGGTGTTCGCGTGGGCGGTCGCGGCGTGGAGCTGGCTGCCGCTGATGCTTCTCTTCTTCCCGCGCATGTACGGTGCCTGGCTGCATGAGCTCTGCGTCAAGGCCCAGGACGGCGGGCTGGAGGTCAACGTTTACGACCACCGGCGTAACAGCCGCACCGTGCTCATGGGCCCGGTGCTCCGCTTCCTCTACTGGAACATGAACTACCACATCGAGCATCACCTCTTCCCCTCGGTGCCGTTCCACGCGCTCCCCAAGGCGTGCGCGGCGTTGGCGGAGCAAATGCCGCCGCCGGTGCGCGGCCTGAGACAGGCGTGCAAGGAGATGTTCCCGGTGTTCCTGCACCAGCAGCGCGAGCGCGACTTCCACCTTGAGCAGCGGCTGCCCGAGGCGGCGGCGTAGCGTCGGCGTCGCGGACCGGCGCTTCACGTTTCAGCGGTTTCCACGCCCTCGCGCCGCCGTACGTCTTTGGGCATCTCGGCGTGTCATTCGCTCTCGCAACCGTTCTTGCGACGCCGGGCTGCGAGATGAGGGCGATTCCCCACTTGTGGACGGTAATGACGGGCCGCACGACCAAGGAGCACTACTGTCCAAGATCGCGGACGCGGAATGGCGCGGGATCATCGACATCAACCTCACCGGCCTCTTCTGGTGCTGCCGCGCGTTCGGCAAAATCATGCTCGACGGCGGGCGCGGCAGCATCGTCAACGTCGGCTCGATGCCGGGGCTGGTTGGCAACCGGCCCCAGCTCCACGCGCACAACTGCGCCTCAAAGGCGGGCGTGCACATGCTTACCAAGTCGCTCGCCGGCGAGTGGGCCGCAGAGAGATTCCGCGTCAGCGCCGTCGCCCCCACCTTCATCGAGACGCCGGCGAGGCGCGAGGACGTGAACGATGCCGAGCGCTACGCCGTGTGGCTCGAGGACACGCCCATGCGCCGGGTGGGCCAGCCCGACGAGATCGCCTCGGCGGTGCTGTTCCTCACCTCGGACGCGGCGAGCCTGATGACCGGGGCGGTGCTCATCGCCGATGCCGGCTACACCGTGTGGTAGGGACGGACGGGGGGCCGATAGACACCAGTTAGCCTCACGGGGCAACCGCGACGGCATTAGCCGCCTCGAGGTTCCGCCACTCGTTGACGCCGGGGCCGAGGGGGCCGAGGGCGGGGCGGCGTAGAGCCCCGCCCGGTGGTTTCGGCGGGCTGGTGGGCCGGGTACGGTTGGTGCTAACATCGGCGAACGCACCACGGAAGGGATTCGGGAGGACACCGATGGCGCGTCTCGTAACCGTTCGTGATCTTGGGAATCGCCGAAGACCGCCGAGCTCGGCGAGAATCCAGGGATCGCGAGGCGGCGCGGCGGTGAAGTCGAGCAACGTCTTTCACTGCTCCCGGCCCAACCGCTCGCGCGTACTCAGGCGCGCGCTGTTGGCCCAGTACATAGCCGAGCCGGTCAGGGGCGAGGACGGCCGGCAAATCCACTTCGCCGACCCGCTAGTGGATCGAATCTAACGCTTGGTGCCCACGTTTGACGGCGGCGACGATCTTGTTGGGATTGGCGGTCCAAACGAACGGTGTGGGGTCGTCGTTGGTTTCGGCGATGAAGCGGTTGATGGCGGTCTGGAGATTGACGATCGAGTGGAACACTCCTCTTTTGAGTCGGCGTTTGCTGAGCTTGGCGAAGAAGGTTTTGACGGCATTGAGCCAGGAGCAAGAGGTCGGCGTGAAGTGAAAGACGAACCGAGGGTGGCGCTCGAGCCAGGCCACGACCTTGGGATGCTTGTGAGTGCCGTAGTTATCGAGGATCACGTGGACGATCTTGCCCGCCGGCACTTCGGCCTCGATGGCGTTGAGGAAGCGGATGAACTCCTGGTGCCGATGGCGCTGCATGCAGCGCCCGATCACCTTGCCTTCCAGGACGTCGAGGGCGGCAAACAGCGTCGTCGTGCCGTTCCGTTTGTAGTCATGGGTGATCGTCCCGCAGCGTCCCTTCTTCAGCGGCAGCCCCGGCTGGGTGCGGTCGAGGGCCTGGATCTGGCTCTTTTCGTCCACCGACAGCACGACGGCATGGGCGGGCGGATCGACGTAGAGACCGACGATATCGCGCAGCTTAGTGACGAACTCGGGGTCGGTGGAGAGCTTGAAGTGGCGTACCCGGTGCGGACGGAGCTTGTGAGCCTGCCAAACCCGCTGCACCGAGCTGATGCTGATCCCGACCACCTTGGCCATCGCCGCCGCCGTCCAGTGCGTCGTCTCTCCGGGCGGTTCGGTGGAGGTCAACTCGACCACCCGCTTGACAATGGCACCAGGCAGCGGCGGGATGCGCGAGGGTCGGGTCTTGTCGCGCAAAAGTCCACCCACGCCTTCGTGCATGAACCGCTCCTGCCAGCGCCAGACGCAGGGCTTGCTCTTGCCCGTCCGCCGCATGATCTCAGCGGTGCCAAGACCATCGCCGGTCAGCACGATGATCCGAGCCCGCCAGACGTGCTTCTGCGGGCTGCTCCGGTCCGCAACAACCGCCTCAAGACGAGTACGCGCGGCGAAACTAACGGGCACCTCTAAGAATTCTCCTTTTTCGGGCGTCGTCGATTTAGAATCGGGTTGCCGATTTGTTGATAGCGGGAGGCGTGGTTGATGGGTCAGATGGGGTTTTTCGATCTTGGGAACCGGTATTCCGGTCTTGACGCCAAGAACGAGCCGCTTTTGAAGATCGACGGGGTGGTTCCGTGGGAAGACTTGCGCGCGCGTCTTGAGGCGGTGTGGCGGCGTGCGGACAAGGCGCGTAAATCGCGGGCGGGACGCAAGCCGTGGGATGCGATTGTGATGTTCAAGACGATCATTCTGTGCGCGCTCTACAATCTCTCGGACGACCAAGTTGAGCATCAGATCCGTGACCGCCTGTCGTTCATGCGATTTCTGGGGTTGGGTCTGGAGGGCCGGGTTCCCGACGCCAAGACGGTGTGGCTGTACCGCGAACAGTTAACGCAAGCTGGCGTGATCGAGGCCTTATTCGAGACGTTCGATGGCTACCTGAAGGATCAGGGCTATCTGGCGATGGGCGGCCAGATCATCGACGCCTCGATTGTGGCGGTACCCAAACAGCGCAACAGCCGCGAGGAGAACGCGCGGATAAAGGCGGGCGAGACGCCGGCAGGCTGGGAGGACAAGCCGGCAAAGCGGCGCCAAAAGGATGTCGAGGCGCGGTGGACTAAGAAGCACGGCAAGAGCCATTACGGTTACAAGAACCATGTCAACGTGGACCGTCGGCACAAGCTGGTGCGGCGCTATCATGTGAGCGACGCGGCGGAGCACGACAGCCAAGTCCTCGACGATATCCTGGATGGGGACAACACGGCTTTGGGTGTGTGGGCGGACAGCGCTTACCGCTCGGCGGAGATCGAGGCGGTGCTGAAGGAGAAGGGGTTGCGGAGCCGGATCCATCGCAAGGGCCGCCGCAACAAGCCGCTGAGCGAGCGCGAGAAGCAGGGCAACAAGACCCGTTCGTCGGTTCGGGTCCGCGTCGAGCATGTCTTCGGGGCCCAGAGCAACGACATGGGCGGGACGCTGGTGCGTAGTGTCGGGCTGGTGCGGGCGAAGGCGCGGATCGGGTTGAAGAACCTCGCCTACAACATGCGCCGCCTGGTCCAACTGGAGCGTCTCGCGGCGGCCGTGTGACGATAATCGGAGAAGGAGACCGCCTGGGGACGGTCTTGTGGCGGAAATAACTCAATTGGAGCGTGGAAGACCCCGAAAATCTCGGCTCCGGCATGGCTGGAGCTGGTGACAGCCTGGTTAAACAATATCCTCCGACAACTCACCAATTCTTAGAGGTGCCCTAACGTTCACATGGATACCGTTTCGCATTCCAAGAGACTCGCACATCGTGCAAGCCATGGGAATCTTTTGTTAGAGTTGATCCACTAGTGATCGATGGTCGCCGCGTCGGTACCGCGTAAGGACGCCCTGTGATGGTCGCGGCCACCCTGAGCCGGTCCGGACACCGGCGGGCGCGCGCCTATGCCATCGGGCGCGAGCGGACCACGCGATGGGTCATCTACGCGGTGATCGCCGTCGGGGTCATCTGTACCCTCTTCCCGGTACTGTGGATGCTGTCGAACTCGTTCAAGAACGGGATGGCCGTTTACAACGTACCGCCGATCTGGATCACCCCTTATCTTCGCATCAAGTGCTCAACCGGCTGGTGTGACTTGGGCGCGATAGCGGGTTGAGATGGAACGTTGGGTCGAAAATAACCTGCGCTGGCTTTTGATCACGCCAGCGCTCGTGTTGCTCTTGTTCCTGGTCGTCACGCCGACGATTTTTCTGTTCACGGTGGCGTTCCGGGAATGGAATCCTGCCGATACCGCGGCCAGCGAGTGGATCGGCTTCGCCAACTTCATTTCTATTCTCTCGGACACCCAGTTTTTCTGGAACGCGGTAAAGAACACCGCCATCTTCATTGTCTTCGCGGTCTCGATTGAGTTCGCGATTGGCGTGTCCTTCGCGGTGCTGGTCGACAAGTACATCCGGCGACTCAATTTCGTAAAGACGATCCTGGTCATGCCGATGATGCTGCCGCCGATCGCGGTGGCCATCACGTTCCGCATCCTCTACCAGCCGCAGTTCGGTACGCTCAACGTCATGCTGTTCCAGTTCTTCGGTCTCGATCCGGTCATGTGGACGGCGAGCATGGAGGTCGCGCGGCCGGCGATCATCCTTGTCGATGTCTGGGAGCATACGCCTTTCGTGTTCCTCCTGACCCTCGCCGGGCTGGCGGCTCAGCCGCGTGAGCCGCTCGAGGCGGCGGAGCTCGACGGCGCCAGCGGATGGCAGAAGTTCCGCGACGTCACGTGGCCGTTTCTCAGACCCCTGGCCGCCATCATCATTCTGTTCCGAGTGATCGACGTCTCGCGCCTGTTCGACCAGGTCGTGGTGCTGACCCGCGGCGGTCCGGCCAACGCGACCGATACCATCACCTATTTCATCTACCGAACCGGCCTTCGCGAATTCGCGGTCGGGAAGGCGGCCGCCGCCTCCATCCTCATGCTGATCGCAACGCTCGCGTTTAGCGCCTGGTTCATCACCCGGATGCAGCGCGAGGAGAACCCGTGACGGCCGTCGCCGCCTCCCGCCCGTCGCGCGGGATGCTTGAGAGCATCGGTCTCAAGCGGGAGACCGTGACCAAAATACTGGCCGCGCTGGTCATCATCGTTGCCCTGATCTGGACCGTGTGGCCGATCGCCTACCTGTTCGGGAACTCGTTCAAGACCCGGATCGACATGTTCTCGTTCGACTTGATCTTCTTCCCGGAATTGGGGAGGGCCACGACCGAGCACTACGAGAAGGCGTTCCTAGAGCGTGACTTCCTGTGGTACCTGCGCAACAGCGCCTTGGTTGCCACCGCGACGACTACCTTGTCGCTGATCGTCGGCACGCTTGCGGCGTTTGCGCTGGCGCGCTTCCACTACCCCGGAAATCTCAAGTTCCACCTCTCGTTCTTCATCCTCTCGGTGCGCATGATGCCGCCGATCGTCGCCATCTTGCCGTTGTTCGTGTTCTTCACCTGGATGGGGCTGCACAACACCAAGACGGGGCTGATCATCTCGTACACGGGGTTCAACTTGCCGTTCGTGGTGTGGATGATGAAGAGCTATTTCCAGGAGATCCCGCACGAACTTGACGAATCGGCCATGGTGGACGGCGATACGCGCATGGGCGCGTTCTGGCGGGTCATCCTTCCCGCGGCGCGGCCGGGGCTGGCGGCGACCGCGATCTTCTGCCTGATCCTGTCGTGGAACGAGTTCCTGTTCGCGTTGATCCTGACCGAGACCAAGAAGATTCAGACGCTGCCGATCGGAATCGTCTCGGGGATACAGCGGCACCTGGTCGAATGGGGCGAGATGAGCGCGACGGGCTTCGTCTCGTTGGTCCCGGTCATCATCTTCGCGTTCATCGTCCAGCGCCATCTGGTGCGGGGGCTGACCTTCGGCGCCGTGAGACCATGAGACGGAGGATCGCGACGATACCGAACTCGGCCATATGGGCACGGATCGCGTTGACCACCATGGTCCACTGGCGGACCAGCAGCTCCCGGATCCGGTGCAGCATCAAAACCACCTGCTGCTCAGGCCCCTTCACAGCCACGAACCGCATGCTCGGACGTGTCACCGCCTCGCAGATCGCTTCCGCATCCGCCGCATCGTTCTTGCCCCGCTTCACGTAAGGCTTCACATAGTGCGGCGGCATCAGCTTGACCTCGTGGCCGAGCCCCTTCAGTTGCCGCCCCCAACCATGGCCTGGCCACCGCGATTCATCGAGGCCGGCGGTGGGGATCAACCGCCGCCCCATTTCACCCGCCCATGGCATGTAAGCAGCGACGTACCGCTCGCGCGCCGACGGCTCCACGACGAGTTGGATGCTGGTGGGCCTGCTGTGCGTGGTCTTTGGCCGGCCCGGCGCACGCCCAGTCGCCTGAACATCGCCACGTTCCTCAAAAACCTGGCGCTTTTCTACGACGACCAAAGCCGCTTCGCCGAGGCCGAAGCGCTGTTTCGGAGATCGCTGGCCCTTTGGGACGAGGTGCGGGGGCCGGCGCTCGCGGCCGCGGCCGGAAATCTAACTGGGAGGGCGATGCGGTACGAGTTGAGATCCGGCCGACCTATGGCGGGCCTCTACGCGGCGGGGTAAGGTAGGCCATGCACGACCTTTCCATCACCAATGCGCGTGTCCACGACGGGTCGGGCGAGCCGGCGTTCGAAGGCGGCGTCGCCGTCAGCGGCGGCCGCATCATCGAGATCGGAGCGGAGGTCGGCCGCGGCCGAACCGAGATCGACGCCGAGGGACTGGCGCTGGCGCCGGGCATCATCGATTCGCACACCCACTATGACTGCCAGCTCACATGGGACCCGTGTGCGGTCCCCTCGCCGGCCCTCGGCGTCACGACGGTGATCATCGGCAACTGCGGCTTCACCATCGCGCCGTGCCACCCCGAGCACCGCGACCTTATGCTCCGCCACCTCGAAAGCGTCGAGGGCATGCCGATCGAGGCGCTGCGCGCCGGGACGCGGTGGGAGTTCGAGACCTTCCCCGAATACCTCGCCATGTTGGAACGATTGGGCACCGTCCTGAACGTCGCCGCCTACTGCGGTCACTCCGCGATCCGCACCTGGGCGATGGGAGTCGAGGCGACCGAACGGGCGGCCACAGACGCTGAGGTCGAGACCATGAGTGCGGTGCTGCACGAGGCACTGGAGGCGGGTGCGGTGGGCCTCTCCACGACCACTTTCGAGGGACACAACGGGGCCGATGGCGCGCCGATGCCCTCGCGCCTGGCCGACGAGCGCGAGATGCACGCGCTTGCCGGCGCCCTCCGCAAGGCGGGAAAAGGGGTGTTTATAGCATCGCTCGGCAGCAACCACCCGGTGTTCGGCAACCGAGAGCCGATATCGTTCCTGGAATCGATGGCCGCGGAAAGCGGCCGGCCGGGCATCGTCGCGGGGATCGTCCACACTCCTTCGATGCCCGAGAACTGCTTCGCCGAGATGGATGCGGTGGCGGCGGCGCAGGCGCGCGGTCACCGACTGTACGCTCAGGTTCCTCCCAGTGCGATCACCCTGATCTTCACGCTGGCCACGCCTTTTCCCTTTGAGGGGCTGCAGACGTGGCAACCCGCGTTCCCGCTTTACAACGACCGTGCCGCGCTGGTGGCTCTCTATCGCGACCCTGACTTTCGCACGGCGGTCAAGCAGGACCTCGTCATCCCCGGCAGCGCCAAGATGTTCACCGACCAGTGGGACCGCATGGTGATCGAAGAGGCGGTGCGGGAGGACAATCGCCACCTCGAGGGGCGCGATGTGGCCTCGCTGGCCGCGGCCGATGGCGTCCACCCGTTCGACTGGTTCCTCGACTTCGGAATCGCCGAGGACTTCGCCACCCGCTTCAGCGCCGAGATGCTCAACTACGACGACGACCAAGTCGAGCGCTTGCTGACGCATCCGGTCGGTCACCCCTCGCTGTCGGATGCCGGCGCACACCTCTCGATGCTGTGCGACGCCGGCTTCGGGCTGCACCTCCTGGGTCATTGGTCACGCGAGCGGCACGCGTTCCCGCTCGAAGAGGCGGTATGCAAGCTCACCTCGCTGCCCGCCGGAGTTTACGGAATCCTCGATCGGGGGCGGATCGAGGCGGACTGCGCGGCCGACCTATTGCTGTTCGATCCGGCGACCGTGGCGCGGGGCCCGATCCGGGTCGCGCACGATTTGCCGACCGGCGCCGGGCGGGTCACGCGTGACGGCGCCGGCGTGCACGGCGTGTGGGTGAACGGCGTGCGGATCGTAGACGAGAGGGGCCCCATCGAAAGCGACGCGCGGCCGGGCGCGATCCTGCGCACGTTCGCCGATTGAGGGCTGGCATGAAGCCGGTGAATTGGGGGTCATCTCCACCTCAAGCTACGGCCGCGAGCGCATCGTCCCGGCAATGATGAAGGGCAAGAACCTTATCGTGTCGGCGATCGCCTCGCGCGAAGCGGCCACCGCCCGGAAAACGGCCGACGAGCTTCGCATCGAAAAGGCATTTGGCTCGTACCAAGAGGTACTGGACGATCCCAACATCGAGGCCGTCTACATCCCGCTGCCCAATCACCTGCATGTGCTGCGGTCGTCAAGGGCCGCCGAGGCGGGCAAGCACGTGCTGTGCTAAAAGCCGCTGGCGATAGACGCCGCGGAGGCCGACCCTGATCGCGGTGCAGGAGCGCACCGGCAGGCTGTATCCTCGCATGGTCCCACTTGGCACTAAAACCCGTCCGTCCGGAGCGGACAGGTCCGCTTATATGAGCCGGATGATGTCAAGATAGCTTAGACATGCATTGCATCACGGTCTCTCTTATTTGCGCGTCGGGCGTTGAGCGGGGGTCTGCGAAGAGGTCCGTGTCTCGTGCGAGGATCGCATCAACTTATATCCGGCAGCTCCGTTCCGGCTTGCAGCTTGGTCGGAAGGCCGGGCGGTCTGGCCTTCCACCGACGCTGATTCGCGGCTAATAGAGACGGCGCGGAGGAGATTTCGATTACAGCCGTACCTGACGCAACCGACAGCACGCTGACGGCAGTCACCTATCAGCACGACGATGACTCGGTAGTCGTGATCATCGGGTCGGGCGCCGGCGGTGGCACGCTCGCCAACGAGTTTGCCCGGAAGGGCATCGATACGGTCGTGCTTGAGGCGGGAGGGCACTTCGATCAGAGCGAGTTTGAGAACGACGAATACGCTATGGAAGCCAGGCTCCGCTGGCGCGATCGGCGTGTCTGCACCGGTACTTCGATCATCGCCCGCAACTTTCCCGACGCGCCCACCGTGATGTGCAAGGCGGTCGGCGGCTCGACCGTTCATTGGGCCGCCATGTGCCCGCGGCTACAGGAGCACGAGTTCAAGACCGCGAGCCTCTACGGCGCGATCGCCGGGGCGGACATCGCCGACTGGCCGCTCACGCTTTCCGATCTCGAGCCTTTTTACGATAGGGCGGAGGACAAGATGGGCGTGACCGGGACGAACGGCATTCCCCGCCACCCGCCGACCAACAACTACAAAGTCATGGCTGCCGGCGCCCGGCGCATCGGTTATACGCAAGTGCGCATGAACAACACGGCGATCAACTCGAGGCCGCGAGATGGGCGCAATGCTTGCGATCAGATCGGGTTTTGCATGCAGGGCTGCGTCTCAGGCGCCAAGTGGTCGACGGCGAACTCGGAACTGCCCAAGGCCGGGGGAGGCGTTTCTGGTGCCGGCGGATGCGCCGCGGCCCGATGTCGGACGGTTCAAGCTCGCGGCGCTGTCGCTCAGGCGCTTCGGCGAGTTCGTTCGGCTCGCCGAGGCCAAGCACGCCTTGGCGGTCTTCGATTCGTGCTTCTCCGGCACCATCTTCGATGCCCAGCGCGAGGTGCCGCCTCCGGCGATCACGCGGGCGACCACGCTTCCCGTGCGCCAATTTCTGACCTCGGGCGATGCCGTCCAGACGGTCTCGGACGACGGTACCTTCCGCAAGCTGTTCCTACGTGCGCCGAGGGACGAGGAGCGGGCGAACGGCAACGGCGATGGCTACCTGACGGCGAGCGAGCTCGGCCTGTTCATGTCCGACCGCATGGTGACCTTGCACCTCGGGCAGACGCCGCGCTACGGCAAGCTGCGCGATCCTGACTACGACCGCGGCGACTTCGTCTTCGTAGTGCCGGATGCGGAGGGTGGGACGGGGCCGGGAGGGGCTGTCGCGCCGCATCGCCTTCTACAAGATGGTCGCGCTGGTCGAGGGCACGAACATCGGGCGCAAGCAACTCGGCCTGCCCGAGGCCGAGGTGCGGGCCTCGGACCCGCGCTTCACCTTCAGCTACGCGGGCTAGCCCGCGGCCTTCGCGGCCGCCTTCGCCGCCTCCAGCGCCGAGACGGCGCCCACGGCCAAAAGGTCGCCGTCCTCGGTCGTGATCAGCATCGTCGCCCCGCGCCGAGCCAACTCGGCGCCTTGTTCAGGCCCGCCGGCAAGGCCCATGCAGGCCGGGATGCCGCGCTTGACGGCTGCAGCGATGATCTGATCGACCCCCTCGGTGACCGCGGGGTGGTCGAACTGGCGCATCACGCCCGCGGTCCCCGACAGGTCGGTGGGGCCGATCAAGACGGCGTCCACGCCCGGCACCGCGAGGATGTTATCGGCGTTGCGCGCCGCCTCGACGTCCTCGATCTGCGGCATGACGATGAGGCTCTCATTGGCGTTGTCGGCGTAGCCGCCGACGTCGCGGCCGTAGTCCGAGGCGCGCCACGGACCGAAGCCGCGCACGCCGTCGGGCGGGTACCGGCACGCGCCCACGAACGCCTTGCATTCCTCGACGTTGTTGATCATCGGCGAGATCACGCCGTCCATCCCGGCGTCGAGGACTTGCTTGATGAACACCGCGTCGTTCCAGGGCGCCCGCACGATCGGCACCGTGGGACTTCCCGTAAAGGCCATCAGCGTCGTCGGCAAGGTCGCGAGCGTGTGGGCGCCGTGCTCGGCGTCGAGAAGTAGAAAGTCGAACCCGGCGCCGGCCATGATCTCCGCCACGAACGGGTCAGCCAGGCCGATCCAGGCGCCATAGGTGATCTCGCCCTTCTTCCACCGCTTCTTGAGCTCGAGGCTTCGCTGAGACATTCGTTCCTCCCAATCGTTTCTTGCGCAATCGGTTGAGACTACGGGACGGCGCCGGGCTTCGCAAAGGCGCTTTATGGCGGACAATGCGCGCATGGACGCGAGCGAAGCGCAAGTCGCATCGCCGAGAGTCGGATCGCGTACCCACGCCAAGGACGCGAGTCCCGAAGAGCGCAACGAGATGGCGAAGGCCGCCGCGCCCTACATCCACCGCCGCCGGGGGCAGATCGTCGAGGGCGACGAGACGGAGGGCCAGACCATCGTGATCCAGGTGATGAACTGCGGCGGCGACGATGCCGAGGCGCTGCCGGCGCCGGATGTGATCGAGGGCGAGGCCACGACCGTGAAGGTGGAGCGGCCGGTATGAGCCGGTCGCTTCCCTCCAGGGCACGCTGTTTGGCGGCGAGAAGATGCCGTAATTCGACCGTTCTTTACGGGAAGGGAGCGTGACGACCCGACAGACCCGACACGTCCGCTCGAGCCAACAGCGGACCTTTCGTCACAGTGGGCGGGGGACCGTTCTTCGCATCATCGCGAGGCTTAACCACATGTGCCTCTGAACAATGATGCTAGGAGCGTGCGCCGTAGAAGTTTTGATGTTGGGCGATTGGCGCGCGGCCGCCGGAGAGGTTGGATTTTGGCCCGAGTGTGGACATCTGGCCCGCCCGACTCTGGGATGGAAAGCCCGGACCGGAAGGCCGGAACGGAAGAGATTCGCGTTTCATACGCGGTCGATGGGCACTGCGCGCCCCGGAGCAAGTGCGTTGGCAGGCCAGCACCTGCCTCAGCACGTGGCCACCGTCCCCATCCGCTTGATGTTCAACGCCAAGCACACGAGGTCCCACTCGCCGCGCACCTTCGCCAAGCCTCGCAGGCTGAATCGTCGGAATCCGAGCACCTCCTTGATCCACCCGTTCGGCGCCTCCGAGAGCCACTTGCGTTGCGCGTACCGGGCTTTGCCCGCGGGGCTCGCCAGTTTCTCACCCATGCGGTGCGTGGCAGGGAGCCGGGCCGGGTCGACCGCCACCTGGGACTTGCCTTCACGCCCCAGCGCTACGTGCGCGTCGATGCCGCGATCTTCCAGCTCCAACAGATCCGGCTCGTTGCAGTAGCCCGCATCGGCCAGTACCACCGCAGGCTCGACCCCAAACGTCTCGTTGATCTCGTCGAGCATCGCCGGCCGTGCTGGACGCCTATCTCGGTTTCGGCAAGGCGCTTTCGGGCGGCAAGCTGCGCGCCTCGCTCCGCGAGCAGATCGCGCTCGCCGTTGCCGGCGCCAATGGTTGCGCCTACTGCGCCGCGGCGCACACCGCACTTGGCAAGATGCATGGCCTGGATTCGCCGGAACTCGCCGCCAACCTCGACGGCCGCGCCTCCGATCCAGTCGTCGCCGCGGCGCTCGACTTTGCCCTTGCGATCGTGGACAAGCGCGGTTGGGTGGACGATGCCGATCTGGCGCGGGTCCGCGCTGCCGGCTATGGCGAGGGCGAAATCGCCGAGATACTCGCCACCGTCGCGCTCAACCTCTTCAGCACCTACTTCAACCACGTCGCCGAAACCGAGGTCGATTTTCCGTCGGTCGCGCTCGACGCCAAAGCCGCGGCCTAACCCGCGGGAAGGAGCCGGCCATGATCGACCTTCACTTTTGGACCACCCCCAACGGCTACAAGGTGATTCTGTTCCTCGAGGAGGCCGGCCTCAAGTACCGAATCGTACCGGTGAATATCTCGAAGGGTGACCAGTTCTCGCCTGCGTTCCTACAAATCGCGCCCAACAACCGCATCCCCGCCATTGTGGACCGTGCACCGGCGAATGGCGGGGCCGCGGTGCCGGTCTTCGAATCGGGCGCCATCCTTCACTATCTCGCCGAAAAGACCGGCCGCTTCCTGCCCGCGGACGGCGCGGCGCGAAGCGAGGTCATGCAGTGGCTGTTCTGGCAGATGGGCGGACTGGGGCCGATGCTCCGCCAGCACCTTCACTTCAGCGCCTATGCGCCGGAAAAGCTCGACTACGCGATTGCGCGCTACGCGGCCGAGGCCAAGCGCCTGTACGGCGTCCTCGACCGTCGCCTCGCGGGGCGCGAGTTCATTGCCGATGCGTACTCCATCGCCGACATGGCGAGCTTCCCTTGGATCCATCGTTTGGCGGGGGATGGCTCGGCCCTCGACGACTTCCCCAACGTCACGCGCTGGCACGATGCCATTGCGGCGCGCCCGCCTACGATCGACGAGACCTCGCTGCCGTTCCGGACCAGGGACGATCCCCCGGCCGGCGGACCCGGCCGCAGCCACGACGGCAAGCTGCTCGTCGTCGGCGCGGTCGAGATCGGCGACGGCAACACCCCCGGCCGCTTGCGCCTGGCCCGGATCGCATCCTACGGCGCCGGCGAGCTCAACCGCTTCATCGGCCGTGACATGGCCGCCGACGGCACCGCCAAGACCGATGGCTGGGCCGGCTATGCCCGCGTCCCGGTCGCCGGACACCAACCCCACGTCGTCGGCGCCATGGCCGCCCATGTGGTGCTCCCCTGGATCCACCAGGTGTTCTCCAACCTCAAGGGGTGGGCGCGCGGCGTCTACCACGGCCTGCGGCCCAAATACCTGCAAAGCTATCTCGACGAGTTCGTCTCTCGCTTCAACCGCCGCACAACGCGCCATGACGCCTTCCGCTCCCTGTTCGACATCGCACTCCGCGCCAAACCCGTCACATACAATATCTTGAGACAACCGGAGCTATGTGCATAAGCGATCCCAGCATTTTGTCGGTCTTGTGTGAAAACGAACGAATACACGCGTGTTGTTAAACACGTTGAGTTACTGATATCGGACATGTTGGAGCGTTTCCGCGACGGTCTTGTTGTTCTTCTGCCCGGAAACATCCCGATATGGAGCGCCTATGAACTCCAGATCGATTTCCGAGAAATCAAGTATTAAATTTGGAAGAGCGCTTGTCATCGATCTAACCGTCCAGTCCGCATCACTTCGAATCAAGGGACGCACCGTTCCGATATGTGTCACCGGGTGAACACGGCGCGACACCTTTCACATCCGACCTCATGTTTTGCATTCCAGTAGCCTCCTGTCAGCTGGGTCTAGAGTTGCGCCGTCCGCGAGATGGTCCCTCCCGACTGAATCACCAGAACCACGTGATCCTCGATAACTACGGCACTCACAAGCATCCCAAGGTCGTGGCCTGGCTCGAGCGCCACCCTCGGTTCGTCTTTCACTTCACGCCGACCTCTTGCTCCTGGCTCAATGCCGTCAAAACCTTCTTCGCCAAGCTCAGCAAACGCCGACTCAAAAGAGGAGTGTTCCACTCGATCGTCAATCTCCAGACCGCCATCAACCGCTTCATCGCCGAAACCAACAACGACCCCACACCGTTCGTTTGGACCGCCAATCCCAACAAGATCGTCGCCGCCGTCAAACGTGGGCACCAAGCGTTAGATTCGATCCACTAGATAGGCCCGGCGCGGCCAACCGCGCCCTCGAGATATTGCGCGCGATGATGTTCCGAGCCGAGGAATGGGGATTGCGCGAACGCGGCTCCAACCCCTGTCTCGGCATCAAGAAGAATCCGAGGAACAATATCGCCCGCTTCCTCGACGCAGAGAACTGGCGCGGCTTGGGCGCGCGCTCGACGCCCGCGAGGCGCAATGGCCCGAGGCCGTCGCGGCGATCCGCCTGCTGGCGCTCACCGGCTGCCGCCGTAGCGAAGTGCTCAATCTGCGTTGGCGAGACATCGGCGGCGACGCGCTCAACCTGCGCGATTCGAAAACTGGTCCCCGCGCGGTGCCCCTCGGCGAAGCCGCGCGGGCGCACATCGCTGCGTTGCCTAGTGCGCGCGACTCCGATGCTTTTCTGTTTCCGCGCTACGCCGAGGGTCGGGGCGCCTACAGCCTTGCGGCCTGCTGGCGCGTGGTTTGCGGCGATTCCAAGCTCGGCGCGCTGCGCCTGCATTACCTCAGACACACCGCGGCAAGTCAGGCGGTCATGGCGGGCGAGAACCTGCCCTTGGTGGGTAAGCTGCTCGGGCACCGACGACACAGGACCACGGCAGGTTACGCCCACCTTGGCGACGGCACCTGATCCAGATCGCAGAAAAGGTGGGAAGCATCATCGCCGGATCAATGGCGCTCGACATGGATTCTCCCTTTAGTTGCGTGTGGAATCTCATAGAGGGCGCGACTATCGTGCCTAACGATTGTTGACATGTTCACGAAGCATCAAAGCGCGCTCCAAAGCGAGGCTCTCCAGTCCGATCCGACCAATGCTTGTGGCAGCCGACACACACCGAACCGTGCTGACCACGAAAAGAAGCGTGACCCACGCAACGGCGAGATCACCGAGACCCAAACAACGGAGCTTGATTTTCATGCCCTATTAAAGAAGGGAATTATCCCCGATACTTGACATTTTGACCTGCCGTCCCCGCAGTCCGAGAACCTCTTACAGGCCCTTCGGTACGGTCAGATCTTCGGGACATATGACTACGAAGGGCTCAATCACTTGTTTCGACAATTCGACCAAAGCGGTCGTTCGATGGACGACGTCCACACTGCTACGTTTGATGTCGAGTTGGACAGGAACCAGTTCAATCGTGGACAAGTGTTCGTCATCTTGACAAACGGCCTCGACTTCAAGACCCGGCAGGCGATTCGGTATTGGCGGTCCTCAGGGCTTGACGTTCGGCCATGGGTGTATCGTGCGAGCCGCTTATGCACTTAGTTCCGGCGACACAAGGTGTTGCGTTGGGGTTGGCAAGGGATTAGAAGGTTCTTTGTTTGTTCGACAGCGAGGAGCCGCCCCATGGAACGCTTCCCCGATGGCCTGATCGCCTTCCAGCGCATGTTCCCCGATGATGAGGCCTGCGCCGCCTGGCTGGCGTCGGTGCGATGGCCACGGGGTTTCACATGCCCCGGCTGCGGCCATGGTCGTGGCTGGACACTCCGCGGCAAAGCTCACACCTTCGAATGCGTGCGCTGCCATCGCCAGACCTCGGTGACGGCGGGGACCATCATGCATGGCAGCAAGCTGGCGCTCACCGTCTGGGTCTGGGCCGCCTACCTGATGGCGACACACTCCAACGGCATCTCCGCCCTGCAACTCCAGAAGCAGCTCGGCATCGGCTCCTATCGCAGCGCCTGGTTGCTGGCCGCCAAGCTCCGCCGGGCCATGGTCGATCCCGACCGCAACCCCTTGTCGGGCTTGGTTGAGATCGACGAGACCTCGCTGCCGTTCCGGACCAGGGACGATCCTCCGGCCGGCGGACCCGGGGCCCTGAATGTGAGTGCCACGATATAGCCGACACCGGGCGTCGTCATCAGCAGCTGACAGACCTCGTCCTTGTGTGCCAGCGTCTTCACTCGGCGATCGAGTTCGAGGAATGCTCGATGGAGTTCGAGCCTGACGTCGAGCAGCGGGATCAACGCATGCGCCAGGGCGACGTTGGCCTCGATCGGTTGGCGCGCGGCCCGGTCGAAGGCGCCGTGGCGGATGCCCTTGCGCAGCTTGATGCCGAACACCTTCAACAGACCACGGACTTCGTTCTCCAGGTCGATGCACTTGCGCAACAGCGCCTTCCGGCTGGCGAGAAGGGTCCGGACATAATGGCTCTCGAGGCTTTTCACATGGACCTCCCGGTACCAGCCGGTGCGCAGGATCTGCGCGATGCCGTGGGCATCGTTGCGGGCGGTCTTGTTGCGCATGGCGCCCAGCGCCGCCTTCACATGCCGCGCTTCCATCACCACCGGCCGGAAGCCGGCATCCCGAAGGCCGTAGACCAGCCACTGCGTCAGCGTGCCGGCCTCCAGTCCGACAGCTTCGATCCCTTCGCCGAAGCCGCGCAGGCAGGCCACAATGTCATCAACCTCCGACGGCAGGCTCCTCTCAAGCCGCACCTCGCCATCCTCATCGACAATGCATAGCGTAAGGTTACGCACCCCAACATCCAAAGCGGCATAGTAGGTCATCGTCTTCTCCCTTCTGATCTCCTCACCGATCGTGAGGCTAAAGGGAGCTTGACCGGCGCATGGCAGCGTTTCAGCCCTAAAGAGAGTGCTCATCGAGGTCACAGGTCTCAGGCCCTACAGACTGAGGCTGCAACCGCGCCACTCGCCGCCTGCGCGGTCGGATTCGAGCGCCGCCGCCACCCACTTCACGCCCAGCGCGCCGTCCTCGACGCGGGGGAACTCGAGCGATGCATCGTCGAGTGCCGCGACCCCGCGCCGCCCAGCGATCGCCACCGCCGCCTCGCCATAGAGGTTGGCCCAGGCTTCGATCCAACCCTCGGAATGGCCGCGCGGCGTGCGGGTGCCGCGCGCGGCCAGCGGCCGCACGCCGGCGCCGGCGCCACGGCTGATAATCTGCTTGGGCTGGCCGAAACGGGTGTAGATCAAGTACTCGGGATTCTCGTGATCCCACGCGAGGCCGGCCTTGTCGCCGTAGATTCGGAACCGAAGGCCACCGGGGTTACCGGGCGCCACGGTGGTCGCCAACAGCGTTCCCGGCACCTCGCCATAGCGAACCATCGCGAACACCGTATCGTCGAGCTCGATCTTGGCGGCTCCGACTCGCAACAGTTCTGCCCGCACCTCGGTCATCTCCAGCCCCGAGACGTAGCGCCCGAGGTGATGCGCATGGGTGCCGATGTCGGCAGTGCAGAAGGACGGGCCCTGGCGCGCGGGGTCGCTGCGCCACGCCGCCTGTTTGTTGGTCGTGGTAATGGTCCTCGGTGAACGACTCGCCGAAGAACTCGGTGTGAACTTGGCGCACATTGCCGATCTCGCCCGCCGCGATCATCTCCTTCGCCTGGCGCACCATGAGATAGGAGGCGAAGGCATAGGTCACGGCAAAGACCAGCCCCGTCTGCTTGACGCGGCGGACAAGATCGAGCGCGTCCTCGAGCGTGGTCGCAAGCGGCTTGTCGCAGATGACGTCGATCCCGGCTTCGAGGAAGGCGACGCAGCAGTCGTGATGTAAGGTGATTGGGGGGCGTAATGGCAACTGCATCGACGCCATCGGGGCGGGCTGCCTCCGCCGTGGCCATGTCGCGGTAGCTCGTGTACGTGCGGTCGGGCTCGAAGTACCAGTCTGCACCGGATTGTTTCGCGAGCTCGGGATCCGAGGAGAGCGCGCCGGCCACGACTTCGTAGCGGTTTGAAATCCTGGCGCCGAGCGCATGCACCTCAGCTATGAAGCTGCCGCGGCCGCCGCCGACCATGCCGAGGCGCAGGCGGCGTTTCAGGTGGGGCGGCACCGAACCGTCATCAACGAAGAAGGTGCCGGCGGATTGGTCGCTCATGGCCTGACCTCTCAAACTCAGTGGGCCACCGGGTCCATCCGGGTAATCGGGTGGTTGCAGCCGTTCGCGCCGCGACCATACCGCAGGCTGCGCCGACGGGCACAGGAACCGGCGACAACAGGAACCGGCGGCTATTGTGAGAGCTGACCATTGTTGCTACTATAAAAAGAAGAGACGGGTAGCTACGCAGGCGTACGTAGCCGCACCCAATCGCCAGGGAGGAGCTACGCTCGCCAGCTTATGACTGCGGGAATCGCGGCGCTGCCCGAACGAGGGCCGGTGACCACCGTGGCGCGCAAGCCCTTTCTTGAGGCGCGCGGCATCTCGAAGTTCTTCGGCCACGTCACGGCGCTCGACGACGTCAGCATTGTACTCTACCCCGGCGAGGTCTTGGCGCTCGTCGGCGATAACGGCGCCGGAAAGTCGACGCTCGTGTCCATCCTATCCGGTGTCAGCCAGCCGGACGCTGGCTCGATCTGGGTAGACGGGGAACGCGAGCGGATCGATAGCCCGCACCGAGCGAGGGAACTCGGCATCGGCACCGTGTTCCAGGACCTTGCGCTCGTCGATCAACGCGATGTTGCCGACAACCTCTTTCTTGGCCGGGTGCCTACGCACTTTGGCATCATCGTCGACCGCAAGCGGATGATTCGTGAATCCATGGGAGCGATCGCTCGCCTCGGCGTCAACCTTCCCTCGGTTCGGGTTCCGGTGGCCGAGTTATCTGGCGGTCAGCGACAGGGCGTCGCCGTTGCGCGCGCGCTCCTCGAATCGGCGCGCGCGACCCTCATGGACGAGCCGACCGCGGCGCTGGGCGTTCGCGAGGCGGCCCAGGTCAATCGCCTCATCTCCCGACTCCACGAGGGGGGGCAGGCGGTTCTCCTGGTCAGTCACAACCTCGTTAACGTATTCGCGCTTGCCCATCGCGTCGTCGTCCTCCGTCATGGGCACGTAGTCGGCGACCGGGTTATCGCGGACAGCACTCCCGACGACATCGTCGCGCTGATTACCGGTGCCCGTGAGGAGCGGCCGGCGTGAGCCACCCGACAAACCCCGTATCCGAAAGCGGCAGCGCGTCAGTAGGCGGCGTTGCGATGGCCGAAGATTCCTTTTTGGCTCGCCTCGTGAGCCGGAACTCACCCCTCTTCGGTCGGGAGGCCGCCATCACCTTTGTTGGGCTAGCAATTTTCGCGCTGTTCAGCATCGAGGCGCGCTACTTCTTCACGCTCGACAATCTCCTCGAGGTGGCGCGCTTCAGCGCCTTTGTTGCGATCGTCGGCGTCGGCTGGACCTATCTTCTCATCACCGCCGAGCTCGATCTCTCGGTCGGTCCGATGTACTCCTTCATGCAGATAATGGGCGCCTTCTTAATGACCAGCTTGGTCCTGGACCCCTGGCTGGCCTTCGGCCTCACGATCATCATTGGGGCGGCTATCGGCGCGGTCAACGGAGTGATCGTCACGGTCTTCCGCGTCCCTTCGTTCATCGTCACACTTGGAATGTTGAGCGTCATGGTTGGGGCCTCGCTCGTGGTAACGGGAGGCTTTCCGATTACGGTGCCCAAAGAGGTCCAGTCGAGCTTCTTCACCGCAGCGAACGGCAATCTTGGTCCCGTCCCGGCTCAGGTCCTGTGGATGCTAGGCATCTGTCTCGTGGGCGGTTTTGTCCTCAAGATGACACCGTTTGGCTCGCGTGTGTACGCGACCGGCGGGAATGAACGGGCGGCGCGGCAGGCGGGAATCAACACCGCGCGTGTGAAGTTCACATGTTTCGTAATTACCGGCGCCTTGGTCGGGCTTGCCGGTGTACTAAGCGTGGGATGGTTGCGGACGACGTCCCCGGTCGGGAACCAGCTGTTCACGATTCAGGTCATCGCCGCGGTCATCGTCGGCGGCACTTCCCTCTACGGTGGCGCGGGAAGCGTATACGGGACTCTGATCGGAGCTTTGATACTTGGCAGTCTGTCAACTGGTTTGATCCTGATGGGCGTCGACATCGACTGGACGTTCGTCTTCTTTGGCGGAATCATCATCGTCGTTGGTACTCTCGACGTCGTGATCCGCCAAGGGCAAGTCGGGATGATGACCATCTGGCGCCGTTTCCAGTTGCGTGGCTCATCCCTTGACTAGCCAGGCGTCGTGACGGCTCGCCACGAGCATGGCGGGGGACGAAGATTAGAGGCTCGGTTAACGGGCCCAATCGCTGAGGCACGGGATCGCCGATCCCAAACACAGGAGGAGTGAAGAATGTCCAAGAATGATGACAGAAACGAGCATGAGACCACCGAAGCCGAACAAAGCGTGGGTCGGCGGACGCTTCTGAAGGGAGGTGCAGTGGCGGCTGCGGCAGGGGCCGGGCTACTCGGTGCTGGCGCAGCCAGCATGCTGCCACGGGCGGAGGCGGTGGCGGCGATCGGGCCGCCGCGCAAGATGATCTGGGTCGTTCACGAGCTCGGGGTCTGGAACCTGCCTCTCGACGTCGCCTTCAACGACGTCGCCGAGCTAGCCGGTTGGGAGTTCCAAAAAGTGGCGTCGCAGCCGGCGTTCACCGTTGAGGGAAATACCAAGGACATCACCAACGCCCTGGCGGCAAAGCCCGATGTTCTGATCGTGACGATGGCCGGCGACGGGCTCCTGCCAATCCTCAAGGAAGCACAAGCGCAGGTGCCGTATTTGGCGATCCACCAATCGTTCAACGATACGCTGGTCACCGAAGAGATGCCGGACTACATCGGCGGGTTCGCTGGCGAGATCACCGAGATCTCGGGTGGGACCGTGGCCGAAGGAGTGCTGGCCGAGGCTTTCAAGAACGGACGCACCAGCGGGGTCATGGGGCTGGGCAATCCCATACCGGGCCACGAATTCGTCGGCAAGCGGGTGACCGCGATGAAGGACGCCGCGACTGCGTTCAACGCCAAGAACGGCACCACCTTCGAGGTCGAGGAATTCGACGACAAGTCGCTCGACGTCGCGGCGGCGGTGCCCATCTACAAGACCTACATCCGCCGCCACGGAGAGGACCTCGCGGGCTTTTTCGGGCTCGGGAACTTCCCGACCGTCGCCATCATTCAGGCGATGAAGGAGCTCGGGATCGGACCCGGCGAGTACCCGCTTGCGACCATCGACACGGCCCCAGTGACGAACGAGGGCGTGAAGGAAGGGTACGTCATGTTCATTTACGACAACCAGTACTACTCCGCCTCGTACGTTCCGGCAACGCAAGCGTGGCAGTTCCTCGAGCGCGGTTTCCAGGCGCTCAGCCGGTATCCCACCGGGTCGCTCGTTACCAAAGACAACATCGATTTTGTGATCGCCCGCGACAACGCCCTGCTCGAGTACGGAAAGGGGTATGGTGTGGCCTACTAGCGGTGGTTCTGGCCGCTGGCCGTCCGATCTTGGGCGGCCGGCGGCATCACACCGGCGGACGCTGCCCAGCGATGTGACCGCGGACGCTACTGCTGTGCGGCTACAATCTGGCGCGCAATAACCCCTTCCGGGCGCACCATCTCAACAGCTACACTCCGCTTGAGAAGCTGCCCGACTCGGCGGTCAAAGAGCGCGGGCATATCCTGAACGGGACCGAGCGGGAGTACCTGTCGGCCGAGACGCTGGAGAACTGAGACAAGCCTCGGGCACCCCGCCGATGGAGGACCTGATGACCCAACCCACACCGATCTTCGATCCGGCGCGACTACGCACCCACATGGAACGCGACGGCATCGATCTCGTTCTCGCCACCTCGCGCCCCAACGTCGGATATCTGTCGAACTGGTTCACCCACCACTGGACCTGGGATTGGCCGTTCTGGTTCGAGGTGGACAAGGAATACGACGGCGTCGACTATCTCCTGCTGGCCGGGGTGCCGGCCGGCTTGAAGGAGGCGTTTTTCGTCACCTTCACCCACCACGTCTCGAGCGTGCGGCAGAAGAGTTGGATCGAGGACGTCCGCGGCGCCGGGCGGCCCGGTTACACTCCGCGCGAGGGACTAGAATCGGTGATCCTCGAGCCAGCAACCGCGGTCACCCATATCGAGCGGTGCGTCGAGGCGATCGAGGATCATGGCTTCGCGGAAGCGACGATCGGGATCGAGAAGTGCCGGATGGCGCTATCGGTTTACACCGAACTCGCCGAGCGTTTGCCCAAGGCACGCTTCGTCGATTGCTTCGAGATGATGCTGGAGGTGCGCGCCGTAAAGTCGCCCGACGAGGTTGCCAGGCTACGCCGCGCCGCTGAGATCACGACCCGTTGTTTCAAGGAAGTGATCTTCCCCATGATGCGTGACAAGACCACCCCTTACGAGATCTACCAGGAAGCGATCGCGATGGCGGCGCGCGAGCGCGGCTACTTCTTGTTCCTCCACATGTTTGTGGACGGGGGGCACGTTTCGCTCGGCGAGGGCGGAGCTGCCGGGAATAAGCCGGTCCCCTACAACATCGATCCCGACACCCGCCTCAAAGACGACCAGCTCGCCTTCGTCGACTTCGGCTGCGGCTATCAGGGCTATTGCGCCGACATGTGCCGGAACCTGGTGATCGGCGGCCGCCCGACCAACAACCAGCACCGGGTCCACGGGGCACTGATCGACGCGCGGCTGGCGATTCGCGCTGCCATAAAGCCGGGCATCAAGGCCAGCGATCTCTTTCACATCGCCGTCGATGTCCTCGACAAGCACAACCTCGGCTTGGCGCTCTCGATGGTCGGTCACGGGCTCGGTCTCAGCATCCATGAGAACCCAGCCCTGACCGCCTACGACCACCGACCACTCGAGCCGGGCATGGTCATGAACCTTGAGCCCAATCTAGAAGTCCCGGGGATGACGATGTTCAACGTCGAGGACGCGGGCGTGGTGACGGAGGACGGGTTCGATCCCTTCATCGACCTGACCACCGATCTCGACGCGCTGGCCCGCGTCTAGCGGGGGCGACCGCGGTTCCTTGCCCTAGCAGCCCGTTGATTAAGTTGGCGCCGTCTGATTCTCTGGTTTTCTGAATTGCAGGGGGATTTGCCGATGGCGATGGGACGGCAGAAGGATGGTCAGGGGGACCTGATGGTGAGCTGGTCGGAGATGCCGCGCTCTCCGGGTCATGTGTTTTATGACCGCGTGCAGTCGGTGCTGATCGAGGGCGGCTTCGACGCCTTTGCCGAGGCGAGCTGCCGGCCTTATTACGCGGCCCGGATGGGCGCGCCCTCGGTGCCGCCCGGGCGCTATTTCCGGATGCACCTGGTGGGCTACTTCGAGGGCATCGACAGCGAGCGCGGTCTGGAGTGGCGCTGCTCGGACTCGCTTTCGCTGCGGGCGTTCCTGCGACTGGGGAGCCGTGATCGGGTACCGGACCATTCCTGGCTGTCACGGAGCCGCACGCGCCTGCCCCATGAAGTCCACGCGGCGGTCTTCGACTGGGTTCTGGTGCTGATCGCCGAGGCGGGGCTGATCAAGGGCGAGCGCATCGGCGTCGATGCCTCGACCATGGAGGCCAACGCGGCGCTGCGGAACATCGTGCGGCGCGACAACGGCGAAGGCTACCGGGAGATGCTGGAGCGCCTGGCCCGGGAAAGCGGGGTCGAGACACCCACGGCCGAGGACCTGGCGCGTCTGGAGCACAAGCGCAAGGGCAAGAAGCTTTCCAACACGGATTGGGTTTCGAAGAGCGACCCCGAGGCCAAGATCGCCAAGATGAAGGACGGCACGACGCATCTGGCCTACAAGCCCGAGCACGCGGTGGATCTGGACACCGGCGCGGTGGTGGCGGCCGAGCTGCACCCGGCCGATGAGGGCGACACCACGACGCTTTCCAAGACCCTGGCGAAGGCCGAGGCAAACCTCGAGGCGGTGGATGCGGCACCGACGTCGGAGGACCCGGCCGAATGCGTCGCCGACAAAGGTTATCACTCACGGGCGGTCTTGAGGGCTCTGAACGACAGTCCCTGGAAGACCCGGATCGCGGCGCCCAAGCAGACCGGCTTTTCGCGCTGGCACGGTGATGAGGCGGCGCGGCGCGCGGTCACCAACAACCGTGCGCGGCTCAAGTCCGGGGTCGCCCGCGAGGCCTTCAAGCTGCGCGCCGAGATCGTCGAGCGCTGCTTTGCCCACAACCTCGATCGTGGCGGCATGCGACGAACCTGGCTGCGCGGGCGAGAGAATGTGCACAAGCGATACCTGCTCCACGTCGCCGGCCACAATCTATCGTTACTGATGCGCCAGCTCATCGGCGCCGGCACCCCGCGGGAGGCCGTGGCGGGCGGATATGGCGGTATTTTCGTGCTGCTCACGCCCACCGGGGCCATGCTGGTGGCACGGGGGCTCCCGCAAAGCGGCCAGACGGCTTTCGCCGCCGCATTCCTCATCTGGGAGTGAGAGCCGGAAAAGCCACTTAATCAACGGGCTGCTAGTCACCTGAATCTAAAGTTCGTGGCATAAGTTTTGATCGGCACGGAGACAGAAGCGTTTGACGGCGGCGAGGATGTCGTCTGCGGATTTGGTCCACCTGAAGGGCTTGGGGTCTTCGTTGTGCTTTTCGATGAAGGCGCGGATGTCGGCTTCGAGCTGGCGGGTCGAGGTGTGCACGCCGCGCTGCAACTGCTTGCGCGTCAGTTCGGCGAACCAGCGTTCGACCTGATTGATCCAGGAAGCGGAGGTCGGCGTGAAATGGATGTGCCAGTGCGCTCGCCGCGCCAGCCAAGCCTTGACCGCCGCGGTCTTGTGGGTGGCGTAGTTGTCCATGACGATGTGGACGTCCAGCCCCTCGGGGACGCACCGGTCGATCTCCTTCAGGAAGTCGAGGAACTCCCTGGCCCGGTGGCGTCTGTAGCACTTGCCGATGACGCGGCCCGTGGCGACATCGAGGGCTGCGAACAGCGAGGTGGTGCCGTGACGCTTGTAGTCGTGTGTGCACCGCTCAGGCATGCCCGGCAGCATCGGCAGGACCGGCTGGCTGCGGTCCAGCGCCTGGATCTGGCTCTTTTCGTCGACACAGAGCACCAGCGCGCGGTCCGGCGGCGAGAGATAGAGGCCTATGATGTCGCGGACCTTGTCCACGAACAGCGGATCGCCCGACAGCTTGAAGGTCTCCGAGCGGTGCGGCTGCACGCTGAAGGCCGCCCATATCCGCCGGATCGTCGTGTGCGACAGTCCGCTCTCCCGGGCCATCGAGCGGATCGACCAGTGGGTCGCGTCGGCCGGCGTCGTCTCCAGCGTCCGCTCGATGACCTCGGCCACCTGTTCGTCCGTGAGCGTCCGCGGCCGTCCCGGCCGAGGCTCATCCGACAGCCCCTCGATGCGCTCCTTCAGGAAGCGGCGGCGCCACTTGCCGACCGTGTGCTCGTGCACGCCGAGTTCGGCTGCCACCGCCTTGTTCGTCAGGCCGTGTGCACAGCCCAGGATCATGCGGCAGCGATCGGAGATCGAGCGCGCGACCCGGCGGCGTCGAACCTGACGCTCAAGATACGACCGTTCTTCATCGCTCAGAAGCAGGACCGCCATCGGCCGGCCAATGGCCATCGGAAAGACCTCCAAAATCCAACTCCGATGGTTAGTATGTTATGCTACTAACTTCAGTTTCGGGTGACTAGTGAGCGCACGACAACGACTGTCTCTACTGCCCTGGTCCCGCGAGACACGCGTTGCGGGTGTGAACCTCACGGCACGAGATGTCCGATTTGGGTCATCAGCAGTCCTCCGGCGAGCCCGACGCGGAGGTCCGTTCTCCGACCCTAAGCGGACGAAATCGGCTGGAAAGCAGACACTGAGCGCCGGCGTCGCCTTAGTGTCCCAAAGCGGTCGTAGGCGGATGGGGCCCCGAACAGCCGCTCTTAGCCATCACCGGACGTTGGAGGGAAGCATTTCTGAAGAAGTTCAAGACCGTATTGTGCGAGCAGTACGGCAGCGTGATGAAGGAATTCGGCTGGGTTGCGAGCACCCGGTGCCCGACGTCAGACACGTGATGCGCTGCTCGGAATGCGGTTCCCGCGAGGTCGATACCCGCCCGGCATGGCAAACCCCAGGCGGGGCATCGCGCTATCCAGATTGAGGCGACGCGCCGGCATCGAGTTGAGACCCGGGCCTGCATACCGTACAAGATGGCAGGCTCTGCTGGCCTTGGAGGAGGGGCACATGACGGATGTCTTGCTGCAGTGGAGCGGCGAGCCTATCGAGATCGGGTTCGGGGAGAGGCTGGGGATCGCGGTCGTCGACTTTCAGCTCGGCTTTACCCGCGATCCCGAGTTCTTGATGGACGGGGCGCCGCTGATCGAACGCGCCGTTCTCAACACCGCGCGCTTGCTGCAGGTCGCGCGCGCCCGCGGCGTTCCGGTTGCGTCTTGCTATACCGCCTACGCGAGCAAGCGGGACATGCCGCACTGGAAGGGTCTCGAAGATGGAAGAGATCTTGGTCCACGGTCACCCCGCCACCCAACTCGATCCACGGATCCACGATCCCGACTACGACTTCGTGGTCTGCAAATCAGGCGCCTCGATCTTCTTTGACACTCCGGTCGTCTCCTATTTCATCAAGGAGCGCGTCGACACGGTCGTTATCACGGGGTGCGTCACCAGCGCCTGCATCCGGGCGAGCATCGTCGACAGCTTCCAGTACAAGTTCCGCACCATCGTGCCCGAGGATTGCGTCGGCGACTGCGAAGAAGACTCGCACCGCAACAACCTGCGCGACGTCGGGCGCCGGTACTGCGATATCAGCACCAGCGACGCGGTCATCGAGTGGCTGGAAGGCCCCCCCGAGCAGAGATCGGCCCGCGAGGCCGTGAGCCGGTGATCCGAGAGACGCGGCTCAGCGTCGCGTCCTTTGGCGCGGATCCAGCGCGTCACGCAGGCCATCGCCGGCGAAGTTGCAGGCCACGGCGACGATGACGATGACGGCGCCGGGGATGATCGAGACCCAGGGCGCCAAGGCGACGACGCTGCGCCCGTCCGAGGCCATGATCCCCCAGTCGGCGGTCGGCGGCTGGACGCCCGCGCCGAGGAAGCTGAGGCCCGCGGCGAAGACGATCATCGCGCCCAGCGAGGTGGTGCCGAAGACGATGACCGGGCTGATGACATTGGGCATCACCTCGCGAAACAGAATCCGGACCGCGCCCGCGTTACAGGCCTTGGCGGCCTCGATGAATTCCATCTGCAGAATGCTCACCGTCTCGACGTAGACGATCCGGGCGACCCAGGGCAACAAGACAATGCTCATGGCAAGTGTCACGTTCATCATGCCCGAACCCATGATGGTGGCGACCGCGACTGACAAGAGGACGCCGGGGAAGGCGAACAACACGTCGAGGCTGCGCATAATGAATCCGCCGAGCAAGCCGCTGGCGAATGCCGCCGTCAGACCCAGAATCAGGCCCGCCACCGAGCTCACCGCGATCGGCGCGGCGGCGATCGGGATCGACACCCGGCCGCCCCAGATGATCCGGCTCAGGATATCGCGTCCCTGGCCGTCGGTGCCGAGGATGAAGCCGGAGGTCAAGGGGGGCGAAAGACGCTTGGCGTTCTCGGTGACCTCGTTGGGGCCGTAGGGGCTGATCAGCGGAGCGGCGATGGCGATGAAGATGGCGGCCAACAGAATGACGGTGCCGACGACCGCCAACTTGTCCTTGGCCACCGCTCGCAGCGCCAAGGCGATTTCGGAGCGATGCTCCTTGTCAAGCTGCGTCTCTGTCGCGGCGGCGGCGGCGGCGCCCGGCGCCACGGTTTCGTGCGTCGTTTCCACGTCGCCCGCTTACCGCGTCTGCGGGTTCATCGCGGCGATCGTGATGTCCGAGATCAGGTTCACGATCACGAATACGACGGCGATCACCAACAGTACCGCCTGGATTACCGGGATGTCTCGGGCCAGAATCGAGTTGTACATCAGCAGTCCGACGCCCGGCCATTGGAAGATGACCTCGGCAAACAAAGCCGAGCCGAAGAGGAAGCCGACCTGGAGGCCACTGATATTCACCACCGAGGGGACGATGCTTCGCACCGCGTGCTTGTAGACGACCTTGCGTCGCGGCAGGCCTCGAGCCCGTGCCGCGCGGATGTAGTCCTGCCCCAGGATGTCCAAGAGGCCCGACCGGGTAAGGCGCAGGATTACCGCCATCGAGATCAGGCCCGCCGAGATTGCCGGCAGCGGGATGTGCCACAGGAGGTTGAGGAAATCGCCCTCCTTGCCGATCGAGTACATGCCGATCGCCGGGAACCAGTGGAGGCGCAGGACGAACAGGTGCAGCAATAAGATGCCGAACCAGAACGTCGGCGCGCTGGCGGCAATAAGCGCGAACAACGTGATCGCACGGTCGAATATCGAAAAACGCCGCGCCGCCGCCAGCGTCCCGCCCAGGAAGCCGAGCGCGATCGCGAGAACGGCAGCGGCGAACGTCAGGATCAAGGTGTTGACGACGCGGGCGCCGAGCAGTCCCGCCACCGGCACCTGGTAGGCGATCGACAGGCCGAAGTTGCCGCTCAATACGCTAAAGAGCCACTTTAGATACTGTTCCCAAATCGGCAGGTCGAGCCCGTAATGGGCGCGCAGCTGGGCCGTGGTCTCTTCGGTCGCGAAGGGGCCGAGAAGGGTCAGCGTGATGTCGCCCGGCACCAGCCGCATCAACAAGAAGGTGACGAGCGAAACCCCGAGGAGTATCGGGGCCGTGGCAAGGATTCGACGTAGTACGAGCTTGACCATGAATGCGGCCCGGCGTTTTGGGGCCGCCGCTCAGCACGGCCCCTTGGAAGGTCCGCGGGGTCGGGAGCTCACCCGACCCCGCGAGTCGATGATCGGGCCGCTTACCCCTTTATGAAGTAGCGGTCGAAGACGAGCATGAAGTCGGGCGTACCAAAGAGATTGCCGATCTTCTTGTGGCCAACCACCGGTACCGTATCGATGCAAACGGGGATGAAATAGGCCTGCTCGCTGACGTGATCGAAGATTTTCGTGGCCGTCGCCAGCGCGTCTGCCTCGGTGGCCGATTGCCCGTACTCGACGAACAAACGATCGATCTCGGGATCGTTGATGTTGCCGGTGTTGCCGAACCCATCGGATCGGAACACGCCGTCGGCCCACAGCTCGTCATAGTCGGTGCCCCACGACATGTTGTTCATGGCGACATCGTCGTTCATCTTGTCGATCCAGTGCCCGAGATAGGTGGTCCAATCGAACGATTCGATTTCCATCTCGATGCCGACCGCCGCCAGCTCGCGCTGCACCCATTCGGCCATGGGCACCGGGGCGATCATGTACGAGCCGCCCGACGGGATCTGCATCTTGGTCTTGAAGCCGTCGGGATAGCCTGCCTCGGCCAAGAGCGCCCTCGCCTTGTCGGGATCGTAGGGATAGTCCTTGACCCCCTCCACGTAAAGCTTCGAGGTGCTGGGCACCATCTTCCACGTCGGGTTGCAGTAGTCGCTGAGCAAATCACCGGTCAACCGCTCGCGGTTGATGGCGTAGTTCATCGCCTGCCGGACACGAACATCCTTCATGTGCGGCTCGTTCTGGTTGATGCTGTAGAACCACACCAGGTTCATCTTGGCCGCCGTGGCAACCTGAAAGCCTGCTTCTTCCAAGAGTGGGATCTGGTCCAACGCGACCGCCGTGATCAGGTCGACCTCACCGGCCTGAAGCGCCGTGATCCTGGTCGATTCCTCGGCCGTGACGACAAAGATCAGGTTCTCGAGATAGGGCAGCGGCTGGTTCCAGTACTCGTCGTTCCTTTCGAGCACCGTCTTGACGCCGGGCTCGTAGCTCACGAAGCGGAAGGGCCCGGTACCCGAGGGGTGCACGTTGACCTCATCGTTGCCCCACTTCTTGACCGATTCGGGGCTCATCATCAGCGGGATGCCGGCTGGCAGCGTGGTCGACAGCTGATCGAGGAACAGTCCCCACGAACGATCGAGGATCAACTCCACCGAGTATTCGTCCACCGCCTTGACTTCTTGCAGGTAGCGAAGCGGGGCTCCCTTCAAGGCCTCGGCCTTGGGTTGGTAGTACTCGAAGTCGGGATCGATCATGCGTCGGAAGTTGAAGACCACCGCATCCGCGTTGAACGGAGTCCCGTCGTGGAACTTGACGCCTTGGCGCAGCGCGAAGGTGTAGGTCTTGCCATCGGGTGAAATCTCCCAACTGGTGGCGAGCCTGGGCACCAACGGCGGGACTATGGAAGGATCAGAGCGATCGCGATCGACCAGACCTTCGAAGATTCCCCACACCACTCGCTTCGACGTTCCGCCGAAGGTGATGTGCGGGTCGTGCCACGGCATCTCGCTCTCGGCGCCGAAGACCAGCGTGCCGCCGACTTGCGGCTCCTCGGCCGCGCCGGCTGTCTGACCGAGGACCGAGAGTCCCAGTGCCAGAATCGATGCTGTCAGCACCGACGATATTCGCGTACGCATTTGGTAACCTCCCTGTCTAGTCCTGCTTTGGCGGCTGCGCGTGCTCCCCGCGTCCGCCGTCGAACAATACCATGGCGGAAAGCAAATCTCTAGTCATCTCCTCTTTGGGGTTCTCAAATAACTCCCGAGTACTCTGGATCTCTACAAGTGATCCTTTGTTCAAGATCGCCACCCGGTCCGCGATATAGTGTAGAACGTTGAGGTTGTTCGCAACAAAAAGGTACGTCAGTCCCAATCTTTGCTGCAGTTCCTTCAGGAGATTGAGGATCTGTGCCTGAATCGAGACGTCGAGTGCCGAGACCGGCTCGTCGAGGAAAATGAACTTCGGGCTGGTGGCGAGCGCCCGGGCGATGCCCAAGCGCTGACACTGGCCACCCGAGAACTCATGCGGATAATACTGAGCGTGACGCGCGTTCAAACCGACGAGGTCCAATAGCTCGACGACGCGTCTGCGTCGCTTGCACGCGTCGCCGAAGCCGAAGGTGATGAGCGGAAGCTCAAGGCTCGCGTGGGCGGTGCGCCTTGGGTTCAAGGAGGCCAGCGGGTTCTGGAAGACGATCTGCATTTGCGCGCGGATCGGCGACATCTCGCGTCGGCCGAGCCCGGTGATCGACCGGCCTTCGAAGATGACCTCGCCGGCCGTGGGCTTAATCAAGTTCATGATGATGCGCCCGACCACCGATTTCCCGCTCGCCGACATTCCCGCCAGGCCAAAAGTCTCGCCGCGGACGATGTCGAAGCTGATGTCGTCCACGGCCACGTTGGTGCCACCGTCTTGGGCGTGGAACTCCTTGCGAATGCCGCGGACCTCGATCAAGGGAGCGGTCACGGCATCCCTCCCTCGGCGAACCGCCAGCAATGCACCGTGTGCTCCTCGCCCGTGTGAGCCATTGGCGGGTCACGGTGGCATACCTCTTCGGCGTAGCCACAGCGCGGCCGGAAGCTGCAGCCCGGCGGCAGTCGCATGACGTCGGGCACTTCGCCGGGAATCTGGAACAGCTTGTCGGTGGTGTGGCCGGGGGCCGGCACCGAGTTGATCAGCCCCTCGGCGTAGGGGTGTTGGGGATCGCCCAGCACCGACCCGGCGGGACCGGACTCGACCTGCCGGCCCGCGTACATGACGACGACGCGGTCCGCCATCTTCGAGACGACGCCGAAGTCGTGGGTGATCAACAGCACCGACATGTGGAGTTCGTCGCGCATCTTGCGAATCAGTTCGAGAATCTGGATTTGCGTCATCGCGTCGAGGTTGGTGGTCGGCTCATCGGCGATCAGCAGTTTGGGATTCGACATCAACGCCATCGCCAGCATGACCCGCTGGCAGATGCCGGCGCTGACCTCGAACGGATAGCTCGACAGCACCGCCCGCGGGCCCTCGATGCCCAATCGCTCGAACATGTCGGCGACCACGTCGAGCCCTTCGGCGCGGCCGATACGCCGGCGCATGCACAGCGCCTCGGTCGTCTGGTCGGCGATCTTGAAGTGGGGGTGAAGCGAGGTATAGGGGTTCTGGAAGATCATCGAGATGCGGTCGCCGCGGATCGAATCCATCTCGTGCTCGGAGAGCTTGAGGAGGTCGACGCCGTCGAACTGGACGCGGCCGCGGAGGATCTTTCCCGGCTCTTGAATCAGGCGCATGATCGAGAGCGCAGTGACGCTCTTGCCCGAGCCCGATTCCCCGACCACCGTCAGAATCTCCTCTTCGCGAATCTCGAGATTGACCCCGTCGACCGCCTTGACGACGCCGCCGGGGACGTAAAAGTACGTCACCAGGTCGGAAATCTCGATGACCCGATCAGCCATGTGCGCTCTCGAACGCGTGGCCGGCGCGGAACAAGAGGCTTGCGTCGAAATGCCCGCCCACGAGCTGAAGGCTGATCGGCAGCCCCGGTCTTTGCATTGCCTCCTCCATCACGGGACCGCGGCAGCGGGCGCTCCCGCTTTATTGGCGGTTGCCGCCGAACGTTGTCTTGAACAGGTTGTCGTTCTCGACGCGATCATAGCTGAGCTGGCGGTAGTCGTCCTCGACCGTGCCGTCGAGAATCCACGCGGCCAGTTCGCGGGCCAGGATCGGCCCGGTCTTGAACGCGTGCCCGCTGCCCCCGCAGGCGTCGTAGTAGCCCTCGATCCCGGAACGGGGGCCGAAGAAGGGCGCCCAATCCGGGGTCACGTCGTAAAGGGCGGCGTAGCCGCCAAGCAGCCTCGCCCCCTGCAGCGGCGGAACCCGCTTCGTCATGAGGTCCAGGGCCTCGACCGAGAAATCGTTGTCCACGCTCTCTTTGAAATTATAGGGGTCGACATCGAAATACGGCTTGGGAAAGCCGCGGCCGAGGAGCCACCGCCCCTCACCCAAGGGGCGCATGTAGGTCGGCTCGATGGCATTGGCGACCGGCGTCGTCGGCATGTCGCAGTTCTTGCGCACCTCGAGGATGGCGTCTTGCTCGCGCAAGGTGCGCAACGGCAATTCGAGATCGATGCTTTCGGCCAGGAACTTGGCCCACGGACCGGCGGCGTTGACGACGGCGCCCGCGTGCACCGCGCCGTCCTCGAGCAGCACGCCGTTCACGCGATCGCCGTCCCTAAGCAGGGCACGGCACGGGGTCTTGAATCTCGCCTCGCCCCCCATCCGAGTAAAGGCGTCGGCGAAAGCCTCGGTCGTTTGAACCGGGTCGGCGTAGCCGCTGCCGGGTTCGAACACGATCGCGCCGACGCCCTCTGGGTTGAGCCAGGGGAACCGCTTCTCATATTCCGAAGGATCGATGATGGTGGTGGCGATGCCCGCCTCCTGATGCATCGCGACAATCTTCTTAGTCGGCGCGACCCACTCGGGGGGCATGATCTGGGTAAACCCGGTCTGGTGGAATCCGCCGTCCCGCCCAAGCTCGTCCTTCATCGTCTCGAACAAAGCGACCGCCGCCTTGGCCAACCGCGTCATCAGCGGCGTGGTGTAGAAAGTCCGGACGATGCCGGCGCTGAGACCGGTGTTTGAGCACGCGGGGCTGGCCCCCGTTTCGAGCAGGAGAACCTTCGCGGCGCCCTTCTTTTTCAAGTAGTACGCCGCGCTTGCCCCGGTGATGCCGGCGCCGACGACGATGGCGTCGTAGGTCTCACTCATGATCGCCGGGGCCGGTCGCGCAAGGACCGAGCATCATGCGCCCTCCCCTCTCCTCGTTTGAATTTGGTTTGTATCGCCGAAGCCGCATCTTCAACACTAACAGGCGGCTCGAACCGTGTCTTGGGTCTAGCCGCTTGGCGCGGACCTCGGTCGGGGCTACCCTTCTCACCCTCGCGGGTGGGGTGCATGGAATAGTTGGGGTAGATCGAAGCCATGAGTAAGAAGAAAGTTCTGATCACGGGCATGAGCGGACTGATTGGCCGGGTGTGTCAAAGGGAGTTGGGGGACCGCTACACCCTGAGCGCGCTGAACCGGAGCCCGGTCGAAGGAGTTGCCTGTCGGCAAGCGGACATCTCCGATCTGGAGGCCATTCGGCCCGCTTTCGAGGGGGTGGACGTGGTGGTCCACTTGGCGGCCATGGCCAAGGGCGAGGCCACCTGGGAAGAGGTGCTCCCCCACAACATTGTCGGGACCTACAACGTGTTCGAGGCCGCCAGGACGGCGGGGGTCCAGAGAGTAATCGCCGCCAGCAGCGGCGCCGCCGTCAGTAATGCGGAGAGCGAGATGCCCTACCGGGCTTTGGTCGAGGGACGCTACGAAGAGGCGGCCGGCTGGGACACGCTGGACCCGTCGCTAGTTCGACCGAGCGGTCTTTACGGGTGTAGCACAAGTTGTGGGGTGAGGCCCTGGCCCATCATTATTCGGACGCCTGGGGCCTGTCCGCGATCTGTCTTCGTATCGGAGCGGTCAACGCCGTCGAGGAGGGAA
Organism: Alphaproteobacteria bacterium; assembly: GCA_965219135.1. Lineage (GTDB taxonomy): Bacteria > Pseudomonadota > Alphaproteobacteria > VGEJ01 > VGEJ01 > CAYUNL01. Next base: position 3,571,218 of record CBDCMV010000003.1, on the reverse strand, counting down.
ACCTGCACGAAACAGCTGCCGGCGGCCTCGCGCATCTCGGGCGACCAGAACTCCTCGGAGATCGAGAGCATGTCGATGCCGGCGGCGCTCGCCGCCCGCGCTTCGTCGAGGTTGTCCGGGGCAAGCATGGTTGGCCTGCTTCTTGGACCCTGTCTGGTGGTGGCCAATCTACCGTTGCCTCGAAGTCGTCGAGAACCGTCGGCTGCCATCGCTCCAGGGTCCGCTTGGGGTCCATAACCGGTCCTGGCAGGCTCGCCCAGCGGCGTCGGCTATCCGAGGTAGAGCGGACCTCGACGTCCAAGAAAGCGGACGTTGCCGCTCGAAGGTCGGTTCTCAGGGGTAGAGCGGTCGTGCCGGCGACGCGGCCCGAACCGCCGCTTGTAGCCAGAAGCGGACCTTTCGTCATGCTGAGCGAAGCGCCCTTCTTCGTCGGAAATCAGCCTGAGGGAAAACCCGACCGTCCGCGCTGTCCGCGATCTCGATAATCTCGTCCGCGAACCCCCCGTCCTGATCTCGCACGCGCGTACTTGCTGCTCTCAGCCGCGTGTCTGAGTGTCAGAGAAGCGCCCGCGCCCGGGCGGGCAGAAACATGAACGCAGGATCGCCTGTGCGCGCGGTATGGGCAAGGCAGGCCTCGGTCACTTTGATCACGTGATCGTCGCCGTGGACGAGGGCCGCTGTGATCATCTCCTCAGCGCTCTCGGGCTCGGCCGGCGGGGCCGGCGTCCCGCGATCTTCAGCGTAAGCGGCGACCAAGCCGCAGGCGGTCTGCCAGCCGAAGGCGACCTGGAGGCGGAAGGTCTCCGGCGAGACATGCCGCGCGAGGATGACGACCGCTCCCAGCGAGGTGATGCCGTGGGTGAAGACGATGGCGGTGAGCGGGTCGCGCACCTCGCGCAGAAAGACCTGCGCCATCGCCCGCGCGATGGCGTCCGCCGCGCCGGGCGGGTCGGAATCGGTGTCAAAGAGATCGAAAACGCGCTCGGGATCCTTCGGTCGCACCCACCATTTTCAGGGCTGTGGTAATCGCCCCGTCATTGCGCCGGGCCTCGGCCGGTACGCGTGGCACGGCAGCGAGCGCCGTGGCGGCTTCGGCGAAACGGGCCGGCCGCGCCGCGCCTTCCGGTACCCCCGGCAACTCCGCATAGGTGGAGGACCACAGCGCAAAGCCGTCCGCCAATTCGCCACGGCGCGTCGGGCTGTCTCCTGCGCTCAGCGCACGGACGGCATGTGCCGTGCGAAGAATGCCATGGGTCGCCCCTGCGCAGAATCCCGGCGCCAGGGCGCCCGGCCCACAGGTCGAGCACCGCGCGCCAGTCCCCCTCTTAAAGCGCGGCTGAAAAGAAGGCGTGCCAGGAGGCAAAGCTACCGGGCGTGCCTAGTACCGTTCGCCATGCCACGGCATCCACAGGCCGCGCGGGCGCGGGCCGGGGCAGCGCGTCACTCAGCCGCGGGCCGAGCCAGGCCTCGGCCGCCGCGCCCTCGCCGATCGCGCACAGCGCCTCCACCGCCATCGGCATGTGATTGGTGAATCCGGTGACGAGATCTGGACCAAGGTCCGCCATCCGGTCCAAAAACCCGTCGTAGGCGGGGTCGTGTCCCAGGACGTGGTGTAGGAGTTGTTGGAGCCTCTGTTAGCTGTGGGTAGGCGGCTTGCCGTAGCGACCGCCGAGAGTCTGGCGTAGGCAAGCCGGCTATCCACAGCCGAGGCCATCGCGGTTCCGGTTTAGGGTTGGGCTAGTGCAAACCAACCTGACCCGAAGGAGAACCACGATGACCCAGGACATGATGACCCTGCGCGCGCTTTTGGAGAAGAGCTCCGATGCCGATCTGCTTCGCGAGATGATCGGCTTCACGGCCGAGCGGGTGATGGCACTGGAGGTCGAGGGCCTGACCGGTGCCGCTCACGGCGAGCGCTCGGCGGATCGTATCACCCACCGCAACGGCTACCGCGACCGGTCCTGGGAGACGCGGGCCGGCACGGTCGAGCTGAAGATCCCGAAGCTGAGGAAGGGGAGCTACTTCCCGGGCTTCCTGGAGCCGCGGGCGGATGGCCGAGAAGGCGCTGGCTGCGGTGATCCAGGAGGCCTACATCCAGGGCGTGTCGACCCGCTCGGTCGACGACCTGGTGCAGGCCATGGGCATGTCGGGCGTCTCCAAGAGCCAGGTCTCCAGGCTGTGCGGCGAGATCGACGATAAGGTCAACGGCTTCCTCGATCGATCGCTGGAGGGCGACTGGCCCTATCTGTGGCTCGACGCAACCTATGTGAAGGTGCGCGAGGCCGGGCGCATCGTCTCGGTCGCGGTGACCGTGGCTGTGGCCGTCAACGACCAGGGCCGCCGCGAGGTCCTGGGCATGGCGATCGGCGCGTCTGAGGCCGAGGCCTTCTGGACCGAGTTCCTGCGCTCGCTGGCCCGGCGCGGGCTGCGCGGCGTGAAGCTGGTGATCTCCGACGACCACAAGGGCCTGAAGGCCGCCGCGACCCGGATCCTCGGCGCCACATGGCAGCGCTGCCGCGTGCACTTCGCCCGCAACCTGCTGGCTCATGCCGGCCGCCAGGGCCGGCGCGTCGTCTCCGCCTTCGTCGCCACCGCCTTCGCCCAGGAGGACGCCGACAGCGCGAAGGTCCAGTGGCGCCAGGTCGCCGACCAGCTCAGGCCCAAGGTGCCCAAGCTGGCAGTTCTCATGGACGAAGCCGAGCACGACGTCCTCGCCTACATGAGCTTCCCCAGGGAGCACCGCCAGAAACTGCACTCCACAAACCCGATCGAACGGCTCCATGCCGAGGTCAAGCGTCGCACCAACGTCGTCGGTATCTTTCCCAACGAAGCCGCCATCACACGGCTCGTCGGCGCCATCCTTCTCGAGCAGAACGACGAGTGGGCCGTCTCAAGGAGATACATGACGCTGGAATCCATCGCTCCGCTGAGCGATGATGTCCCCATCACGCTGCCAGCCTCGATCTCGCCCAACACCAGGTCGACAATGCGTTTGGACTCGGCCTTGCTGATGTTGCCCCTCTTTGCGACATTCTCGATGAATGCGGCTCTGCTCATGGTGTGGAGCTCCTTTTCGGTCACCGAATCGAAACGATCCTTATAAGGACACTGCATATAGTAGGGCTTTGGCCATATGTACACTAGGAATGGCTCAAAAGGGGATATTTCAAGTGCGCCCCTCGTGGAGAGGGAGAGCGGGCGATGTCGCTAGGATATAGTCGAGACAGGAAACGATCTCATTTCTGGCGCCGCCTGTTTCGCTGGCTCGTGGTGCTGGCGCTGGGCTTCGCCGCCGGTCTGCTGGCCGAGCGGTTCGGCTCGATTTCGGCTGGACGAAGCGTAGCGGAGTTTGAGGCGGAGGTGGCGGGGCTCTTCGAGACCGTGGCCGAGCTGGAGATCGCGAACGCCCGGCTGCAAGGCACCGTCGAGGCCGACGCCGTGAGGATCGCCGAGCTCGAACGCCGCTACGAGCGCGATGTCGCCCCGACCGAGGCAAGGGAACTGCTCGACGCCGTTCGCGACCGGCTCGCCGCGGGTATTGAGCAATCCCGGCTCGCCTTCGTTATCCGCGCCGCGAGAAACGAGCGCGAGTGCGCGGACGCGCCCGCGACCCGGCGGTTCGTCGTACAGACGCCCATCTACGACGGCCCCAACGACTCGGTGAGCTTCGCCGAGAACACGATCACGGTGACTGCCCAAGGCCGCTCGGCCACCGACGAGGCCGGCAATCCCGAGGCCTGGTTCGATCCCGTCCACCCGATCACGCTCAGTTTCACCGGGATCGGCGGCGAACGAACGGACGTCGAAGGTATCTTGCCGCTCCATCACGCGATGGTCCGGGCCGGCACCGAGTATCGATTCAGCGTCGTGTCCGGAGACCGCGCCTTCGTCGAGGTAACGGCGGAGGCCTGCGCCTACCCCTGAGCCCGCCGCCCAACCTTGCCGCCGCGCTTGGCCTGGAGGCGGGCCCGGGTATCGCGCAGCGCCACGGTGCGGTTGAAGACGGGCCGCTCGGGCGTCGAATCGGGGTTCATAAAGTGTCCTGCGGCGACATTCTTTGTCACAGTCGAGGGCGGCGGCATGGCCGAACACGGGATCCTGGCCGGCGATACCCTGATCGTCGACCGTTCGTGCACGCCGGGTGCGGGCTCCATCGTCATCGCGGCAATCGAGGGCGAGCTGACCGCGCGTCCGTTCGCCGCCCTCGATGGCGAGGAGGCCCACGTCTGGGGCGTCGTTGCCGGGGTGGTGCGAAGCCTGCCATGAGCGTCTACGGACTGGCCGACTGCAACAACTTCTTCGTCTCCTGCGAGCGGGTCTTCCGTCCTGCGCTCGAAGGCCGTCCCGCCGTCGTCCTGTCGTCGAACGACGGCTGCATCGTCGCGCGCAGCGACGAGGCCAAGGCGCTCGGCGTCAAGATGGCGCAGCCGGCGTTCCAGGCGAAAGACCTCATCGAGCGGCACGGTATCGCGGTCATCAGCGGCAACCTCCAGTTCTATACCGACATGAGCAACCGGGTGATGCAGGTTCAAAGGATTTAGCTACGGGAAGAGCTAACAGTCAGGCATGGAACGACTATGAGTGTGTCGCGATTTTGCGCGCATGCAATTCACGCCGGTCATGCGGCGCACGCGGGCGCGGGTGTTCTTCGGGACGATGATCCGTTGGCCATCCTGGTCGCTATTTTGTGCTGTGTAGTTGCACAATAAACCGAATGGCGAGTAATGATGAGTGGGTAGGCGTTTACGGCAATATATGGTGCCGCGGGCGTCTGGAAACGAGAGGTATAGGAAATGGCTATCGATGAAACCGGACTCACCAAGGGTTTGGTGAGAAAATTGAACGCGCTTCGAAAATCTGTCGGTGACTACCTCGCCGAAGAGGTCTTCCATTGCGGACACTGCCCGGCCTGCTGTTGCCAGAGCTGAAGCAGTTGCCTCTTACCCCTGAGGTCCCGTTCCATGATCCAGCCGAGCCTTTCCTCGAAGTACTCGTCCCAGGCGGGATCAAACGGGTTGGCGACACTGCGGATTTTGCGGTGACGCCGGATCGGGGTATTGCTGGCGTAGGTCAGGTAAATCCTCTTCGCCTTGCCCTCTTTTTTTTGACTGACGTGCTGAAGATCCAGTCCCGAGACCCTTCACGGATAAAATAGCGTCGTTTTACCCATTTCCGGGACTTGTTCCGGTGTCTCCGACACGCCCATTTCCAAAGCTGCTCCCAGATAAGGTGGTCCACCTTGTGGAAGGTGTCTTTGGCCACCTGGTTCTGGTGATAGTTGGCCCAGCCCCTGATGATGGGGTTGAGCGTAGCTATCAAGTTTTCCTGCTTCGCCGTGGGGGACTTCTTGATGATCTCCCGGACTTTGCGTAGGAACGCATGGACGTTCTTCTTCGATGGTTTGATGATAAGAACCCCATCGTATTTTCGAGCGTTCCAGCCGAGAAAGTCGAAGCCCGTATCAACGTGCGCCACCTTGGTCTTTTCGGGTGACAGGGCAAGGCCCCGTTCCCGTAGAAAGTCCTCGATGACCGATCGTGCCTCTCCCAGCGTTTCTTGCGTTGCGCCGGTCAAAACAAAATCGTCGGCCTACCGAACCAGATTGACTTTTTATGTTCGTTGCGTTTCTTCTGCGGACGTCTGATCCCGAAATGCCGTAGCAGCGTCGGCTCCAGACCGTCCAAAGTCATGTTCGCCAGCGTCGGCAAGATGATTCCGCCTTGCGGAGTGCCCGCCTCCGTTGGGAACATCTGGTTTTTCCAGACGAAGCCGGATTTCAACCACTTCTGGAGAACCGCCTTGTGCATGGGGATGTTGGCGAGAAGCCAGTCGTGGCTGATGTTGTCGAAACAGGCGGCAATGTCAGCGTCAAGAACCCATTGAGCCCTGTTGGTGCGATTGACCAGTACTTTGAAGCACTGTCCGATTGCATCACGGCTCGCTCGTTTCGGCCGAAAGCCGTAGGAGTTCGGGTCCGCTTGGGTTTCCGCGACCGGGAGCAGGGCCAGCAGGTGTAGAGCCTGCATGGCGCGATCCTGCATGGTCGGGATGCCTAGCGGGCGCTTCTTGCCGTTCTTTTTTGGAATGTACACCCGTCTCAGAGGGCTCGGTTGATATCCGCGCCTCCTGAGCGACATAACAGCTTTGGCTTTCGATCCCGGCGTGGACCACGTTTCTCCGTCCACTCCGGGGGTACGCTTGCCTTGGTTCTCAGTGACCCGCTTTACGGCGAGCATCTTGCCGTGCAGCGAGTGGGTCAGAAGCCACTGCAAGGCTTTCACCTTGCCCCAGCGTCCTTCCCTGGTCGCCTTCGCAATACGCCTTTGCAGCCTTCGAACGGTGCGATGCGCCTGCGCCCAGTCGATGCTGTGCCAATCCGGAGCCTAGCCCCCTGCTGCGTGATGCTCGCAGCTTCGCTTGCCCTCGCGGGGTCTGCTTCACCCTTGCGGGATCGGGGTACATTGTCGGGATGGCTTCGAACATCGCCGTTGCCAGCAATGCCCGCACCCCTAAGGCTACCGCCGAAGGAACGGCGGGTTCTGTCATGAGGTTGTAAGACCTCAAGCAAAACAATCACTCACGCAGCTTCATGTCGCACGTCCAGGAACTGGACGCGCCCGCCGGGGACCAGCAGGATCTCGGTCGAGAAGCGGTCGCTGTCCTCGCCGTCCTTGCGCCAGCGCCGGGTCTGGAGCTTGCCGGAGATGAGCACCAGCCGGCCCTTCTTCGCGTGCTTCTCCAGCATGTCGACCAGGCCGTTCTGGAACGTGACCGCGCGGTGCCACTCGGTCCTGTCGACCCGCTCGCCGGTCTGCCTGTCAACAGTATCCAAATGCAGGCAGTTACGCCGAAGAGGGTGATCTTCAGCATGTTGTGATCACCCACCCGTTCCATCCGCTCCGGGGCCGGGCGGTCCGGATTTACGACCGTGTGGGCGGATCCAAGAGAGCAATCGTTCGTTACTTCGCGGCCGGCCCGGCCGGCGCAACCCTTGTCAGCGTGCCGGTTTCCTGGACGTCCCTGGGGCAGGTCGACGACTTCGAGCGCGTTGCGTCGGGTCGCTGCCTGTTCCGGGGAGACGACCTGATTGTGCTTCGCGAGCTTGTGGACACGCTTCTTGCGTCGCCGGCGGAGCGTGATCAGAAATGATGGCGAAATATGATCAGAAACTAGGACGCTTCTGTGCGACCGTGCCTGGCATGGAATGCCATATAATGGCTGATATATGCGTATATTGAGTAAAGTCGTCGCGGTCGGCTGTTGATTCGGGTGTGGTGCATGGCGTACTATTTTATTGAACAATACTCGAAGGACCGCACAGCCATGGCAGACCGTCGCGACGACACCGAAAAGCAGGGCCGTCTCAGAGAGGCCGGAACCCTCAACCGGACGCCGGAAAGGGTCAGCGACCCGATGTTCGCCGCCGGCGACTTCTTCAATGCCCGCGACCTGCTCCAGGTCCGCTACGAGATGGTCCGGGTGGTCCGGCTGGGCGAGGCCACCCTCGCGCAGGCGGCGGCGCGGTTCGGGGTCTCGCGGCCGACCTGCTTCCGCATCGTCAAGGCGTTCGACGGGGGCGGGCTGCAGGAGCTCATCCCGGCGCGGCGCGGGCCGCGGGGGCCGCACAAGATCAGCCCGGAGATACTGCGCTTCGTCGAGGACTACAGGGCCCGGCACGGGCGGGTGGGCGCGCGCCGGCTGGCGCCGCTGATCGAGGCCGAGTTCGGCGTCAGGGTCCATCCGCGCGGTCTCGAGAAGGCGCTCGAGCGGGTTCAAAAAAAACTGCTGGAACCGGAACCATGATACGCGACGACGCCTGGAAGACCTACGAGAGCTGGCGACGGGTCTGGCTGTCGGGCGGCGACAGCAACGCCATTGGCGCGCTGCGCTTCCACGGTCAGCGCGGCGCCCTGGCCGTGGCCGGAGGCGCGTGCAACCGCACCCGCCCGGGGCCGCCGCCTTCGTCCGTCAACGTGGAACTGCCCGTCGCCAATGCGGCGATCGCCGAGGCCGCCAGCCAGGTCCGGCGCCTGCTGCGCGTGCCGTCGCCCTGCGGCGATCGCCAACACCGTGTGGAAATACGAGGAGAACCGTCATGCCTGAAGCGGTGTCGATGGCAAACGAAAACTGGACATTTCTGGCAATCGAAAATTGAATACTTTGGGCGTGGGGGCGTACCCCCAAGCGGGTGTTGGGCTCGGTGGAGCTGTGGGTAACTGGCTTGGCGACGCGACCGCCGACGAGTCTGGCGGCGACAAGCCAGTTATCCACAGCGGGCGGGCGGCACGGTTGCCGTTTTGGCCGGCGACCACTACGCGGCCCTCTTGCGGCGCCGATCCGAGCCGGCCTGCAGCAGGTTCTGATGATCGCGCATCCTGTAACTGTTCCCGCGGATGTTGACGATATGGCAATGGTGGACCAGACGGTCGATGAGAGCGGCCGCCATCACTTCGTCGCCGAGCACGCCGCCCCAGTCCTCGAAGCCCTTGTTCGACGTCAGAACCGTCGACGCCTTCTCGTGCCGGGCGTTGATGAGCTGGAAGAAGAGCACGGCGCCGTCCTGGTTGACCGGGAGGTAGCCGATCTCGTCGACCACCAGGAGCGCGGGATGGGTGAGCACGCGCAGCCTGCGCGACAGGTTGCCGGCGGCCTTGGCCTCGGCGAGGGACTCGATCAGCCCCGCGAGCGTGCCGTAATAGACGCGGCGTCCGGACTGCGCCGCAGCGATGGCCAGGCTTATGGCCAGGTGAGTCTTGCCCACGCCGGGTGGGCCGAGCAGGATCACGTTCTCGCGTCGATCGAGGAAGCCGAGCTCGTGCAGGCTCTCGATCTGCTCGCGCTTGATGCTGGGCTGGAAGGCGAAGTCGAACTGCTCCAGCGTCTTGACCGCGGGCAGCCGCGACGAGCGCATCGCGGTCTGGAGTCGGCGGTTGTTGCGCAGCACGATCTGGGCGTTCAGGAGCTGCTCGATGGCCTCGGCCGCCGAGATCGTGCCGCCGTCGGCCTCCGAGAGGATGCCGTCCACGGCCTCCAGCGCGCCGGGCATCTTCAGGTCTGCCAGCATCGCCCGCAGCCGGTCGCGCCGTGTCGGCGCCGGGGCCTTCATTGCAGCGCCTCCGCATAGACCTTGAGCGGTCGCCGCTCGACCTCCACGGTTGCCGCAAGGCGCCGCGGCGCTGGCTCCGGGGCCTGGCGGATGCCGAGGCGCCGGTAGGGGCAGTTGGCCAGGGGGAGAAGCACCGCCCGCTCGTCACGCTCGAAGCGCTCGACAGGGGGCTCTCCGATCGTGGCGTGCCGGCGAACGTTGGCCGTGCCCTCCAGCCAGCGCGCGGCCTGCTCGTTGAGATCGTTGTCGTTCGCGAACTCCCGCCCGTAGAAGAAGCTCTCGCGGATGTAGCGGATCGGGCGTTCGACCTTACCCTTGGTCCGGGCCCGGTAGGGACGGCAGGAGCGGGGAAGGAACCCCCAGTGCGCGGCAAAGCGCAGGAACTCCGTGTTGAGCACCAGGCCGCCGCCGGCGGCGCGGTCATCGGACAGCACGACGGCGCGCATCTGGTCGAACAGCAGCTCGTCGGGAACTCCGCCGAACGTCTCGAAGGCGCTCTCCAGCCCTTCCATCAGGATCGGCATCGTCTGACGCGGGAAGAAGCGCAGCCAAAGCAGCCGGGAGTAGCCGAGCACGACCACCAGCGCATGGCGCCGGCCCCAGGGAAGCGTGAACGTGCCGAAGTCCACCTGGCCCTGCCGGCCCGCCGGCGTCTCGAACCGGACCACCGGCTCGACCGGCTCGCACGGCCGGGCAACCCGCACGTAGTTCCGCACGCTCTCGTAGCAGCCCGGATAGCCCGCGGCGCGGACCTCGTCGAACAGCCGCTTCGCCGACAGCTTCGGAAACTCCTCGAGGCGCGCGTCGATGATCGCCTTGTAGGGATCCAGTTTGTGAGCCACCGGAGGGCGCGGCGAATACCCCCTCGGACCGGCGAGCAGATCCCGCTCCAGTTAGCCCGACTTCACCCAATGGTGGATCGTCGTGCGACTCACCCCGAAGCGACTCGCCAGCTCCGCCTTCGAGACGCCCTGGTCGAGATAGTGCTTGAGCAACATCCTGGTCTCCCATCCGTGCATCCGCGCCCCGCATCCAGCTCTGTTGGAAAAGCCCACAGAGCGGGACGGGAACGCCGGAATCGACAAGCCAAAACTGTTCAGTTTTGGATTGCCACGAATGTCAGATTTACGAATGCCACCAACAAGCGGAAGCGCGCAAGATCGCGCCGCATCATCTGGAGCGCGAGGCCTGTCTCTACGTGCGTCAGTCCTCGCTTCGCCAGGTCATGGAAAACACCGAGAGCACGCGGCGGCAATACGGGTTGAGCCAAAGGGCGACGGCGTTCGGCTGGCCTGCGGAGCGTGTCCGGGTGATCGACGAGGATCAGGGCAAGTCGGGCGCCTACAGCGGAAACCGCACCGGCTTCCGCGACCTGATGGGGAGCATCGCCGCCGGCGAGGTGGGTTCATGTCGGACCCCTCTTAACGTCTGTTGCCGGAAGCGCTAGAACTGAACGAGGCACCGCTCCGCCATGCGGTCGAGCCTTTGCAGCGAGGGCAAATCCGCTCGCCAGACCACTCGCTCGGAAACGTGGCTTTGCACCTGAGGCACTGGCGAACCTTGGGGACATCCCAAGGCGGCGAGACGCTTGGCGTGCCTTCGGCCGGGGGATTGGTCATGAACCATCCTTCGTGCGCTCGCTCAGTCGGGCGAGATCGTCGAGCGCATGCGCGATGAGCTCCTTGCGGCGCGGATCCTGGGCATACGGCGTATCGGCGAAGAGATGAATGAGATATTGCGCCTTGGCCGCGGCCTCCGGCCAGGTTTCCGCCGGAGCAGCCAGGAGAAGCCTCTCCAGCTCTTCCTGGCGACGCCGCAAGGCCACTTGGGCGACCTGAAACGCGTCGAGGCTTTGGCGGCGGATTTCGGTCGCTTTCTGTGCGGCCATGCCGCGGTGCCTATCGAGTTCGACCGGATCGTCCGTCATCCATTTATAGCCTTATCTTCTACTTGCCCTTCGACACGGCATGCCCACCAAGGGCCGGCAAAACATCTTTGCAAGAGACGGGTCAGCTCAAGAAAATCGCAGCGACGATCATCGCCGCGATTGCCGCGGCGGCCACGATCCAGAGCCTGGCCTGCTGCTTCCACGCGCCGCGCGGCGCGGCGCGGAGATCGTCATCCCTGCCGCGCTTGGCCCGACCGGGTAGGGAACTCGGGCTACGCCGTGGCAGCAACTCCACCAGCCGGGCCGCTATTCTCGCGCTGTCAGACTGGTTCCACCGGCCGCCGGGCAATCGACCAATCAGCCGCCCCATCGCTTCCGCGGCAAGGTGCTTTGGCAGATTCGAGAGCCGCGCCGCCTCCTGCCAGGGGTCGATGTCGAGGCGGGCCAGAGCGGACACGACGCTGAGCGCCATTCCGTTGGACTCCTCGCCTATCGAGGCAAAAAGAAACGCCCCAAACTCCGATCTTGGGAGAGAAAAAGCGTCAGGATGAGCCATCTTGCCGCGCTCCTTCATCACCACCGATGCGACGTCAGTATGCGCCGGTAGGCAGGACTTGCCAGCGGCGGCAAGTCTTATTCTCAGAAAAGCCCGTCAGCTCAGGGAAATTGCCGCGACGATCATCGCCCGTATTGCCGCGGCGACCAGAATCCAGAGTCTCGTTTCCCTCGCTTCCACATGCCGCTCGGCGTGGCCGGGAGACGGTCATCCATCCAGTGCGTCCCGTGGGACATGAGAAATACCGTACCGTCATGTATTATATATGGTGTTGATTGAAATTTCTTACAATGATTTTGAGAATGATATAGTTCGCAAGTTTTCTTTTCGGAAGGATGACATGGACTTTGCGGACAAGGCGGTGCTGATCACCGGGGCGAGCCGCGGCATCGGCAAAGCGGCGGCGGAGCTGTTCCACGATCTCGGCGCCCGCGTCGCGCTCAACGGCACTACCGAGAGCGGCGTCGCCGCGGCCATCGCAGACCTCGGCGGCGGCGAGCGGTTGGCGGCGGCGCCGGGCGATCTCGCGACAGCGAAGGGTGCGTCCGCCGTGGTGGCCGCCGCGATGTCCGCTCTCGGCGGCCTCGACGTCGTGGTCAACAACGCCGGCATCTATCGCGAGAGCGCGATCGCGGATACCCAGGAAGCCGAGTGGGATGCCGTCATCGACACCAACGTCAAGGGCGTGTTCTTCACCAGCCAGGCGGCGCTTCCCTCGATACGGGCCCGCCGCGGCAACATCGTCAACGTCGGCTCGGAATGCAGCCTTCAAGGCTACGCCGGCTCGACCGTCTATTGCGCCTCGAAGGGCGCGGTGCTCAATCTCACCCGCGCGATGGCGCTCGAACTCGCGCCCAAGGTCCGCGTCAACTGCATCTGCCCGGGCTCGGTCAACACCGACATGATGTACGCGGGCGCCGACCCCGGGGGGCATGAGGCCGCCTACGCCGAGGCCTCGGCCAATCATCCGCTGAACACGGTGGCCGAGCCCGCCGAGGTCGCCCACGCCATCGCCTACCTCGCCTCGGACAAGGCGCGCTTCGTCACCGGCGCGACCTGGCAAATGGAGGGCGGTTCCACCGCGGGCCGCGGCGTCTGAACGCCCGCGGTCCGGCGCCCACCAGCGGGGGACCGCGCCCAGGGCAACTTAGGTGACGGCAGTCACAATTAAGGGCACCTCTAAGAATTCTCCTTTTTCTGGCGTCGTCGATTTAGAATCGGGTTGCCGATTTGTTGATAGCGGGAGGCGTGGTTGATGGGTCAGATGGGGTTTTTCGATCTTGGGAACCGGTATTCCGGTCTTGACGCCAAGAACGAGCCGCTTTTGAAGATCGACGGGGTGGTTCCGTGGGAAGACTTGCGCGCGCGTCTTGAGGCGGTGTGGCGGCGTGCGGACAAGGCGCGTAAATCGCGGGCGGGACGCAAGCCGTGGGATGCGATTGTGATGTTCAAGACGATCATTCTGTGCGCGCTCTACAATCTCTCGGATGACCAAGTTGAGCATCAGATCCGTGACCGCCTGTCGTTCATGCGATTTCTGGGGTTGGGTCTGGAGGGCCGGGTTCCCGACGCCAAGACGGTGTGGCTGTACCGCGAACAGTTAACGCAAGCTGGCGTGATCGAGGCCTTATTCGAGACGTTCGATGGCTACCTGAAGGATCAGGGCTATCTGGCGATGGGCGGCCAGATCATCGACGCCTCGATTGTGGCGGCACCCAAACAGCGCAACAGCCGCGAGGAGAACGCGCGGATAAAGGCGGGCGAGACGCCGGCAGGCTGGGAGGACAAGCCGGCAAAGCGGCGCCAAAAGGATGTCGAGGCGCGGTGGACTAAGAAGCACGGCAAGAGCCATTACGGTTACAAGAACCATGTCAACGTGGACCGTCGGCACAAGCTGGTGCGGCGCTATCATGTGAGCGACGCGGCGGAGCACGACAGCCAAGTCCTCGACGATATCCTGGATGGGGACAACACGGCTTTGGGTGTGTGGGCGGACAGCGCTTACCGCTCGGCGGAGATCGAGGCGGTGCTGAAGGAGAAGGGGTTGCGGAGCCGGATCCATCGCAAGGGCCGCCGCAACAAGCCGCTGAGCGAGCGCGAGAAGCAGGGCAACAAGACCCGTTCGTCGGTTCGGGTCCGCGTCGAGCATGTCTTCGGGGCCCAGAGCAACGACATGGGCGGGACGCTGGTGCGTAGTGTCGGGCTGGTGCGGGCGAAGGCGCGGATCGGGTTGAAGAACCTCGCCTACAACATGCGCCGCCTGGTCCAACTGGAGCGTCTCGCGGCGGCCGTGTGACGATAATCGGAGAAGGAGACCGCCTGGGGACGGTCTTGTGGCGGAAATAACTCAATTGGAGCGTGGAAGACCCCGAAAATCTCGGCTCCGGCATGGCTGGAGCTGGTGACAGCCTGGTTAAACAATATCCTCCGACAACTCACCAATTCTTAGAGGTGCCCTTAATCCTGATTCCACCGCTAAAACCGGCCCCGACCGGGGTCAGTGAAACCTTTCGTTAACCATGGGCGGGAACCAGGGCCGCGAGGATTCACCCCACGACAACGGGCGCCCCGAAGATGGATGTCGCCACCTTACTGGGACTTTTCGTCGGTATTGTCGTCATCGCGCTGGCGATCGCGACCGGTTCCGATCTCACGATCTTCGTTAACCTGCCGGGCTTCATGATCGTGATCGGCGGCACGTTCGCCGCGACTCTGATCAAGTTTCCGGTCGCCACCTGCGTTCACGCGCTGGTCGATGGGACGAAAGTGGTTTTCCGCGACCGCAAGGAAGGCCCCACCGATCTGGTCGCCGAGATTGGTGACCTGGCGGCGCTGGCGCGACGCGAGGGCATCCTGTCGCTGGAGCGGCGACCGATAAAGAACGCCTTCCTGCGTAAGGGCATTCAAATGTGCGTGGATGGGACCGACGAGGAGTTCATCAAGAAGGTCCTGACCACGGAGATCAGGCAAACCATTCACCGCGGCGAAACGAGTGAGAAGATCTTCCGCGCGATCGGGGAATCGGCGCCGGCGTTCGGACTGATCGGCACCCTGGTCGGCCTGGTGCAAATGCTCACCAACATGACCGATGTCTCGACCCTTGGACCGTCGATGGCGATCGCCCTCTTGACCACCCTGTATGGCGCGCTGATCGCCAGCCTCGTCGCCCTGCCCATGGCCGAAAAGCTCGAGCACAAGGCGCTCCAGGACCGCAACGAGCGCGGTCTCATCATCGACAGCGTGCTGAGCATCCACAAGGGCGAGCATCCCCGCGCGATGGGCGAACTTCTCGACGTCTACCTCACGCGCGACAAGCGAAAGAGCCGCCTCGACCGAAGGAAGGCGGTCGCCGGTGAGCCCGTCGGAATAATCATCAAAAGCGAGCGGCGGAAGAAGAAAGCCGACCGCAGAAATGCCTTGCTGTCGGGAACGAGGTAGCCGCGGGGCGATCCCCCGCTGATCGGTTCCGCGCCGCCATCGCCCAGAACGCATGAACCCGATACGCAAGAAGGTCCGCCGGGCCCCAGCCTGGGTCATCACATTCGCCGATCTGGTGACCGTCCTGCTCGCCTTCTTCGTCCTCATGCTCTCTTTCTCGTCCCCCGACCCGAACCAGTATCGTCAGGTCTCGGATTCCATGGCGACGGCGTTCGCCGACGACCTGGGCGGGGTTTTCGACCGGGTCAGTTTGGCCCGGCTCGGCATTCACCTTTCCAGCATCCGCGCCAACCGCAACGGCGACGCTGCGCCCGTTGGGCCGCGGCCGGACGAGCGTCTGGTAAGGAACGGGCCGCTGAAGACCTATCTGCGGTTGACGGCAACGCTGCGTCGCGAGATCGAATCCGAAATCATCCGCGTCGCCCTCTCGGATCGCGCCTTGGTGATCCGGTTCAGCGACCTCGCGTTCTTCTCTCCAGGCACCAGAACGCTCGGCAGGACGTAGAGGCTTACATAGTGCTTCTGCGCCGCCAGACTGCAAAGTCCGCGACAGCTAAGCATACCGTACTCAAGCTGTTCGCGGATCCCGGGCGCGGCCCTACGGACAATGCCCCGAATCGCCTGCAGCAGTTCTTTCTGCTCGCCCACAACGTCCGCCACGTAGGCTTGTGGCGATGCCACGTCACGTTTCATAGTGCGACCTCATCTACGTCTGCCACGAGAAGCGCCCCAACTACCGCCCAGAAAAATACTTGCTCCAAGCAAAAATCCGAAGTTATACCATCCTCCATTGTTGTGGACTTCGTAGAAGTGTACGTTGTCGGAGAATAGAGAAATAATAAACGTTACGCACGCGATACAGCCGTGCCACAGGCCGAGCCAGAATCCAGCGACATCGCCATCGGCGCCTGCCGTGTCTACGACGGGATTTGGGCCGGCGGCACAACCCGCCGCGGTAGCCACGGCCACAATTAGGACCGCCAGTCGTAGTCCTTGTCCGGCCATCCTGACGCCTCCTCTGTTTTTCGGGGTTTCACCGCGAGCTTGACCCCTAGCGCGGCTTCGGGAAGAAGTCGACCGGCACCATGAGCTTGTTCTCCTGGGTGTCCAGCGCCCCGAGTTTGGCGCTCTCCTGGAGGTAGGCAATCCAGTCGAGGTCGGCCGCCATGCCGGCGCGCTTGGTCTCGCGGTCGGCGGCGCTCTCGTATACCCAGATGTGGAGGTACTGGTTAGGGTCGCCGGTCTCGGTCGTCATGTAGACCAGCGGCTGGCCGAGGTGCCGGGTCTGCGGCTCCTTGCCGATCTTCTCGTATAACTCGAGCTGCTTCTTCATGGTGCCGGGCCGGCAGGTATAGGCGCGAACGTCGAGTAGCATGGGTTGTCTCCTCGGTGAACTGGGAGGCGAACCTTAGCAAACGAGACGCCGGAGGTTACCCGCCGTTTGGGATTGGCCGAGGCCCCGGCGGCGGGCGGATCCGGCGAATCCACGGCGCGGCCCGGGGTTGCCGCCCGCGGGGTGGCGTTTCTTTCGCCGCGACGGTCCCAACTAGGAAATAATTGCGCTAGGGGGGCGTTTCTCCCTATGCCCCTTAGCAGCCCGTTGATTAAGTGGCTTTTTCCGGTTCTCACTCCCAGATGAGGAATGCGGCGGCGAAAGCCGTCTGGCCGCTTTGCGGGACCCCCCGTGCCACCAGCATGGCCCCGGTGGGCGTGAGCAGAACGAAAATACCGCCATATCCGCCCGCCACGGCCTCCCGCGGGGTGCCGGCGCCGATGAGCTGGCGCATCAGTAACGATAGATTGTGGCCGGCGACGTGGAGCAGGTATCGCTTGTGCACATTCTCTCGCCCGCGCAGCCAGGTTCGTCGCATGCCGCCACGATCGAGGTTGTGGGCAAAGCAGCGCTCGACGATCTCGGCGCGTAGCTTGAAGGCCTCGCGGGCGACCCCGGACTTGAGCCGCGCACGGTTGTTGGTGACCGCGCGCCGCGCCGCCTCATCACCGTGCCAGCGCGAAAAGCCGGTCTGCTTGGGCGCCGCGATCCGGGTCTTCCAGGGACTGTCGTTCAGAGCCCTCAAGACCGCCCGTGAGTGATAACCTTTGTCGGCGACGCATTCGGCCGGGTCCTCCGACGTCGGTGCCGCATCCACCGCCTCGAGGTTTGCCTCGGCCTTCGCCAGGGTCTTGGAAAGCGTCGTGGTGTCGCCCTCATCGGCCGGGTGCAGCTCGGCCGCCACCACCGCGCCGGTGTCCAGATCCACCGCGTGCTCGGGCTTGTAGGCCAGATGCGTCGTGCCGTCCTTCATCTTGGCGATCTTGGCCTCGGGGTCGCTCTTCGAAACCCAATCCGTGTTGGAAAGCTTCTTGCCCTTGCGCTTGTGCTCCAGACGCGCCAGGTCCTCGGCCGTGGGTGTCTCGACCCCGCTTTCCCGGGCCAGGCGCTCCAGCATCTCCCGGTAGCCTTCGCCGTTGTCGCGCCGCACGATGTTCCGCAGCGCCGCGTTGGCCTCCATGGTCGAGGCATCGACGCCGATGCGCTCGCCCTTGATCAGCCCCGCCTCGGCGATCAGCACCAGAACCCAGTCGAAGACCGCCGCGTGGACTTCATGGGGCAGGCGCGTGCGGCTCCGTGACAGCCAGGAATGGTCCGGTACCCGATCACGGCTCCCCAGTCGCAGGAACGCCCGCAGCGAAAGCGAGTCCGAGCAGCGCCACTCCAGACCGCGCTCGCTGTCGATGCCCTCGAAGTAGCCCACCAGGTGCATCCGGAAATAGCGCCCGGGCGGCACCGAGGGCGCGCCCATCCGGGCCGCGTAATAAGGCCGGCAGCTCGCCTCGGCAAAGGCGTCGAAGCCGCCCTCGATCAGCACCGACTGCACGCGGTCATAAAACACATGACCCGGAGAGCGCGGCATCTCCGACCAGCTCACCATCAGGTCCCCCTGACCATCCTTCTGCCGTCCCATCGCCATCGGCAAATCCCCCTGCAATTCAGAAAACCAGAGAATCAGACGGCGCCAACTTAATCAACGGGCTGTTAGGGTGGGAGGGCGGTCGCGTCCCCGATCGGGCGCCGGTTCGCGTCCAGAAAAACAAATTGTTTCAGTGCCTTATAGGATTGGTTAACGAAACCTTCGGACGTGGCACGGCTGTTGCGCTGTATTGGCCAGCGCCACAGCGCGTCCGCGACGACAAGCGTTCGCGATGCACGGAGAAGGAGCAAGCCCAATGGTCTTTTCCGTTAACACCAATCAAGGGGCGTTCGTCGCCCTCCAAAACCTGACGCGAACGATCAAGGATCTGGAACTCACCCAGCTACACGTGACCACCGGTTTGAAGGTCAACGGTCCGAAGGACGATGCCGCGACCTTTGCCATCGCCCAGAACCAACGCGGCGACATCGCCGGTTTCTTGGCGGTGAAGACCGCACTGGCCAGCGGCGAAGCCTCGGTCGGCGTAGCGGTTGAAGCGGCCAAGTCGATCAGCGACCTGCTGATCGAGATGAAGCAGAAGCTGCGCGAGCAGATCAAGACCATCGTCGCTACAAGAACCATGTCAACGTGGACCGTCGGCACAAGCTGGTGCGGCGCTATCATGTGAGCGACGCGGCGGAGCACGACAGCCAAGTCCTCGACGATATCCTGGATGGGGACAACACGGCTTTGGGTGTGTGGGCGGACATCCTCTGCGCCCAGGAGGACCGCGTCGTCGCGGGCGACAACACCGTGCGCTACAAGAACCGCACGCTGCAGATCCCGGCCGATCGCCACCGCCACCACTACGTCAAGGCGCAGGTCCGGGTGCACGAATATCCCGACGGCCCGGCGCGCTACCGCGCCGACGGCGAAACCATCGACGACGACAGGCTCCAGGCCGCGTGACCCGCTTCGACGCGACCGAGCCAAACCACCACAACAGAAGCGGTCAATTCATATGGTACATAAAACGGTCAACTCAGTTTGTTATCGACAGGCCAGTGAGAGCAGCCCATGTCCCTTGATCGGAGGCCGAACGCGGACGGGCAGGGCCTGGTGCCGAAGCGCGGATTCGAACCGCGGACCTACTGATTACGAATCAGTTGCTCTACCACTGAGCTACTTCGGCGTTGGCGCATGCGGCCGGGCGGCCGCGGCTCACGCTAGCCCGCGGCTCTTGCTCGCGTCAATCGCCGCCGCCTCGGTGGCGCCGTCGCGTGAGAGCGCGAGTGTGGGCTCGCCGGGCGCGGTTACCGCGGGTGCGCCCGCCGGGCGCGCGGCGCCCCAGCGCAGCGTACCGAAGGCCTCGCAGCTCGGGCAGTGGGGGGCCCAGGTCTCGGTGCGGTGGCCACACGTCGCGCACCGCCACGCCGGGTCGGCCACCGCCTCGCCGAGGCGCAGCAGCCACGCTTGCGCCGCCGCACCATCGCGCCCCTCGCCCTCTTCGAGCGCTGCCATCAGCCGGCACACCCGGGCCTCGGGCGCGTCTTTGGCAAGTGGGGCGAGCTGGGTCCGGGCGAGGCCCCAGAGCGCGGCCGCGATCGCTGCGCCGGCGACCGCGACGCGGCCCTCGGGGTGGCCATCGCGCAGCGCCGCCAGCCGTTCGAGGCGGGCGACGCGCTTGGCCCCCTCCTCGCCCTCTTCGAGCGCCTCGTAGACCTGGGCGAGATCGGGATGCGGCGCCGCCGCCCACGCCGTCTCGACGATCTTGGCGGCGCGCCGCTTCTTGCCCGCCGCCGCCGCGAGCCGCGCCGCCAGCACCGCCGCCGGCGCCAGGTCCGCGGCCAGCCCGTGGGCCTTGGCGGCGAGCGAGGCCGCCGGGCCGTCGCGGCCCCCGGCCTGCGCCTCCAGCGCTTGGGCGTAGAGGACGACGGCGCGCCGCCCGCGAGAATCGGCTTCCTCGATCGCGCCCGCCCGGACCGCAGCATCGAGCGCGGTTTCGGCGGCATCCCAGTGTCCCGCCTGGGCCTCGAGCTCGAAACGCGAACTGATCACCCACGGCGTTTCGGGGCGCAGCGCGTGGGCCCGGCGGACGAGCTCCAGCGCCCGGCCGCGCTCGCCCGACCGCATCGCCTGGACGGTGAGGCCGCGCAGACCCAGGAACTCGGTCTCGGGCCGTTCGAGCATGGCCTCAAAGGCGCGCCGCGCGGCGGTTTCGTCGCTCCCGAGCTGGGCCGCTTGGGCGGAAAGCAGCATCGTCAGCGGCGGCTCGCGCAACAGCCCGTGGGCGCGTTTCGCCAAGCGCTTGGCCTCGTCCACGTCGCCCGCGGCCACCGCGACCATGCCCTGAGTCAGCGCCAGGTAGCCGCGCTGGCGGCGCGCAGCCTCGCGTCGCGAGCGCGCCACCAGCGGGCCGCGTCGCAGCCACCACCACAGCCGATCGAGGATCGCCGCCGCCGCCATCAACAGCGCGAGCCCGGCGAGCGCGACCGAAACCGTAGTCTCAACGCGCCAGCCGCGCCAGTCGACCGCCAGCGCGCCCGGGCGATCGGCGATCCACACCGCGGCCGCCACGAGCGCGGCGGCGAACACGAGGAAGAATATCAGCCGCGTCACGGCGCCTAGCCCCGATCGCGGGCCGCCGCCGCCGCCAAATCGTCGAGCGCCCGTTCGGCGGCGAGCCGCGCCTCGGCCCCATCGAGCCAGTCCGCCGTCGCCTCGGCCGCCGCGCCTTGCAGCCCGGCGAGTTCGGCTACCGCGGCTCCAAGGTCGCCGGTGCCGAGCCGAGCCTCGGCCCGGGCCAGCACCGCGCCGGTCTCGGCGCCCGCAACCTCGCCGGTGCGGCGTACGCTGACCAACCGTCCGAGCCGGGCGACGGTCTTGTCGAGCCAGTCGCCGGCCTCGGCATCGCGGCCGGCCTGGAGGGCGCGGCGGGCAACGGCGGCGAAGCCCGCGCGGAGAACGCTACGCGCCGGCACGCCGGCGGTGGCATGCGCCGCAAGCACCTCGAGCGGCGCGGCGAAGGCGGCGTCGCCGGCGCCGAGTTCGGCGACCAGCGCGAGGTCGTCGGCGAACGGCCCCGATCCCGAGAGCGCCTGGCGCAACCGGTTGATCGCCAGCACCAGGTCGACGCGACCCGGATCGCCGGCCGCGGCCGCCGCCTCGAGTGTGGCGATGCGCGCGGTATCCACCCGCACGCGGTCGTCGAGCCGCGCCGCGTCCTCGGTCAGGGCGGCGACGGCCTGGCCGACGTCGCGGGCGCCATCAAGGTCGGCCTCGAGCGCGTCCAGGCGCTCGAACAGCGCGCCGGCCTCAACCGGTGAGGCGAGGTCGCCTTGTCGGGCCGCGAGCGCGGCTTCGATGCCATCGAGCCGGCGCTCGAGCGCGACCATCGCGCCGCGGCCGGGGTCGGCCTCGGCGACCGCGGCGGCCTCGGCCAACCCGGTTTCCAGCGCCGCGAGGCGTTGCCCGAGCGAGCCCAGCTCGGCCGCCGCGGCCTCGAGATCGTCGAGGCGGCGCTCGAGCGCCTGTGACTGGGCGAGCACCGCTTCGACGCGAGCGGCGATCTCGGCCCGCATCGCCTCGGCGGCTTCACGATCGCGCTCAAACCCGTCCAATCGCCGCGCCATGGCGGCGCGCGAATCCTCCGAGCCGGCGGCACCGTTTTCGAGATCGCCGAGCCGTTCGCCGATCGCGCCCAGGCGGGCGTCGAGATCGGCGCTGTCCACTACCGTTATGCCGGCCGGCCCGTCGCCGCCGAGCTGGGGCACGATGACCGGCCACAGCGCCACCCCCGCGGCGAAGACCACGAGCACCAGTACCGCCAACCACACGGCGCGCGCAGCGACGCCGCGGCGTTTGGCGGTCGCCGGCGGGTCCTCGGCAACCGGCTCCGGCGGCGATTCCTCGGTCGCGGGATCAGCCCCTTCGCTCATTGGCCATGTCGTCCAGCAGCGCCAGAAGAGAGGATGCATCGGGGCGGGGCGCGATGCGCACCCATCGCCAGCGTATGGGCGCGGCCGCCTCGGCGACGGCGGCGCTCAGGCAGAGCGCGGTCACGTCGGCGCAACTGCCCTCGACACCCGCATCGCGCACGAGACTAACAAACACCGCCGCCGAGCGGGGAGAGAAAAACAAGACCGCGTCGATCTCAGCCCGGTGCAACGCCTCGGCACAACCGGTCGACAGCATCGCGGCGGCAACCGCGTCGTAGAGCACCGCCGGCACGACCGTGAACCCCGCATCGCCGAGCACCGCGCCCAGGTCGCCGGCGCGGTCGGCGCCACAGCCGTAAAGGAGGGGTCCGGCAGCGGGATCGAGGGCGCGCCTGACGGTCTCGGCCAGCGAATCAAGGTCGCCCCCACCGGCGTGCACCGTTTCGAAACCGACCGCGGCCGCGGTCGCCGCGGTCTGCTCTCCGACGGCGTAGACCGGTGGGTCGCGAAGCGCGGTCGCCGCGGCCAGCGCACGGGCGCCGTTGGCGCTGGTCAGCACGATCGCCTGCGGCCGCGCCAATGCCGGCGGCGCGACCGCGCGATGGTGGATCTCGAGCATCGGTTCGAGCCGCGTTTCGAACCCGCGTTGGCGAAGGCCTCGCGCGAGGCGTTCGCCCTCGGGCCGGGGGCGGGTGATGAGGACGCGCACGCGATCTCAGGCGAGCGCCGCGAAGAAGTTCGACCCCGCGCGCGCCTTGAGTTCTTCGCCCGCGTCGCGGCCCATGGCCACCGCGTCTCCGGCGGCGCCATGGCGCGCCGTCTCGTGAATCTCGGAGCCGTCCGGGCTCAGCACCATCGCCCGCAGCGACATGCGATCGCCCTCGAGGGTGGCGAGCGCCGCGATCGGCGTCCGGCACGAGCCGTCGAGGGCGGCCAGCAAAGCCCGTTCGGCAGCAACGCAGCAAGCGGTCTCGGCGTGGTCGAGCGGCGCCAACAGCGTACGCACCCGCGAGCCCTCGGCACGGCACTCGACGCCGATGGCACCCTGTGCCACCGCCGGCAGCATCTCCTCGGGATCCAGCACCGCGCGCGCATGCTCGACAAGGCCGAGCCGGCGCAACCCGGCCAGCGCCAGCAAGGTCGCATCGGCGGCGCCCTCGGCGATCTTGCGGATGCGGGTCTCGACGTTGCCGCGAAGGTTGGCGACGTTGAGCTCGGGCCGGGCGTGGAGTATCTGCGCCTTGCGCCGGAGCGAGGCGGTCCCGACGACGGCGCCGGCGGGCAGCGCGGCGAGGCTGGCCGCATCACGGCTGATCCACGCGTCGCGCGGGTCCTCGCGGGGCAACAAACTGTCGATGAGTAGTCCGTCGGGGAGCGCCGTCGGCACGTCCTTCATCGAGTGCACGGCGACGTCGATGGCGCCGGACAGCAGCGCCTCGTCGAGCTCTTTGGTGAACAGGCCCTTGCCACCGAGATCGGCGAGCGGTCGCTCGGTCACGCGGTCGCCGGTGGTCTTGATGACGACGATCTCGGGCGGTGCGCCGGCGAGATCGGGGTGGGCGGCCAAAAGCATCTGGCGCACCGCGTTCGCCTGGGCGAGCGCGAGCGGGCTGCCGCGAGTGCCGATCCGCAGCGCGCCGGCTTGCTCAATCATGATGGTGGTGGTAGAGCGGCCGCATGTCGGGCCCATTCTATCGCGATTAGCAGCGCGGGCGGCGGATTGCGTCCGACATGATCGTCCTTGGCATCGAGACCACGTGCGACGAGACCGCCGCCGCGGTCGTCGCCAGTGACCGATCGGTGCGCGCGAACCTGGTGTTTTCGCAGCTCGCCGAGCACGCGCCCTTTGGTGGGGTCGTGCCCGAGGTCGCCGCCCGCACCCATCTGGTGCGGTTGGACGGCATGATCGAAGACGCGATGGAGGAGGCCGGGCTGGGCTTCGCCGAGCTTGACGGCGTCGCGGTCAGCGCCGGGCCGGGCCTGATCGGCGGATTGCTGGTCGGACTCATGACCGCCAAAGCCATCGCGCTGGCCCACCGCACCCCGCTTGTTGCGGTCAATCATCTGGAGGGCCACGCGCTGTCGGTGCGGCTGAGTGACAATCTGTCGTTTCCCTACGTGCTCTTGCTGGTCACCGGGGGCCATTGCCAGCTTCTCATCGTGCGCGGTGTCGCCGCGTATCGGCGCTTGGGCACCACCCTCGACGACGCCGTGGGCGAGGCGTTCGACAAGGCGGCGAAGATGCTCGGCCTCGGTTATCCGGGGGGACCGGCGATCGAGCGCGCGGCCGAAACCGGCGATGCCAGCCGCTTCGCGCTGCCCCGTCCGCTGTTCGGGCGAGCCGGCTGCCACTTCTCGTTCTCGGGGCTGAAGACGGCGGTGCGCCGCGCGATCGAAACCCTGCCGGGCGCGGCGCCGAATCCGGGTGAGGTCGCCGACCTTGCCGCGTCGTTCCAGGCGGCCGTGGGCGACGTGCTTTGCGATCGTACCGCCAACGCGCTTGCCCTCTTCGGCGAGGAGGAGCCTGAGGCGCGCCGTTTGGTCCTCGCCGGCGGCGTCGCATCGAACGTCTACGTGCGCGCTCGCCTCGCCGAGTTGGCGTACTCGCACGGCTTCGAGCTTTTCGCGCCACCCGCGGCCCTGTGCACCGACAACGCGGCGATGATCGCGTGGGCCGGGATCGAACGCCTGGCGCTTGGGATGAGCGACGACTTGGGGTGTGCCGCCCGCGCCCGCTGGCCGCTCGATCCCGACGCGCCGCCGGCGCCGGGCGCGGGCGTCAAGGCCTGAGCCGCTACGTCGTTACCACGATCTTGCCGATGTGGGTCTGCGCTTCCATGGTGCGGTGGGCCTCGACGATCTGGTCGAGGGCAAAGGTGGTGGCGATGACCGGTACCAGGGCACCCGACTCGACGCGGTCGAAAACGTAGGCGTGGCCCCGCGCCAGCGCCTTTGGGTCGCGCGTGGTGTCGTAACAGCTGTGGCACTTGAGGGCGAGGCGTTTGGCGAGCATCGGCAGCATCGGGAAGTGCGCCGGCTCGGGATGCAGGTTGCCGTAGTTGACGATTCGGGCACAGGGTTGGGCGGCGGCGATGAACTGGGCGATGTAGCCGCCGCCGACGGGATCGTAGGCGAGAGTGAACCCTTGGCCCGAGGTGATGTCCATCACCCGCTCCACCAGGTCTTCCTCGTCGCTGACGATCACCGCGTCGGCCCCGGCCTGATCGAGAAGGTAGGCTTTCTTGGCCGCGGTGCGGGTCGCCGCGATCACGGTGGCGCCCGCTTCCTTGGCGATCTGCAGGCCGGCGAGGCCGGCGCTCGAGGTGGCCGCCGTGACCAGCACGATGTCGTCCACGGACATCCCCGCGTAGTCGATCAACCCGCCCCAGGCGGTCAGGTACTGGCACCAGATGGCTCCGCACTCCTCCATCGAGATGTTCTCGGGGTTGCGCACGATGGCATGGGCGGGTGCGGTTGCGCTCTCGCCATAGACCCCATATTTCGCGAATCCCTGGGTCCAGTTGCCGAACCGGTCCGAGTCCTGGACCGAAACGATGGAAACCCACTCGCCGAGGCTGATGCCGGCAACGCCCGCGCCGATGGCATCGACGGTGCCCGCCGCCTCGATGCCAAGCCGCGCGGGAAAGACCGGTTCGGCGATATAGGCGCCGCGGCGGTACATCATTTCGGCGTAGTTGAGACCGAAAGCGCCGACCGCGATTCGGACCTCGCCCTCGGCGGGCTCGACTTGCGGCTCGTCTTCGATCTTGAGGACCTCGGGGCCACCGGTTTCGTAAAATCGTACGATCCTGGGCATTGTGGAAACCTCCCTTGGAACTGGCGGCGGGTATCTTATGCTAGGAGCGTGCGCCGTAGAAGTTTTGATGTTGGGCGATTGGCGCGCGGCCGCCGGAGAGGTTGGATTTTGGCCCGAGTGTGGACATCTGGCCCGCCCGACTCTGGGATGGAAAGCCCGGACCGGAAGGCCGGAACGGAAGAGATTCGCGTTTCATACGCGGTCGATGGGCACTGCGCGCCCCGGAGCAAGTGCGTTGGCAGGCCAGCACCTGCCTCAGCACGTGGCCACCGTCCCCATCCGCTTGATGTTCAACGCCAAGCACACGAGGTCCCACTCGCCGCGCACCTTCGCCAAGCCTCGCAGGCTGAATCGTCGGAATCCGAGCACCTCCTTGATCCACCCGTTCGGCGCCTCCGAGAGCCACTTGCGTTGCGCGTACCGGGCTTTGCCCGCGGGGCTCGCCAGTTTCTCACCCATGCGGTGCGTGGCAGGGAGCCGGGCCGGGTCGACCGCCACCTGGGACTTGCCTTCACGCCCCAGCGCTACGTGCGCGTCGATGCCGCGATCTTCCAGCTCCAACAGATCCGGCTCGTTGCAGTAGCCCGCATCGGCCAGTACCACCGCAGGCTCGACCCCAAACGTCTCGTTGATCTCGTCGAGCATCCCCACCAGCTGACCCTGGTCGCTGGCCTGTGGCCCCACCTGAGTCGCGACGATGATCTGGTGCTCCCCATCGACCGCCATCTGCGCGTTGGAGCACTGCTGGAATCCCTCGCTGCTGGTCTTCATGATCTGGCTCTCGGGATCGGTGAAATTGCTCTGCGCCTTCGGCTCGGGCTCGCCGTAGGCCCGCTTGTAGGGCCGCCCGCCCCGGGGATTGCGGTCCTGCCCAGGCTCGCGCCCGCGCTCATCGTCGCGCCCGCGTTGCGCCGCCTCCAAACGCGCTTTGGCTGCCTGGATCGCCGCCAGGCGCTTCTCCCTGCGTTGCAACTCCTCGGGCAACTCGTCGCCCCGGAAATCCTCGCCCCAACGCTCGTCTTCTTCGGCGTCCACCATCCCCGCCTTCGTCAGCAGCGCCTCGATCTCCGCCTGCAAGCGAGCCGCCTCTTTGCCCATCCGCTCATAGCTCATCGCCTTGCGCTTGCTCGCGTTCGCTCGCACCTTCGTCCCGTCGACCGAGAGCTTGCCGAACCGCGCCAGTCCCATCTCGCGCGCCACCTGCACCACCCCCACAAACAGCTCGCTGAACTCCGCCAGATGTCGGCGTCGGAACTCACATACCGTGCGATGTTGCGGGAAGTTGCCCGCCGCGAGCATCCGAAACGCTACTTCCTCCTCCAGCTTCCTCGCCACCGCGCGCGAGGAGAATGTGCCCGTCGCGTAGGCATAGATCAGCACCTTGACCATCATCGACGGCTCGTAGGGGGCGTTGCGTCGACCGTCCCCCTCGTTGGGCGCATAGAACGCCGTCAAGTCCAGTGCATCGACCACATCGCTGACGTGATGAGCCAGGTGCCCTGGGGGAACCCACTCCTGCAAGTCCAGCGGCAAAAGCAAGGGTTGGTCCGGCTGGTAGGCACGAAACGTGGTCGGCATCTGGAGTTCCCATACGCAACTGGCGTATCGGATCATACTTCCCCCTGCGCAAATCCACCCACAACCCGTCCGCTATCAACTTTGCCGCGCGGACCTTTCTGCAGCGCACGCTCCTAGGTGCCTGGGGCGCGGGCGACCAATCGAAGACCCCAGAGGCAGCGGCGATCCATGGAACCATCCGAAGCGCCAGCCTTTCAACTGCACGGGCTATTCGCGACGCCCGTCGTCAGCGCCGAGCTGGCGGACGCGTCGCAGCTCAATCCGGCGCTGGCCACCACTATTCGCGCACGCGCACGCGACCACCCTTCGACCCGCCACTCGAATCTTGGCGGCTGGCAGTCGAGCTGGGATTTCGCCGAGTGGGGCGGCGCCGCGGGTGGGCGCTCTTGGACCACGCACGCGCCATCGCCGACCGGCTGACCGCGGACCGCGACGGCGCGGCGGTCACCGTGACCTGGCACACCAGCGCGTGGGCCAACATCAACGCCAATGGCCACGGCAACGAGTTCCACACTCACCCCGGCTGCTTCTGGTCGGGGGTCTACTACGTCGAAGACGGCGGCATCGGCGCCGACCCCGACCTCAGCGGCGAGCTCGAAATCCAGGATCCGCGCGGCGTCGCCCCGGCGATGTACGCGCCCAAGCTCTGCTTCGCCGTCCCCCACGGCCCGGCGATGGGGGCCACCGAGACCATGCCGCCGCGCGCCGGCGTCATGATCATGTTTCCGTCCTGGCTGAGCCACGCCGTGCGCCCCTACCGTGGCGCGGGCGAGCGCATCTCCGTCGCCTTCAACCTGAGCCTCTAGCCGCCGCCGCACCATCAACGCATGACGTTAGCGAGGATTGAGATGAGCGCAAAGAGGTTCGCCCCGGTACATCCCGGCGAGATTCTGCTCGCCGACTTCATGAAGCCGACGGGAATCAGCCAATATCGGCTGGCCAAGAACATCGCTGTGCCCCCGCGCAGGATCAACGAGATCGTCCATGGGAGGAGGGCCGTCAGCGCCGATACTGCGCTCCGTTTGGGTATCTTTTTCTCCATGGAGGCACGGTTCTGGATCAACCTTCAGGCCCACTACGATCTCGAGAAACGCTCGGCAAGCGGTTGCTGAAAGAGGTGGTGCCGCACGCGGCCTGAGGGGCGATTCAGCGTATGCTTGCGTCATGAGGCGCATCGGAGTCATCGGCGGCGGCGCCTGGGGCACCGCGCTCTCCACCCTGGCCCGGCGCAACGGCCTTGAGGTGTGCCTGTGGGCCCGCGAAGCCGAGGTTGTCGAGGCGGTCAATCGCGAGCACCGCAACGAATGGTTCCTTCCCGGCGTCGAACTCGATCCTGGCATCCGCGCCACCGCCGACGTTGCCGAAGCCTGCCGCGCCGAAGCCGTGTTGCTGGCGATCCCCGCGCAGCACACACGCGCCGTGGCCGAGGCACTGGCGCCGGGCCTCGGCGCCGCCGTCCCCGTGGTTCTCTGCGCCAAGGGTTTCGAGCAGTCCAGCGGCGAACTGACGAGCGAGATCGCCGCCGAGACCATGCCGGAGAACCCGCTCGCGGTGCTATCGGGTCCGACGTTTGCGGTCGAGGTGGCCCAGGGGCTGCCGACGGCGGCGACGCTCGCGTGCGCCGACCGCGACCACGCCGAGGCGCTGCAACGGGCGCTGGGCGGCCCAACCTTCCGTCCCTATTTGAGCGAGGACGTGCGGGGCGCCCAGATCGGCGGCGCGGTCAAGAACGTTCTCGCTATCGCCTGCGGCATCGTCGCCGGCCGGCGCCTGGGAGAGAACGCGGCCGCCGCTCTGATCACCCGCGGCATGGCCGAGATGCTGCGCCTAGGGGTCGCGATGGACGCGCGAGCCGAGACGCTGATGGGCCTGTCGGGGATGGGCGACCTGGTGCTGACCGCGACCAGCACGCGCTCGCGCAACACCGCGCTCGGCAAGGCGCTGGGCGAGGGCAAATCGCTCGCCGATTACCTCGACGGGCGGCGCTCGGTCGCCGAGGGGGTGTGGACCGCGGCCGCGTTGACGCGACGCGCCGAGGGGCTGGGCATCGACATGCCGATCGCGGCGGCGGTGGACGACATCGTCAATCACGGCGCCTCGATCGATTCGACCATCGAGGGAATGCTCGCGCGCCCCCTCCGGGACGAGGACTGAAGAAAGGACAATGACATGGCGTATTGGCTGATGAAGACCGAACCCGGGGAATGGTCGTGGGACGATCAAGTCAGGGAGGGAACGGCCTATTGGGACGGGGTGCGCAACCACCAGGCCTCGAACAACATGAAGAAGATGAAGATCGGCGATCGCTGCTTCTTCTACCACTCGGTCAAGGAGCGCCAGATCGTCGGCGTGGTCGAGGTGGTCAAAGAGTACTACCCCGATCACACCGACCCGACCGGTCGCTTCGGCATGGTCGATGTCAAGGCCGAGCGCCCCCTGGCCACACCCGTGAGTTTGGCCGCCGTCAAGGCCGATCCCGCGTTCGCCGATTTCCTGCTGGTGCGCTCGTCGCGGCTCTCGGTGATGCCGGTCTCGGCGGCACACTGGAAACGCCTGTGCGGCATGGGCGGCATCGCGCCCTGATGGAGGCGCCGCTCGAGGTGGCGCTGCCGCCACCGGGCCACGTCCTCGGTCCACTCGCCGACATCACCGAGGGCGCCGCCGGCGTCTTCGAGTTCCGTCAGGGGCATCGCCGGTTGGAGATCTTCGTGCTCCGCCACCACGATGGCGTCGTCGGCTACGTCAACGACTGCCCGCATCGCCACCTGCCGCTCGACGGCATTCCTGGGCGCTTCCTGACCCGCGAGGGAACGCTGATCCAATGCGTCAACCACGGGGCCAAGTTCCGCATCGAGGACGGCGTCTGCATCGCCGGGCCGTGTGTCGGCTCGGGATTGACGCCGGTCGCGGTGGCGGTCGTGGACGGCGCGGTGGTGCTGGCCGCCCCGGTCTAGGTTGCGCGAGGCTAGTGGGGGAGCCCGGCCGTTTGCAGCGCGGCGAGGACGCGACCCAGGTCTTCGGGACGCTCGTAGGGAAGGAACGCGGTCAAGACCGCCTCGGAAGGCGCGGATTCAATTCCACCGCCTTTTCCATTGCCGCGCGGGCGTCCTCGATGCGGTCGAGCTTGGCGTAGCTCGCGGCGAGATAGAGGTAGGCGGGCATGAAATCGGGCTTGCGGTCGCGCGCGGTCTCCAGCTCGGCGACCGCGTTCTCGTAGCGCTCCAGCACGAACTACGCGTGGCCCAGGTTCCACAAGTAGTTGACCCGGCGGCCCTTCGAGGCCCGCGAGGCGGCGGCGGCGTTGTGGCACGCCAAGTGGGAGGTGTTGCTGCCGGTGCTAGTCATCGGCGGCATCTTCGGCGGCTTCACCACGCTGTTGGAAGCCGCCGCGCTCAGCGTCGTCTACGTGCTGGCGGTCCAGACCGTGATCCGCCGCGACCTCCACCCCAACCTCCTCGAAGCCGACACACCGTCGGCGCGGTGTGAGCCGCGAGATGTGGAGTTCAGCCTCCCGCTCACTCGGCCCGCGAGTCGCGGGCGGTCGGACGACGTCGCGAGCGTCCTCGGGCCGATCCGTTGTGGAGACGGAATCCACATACGCCTCCCTCTGCGTGGACGCGACTTCGTGGCGTTCCACCGGTACTTCGCGCGCTATCACGAGCTTTGTCATGCGGAGTTCGAAGGGCACCAGGGTCCGCCAGCACCGGATTCGCATCGGGCCACGTTCGTCGGGACCGCACCGGTGAGAATGGGTGAACCCGTCGTAGAGAGGGTCGAGCTGGACCTGAGGTGCGCCGCCAAGTTCCGCGGCGGCCGCTCTTGCGCGGTGTGCGACGTGGTCCGCGACGACCGCCTGGCTCCGGAAGTTTTGGCGGCCGACGCGCCGACGATTCTGGTTCGGGCCGACGTCGGCAGATCGCCCCGTGTTCCTAACGATTGGAACGACCCACCGGCCGGCCACCTACCTTGGGTATGCGGTTGGCGCTGAGGGACATGCCCTCGACAGCGTGAATCCCGATTGGGGCGGTAGCCGATACTTTTCGGTTACCCTCAAGAGCCGTCAGAAACTGTTCCACGTCTTGAGGCACCTCAGTGTGCTTGTACCCGTTCTCGATAACGAAAAGCACTACTGGGTGGGTGCCGAGGAGATCGAGAAACTTCTCCGGCTTGGCGAGGATTGGCTCCCGGATCGCGGCGCGAGGCGATCGAATGGTGGACGGTGCTCACCGAACGGGGCGGCGAAGGTATGGTGGTCAAACCTCAGTCCTTCGTCGCCAAGGGGCCGCATAGGCTTCTGCAGCCGGCCCTGAAATGCCGCGGCCCGGAGTACCTGCGAATCATCTACGGACCCGAATACACCCTGCCCGAACATCTTGAGCGTTTGCGCACGAGAGGGCTGTCGAAAAAGCGCTCCTTGGCGCTGCGCGAGTTCGCGCTCGGAATCGAGAGCCTGACGCGCTTCGTGAAGCGTGAGCCGCTCCGCCGAGTTCACGAGTGCGTCTTCGGCGTCCTGGCTCTGGAAAGCGAGCCGGTCGATCCGCGTCTTTGAGCGCGCTCGGTAGGGTCGTCCTCAGGACTATCGCTCGAAGAACGAAACAACTTACCCGAGGAAGACCTCGCGCGCCGGCGAGGGCTATTTGAGGCGCCGGCGGACTAGGCGGATACCGCTGACTAGGCCGACGGCACGGCAGCGACGGCGATGGCGCGCCGTGATGCGGTGAGGACGACGATGTTGCCGAGAAGCACCAGCGCCGCTCCGCTCGCCGAGAGCGACGTCCAGGTGTGGCCCTCGAGCGCCGTCGACACGCCAAGCGCGAAGATCGGTACGATGACGATCGCATAGGCCGCGCGGTCGGGGCCGATGCGTCCGATCAGGGTGACGAACATGACGAAGGCGACGACCGAGGCCGGCACCACCATCCACAAGAAACCGGCGAGGAAGAGGGGCGAGGGGTCCCAGCTGATCTCGCGGCCCAACGCCAGGGCGATCACGAACGTGACGGCGGCACCGTAGGCCATGCCGAGCCCCGAGGTCTGCAGCGCCGGCAGCCCCGCCCGCTGATTGCGCGCGGCGGCGATGGCGCCGAGCGAGCCGAACAGGCTGGCGATCAGCGCGAATCCGATGCCGATGCTGGCGCCGCTCGCCGGATCGAAGGCGACGATCTCGCGCCAGAAAACCAGCGCCATGCCGCCGAGCCCGACGACCGCGCCCAAGAGGACGCGCCGGCGAATCGGCAGGCGCAGGAACAGGGCGCCGAGGAATATGTTGTGGATGATGAGGAGCGAGACGATAAGCGCCACCAGGCCGCTCGCGAGGTGGCTGACCCCGTGATAGAAGAAGATATCCACCAGGCCGAACATCGGCACGCCCTGCAGGGCGATGAAGAAATGCTGGCGCGGGCTGAAGCGCAACGAGCGCCCGAGCGCCGCCGAGAACACCAGCAGGATCACGGCGCCCAGCGCGAAACGGTAGCCGACCAGCATCTCGGGCGCCACGACGCCGAGTTGGACCGCGACCGCATAGGGGCCGAAGCCCCACAACACGATCAGCCCGGCGTAAAGGGCGATAGCGCCCATGCCAGAACCCGCTCGGTGCGAGGGCTAGTGCGCTTCGACCAGCTCGATCTTGTAGCCGTCGGGGTCCTCGATGAAGGCGATCACGGTGGTGCCGTGCTTCATCGGGCCGGGTGGCCTGGGGACCGGCACGCCCGCCGCGGCGAGCGCCTCGCAGGTCGCGTAGATGTCAGGCACGGCGACCGCGAGATGGCCGAAGCCATCGCCTTTGTCGTAGGCGGCGGTCTGCTCCCAGTTGTGGGTGAGCTCGACCACCGCGTGGGTCTTCTCGTCGCCATAGCCGACGAAGGCGTTGGTGAACTTGCCGCCGGGATAATCGGTACGGTGGAGAAGCTTCATCCCGAGATGATCGCGATAGAACGCGATCGAGCGTTCGAGGTCGAGCACCCGGATCATGGTGTGCAAGAGCCGGTAGCCGTCCCGGGTTTCGTTCTCGGCCATCGCGTCCCTCCCTAGGTTTTGGGGCCCGTCCATCGTAGCGCAACCGGTGCGCGCGGTGTTATGTCACATCCTTTCGCCCCCGTCCCTCTCGTCCGTCATGAATCCGATCGTGCTTTTCTCGGTGGTCGTCTTTACCTGGGGTACCGGGCCGCTCGCGGTCGCCACCCTTGTCGCGACGGCCGCGCCTGAGCCGCTGGTCGGCTACCGCTTCGCGGTCGCCGCGGCGGTCTTACTCGGGTGGTGCCGGGCGCGCGGCCTCAGCATCGATTTCGGGTGGCGCGACCACGCGTTCCTAGCACTGCAGGGCGTGCTTTTGTGCTCGCTCAACGAGATGCTGTGGTGGGGCGCGGTCACGTGGGTCGAGGTCTCGGGCTTGGTGCCGCTGGCACTGACGCTGATGACGGTGATGAATGCGGGCATGGGCGCGCTGTTTCTCGGCCTGCCGATCCGCCCCCGCGTGATCGCCGGCGCGGTGATGGGGATACTCGGCATCGCGATGGTGTTCTGGCGCGACCTCAGCGCCTTCGACCCCTCCAGCGCGGGGCTCGTGGGGCTTGCCCTCGCGCTCGCCGGCGCGGTGCTCGCCTCGTTCGGCTCGATCGCCGCGGCCCGCAACCAGCGCGCCGCCATACCGGTGCTGACGGGGACCGCGATCTCGATGGTGTACGGCGCGATGTCGTCGCTGCTTGTCGCCCTCGCCCTGGGGCGCGATTTCGCGATGAACTGGACGCCCGCGTTTGCCGGCGCCTTCGCCTGGACCACCCTCGCGACCACCGTCATCGGCGTGACCGGCTACATTGCCCTGATCGGGCGCCTCGGCCCCGACCGCGCCGCCTACGCCCACGTGGTGGTGCCCGTTGTGGCGCTTGCCGTGTCGACGGTTTTCGAGGGCTACGTGTGGACCCCGCTGGCCGCGGCGGGTATCGTGCTCGCCCTCGCCGGAAATATCCTCGTCCTCAAGCGGAGCGCGACGACCGCCGACGGCTCGGCGCGCGCCGCGCGATCGTGACGGGTTCTTGGCCCTGTGGCTCGCGTTCTAGTACGTCGCGCGGCCGCCCGAGACGTCGAAGGCGGCGCCGGTCGAGAACGAGCAATCCTCGGTGCACAGCCACGCGACGAGGGGGGCCACATCCGAGGCCTCGCCGAGGCGTCCCATGGGGATATCGTCGTTGGTATCGAGCAGGTTCTGAAGGTGCGATTCGCTCAACTGCTCGAGAAACTTGGTGCGAGTCGCCGACGGGGTGACGCAATTGACCAGCACG
The DNA here is from genome assembly GCA_965219135.1 of Alphaproteobacteria bacterium. Classification (GTDB taxonomy): domain Bacteria; phylum Pseudomonadota; class Alphaproteobacteria; order VGEJ01; family VGEJ01; genus CAYUNL01. The sequence continues at coordinate 3,536,708 of CBDCMV010000003.1, read as the reverse complement.
CCGGCGCTCACCACTTCCTTGGCCAGCGACTTGGTAAAGCCGATGACGCCTGCCTTGGCGGCAGCGTATGCGGGGCAGCCGGCCGGGCCCTCCTTGCCGGCGATCGAAGCGAGGTTGACGATGCGCCCGTAGCCGCGCGCCATCATTCCCGGTACCACCACCTTGCAGCATATGAAAGTACCGGTGAGGTTGACCGCGACGACGCGGTTCCAGTCCTCGAGCGTGTTCTCCCAAGTCGGGACGGTGGGCCCCGAGATGCCGGCGTCGTTGACCAGGACGTCGATGCCGCCGAATCGCTCCAGGGTGCGGGCGTGGGCTGCCTCGACCGCGTCCGGATCGGTCACGTCGGCAAGCGCGGTGTCGACTTTGTCACCGCCGTCGAGCGCCGCGGGCGCCGCTTCGAGCGTCGCTTTATCCACGTCCCAGATCATGACGTTCGCGCCCGAGGCCAGCAGCCGCACAGCGATGGCTTGGCCAATACCCCGCGCCCCGCCGGTCACCACGGCGGTGCGCCCGGTAAGATCGTAAGCGTTCACGGCGGTACCCCCTTCGGCATGAAAACCCTGTGCGTAGCGGTCGTGCCGCGAACATAGCAAACGCGCCGCGAATTCGCGATTGTGTCGCGCCAACCCGCGCTGCTAGCCTTCGTGCCGTGGGCGGGAAACACTTGCAAATAGTACTCACGGCACGGCCGGTGGGCGAACCGAAGGCCAGCGATTTCCGATTCGTCGAAGGCGCCGTTCCCGCCGCCGGCAAGGGCGAGATGGTGCTGCCCACGCTGGTGATGTCGCTCGATCCCTAGATGCGCGGTCGGATGAACGCGGCCAAGAGCTACACCGAGCCTGTGGCCGTCGGCGGGGTGGCGGCGGGCGCGGTCAGCGAAGTCGTAACCTCGGACGTCGAGGGCTACGCGCCCGGCGACACCGTGGTCGGCAATACGGGGTGGCAGAGCCATTCGATTTCCGATGGAACCGAGGTGGCCAAGACCGACACCGGCGAATGGCCGCTTTCGACGGCGTTGGGGGTGCTGGGGATGCCCGGCCTGACGGCCTATGCGGGGATGCGGAACATCGGCCGGCCCAAACCGGGCGAAACCGTGGTCGTCGCTGCCGCATCGGGCGGGGTCGGGTCGGTGGTGGGCCAAATCGCGCGTATCGAGGGCTGCCGCGCGGTGGGTATCGCCGACTCGGCCGAGAAGTGCGCCTTTGTCACGAATGAGCTGGGCTTCGACGCCTGTGTCGAGCACCGCGCGGCCGACTTCGAAGATGCGCTGGCGGCCGCGTGCCCGACGGCATCGACGTCTATTTCGAGAACGTCGGCGGCGCGGTGCTGCGCGCCGTCATTCCGCTGCTGAACCGCGATGCGCGAATCCCGGTATGCGGCACGATCGCACACTACAACGACACCGCGCCGCCCCCCGGCCCCGACCATCTACCGCTCCTAATGCGAAGCGCGCTGGTCAAGCGGCTGACGATCCGTGGTTTCCTGGTCTTCGACTTCGCCGATCAGCAGCCCGAGTTCACCGCCGCGATGAGGCGCTGGCTAGCCGAGCGCAGGGTCAGGTACCGCGAGGACGTGGTCGAGGGACTCGAGAACGCGCCGCAGGCGTTCATCGGTCTGCTGCGCGGCGAGAACTTCGGCAAGGTCATCGTCAAGGTCGCGGAGCCGCGGGGTGGCCCAAGCGCCTAGCGCGCGCATCGGGGGAGGGGGCGATGGACCGAGTGCGCTGGGGAATCATCGGCACCGCGAACATCGCGCTGGAACGGGTGATCCCGGCGATGCAGAAAAGCCAGCGCTGCGACGTGACGGCGATCGGTTCCCGCGATCTCGAGCGGGCGCGGGCGGCCGCCCAGCGATGGGCAATACCCAAGGCATACGGCAGCTACGACGAGGTGCTCGCGGACCCCGAGATCGGAGCGGTCTACATCCCCTTGCCCAATCACCTCCACGTCCCGTGGTCCACCAAAGCGGCCGAGGCGGGCAAGCACGTGCTGTGCGAAAAACCGATGGCCCTCGACGCCGGCGAGGTGGAGCGTTTGATCGCGGTCAGGGACCGCACCGGCATGGTCATCGGAGAGGCCTTTACCGTGCGCAGCCATCCCCAGTGGCTTCGCGTCCGGGACATGATCGATGAAGGGCGGATCGGAAGACTTCGCGCGATGCAGGCGTTCTTTGCCGCCACCGACGTCGATCCCGACAGCATTGTCAACAAGCCCGAGGTCGGGGGCGGCGGCATGAGCGCGCTAGGCTGCTACGCGGTGACCACGTTCCGGTTTCTGTTCGCGGCCGAGCCGAGCCGGGTGGTCACCCTGATGGAGCGCGACCCGACGTTCAAGATCGACCGGTTGACGACGGCGATCTTCGAGTTCCCAGAGGGACAAGCCAGCTTCATGTGTTCCTCCCAGCTGGTTGCGTGTCAGCGTATGCAAATCATCGGGACCGAGGGACGGATCGAGATCGAGACCCCGTTCGACGCGCCGATCGAGGCTCTCTTTCGCGTCTTCTTCGATGACGGCGGGGCGTTCACGGGCGGTGCGGCGGAGCTCGCGGCCTCCGATGTCGTCAATCCCTACACGATCGAGTGCGATCTGTTCGCCGAGGCCGTGCGCAGCGGTAATCAACCCGTAGTCTCGCTCGAAGACGCAATGCGGAACACGCGCGCCATCGACGCCTTGTTCCGATCCGCCCGAAGTGGGGGTTGGGAGACGGTGTAGACCCACGGCTGAGGCCGAGTTCTGATATGCTTGGCCATGTCGTTGCGCGAAATGATGCACTCGCCGGGGCCGAAGTTCGGCACCTTCGTGGTCGAGTTCGCGACCCCCGGCATCGGCTATATCCTCAAGGAAGCCGGCTGCGATTACGCCTTCCTCGACCTCGAGCATTCGGGCATCAGCATCGAATCGCTGAAAAGGCTTCTCCCTTTGCTTCCGGTCACACCAGATGTTGATCGGCCTTCTACGTTCCAGGCACGGTTCTTGGACCGTGCCTGGCGATGTGCGGGAGCTTTTGGCCTTGGGGAAGTAGGTTTCGAGTGCTGTCAGGCAGGCTGGAGGGCCGGTATTCGGCCCCGATTGAGGCGGATCGGAGGGCGGGCGGTGGCTGGCGCCCGGCCTGCCGGGATCAGCCGCGTTGTCCGACGATGTCGCGGTAGTCGGCGGGTCGGAGGCGCGTGCCGATGCCGAGCAGGGTGTCGAAGGCCGTTGCGGTGTGGCGGCGGCGGTTCCAGCGGAACACGAACTCGTCGAGATAGCGGCGCAGATGGGCGCGGCGCAGGCCATGGAAGGTTCCGAGCGCCCAGCGCTTCAGGTTCGAGAACACACGATGGATCCAGATCAGCACGAGATGGGCGGGCGTTGCACCGACGACCTTGGGCTGGTGGTCGTGGTCGGGCAGGCCAGGATAACCGCTCCAGCCATCGGTGATTACCCGCGTGCCCGGCGCCGAGGTCCCGGCAACGAAGGCATGAAGGCTGCGCGCGGAGAAATCCCCGATCGGCGCCAGCCGGATGCGACGTGGCTCGCCCTCGGGCGATAGCTCGACCGCGCCAGCAATGCGCATCTTGCCTTGCCGGCTGCGACCTTGCCCGCCTGTGGTCGGGTCTTTTACGGTGCGGAACGGTAGGGTGGCCTCATCGATCTCGACCAGGTCCTCAAGCAGGCTGCGATCCGGATCAACCATGGCACGGCGCAGCTTGTGCAGCAGGAGCCAGGCACTCTTGTAACTGCCGAGCCCGAGCTGGGCCTGGAGTTGCAGGGCGGAGATACCGTTCGAGTGGCTGGTCACGATGTGAACGGCCATGAACCAGGTCTTCAGGGGCAAGTGGCTGCGGTGCATGATCGTGCCCGCGGTCACCGAAGTCTCCTTCCCGCAGGCCGCACATTCCCAGCTCGTCCGGCGACGCTTCAGTTCCCAGCCCCTGTCATGGCCGCAGGCGGGGCAGACGAAGCCGTCGGGCCAGCGCTTGGCTGCAAGATGCCGGGCGCAGGAGGCTTCATCGGGAAAGCGCGCCTCGAAGGCGGCGCGGGACATCGGGCGGTCGTATTTCCAGCGGCTGGCATGACAGAACATTAAGCGAACATTCCGCCGATGGCAACCGCAAACCCAACATGTCGTCAAACCGGGTTCAGAGGGATAAGCCTTTCGCTGAAATCGGTATTGCGCTACACCGAAGCTGCGGGGCTGGCTTCGATCGTTGGCCTGCCATCCAAAGACCCGCACGCGATCAGCCGCGTCCTCGACGTGGGCGCCGAAGGCGTCATTTCGCCGATGATCGAAAGCGCCGAGGAGGCCGCCGCCGCGGTCGCGCGCATGAAATTCGCGCCGCACGGGGCGCGCGCGGTTTCAGCCGGCGTGGCGCACGACAAATGGGGTTCGCGCCCGCTCGATGAGACCCTGGCCGCGGCCGTTGAGCGCGGGGTCTACTTCGCCAAAATCGAGACCGCGCGCGGAATCGACGCGGTCGAGGAGATCGCCGCGGTTGAAGCACTCGACGCGGATGTGGAAGGGCCGATCGACGATGCCGTCGTCCTCCATGCAATCCTCGAAGGAATAGGCGCCGTCGGGGAAGACCGCGAGTTCAGCCCGCATCCGCGCCTCGGAATAATCCATCAGGTCGCTGCAGGTGCGGCGGAAGGTGTCTTTGCCGTACTTCTCGATGACTTCGGTGATGCGCGATTCGCCCAAGTCGACCGCGCTGATCAGCGCCCGGAAGTCGCCGTAGTTCTGTCGCGGCGTGCGGACATTGGCCAGCATGATCTTCCATACGTCGTCAACGTCCTGGCCGCGGCGCTTGATCTTGACCGGCGGCACCCGCAGGCCCTCGTGAAAGATCTCGGTGGCCTCGCTGGCGAAACCGCCGGGGACCGAGCCGCCGGTCTCGGAAACGTGTCCGATGGCGACGGCGTAGCCCATTAGCTCATCCTTCACGAAGACCGGCTTGAAGAACGTGTGTTCGGGGGTATGCAGGCCGCCGCGGTAGGGATCGTTGTGGACGATCACGTCGCCCTCCTCGATCGTCTCGGCGGAGATCTCGGCGATGCACGATTTGATCAGCAGCGGCATGCCCCGATCTGCGCGGGGCAGAAATCCGCGACCGAGATCATTTCGCCGCGCGAATCCGCGAGCGCACAGGTGAAGTCGAGTCCCTCGTTGAACATGGTCGAATACGAGGTCTTCATCAGCACGATGCCCATCTCGCGGCACACCGCCACCATCGTCGAATCGATGATGTTCATCGTCACCATGTCGATGGTGCGTTTCTTCGTCCGTGGCTCGTTGCTCATCGTCCCTTGATCCTCAAATTGCCGTAGGCATCGACGCGTAGGGCTTGGTCGGGCCGCAGAACCGTGACCGAGGCCGCCTCTTCGATCACGGCCGGTCCCTCGACGTGATGTCCCTGGGCCAACTTGTCGCGGGCGTAGATCGGGACCTCGGTCGCGCCGTCTTCGTAGACCACGCGGCGCCGCCCGGACGGCTTGGGGGGGTCCTCGGACTTGGCGATGACGGGAAGCATCGGCTTTTCGGTGGTCGAGACGACGCTGACCATGAAATTGACGACCTCGATAACGCTGTTGGGGATATGGAAGCCGAACTCGGCCTGGTGCAGGTCGTGGAAGGATTGCCACAGGTGCGGCGTGGTGGTCGAATCGAAGCGGTCGAAGTCGAGCGGCAGCTCAAGCTCGTAGTTCTGACCGAAATAGCGCATCTCCATCGAACGCGTGAGCGCCAGGTCTCCGCCGTAACCTTGGCGCTCGAGCTCGGCGCCCGCGGTTGCCGCGAGTTCGCGCATCGCGGTTGTGGCGCGTGCGCCGTCAAAGCCCACCGAATTCAGCTGCACGGTCTGGTGGCGATCGATTCTCGCGTCGGTCATGATGAACCCATAGGCCGAGAACTGCCCGGGATGGTTGGGCACGACGAGACGAGGAATGCTCGCCTCGATCATCAGGTCGCAGCCGTGCATCGGCCCGGCTCCACTGAAGGCCAAGAGCGTGAAGTCGCGCGGATCGTGGCCGCCTTCGATCAGCACGGCGCGTAGCGGACCCAGCATGTTGGTGTTGGCGACCTAGACCCACGAGCACGCCGTCCGTGGGATCGCCAGGGGTGGATGGCGTTTTCCACACCTCAAGGATCTGCGCCTCGGCCTCGTAGGCGACAAAATCGGTGAAGGTGCCGCCCACGTCGATTCCGATCAGGTAGCGTGGCACGTCGGTCCCTTCGCGGTTAACGGTTGAGGCCGCGGCGCATGTCGGCGATGGCGCGGCCAAGGCCGTCGCGCAGGATCCAGGCGTCGGCTGAGTAGCCGATGAAGGTGAAGCCCGCGCGGCACAGCGCGAGCCCCTCCTCGACGCTATCCACCAGCCGGGCCACGGGCTTGTTATTCGTCCGGCAGGCCGCGATGACGCGCTCGGAGGCGGCGACGAAATCGGGGTGATCGAACTCGCCGGGATGGCCCAGGGAGACGCTAAGGTCACCGTGACCGATCCACAGCCCGTCTACGCCCTCACCCGAGGCGCCGTCGGGGTCTATCTCGGCCGTGAACGACAGGCTGTCGCCGCCGTCGAAGCCGGTGAACGACCACTCGATCAGATCGGTCTGAACGAGGTCATCGGCGGTATCGCCGGTATCCAGCGACGCCGCAAGGTCCAAGCCGGGGTCGGTACCCGGGGACGCCGCGCCTACGAGGTCGAAGCCGAACGCGGTATCGCCGATGGTGATCGCCAGCGCCGTGATCTGCGCGAACAAAGCCAGATTGGTCAGCGTGATGGTCGGCGCATCGGGATCCCCGGAGAGCTCGACGCCAAAGCCGATCTGCGGCCCGCCGAGGAGCAAATCGTCGCCGAAGCCGCCCTCGAGCACGTCGTCGCCGAGGCCGCCGGAAAGCACGTCGTCGACAAAGGAGCCGGTGATCGTGTCGTTGCCCTCGCCGCCCTCGACGACGACGGAGTTGCCGCCGCCGAAGCCGCCGAAGACCTGCACGTCGATCACATCGTCGCCGGCGCGGCCGTCGATGACCAGGGTATTGCGGCCGACGTTCTCGCCGCCCAGCGTGACGTCGATGGTGTCGTTTCCGGCCCCGCCGTCGACGGTGACGGTGTTGGTGGAGACGGTGCTGGCGGACAGCGACAGGTCGATCGTGTCGTTGCCAGCTCCACCGACGATGGTTACGCCGTTGTCGACAATGTCGCCCGAGCTGCCCGCTGAAATGATCAGATCGATGTCGTCGATGCCGCCGCCGCCATCCATGACGATGGTGTTGAAGGCGACGTCGGAGTCGGCGCTTATCGTGAGACTGAGGGTGTCGCCTACTGATCGCCACGCTCGCTGCGCACCGAGAAGCGCTCGCGCGCGCCATCGGAGCGGAGGGCGCTGCCGCATCAGCGGCACTCGCGATCGAGGGGAGCGCCGTGCCCCAAGACGTAGTCGACTACGCTGTCATCTTGCCGAACGAACCAATGCTCCAGGCGGCGGCCGTTTCCGCCGCAACGGACCGGGTGGAAACCATCAAGCGCACACCGCGCGTCTCATGAAGGATCAGAGCGGCGTCAAATCGAGGTTCGATGAAGCCCTCAGGATGCTGGACCGCAAGACAGCGGATCGCTGGTATAGCGAAACGGATTCGCCGGGCCCGCACGTCGCTACGGACGGTGGAAGCTGGCGCGCCCGGCGGGATTCGAACCCACGACCTCAGGATTAGGAATCCTGCGCTCTATCCGACTGAGCTACGGGCGCGCGCGTGGTCTGGGGTCGTGATACTCCGCCCGGCGCGACCGCGCAAGCCGGCCCCGCCGTGAGCGCTAGCGGGACCGGGTCACGCCCTCGCTCTCGACGGCGGCATCGTCGGCATCGTGGACCGAGGACGAGGCGACCTTGAGCCAGCGCTCGCCGGCGATGGCGATGGCCCACGCGCCGAGCGGCGCGGTCAAGATGATGCTGAGCACGGCGACCGCGAGAATGATCTCGCCCGGCGCGGTTTCCAGGCCCGCCGAGCCGAGCGCGGCCAAGGCGCCGCCGCCGATCGCCGCCTGGACGGTGGCTTTGGGGAGGTAGGCGATGACGACGAAGAGCCGCTCGCCGCGGTCGAGCTCGCTGCCGAGTAGGCAGAGCCAGGTCCCCACGCTTCGTGCCACCAGCCCGCAACCGACCAGCGCCGCGCCGGCGAGCCCCGCGGTCAGCGCCACGGCCACGTCGACCTCGGCGCCCACCATCGTGAACAGCACGATCTCGGCGAACACCCAGATCTTGCCGAGCTTGGCCGAGATCTCGTGGGCCATGTGTTCGTCCTTCTCCAAGATCACGGCGCCGATACCCATGACCGCGATCAGCGCCGCGAACGGCACCCACTCGGCGCTCAGCTGCTCGAGCTGCACCAGCAGCACCGATACCCCGAGGATCACCAGCACCCGCTTGGTGGCGCGCGGGTCGAAATGCCGGAACAGCGCGAAGAGACCAAGCCCGATGGCGACGCCGACGCCACCGCCCAGCACGATCGAGATCGGAATGCCGGCTAGGCTCCAGGCGAGGGGGACCTCATGCCCGGCAATGGTGCCGACCAGCACGCTGTAGACGACGATGACGAAGACGTCGTCGATCGACGAGGCAGCCAATACCATCGTTGGGATCCCCTTGGCGGTGCCCATGTTGCGCTCGATAAAGCGGATCATCATCGGCACCACCACCGCCGGCGATACCGCCGCCAGCACCGCGCCGAGGATCGCCGAGTGGAGATAGGTGAGCCCAAGCAGCCACGGCCCGAGCACGGTGACAGCGGCGCCCTCGACGATCGCCGGCACCGCCGAGAGCACGAGAACGCGCCCACCGACCCGGTGTAGGGTGCTGCGGCTGAGCTCGAACCCGGCGCGCAGCAAGATGACGATCAGGGCGATCAGCCGGAGGTCGGCCGAAGCCGTCAGCACGCCGGGATGAATCCAATCGAGCGCGAAGGGCCCGATCGCCACGCCCAGGAACAGCATCCCCACCAGGCCCGGCAGCGTCAGTTTGCGGAAGGCCCAATCGGCAAGGACGCTGAGGATCAGGATCTCGGCGAGGCTTACGAGCATGGTCCGGTGGCGGAAAGGCTACGGCGGCGCGAGAGTGGTACCGTAGGTTCGCCGATCTCCGCCGGTTTGTCATCGTCGGCGTCACCCCAGCGGCCGACCGCTGGCTCGTCCGCCGCCGTTGCGCTACACTGCGGCCCGCGTGTGTCTCGCCGCGCGGCTTGCGGATCGGTCGTTTCGCGGGCGCCAAGTCATGGGTGAGTGATGGGACCGTTGCTGTATCTGATCGATACGGTGTTGGATATTTACATGTGGCTGTTGATCGCCTCGGCGGTCATGAGCTGGCTGGTGTCGTTCAAGGTCATCAACACCGGCAACCGCGCGATCTACGTGATCGGCAACTTCCTCTACCAGATCACCGAGCCGGCGCTCAAGCCGATTCGGCGCGTGGTCCACCGCGTCTTGCCCAACCTTGGCGGCGTCGACATATCGCCCATTATCCTGATCATCGGGATCGTGTTCGTGCGCCGTATCATTGCCGGGCTTTGACGCAAGTCGCTTCCACGCCATTGAGCGCGGCGGCAAATGGCGTTCGCGTGGCGGTGAGGCTGAACCCCAAGGCGTCGGCCGCCGGCATCGAGGGGATCGCGGCGGACGGCGACGGCCGGACGAGGTTGCGCGCGCGGGTGACGGCGGCGCCCGAGCGCGGCCGGGCGAACGAGGCGCTGATCGCGCTGTTGGCGCGCGAATGGCGGATTCCGAGACGCCGCATCAAGGTTACCGCGGGCGCCGCGTCGCGCCGCAAGACGATCACGGTCGAGGGCGCGCCCGAGCCGCTGACGGCGACGCTGCGCGTGTGGCTGGCGCGCCACGGTGGCTGAAAACGCGCGCATTATCGACGGCAAGGCCTTCGCGGCCGGGGTGCGCGAGGAAGTCGCCGCCGGCGTGGCGGCGCTAAAGGAAGGGCACGGCATCACACCCGGCCTCGCTGTCGTCTTGGTGGGAGAGAACCCGGCGAGCGAGGTTTACGTCCGTAACAAATCGAAACACGCCGACGAGGTCGGGATGAGCGTGTTCGATCACCGCATGCCGGCGAGCGCCACCCACGAGGCGGTAATGGCGAAGATCCAAGCGCTCAACGCCGATCCCGCGGTCAACGGCATTCTGGTACAGCTGCCGCTTCCCGAGCAGGTCGGCGAGCGCGCGGCGCTGGCCGCGGTCGAGCCGGCCAAGGACGTCGACGGCTTTCACGTCATCAACGCCGGCCGGCTGATGACCGGCGAGGACGGCATGGTGCCGTGTACGCCCTTGGGCTGCCTGATGATGCTGCGCGAGGAAATCGGTGAGCTCAAGGGCAGTCGCGCGCTGGTGCTCGGGCGCTCCAACATCGTCGGCAAGCCGATGGCGATGCTGCTTCTCCGCGAGCACTGCACGGTCACGGTGGCGCATTCGCGAACCCGCGACTTGGCCGAGGAGTGCCGTCGTGCCGACATACTGGTGGTCGCCGCGGGCCGGCCCGAGATGGTGCGCGGCGATTGGATCAAGCCGGGCGCGGCGGTCATCGACGTCGGCATCAACCGCATCGCCGCCGAGGACGGCAAGACCCGGCTGGTGGGCGATGTCTGCTTCCCCGAGGCGGCGGCGGTCGCGGGCACCATCACCCCGGTCCCCGGCGGCGTCGGCCCCATGACCATCGCCTGCCTGTTGGCGAACACCCTGACCGCCGCCCAGCGACAGCACGGGATCGAGGGATCCGACAGCAACTAAGATCAGGGCCTTGATCTTGGTTGGCGGTTCGCCTCATTGGCCGTCCCTTCGCTTGAGCAACCTCAGGCGTAGCGCGTTGAGCTTAATGAAGCCTTCGGCGTCGCGTTGGTCGTAGACGGCGTCGTCTTCGAAGGTGGCGTGTTCGGCGCTGTAGAGGCTGGTGGGCGAATCACGGCCGATCACGCCGACGCTTCCCTTGTAGAGCTTGAGGCGCACGGTGCCGGTCACGTTGGCCTGGCTGTGGTCGATCGCCGCCTGGAGCATCTCGCGCTCGGGCGAGAACCAAAATCCGTTGTAGACCAGCTCGGCGTAGCGCGGCATCAACTCGTCCTTGAGGTGGGCCGCGCCACGGTCGAGGGTGATCGATTCGATCGCGCGGTGGGCGGCCAGCAGCACCGTGCCGCCGGGCGTCTCGTAGACGCCACGCGACTTCAAGCCGACGAAGCGGTTCTCCACTAGGTCGACCCGGCCCACCCCGTTCTTTCCGCCGAGGTCGTTGAGACGGGCAAGGAGCGCCGCCGGCGAGAGCGTCTTACCGTCGACCGCCACGGCGTCGCCCGCCGCGAAGGCGATCTCGACCACATCAGGCGTATCGGGCGCATCCTCGGGCGCGACGGTGCGTGTATAGAGGTCGGCCGGGGGCTCGGCGCCGGGGTCCTCGAGCGCCTTGCCCTCGGATGAGGTGTGCAACAGGTTGGCGTCCACCGAATAGGGCGCCTCGCCGGCACTGTCGGTGGGAACCGGAATCTGGCGCTCGCGCGCGTACTCGATCAGGCGCGCGCGCGAGCCCAGGTCCCACTCGCGCCACGGCGCGATCACCCGGATGTCGGGATCGAGCGCGTAGTAGGAGAGCTCGAAGCGGACCTGGTCGTTGCCTTTGCCAGTGGCGCCGTGGGCCACCGCGTCGGCGCCGGTTTGACGCGCGATCTCGATCTGGCGCTTGGCGATCAGCGGCCGGGCGATCGAGGTGCCCAAGAGATAGACTCCCTCGTACAGCGCGTTGGCGCGGAACATCGGGTAGACGTAATCGCGGACGAAGACCTCGCGCAGGTCGTCGACGAAGACCTCGGCCGCGCCCAGCTGCTCGGCCTTGGCGCGCGCCGGCTCGATCTCCTCGCCTTGGCCGATGTCGGCGGTAAAGGCGATGACGGCGCAACCGTAGTGCTCGGCGAGCCAGGTCAAAATGACCGAGGTATCGAGGCCGCCCGAATAGGCGAGCACGACTTTGTTCACCGCGTCACTCACGGGTGATACAACTCCGGGCGGTTGAGCGGGGCGTGCCAGTATAGGCAATGCCCGCCGCCGGACAAGTCGCCGCAGGAGTCATCGAGACATGGCCTCGACCGACGAGATTCAGCAGGCCCGCGTGGACCTGGCGGCGGCCTTCCGCCTGGCCGCCCGGCTGGGGCTGAACGAGGGCATCTGCAACCACTTCTCGCTGCGCGTGCCGGGCAGCGAAGACCGTTTCCTGATCAATGCCTACGGCCTGCACTGGTCCGAGATCACCGCCTCGAACCTGGTCACGGTCGATGATTCGGGCAACCAGATCGAAGGTGAGGGCGAGGTCGAACTGACCGCGATCACGCTCCATACCGGCATCCACAAGGCACACGCCGGCGCCGCGTGCGTGCTGCACACGCACATGCCGTACGCCACCGCGCTCGCCTGTCTTGAGAACGGGCGCCTCAAGCCGCTCAGCCTGTCGGGGCTGCGCTTCTATCATTCGGTCGGCTACGACGACGATTTCGCGGGTCCCGCGACCGAGGACAGCGAGGGCGAACGCTCAGCCGCCAAGCTCGGCAACAAGTCCATCCTGTTCATGGCCAACCACGGCGTCATGGTGACCGGACCGAGTGTGGCGCGCGCCTTCGACGACCTCTACTACCTCGAACGTGCTTGTCAGGTGCAGGTGCTGGCGATGTCTACCGGCCGGCCGTTGCGCATCGTTCCCGACGATGTCGTCCGTGCCTCGCGCCGCCAGCTCGACATGCTGGAAATGCTCGCCAACAACCACTTCACCGCGCTGAAGCGCACCCTCGACCGCGACGAGCCCGACTACGTGAACTAGGGCGGCGGCCTCGCGGCCTCGCGAAGGCGCCGAGGCGGCTTGACCGAATCCGAGCGCAGCTGGCCGCACGCGGCCAGGATGTCGCGGCCGCGCGGGGTGCGGACCGGCGCCGCGTAACCGGCGTCGTTGACGATCGTGGCAAAGCGGCGGATGACGTCCGCGTCCGAGCACTGATAAGGCGCGCCGGGCCAGGGGTTGAAGGGGATCAGATTGACCTTGGCCGGTATGCCGCGGATGAGGCGAGTGAGGGCCCTGGCCTCGGCCGCCGAATCGTTGATCCCCTTCAGCATCACGTATTCGAACGTGATGCGGCGCGAGTTCCGGCCCGCGGGATAGCGGCGCACCGCATCCATCAGCGCGGCCAGTGGATACTTGCGGTTGAGGGGCACAAGCTCGTCGCGGAGCGTATCCTCGACCGCGTGCAGCGAAACCGCGAGATTGACCCCGAGCTCGGCCCCGCAGCGCTCGATCTCGGGCACCACGCCCGCGGTCGAGAGGGTGATGCGGCGCCGCGAGATGGCGATGCCGGCGTCGTCCATCGCCAACCGCAGCGCCCGTGCCACGTTGTCGTAGTTATAAAGGGGCTCGCCCATGCCCATCATCACCAGGCTCGAGATCCGGCGTGCCCCCGGTGGGCTCGGCCATTCGCCCAACGCGTCGCGGGCGAACAATACCTGTCCGATGATCTCCCCCGCGCCGAGGTTGCGCACCAGGCGTTGGGTGCCGGTGTGGCAGAACCGGCAGGTGAGCGTGCATCCGACCTGGCTGGAGACGCACAGCGCGCCGCGCTCCTCGGCCGGAATGTGGACGGTTTCGACCAACGCGTTCGCGTCGAAGCGAACCAGCCACTTGGTGGTCTCGTCCACCGAGGTCTCCGCGCGGGCAACCTCGCCGCGGAATACCGAGAAGCGATCGGCCAGCTTGGCGCGGAGCGCGGCGGGCACGCTGGTCATGTCGGCGAGGCGGCGCGCGCCGCGGTAATAGATCCAATGGAAGAGCTGCCGTGCGCGCATGCCCCGGCTCGCCGCCGGCTCGCCCACCTCGGCGAGAACCTGCGCCAGATCGTCGCGGTCGAGCCCCACCAGGCTGACCGCCGGCCCCACCTCCGCCGTTTCCGTCATGAGCAGCGGCTTTCGCGCGCTATTCCATATCGCAGGCTTGGCGGATCGCCGCCCGCGCGGCGGTGAAGCCGAGGAGCGAATAGGTGTACGTGGTGTTGGTTCCGCGCGCCGAAATGGCCCGCACCACCATCGAGCCGCCCTTCATCATGGCCTCGACCAGTGCCCGGTCCGCCTCCGCGTCATCGGCCCAGGCGGCGTTGCCCTGGGTGAATAGCTCGAAAGTCTGGCCATCGATGGTCGCCGTGACCGGGCTGTCGGATCGGTAATCGTAACCGACGTAGACGCTGACCTCATCGGCGACACTTTGCGCCGGGCGCTGCGCCACCTCGGCATAGACATCGCCGTGGCGGACGTTCCGCGGTTGCGAATCCTTGGGCGTGCTCGCGACGTAGCACACCGTGTTGCCGCCTTCGACATATTCGTAGGCGTCCCAGTCGCGGTACTCGCCGATGAGCTTGGGGCCCTTGGCGAGCGCCGCGCCGGACAGCATACAGACGATGAGGGCACTAACCGCGACCTGAAGCGGCACTCGCATGGCCGGAGGATAGACCGCAGTTGCGGCGATGTTCAACCCGCCTTGAGCCGCGATCGTCGGCCTAGGTTTCGAGATCGGTGAGCCCGGCGAAAAGATCGAGCGCTTCGGGGTTAGCGAGCGCGGCGCGGTTCTTGACCGGGCGCCCGTGGATCGCCTCGCGCACCGCAAGCTCAGTGATCTTGCCCGAAACCGTGCGAGGGATGTCGGACACCGCGATCACCTTGGACGGCACGTGGCGCGGGGTGAGGTTCGATCGGATGCGCGCCTTGATCGCGTCCACCAGCGCCGCATCGAGGTTGACGCCCGGGCGCAGTTTGACGAACAGGACAATGCGCTGGTCGTCCTCCCACTCCTGGCCGACGGCGATGCTCTCGACCACCGCGTCCAGGGCCTCGGCCTGACGGTAGATCTCGGCCGTGCCGATGCGTACGCCGCCGGGGTTCAGCACCGCGTCGGAACGCCCGTACATGACCAACCCGTCGTGTTCGGTCAGCTCGACGTAGTCGCCGTGACACCACACCCCCGGGTAGGTCTCGAAATAGGCGGCGCGATAGCGGTCATCGCCGGGATCGTCCCAAAAGCCCACCGGCATCGAGGGGAAGGGCGCGGTGCACACCAACTCACCCTGTTGCCCGCGCAGCGCGCACCCCCCCTCGTCGAACACCTCGACCGCCAAGCCGAGCGCCCGACTTTGCAGCTCGCCCGGCCACACCGCACCGGTCGGATTGCCCAGGGCGAAGCAGCCGATGATGTCGGTGCCGCCCGAGATCGAGGACAGGCAGACATCTTGCTTGATCTTCGCGTAGACGAATTCGAAGCCCGCCGGCGCCAGTGGCGATCCGGTGGACAGCACCGTTTTCAGCGCGGCGAGATCATGGGAAGCACCAGGCTCGATTCCCGACTTAGCCACGGCGTCGAGGTACTTGGCCGAGGTCCCGAAGATCGTCATCGCCTCGGCCTCGGCGAAGCCGAACAGGGCGTGGGCGTCGGGATAGAGCGGCGCACCGTCGTAGAGCAATAGCGTCGCCTCCGCCGCGAGCCCGCTGACCAGCCAGTTCCACATCATCCACCCGCAGGTGGTGGCGTAGAACAGCCGGTCGCCGCGTTTGACATCGGTGTGCAGCCGCAGCTCGCAAAGATGCTTCAACAGCGTCCCGCCGGCGCCGTGAACGATGCACTTGGGCACACCGGTGGTGCCCGAGGAGTACATGATGAAGAGCGGATGATTGAACGGAAGCTGGGCGAACGCGATTTCGGCGGGCGCGAAGTCGGCGGTGAACGCGGGCAAGGCGACCGCGCCGCCAAGGCCGTCGAGGCGCGGGGCATCGGCGGCGAAGGGGACGACGATCAGCCGCTCGAGCGAGGGTAAACCGGCAAGAACGCCCTCGAGCCGCTCATGAAGATCGATGTGGCGGCCGTTGTAAAAGTACCCGTCGGCCGCGAACATCACCTTAGGCGCGATCTGGCCGAAACGGTCGAGCACGCCGGTGACCCCGAAATCGGGCGAGCACGACGACCATACGGCGCCGAGGCTCGCCGCCGCGAGCATGGCGGCGATGGTCTCCGGCGCGTTGGGCAAATATCCGGCCACCCGATCACCTGGCGCGATACCGGCCGCCGACAGGGCTTGGGCCAAGACCGAAACCAAGTCGTAGAGCTCTGTGAAACTGAGCGTGCGGCGCCCGCGGTCCTCGCAGCGGAATACGATCGCGGTCTCACCGTCGCGCCGGCGCAGCAGGTTCTCGGCGAAGTTGAGGCGCGCCTCGGGGAAGAACCGGGCGCCCGGCATCTTGTCCGCGTCCTGGATCACGATCTCGCCCTGGCTCTCGGCGATCACTTGCCCA
The DNA here is from genome assembly GCA_965219135.1 of Alphaproteobacteria bacterium. Lineage (GTDB taxonomy): Bacteria > Pseudomonadota > Alphaproteobacteria > VGEJ01 > VGEJ01 > CAYUNL01. The sequence continues at coordinate 3,520,380 of CBDCMV010000003.1, read as the reverse complement.
TCGGACCACACGGCCCGCCAGAAGTTCTCGGGCTCGGTCACCGACCAGCGGTAGAGCGCCGCGTAATCGGGCATCGGGGTCGAGAAATCGATCTCCACCCGGCGCATGAACGCGGTCATGTTGGCGGTCGCGACGCGCTCGGGCGCGGGCGTCCATAGCGGTTCCGCCGCGTCCGAGGCCTTGCTCATAGTGCGGCGCGGTGGGGCGAGATGGTGATGTCCTGCCACACCCCCTCGGTCACATAGGGGTCGGTTTCGAGATAGCGATCCAACTCGGCGCGAGAGTCGAACTCGAACACCGCGGCCGATCCGACCGGCGCCCCGCCCTCGTCGAGGATCGCGCCGCCGATGCGGATATGGCCGGCCTCCTTCAGCTCGGTCACCCGCGTGATATGGGCCGGGCGGGCGGCCTCGCGCCGGGCCGGGGCTTGGGCGTCGGTGCCGTCGTAGGCGATCAACAGAAACTGCATGGGTTCTTCCACCTGTCTTGTCGGAGATGATCACACGCGCCGGGGCGCGGGACGCGCGCCCGGTCCGCGCGCTGGCGGCGCCACGGTACACGCCGTAAGGTAAGCCATGCCTTCGCTTTCGCAATTGCGTGCGCTCGCGCCAGTGTCGATCAGCCCGCGGGCGGCGGCGCTGATGTTCCTCTCGTGCATCATCTTCTCGATCACGATGTCGGTGATCCGCCATCTCTCGGCCACCATCCCGCCGATGGAGCTGGTGTTCTTTCGCAACTTCTTCGGCCTGTTGGCGCTCGCACCGCTGTTCCTGCGTACCGGATTGGCGCCGCTCCGCACCAAGCGGTTCGGTCTCCATGCCCTGCGTGGCGTCACGACCCTGATCGCCATGACCACATTCTTTACGGCGATCACCGTCGTGCCGCTTGCCGACGCGGTAGCGCTTGGCTTCACCACGCCGCTCTTCGTGACCATTGGCGCGGTGATCTTTCTTTCCGAGACGGTGCGGCTCCGGCGCTGGACGGCCACCGCAATAGGCTTCTTGGGCGCCATGGTGGTGCTGCGTCCGGGCTTCGCCGAGGTCAGCGTTTTCTCGCTTTTGCTTTTACTTTCGGCGGCGGCGGTAGCGTGCTCGTTGATCATTATCAAGATTCTCTCGCGCACCGAATCGGCGCGTTCGATCATCGCATACATGGGCCTGTTGGTGACCCCCACGTCGTTGATCCCGGCGCTGTTCGTCTGGCAATGGCCGAGTCTCGAGGAGTTCGGCTGGCTGGTGGTCTTGGGAACGCTCGCCACCGGGGGGCACTTGTGCGTGGTCCGCGCCCTGGCGCTCGCCGATGCCACCGCGGTCATGCCCATCGACTTCACCAAGCTGCCGATTACCGCGTTGATCGCCTACATCGCCTTCTCCGAGGTGGCCGATGTCTGGACCTGGGTCGGCGCCGCGGTCATTTTCGCGGCCTCGATCTACATCGCCCATCGCGAATCCAGGGTGCCGCCGCCGACCACCGAGCGCCCGGTGACCGCCGGCTTCGAGGCCCGGGCCGAGACGCTCGGACCGCAGCCATAAACCTAACAAATCCTTGCCAAAATTCGCCGGAAAACCTCTCCGCGATTAAGTGTCGCTTAGGGAATCGCGGGTATGGTTCGCATGCGGTGACACGATGAGTTTGCGTTGTGTCTCCGGTCTGTTTGACGCCTTCCTGTGAACTTAAGAGCCGCCTCGCGCGGCTCTTTTTTTGCCCGCTCGCGACGGGGCTCGATTTTGTTAAGCAAACGGTCGCACACTCTCGACGGACGAGGCGATTGGAGCACCGGAGCGGCGGCATGGTGACAGGGGCAACGCCACCCGGCGTTCCGGCGACCGCGTTCTTCTCCAAGACCTATGACGAGGCACTGGCGCTGACGGTCGAGGCCCGCGACTATTTTCTCCACCTCGGGCCGGCTGAGGTGCGCGAGCTGGGGCCAGCGGCGGGGCTGGACTACTGCCGCGAATCCTCGCGACTGACGACTCAGCTGACTCAGGTCATGGCCTGGCTTCTCGCCCAACGCGCCGTCTATATGGGTGAGATGACGATGCAGGAGGCAAGGTCCGAGGCGCATCGCCTGTCGGCGTCGGAGCGTTGCCTCGCTCACGATAAAATCAAACGCGCCGACTTACCGCTGGGGCTCCGGAGTCTCTTGCGGCGCTCGACCCGGTTGTTCCGGCGGGTCGCCCAACTCGATTCGATGATGGATCGAGATCCGCTGCCGTGAACGGCGCGGCCCGCGCTACTTGAGGCCGAAGTCCTTGAACCGTTTCTGGAACTTGGCCACCTGGCCGCCCGAGTCGACCAAACGGTGGCCACCGCCGATCCAGGCCGGGTGCGATTTGGGGTCGACGTCAAGCTTGAGCTGATCGCCCTTGGCGCCCCACGTCGAGCGGGTCGTGAACGTCGAACCATCGGTCATGACGACCGTGATCTCGTGGTACTCGGGATGGATGTCGGGCTTCATGTGGTCCTCCGCCAGGCCGCTATATAAGGGAACGTTCGGGGCGCGGCAAGCGGGCCGAACTTGCCATGACGGGGGCCCTGGGCCACCATGGGGGTCCGGCAAGCCAAGCACGAGCGAGTAATTGAGCGAATCGGCCCAGGATGAACGCGCGCGCGACGAGCGGCCGCGAAGCCGCGAGATCGGACATCTGCGCGAGATTCTGCGCTTCCTCTCCTGCCCCATAAGAAGGTGTTGGTCGGTGCGTTCGCCGCTTTGATCTTCGCCGCCGGCGCCATGTTGGCGATCGGCCAGGCGCTGCGCCGCGTCGTCGACTACGGTTTTTCGAGCCAGAGCGGCAGCACGCTCGATCAGTACTTTCTCGGTCTGATGGGCGTCGTCGTCCTCGCGGCGGCAACCTATTGCCGCTTCTTCCTGGTCTCGCACGTCGGCGAGCGAGTGGTCGCCGACGTGCGAAACGATGTCTACCGCCACGTCATCGGGTTGAGCCCGGAGTTTTTCGAGGTCACCCGGACCGGCGAGGTGCTGTCGCGGCTCACCACCGATACCACGCTGATCCAGACCGTGGTCGGATCCAGCGCCTCGATCGCGCTACGCAATGCCCTCTTGTTGCTTGGCGGCACGGCGATGCTGATCCTAACCAGCCCCAAGCTTGCCGGGCTCACGATCCTGATCGTGCCGCTGGTGGTGCTTCCGATCATCATCTTCGGTCGCCGGGTGCGGCGATTGTCGCGGGCGAGCCAGGACCGCCTCGCCGACGTGGGCGCGCTGGCCGAAGAGACGTTGAACGCGGTGCGCACCGTGCAGGCGTTTACCCATGAGAACATCGACCGGGTCCGCTACGGGGGGCGGATCGAGGCCGCGTTCCGCACCGCGATTTGGCGCGTCGCCGCACGGGCAACGATGACTGCGATCGTGATCCTTTTCGTGGACGGGGTGCTGTGGATCGGTGCCACGGATGTGGTCGATGGCGGCATGACCGGGGGCCAGCTTGCCGCCTTCGTCTTCTACGCCATCGTCGTCGCCGGATCGGTCGGGGCGTTGAGCGAGGTGTATGGCGAGTTGCAGCGGGCGGCCGGAGCCACCGAACGGCTGATGGAGCTGTTGGCGGTCCGCGCCGAGATCACCGCGCCCGCCGATCCCGTCGCGCTGCCCAAGCCCCCGCGCGGGCACATCTCGTTCGACGCGGTGACGTTCCGATACCCGGCACGGCCCGAAACCCGGCACTGTCGGGTTTCGACCTGGACGTCGCGCCGGGCGAGCGCGTCGCCTTGGTCGGTCCTTCGGGCGCCGGAAAGACCACCGTGTTTCAACTTCTGCTCAGGTTCTACGACTGCAACGAAGGGTGCGTCGCGCTTGACGGCGTGGACGTTCGTCGCGCCGCGCCCGAGGCGGTGCGCGGCCGCATCGGCCTGGTCGCCCAGGACCCGGTGATCTTCGCCGCCAGCGCGCTCGACAACATCCGGTACGGCCGACCCGAGGCCAGCGTCGAGGAGATCCACGAGGCGGCCCGGGCGGCGCAGGCCTTGGAGTTCATCGAGCGCCTCCCCGAGGGCTTCGACACCCATTTCGGCGAACGCGGGCAACTACTTTCGGGCGGCCAGCGGCAGCGTATCGCGATCGCTCGCGCGATCCTTCGCAACCCGGCGGCGCTGCTGCTTGACGAAGCGACGAGCGCGCTCGACGCCGAGAACGAGCGGCTGGTTCAGGCGGCGCTAGAACCCCTGATGGAGGGGCGCACGACGCTGACCATCGCCCACCGCCTGGCCACGGTTCAGAAGGCCGACCGCATCGTCGTGATGGAGCACGGTCGGGTGGTCGCCGTCGGCAGCCACGCCGAACTCATGGCCGAGGACGGGCTCTATTCCCGGCTGGCGGCGCTTCAGTTCGACCTAGTCGAGGCCGGCACGCGGGCCGCGGCCCAATAGCGTTCGCGCTCAGCGCTCGGTGAGCTTGAGTTCGATGCGCCGATTGCGGCGGTAAGCGCCGTCGCTGTCGCCGGTATCGATAGGCTGGTGTTCGGCGAACCCGGTCGCGGCGAGCCGGATCGGCGAGACGCCGTGGCTGACCAGGAACTTCACGACCGAGTTGGCGCGCGCCGAGGACAGCTCCCAGTTGGACGGAAACGCCGCAGTGCTGATCGGGATGCGGTCGGTGTGTCCGTCGACTCGGAGGATCCACGGCAGCTCGTCCGGTATCTTCCCCGCGATCTCCAGCAGTGTGGTCGCAAACGTCGCCAGCTGGACTTTGCCCTCCCCGCTGAGTTCGGCCGAGCCTGAGGCGAACAAGACCTCGGACTGGAACACGAAGCGGTCGCCGACGATGGTGACGTCGGTGCGCTCGCCCAGCACCTCACGAAGGCGTCCGAAGAACTCGGAACGATAACGTTCGAGCTCCTCGACCTTCTGGGCAAGGGCGAGGTTGAGCCGCCGCCCGAGATCGGAGATCACCACGCTCTGCTCGCGGTCTTTGGCCTCGGTCGCCTCCAGCGCCGTCTCGATCCTCGCGAGCTGCTGGCGAAGCGCCAGGATCTGCTGGTTCAGGAGCTCGAGGCGAGTCTTCGCGCGGGCCGATACCTCGCGCTCGGCGTCGAGATCGCGCTCGGTCCGGAGCTGTAGCGCCAAGACTTCGGCCAGTCGAATCTCGCGTTGTTCGAGCTCGGCCTGGGCGAGCGCCGTCCGCTCCTCCTCGCCCGCAAGCCGTGCCTCGAGTTCGCGCGCGCGGTCGCGCAGCGCGGTGGCCAAGGCCTCGCCGTCGCTGACGGCGACGCCCAAGCGCGCGACCTCGGCCTCGAGCTCTTCGCGGACCGTGCGCAGGGCCGCGATATCGCGTCGCAGGCTTTCGAGCTCGGAAAGCTGCGCCGCGATGGTCTCGCGGTCGGCCTCGACCGTCTCTTGAGCAGCGGCCAACGCCGCCTCGGCATTCTCGGCGCGTTCCGCTTGGACCCGGAGCGCGAGCACCAGCTCGTCGCGCGCGGCGGTGGAACTTTGAAGCGAGGCGGCAAGCTGGGCCATGTCGAGCCGCAGGTCCGCGCTGGCCCGGCGCTCGAGTGCGAGAAGCTCGCCGAGCTCGGCGATCTCGCGGTTGAGCCGATCCAGTGCCGCGTCCTGGTCCGACAGCAGGTCTCGAAGGAAGAACTGGTAAAGGACGAAGACGACCAGCAGGAAAATGAAGGCCAGCAGAAGACCGGCCAAAGCGTCGACGAAGCCGGGCCAGGTATTGGTGGCGCCTCGGGCGCGGGCGCGGGCGCGCACGGCCATGGCGGATCAGCTCTTCCGCTGGCGCTCGCGGCCCTCGTCGGCGAGCGAGGCGATGGTGCGGGCCAGAAGCTTGATCTCGCTCCTTAGTTCGTTGACCAATTCGTTGCGTCCCGGCGCCGCGTCCTCCAACAGTTTGCGCACCGAGACGTCGATCGAGCGTAGGTGCGAAAGCGTCGCTCGATCGCCTCCGTCCGCCGATCCCGTGCTTTCGGCCAGACGCTGGAGTACCGGCTTCATCTCCATCTGGGTCTCGACCAGCTTGACGAGGAGATCCTGCTCCGATCGCATCTGGTCGCCGAGCGTCGCTAGCCGGTCGGCGAGTTCCAACAAGGAGCCCTGCGAGCCTGTGCGCTCTTCCTCGGCGCGGGTGAGCACGCGCTGCAAGTTGCCGAGGCTGTCGGCGGTCTGCTCCAGTAGTGCCCCGACGTAGGCCGGCACCGCCTGGTCGCCCTCGACGACGCCGGACCCGCTCGACAGCCGGGTCACGCTCGACAGCCATTCCTCGAGATCGTTGTAGAAGTGGTTTTGGGCCTGGCTGGCCTGCAGATCGAGGAAGCCGAGCACCAGCGACCCGGCAAGCCCGAACAGCGACGATGCGAAGGCCGTCCCCATTCCGGCGAGCGGCGCCTCCAAGCCGCGGCGCAGGGTTTCGAACTGGGCCGTGAAGTCACCTTCGACCGACAGACCTTGGATCGTCCCGCCGACCGCGTTGAGCGTCTCCAAAAGGCCCCAGAACGTGCCCAGGAGGCCGAGAAATATCAGCAGCCCGATCAGGTATCGTGAGATATCGCGGGATTCATCAAGCCGCGAGGAAATGCTGTCCAGCAGCGAGCGCATCGACAACGCCGACAGCGAAACCCTTCCCGGGCGCTCGCTGAACATCGTCGCCATCGGCGCCAACAGGACCGGGCTGCGCTGCACCGAGAGACCGGGTTCGGCGCGACGGTAGGTTTCGATCCAGCGCACCTCGGGATAGAGCATCAACACTTGTCGGAAGACGTAGATGATGCCCATGGTCAGGATTGCCAGGATCAGCCCGTTGAGGAACGGGTTTTGGAAGAAGGCGCGGCTCACCGGCTCGTTGAAGGCCGCCACCACGATGATGGCGATCACCAGAAAGCCGATCATTCTGGTGAGGTAACGCTGCGGCCGGGTTATGCTTGCCCGTTGCTCGCGCGCGTCCATCCGCGTGCCGCCGATTTCACCGCGCGACGTAAAGGACGTCGACTCGCTCAGCGGGCCCGCTGTCGCCGGCCGTCCCGAGCGCCCTTACGTCGACTCGGGTCGAACGAACGCCGGCCTCGATGAGGAACGATCGAACCGCTAGAGCGCGCGAAAGCGACGTGCGCCGGGCCCCGCTCGCGTTCTCGCTGGAACCGCCGGCGAAGGCCTGAAGCTGTAGCCGGCCGTCGGCTTTGGCCGCCGCCACCGCGACGGCGCGCAACGATTCTTCGGCCGCCGGCGAGAGCCGGGTACCGTTGCCGCTGAATTCGATCCGCAGGATCTGCCCCCCCTCCGGCGGCAGCACCACCGGCGGTAGTGAGGCGACCTCCTGGGGCTCGGGTTCGGGTTCAGGTTCCGGTTCGGGCTCGACCACACGTGCCGGTTCCGGCTCGGGCGCGGGCTCGACTACCGGCGCCGGTTCGGGCTCGACCGATGGCGCGGCACTCGCGGTCGCCGTCGGGGCCGGTAGCTCCTCATCCGCCGGCGGCGCGACCGCCATTTCCTGCGCCGGCATGGGTTCCGGCGCGGCCGCGTCGGCGGCGGGTATGGTCTCCACTTCCAGTGCGAGGTCGAAGCGCGGCGTCTCGGTCGTCCCGATCTCTCTCGCGGCGGTCTCGCGCTCGCCCTCGCCCAAAGGCGCCAAGCGATTCACCTCGGTGCGCCGCTCGCCGGGCATCAGAAGACGGCGTCGCGGAGCCGGCGCGAGGGTCACCTGTTCGAGCGCCTCGAGGTGAATCTCGACGCTCGGCAAGCCGCTGCCACCAATCACGACGGTCTCCTGGCCGTGCGCGCGAAGGCTCGCGCCGCCCATTGCTACGGCGAGCGCCACCAACCCCCAACCCATTGTCAGCAGAACCGGCCGACGCCGCCGATTGACCGGCTCGGGAGGTGCGATCACACGCGGTACTCCTCGCCCAAACGGCGCTGAACTGCGCACGTAGCTGGCTCGCACAATAACCGAGGGAATATACAAGGACAACTGGTGGCACGTTGCCCGGTCATCGGTCCGAGCCAGCGAGCGCCGCGACCAGCGCGTCGTGAAGATGGCCGTTCGCGGCCACGATATCGGCGTCACCGGTCGCGCTCACGAGACCGCCGGATTCGCGAACCAACAAGGTGCCGGCGGCGGTCTGCCATGGTTCCGGCCCGACACAACAGCAGCCTTCGAGCCGGCCGGCGGCGACGTAGGCGAGATCGAGCGCGGGCGATCCCAACGCTCGCAACGACGTCCCCGCCAAACGCGCCGCTTTCGCCGACCGCGCCGCCACGATCGCGCCATCGAGCCGGCGCCGGGCCGATACCCGGAGACGCCCGTCGTTGAGGTAGCCGCCGCCGCCCTTCTCGGCCCGAAACATCTCGTCCCGTAGGGGATCGTAGACCACCCCCGCCGTGATCTCGGCGCCGGAGGTTGCCGCGATCGAGAGCGCGAAGTGGGGGATGCCGTGGGCGAAATTGGCGGCGCCGTCGAGGGGTCCGCCGATCCAACGCGGCCCCGCCTCGCCGTCGTCAAGCGAATTCGCGGCCGTCGCGAAACCAAACTGGGGGCGGGCCTTGGCGAGTTCCTCGCGCAATACCCGTTCCGCGCGGGCGAAGGCCGCGGCGGCAAACTTGTCGGGCCCCTTGGCCGAGACCTGAAGATGCTGAACCTCGCCGAAGTCGCGCACCAGCGCTCGGGTCGCGCGCAGCGCGGCGCCCGTCATGACGTTGATCAGCGCCGATCTGACGGCCACGGCGTGGCGCCCCGGGCGGCGCTATCCCTCGGCGCGCTTGGCGTAGGTGCCGTCGTTGGTACTGACGACGATCCGATCACCCGTGGCGATGAACGGTGGGACCATCAGGCGGACGCCGTTTTCCAGGAGCGCCGGCTTGTACGACGCCGCCGCGGTTTGTCCTTTGACGACCGGCTCGGTCTCGCTGACCCCGAGGACGGCGGTGTCGGGCAGGACGACGGTGAGCGGGCTGCCGTCGTGGCTTTCGATCGACACCACCATGCCCTCGGCCAAGAAAACAACGGCCTCGCCAAGGGCGTCCTTGTTCATCGAAACCTGGTCGTAGGTCTCGGTGTTCATGAAAGTAAGCATGTCGCCGTCGGCGTAGAGGTACTGGTGCTCGGCCTGCTCGAGGCGCACGCGCTCGACGTTCTCCGAGGAGCGGAAGCGCTCGTTGAGCTTGGCGCCGTCGCGTAGGTTCCTGAGCTCGACCTGCAAGTAAGCGCCGCCCTTGCCCGGCTGGGTATGCTGAATCCGCACCGCCTGCCAAAGCTTCCCCTGATGCTCGATCACCATGCCGGGGCGAATCGCGTTGCCGCTAAGTTTCATGTCCGTGATGTCGTTTGGGCGCGGCCGTCGCGCGCGCGGACCCTATCAGCTTGCCCGACCCCGATCAAATCGGCTCGCCCGCGTCGCGCGCCTTCGGTTTTCCGCGCTGCGCTAGCCCCTCGGCGATGGCGCGGTTGAAGTCCGCGACGGCGGCGGCGGGGCCCGCCGATGCCTCCCACACCGCTGCGACGACGGCCAGGAAGTCGGCGCCGGCGGTGACCAGCGCGCCGCAATTGTCCACGGTGATCCCGCCGATGGCGACGCACGGCACCTCCACAAGCTCGCCCCACCACTCGAGGAGGGCGATGCCGGCACGCGTCTTGGGCGTCTTGGTCGCGGTGGGAAAGAAAGCGCCGAAAGCGACGTAATCGGCGCCGGCCTCGGCGGCCTCGACCGCTAGATGCCGGGAATCGTGAGCGGTGACGCCAACGATGCGTTCTTCGCCCATCAGCGCGCGGGCGCTGGCGTAGTCGGCATCGTCTTGTCCGATGTGAACGCCGTCGGCCCCCACCGCGGCCGCGAGGTCGGGCCGGTCGTTGACGATAAATGCGACATCGCGCTCGGCGCATAGCGGCATCAGCGCTGCAGCGGCGCGCTCGATCTCGTCGTCGGGTACGCCTTTGAGCCGGAGCTGGAGGCAGGCAACGTCGCCCCCGTCGAGCGCCGCCGCAAGGCGCTCGGCGAAGCTCGGCACTTCGATCCGCTCGGGCGTGACCAAATACAGCCGGCAGGTAGGCGGCTCGACCGGCCCGCTCAAGGCCGCGCGCCCCGCTCGAGCCAGGCGACGCACGCGGCGAGGGGATTGGCAAGCCCGGCGAGATCGAGGGCGGCCGGGGCTCGGGTGTGGCACTCGGCGCCGAGTTGCGCCGCGATGTCGGCGACCCCAGCCACCATGGCCCGTGGCCCCGCGACCACGACCGCTGGCCACCCGGCACGTAACGCGGCCACCGCGGCCGCCCCGTCGGCGCCGCAGTCGGCGATCAAGTGCGCGCGGCCGGACCCGGCCCCGCCGGCGATCTCGGCCAGCCGCTTGAGATAGGGGGCGCCCGCATAGGCGACCGCGCCGGGCGCCGTCCGCAGGACCGGCGTCACCTTGCAGAGATCAGCCGCCGCGAGGGCGGTGGTCGCGTCCTCGAGCGTGTGAAAGATGACGTGCCGGCCGCGCGCCTGCGTTGGCATGGCACGGAACGCCCCCGCGTGGCGCCTAGCCCAGCCGGCCGACGACGGCGGCCACGTCGGCCATGCGGTTGGCGAATCCCCACTCGTTGTCGTACCACGACACCACCCGGCACAATCGGCCCTCGACCACCTGGGTCTGGGTCAGGTCGAAGGTCGAGCTCGCCGGGTTGTGGTTGAAGTCGACCGAGACAAGCGGCGCATCGGTGGTCGCCAGGATGCCCTTGAGCTTGCCTTCCGCGGCCCGCGTCGCCGCCTGGTTCAGCGCCTCGGCGGTGGTCTTGCGCTTGGCGACGAAGCTGAGGTCGACGAGCGAGACGTTGGCCGTCGGCACCCGGATCGCGGTGCCGTCAAGCTTGCCCTTGAGGGCCGGCAGCACCAGCCCGACGGCGCGCGCCGCTCCCGTCGAAGTGGGGATCATCGAGAGCGCCGCGCCACGCGCCCGCCGGAGGTCGCCGTGCAGCGTGTCGAGCACCGGCTGGTCACCGGTATAGGAGTGGATGGTGGTCATGAAGCCCTGGGCCAACCCGACCGCGCGGTCCATGACCTGGGCCACCGGCGCCAGGCAGTTGGTGGTGCACGAGGCGTTCGAGATCACGGTGTGGCGTTTGCACAGCTTGGCGTGGTTGACCCCGTAGACAACGGTGAGGTCGGCGCCCGTCGCGGGGGCCGAGATCAAGACCCGCTTTGCGCCGGCGCCAAGGTGCGCGGCGGCTTTTTCGCGCGCGGTGAACAGGCCCGTGCATTCGAGCGCGACGTCGACCTCGAGGGTGGCCCAGGGCAGCTTCGCGGGGTCGCGCTCGGCGGTGATACGGATGCGCCCGCGGCCAATGTTGATGCCGTTGCGGCTCGTCCGCACCCTGCCCGGAAACGGCCCGTGCACGCTGTCATGGCGCAGCAGATAGGCGTTGTTTTCGACCGGCCCGAGATCGTTGATGCCCACCACTTGCAGGTCGCGACGCCCGGTCTCGTGGATCGCCCGCAAGACCAGTCGCCCAATACGGCCGAAACCGTTGATCGCCACCCGTACCGCCATTGTCCAACCCCCCTTTGGCTAAAGTCGCTGGCGCGCCGCTGCCGCCACGGCCTCGGCGGTAATCCTGAAGTGGGCGAAGGCGTCCCCGCCCGGCGCCGAGGTCCCGAATCCGCTCATTCCGACGATCGCGCCGTCGGTCCCGACAAAACGCTCCCAGCCGAGCGGCACCGCCGCCTCCACCGCGACGCGCACCGTATCCGCAGCGACGATGTGCGCCCGGTAGCCGTCGTCCTGGCACCCGAACAGCTCCCAACACACCGCCGAGACGACCCGGCACGGCGCCCCCTCGGCATCGAGGATCGCCTTGGCCTTCATCGCCACGCCGACCTCGGAGCCGGTGGCGAACAGGCTTACGCGTGCCCTCCCCTCGGCGGCCGCGAGTTCGTAGGCGCCGCGGGCGCACAGGTTCTCGTCGACATGCTCGCGGCGCACCGGCGGCACCCCTTGGCGCGTGAGTGCGAGCACCGAGGGGCCCTCGCGCCTGGCAAGCGCCAGCGCCCAGCATTCAGCGGTCTCGACCGCGTCGGCCGGGCGCAGCACGTAGAGGCCGGGAACCGCACGCAGCGCCGCCAGGTGCTCGACGGGCTGATGGGTCGGCCCGTCCTCGCCAAGGCCGATGGAATCGTGGCTCAGAACGTAAATCACGCGGATGCCCATGAGCGCCGACAACCGAAGGGCGGGTCGCAGATAGTCGCTAAACACCAGGAACGTCCCGCCGTAGGGAATGACCCCGCCGTGCAGGGCCAACCCGTTCATGACCGCGGCCATGGCATGCTCGCGGACCCCGTAGTGGAGGTAGCGCCCGCCGTAGTCCTCGGCCGTCAACAGGGCCATATCGGCGGTCTTGGTGTTGTTCGACCCGGTGAGGTCGGCCGAGCCGCCGATGGTCTCGGGCACCGCCGCGTTGATGGCGCCGAGCGCGGCGTTGGAGGCCTTGCGCGTCGCCCACACCGGTTGCTCGGCCGCCAACTCCCGCTTGTGCGACGCGATGGCGGGCGCCAAGCCATGCGGCAGTTCGCCGTCGAGCGCGCACTCGAATTCGTTCCCTTCGGTGTCCCCGACGGCGGCCAGCCGGGTCCGCCATTGCACCGAGTCGGCGGCGCCACGGGCACCGGCGGCGCGCCACTCGCCGAGGATCTCGTCGGGTACGGTGAATGCCGCGTGGGGCCAGCCAAGGCGGGCGCGCGCCGCCGCGATCTCTTCGGCGCCGAGAGGAGCGCCGTGGGCGGCGGCGGTGCCCGCTTTCTTGGGCGCGCCATAGCCGATCGTGGTGCGGCAGGCGATCAACGAGGGGCGGGGTTCCTCGCGCGCGGCGGCGATCGCCGCGGCGACGGCGTCTGGGTCGTGACCGTCGACCCGGACGGCGCTCCAACCGCTGGCCGCGAACCGCGCCACCGCGTCGTCGCCGGTTGCCAACGAGGTGGGACCGTCGATCGAAATCTGGTTGTCGTCGTAGAGCACGATCAGGCGGCCGAGCCGGAGGTGGCCGGCGAGCGATACGACCTCGTGGCTGATACCCTCCATCAGGCAGCCGTCGCCGGCGATGGCGTAGGTGTCGTGGTCGACCAGCCCGGATCCGAATCGCGCCGCCAGGTGGCGCTCCGCGATGGCCATACCGACGGCGTTTCCGAGCCCCTGGCCCAAGGGCCCGGTCGTGGTTTCGATCCCGCGCGCCGCACCAAATTCGGGATGTCCGGGGGTGCGGCTTCCGAGCTGACGGAATCGCGCAATCTCCTCGATCGGCATGTCCTCGTAACCGGTCAGATAGAGGAGCGCGTACAGCAGCATCGAGCCGTGCCCCGCCGAGAGCACAAACCGGTCGCGGTCGGGCCATTCCGGCCACGCCGCGTTGAACCGCAAAAAGCTCGTGAACAGGACCGTCGCGGCGTCGGCCATGCCCATCGGCATGCCGGGATGGCCGGAGTTGGCGGCCTCGACAGCGTCCATGGCAAGCGCGCGAATGGCGTTGGCCATGTCGTTGTGGGCGACGGCGGCCCGAGGCTCGTCTTGCTCGGGAAGATTCATGGCGGATAATCCGACACAACGTTGCGGCGCCCGCCGGGCGCCGGCGGCACCATGACCGCCCGGTCAGCGCGCGTCAACCGGCTCGTTGAAGGCCGCGGCCGGCGCCCGGCGGTGGTTGACGCCGGCTCGGCCCGATGCTTATTCTGTATCCGAAAGGACCGTTGTAACCCGTTTCAAATGAACCGAAATCCTTGAACTCCAGGTGAGCGACGAGACGCCATTGTCGGAGGTCGAGAGCGCCAGCCTGCGCCTCAGTACGGCGATCGACCGATTAGAATCGGCGCTCGCGGGAGCACCGGGCCCCGGCGCGGTCGCCGAGCGCGACTCGCTCCGTGACGAGCTCGAGGCGTTGCGCGCACGCTACGACGCGCTGGCCGAGATTACCGAGACCGTGTCCGCCGGGCTCGATTCGAGCATCGGTCGCATCAAGGCCGTCCTCGGTGGCTGAGATGGCGGTGGTCGACGTCACGGTCAACGGACACACCTATCAAATCGCGTGCGACGATGGCGAGGAGGAGCATCTGGCTGGCCTCGCGCGTTATTTCGACGGCCAGGTCTCGGAGTTGTCGGGCTCGGTTGGGCAGGTCGGTGAGGCCCGCCTGATCCTGATGGCCGGTCTGCTGATCTCGGACGAGTTGAGCAACTCACTCGAGCGCATCGAGGGGCTCGAGTCTTCGGCCGCCGAGGAGCTGGCGGCGGGCAAACACGCGGTCGAGGAGCTGGCGAGTAAGCTGAGCGGCGCGCTGAACGCGCTCGCCGAGCGCATCGAGACCCTTGCCGCCCGCCTGGAGAGCGCCTAGGTTGAACTCCAGGGCGGGTTCTGCCTGATTCGTTCGGCAAAAAATCCCCTCGGCTCAAAGCACTCTCCGGGGGGCTGTCCCCGCCGCGGCCGCGGTCGCGGCATACGGCTCCCACCTGTACGCACAGGCCAGAGAGGATTGCCTTCGCACAACGGTCGAGGCGGTCCCGCCCGAGCCGCGCGCGGGACGAGGGTGGCGCGAAGGAGCGCAGGGGTGAACGAGGCCACCGATAACACGACCGCCAAGCGCCGGCTTCGCCGGGCGGTACTCGCCCGACGTACCACGGCGGCGGCCCGATTGCCCGACGCCGGCTCGGCGCTCGCCGAGACCTTCCTCGACGCCATCGCCGTGCCTCCGGGCGCCTCGGTCGCCGGCTATTGGCCGATCCGCGACGAGATTGACCCGCACCCACTCATGCGGCGCCTGCACCAGGCGGCGCATGCTTGCGCGCTCTGCGTGATCGGCGGACCGGCGGCGGCGCTTCGATTTCGGACGTGGAAGCCGGGCATGGTGTTGGAGCCGGGCGGATTCGGCACCTCGGTGCCGCCCGCCGATGCCGCCGAAGTCGTGCCCGGCGTCGTCTTGACGCCGCTCCTCGCGTTCGATGAGCGCGGCCATCGCTTGGGCTACGGCGGCGGCTATTATGACCGAACACTGACCGCGCTGCGCGCCCGAGGCGGCGCGGTGCTCGCCGTCGGGCTCGCCTACGAGGCACAGCGGATTGCGACCGTCCCGAACACGCCCGGCGACGCAAGGCTCGACTGGGTGGTTACCGAGGGTCGCGCGAGGCGCACCGCGTGAACCTCCTGTTCCTGGGCGACATCATGGGGCGCGCCGGACGCAAGGCGGTGGCCGACCGACTTCCCGAGGTGCGCGAGCGCCTCGACATCGACTTCGTCGTCGCCAACGGCGAGAACGCGGCCGGCGGCTTCGGCATC
Source organism: Alphaproteobacteria bacterium (assembly GCA_965219135.1). GTDB lineage: Bacteria > Pseudomonadota > Alphaproteobacteria > VGEJ01 > VGEJ01 > CAYUNL01. Next base: position 3,505,148 of record CBDCMV010000003.1, on the reverse strand, counting down.
ACCGAAAAGCTGTGCAAGGAGTTTTACGACGCCGGGGTCGATGCCATCACCACCGGCAACCACGTCTGGGACCAAGGCGAGATCGTCGCCTACATCGATTCCGATCCCCGCTTATTGCGCCCCAACAACTACCCGCCCGGTACGCCGGGACGCGGCATCGCCGGGTTCGAGGCCGCGGGTGGTGCCTCGGTGTTCGTGATCCAGGTCATGGGGAGGCTGTTCATGGATGCGCTCGACGATCCCTTCGCCTCGCTCGCCAGTGCCCTCGAATCGGTAAGCCTGGGCGGGAACGTCGGGGCGATCGTGGTCGACCTCCACGGCGAGGCAACCAGCGAGAAGATGGCGCTCGCCCATTTCGCCGACGGACGCGCCTCGCTGGCGGTGGGCTCGCACAGCCACGTCCCTACCGCCGACACCCAAATACTGGCCGGCGGCACCGCCTATCAGACCGACGCCGGAATGTGCGGCGATTATGATTCGGTTATCGGTATGGACAAGGAGGCCGCGATGCAGCGCTTCGTCACCAAGATGCGCGGGCGGCGGCTAAGTCCGGCAACCGGCGAGGCGACTCTGTGTGGGGTCTACGTCGAGACCGACGAACGCAGCGGCCTCGCCCGCGTTGCCGCGCCGCTTCGTGTCGGCGGCCGGCTGCAACCGCACTGGCCGCGCTGACGGGAGAGCCGCGAAATCGACGAGGCGCGGCGTCCCGCCAGGGTCATAATGCTGCCATATTGGACCTGTTCAATCCTGGGATGGGCGGATGACCACAATATTTGGTATAACAATATTTGGTATAAGAAGAATCGATCTCTACTAGATTGTCCGGAGCAACTCATTCAATAAAGCGGCATGGCCGGTCACTCTCAGTTCAAGAACATCATGTACCGCAAAGGCGCGCAGGACGCGAAGCGCGCCAAGGTATTCACCAAGTTGATCCGCGAGCTGACGGTGGCGGCGCGCGCCGGTCTTCCCGATCCGGAGAAGAACCCTCGATTGCGCGCCGCCGTCACGGCAGCGCGCGCGGCCAACATGCCCAAGGACACCATCGAACGGGCGATCAAGCTCGGCGGCGGTGAGGCCGCCGATGCCTCGTACCAAGAGGTGCGATACGAGGGGTACGGGCCGGGCGGCGTGGCCATGATCGTCGAGACGTTGACCGACAACCGCAACCGCACTGCGGGCGCGCTCCGTACGGCGTTCGCCAAGCACGGCGGCAACCTCGGCGAGGCCGGCTCGGTCGCGTTTCAGTTCAACCGCCTGGGGGTGATTCGCTATCCCCTGGCCGCCGCCGATCCCACGGCCATGCTCGAGGCGGCGGCCGAGGCCGGCGCGCTGGACTGCGAAAGCGACGAGCATGGCCACGAGCTGACGACGGAAGTCGACGACTTCAACGACGTGCGCACCGCGCTGGACGACCGCTTCGGACCGCCCGAAAGCGCCGCGCTCGCGTGGCGCCCGACGGCCAGCGTCGCGGTCGACGAGGAGCGTGCGGAAACACTTCTCCGGCTGCTCAAGATCCTCGACGACAACCACGACGTCCAGGAAGTGGCCGCCAACTTCGAGGTGGCGGACGACGTCCTCGCCACGCTGACGGCCTGAGCGGTGGTGGCGGGATGAGGCTGCTGGGGATCGATCCGGGATTGCGCGTCACCGGCTGGGGGATCATCGACGTCGCCGGCGACCGCCTCGCCCACGTCGCCAGGGGCACCGTCGAACCCGAGGTCAAACGCCCGCTCGCCGAACGCTTGGTGTCCCTCCACCGCGGTCTGGCGACGGCGATTGCCGACCACGAGCCCGAGTGCGCGGCGATAGAAGAAACCTTCGTCAACAAGAACCCGACCTCTACCCTCAAGCTCGGACAGGCGCGGGGCGCGGTGATGCTGACCGCGGCGCTCGCCGGGCTCGAGGTCGCGGAATATGCGGCCAACACCGTCAAGAAATCCGTGGTCGGCGTTGGCCACGGCTCCAAGGACCAGGTGCGGGCGATGGTGCGGATGCTGTTGCCGGGCTGTGGTGTCACCGGTTCGGATGAGGCCGACGCGCTGGCGGTCGCCATTTGCCACGCCCACTATGTTGCGACGCTCGGCCGCTGGGCGGCCGCCGGCGGGCCCGAGTTGGCCGCGCCCGGAGCGCTCCGCTGGTGATCGCCAAGCTCAACGGCGTCCTCGATTCGATGGGCGCGGATTGGGCGGTGGTCGATGTCGGCGGCGTTGGTTATCTCCTGTACTGCTCGGCCCGCACCTTGCATCAGATGCCGGGACCGGGCGGCAACGTCGCCATGTTGGTCGAGACCCATGTGCGCGAAGATCACATTCACCTCTACGGCTTCGCCGATGCCAGGGAGCGCGACTGGTTCGCGATTCTCCAGGCGGTGCAGGGCGTCGGCGCCCGGGTGGCCCTCGGCATCCTGTCGGCGCTGTCGCCGCTCGAAATCATGCAGGCAATCGCCGCTCAAGATGCTCAGCCGCTGACCCAGGCCAGCGGCGTCGGCGCCAAGCTGGCCAACCGCATCGTCACCGAGCTTAAGGACAAGGCCCCGAGCCTGGCGGCGGTGCCGGTGCCGCGCGATGCCGCCGCCGAGCCCGCGGCGGTCGCGGGATCGGGCGCCGCCGCCGACGCGGTGTCGGCGCTCACCAACCTCGGCTATCGCCGCGTCGATGCGTTCTCGGCGGTCGCCAGCGCGGCGCGAACGCTTGGCGCCGAGGTCGGGGTGGAGGCGTTGATTCGCGGCAGCCTCAAGGAGCTCGGACGATGAGCGAGAGCCGGGTCGTGGCGGCCGGAATCGAGCCCGGCGACGCCGCCGAGGCGAGTCTCCGACCGGCCCGGCTTGACGAGTTCATTGGCCAAGACCGGGTTCGCGAGAACCTGCGGGTCTTCATCGACGCGGCCAAGTCGCGCGCCGAGGCGCTCGATCACGTCCTTTTCGTAGGTCCGCCCGGCCTCGGCAAGACGACACTCGCCCAGATCGTCGCGCGCGAGTTCGACGTCGGCTTCCGCGCGACTTCGGGACCGGTGATCGCCCGGGCCGGCGACCTCGCCGCACTCCTCACCAACCTCGAAGTGCGCGATGTACTATTCATCGACGAGATCCACCGTCTCAACCCGGCGGTCGAGGAGATTCTCTATCCGGCGATGGAGGATTTTCAGCTCGACCTGATTATCGGCGAAGGCCCGGCGGCGCGTTCGGTGCGCATCACCTTGCCACCGTTCACGCTAATCGGCGCGACGACACGATCGGGCCTGATGACCAACCCGCTGCGCGAGCGCTTCGGGATTCCGGCGCGCCTTGGTTTTTACGGCACCGAGGAGCTCGAGCGCATCGTCCGCCGCGGGGCCCGCGTGCTGGGGGTTTCGCTGACCGACGCCGGCGCCGCTGAAATCGCCCGGCGCTCGCGCGGTACGCCTCGGGTGGCAGGGCGACTATTGCGGCGGGTGCGGGATTTCGCCGCGGTCGCCGGCGTTGATTCGATCGACGACCGCGCGGCCGACGCGGCGCTCGAGCGGCTGGAGGTCGATTCGCGCGGCCTCGACGCGATGGACCGCAGCTACCTTTTGTGTATCGCGCGCGACTACGGCGGCGGGCCGGCCGGGATCGAGACCATCGCCGCCGCCCTTTCCGAGCCTCGCGACGCGCTCGAAGAGGTGATCGAGCCCTTTTTGATCCAACAGGCGCTGGTTCAGCGTACCAGCCGTGGGCGGGTTCTGACGCCGCGCGCCTTCGACCACCTGGGCATCGCGCCCTCGCCAACGGCGACGGCCCAGTTCGATCTTCTCGACGAGGGCGAAGGCGATGCCTGAGGCAGCCGTGGGAGTGATCGCGGACGGCGTCCACGTTCTGCCGCTGCGCGTCTATTACGAGGATACCGACGCCAGCGGCGTCGTCTATTACGCCAACTACCTGCGCTTCATCGAACGCGGGCGCACCGACATGCTGCGGCTTCTGGGCGTCAGCCACCGGGCGCTTGACGCCAGCGCCGGAATCGCTTTCGCGGTTCGGCGCTGCGAGTTCGATTATCTGGCGCCAGCGCGGCTCGACGACGAAATCGAGGTTCACACCGCGATCACCGGGATCGGCGGCGCCACCATCGAGGCCCGCCAGAGCGTGCGGCGTGGCAAGGACGAGCTCGCACGTGGCACGTTGCGCCTCGCTTGCGTAGGGATAGACGGGCGCCCGCGCCGCGTCCCGGGAACGGTGCGCACCGCGCTCGCCTCGCTCCGCTCCGACGATATGCAACCCACCCAAAATCCACCAACAACGAGCGTGTAGGCCCATGGAAGACCAAGCCATCGATACCATCGAGCTCGCCGGCTCGGTGGCCGACGCCGACCTCTCGATTATCGGCCTGATGCTGCGGGCCGACGTCATCGTGAAGATCGTGATCGTCGTCCTTTTGCTCGCCTCGGTGTGGTCGTGGGCGATCATCATCGAGAAGTTCACTCGATTTCGGCGCCTGGCGACCGAGTCCGACGCCTTCGAGGAGGCTTTCTGGTCGGGCGGATCGCTCGAGGACCTCTACGACCGGGTCGGCGAACAACCCGGGAGCCCGGTGGCGCTCCTGTTTGCGGCGGCGATGCGCGAGTGGCGGCGTTCGACCGCCCGTGGCTTGGGGCGTGCGGGGACGCTCCAGGCCGGACTTCAAGACCGCATCGGCCAGGTCATGCAGCTCACCATGAACCGTGAGGTCCAGGCGCTGGAGCGCTACCTCGGGTTCCTCGCGACCGTCGGTTCCACCGCGCCGTTCATCGGATTGTTCGGGACGGTATGGGGAATCATGAACAGCTTCCAGGCGATCGCGCTCAGCAAGAACACCTCGATCGCGGTGGTCGCACCGGGCATCGCCGAGGCGCTGTTCGCCACCGCGCTCGGACTGGTGGCGGCAATCCCCGCGGTAGTGGCCTACAACAAATTCTCCGCCGACCTCGGGCGCTACGCTAACCGAATGGAGAGCTTCGCCGGTGAGTTCTCGGCGATCCTCTCGCGCCAGCTCGAGGAAAAGGCCGCCTAATGGCCGCCCCAACCAACGGCGCTCGGCCCCACCTATACGGCGGTCGCGCCTACACGCCGATCAGCCAGATCAACGTTACGCCGTTCGTCGACGTGATGCTCGTGCTGCTGGTGGTGTTCATGGTCACGGCGCCGCTGTTGACCGTGGGCGTGATTATCGACCTTCCGAAGACCCAGGCCTCGGTGCTCGAGGGTCAAGACGAGCCGCTTGAGGTGACCGTCGATTCGAACGGACAGGTCTACGTCCAGGAGCTGGAGGTCGAGATGGCGCAACTTGTGCCCCGGTTGATCGCGATCACCGGGCGCAAGCCCGATACCCGCATCTTCGTTCGCGGCGACCGCGCGATCGATTACGGGCGGGTCATGGAAGTGATGGCGAGGATCAACGTCGCCGGGTACACCCGGGTGGCGCTGGTGACCGAGAACCCGAACATATCGAGCGAGACCGAGTGAGCGGTGCGCGGCGCGGTCACCATATCGGTGGGCTTGCACGGGGCCCTCATCATGGTCGCCTACTTCGGCGTCCCCTCCCTGTTCCAGCGACCCGAGGTCCCCAACCTTCCGATCCCGGTGGAGCTGGTAACCATCGCCGAGGAAACGACTCCGCTGCCGCCAGCGGTCAAGCCCGAGCCGCCCGATCCCGGGCCGCCCGCGCCCGAGCCCCAACCCGCGGTCAACACTCCGCCGCCAGCGGCCGAGGTCAAGGTGGCGGCGGTCGCCCCGGTGGAGCCCGAACCCGAGCCCGAACCGGAAGATGTGACTCCAGAGCCCGCGCCCACGCCCAAGGCCAAGCCCGAGGCAGCCGAGCCGACCCCGGCGCCGAAGGCCAAGCCTGTGGCCAGAAGGCCGGCTCCTGCGCCCAGGCAAAAGCCCCAGCGCCGGCCCAAGTTCGACGCCGATCGCATCGCGGCGCTGCTGGACAAGAGCGCCGAGGAACCGCCGCGGCCCAGGATCGAGCGCGAAGAGAAGCCAGTCCCCGAGGAGGCCGTCGCCGAGATTCCCGACCTCGCCGCCCGCGTGCGCAGCCGGCTGACCATCAGCCCGATCGACGTCATCCGCCGGCAGTTCCGCAGCTGCTGGAGCTTTCCTGGCGGCGCCCGCGATCCCGAGGGCTTGATCGTGACGGTGCGCATTCAACTACGGCCCGACGGCTCGCTAAGCGGCGAACCGCAGGTCCTGGAAGCGGAGCGGTTGAGCGAGCCCAACTTCCGTACCGCGGCGGAAGCCGCCGTACGGGCGGTCCACAAATGCGCGCCCCTACAACAGCTGCCGCCGCTAGATTATAACGAATGGCGTGAGATCAAACTCACGTTCGACCCCAGGGAATTGGTGGGAGGATGAACCGGTTGGCGAAGGCACGAACGCTCCCTCTGCGCCGGGTAGCACCCGGTTTGGTACTCGCCCTTGCACTCGGCACCAGCGGGCCCGCCCGGGCGGTACTCGACGTCGACATCACCGAAGGCAACGTCGATCCCCTGCCGGTGGCCATCTCCGATTTCTTCGAAACCGAGGAGGGCGACGAGCGATTCGGCAAACGCATCCCCGAGATCATCCGCAACAACCTGGTGCGCTCGGGACTGTTCGAGGCGATCGATCCCGGGGCGTTCGTCCAAACACCTGAGGCAATGCAACTGCGCCCCCGCTTCGGAGATTGGCGAAGGATCGATGCCCAAGCCCTGGTAACCGGCAGCGCCGAGGTGCAGCTCGACGGCCGGTTGCGGGTCGAGTTTCGTTTGTGGGACGTGTTCGCGGAACTCCAGATGGAGGGCCTCATCCTGTCGACGACGCGCGAGAACTGGCGTCGCATCGGCCACAAAATCTCGGACGCGATCTACCGTCGCCTGACCGGAGAGGACGGATACTTCGATACGCGCATCGTCTACATCGCCGAAAGCGGCCCCGCGCAGCGGCGCGTCAAACGGCTGACGATCATGGACCAAGATGGCGAGAACAACACCTTCCTCACCGACGGTAGCCATCTCGTTCTCACGCCACGCTTCTCGCCGACCGCCCAGGAAGTCACCTACCTTTCGTACTTCCGCGACCAGCCGCGGGTCTATCTCTTCAACATCGACACCGGGCAGCAGGAAGTGTTGGGCGATTTTCCGGGGATGACGTTTGCACCCCGGTTCTCCCCCGACGGCGACCGCGTCATCATGAGTCTGGCGGTCGACGGCAACTCCGACATCTACACGATGGACCTGCGCACCCGGCTGATCGAGCAGTTGACCCGCGACCCGGCGATCGATACCTCGGCCTCGTACTCGCCGGACGGCGAGTGGATCGTGTTCAACTCCGACCGCAGCGGGGCCCAGCAGCTGTATGTCATGCGCGCCAACGGCACCGACGTGAAACGTATCAGCTTCGGCAGCGGCCGTTATGCCACACCGGTATGGTCGCCGCGCGGCGATCTGATCGCGTTCACCAAGCTCAAAGGCGGTGTCTTCTTCATTGGCGTGATGAAGCCCACGGGCGATGGCGAACGACTGCTAACCGAAAGCTTTCTCGACGAGGGGCCGACCTGGGCGCCCAACGGACGAGTCCTGATGTTTTTCCGTCAAGCGCGGCGCAATGAGGCTGGCGGGGGCGGTGAAACGCGGCTATGGTCGATCGACTTGATAGGGTACAATGAACGGCTGGTGACCACCCCGATGGACGCATCGGATCCCGCATGGTCCCCCTTGATTCAGTAGTTTGTGGACCGTATAGTCGATGCGCGCTCCAGGGTTTAGGTCTACCGTGAGCAAATGCACTAATTGGGGGCGCGAGCTAGTGCGTGCCAATTGTTGCGACCTGTATCGAGCTCCCCCCAAGGTTCCGTAAAGGAGAATCTGGATGCGCCCTAAGCTCATTGGCTTCTTCGCCGCGCTCCTGCTAGTCGCCGCGTGCGAAACCACCCCCGAAGAATCCGCGGAGTCGATGAGTAGCGGTGACAGCGCCGAAACCATGGACTCCGAGATGATGGAGGAAAAGGCCGAAACCATGGACGAGGCCATGGACGAGATGGCCAAGCCCGAGGAAACCGGCCCGGTACCTGGCAGCGACGAGGACTTCTATTCGCTCGGCGACCGTGTCTTCTTCGATTTCGACAAGTTCAACCTCAAGACCCCGGCGCGCCGCGTGCTCCAGCGCCAGGCCGACTGGCTGAACACTTACGTCAACGTGTCGATCACCGTCGAGGGGCACTGCGACGAACGCGGTACGCGCGAATACAACCTGGCCCTCGGCGAACGGCGCGCCAACTCGGTCAAGAACTACTTGATCTCTCTGGGCGTCGGTCCCGACCGTATCAGCACGATCAGTTACGGCAAGGAAAGGCCCGATGCGCTGGGTTCGAACGAGGTGGCTTGGTCGCAGAACCGGCGCGGGGTTTCGATCATTAACTAGCGCCTGCGGGGCCCGCGCACGGGTTCGCGTAAGTGCGACTGCGCGCCGAAGCTCCGTCGGCGGGCGCGCGATAGGTCCGTCTTAATTCTGCCGCAGTTGGCTCGCTAAGTTGCCACGGACCATGCTGTGGAATTCGAACCCTCGGGGGCGAACATGAGACTGCGGCCGACAAGAGCGCGTTGTGCGTCGAACGCGGCCGCCCTTGTCCTCGCGATCGGCCTCGCCGTCTGGGCGGCCCCCGCGAGCGCCCAATCCAGCGCCCAGGACCGGACCATCGCCAGCATCGTCAATCGCCTCGAACGGCTGGAGAAAGACATCGGCCAGTGGCAGCGCAGTATTTCCGAGGGCAGCGCCGGTACCGTGATCATCGGCGATGCCGATGCGATGGCGGCGATGAACCGGCGCATCGCCGATCTCAACCAGGATTTAAGCGACCTCACTGATGATTCGCGCGGGCTCAAGGTAAACCTCGGCGAATTCGCGGATCGGCTGGGCCAGTTCGCCGACCGGATCGCGGCATTCGGTGACCGCCTCGATAATCTTGTGGAGGCGGTCGACGTGCGGCTCACCGCGCTGGAAGAAACCGAGGCGGCGCGGGCGGTACAGGATCAGGCATTGGCCCTGGCCCGCGAGGATGCGGGCCTGGTCGAGCCGGCGGCGGTGCCCGCGACGGATTCGCCCGCCCTTGGCGACTCCGCAGGACTGGCCACAAGCGGCCTTCCCGACGGCACGCCGATGGAGCGCTACGACTTTGCCCGCGCGCTTCTGATCCAAGAGGACTATGAGGGCGCGGAGCGCGCGTTTCGCGCCTTCCTCGCGGCCCATCCCACCGACGGACTCACCGGCAACGCCCAGTATTGGCTCGGCGAGACCCACTACGTCCGCAACGAATTCGAAGCGGCCGCGCGGGAGTTCGTCTATGGTTACCAGCGTTTCCCGGAAAGCGCCAAGGCGCCCGACTTCCTCCTCAAGCTGGGAATGACTCTCGCGGCGCTTGGGCAGCCGGCCGAAGCGTGCTCGACCTTCGAGGAGCTGCGCATCAGGTTCCCGCTGGTGAGTGACGACATCGACCGCCGTTCGACCGCCGAGCGAACGCTGCTCGGCTGTCCCTGATTGCCGTCGCCCTCGCACGCCGGCAGGTTGCGGCTCCGATCGGGGCGAGGGAATTCGCCGCCCTCATGGCCCCGCTGGGCCCTTTCGAGCGTCCACCGCTGGTTGCAGCCGCGCTCTCGGGGGGCGCCGACAGCCTGGCGCTCTGCCTTCTCGCCGAACCCTGGGCCCGTAGACTCGGTGGGCACTTTGTCGGACTGACCGTCGATCACGGCCTGCGGCCCGGCTCGCGCGAGGAGACGCGCCGCGTCGGCGGCTGGCTCGCCCAACGCGGCATCGCCCACCGCGTTCTGCGCTGGCGGGGCGAGAAGCCGCGCCGCGGCCTTCAGGCGGCGGCGCGCGAGGCGCGCTATGGCTTGCTGCGCGAGTGGTGCGCGCGGCACGGCGTCCTGCACTTGTTCCTCGCCCATCATCTCGAAGATCAGGCCGAGACGTTCGTAATGCGGCTCGCCCGCGGCTCTGGTGTGGAAGGACTTGCGGCCATGGCGCCGCTCGGCGCCGATCGCGGAATCTTGCTTGTCCGCCCCTTCCTCGGCACCGCGAAGGCGCGGCTGGTCGCGACTCTCCGCCGGTCGAAGCAGCCGTGGATCGAGGACCCGAGCAACCGCGATCCGGCGTTCCAGCGCGTCCGCGTCCGCCGCGCCCGCGGCGCGCTCGAGGCAGTGGGCCTGTCGGTGCCGCGGTTTGCCCGCACCGCCCAGCACATGGCCCGGGCACGCGCCGCCCTCGAGGCCGAGGCCACCGACCTTCTGGCGCGTTCTGTACGGATCCACGGCGCCGGTTTCTGCACCGTCGATCCTCGAGCCTTCGCCATGGCGGCGGACGAGATCTCGCTGCGCGCGCTTTCGCAAGTGCTGATGTGCGTTTCCGGCGCCGTCTATCCGCCGCGCTTCGAGCGCCTGGCGCGGCTGTGCGACGCTATCGCCGCGGGATTGGGCGCGGCCCGCACCTTGTCGGGGTGCCGGATCGCGCCGTGGCGCGGTCGCATCCTGGTGAGCCGAGAGGCCGCCGCCACCGCGCCATCGCTGAGTTTGTCAGCGGGCGCCACCTTGCGCTGGGACGGTCGATTTACGGTCCGGGTCTCGGCGCCAAGCGGACGACGGCTCGGCGGCGGCCTTGCGGTCGCCCGCCTCGGTCAGGCCGGTTGGCGGCAGCTCGCCGAAATCCGCCCCCGGATGCGCGAAACGGCGTTGCCGGCCGCGGTTCGTGTCGTCATTCCAGCGTTTTGGCGCGGCGATCGCGTGGCCGCGGTGCCGCACCTCGGTTTCGACCGCGCCACCGCGCGCGGCGGGTCGCGGTTGCGGTTCACCGCGCGTTTCGAGCCCCCTCGCCCGCTGTCCTCGGGCGCTTTTGCGGTTGCCATCGGCCAACCGGCACTTATGTATTAACAGGTGCCGCGGACCGAGTTTTCCGGTACCCTGGATGCGGCCGTACGCTAAGGAGAGATCGCGGGTGAGCAAGTTCGGCAAGAATTTGGCGCTTTGGGTCATCATCGGCCTGCTGCTCATCGCGCTGTTCAATCTGTTCCAGGGCGGCCCCTCGCGCCGCGCTGTCGAATCGATCACCTATTCCGAGTTCGTCGCCTCGGTCGACAAGAGCGACATCAGCGACGTCACGATTCAAGGCAACAACATTACCGGCCACGACAAGGACGGCCGCGCCTTCTCGACCTACGCGCCCGACGACCCCGGCTTGGTGCAGCGTCTGCACAGCAAGGGCGTGCGAATTTCGGCCGCGCCGGTCGAGGACAACGTGCCCTCGCTATTCGGCATTCTGGTGTCATGGTTCCCGATGCTGCTGCTGATCGGGGTGTGGATCTTCTTCATGCGTCAGATGCAATCGGGCGGCGGCAAGGCGCTCGGTTTTGGCAAGTCGAAGGCGCGGCTACTGACCGAGCGCCAGGGTCGTATCACCTTCGACGACGTGGCCGGCATCGACGAGGCCAAGGAAGAGCTCGAAGAGATCGTCGAGTTCCTCAAGGATCCGCAGCGCTACCAGCGCCTCGGCGGCCGCATCCCCAAGGGTGCGCTTCTGGTGGGACCGCCGGGCACCGGTAAGACCCTTTTGGCACGTGCCATCGCCGGCGAGGCCAATGTGCCCTTCTTCACCATTTCGGGGTCCGATTTCGTCGAGATGTTCGTCGGCGTCGGCGCGAGCCGGGTTCGCGACATGTTTGAGCAGGGCAAGAAGAATGCGCCGTGCATCATCTTCATCGACGAGATCGACGCGGTCGGCCGCCACCGCGGCGCCGGGCTCGGCGGTGGCAACGACGAGCGCGAACAAACGCTCAACCAGCTCCTGGTCGAGATGGACGGTTTCGAGGCAACCGAGGGCGTGATCCTGATCGCCGCCACCAACCGCCCCGACGTGCTCGACCCCGCACTGTTGCGGCCGGGCCGCTTCGACCGCCAGGTGGTGGTCCCGAACCCCGATATTCTCGGCCGCGAGAAGATTCTCAAGGTGCATATGCGCAAGGTGCCCCTCGGCCCCGATGTCGAGGCCCGCACCATCGCCCGCGGCACCCCCGGTTTCTCGGGCGCCGATCTCGCCAACCTGGTCAACGAGGCGGCGCTGTTGGCGGCGCGCAAGGGCAAGCGCGTTGTCACCATGAGCGAGTTCGAAGAGGCCAAGGACAAGGTCATGATGGGCGCCGAGCGCCGTTCCATGGTCATGACCGAGGAGGAGAAGAAACTCACCGCCTATCACGAGGCCGGCCACGCCCTGGTCAACGTCAAGTGCCCGGCGGCCGATCCCATCCACAAGGCAACCATCATCCCGCGTGGCCAGGCACTCGGCTTGGTGCAGCGCCTGCCCGAGCAGGACCGCTACTCGCACGCCCGCAACTATCTCCAAGATTCGCTGGCCATCGCCATGGGCGGACGGATCGCGGAAGAGATCGTCTTCGGGGCCGACAACGTGACCACGGGGGCGGCCAACGACATCAAGCAGGCGACCGACCTGGCGCGCCGCATGGTAACCGAATGGGGCATGAGCCGTGAGCTCGGGCCGCTGCGCTACTCCGACAACGAGGAGGAGATTTTTCTCGGCCATTCGGTGACCCAACGCAAGAACGTCTCGGAGGCCACGGCGCGCCTCATCGACGACGAGATTCGCGCGCTGGTCGATCACGCCGAGACGCGGGCCCGCGACATCCTCGGCGAACACATCGACGACCTCCACGCGCTTGCCGGTGCGCTGCTGGAATACGAGACGCTCACCGGCGACGAAATCGTCGCGCTGCTGCGCGGCGAGAGCATCCACCGCCCAAGCGAGGAAGAGCCGCAGCGAGCCGAGGGCGTGCGCGGCACCGTACCCTCGACCGACAACGACAAAGAAGAAGCCCCGGGCGGACTCAAGCCCGAGCCCCAACCCGGCTCCTAGTCTCCCCGAAACGATCGTGGCGGGCCCACCGCCTGGTTCTACGCTGCCCCAGGTGTCTGCCACCGCGCGCGTCTACCTTCGTCCGATCACCCCGGCGACGCTCGATGAGGCCGGCACGCCGCCCACCCACGAGCCGCTCTGCGGTGGCCCGCTCGCATTTCGCGATCTTGCCATATCGATCCGCGGCGATGGCGGGAGCGTTGCCACCGCGACGGCGTCGGTCAGCGAGGTGCGGGCGTGGGCCGAGGCCGCACCCCGGGCCACCCGCGAGCACATCCTCCGGCGCCTGAACGATCTTTCGGCGCCCCGTCCACCGATCACCGGCCTGGCGCTGGATCGCCCCCGCATCATGGGCGTGATCAACGTCACACCGGACAGCTTTTCGGACGGGGGCCGATTTTGCGCGCCGGACGTGGGGGTGGCCCAGGCGCTGGCGCTGATCGAGGCGGGTGCCGACATCCTCGACATCGGCGGCGAGTCCACCCGTCCCGGCGCCCAGCCCATCCCCGCCGAGGAAGAGATCGCCCGGGTCTTGCCGGTGCTCGAAGCCTTGCGCGATGTGCCGACGCCGATCTCCATCGATACCCGTCGCGCCGCCGTCATGGAGGCGGCGACCGGCGCCGGCGCGACCATCATCAACGACGTGAGTGCGCTGACCCACGACCCCAACAGTCTGGCGCTAGCCGGTGCGGGCAGCACCCCCGTCGTCCTGATGCACAGCCTGGGCGATCCCACGACGATGCAGGATGCGCCGGCCTATGACGATGTCGTGCTCGACATCTTCGACTATCTCGAAGCCCGTATCAACGCTTGCGCCGAAGCGGGTATCGCGCGCACGCGGTTGGTGGTGGATCCGGGAATCGGCTTCGGAAAGACCTTTACCCACAACCTTGAGATTCTGCGCGGGCTCGCGATGTTCCACGGGCTCGGCTGCGCGCTAATGCTCGGCGCCTCGCGCAAGAGCTTCATCGCGCGCGCCAGCGCCGGCGAGCCGACCGACCAACGGCTCGCGGGCTCGCTCGCCGCCGCGGCATGGGGGCTCGCCTGCGGCGTCCACATCGTGCGTGCCCACGACGTTGCGGAGACGGCGCAGGCGCTCCGCGTTCTCGCCGCGATCGCCGGGCGCCCCGCGAAGAATTAGATTTTCTCTTGGAATCCAACTATTTATATTGGCTGACATAGCCACCCACCCTGCTCATCTGGCGCCGGGACATGACACGCAAATATTTTGGCACCGACGGTATTCGCGGCACCGCGAACACCGAACCGATGACCGCCGAGACCGCGCTTCGGGTCGGAATGGCGGCGGGACATCACTTCATTCGGGGCGACCATCGCCATCGCGTGGTGATCGGCAAGGACACCCGCCTCTCGGGCTACCTGCTCGAGCCGGCGCTGACGGCGGGCTTCGTTTCGGTGGGGATGGACGTGATTCTCGCCGGCCCGGTACCGACGCCGGCGGTCGCGATCCTCACACGCAGCCTGCGCGCCGATCTCGGGGTCATGATCTCGGCCTCGCACAACCCCTTCGCAGACAATGGCATCAAGCTGTTCGCGGGCGATGGGTACAAGCTCTCTGATGCCGTCGAGGCCGAAATCGAGGCCCACATGGAGAACGGCCTCACCCAGGGGCTGGCGGCCCCCGGCGGCCTGGGCCGGGCACAACGGCTCGACGACGCACAGGGTCGCTATATCGAGTTCGTCAAGAACACCTTCACCAAGCATCGCACCCTCGAGGGCCTGAAGATCGTGGTGGACTGCGCCAATGGCGCGAGCTATCGGGCGGCGCCCAGCGTGCTGTGGGAACTCGGGGCCGACGTGGTCCCCATCGCCGCCGATCCCGACGGTTTCAACATCAACCGCCGCTGCGGCTCGACCCAGCCCGAGCACATGCAGGCACAGGTGACGGCGGGGAACGCCCACCTCGGCATCGCCCTCGACGGTGACGGCGACCGCCTGGTCATCGCCGACGAGCGCGGCGCGCTCTTGGACGGCGACCAGCTCATGGGATTGATCGCCGCCTACTGGCAGCGGGTCGGGCGCCTCAAGGGCGACGGCATCGTCGCGACGGTAATGTCCAACTTTGGTCTGGAGCGCTATCTCGACGGGCTCGGGCTGAAGCTCCATCGTACCCGGGTCGGCGACCGTTACGTCGTCGATGCCATGCGGTCCCACGCCCTGAACGTCGGCGGCGAGCAGTCGGGGCACATTGTCCTCGGCGACTTCGCGACCACCGGCGATGGATTGATCGCCGCGCTTCAGTGCCTGGCGGTCATCGTCGAGGCCGGGCGACCGGTGAGCGAGGTCGGTCGCGTATTCGAGCCCCTGCCGCAGACGCTGCGGAACGTCGCCCTTAACGGGACCTCGCGGCCGCCGCTCGAGGACGCCGGAGTTCGCGCGGCGATCCGCGAGGGCGAGAACCGACTGCTGGGGCAGGGCCGATTGGTGATCCGCGAATCCGGCACCGAGCCGGTGATCCGGGTGATGGCCGAGGGCGAAGACTCGGCGCTCGTCAACGAGGTCGTCGACGACATCACCCGCGCCCTTGCTCGCGCCACCGGCTGAGCGCCCCTTCCGCCTTGCTTAAGGAATGTCGGGCTAGACTCGCGCCCCGGTTGAGCCGAGCAAGGGAACGGTGACGAAAGGGCACGCATGAGTACCTCGAAGGGGCGGGTCCTGGTCGTGGCCGGTTCGGATTCCGGCGGCGGCGCCGGAATCCAGGCCGACGTGAAGACGGTGACCGCGCTCGGCGGCTACGCGGCAAGCGCGGTCACCGCCCTCACCGCCCAGAACACCCAAGGAGTGCAGGGAATCTCGGAGGTTGCGCCGGAATTCGTCGCCCAACAGATTGAATCCGTGCTTTCGGACATCGGCGCCGACTGCATCAAGACCGGGATGCTACACAATGCCGAGGTCATCGAGGCGGTGATGGATTGCTACGAGCGCCTCGCGCCGGACACACCCCTGGTCGTCGATCCGGTCATGGTGGCCAAGAGTGGCGACGCGCTCTTGGAACCCGACGCGAGCCAGGCCTTCAAGGCCCGGCTCATTCTTCGCGCGAGCGTGTTGACGCCGAACCTTCCCGAGGCCGAGTTCCTGACCGGCATGACCATCGCCTCGCCCGAGGAAATGGCCGAGGCGGCGGCGATGCTGGTCACGCTTGGCCCGAGCGCGATTTTGCTCAAGGGCGGGCACCTCGACCACCCGACGGTCCGCGATGTGCTGGTGAGCGAGGATGGCATCGAGACCTTCGAATCGCCGCGCATCGCCACCGTGCATACCCACGGCACCGGCTGTACGCTGGCCTCGGCCATCGCCGTCGGCATAGCCCAGGGGCTAGGCGTCCGCGATTCGGTGGTGCGGGCGCGCGCCTACGTTGCCAAGGCGATTGCGACGGCACCGGGGTTGGGGCGGGGCCATGGACCGCTCAACCACGGCCACACCGTCCACCCGTCCGCGGTCGAGCCGGTGACCGCTACGGGGACCACCGGCTGAACCTTGGCCGTGCCGGGGCAGCCTCTCTATCAGGTCGACGCGTTCGCCGGCCGCGCGTTC
Source organism: Alphaproteobacteria bacterium (assembly GCA_965219135.1). Taxonomy (GTDB): domain Bacteria; phylum Pseudomonadota; class Alphaproteobacteria; order VGEJ01; family VGEJ01; genus CAYUNL01. Next base: position 3,488,710 of record CBDCMV010000003.1, on the reverse strand, counting down.
GCTGGCAACCCGGCCGCGGTGTGCCCGCTTGAGACCTGGCCCGAGGATTCGCTGCTCCAGGCGATTGCCGCCGAGAACAACCTCTCCGAAACCGCCTTCTTCGTGCCGGCCGGCGAGGACTTCGATCTCCGTTGGTTCACGCCGCTGACCGAGGTCGCGCTGTGCGGCCATGCGACACTCGCCTCGGCCTATGTCATCTTCACCATTATCGAGCCCGCGCGGACCGCACCGGTAACGTTCTCGACCGCGAAAAGCGGTGTCCTCACCGTCGCCCGCGAGGGCGAGCCTCTGTCGATGGACTTCCCCGCCGCTCCAGCGGTGCCGTGCGCGACGCCAAAGGCGCTGGCCGAGGCGCTGGGTCGGCCGCCGGCCGAGACCCTCGCCGCCCCCCGCGACTACCTGGCCATCTACGCCGACGAGGCGGCGGTGCGCGCGCTCGAGCCCGATGTGGCGGCGCTGGCCACACTTGACCGCGACGCCGTAATCGTCTCCGCGCCGGGCAAGGACGCCGATTTCGTCTCGCGCTTCTTCGCCCCCCGCCTCGGCGTGGCCGAGGACCCGGTCACCGGATCGTCGCACTGCACGCTGACCCCGTACTGGGCCGCCCGGCTTGGGCGGCAGGAAATGCGCGCGCTCCAGGTTTCCAGCCGCGGCGGCGAGCTTCACTGCACCCTCGCCGGCGACCGCGTCCACATCGCCGGCCGCTGCGCCCTCTACCTCCAGGGCACGATCACCGTCTAAGCCGGCCGCACGGTCACGGGTGTGGGGCCTACGGCCGCTCGAAGTGGCGTTGTACCTCCATGCTCGAATGGAGAACGCGAGCTATTTCGACGCTTCCCGTTTGTTCCCGATAAAAGACGATATGGCGACCGGCGCGAAAGCTTCGTATGCCTGGGCCGATCTCCTCACGCTTCTTTCCGATACCCGGAGCGTTGGCGAGCTGGTCGAATCGAACCGCTAGCTCGACCAGATAGAGCTTGGCACGTCGGTCGCCGATGCTGCTCCGCCTGATCGCGGGGCTCGAACCCGAGCTCGCGTCGGGCGTTGTCTAGACTTCGGTAGCTCCACTTGTTGTCCGAGACTGCGTAGAAGGCGGCGAACTCCAGGCTTTGGGGTGCGTCGATGCACCGCTGGACCATCTGGGCGATGTCCCTCTGGCTACACCAGATCGAGAACTCCCGTGTCGAGGTTGGCCGGTCCGCTTGGTTGACGATTCCGATGCGGAGGCAGATCATCGAGAGGCCCCACGCATCCGAGAAGTGGCGGGCCAGGGCCTCGCCCCACAACTTGCTGCACCCATAGAGGCCGCTCGGTCGGACCACCGAGGCATCCAGATTCTCCCAACTGGCAACCTCGTCGTAGCGCCCTTCCACCAGGGCCTGGTAGGGCATCTCCCTTTCCGAATCGCTGACGGCGGCACCGGCGCTGGCCGATATGATTCTCTTCACTCCAGCGATCCTGGCGACCTCGAACACGTTGTAGGTGCCGACGATGTTGTGGGGAAGCACCTCTTCCCAGGTGGCATCGCCTTTGGCCATCGCTGCCAGGTGGACCACCACGTCCACTCCCTCGAAGGCAGGCCGAATGGCGTCCAGATCGGCGATGTCCGCTTGGAAACAGGGGACTCTCGCCACACTCCTCCGGCTCAGACCACTGAGGGCGTATGAGTCCCCCAACTCCCTCTGGCATACCTGGCCGATGAGTCCACTCATGCCGGTAATCAGAACGCTTTTCTTTCTCATACGATCGATTCCGTTCTGGCCCCTCGGCTGCAGAGCAATTGTAGGGGGGTGAGGCATCGCCTCACAATGGCCCGTACGGCAGCGCCGCGTATCGACCCAGGCGATGGAGTGGTGCGAACAGGTGGCCGGTTCGACAGCGTGTGGTCCGGGAATGCGCACAAGAACCGAGGTACGAGCACCTGCCCCGGCACGATCCGGATCCGATTGGTCGTCTCGGGGAAAGATATCAGGGGCGGGGCGATGTCGCCGTTGACTTCGACGTGACCATCACCGGATTTACGACGGCCGAGATCGATCTTCACGTCGAGAGCCTGGGCACCGCCGTTGCGGATGCCACGGCGGATCGCATGCCCGAACCCTTGGCGGCTGAAGATGTCACGGTCCGTCGGGGCGATACTTGGACGCTGGGCCGTCATCGGCTGCTCTGCGGTGATGCTACCGAAACTTCGGACTTCAATCGGCTGATGGGCGGCGAAAGGCGCAGATGGTCTTCACCGACCCGCCATACAACGTTCCCATCGACGGCCACGTCTGCGGATCGGGTCGGATCAAGCATAGGCCGTTCGTGATGGCCTCGGGTGAAATGAGCGAAGTCGAGTTCACGGCGTTTCTCGAGCGGGTGCTCGCGAACCTAGCGTTCCACAGCGCCGACGGATCGATCCACTTCGTCTGTATGGATTGGCGGCACATGCTCAAGGTCCTGAGCGCCGGCCGCGGGGCCGACGGCGAGCTCAAGAACCTGAACGTCTGGGTCAAGACCGTCGCAGGGACGGGGACATTCTACCGCTCCAAGCATGAGGTCGTGTTCGTGTTAAAAAAAGAAAAGGCACCGCACATCAACAACTTCGAGCTCGGACAGTACGGCCAGCACCGTACGAACGTCTGGGACTACCCAGGCACAACACACTGCATGAGGGCAGGCTCGAGGAGCTGGCCATGCATCCCACGGTCAAGCCGGTTGCCCTGGTGGCGGATGCCATCAAGGACTGCTCGCGCCGGGGCGGGACTGTTCTCGACTGCTTCTTGGGAAGCGGCACGACGATCATCGCGGCTGAGCGAACCGGCCGGATCGCGTGTGCCATGGAGTTGGACCCCGTCTATGTCGAGACCGCCCTGCGCCGATGGCAGGAATACACGGGTGAAGGCGCCCTCCACCACGGCACCGGTCTCACCCTCGACCAGCTTCGCGAGGAGCGGGTGCCTGCCCCGGCATCATCGGGGCGCTCCGGGCGGAGGGCTGAGCCCGAATCAGCTCGGAGTTACGGCGAGGAGGGTCGCGATGTCGGGTGAGTACGAGGTGGGTTACAGGAAGCCGCCTCAGCACACGAGGTTCAAGAAGGGCCAGTCAGGCAACCCCCACGGCCGGCCCAAGGGAGCGAGGAACCTCGGGACGGAGCTTGCCGAGGAGCTTCAGGAAAAGCTCATCGTGCGCGAGGGCGAAACCCGCCACGAAGTAAGTAAGCAGCGAGCAATGATCAAGGCCATGGGGGCCAAAGCCGTTCAGGGCGACGTCAGGGCAGCGGCGTTCCTGGCGAACCTGGCCCTTCGGCTAATAGAGCACGAAGGTCCCGCCGACTCCCCGGATGATCTCGACGCCGAGGATCTGGCGATCATCGAGCGATTCACCAAGCGCACGCAGCGAAACGCCCAGCGATCAGACGCTCCGACCCGGTTGCGCCATCCGCCGACCAACGGTGAAGGGAGCTTAAAAGAGCGGGATCATGATCGATCAGGGTAGGTTCCTCGACGCCGTCCTTCGCACCGACTTAGTGGCCTTCGTCGAGAAGTGCTTACAAGAGGTCGCACGAGGCCAGGACTACAGTCACAACTGGCACATCGAGGCTATCGCCTGGCACTTACAAGAATGTCTGGCCGGGAGGATCCGACGCTCATCATTACGTTGCCGCCGCGGCACCTGAAGTCGCTCTGTGTGTCGGTCGCATTCTCGGCCACCAGCCAACCGCGCGTATCATCGCAGCAAGTTACGCGACGGATCTCGCGGTAAAGCACTCGAACGACACCCGGGCCGTCATGCAATCGCCCTGGTACCGGCGAACGTTTCGCGGAACCCGCATGAATCGGGACAAGAACACCGAGACGGAGTTCATGACCACTGTCGGAGGCTCCCGGATGGCAACGTCGGTCGGCGGCGCCATAACCGGTCGCGGAGGCAACTTCATCTTGGTCGATGATCCGCTATTGATGATCTGTTCGACCGAAAACGCTTCCTCATCGTGAGAGGCGGGTGAACTCGCAGTCGCGCGGCACTCGTCGAAATAGCGGCCAGACACGCCCGCTACATCGGCGCTCGTCACAAGATGGACACTGGTGTGTGCGCCGGCCTCGGTGTCGATCGCAGACAACCGCATCGCAGCTTTTAGCGCCGCGACGAAGAGCCAGCCATTGTTGTGGCCGAACCTGCTGGCGACGAAACCGGGGTGTAGGCAGTTCACCGTGACCGACCTATCCACTAGCAGCGCCGCGAGGCGATAGGTGAAGAGAATGTTGGCGAGCTTACTCCGCCGGTAGGTACGCCAACCGCTATAGCGCTTCCTCCCCTGCGGGTCCTCCAGGTCCATCCGCGTGCCGCGATGGGCCTCGGAGGCGACATTGACGATGCGCCCGCCGCCGTTCGCCTGAGGCGCTCTAGCAACAGCCCGGTCAGCAGAAAATAGCCTAGATGGTTGAGCGCGAAAGTCATCTCGATCCCGTCGACGCTCTCGCGACGGTCGGTGAAAACGGCGCCCACGTTGTTGACGAGAACATCGATCGCCGCGCTGCCAGCGGTAAGGCGCTCCACCAGTGCTCGGATCTCGGCTTGGCTAGAGAGATCGGTCTGCTCGAAGCGCACCCGGCCGTTGCGCGAAGACCGCCGGATCGCCTCGCAGACCTCCGCGCCCTTGTCCGCGGTCCGCCCGACGAGTACGACTTCGGCCCCTCTCTCCGCCAGTACCCGTGCCGTGACTCGGCCGATTCCGTCCGTGGCGCCGGTGACGATGCACAGCTTGCCGTCCATCACCCGTCCCTTCTTCGACCGTTCCTGACGACGACCCTACATCGGACAACCATTCGAAGGCTCTTGCTTCGATCGATTTCTTCGTCTTGCCGACCGCCACGTTCCGGCTTTTCATGGTCTTCATCGTTTTGCACCACGAACGCAGGCAGAGCGTCCACTTTGGCGTGACGGCACACCCGACGGCAGCATGGGTGGTAGGAATCGCGTCGGTTGTCATCGGCGTGACGGGCCGCTATTGGGCATGATTCACCGAGCTCTTGCGCCAGACCGTGGCGAGCCACGGCTGCTGCGCCCGCGGCCGGCCCGGCGGGCGATAATAGTGGTGTAGTTCCAGAAAGCCCGCGGCGGTGACGTAGGCGCGCCATGTTTCGAGATCATGGAAGCAGCCGTAGCGCCCACCGGCCCAGCCTTCCTCGTTGTCGCCCCGCGGGTTCGAGCAGAACAGGACACCGCTGGGCTTGAGGGTCGCGGCGAGGTCGCCAAGGACCCGGGCCAGCTGGCTGCTCGGCACGTGGAACAGCGAGGCATTTGCGAAGATTCCGTCGAAGCGGGCGGATGGCAGGTCAAGCGCGAGAAAGTCTTGGTACAGCACCTCACAATCCGTCTTGGCGCGCGCCATGGCGGCGAGCTCGGCCGATCCGTCGAGGCCGACCGCCTCGTGGCCGAGCGCGGTGAACCGGCGGAGATCCCGGCCGGGCCCGCAGCCTAGATCGAGAATGATGTGGGGCGCCGCGCCTTCGATCGCTTCGAGCAGGGCCGCGATGTTCTGGCTGACGTCGTGGTCGGCCGTGCCGCGACGGTAAGCCGCTGCCATACGGTCATATTCCGCGATGGTAATGGCCGCGACTTTTTGCGCCTGCACCGCGTTTTGCACCGGAGTGGGCTCGCTCATCGCGCGAGAATGCCATCGGGGATCGGCGAGCACCACCGATGTTGCATCGCCTCGACCAAAGCGCCCTCCTTGCAGCGTGGCGGCGGATGGGTCGCCTTGTCCATGATCTTCGGATCGCGCGACCACGGGCCTCCCTGTCCAGCCAGGGGTCCGTCGTCTCGTCGCGCCGGACGGCCCAGTTGACGACAGCCATGGCGCCCGTGATCATGAGGCACTTGAGATCGCGCTGGCCCATCTTCGATATCCTGCCGAGCCGCGGTTTGCCTCCTCGATCTTGAGCAGCAGATCTGCCAGCGCATTCTCATCGAGAACGAAGACGCGACCCGGCGATCCCGGCTCGTGGGCAAGAGCTTCGAATGAAAGCGTCCGTGCAGTCGAAACCGGCCGAACGGAAGACCGACCCGACCAGAACTCATGCACGGCAAGAACGACCCGCTCAAGGGCGATGATCTCGCGAAGCCGGTGGAAATAGAAAGTCTCCGTCTTGCGGTTCAGACCACATAGACGCGCTGCCGTTCGTGTTGTCGTGCCGGCAACAAAATGCGCGATCAAACGATCCTGTTCTCTGATAACCTCCAAACTTGGTTGTCTGGGACAGCCACGTTTTCTGTTTCCAGAATCCCTGGGTTATGACGTCAAATGCCCGCTCATCGCGCATCCATTGGCGATATCTGATGCAAGGACTTCGAAAGCAGACTGTAACCGCACGTTAGCCGCTGTTCCCCGACCAGGAACCCCGCCCATGTACGATTCGCCAAAAACCTTGGCTGTGTTCGGGGTGTAGTTTCGACTCCCTTCAACGCAAAGACTCTCCACCTGGCATGCGGATTCTTACGCGCTGGTGCACCCGCATATCGCGAGAGTGCAGATCGGCGATTAGCGGCAGAACGGCCAGACTTGATACCAGGAGTCGCACCGAAAGCGGGATTCACAGCGCGCAAGCTGCGCTCTGTAACGATCCGCCGTCGCAGCGACCCGCCGGGCGGCACTCTGCACCTTCGGTTTGTCCCTCCAGGTGCCCCGCCGATAACCGCCTTGCCCTTCGTGGTAGGCGAGGTAGAGACGCTGCGCGTCGGTGAGGGGTATGCCGAGCTGACGCCGGGTTCGCTGGTTGTACCAGCCGATGAAGTCCAGGGCATCTTCCATGTCGCCGCGGCTGCGGAACAGACGTCCCCGCTCCGCTTGGTATTCGTTCCAGACCGGATCCTGTGCCTGCGCATAACCCTTGGCAGAAGACGGACGGCCGAGCGGTATGAACCAGAGCCATTGGCGCGGCGGACGGGCATCGCCCCGATAACTCGATTCGTGGCGCACGAACGACATCTGCACGTGGATCGGTGTTCCCCAGCGGCTTGCGGACTTCCGAGCATAGTCATACCAGTCGGGGTACTGGAGTGACCCCCTAAAAGTGGTCCAGATTTGTTAAGAGAGTTTGGCGCGTTTTGCCCCCTCGAAAGGAGGACAAAATGAGCCGTAAACGCTACACCCCGGAACAGATTATCAGCATGTTGCGCGAAGCCGAGGTGGCCTTGGCGCAGGGCCAGTCCATTGGTCAAGCTTGTCGCACGCTCGGCGTATCGGAGCAGAGTTACTATCGCTGGCGCAAGGAATATGGCGGCCTTCGTACTGACCAGGCCAAGCGTCTGAAGGACCTGGAGAAGGAGAATGGCCGTCTCCGGAAGGCGATCTCGGATCTGACGTTGGATAAGCTGATCTTGAAAGAGGCGCTTGAGGGAAACTGCTAAGCCCCGCCCGTCGCCGGCGGTGTGTTGATCATCTCCAGGCCGAACTGGGAATCTCCGAGCGACGTGCCTGTGCTGTTGCAGGCCAACATCGCTCAACCCAGCGCAAGAGACCCCGTAGTCGGGATGATGAAGAGGCACTCACGACCGCGATCATCCGCTTGGCCAGCCAGTATGGCAGATATGGCTATCGGCGGATCACTGCCTTGCTCAGGACCGAAGGTTGGCACGTGAACGCCAAGCGGGTCCAGCGCATCTGGTGGCGGGAGGGGCTGAAGGTCCCACAGAAGCAACCGAAACGGGGCAGGCTGTGGCTCAACGACGGATCCTGCATCCGTCTGCGGCCGTGCTGGCCCAATCACGTCTGGTCCTATGACTTCGTCATGGATCGAACACACGATGGGAGGAAGTTCCGCATGCTCACCGTGATCGATGAGTTCACCAGGCGGTGCATGGCCGTTGTCGTCGAGCGAAGATTGAACTCGGACAATGTCCTCCATTGTCTGACCGAGCTCTTCGTCCAACATGGCCCGCCGGATCATATCCGTTCCGACAACGGCTCAGAGTTTACCGCTCATGCCGTCCGCGACTGGCTCGGCAGGATCGGCGTCAAGACCCTCTATATCGAGCCCGGGTCACCTTGGGAGAACGGATACAACGAGAGCTTCAACTCAAAGCTCCGGGACGAAATCCTGAACACGGAGATCTTCTCTACACTGAAGGAGGCCAAAGTGCTGATCGAACGATGGCGGCATCACTACAATACCATCCGGCCGCATAGCTCGCTCGGATACAGACCGCCGGCCCCAGAAACCATCTTGCCAAACGTTGATGGGCCAACCTACGCTGTTGATGGGCTATGGTTGGCCCATCAACTTAACCCGCGCCAAACTCTAACTTAAGCGCTGGACCACTAATCGGGGGCAGGCCAGGAGCTAATGTGCCTGTGCGCAAACTGTCACCGGATCATTCATTGCGAACTTCGGAATGCTGACTGATAGACATAGTGGCTGTGAGGTGACCTGGCCGGGACGCCTGCAGGCTCGGTCTCGAACGTGTCGGCGATGACGTCGAGGGTCAGCGAACACTCGCTGCACGGGATATTGACTTTGAACGGACCCCACGCGCCAGCTCAACGATATAAGACAAGCCGCTTATGCACTTAGTTCCGGCGACACAAGGTGTTGCGTTGGGGTTGGCAAGGGATTAGAAGGTTCTTTGTTTGTTCGACAGCGAGGAGCCGCCCCATGGAACGCTTCCCCGATGGCCTGATCGCCTTCCAGCGCATGTTCCCCGATGATGAGGCCTGCGCCGCCTGGCTGGCGTCGGTGCGATGGCCACGGGGTTTCACATGCCCCGGCTGCGGCCATGGTCGTGGCTGGACACACCTGGTGGATCCAGGGGAGCACCACATGGGCGGCCATGGCGCCGACGACGTGGGGTTGGTGTCCGGCGACCGGGACGCGGGCATAGCCGGCCCAGCCATCGGTCTTGGCGGTGCCGTCGGCGGCCATGTCACGGCCGATGAAGCGGTTGAGCTCGCCGGCGCCGTAGGATGCGATCCGGGCCAGGCGCAAGCGGCCGGGGGTGTTGCCGTCGCCGATCTCGACCGCGCCGACGACGAGCAGCTTGCCGTCGTGGCTGCGGCCGGGTCCGCCGGCCGGGGGATCGTCCCTGGTCCGGAACGGCAGCGAGGTCTCGTCGATCTCAACCAAGCCCGACAAGGGGTTGCGGTCGGGATCGACCATGGCCCGGCGGAGCTTGGCGGCCAGCAACCAGGCGCTGCGATAGGAGCCGATGCCGAGCTGCTTCTGGAGTTGCAGGGCGGAGATGCCGTTGGAGTGTGTCGCCATCAGGTAGGCGGCCCAGACCCAGACGGTGAGCGCCAGCTTGCTGCCATGCATGATGGTCCCCGCCGTCACCGAGGTCTGGCGATGGCAGCGCACGCATTCGAAGGTGTGAGCTTTGCCGCGGAGTTCTCCAACCTCAAGGGGTGGGCGCGCGGCGTCTACCACGGCCTGCGGCCCAAATACCTGCAAAGCTATCTCGACGAGTTCGTCTTTCGCTTCAACCGCCGCACAACGCGCCATGCCGCCTTCCGCTCCCTGTTCGACATCGCACTCCGCGCCAAACCCGTCACATACAATATCTTGAGACAACCGGAGCTATGTGCATAAGCGATTAAGACAATTTGGACATCTGTTGCTGTAGTACCAGGATCCAACATGAGGGCACCTCTAAGAATTCTCCTTTTTCGGGCGTCGTCGATTTAGAATCGGGTTGCCGATTTGTTGATAGCGGGAGGCGTGGTTGATGGGTCAGATGGGGTTTTTCGATCTTGGGAACCGGTATTCCGGTCTTGACGCCAAGAACGATCCGCTTTTGAAGATCGACGGGGTGGTTCCGTGGGAAGACTTGCGCGCGCGTCTTGAGGCGGTGTGGCGGTGTGCGGACAAGGCGCGTAAATCGCGGGCGGGACGCAAGCCGTGGGATGCGATTGTGATGTTCAAGACGATCATTCTGTGCGCGCTCTACAATCTCTCGGACGACCAAGTTGAGCATCAGATCCGTGACCGCCTGTCGTTCATGCGATTTCTGGGGTTGGGTCTGGAGGGCCGGGTTCCCGACGCCAAGACGGTGTGGCTGTACCGCGAACAGTTAACGCAAGCTGGCGTGATCGAGGCCTTATTCGAGACGTTCGATGGCTACCTGAAGGATCAGGGCTATCTGGCGATGGGCGGCCAGATCATCGACGCCTCGATTGTGGCGGTACCCAAACAGCGCAACAGCCGCGAGGAGAACGCGCGGATAAAGGCGGGCGAGACGCCGGCAGGCTGGGAGGACAAGCCGGCAAAGCGGCGCCAAAAGGATGTCGAGGCGCGGTGGACTAAGAAGCACGGCAAGAGCCATTACGGTTACAAGAACCATGTCAACGTGGACCGTCGGCACAAGCTGGTGCGGCGCTATCATGTGAGCGACGCGGCGGAGCACGACAGCCAAGTCCTCGACGATATCCTGGATGGGGACAACACGGCTTTGGGTGTGTGGGCGGACAGCGCTTACCGCTCGGCGGAGATCGAGGCGGTGCTGAAGGAGAAGGGGTTGCGGAGCCGGATCCATCGCAAGGGCCGCCGCAACAAGCCGCTGAGCGAGCGCGAGAAGCAGGGCAACAAGACCCGTTCGTCGGTTCGGGTCCGCGTCGAGCATGTCTTCGGGGCCCAGAGCAACGACATGGGCGGGACGCTGGTGCGTAGTGTCGGGCTGGTGCGGGCGAAGGCGCGGATCGGGTTGAAGAACCTCGCCTACAACATGCGCCGCCTGGTCCAACTGGAGCGTCTCGCGGCGGCCGTGTGACGATAATCGGAGAAGGAGACCGCCTGGGGACGGTCTTGTGGCGGAAATAACTCAATTGGAGCGCGGAAGACCCCGAAAATCTCGGCTCCGGCATGGCTGGAGCTGGTGACAGCCTGGTTAAACAATATCCTCCGACAACTCACCAATTCTTAGAGGTGCCCATGATGTGAACCGGTACTCCTGAAGTCTAGGCCTGATGGGTTGGATGGCACTTTATGTACGCAAAGCGCCAGACGATGGTAGGAAGCGAGATTTTCCTGCCCTTGTTTGGTGTTCTTATGTTCTACAAGGATGGAGGTAATGGCGGCGAGTCGAAAGTGGCTGTTCAAGAAGAACCTTCGGGCCAGGGCCTTTGGCTGGCGCGGGTCAAAACTTGCGATCAGCCGACTCAAGGAAGCAGCCTCCGAGATCAGGTCGGCGGCGAAATCCGACCCAGTCGCCGCGGGAGAGGGCACGGTGTCGCTGATGGAGCGTATCTGGCCTGCGGAGGTTCGCTCCCGGACGTGGCCGCTGCTTGAGCAGAGGCTCGGCGCCGAGCTTATGGCGAAGTTGAAGGCGGATGTGAACTGAAGGGCCTGGAAATCCCCGCGCAGGCATTTCGTGCCTCCTTCCCGTGCGTGGCCGCCGCGGCCCCCGGCCGGGATCCAACCGGGTGGCGGGCACGCCGCCGTTGCTGCCGTAGCCATGGCGGCTGACCGGGACATTGCGGGGCCGCTCCCGGCCCATGGAGGCTTTCGATGGCGCGCCTGATCCGCATTGCCGTCCTGCTGCAAAAGTGTCTCATCGTCGCCTGCTCGCTGCTGATCGCGGCCACCTTCGGGGTCGTCGTCGTCCTGCGCTACGGCTTCGAGATGAACCTCTTCGCCTATGAGGAGTGGATGCTCGTCACCGCCTTCATCCTGTACTTCCTCGGCGCGGCCCAGGGCAGCCACGACAACACGCACATCAAGGCAGACCTCCTGCGGGAATGGATCAAGTCCGAGGCGCTGAAGAGGAAGCTGGACTTGTTCGTCATCGGGCTGGAAATCGGTATCGGGGCCGTCCTCTCCTGGTGGGGCTTCCTGATGGTCGTGGACGATCTGGCCAGGTATCCGGATTTGCCGGCGACACCCGTCTATGGAATCCCGCTGGCGGTTCCGCGCGGGGTCATCTGCCTCGGCTTCGTGCTGATGACGGTCCATGCGGCGATGCGCTTCCTCCGCCTGCTGGACAAGTCCTGCAGCACGGCGGGCAATCAGACCCGGAGCGAGGCGCCATGATGCTGGCCGGCGCCCTGTTGCTGCTCTGCGCGGTGCTGGTGATCGGGCTTCCCGTGCCGTTCGCCTTCGGGGCGGTCATGATCTATCTGGCGATCTTCGCCGACACCGACGCGGCAACCTTCCTGATCTCCGGCCATTGGCGCATGAACAACCTGGTGCTGCTCGCCATCCCTCTCTTCATCATGGCGGGCGGCATCATGGAGAAGGGTCGGATCGCCGCGCCCATGGTGCATCTGGTGGAGCTCTTTGCCGGACGCTACCGGGGCGGGCTGTCGGCCGCAGCGGTCCTGGCGAGCGCCATCTTCGGCTCGATCTCTGGCAGCGCGGGGGCGACGCTCACCTGCATCGGCTCGGTGCTTATGCCGCGGCTTCGCGCGGCCAACTATCCCGAGGGCTTCTCGGCCGCGCTGTTGGCCAGCGCCGCGCCGCTCGGCCTGCTCATCCCGCTGAGCTCCTTCCAGATCGTCTATGCCTGGGTAACCCACCAGTCGGTGCTGAGGTGCTTTCTGGCAACGGTGATCCCCGGTCTGATCCTCATTGTCCTGCTGTGCGCACTGAACCTGGTATTGATGGCGCGGCAGAAGTGCATCGAGGTGGCGGCGCCGCCGGCGAGTTTCCGCGCCGAGGCGGCGATAAGCAGCAGAAATGCCCTTCCCGCGTTGTTGATGCCGGTCATCATCCTCGGCGGCATCTACGGCGGCTTCATGACCCCCACCGAAGCGGCGGGGATCGCGGTGTTGTACGCGATCCCCGACGGCTGGTTCGTCTACCGCGGCCTCAACAGGAAGACCTTCATCGAGGCGCTGGTTCAAACCGGGACCACAACCGGCGTCGTCATGGTGATGTTCTTCACCGTGATGATCGTCAGCCGCCTGCTGATCTTCGAAGACATTCTGAGCCTGGCCGAGGTCTTTGTCTTCTCGGTGTCCGGGAATCCGGTCGTCGTCCTGCTCATTATCAATCTCGTCACCGTGGTCATCGGCATGCTCATGGACGATACCTCGGGTGTCCTGCTGGCAGCCCCCCTTCTGTTGCCGATCGCCCAGAAACTCGGTGTTGACCCGATCCACTTCGCCGCGATCATCGGTGTCAACCTGGGCATGGGGAATATCACCCCGCCCACCGCGCCGCTGCTCTATCTCGGGGCGCGCGTGGCCGATACCCGGCTGAGCCGGATGCTGTGGCCGACCCTGGCGATGATCGTGTTCGCATGGCTGCCGACGCTGCTCGTCACAACTTACGTGCCGGCGGTGTCTCTCTGGCTCCCCAACCTGGTGCTGGGCCGCTGACGGCTGGACGGGAAAGCGTGAGGGGTGGCGAGGCCGATACCGGCGGCCGCGCGGCCGGCTATTCGCTTTCGATGTCCTTGGGCTTCCCGTCCGCCTTGTCCGAAAGTTCTTCTTCCGGGTTCCCGGCTATCTCCCTGTCGAACAGGGAGATAGCGAGGATCGAGGCATCCTCATCGCCCACGGCGACGACCCCATGCGGCATCAGGCTGTCGAAATGCACCGAGTCTCCCTGCTTCAGGATGGTGGGGCTGTAGGGCTCCATGTAGAACTGCACGGTTCCGCTGAGGACGTAGAGAAATTCCTCGCCCCCATGGCTGCTCATGGCCTCGGGCTCGCGCCTTCCCTTCGGCACCTGGATGACCGAAGGCTGAAGCGACTTCATCGCGATTTCGCTGCTCAGGGTCTCGTAGCTGCCGAGCGGCGTTTCATAGCGAACGCCTTCGTTCGCCCGGTTGACCGTCCTGGCGCCGGGCGCAAAGGTATAGAAACTGTCGCCGAGAAGCGTGGCCATATCCAGGCCGAGACCTTCGGCCAGGCGGGTCAGCACGTCGAATTTCGGGGACGAATTGTTGTTCTCGATCTTGGAGAGGGTCGAGACTGCCACGCCGGTCATGTCGCTGACCTCGGCGAGGGTCAGGTCGTTACTTCGCCTGACGTGCTGCAAAGCCCTGCCGATATTGTTGCGCTCGCGCCGAACGACTGCCATCGATACCTTGAACCCGGTTCGGTTTCCTACCGCGGGGACAATACTCCGGTAGCGACCGTCGATGCCAGAGCGCGCAACTTCCGGCGCCTTCCGATTCGGCGGGATGGGTTGCAGGGTTCGCCTTGGTCCTCGACGCCTTCCGGTATCGACTCTTGGTTGTCGCGGGGCTGAGGGTCCGGATCGTCACCCCTTGACGCTGGACAGGTGGCTGCGCCTGACCACATGCACGGAGCCGTTCAAAGAAATGCTTGCATTAAGGAACCGCCCACAGATGTGCCATCGATAGTCCATTTTCTGTTGTGGCAAGGGGCGGGAGATGTAGGCGCGGAGCTCCATGCGGCGGCTTCGCTGGCGGTCGTCGATGAAGGCTTGAGCCATCGCGAGGCGGCGCGCCGGGTCGACATCGACTGGTGAAGAAGATGGCCACCGCCGGGCTTTCGCCGGACGCCGCCGGGCGGGAGCCGGGTGGGTTGACGAGCGCCATCGGCGCGATCCTGGAAGCGGACCGGGAGGAGCCGCGCAAGCAGCGGCACACGGCACAGCGGATTTTAGGGCGCCTGCGGGACGAGCACGGGTTTGCCGGCGACCATACCTCGTGAAGGATTACGCGCGCGCGGTGGCGGTCGACGCGGAAGACCTTCCTCCCCCTCTATCACCCGCCGGGCCATGGTCAGGTCGACTTCGGCGAGGCGCCGGTAGAGGTTGACGCCGGCGGCGCAAGGTCACCTTCATCCGCCTGATGTCGGGTAGGGCACTGGCGCGCGCACCGGTAGGTGGAGGGTTTCCAGCCCCGCCCTTTCGGTTGCGGGGTGGGTTCACAGTTCCACCATTGGCCACGTTTCCAGCCGCCCCCCTAAAATTCCGGACATCGGGTTTTCCCCGGTCCGGCTTCAAGCATCAGGCACCTCACAGTTCGGAGTGGAGCCTTCCGCGGACGCGTCAGGGTTAAGGCCGACCCAGCCATTCTCCTGACCACAGCCCTCGTTTGCTCCGTCCTTAGACCGTGCCGACCGCCTTGAAGACCGTCCGCCTCTGTGTGCGGACCACACGGTAGCAGCACTGCCACCTGAGCCCTGAGGTCCTCGCTCCAGCCGGGTTATGTTGTCCCGCCCATCAACGCTTGACGACCTCATCCGCCAGTCTGGAGATCTCCGTCTCATTTCCCGGCACAGCCAGTTATAGACACGGTCTTTGACATCCAAGGATCATCCTGTCTGACCTCCACACCTTCCGGACTTTCACTGCTGTACTGTCCAGTATTGCCGCCTTCAATACGCCGGGAGCCCCGATGCGTGCGCCTCAGTTCTTCCGCACCGGCACTGGCCATCGGATAGGCAGGAAACCCTTGGCAGCTCCGATTACCCCGCAAATCAGCTTCATGCAGGACATGATTTTCGACGCTTAATCCGTTCACTTTCGTTACGGCCCTACTGTTCGCTCGCCCCACCGAACTGACCAGACCTGAGAGGCACTACGACCCTCCGGCCCTCCGGGGCTTTTACTTCCGGGCTTTCAGACCACCGGGTCGCCCCGCATGCCTGCCGGATATCACTACGGCGCTAAACTGAGAATTGCGCCGACGGGACTCTCACCCGCAAGTACAGCAGCTAGTCTCGCTGCACCCTGCCCCATTCCAATGTCTGGTTCGCCAAGGCCTGGCCCAGGGAGACGACGGGGGGCGTTCCTGGACAGGTATGTCAGTGGAGGTGCGTTTCTCGGCGGGGCTTCCCGATCGATCCTTCAGGACAGCACCATCCTGCCGGCGCTTGCCCGGCGCTTCGGCTGGCGATGTGGCGGCGAACCGTGAAGGGGGCGACGATGACGGGATCGAACGGAACCGGGATGGCGGCCTCGGCCGAGCAGGGCTGGAGTGACCCCCTAAAAGTGGTCCAGATTTGTTAAGAGAGTTTGGCGCGTTTTGCCCCCTCGAAAGGAGGACAAAATGAGCCGTAAACGCTACACCCCGGAACAGATTATCAGCATGTTGCGCGAAGCCGAGGTGGCCTTGGCGCAGGGCCAGTCCATTGGTCAAGCTTGTCGCACGCTCGGCGTATCGGAGCAGAGTTACTATCGCTGGCGCAAGGAATATGGCGGCCTTCGTACTGACCAGGCCAAGCGTCTGAAGGACCTGGAGAAGGAGAATGGCCGTCTCCGGAAGGCGATCTCGGATCTGACGTTGGATAAGCTGATCTTGAAAGAGGCGCTTGAGGGAAACTGCTAAGCCCCGCCCGTCGCCGGCGGTGTGTTGATCATCTCCAGGCCGAACTGGGAATCTCCGAGCGACGTGCCTGTGCTGTTGCAGGCCAACATCGCTCAACCCAGCGCAAGAGACCCCGTAGTCGGGATGATGAAGAGGCACTCACGACCGCGATCATCCGCTTGGCCAGCCAGTATGGCAGATATGGCTATCGGCGGATCACTGCCTTGCTCAGGACCGAAGGTTGGCACGTGAACGCCAAGCGGGTCCAGCGCATCTGGTGGCGGGAGGGGCTGAAGGTCCCACAGAAGCAACCGAAACGGGGCAGGCTGTGGCTCAACGACGGATCCTGCATCCGTCTGCGGCCGTGCTGGCCCAATCACGTCTGGTCCTATGACTTCGTCATGGATCGAACACACGATGGGAGGAAGTTCCGCATGCTCACCGTGATCGATGAGTTCACCAGGCGGTGCATGGCCGTTGTCGTCGAGCGAAGATTGAACTCGGACAATGTCCTCCATTGTCTGACCGAGCTCTTCGTCCAACATGGCCCGCCGGATCATATCCGTTCCGACAACGGCTCAGAGTTTACCGCTCATGCCGTCCGCGACTGGCTCGGCAGGATCGGCGTCAAGACCCTCTATATCGAGCCCGGGTCACCTTGGGAGAACGGATACAACGAGAGCTTCAACTCAAAGCTCCGGGACGAAATCCTGAACACGGAGATCTTCTCTACACTGAAGGAGGCCAAAGTGCTGATCGAACGATGGCGGCATCACTACAATACCATCCGGCCGCATAGCTCGCTCGGATACAGACCGCCGGCCCCAGAAACCATCTTGCCAAACGCGCCAAACTCTAACTTAAGCGCTGGACCACTAATCGGGGGCAGGCCAAGCGATTCGGCAACGGGTTGGAGATTCCCGGCGTGGCCTTTTGCTGGTATAATCAAGCCAAGCCAAGCCATGACTATGCCTACGGCCCGTCGGCGACCGCGTTCGCGCCGGGTGCCGGGGCCGACTTGCCCGCTCCGTAGCCACCAGCGCCCGCCGCGCGGCGGCGGGGCTCTTGCTCGCGTTGGTGGCGCTGGCGTTCCTACCGACCGCGGCGCAGGCCGACGCGCACTGCGACGGCACCGAGCTCTGGTGCGAGACCATGACCGCAGGAATTTTCTTTGGTGGATCACGGGGCTGGGACAAGGGCGGTTTCTTTGGAGGAGACCCCTCACCGGCGGCAACAATCCCGAGTTCGCGTACGACGGCAATACATACAGGTTCATATTCATCGCGCTGGAAACCGACGGATCTTTATCAATCGAGTTCAAGCAAAATCGCACGGGAGATATTGCGAACAAGGCGACCCGGGACAAGCTCGAGTTTCGTGTCGACGGCCAAGCGTTCAACCTGGGCGAGGGAGACTATGATAGCTCCACCAGAATAGTAAAATGGACCGGTTCCGGCCCGAGCTGGACGACTGGCGGAACGGTAGCGCTTGCGTTCGTCGAGGCCGCCGACGCCACCCTGAGTGATCTGTCCCTCAGCCGCGGGACGCTGAGTCCGGCGTTCGACGCAGCGACGACCGCCTACACGGCGTCGGTCGTATACGACGTCACATCCATCACGGTAACGCCGACGGCGAACGATGCGAACGCCACGGTGGCGTATTTCGATGAGAACGACGCGGCGCTGGCGGACGCGGGCAGCCGTTTCGGCCATCAGGTAAGTCTCTCCGTGGGCGAGAACACCATCAAGGTCAAGGTCACGGCCGGGGACGGCGGGACCACGGAGACCTACACGGTCGTGGTCACCCGCGGGGGGGCGACGCGCCCCTGAGCTCTCTCATCCTGAACCACGGGACGCTGACCGCGGCGTTGAGGCCGGCGTTCACCGCGGCGAGAACGCTCTACACGGCGTCGGTCGTCAACACCGTGTCATCCATCACGGTCCTCCCGACGGCGACCGATGCCTATGATGCCACCGTAGCGTATTTGGATGAGAACAACGCGGCGCTGGCGGACGCGGACGGGATGGCCCACGGCCAGCAGGTGGATCTCTCCGTGGGCGAAAACACCATCCAGCTCAAGGTCACGGCCAAGGACACCGTGACCACGGAGACCTACGTGGTCGTGGTCACCCGCAGAACTCCGCCGGCGGTCAGGAGCATTGAACTCGACTCCTACGCCGGTGAGGACAATACCTACGGCCCTGACGATTGGGTCTTTGCGAAGGTGAGGTTCAGCGAGGCGGTGACGGTGGACCGCGCGGGCGGCACCCCGAAGCTGGAGCTCGACTTCGACGGCAAGGCGAAGCAGGCGACCTACGCCAGCGGCACGGGCACGGCCGCGCTGTTCTTCCGGTACAAGGTGAAGGCAAACGACATGGACGCCGACGGCATCGCCATAGGCGCGAACAAGCTCACGCTCGGGGGCGCCACCATCCTGGCCACGGCGGACAACACCACGGCCGCGGTGCTGGACCATGCCGCGGTGCCCGCCGACCCCAGTCACAAGGCAATCGGGACTGCGCTGGAGTTCGTGAGCGACGATCCCGAGATCGCGGCGGAACTCGCGACAGAGGTGTATCTCTTGGCGGACGGCACCCCGGTCCGGGAGGGCCGCGTGTCCAACCTCGATCAGACTGCGGCCGGCTCCGGGAACCTGCGCAATCACGACTTTGCGCAGAGCTTCAGGACGGGCTCGAACCCGGATGGCTATCGGTTGATGTCCGTCCGAGTGAATTTTTTGAGCGGATCGACGCCGTATCGAGAGGATCGTCTGAATCTGACCATCCACGAAAACAGTGGCGGGAACCCAGGCGATGTGGTCACGACCACGCACCAGAATATCTATTTCGTAGAGCCCGGCAGAAATGAATTCAGCGGTGTGCCCCAGAGTGTCACGCTGGCACCCAACACCACGTACTGGGTCGTCTTGCACGATCCGACTCTGACCGGGCAGGTGCCCCGGGTGCGTTTTACGAACAGCAACAAGGTAGATTCGTGGCATCAGCCGCTAAATCCGGAGACGCGCAGCAGTTGGGGCCTGCCGCCGGAATGGAAGATCGGCGACAGCAGCCTGCAGCGAACCCGGGGATCGGGCAATTGGACGACGCGGAGCGACAGCATGATGATCGCTGTGCATCCCAGAAAGTTGCCGCTCCCGAAGGAAGACCCGACGAAGCCCCCAAAGGTCCCTTTCTCGAACCCGAACGAGGCCGTCAGGGACGTGCCGGCCGACTGGGAGCTGATTCAAAACAACGTGGCGCCGGGTGAGAAATTCCGGCTGCTCTTCGTCACCAGCACCACGCATAATGGCAGTTCTTCGCGCATCTCAACCTACAACACCTTCGTGCAGAACCGCGCCGCGGCGGGTCCGGAGGCCATTCGAGCCTATAGTGCGGAGTTCAGGGCCGTCGCCAGCACGCCGTCTGTGGATGCGAGAGACAACACGGGGACGCGATACGACAACAACAAGCGGGGCGTGCCCATCTACTGGATGGGCGGTCAGAAGGTGGCCGATGATTACAAAGATTTCTACGACGGAGTCTGGAGCGGCGGGGCGAGAGGGGCATATTCGGACGGTACTATCGAGACGTTCGCCTCAACCATGCGCGTGTTTACGGGCAGCAAGAATGACGGAACGGAGGATTCGAATGCTGTGGGCGACACACACGTTGCTGTAGGAAACCCTCACCTATCGCCCACTTAATACGCAGCAGTTTTTCGCCGAATTCAATATTCACCGTTTCTACGGACTCTCTCCCGTCTTTAGGGTTTCCAACCCGACGAACGAGATTTTTCTGAGGGTGGATGACGTTACAGCACGCGAGAGCGGCAGCGGTGCGCGCAGTCAGGCTTATTTCACCGTGACCCTGACCCGGGCGGCGACCGATACGGTGACAGTCGACTATGCCACCTCGGACGGCACCGCAATCGCGGGCCAGGACTACACCGCCAAAACCGGCACCGTCACGTTCGCGCCGGGCGAGACGCGCAAGTTATTCATTGTGTGGCTGCTCGACGACAACGTCGAGGACGGCGGGGAGAAGTTCCAGGTCAAGCTCTCGAACGCCGTTGGAGCGACGATTAAGCGGGCGGTGGGGACGGGCACCATTATCAACACCGAGATCCCGGGGCAGACAGCGGGGTCGCTGGTCGCGCACTTCGAGGACATGCCGTCCGAGCATGCCGGCGCGGGGACGTTCACCTTCCGGGTGCGGTTCAACCGGGAGGTCGACACCAAGTACAAGCCGTTCCGCGACTACGGCTTCGAGGTGAGCGCGGGCTTCGTCACCAAGGCGAAGCGGGTCGATAAACGGCGGGACCTGTGGCAGATCACCGTCGAGCCGGACGGAAACGAAGATGTCACCATCACCCTGCGCGGCGACCGCCAGTGCTCGGAAGCGGGAGCGGCGTGCACGGCGGACGACATCGCGGCTGTTGAACACCCTGACGGCCACGGTCGAAGGACCGGCGGAGCCGGAGCCGGATCACCAGGGCATCGGCGTCGCGGTCGAGCCCCGGCGCGATCTGGGCGGCCCAGTGCCCCAGCGCCGCGCCGGGCGCCCGCAGCGCGCGGGCTTGCGCAAAATAGTCGCTCGCCAGCGCGGCACGGGCGTCGGCCGAACGGGCCAGCAGGACGCGGCGGCGCTCGCGGTCGGTGTCGGCGGAAGCGAGCGCGGGCGGGTCGTGCGCCACGGGGGCGGCGAGATTGCGCGAGAGTTCGACCGCGGCGCGCAGTTCGGCCTCGCTTGCAAAGGTGCGCCGGTCGAACAGGCTGCCGGCCCGGAGGTCGGTGTCGTGCAGGGCGTCCACGAGAAGCGCGTCATCGTCGTCGGTCCGCGAGAGATCGATGCTCTGCCCGCCCACCGTTACCTGCGCACCCGCGAGCGGAGCGGACAGCCGTCCGGCCACCGCGTCCACCACATGGTCCGCCACCGTGCGCCCAAAGCGCGACAGCCACATCTTCTGCAACGGATCGCTGTTCGATATTGTCCCCGTCGCTTCCGCATCCGCGATGCGCGCGCCCGTGGCGTTCGAGAGCCGGAGCGTGAAGGTCTCCTCGCCTTCGTCGACCAGATCGTCCAGCACCGGAACCGGGACCGTCTTCTCCGTCTCGCCCGCCGCAAAGGTCAGGATCCCGGATGTCGAGGTATACGCGAGACCGGCGGCGATGGTTGGGCCGCCCTCCACTATGACGGTGAGGGCGGCGGCATGCCGGACAACATGTGCGGCGCGATCCGCTTCGGCGGGCTCGGCGCCGATGGCCCTCCCGGCATCGCTGCGGAGGGCCACCGGCGGGCGCTCACCGGGCTGCTGCCGGCGGTGCGCGCCATCGCCGTCGGCCTCGCCGCCCACTTTGTGCCGGGCACGCCGGTCTACGGCTGGCCGCTCCCGGATATCGATGCGCTGCTGGCTCGCCAGAACCTCGCCGGGTCCTACGCGCGCGTGCTCGACGACGCACTCGCCCGCGCCGCCACGGAAGAGCGCCAGGCGCTCGCCCGCGTGGTGGCCGAGGACGCCAGGCAAGCAAGCTGGATGCGCGGTCGAGGCGATGAGGACCGATGCCGAGGTCGACTGCCCGCTCGTGGTGCGCAGGCCGTAGGGCGGACGTCGTGCGGGGATGAAGCCGGGCGCTCGGTCTCGGGGCTCCGGGTCGGCTGCAGTGTACGGGCGGGAGGTGGCTCTCAAGCTCTAGCCGAGAGGTCTTTGCCATGTCTACCAGAAAAGCCGTCTGGCGGCGTGACCGCTAACCCGAATACACCTTGATAGAGCCGCCATGCTGTCAGAAAAGGCTGGGCCGCCTCAGTTCGGTGCGGCCTCCAGTATGCGGATGCACTGCCCGGAGCGTGCGCCCAGAACATCGATCATTCGCGGCATGATCGGGTGATCGAGCCCGGCGGCACGAGCATTGTTGACGGTTTCGGCCAAGGCCGCGGGTAGAGCCTCCGCCATGGTCTTGCCCATGTCCAATACCTGCTCGGACGGTAGGCGCAGCTCGGACGCGAACCTGGCCCAGTGTCGCGGGAAAACATCTTCAAGCCCGTACTTGCCGCCAATCCTGGTCGCCATTTTGAGCTTTCTCGGATCGAAGTCGTAAGGCAATGTGCTCGCCACGTCGTAGAGCGGCGCGAGGCGCGCGCGTCCTTGCGCGCCGATCAACATCGAGAAATTCTTCGCGTGCGCGTCGGTGCCGCCGATGATCCAGTTCAGCATGATGGCGCGCACGAACGTCCAGGTATCCTCCTCCGGCTCTCCGGAATGCGTGCGGATCGCGTCGCTTATCGCCGCGCATCCGGGACCGCCCTCATTCTGGTACTTCTTCGTCGGCGGGAGCCCCAGGACCTGGCACATATCCTCCTGGTGAAGGCGC
Organism: Alphaproteobacteria bacterium; assembly: GCA_965219135.1. GTDB lineage: Bacteria > Pseudomonadota > Alphaproteobacteria > VGEJ01 > VGEJ01 > CAYUNL01. The sequence continues at coordinate 3,466,143 of CBDCMV010000003.1, read as the reverse complement.
CGGATGGTGTCGCCGGTGCGGGCACGGTCGTATCGCTCGACGACGATCGCGGCCTCGTCATCGAACCTCAAGACCTCCGATCCGGCCGTCGGCAAACCGAGTGCCCGTGCCAGCCCGAGACAGAGATGCTCGTTTTCGGGGTGGCCTTCGAATGCGTCGATGGGCGGCTTCAGTATGTGGGTGGTCGGTGTGAGACCGTAAGGCACGCCCCAGCGTTGGCCGTCGAAGAGGAGCGCCGTCTTCGGTTGAGCGCCGGCGAGGCTGAATTGCCCGGTGTCGCGCGCCACGCGCCACGCCGCGTGATCTTTTCGCAGGGTGCTCAGGCGTTCGGCGATGTCGCCTTCGGTCAGCCATTCGACATGCTGGCTGTCGTCCTCGAGGATCTCGTCGATCCGCTCGGGGCGTACCAGTTGAACGGCGCCTGCGCAGTCCTCGCCGACCGCGCCGAGCAGGGCGAAGGCGTTGCGGGGCGATAGATGAAATCTCTGTCCCCAGCGAGCCAGGATAGCCTCGTTGTCGGGAAGCAAGCCCCATAGCCAGGGCTCGATCCTGGCATGCTCATGCTCGCCGACCACGAGCGGCATCGAGAGAGACAGCGGATAGGCCGCATCCATCGAGCGCCAGCGGCCGTGGTAGACGAAGGTGAGCCGGCCGCGCCGATCGCGTTGGATCTCGCCCATGATCCGGCGATCGGCGACGACGATGAGGACCTCGTTCATTGCCGGCCTCCCTTGGCGTCGCTCACGACGGCATCGAGGTCGACAGGAGCGATGTCGCCGCTCGGACGAGGCGGGCGATCGCCGGCATCGATCGTCAAAGAGAGACCGAGGACGGCGAGTGTGCGGAGAACCAGGCCGAGTTCGGCACGGGACTTGCCATGCTCAATGGCCACGACCCATTGCCGTCCGGCCCCCGCTTTGCGGGCGAGGTCGGTTTGGCTCAGCTTGAGCTTGCGGCGTCTGTCGCGAATGACCAAGCCGAGGTCCAGAGGGGTTCGGATCTGCATGGCCCTTCCCGTTTGTCGTCGATCAGCGACAATATAGAAATATCGTCGAACGACGACAAGAAGAAAATATCCTAGATCGACGACATTCTAAAATGTCCTCGTGCGACGACATTTCCTGGGGAGAATGCCGAACCGACGATGACGATCATCATCACCATCAGCAGCAGTGGCATCACCACCAGCATGATCATCCTGGCGGAGATCGGTATGCCGATCATGACTGAGGTGGCACCGGAAAATCGGACAGGTGATCCTTGCGGGCAATAAGCAGGACACGCCGGATAACGGCGTCACGGATTGGTGTTCGGAAAGGATCGGAGGGTGCCATACAGGCGAGCAAGATGCAGGGATCGACGACGGTCGTCATTACGAGACGCCCAAGATGAACCCCAGCGCCATCGTGGCAATCGCTATCGTCGCGAAGCCCCAGACGATACTGCGAAGCCAGCGGATTCCAGAGGCATAAGCGGGCAGGTAAGCAACCCGACTGCCGAACCATATGCACCCGCCGTATGAGGTCAGTTCGTTGGCGCGGCCGGATAGCTCGGCGGCAATGAGCACCACCAGGACAGCGGGCAGCGTTTCGAGGTAATTCGCGAACGCGCGCCGCATGCGCCCACTCAACAGGGTGGCCTGCCCCCGATTAGTGGTCCAGCGCTTAAGTTAGAGTTTGGCGCGGGTTAAGTTGATGGGCCAACCATAGCCCATCAACAGCGTAGGTTGGCCCATCAACGTTTGGCAAGATGGTTTCTGGGGCCGGCGGTCTGTATCCGAGCGAGCTATGCGGCCGGATGGTATTGTAGTGATGCCGCCATCGTTCGATCAGCACTTTGGCCTCCTTCAGTGTAGAGAAGATCTCCGTGTTCAGGATTTCGTCCCGGAGCTTTGAGTTGAAGCTCTCGTTGTATCCGTTCTCCCAAGGTGACCCGGGCTCGATATAGAGGGTCTTGACGCCGATCCTGCCGAGCCAGTCGCCAGCCTCGACATGCCGGCGGCGTAGGCCCAATGCGGCGACTGGCCGGCGTCGCGGATGACGCGGAACACGTCGTCGGTCGAAAGATGGAAGACCGGCAGCCAGTCGAAGACCTCGCGGCCCGCGACGCTCATCCGGGCGTTACGCCGCCACGGCGTCTTGCTGGCGCGCGCGGGGCTTTCCTCCGCGCGCATGCCCATTGCGTTGACGAGGAGGCCGCCGAAGCGGGGGTGGGCCTTGAGGTATCGGCGCAGCTCCCGCTGGATCGGGCCGGCCTTGAAATCGCTAGTACACCAGCGAGCTTTACTCGACGGCCAGAGGCCCCGTTCCTCGACCCGTTCGAGCAGGGTCTTGCCGGACGCGACGGGGGCGAATATCAGCGGCACGCCAGCGGGAATGGTCGCCTCGATATGCTCGACCGTGCCTGGCCATTCGACTTCGCCGAGCGGCGCGTGGACGGCCACCAGCTGGGTGGGGGGCACCATGCGGGACAGCAGGATGGTCATGGCTTGTGAATCCTTGCCACCGCTGGAATTGATGGCGACGAGGGCGCCGGCGCGGATCATTTCGTTGCACCGCGGCGGCACGGCAACATCGGCGTTGCGGCTGGACATGGATCGGCCTCCCCGGTGGCGGCGCGGGGTCCGCTCTACGGCCCCCCTGGAATCGCCTGGAGAATGCCGGCCTCCAACGCCTGACGCTGGACCGCGGGTCCATGCCGTGCGAAACGCAGGAGGCGCCGCTCGGGCAGGAATGGCGCGCAATGACCGCTGCCGGGATCGAAATGGCCGGCGCTTCGTGCTAACCGTGGGCGCCGGCCCCAGCTATGGTCTGTCGGGAGAATTCGGCAACGCAGGGAGAGAACGGGTGAACAAGTCGGAGATTGCGGGTCTCGTGGCCGGCCGGACCGGAATCGGAAGATCGGTGGCCGGGGACGCGGTGGATGCCGTGTTCGAGTCGATCGGAGAGGCCCTTGCGAGGGGCGAAGATGTGCGGATCGTCGGGTTCGGGACCTTCGGCACCAGGAGCCGCCCCGCCCGCACGGGGCGCAATCCCGCGACCGGCGAGAGCCTGAACATCGCCGCCTCGACCACGCCCACCTTCAAGGCCGGCAAGCCGTTGCGGGATGCCGTGAACGCAGGCGGGTCGTGATCGGCGTGACCGGCGATCGAGGACAAGCGGGGACAGGAGGGGCCGCATGTTGAATTCGGCCGCTTGCGGTACGAAGACAGCGCGTGGTCCGGCGGGATCGCCGTGCTGCGGGAAATCAAGCCGAGGTAAGGGTTTGGTCCAAGGGCGCCGTGCCCGCTACCGGCGAGCTTTCGAAACAAGCAGAAACGAAAACGCATAAATCTGGACACCTTCAATTTTCGAGTACGTACAGGCCCGCGGCAACATTGCCGCGGGCGGCTTGGGGCTTGGTCGGACAGCGGCTACGATAGCTGCCGCCAACCGCCGAAAAACTCCACCTTAGTGAGATTCTCTGCTGAGGCTCCCAATCAGAACTTGCCTTCTCCTCACCCGAAGCGCTCTCTGCCATATCAGCAACCTGCTTGAAAATCGGGCACAGCCGCCGCTTACCGGCATGCCTAGACCCGTACTAGGCAACTTGTCCGGTAGCGCCGATAGGTAAGATTACGTCTAAACCAATAAGCACGACTTGGGAATTCATGTTTGCTGTTAGTCCACACTTGTCTAGGTCGTGCGATATTCGATAGTTTTGCCCGTTACCTAAAGTAGATCTGAGTGGAAATAATGAGGATATACTGTGCTATAGCTGTTTAAGAATACCCTGCGTTAGAATATTGCACTGAGTCCCAGATAACGCGCTATAGCCTCGAGCACGTTGGTCTTACTGCTAGGGCATCCCGACCGTCTAATGCAGGCTAGCGCTGCAGACTCGGGGTTAACTTCGGTCGTGTCAACTACGATATCGGCAATCGAGCCTCCCGGGCCGGTTATTTCAATCAAGCCGATGTATCGAGATAGAACAGTCTCACAAGCAGCTCGGTACAGGCCTTCATCAGAAAGTCCAAATGTGTAAAGCCGTTCAACATAGTCGCGAGACAGCTCGAAATGGCAATCGAGCGTCGTTTGAGGTTCATTGAAGGCTTTGCCGATAGTTTCGGCAATAAACAGCCCTAACCGCCGCATACGAGAAATAGTGAGACGCAACTTTTGCGGCACGGGTACGACTAGCGCGTGTAGAAGCCAACTCTCGTTTGGCACATCATCTGGCCATTCTATCGAAATACAAGTTCGAATTTTTCCAGAATCAGGATCGGTCATTTGTGAAAGACCCGCATATGCATATGGTCCAAGGCGATCATCATGAATATAAAGGCCGATGAGACTCGTGGAAGCCTCCCGAAAACTATAGGTCAGATCCGTTTGTGGCTTTGTCGAAGCAATGCGCAGGCCTACGCAGCAAACAGCATGCCCCGACTCTCCACGTACCGTGGGGACAAGCGCAAGAACCGGGGCAAATCCCGAACGGGTGTAGCTAAAAATCTGCAAAGCATCATCTGCAATTGACTTACCTTGTATGACTAGAGGTGAAAACCCTGCGGCGCGAGTTGCCTCGCAAATTTGCCGAACAGTAAGACCTTCATTCGGAAATGGGCGCCCCTCTTGAAGAGGATAACGGGTGGCTGACTCTGTAATGCTTGCCGGTGAAGACACCGCAATTTCTTCTCTAGAAGCGACGCTATCTAACGCGCTCCAAAGTGCAGTTGTGGCGCATGCACTCACACCCTGATCCTGACTTTGGAAGGGCACGCCGTCGACGAACAAAGAAATGCCGGCTAAATGTACATTGTGGCGGCGAATGGTTCCAAAATATGACCCTGCGTCTGCTGGAGCGCGGGGAAATTTTACGGGCAATACGGTTCTACCGACAGGAGATTCTGGTAATGGTCTGATGACGCTAAACCCGAGATAACTTGATTGTAGAATGCCTTGAATTTCAGGCAACTTGCCGTGCCCTGCCTGTTGTATCATAATTCTCCCAAGCGGCATTGTCGAATTGATTGTCAAAGATAATGCACGCGTTTTGTGAAATTCGGGTATGATCGAAGGCTGCGAACATAATAAATTTCGCTATCACGCATGAACACACGGTCAATGTAGTGTTCTTCTATGATCATGGTTTTGCAGCCAATTTGCGAGAGATAAACCTGCAAATATTGAGCTTGTGTTAAGGACCACGAATGCTCGGCAAAACCTGGTGGACAAGCGTACAATGCACCAAAACCGTCATCAATAGACAAGACATTAATGTTGTAAGTAGGATAATCGAAACGTTTCATTTTCTGTGTTTACCTATATCCGAATTCATAGCATTTTGAAACCGAGAATGTCTTCATCTACAATCTCGTTCATCGCTTCACGCTTTATGATCGGCCTAACTGTTTGATGAGCTTGCCGGAGAATTTCTTGTATTTGTTCGGCAGACATGTCTTCGGTTGTAGGACCGGATGGGTTCTGTTGGTCAGCGGTAGGTGTGATCTCTTTGGTTGACGACCCTTGCTTGTGGCCCTGCCCAGTTGGCTTGCGTGGCATAATATCTATTCCTCCCTCGAGAGTTCGGTTGAACTAGAACGGATTGTGGTGGTAGGCGTGTCCACCCTCTCGGCCATCCGCCGTGTCATAACAGCCCGTTGATTAAGTGGCTTTTTCCGGCTCTCACTCCCAGATGAGGAATGCGGCGGCGAAAGCCGTCTGGCCGCTTTGCGGGAGCCCCCGTGCCACCAGCATGGCCCCGGTGGGCGTGAGCAGCACGAAAATACCGCCATATCCGCCCGCCACGGCCTCCCGCGGGGTGCCGGCGCCGATGAGCTGGCGCATCAGTAACGATAGATTGTGGCCGGCGACGTGGAGCAGGTATCGCTTGTGCACATTCTCTCGCCCGCGCAGCCAGGTTCGTCGCATGCCGCCACGATCGAGGTTGTGGGCAAAGCAGCGCTCGACGATCTCGGCGCGCAGCTTGAAGGCCTCGCGGGCGACCCCGGACTTGAGCCGCGCACGGTTGTTGGTGACCGCGCGCCGCGCCGCCTCATCACCGTGCCAGCGCGAAAAGCCGGTCTGCTTGGGCGCCGCGATCCGGGTCTTCCAGGGACTGTCGTTCAGAGCCCTCAAGACCGCCCGTGAGTGATAACCTTTGTCGGCGACGCATTCGGCCGGGTCCTCCGACGTCGGTGCCGCATCCACCGCCTCGAGGTTTGCCTCGGCCTTCGCCAGGGTCTTGGAAAGCGTCGTGGTGTCGCCCTCATCGGCCGGGTGCAGCTCGGCCGCCACCACCGCGCCGGTGTCCAGATCCACCGCGTGCTCGGGCTTGTAGGCCAGATGCGTCGTGCCGTCCTTCATCTTGGCGATCTTGGCCTCGGGGTCGCTCTTCGAAACCCAATCCGTGTTGGAAAGCTTCTTGCCCTTGCGCTTGTGCTCCAGACGCGCCAGGTCCTCGGCCGTGGGTGTCTCGACCCCGCTTTCCCGGGCCAGGCGCTCCAGCATCTCCCGGTAGCCTTCGCCGTTGTCGCGCCGCACGATGTTCCGCAGCGCCGCGTTGGCCTCCATGGTCGAGGCATCGACGCCGATGCGCTCGCCCTTGATCAGCCCCGCCTCGGCGATCAGCACCAGAACCCAGTCGAAGACCGCCGCGTGGACTTCATGGGGCAGGCGCGTGCGGCTCCGTGACAGCCAGGAATGGTCCGGTACCCGATCACGGCTCCCCAGTCGCAGGAACGCCCGCAGCGAAAGCGAGTCCGAGCAGCGCCACTCCAGACCGCGCTCGCTGTCGATGCCCTCGAAGTAGCCCACCAGGTGCATCCGGAAATAGCGCCCGGGCGGCACCGAGGGCGCGCCCATCCGGGCCGCGTAATAAGGCCGGCAGCTCGCCTCGGCAAAGGCGTCGAAGCCGCCCTCGATCAGCACCGACTGCACGCGGTCATAAAACACATGACCCGGAGAGCGCGGCATCTCCGACCAGCTCACCATCAGGTCCCCCTGACCATCCTTCTGCCGTCCCATCGCCATCGGCAAATCCCCCTGCAATTCAGAAAACCAGAGAATCAGACGGCGCCGACTTAATCAACGGGCTGATAAGCCTTGTCGCAAGCCACCGTCGCCGCGTCATCGAAACCATGCTGCTGCATCTGCATCACCTCGCCGACTAGGCGTTTCGCCCAGACGGCTGCTTTGCTTGCTAACGCGTCCACCATAGTACGCTGCCGGTTCCCAGTCAGCACATGGTCCATGTGGCCGAGGGTCGCTTGCTTGCTCCGTGCTTCCGGATGGTCGACATCCGGCGTTGTTAGGGTTGTCGTGTTCGTCGGATCGCGCATCGTCCGCGAGTGGTGATCCTGGGGATCCACCACTCGTCCAGTGGGTCACGCCGATGGCGGCGATGCCAAACCCAATCACACGACTGGCTCTCTGAGACCATACTCAGGCTCTTCATTCGCATCGGCGAATGCCCAAGAAATCGGGCAGCTCGACGCAATGGTCTCATAAGACAAGCCGCTAGGTCCGCTTGTGTGCGTCTTCTAATATCGCTTCCGCGACACGTCGGACCGTCTCGAGTGTTTGTGCATCCGCCTTTGATGCTTGGAGAAATACGGGGTCAACATGCGCAGAGCTCTCGACGGGCGCGCGACCCAGCAGCGCATCCACAGTGACATCAAGAGCATCCGCGAGCTTGACAATCGTCTGCAGCGTCGGTGTGCGCTGTCCGGTTTCGAAGTGAGAAATCGACGCGGCCCCAATAGCCGACCGTGCGCCCATCTGAGCCTGCGTCAGGCCTCGAAGGTCCCGGAATTTCCGCAGATTCATCGGTAGGGTGCCACCCGCGCCTTTTTTTCTTGACATCAATGCTCCTCCGTATATATTAACTATACGATGTCGTAGTTCGCTATACCCAATGTATAGTCCTATGGCGCAGGATGCAAGGAGAAACCGGCATGGCCGAAAGAGGATACGATCCGAAGCGACTGGAGATCTACGTGAACCGCCGCAAATTTGACGAAGGTGATGGTGTGCAGCCCGAAATGACGGGCGCACAGATTGCAGCATTGGTCGGGGTCCCCGCCGACAACGCTGTGGTCCGACTCGAAACCCGCAAGGAACCCATCGAAATCGGAATCGACGAAAAAATCGAGATCAAAGATGAGTTCCAATTCCTCGTGACCCGAAAAACGGTTGAGGGCGGCTGTGAGCTCGGAACGGATTGAGCGAGAACTTTCCATCCTCTTGGAAGGCGGTCAAAGTGCCCAACTGATTATAGAGGGCAATCAAGCATTTGTTCTCTACCGAGATGTTGCGACAGGAGGGAGGCCATATGGGCTGCCGGCCAAGACCGACGTGATCGTTCCAGTTCCTTCGGGTTACCCTGCCGCCCCAATCGATCTGGCTGGCCTGCCTGTTGGGTCGCCGTTCTTGGATCGTGTCAAGGGCGGACAGAATAGCCAAGGGCTTCGGTCAGTCAACGGCTCCCAATGGCAATTGGCCAGTTATCATCCGCACAACGGAGGTGGCGGTCCGCCGTGGGACCAGATTCAGTATGGATTCCACACCTACTTCGACTACCTAATCTCTTGGTTGGACAGCCTATGACAATACCTATTCTTCAACCGCCCAATCACAAGAAGTTTGTTTTTCGCGCAGCTGAACCTGAATTCGAAGCCCTTAAGCGTTTGGTATTCAGACGATACCCTGACAAGGAATGGGCCACGTTTGCTCGATTTGGGTGGAGAGACACCGGACATACCCTTATTATTACTCTTGCAAGTATAGATTCCCCAGAGGCTGGTGACCTAGACGAATATGTCGACCATGTTGCTTTTGACGAAAAATATACACTGCGGGTAGCACTATCTGCGGAAAATCACGCCTTGTCCGTTGGCGTTATTCACTCCCACCCAGAGAATTTTGCACCAAGACCCAGTGCAGTAGATGATGACATGGATGAATATTATTCTCGATACTTTTTCGACTTTGCCCTCAATCGACCCTATGTCAGTCTAATTTTTTCTGTTATCGAACATGAACTGGTTGTTTCCGGTCGAGTGTTTTGGAACGGAAGTTGGCTAACGCTTGATCGTACACTGGCCGAGCGTAGTTTTGTGAAGCATTGGCCGAAAAAAAAATCCAACCAACAATCAAATGTCGAAGTAGACCGCGTTGCCAGATTTGTTAGTGCGTTCGGAGAAGAGGCACTCTTCAGGCTTCGAGACTCTTGTGTTGCAGTGATCGGTGCAGGAGGTACTGGATCGGCCGCGGCCGAGGTTCTAGCCAGGGCTGGGGTTGGTCGCCTAATACTTGTTGATCCGGATGTGGTCGAGCGGTCTAATTTAGACAGGATTCATGGGAGCGTTCCAGTACATTCCGACAGAAAGACTCCCAAAGTTGTGGTTGCTCGGGAGTTGATACATCAAATCGATCCGTCAATTGATGTTGTGGCGTTGCAAGGAAGACTTCCTCAAACTGAAGTGGTCGACGCGGTTGTGACTTCTGACATTTGCCTAGGCTGTACGGACAGGCAACACAGCCGACTCGCGCTGAGCGACCTAGCCTTCCGGTATCTAGTACCGGCAATGGACTGCGGTGTTGTGCTCGAAGGTCAGGACGGAGTAATTTCAGGGCAGGTTGCGCAATTTGTGCGCTTTCTGGCGGCAGATCCATGCGCGCTTTGCAGAAGTATGATTGATTCAAGGCGGGTAGCACAAGAACTAATGTCCGACGAGGGGCGCGCTCGTCGATCAGCGGCGGCGGAGGAAGCGCGGAGTCGGGGTGATGATCCGGATCCTTATTGGCAGCAAGAGCGTCAGATAAATACCGTCGGATATCTGACGACGGCTGTAGGATCGATGCTTGCAGGATACGCGATAGGATGGATGACAGGAAGATTTGATCCTCCCTTCGAGCGAATGCAGATGAATTTCGTTGCGCCTTTCTTGGATGTCACGAATTTTCCGCAAAAGCAGCGGCCTGAGTGCTCATGCACAAAATTCAGGGGATGGGCGGACCAGGCAGGAGCGGATTCTTTGGTTTCTGCCCCTTCGCACTGGTCGTCTGTGTTGTCGAGATGAACCGACCACATGGGCAGGGAGGTGGGCTGTTTCTTTAGGATCATGAAATTTACGCTAGCGGCCGTGGACACTGTGGGACAAGCTAATGATTGGCAGGTAGTTCGGAAGCTGTTCGAGGCGCTAATTTATTGAATTTACCAAATCCGCTGGGGAAAGTACGGTGCCGAAGAATAATGAATCGCTACAATCGGCGGAACCAATCCCAGATGCGACTCCACCAGCGGGGCGTTCGTCGTGTTCTCGCGATATCGGTGGTTTTGGCTTTGCGGTCACGCGCTTGCCCTGCTCGAATTTCCTTCTCGGTCCAGGCGAGACACCAGCGCGTATGGCCCCTCACGATGATGTAATGGCTTTTGCACGGCAATCGCCAGTTGCCGATCGATGGGCATACGGTGACGGACTCGCCATCATATTCGATGCGCCACTCGCTGCGGCCCGCGAGCCATCGGCCAGTCAGCGCAGCAGCGACGACAGACATGCGCTGTGATTGTATTCGGCGTGATTCCCAATAGATTCCCAAAATGCTATGTTTGCTCTGTTGGCGGAATCAAAACCCCCGAAAACATCAATGTTTCCGGGGGTTTAATTTGGTTGCGGGGGTTGGATTTGAACCAACGACCTTCAGGTTATGAGGTAGATTGTCTGTTGTGGTCAGGAGGTCCCTGGAGATGCCCTGAGTATACAATTCGTTGATTTTCCGCCAGTTTTCCGCTACCCCTTGTGGTCATATGATGCCTGGAGTACCCTGGAAATGCAAGGAGTAAAATTCCGATTGCATTCCGAGAGATCCCATGCCCAGGTTGTCCAAGCGGCACATCGACGCCCTGCCCGTCCGTGACAAGGAGTACTTCGTCTGGGACGACCAGCTGAAGGGATTCGGCGCGCGGGTCTACCCCAACGGCAACAAGCGCTATGTCGCCCAGACCTTCCGCCGGGGGAAGACCATCCGCGTCCAGATCGGGCGCCACGGCGCTCTGCCCTTCGAGGAAGCCAAGGCGCGGGCGCGCAAGATCATCGCCGACATCGACGACGGCAGGAACCCCAACCGGGAGAAGGAGGCCGAGCGCCTGTCGCCCACCGTGGCGCAACTGGCCGAGCGGTTCCTGGAGGAATACGTCCCCGTCCACTGCAAGCCGCGCACCCGGGTCGAGTACGTGCATGCGGTGAAACGCTACATCCTGCCGGCGCTTGGAGAAATCAGGGTGGTGGCGCTGGCGCGCGATGATGTTGCGGCGCTGCACCACGGCATGCGCGACAAGCCCTACCAGGCCAACCGGACGTTGGGCGTAGTGTCCAAGATGATGAACCTGGCCGAGGCCTGGGGCCTGCGGCCGGACCGCTCCAATCCCTGCTACCACATTCGCAAGTACAAGGAGCGCAAGCGCGAGCGGTTCCTGACGGCGGAAGAGTTGGCGCGTCTCGGGGGGGCCTTGGACGCGGAGGAGTCCTTCGCCCCTTCAGCGGTGACGGCGTTCCGGCTCCTGCTCTATACGGGCGCGCGTCTGATGGAGATCCAGACCCTGAAGTGGGAGCATATCCAGGGCGACCGGATCCACTTGCCCGATTCCAAGACCGGCGCCAAGACGATCCCCCTCAACCGGCCTGCGCTCGAGGTGCTGGCTGCTGCCAAGCGGGTTGAGGGTAATCCTTATGTCATCCACCGGCACCGCCGAAGGCGCGCATCTGACCGATCTGCAGAAGCCGTGGCGGCGGGTACGCAAGGCGGCGGGGCTCGACGATGTGCGCATCCACGATCTCCGACACACGTTTGCCTCGGAGGCGGTGATGGGGGGCGAGAGCTTGCCGATGGTTGGGAGAATCCTCGGCCACACCCAAACCCAGACCACCGCGCGCTACGCCCATCTCGCCGACGATCCCCTGCAGAAAGCGTCGGAGCGCATCGCATCGTCTCTCAAGCAGGCCATGGACGGATAGGGCGCCGGGCGCTCCAGTTCCAAAAATCGCCGAAGGTTGGCGGGCAAAAGTAAACGCACCAGCCAAGCAAGAGAATCTTCATGTTGCCCATCATGTCTCGCAACGTGCTCCACGGACCAACCTCTAGTCGCGGGAGTTCGGGCGACATGACCCCATACGATAGCGCCGCTGCTCGGCGGCTACGAGCCGCGAGCGCTCAGATGAGCCATTAAGGCGATGAGGATAGCGCCGGCTCAGTCTCGCTTTCGTCGCGTCTCGGGCACCGACCCGCTCCGTCGCCGGATGGTTCCGGACCGGCTGTAGGTGGAGGCGGCGCTGTGCGGCGATTGAAACAGCGTGACGCCGCGGCGTTTCAGAAACGGGGTCAGGGCAAGCCCGGCGGCAAAACCGCCCAGATGGGCAAGGATTGCAATGCCCCCCTGAGCCCGCATCGCCGCCGGCAGAGCAATAATCTGTTCGACGAACCACAGGCCGAGCACCACGAAGGCAGGCACACTGATCGTGCCGATGAAGATGAAGAACCAATAAAATACGCGGATGTTGGCGCGGGGCCAGATCAGGATATAGGCAGCGATCACGCCGCTAATCGCACCGGAAGCACCGACCAGGGGAACTTGGCTGGCCGGGTTCAACCCTGCATGGGCGAGTGTCCCAACGCAGCCGCATATCAAGTAGAAGAGCAGGTAGCGGAACCGCCCCATGGCATCCTCGACGTTGTCGCCGTAAAGCCAGAGGAACCACATGTTGCCGACAAGGTGCATCAGCCCGCCATGCGAGAACATACTGGTGAACAGCGTCGCCGTAGAGGGAACCCGCGCCAGTTCGCTGACTAATTCGGCCTCTCCGAAAAATACAGCTGGAATGAAGCCGAAGCTCAGCGCATAGGCTTGGCCTTCATACGGTCCCAGCGGGAGTTGAACCAGCAGATAAACCGCCGTGCTGATGCCGATGATGGCGAGCGTTGCCAGCGGTGGCCCGTGACGGCGAGGGTTATCGTCTCGATAGGGAAAGAACACCTGGTTGACCTGCTCCCATTCGTTGGGGAATTTTATACGATAGTGCCTTGAGGGGATTCAGGCCGAGTCGCCATATCGTGCCATAGAGGGAGGAGATCATATGGCACAGAAGCAGATGCTCATGGTTGTGAAGCGCCTGCTGCCAGTGGCCTGCCCCCGATTAGTGGTCCAGCGCTTAAGTTAGAGTTTGGCGCGGGTTAAGTTGATGGGCCAACCATAGCCCATCAACAGCGTAGGTTGGCCCATCAACGTTTGGCAAGATGGTTTCTGGGGCCGGCGGTCTGTATCCGAGCGAGCTATGCGGCCGGATGGTATTGTAGTGATGCCGCCATCGTTCGATCAGCACTTTGGCCTCCTTCAGTGTAGAGAAGATCTCCGTGTTCAGGATTTCGTCCCGGAGCTTTGAGTTGAAGCTCTCGTTGTATCCGTTCTCCCAAGGTGACCCGGGCTCGATATAGAGGGTCTTGACGCCGATCCTGCCGAGCCAGTCGCGGACGGCATGAGCGGTAAACTCTGAGCCGTTGTCGGAACGGATATGATCCGGCGGGCCATGTTGGACGAAGAGCTCGGTCAGACAATGGAGGACATTGTCCGAGTTCAATCTTCGCTCGACGACAACGGCCATGCACCGCCTGGTGAACTCATCGATCACGGTGAGCATGCGGAACTTCCTCCCATCGTGTGTTCGATCCATGACGAAGTCATAGGACCAGACGTGATTGGGCCAGCACGGCCGCAGACGGATGCAGGATCCGTCGTTGAGCCACAGCCTGCCCCGTTTCGGTTGCTTCTGTGGGACCTTCAGCCCCTCCCGCCACCAGATGCGCTGGACCCGCTTGGCGTTCACGTGCCAACCTTCGGTCCTGAGCAAGGCAGTGATCCGCCGATAGCCATATCTGCCATACTGGCTGGCCAAGCGGATGATCGCGGTCGTGAGTGCCTCTTCATCATCCCGACTACGGGGTCTCTTGCGCTGGGTTGAGCGATGTTGGCCTGCAACAGCACAGGCACGTCGCTCGGAGATTCCCAGTTCGGCCTGGAGATGATCAACACACCGCCGGCGACGGGCGGGGCTTAGCAGTTTCCCTCAAGCGCCTCTTTCAAGATCAGCTTATCCAACGTCAGATCCGAGATCGCCTTCCGGAGACGGCCATTCTCCTTCTCCAGGTCCTTCAGACGCTTGGCCTGGTCAGTACGAAGGCCGCCATATTCCTTGCGCCAGCGATAGTAACTCTGCTCCGATACGCCGAGCGTGCGACAAGCTTGACCAATGGACTGGCCCTGCGCCAAGGCCACCTCGGCTTCGCGCAACATGCTGATAATCTGTTCCGGGGTGTAGCGTTTACGGCTCATTTTGTCCTCCTTTCGAGGGGGCAAAACGCGCCAAACTCTCTTAACAAATCTGGACCACTTTTAGGGGGTCACTCCAGACCTAGCCCAAGCCAGATGGACGGTCGCAATGGGGGTGAGCAAGTATCTCGATTTCGCGATCCAGAGACCCGAACTAAATCGATCACAACTGCTTAAGAAATTAGAATCGTAACCAAATTTCTCGCAATACCCTGAAAGCGCCAACAGCCGATGCTGAAGAAGCAGACAACCGACACCTTTGTCCAGCAGTTGAACTGTGCCTCCCAATGGTTGAACATCGGACAGGGGAGAGCCCGCGCCTATGTGCGGTTGCTCGAAGAATTCGATCGCGTGCACCGACGTAGCCGCGAACATATTCTGGCCTACTACGAGAGCTGTGAAATCGTGGAGCTGTTCGAACTGTGGGAAAATCGCGTTGATCAGTACTCCGGACTGAAGGCCAAACTACAGACAGCCTGCAAAAAGGGCCCGATCGTGACGGAGGACGAGAAATCCTCCACCTCCAGCAACAAGCCCAGAAACGACGTGTTCGTTTACCTGATGGCCGGCAAGTTCCCGGCAACGAGTATCCCCGTCAGCACGGTTGACGGTATCTGTGCGTCCCCTGACATCGCCGAATCCAACGCTGACTTTTGCTTCCGTTGGAACACTCTTGACATGAATGTCGAATGCAAACGGGTCAATTCTCCAGCACAGTTGCTAAAGCGTGCAAAAGAGGCACGGGATCAAGTACTCAAAACCGATCGAAGTGGCGTCATCGCTATCGATTGTTCCGTTATTGCCCGGCCCCCAGACACACTGCTCGAAACCGAGTCTCCGCTACAAGCGGAGAGAGAGATGTCTCGATGGCTCGAATACAACATCGTACCTCAACTTCAGACAGCTCTTGCACCGCAGATCCTCGGGTTCATTCTGTTCGCTAGGATTCCTGCAATGACAGCCACCGAAATCCTTTACCCGGGCGAACAAGTCTATCGTCGCCGTGACCGCATCTCGTCGACCTTGGCAGTCGGCAACCGTTCCTGCTCCGATCGAACCATCCTGCAAAGCATCGCCCAGAGACTAAGAAAACAGACATTCCAATCATCCTAAGGTCATGAGGACGGACGATACATTGCCATGCTCACCAACGAAAATGACCCTCTCGCTTGTCGCCACGTGCCGCCGCGTGCCGGACACCGGGCAGCGACATGACGGCTAAGCCCACAGGGTCTCGTCCTTCCGTCAACGGACTGAGAACGCTTGAGCTCGGCTCCGCGCTGCTGTGGCTCCGCGAACAACTGAAACAACATCTTGGCCCTGGCGTGCATTCCATTTCCCTGTCAGGTGCTCGCATGTCCAAGGAGCAACAAGTCCTAGGAATGTCTCAGATTCTGCTCGTCATGTTTCCGTTTGCGATTGAGCTGGCCCTCAAGTCCCTGTGGGATTGTTTTCACGAAGACGGGACATTCGAGCGCCGACATGATCTCGACATACTCTTTCAGTCCCTGGACAAAGATGCCATAGACGCACCAGCCGCGAGACTGGCGCAACAGCAGGCGAGAGATCTCTGGATCGAGTCCCAAAACGAGAAGGAGATCCACTATGCGGGTACTCTCGACGAGTTCCTTTCCACACATGCAAGAGATTTCGTTGAGACCCGCTATTACACCCCAAGGCGCGCCGAGTACGTCCAGTTAGAGGATCTCGCTATCTGTTTCCACTGCATGATTCAATTCACTCGATGAAGAATCGCTCAAGGTACGAACGAATTACTCTGCGAGCTCTTGACCTGTTAACTCGGAGATGGGATGAAGAAGCTTATGTCGAAAGGATTTCAGCCAGTCAACAAAGGCTCTGTTCCCGTTGAGAAAGGCATCTATGGTGGGGCAGCGCAAATCAGGTGTAGATCTCGCGTGTGTCTCGTAACCGTCGAGCTCGACATAGAGAAGGCAAAGGTAAATGTCCCAAATGGAATGCAAAATCTGACTCGTCAACCGGGGTTCTAATAATCGCCTAAGCTCATGCGCTCTGGAGAATGGGAATCCTTTTTCAGGCGTTTTCAATCCCGCCTCACGCCTAAACGCATCCGACGTTCGTGCAACTATTTCAAATTCCTCTTGAGCTGTTTGTGCTTGCCGAATGTTGATCCGATCGAGGATTTCGCCGATTGTTGGGGATCGGCCCATTTCGCAAGTCAACTGTTCCATTGTTTCGTACCAATAGTGCCTATTCCTCATGGCACACCGTCGTACACCTTCAAGCACTACCGAGCGATGGTAGGACATCTTTTTGTAGTACCTGATGGCATGACGCACGCTCTTTCGGTCAAATTTCGGCACTTGTAGAGTCGTACTGGTAGTCACGGCGAATTCCAGGTCCTGTTTTCTAGGAAGCGCTGCGCTTGAGAGTCGATATTGAGGCTGTGAGTTACTTGACGATCGAAACACTCTCGGTTGTGTCGTGGTCCGCAGCAAGACTGTCCGCAACCGGTTCGGCCGCAAGCTTCACCGAGTCTCGTGCGAACTGAGTGTTGTTCGGCGTCCAAATTTGACCCCACAGGATCACGCCAAATCAATGAGTTAGCGTGCCGATCGGCGTCCAACCTGCGCGCCGATCAACAGATTCGGCCGTCACGTGATCTGCGCAATGTCCCTATCGCGTTCTCGGCTAGTCCAAGTCCATTCCGAACCTTCGAAGGTAGTCTCTCAGTCTCCGGAACCGGCGATCGGTTTCGCGTCTTGGCTCCGCTGAGCGAATGGCCCTCAGGCACTCGGGGAGTTCGTTCGGCGGCAATTGCGGCCCGGGCCAATAGCAGCCCCGAATCCCGCCGGGCCGACGCGAGCGTCCGAGCCGGTCCCGCAAACAAACGGTCTTCACCCCAGTCAAGGCAAGCAATCTTGCAGTCCTGGTTTCCAGAACCGGAGCGGCGCCCAAACCTTTACATCCAGCGCCGCGTTCAATGGAAGTCCCGGCTCTTGGGGACGATGCGCACGTCGCGAGGGTGGCGCGGGGCAGGCGCCGGCATCGGCGGGCCGGTCCCGTTCGCGTGGAACGCGGGCGAACCGGAACCACCGGAGGCCAAGCGCAGGAGTGCGTCCGAGCGGTCTTCGAGACTTCGGGCCACCACATGGACGATCTCCACGTCGCGCTGCACATGACCCTGGACCGCCAGCAGCCGGGACTGCATGACAGCCTTGCGGTAGTCCGCCATCACCTTGGGCCAGACGACGAGATTGGCGACCCCGGTCTCGTCCTCAAGGGTGATGAAACAGACGCCCTTGGCGCTGCCCGGCCGCTGCCTGACCAGGACCAGGCCCGCAAGCTTGACCTGTTGCCCGTTTCGGCTGCGCCCGAGATCGGCGGCGGAGATATAGCGCTGCTTGCGCAAGCTCTTGCGCAGGAAGGACAGGGGGTGCGCCTTCAGCGAAAGGCGCAGCGTCCGGTAATCCTCGACGACCTGTTCGCAGACCGGCATGACCGGCAAGGAAACCAGTGGCTCGCTACCCTCGTCGCGGACCGACCGGAACAGGGGCAGATCGGGTGCGTCCTTCAGCGCCCCCGCCTCCCAAAGCGCCTGCCTGCGGTCCATGTCGAGCGACCGGAAAGCATCGGCCGCGGCCAGACGCCGGATCGCGGCGGCGCTCAGTCCGGCGCGCTCCTGCAATTCCCGGAGGTCACCATAGGGCCGGTCGCGATGGTCCATGATCCGCTGTCCGGCCTCCTGGCGCAGCCCCTCGATCCGGCGCAGTCCCAACCGGACCGCAAACCGTTCCGGGCCGGTGGGCTCCAGCGTCGTGTCCCAGTCGGAATAGTTCACATCCGGCTGCCGCAGTTCGACCCCGTGCTCGCGTGCGTCGCGCACGATCTGGGCCGGTGCGTAGAATCCCATGGGCTGGGAGTTCAACAGCGCGGTGCAGAAGACGTCCGGGAAGTGGCATTTGATCCAGCTCGAGACATAGACCAGCAGCGCGAACGAGGCCGCATGGCTCTCTGGAAACCCGTATTCCCCGAACCCCTTGATCTGGTCGAAACAGCGTTTGGCGAATTCCGGATCGTAGCCCCGCGCTACCATGCGCCCGACCATCTTCTCCTCCAGCGCGCCGATGGTGCCCCGGGAGCGGAACGTCGCCATCGCCTTGCGCAGTTCATTGGCCTCGGCGGGCGAGAACTTCGCCGCGTCGATGGCGATCTTCATCGCCTGCTCCTGGAATATCGGCACGCCCAGGGTGCGGCCGAGAATGTTCTTCAGCTCCAGCGGATCGTGCGGCGGGCCGGGACTCGGGTAGTCCACCGGCTCCTCCCCCGACCGGCGGCGCAGGTAGGGATGCACCATGTCGCCCTGGATCGGGCCGGGGCGAACGATGGCGACCTCGATCACCAGATCGTAGAACCGGCGCGGGCGCAGGCGCGGCAGCATGTTCATCTGCGCCCGGCTTTCGACCTGGAAGACGCCGACGCTGTCGCCCCGGCAGAGCATATCGTAGACCCGCGGATCCTCTTGCGGGACGCTCGCCAGGGTATGGGACTGTCCGTGGTAGGCTTCGATCAGATCGAAGCACTTGCGGATGCAGGTGAGCATGCCGAGCGCCAGGATGTCGATCTTGAGGATGCCGAGCGTGTCGATATCGTCCTTGTCCCATTCGATGAAGCTGCGCTCCGCCATGGCGCCGTTGCCGATCGGCACGGTCTCGGTCAACGGGCGCTCGGTCAGGATGAAGCCGCCGACATGCTGGCCGAGATGCCGGGGCATGCCGATCAGCTGCCGGGCCAGGAGAATGGTCCGGCGCAGAACCGGATCTGCCATGTCCAGCCCGGCCTCGTTCGCATGCCCGTCATCGACGTCATGTCCCCGGCTGCCCCAGACGGTCTTCGCCAACACACCTGTCACGTCTTCGGACAGGCCCATGACCTTGCCCACCTCGCGGATGGCCGAGCGGGGGCGGTAATGGATCACCGTAGCGCAGAGGCCGGCTCGGTCGCGGCCATACTTGCCGTAGATGTGTTGGATCACCTCCTCGCGCCGTTCGTGCTCGAAATCCACATCGATATCGGGCGGCTCCTTGCGTTCCTCGCTGATGAAACGCTCGAACAGCAGATCGTGCCGGGCGGGGTCCACGGCGGTAATGCCCAGCACGTAGCAAACGGCGGAGTTGGCGGCCGAGCCGCGCCCCTGGCACAGGATTGGCGGCGAGGCCTCGTACCTGGCGAAGCGGACGAGCTCATGGACGGTCAGGAAATACCGCGCGATGTCGAGCTTTTCGATCATCGCCAGTTCCTTCTTCAGGAGTGCCACGATCTCCGGGCTCACGCCATCGGGATAGCGCCATTGCGCGCCCCGCCAGGTGAGTTGTTCCAACCGGTCCAGGGGCGTCATGCCCTCGGGGACCGCCTCGCGCGGATATTCGTAGGCGAGTTCCTCGAGATCGAACCGGCAGGCATCGGCGACGTCCCTGGCTGCGCGGACGGCATGCGGCCATTCGGCGAAGAGGCGGATCATTTCCCGCGGCGGCTTCAGATAGCGCTCGGCGCTCGGTTCCAGCCGGAAGTCGGCGGTAGCCAGGGTGCATTTCTCGCGGATGCAGGTCATCACGTCCTGCAAGGGCCGCCGCGCCGGTTCGTGGTAGAGCACATCGTTGGTGGCAAGGATGCCGAGACCGTGGGCGGCGGCGAGTCGGTCGAGCCGGTTGATCCGTGCCCGGTCCTCGCCCCGGTAGAGGCAGGACGCCACGATGTGGCCCAGGTTTGGCAGCCGCTCGGCCAGTCCGGGCAGGCCGCGGGCGAAGCAGTCGAGGTCGCCGGGCGGCACGGCGATCAGCTGGAGGTCCCTGCTTTCGGCGGCTAGGTCGTCGAGCACCAGATCGCAGACGCCTTTCTTCTGCCAATTCCCTTGCCGATCGCGCATCTTGCCTTTTGAGAGCAGGCGCGAGAGGCGACCATAGGCATGGCGGTCCTTCGGATAGGCCAGGAATGTCTCGCCGCCCGCCAGCGCGATGCGGCAGCCGATGACCGGCCGCAGGCCCGCCTTCCGTGCCTCCGCGTGAAGCCGCACGACCCCGGCGAGCGTATTGAGGTCGGCGATACCGATGGCGTCGTAGCCCTGGACACAGGCGGTCAGCGCCAATTCTGCCGCGTCCGATGCCCCGCGCAGGAAAGAAAAGCAGGAGGCCACTCCGAGCTCGACGAAGGGTGTGCGGCCCGCCGTCACTCGAAGACCCCATGTACGAACCAGCGCGGCGCCGCCCCCCGGCCATCTCCAAGCAGGCCCTCGCGGTAGAGCCAGAGGCGCATCCCCCGCTGGTCCTCGATCCGGAAATAGTCCCGCATCCGCGACCCCGGCCGGGCGCGCCACCATTCCGGCCCGATCCGCTCGGGGCCGGCGAACCCGGTCACCCGGTAGGTCGCCCGGCGCCAGATGAAGCGCGCGGGCGGGCCTTCCGGTACGGTATAGATCACGCGGACCTCTTCGGCGGGATCCAGCAGCCGGACCGGGCGCGGCGCGGCCAGGAACGCCGAGGCCGGCGACGGCGGTTCCATGGCCGCCGCCCATCTCTCCCGCCGTTCCGGAATATGGCTTTCGCGCAATCCAGCCCGCTTGACCGCGGCGGCTCCGAAGCGCGCGGTCAGCCGGTCCGTCAGCCGGGCAAGCTCGACCGCCTCTTCGGCCTCCCCGCCGAGCCGGGTCTGGATCGGAGAGAGCGGTTCGACCGCCGGGGCGCCGAGCGTGATCAGGTCGAACCCGAAACCGGGATCGATCCGCTCCAGCTTGCCGTCGAACAGGCGGCGGATATGTTCCGCATCGCGGGTCGGGTGCGCGGCAGCAGCCGCAACCCGCGCCGTCTCCCCATCCGTGCGATAGATCGTGAGCACGATGTGGCGTGCGCCGAGCCCCGCCTCACCGAGGTGTTTGCAAAGTTGCCCGGCCAGCTGCGGAAGATATGGAAGCGGATCCTGGACCGGTTCCGCGAGGCGCGCCTCGGCGGCGAACCCGGGTGGATCGCCGGGGGCATTTACCGGTTCGGGCGTACGCCCCATCATCTGGTCGAGACGGATGAGCGGATTCCCGGACGGATCGCCGCGCGCAAAGCGCCGCGCCAGCGGCAGGCGAGGCACGGCGGACAGCGCACCTACCGTCTTGAGGCCGAGGCGTTCGAGAACCATTGCCGTCTCCGGGTTCAGCCGGAGCGCCCGGACCGGCAGCGGCGCCATGCGGGCGGCGAGGTCTTCGGAAGCGCAGATCTCGCGCGTGGCGCCCAGACGCGAAAGTGCCCAGGCCGCACCGTGAGTGGGAGCCGTGGCCAGCCGGCAGGAAAAGCCGAGCCCGGCCAGTCTTTCCTCGATGTCGCGCAGCATCGCGGCTTCGCCGCCCCACAGATGGTCCGAGCCGGTCGTATCCATCACGATGCCCTCCGTCCCGTCCACGGCGGTCCACGGACACCAGCGCCGGGCCCACAACATGAGTCGCTCCAGCGCCTTTGCGTCCGCGCCAATGTCGGCCTGTTCCACGAGCAGTCCGGGGCAGAGAGCTCGCATGTCGGCGACACGCCCTCCTTCCCCGGCGCCCGCCCGTTCGGCAGCGGCGTTGGCGGCATGGACGGCAGGACCGTGGGGGCCATCGCGGGCGAGCGCTACCGGCAGGTCTCCGGGAGGCGCTTTACCCCGCCGGTCCGCTCGCCGCCGCCAGCATTCGATGGCGAAGCGCGGGAACCAGATCGCTGTCATCCTGTGCACGATCGGATCCCGGCGGCCTGGTGGCGTGTTCACGCGGGGCATCGGAAAAAGCGCCTTGGCGCAGTTCCACGGGACCGCTCAGACCGCGCGGGCGAAGTCCGGCGCGGCGCCTGTTTCCTCAATGGTCCGGTCGCTGTCCACCACCAGCTGTTGATGGGCCGGATCATAGTGGGCGGTCCAGGCGCCGGGCGGCCGCAAGCGCGACCGGAACAGCTCCACCCGCCAGCGCGGCAAGCCCGGTGCGCGAAGGTCGAAAGCATGCCGGTCCGAGGGGAGCGGACCGACTCGCCAGCGCTCGCGCGCGGCGCTGAGATTGGGTTGCGCGAACCGGCGCAGGAGCCAGCAAGGGACACCGCGGGCCTCCGAGCGCAGCGCCAGGCGTTTGGTCGCCGTGAAATCCATGGCGGGAGGATCGCCCCAGATCTCCGCGATCACGCCGCCGAGCGAAGGGCAGCCCAGCCCCTGTTCGGCCGTCCGGAGCGCGTCCCGGGCGCTCGGCGCATCGACCTTGAGCACGTCCACGCCCGGGCGCATGCTCGCCAGGCACGGCCGTCCCGCCTCGCGCCGCGACATCCGGTCCTGCACCCAGAGCACCGGCTTGCCGCCCGGTCCGAGTTGGGCCAACACGAACCCCGTCGCGGCCCCGTCCATGGGAGTCTCGGCGAAAACCTCCGAAAGCATGGGCAGCGCCGGTTCCGCTTGCCGGCGAAGGCACGGGCGCTCCATATGGGATGCGGGGTAGATGTCGACGCACGGCACCGATGGCTCCTTCCGTATGTTCGCTGTTTGTTCTACTCCTCTGAGCTAAGTTCCGTCAATTCCCATGCGCCGCACACCGGCAGAATCGTAGTTTCGATTGCCGCCCCTGACAGGCATTGCGCCCTTCTTCATGGCAGCGATGGACTGGGCGGCGAGAGAGGCTCGGGAGTGGGACGAGCCCGCAGGGTCGGGGTCGAAAAACAGTGGACGCTCGCGATGCGGTTGCCCGGGCACTATCGTTTGGCGGCGTCGGAGCCGCCGGCGGATTACTGCGGGACGAGCGCGGTCGCATCAGTTATTTAGTCTGAATGTGATTGTGGTCAGGAGTCTAGAGTGACCGGTAGGCTCCCGGTTAGTGCTTGCTCGCGATTCTTCGCGATCAGATGTGGTCTGGGATGGTTTCTTGTTTCCTCTCCTGAAGTCCCTATAGAGTACCGGAAAGCAGAATTCGACGGCTTGACGCTCTCGTCGTTGAGGAGCCTCAGATGTGGCAGAAAGCTCGAGCGGCGAAGGGAAGGTATTTGCGAACTATTGCTCCGCTGAATTGTGCCAAGCTCGGTCAAGAGATGGCGCGGATAGAAGCCGTTGCACCGCTCGCGGATGGCGCTGCCGTCTTGGCTTCCGGGCCAGTAATTGACCGCCCCGGCCATTCTGCCTTCGATGATCTCGGCCAAGGCCCGGCGCCAGAGCGAGCGTTAGCCCTCGCCCGACTCCAGTATATCAGCCTGTATCGCCTTTACGATTTCGACAGCTATCGGAAGACTCTCAATCATCGCAGCTCGCGGTGGCATCGGGGTTCTCCTGTTCTTGCCTATCGCAAAATAGTAGGGAGTTCCCCCTTCTCTACTGACACGTAATCTCGTACGCCACTAACCTGGAGACGAGCTTGACAGCCCACGAGAGCGGCACCTAGCATTCAACGACCAAATGGAAGGCTTCGACCCATTGAACTACGTACCCAACGGCACGAATTTGATCGACGAAGTAGCGAACAAGGGTTGGACCAGTGTCAGCTGGTCAGAATGTCGCTCATTGCGCAATCTTGCTTCACTCGTCTTCTCGGAGACCTCAGGACAAAGCACATACAGGCTCGGAAGCACTATAAGGTTGACAGCGACAACAAAGAAGAAAGCCAGGAGTGGTGGAAAATCATCAATTAGAGGTCTGGAGGCGTTTCCACCCCACACGGATGAAGCCTGGCGACTAGTGCCGCCTCGTTACATTTTGCTAAGATCGATATCTGGACAGTCGGAATCACCAACGGAGTTTTTGTGTTCTGATCTCAACAAAATCGACGAACATTTACATTGCGATCTTGCTAGTGGATTATGGGCTTGCAGAGGTCCAGGAGCGCCGCGGATCTGTTCCGTCTGGGAGGGGAAACGAATTAGGTGGGATGAAGATTGCATGCGTCCTTTGGACAGACTGGCTAGGCGGGCCCATTTAGAATTTCTTGAGTGTATCGGTTCAGCGCCGAAGACGGCCTACCAATGGCATGATCGGTCGTCGGTCCTATTGATAGATAACTGGAACACTCTCCACGCGCGCACGCCCGTGGCGACAAGTGAAACCCGCGAAATCGAGCGTCTATACGTGGAGATAGTATGAATGTGGGATTACGATTCCTTGTACAAAAAGGCAAAGTATTTCGTGCGCAAAGGTCTAGATCATGAAGCACCTGAATCGCCCGAGATTCCGCTTTGGTGTATCCTATCTTTGGAGTTGCTAGCGCGTGCAACATTGTCTCGGATAAGTCCTGCTTTGTTGGCTGATCCGAGGGACGGAAACAATATTCTTTACGCCCTCGGCTTTCCCGGAAAGACAGCTCCAGTATCCGTGCCGGCAAAGACAGTATTTGTTCGGTGCATGGTCGTTTGCGAGAGGTTTTCCGAACAGGAATACAACCGTTGCGTTGAGTGGTTGAATTGGAGAAACGAGGATCTGCACACTGGACATATGCCTTTTGAAAACTTAAAGACAAGCATTTGGCTGCCGGATTTCTTTCGTATTTGTTCCATTTTGCTTGAGCAGAACGAAACTGATCTCGATGATTTTGTAGGCACTTCCCACATTAGCCAAGCAACGACAATGGTTGAATCATTGTCTCAGGAAGAGCGGGCGAAGGCGCATGAGACCGTAAGGGAGGCGCGAGAGGACTTCCAAGAGTTGGGAATCTCGGAGCGATTGGAGCGGATAAAGCTTGGGGGTGATAAGCTACAAAAAATTCTGTTGAGACACAAAAGCTGCAAACAAATCAGATGTCCGTCCTGCGAAGGTGGGGCGATCGTCGTTGGAGACTTAATTCGATCTACGACCCCCAAAGACGAGGAAGGCGAGCTGACGCAGGATGATGTCTGGTTGCCAAATGCGATGGGGTGTTATTGCTGCACACTAAAAATCGAGGTCATGCCGGTGTTGCTGCCTTGGGATTCGGGGATCAGTTTGTGAGCAAAGATTACTTGGATCCCAAGGAGTACTTTGAAATCGAGTTTGATCCCGCGGACTATTTTGAGCCTGACTATGGAAACGATTAATGGAGCAGGGCGGCCTTTGGGTTCAGCTGGTTTCTTAGGTTGGGATTCGGTCCCCGCTCTTCCGTAGCGTACAATGTGGCTGCGATTCTAGCCGTCGATCCCGGGGTTGCGCTCGCCGCGGACCAGCTTGGCGGACTCCCGCCAGACTGGCACAAGACGGCATCACCCGTCGATCTGAACCGGTTCCCGTCGAACCCGCGCGCTCCGATCCAGGTTACGTAGCGGAAGCAGGACTCCTCCTGGATGTCCCGCCAGCGTTCGATTGCATCCCCGAAGAACGACCAGGTGTCTTCCGCGCGCACCTTCATCGCGGAACACGGACCCGGAAACCGGAGCGGGACGATCGGCTACCGGGTTTCGGTCGTGCGCCTCGCCGACGACCACAGGACCGCGCTGGGCTACGCGGCGTTTGCCCAGGGATGGTACGGCAACGGGCAGGCGTGGGGCCGGCCGGCCGACATCCTGGAAGCACTCGACGGCTCTCTCATGGTCTCCGACGACCGGGCCGGGAGAATCTATCGGATCCCGTACGTGCGTAGATAAGCGGCTGGCTATCCCGCCGCTTGCCCGAGCGGGCCAGATTAGGTGGCTGCGGTCGCTGGACGTGCACTTGGCATCATCTGGTATTTAGTCTGATGGCAGAAATAGTCAGGAGATGGCCTGAGTAGCCAGGAGATAGATCGTTCGGAGGGTGCTGCGCTGTCTCTTGATCGGGGGAGGGCTGGAGGGGTTTCCTGTGCCACTGCTAGGGAACATCGCAAGGTGGCTCAAGCCGATTTACTCTGACAAGGCCCGCCCAGCTCCGCAGCGAGACCATGCAGGTCTTCAGTCCGCTGCGACGAAGGGGTAGGTGAACAGCAACAAGTGCGCCAGATTCAAGGCGAAGTGCACCAGGATACTTGCTTCGACACGCTGTGTGGCGTGGTAGGCCGCGCCGTACCCGAGGCCTGCAAGCGTCGCAAGGATGGCATACGCGACACCACCGCCGATGTGTGCAATGCCGAATGCCGCCGCGGCGACGAATAGTGCCACGAGACCTGCTGAAGGAACAGTCGCACGCAACGTTTGTGACAGATACCGCTGCAGGAGCCCACGGAAGAACACCTCCTCGGCAACGCATGTCACCAACAGATTCGCCGGCACCCACAAGGCCAGGATTGCCGGCCACTTCGGGTCCCAGACTACGAACTTTGCCGCCAAGGCAGGCACGGCTACCAAAGCGGATGTGAGGACAGCGATCACGGCAGTGGCGACGATCGCGTGGCACCATTCGGTCCTGTGTTGCGGCTGCGCACACACCGCGTAGAGCATTACACCCGCCAGCGCCTTGTCGTAATTCCAATAGAGCGTGTACGGCGCCGCCAGGGGTGAAACGGTGATGGCGTCGAAGACAGGAACGTTGTTGATCCACGGTACTTGGTGGGCGGCCAGCGCAACGGCACAGACCAGCAGCGTGCCCCACACCGGGATGCGTACACGCACGGAAAGTGTGGGTCGCACGGCCATAAAACAGGCCAGGGCAAACAGAACTATGACCGGCAGCCCCGCCCACTCGACAATGCCGGCGCTCACCGCGGCAGCGATGGAGAGGCCTACAAGAATTGGCCACCTCCGCCAGACCCGCGGAAACATCGCCATTCCCAATGCCAGCCAGAGGAGAGCGAAAGGCAGGCCGTTCGTTAAATCCATTGTCGTGGTTCGACTCGTCAGGGCCTAAGCTATCCTCGTGGCATTGTCATGTATGGACGCCCCCGGTGTTGCAAGGGAGAAACTGACTTAAAACGGCGGTAGAGCTTGCAGTCATGTATCCGGCCTTTGCGCTGCGGTACGCTGACCGCTGGCCCTGATGGAATCCGAAAGATCGACGCCCAGTCAGATTAACGAGCTCAAAGCTCTGACAATGCCTCGGGTTTGGCCGATCTCGGGTGGAGCCCTGTTTCGCCATCAAATCGTCGTTACCCTCGCAAGTTGGCGCCCGCTTATCCCATCTGGTCAGGCGTGCGTCGGTCGGTAGATACGCTCGTATCTGAGCAGTGCCCAGGCGACGCGGGCTGTCTTATTGGCCATGGCGACCAGCACGACGTTTGTCGGCCGCCGCGCCAGGAGCTGGTCGCTCCAGCCGGGACGCGTGCCCGGCTTGGCGCGTTGCCAGCGCAGCACGCTTCGCGCACCATGCACGAGCAAGCGCCTTATGTAGCCATCCCCGCGCTTCGATATCCGCCCCAGCCTGTCCTTGCCGCCACTCGAGTGTTGTCGGGGCACCAGACCGAGCCAGGCCGAGAGCTGTCGGCCCGAGCGGAACTGCGCGCCATCTCCGATCGTCGCGACCAGCGCCGTCGCGGTGATGACACCGAGGCCGGGGATCGTCGCCAGACGGCGGCTCGCCTGGTTGGATCGGTGCCAAGCCAAAAGCGTCGCCTCCAGCTGCTTGATCCGGGCCTGAGCGGAATGGAGCTGCTCAACCAGAGAGCCAAGCGCCTCGCGCGCCAGAGGGGGCAGTCGCTCATCACCCGGATCTTCGATGATGGCAACCAGTTCCTCCACCCTCGATGCCCCTTGAGCGACGATCAGTCCGAGCTCCGCACAGTGGCCGCGAAGCGCATTGATCACCATCGTGCGTTGACGGACCAGCAACTCACGGGCCCGGTGCAGCATCAAAACCGATTGCTGCTCGGCGCTTTTCGCCGGCGCAAAGCGCATCGTCGGACGCGTCACCGCCTCGCAGATCGCTTCCGCATCCGCCGCGTCGTTCTTGTTCGTCTTGACGAAGGGGCGAACGTATTGAGGCGGGATCAGCCGGACCTCATGGCCCAGCGCTTGTATCTCACGCGCCCAGTAGTGCGCACTGGCGCAGACTTCCATGACGACAAGCATAGGCGACAACCTCGCTCCGAGTGACCAGCGTACCGCTCACGACGTGAGTGAATGACCCGACTCTCCGTCGCCAGCAACCTCGCCCAGCAGTCTCACCACGGCCTCGGGGTTCAGGTCGCTGCCGGTCGACAGCACCCAGGCCGCCCTGTCTGCAAGCCGATATCCGTGGGCCGACCAAATCTCCTGAGGCTCTTTGGGCACGCACTTGCTGATCCGCCGTCGCCATCCTCCAGTCCTCATCCCGATCGTCGCGCCGTGACCGCGCCGGCGTCACGGACGGGCTTGCGTCCGCGGACCCGCCCGAATTCACGAGATCCTGCCCCAAGTCCCGGCAGTCGCGGCTCTGCCCCATCCGGTACAGGCGATCCATTGTTGCTCGCATGTCTGTTTTTTCGGCAAGGTTGTGATTCGGGCTTCGGTGATGCTTCGCAAGGCGGATTGCCATTCTGGTGCCGCCCTCGACCCGGCCGCCCTCGGTCCAGCCTTTTAGCGGACCCCGCCGTTTTGCTGTATTCGGCACAGCTTCACAAGTAGACAGCATGTCGAAACGTGGAGCATGCGTGGTGCATCCCCCAGAAACATTCAATTCACGAGCCGCTGTAAACCACTGCTTGCGCTGAGCGCCTTTATCTTTCAGCTTGACCAACGGTCGACAGTAAAGGAACAGAAATGCCTCTGCTACACGATATCCAGGCGGCACTTCTCGATGACAAACTTGGTGTTGGGTCCATCCTGCTAAAGCTTCGCTTCTTGGCGTCGAAGCTGGACGCGGACATTTTGGAGGAATGGGTCCAACATGAAACTGAAGGCTATCCGCCTGACACGCGGATTCCAGATTATCGAATAACCCAAATCACTTACACCGGAACTTTTGCTGACTTGGCAAAGCAGATCAACAACGTATCCATTCCAGGTCACTTGATCGAAAAATTCGCAGGAAAGAAATGGCTGAGCCTCGAAATTCGCGAAGGGCTACCCGTAATAGATCGCCAACTAGAAAACACCAGTGAAGATTCACACTTTGCGATCGATTCTAGCAATCTCAAGCTGCTTCTTCAGGGTAAGATCTACAAGGGCATGGCCATTGTTGAAATAGGAAACCGGATTGACACTGGCGCGTTCACTCGCATTCAGCAAGCTGTAAGGGCTAAGACACTGGACTTTGCTCTGAAGCTAGAAAAGCAAGTTCCAGCAGCCGCTGAAATTTCTGTGGGACATACGGGCGGTGCGATTACTCTGACCGAACAAGAGAACGTTAAGCATCTGACACAACAGATTTTCTACGGTGATGTGACAAACATATTTGCCGACTCTGGATCTGCGGTGACGCTGAATGTTATCAAAGGAAATACTTCGTCTCTGGCCAAAGCTCTCGAAGAGGCCGGATTTCCCTCCGGCGAAGTAAAGGAGCTTGCTGAAATTGCGGGTAAGGAGGGACCGCAGGATGAAATGCAACCACTCGGCGCGAATGTTCAAGAATGGCTGAGGGACAAATTGAAGGGGCGCCGCCGAAGCATGGGGGATCGGAAAGTCTGTTGCACGTGACGTTATCATTGAGGCCTTGAAACAATACTACGGACTAATGTGAAGAGGTCATTTGGGTGCGACACAGAACACAAGGAGTTCACCCGGAATGCCAAAGAAAAAACTGTCGCAGTACCGCGGAACACTCGCCCCAGCGGAGATCGCCGAAGGGATGAATGCGGCAATCCGCAATGCCCGAAGGTTGGCAGACGACGCTCGGACGCTGTTTGATCTGCAGCGATATCCCACTTCGGCGTCGATCGCGGTTCTTTCCATTGAGGAGAGCGGAAAGGTAAGCCTTCTGCGGCACTTCGCGATGGTCCGTAACTTGCCGAACTGTCGGAGGATCTGGCAGGACTACAGGAACCACCGAAGCGAGAATGTCGCTTGGATATTGCCCGACCTGGTCGCAGCAGGCGCCCGGGATCTGGACTCCCTGCACCTTGCAGCGCAGGCGGATGCGGAACACACCGCGCTGTTGAACAACGTCAAGCAGATCGGCTTCTATTCCGATTGCCTCGGGAACACCCATTGGAGCGAGCCGGATAAGGTCATCGACAAGCGCCTGGCACAGATGCTGGTGAAGATCGCCGACGTTTTCGCCACAAAGGAAGCGGTCACGCCTGAGGAAATAGAACTCTGGGTAGCGCACCTGGGCCCCGCTTACGGGGCCCCGCTTGAAACCATGAAGGCGGCGCTGCTCAACTGGTACCGCGCGATGAACGAAGCTGGCCTGTTGAACGAGGACGACATAGTCGTGAGGGAATTTGTCATGGGGACCGGTCAGACATGGGGGAACCGCTCTGACGCATAATTAGAACGCGATACCGCAATTCCTGCCTCAAATTCGCGGTACAGGCCCTCGGCTCGGGCATCCGCAACCGTGTTCGGGACCGCGAACTCAACCAGGACCGAAAACATGTCCACCTCGGGTGCGCCGCCGTGGACCGCGCCCGACAGGGTGCGCCCGGCCGCATGGTTGCCGTCACGGGCCACTGCGCTCGGCGCGCCGATCCGCACGGGCACGTCGCCGCGCAGGTCGGTCACCCCTAGCAGCCCGTTGATTAAGTGGCTTTTTCCGGCTCTCACTCCCAGATGAGGAATGCGGCGGCGAAAGCCGTCTGGCCGCTTTGCGGGAGCCCCCGTGCCACCAGCATGGCCCCGGTGGGCGTGAGCAGCACGAAAATACCGCCATATCCGCCCGCCACGGCCTCCCGCGGGGTGCCGGCGCCGATGAGCTGGCGCATCAGTAACGATAGATTGTGGCCGGCGACGTGGAGCAGGTATCGCTTGTGCACATTCTCTCGCCCGCGCAGCCAGGTTCGTCGCATGCCGCCACGATCGAGGTTGTGGGCAAAGCAGCGCTCGACGATCTCGGCGCGCAGCTTGAAGGCCTCGCGGGCGACCCCGGACTTGAGCCGCGCACGGTTGTTGGTGACCGCGCGCCGCGCCGCCTCATCACCGTGCCAGCGCGAAAAGCCGGTCTGCTTGGGCGCCGCGATCCGGGTCTTCCAGGGACTGTCGTTCAGAGCCCTCAAGACCGCCCGTGAGTGATAACCTTTGTCGGCGACGCATTCGGCCGGGTCCTCCGACGTCGGTGCCGCATCCACCGCCTCGAGGTTTGCCTCGGCCTTCGCCAGGGTCTTGGAAAGCGTCGTGGTGTCGCCCTCATCGGCCGGGTGCAGCTCGGCCGCCACCACCGCGCCGGTGTCCAGATCCACCGCGTGCTCGGGCTTGTAGGCCAGATGCGTCGTGCCGTCCTTCATCTTGGCGATCTTGGCCTCGGGGTCGCTCTTCGAAACCCAATCCGTGTTGGAAAGCTTCTTGCCCTTGCGCTTGTGCTCCAGACGCGCCAGGTCCTCGGCCGTGGGTGTCTCGACCCCGCTTTCCCGGGCCAGGCGCTCCAGCATCTCCCGGTAGCCTTCGCCGTTGTCGCGCCGCACGATGTTCCGCAGCGCCGCGTTGGCCTCCATGGTCGAGGCATCGACGCCGATGCGCTCGCCCTTGATCAGCCCCGCCTCGGCGATCAGCACCAGAACCCAGTCGAAGACCGCCGCGTGGACTTCATGGGGCAGGCGCGTGCGGCTCCGTGACAGCCAGGAATGGTCCGGTACCCGATCACGGCTCCCCAGTCGCAGGAACGCCCGCAGCGAAAGCGAGTCCGAGCAGCGCCACTCCAGACCGCGCTCGCTGTCGATGCCCTCGAAGTAGCCCACCAGGTGCATCCGGAAATAGCGCCCGGGCGGCACCGAGGGCGCGCCCATCCGGGCCGCGTAATAAGGCCGGCAGCTCGCCTCGGCAAAGGCGTCGAAGCCGCCCTCGATCAGCACCGACTGCACGCGGTCATAAAACACATGACCCGGAGAGCGCGGCATCTCCGACCAGCTCACCATCAGGTCCCCCTGACCATCCTTCTGCCGTCCCATCGCCATCGGCAAATCCCCCTGCAATTCAGAAAACCAGAGAATCAGACGGCGCCGACTTAATCAACGGGCTGCTAGGACGCCTCGGGAGGCAGGGATGACACCGTCAATCGGGATAAAGCGCCATTGAAGATGAGTGAGGCCCGGACGAGCGGCCAGGCCTCATGAGCTTGATCTTTCTTCCCGGTAAGGGGGTCTCGTATCGGTGAGCTCGCTCACCATGACGATGACGATCCCACGCCGTCTCTCTCTTGGCCGTCCTCACCGACAGGCCACCGGCGGAGCCGTGGTTATCCCCGCGAGCAGGGTGTTTAGCCGGGTCTATATAAAGTCGCAGATGGTGACACCTCCTTCCTTTCTCGCTTGAGAGATGGGGGTGACGCACGTCAACGTCAATCGTTCCGCGCCCCGACCTCGCGCAGCATGCGCGTGGTCCCCCGTCATGAATGCCTGTGCGGCGCTCTGCGCCGAACTGACCTGGACGGAAACCGTATTCGCCAAGGCCACCCTGCGCATCCACGCGCTCTTCCCCTACATTGAGCTCAGGATCGAGACCGCCACCCGTGCCGGGGGCCTCCGGCTCCTTGCGCGCGGAGAAATCGCCCTCCACTGCGGCGGAATCGATACCGGCGAACGACTGCCGCACTTCCTGCGCCGCGAACGCTTCCTCGACATGACCGCCAGCATCGTCGCTTGGCACGATCACCCGCTCCTCGCTCGCAAGCCCACCACCGACGATCTCAGCGCGCCGCTTAGATCGACGCCGACACGCCCGCCGCCCCCGCCCCCGGCGAAGGCCTGCCGTCCCTCGACCCGCTCCACCGCGCCGCTCCGCGGACGACCTGCCCCGTTTCGCCGCTTCCAGGCGATCATACGCGACATTGCGCTCGAACGGCGCTGCTCAGGGCGCTATCCTCCGCCGCCTTGGCACGTCGGAATGCTGTGTTGGCTGCGGGTGCGGGCCACAAACTGGCACCCCATTGCTCCCCAGCCGGACTGGCACCGCTTCCGTTCGGGTTACACTGCCCTGATCTCTAGGCCACCGGTCCGGATCACCACTACAGGCAGAGGAGGCTTTGGAAACCCCGCCTTGCGCAACTCTAACCGCCTAATGCGGAGAGCTTCCATAATAAATCTTGCAAACAGCAGAGGTCAGGAAATCTGCGCTTCGCCTCACGTGCGAAGACCTGCGCAGCCGCGCGCTGTGCTTGAATTCCCTCGCCCGCGGGTGCGCTATACTGCCGGATGCGAATTTCCTTCTGTGACAGGGCGGCGCGCCGCTGCGCTAGAGTTGAAGCGGAGCGGTTACTTGCCCGCTTACGTCAGTAGACGCAACACAGTCTACCGAGTTGCTTTGCCGCTCAACGCACCCAATGCGATACTATTGACGGACTAGCCGCAAACCCTGTCTGCCTGGACGCGTTGATCGCAATCCTCCGAGGAACAAGCCTTTGTTGCAAATCGCATCCGGTAAACTGTTCAAGTCCACTCCAGGGCAATGCAATAGCCTTCGTGGCGTCCTACATACTAACCTCCACCTCTTGCATAAGGACCCCATAAAGACAGCGTGCGGTACACTTTTGCCGACGAGCGCGCTATCTCACCGAACTGGCCAGTTGGTTTACGAATTTACAGAGCTGATCGAACAACCACTGGGCACTGGCGTTGTAGCTTCTCATGGGATTGAGCCATATTTACAAGATTTTTCAACTATTGTTTCAATTGCGCTTCAAGCTACTTGCACTACAACACCTGAAGAGGCCTCCCGATTGCTCGGTAATCACCGAAGTCCCAGTGTCGCTCACCCGCCA
Organism: Alphaproteobacteria bacterium; assembly: GCA_965219135.1. Lineage (GTDB taxonomy): Bacteria > Pseudomonadota > Alphaproteobacteria > VGEJ01 > VGEJ01 > CAYUNL01. Next base: position 3,432,126 of record CBDCMV010000003.1, on the reverse strand, counting down.
CGAGCCTTCATTCCTCGCGCGCGCCGCATGTTCGGCATCTGACCGGGCCGCTGTGGGAGATGCGCCTGAGCGGCCGGGACGGTATCTCGCGGGCGCTGTATGTCGCGGCGCGGGGCCGGCGGGTGGTGGTGGTGCGGGTGTTCGTGAAAAAGACCCGGCGCACGCCGCGGCGGGAGATCGAATTGGCGCTGAGGCGCGCCGGGGAGGTGAGGCAATGACCAGGCTGGCCGATCTGCACAAGGCATGGGGCGAGGATCCGGAGTACCGCGCGGAGTACGAGCGTCTCGGTCCGGAGTTCGCCTTGGCGCGCTCGCTCATCGAGGCGCGCACGCGCGCGCACCTGACCCAGGCCGAGCTGGCCGAGCGCATGGCGACGACCCAATCGGTGGTGGCCCGGCTGGAGAGCGGGCGCGTGTGCCCGTCGACGCGGACGCTGGAGAAGGTTGCACGGGCGACCGGGACCCGGCTTCGGATTCACTTCGACCCGGCCTGAGTAGATGATTCGAACGCCTGTTGGCATAGTGATGATTCGGAGCTTGATATTTCCTGCGGGGTCTCCGTAACCCGCGGATATATAGTCATAAAATCCGTCTAGGGCGGCCACTACTACTCAACCGCAAGCGCCGCAGTGAGAGATCTCCATGGACCGCAATGCGACCGCCTGACATCGCAGGAACCGGATGTGACCACGACGTTGTCAGAAGAGATTGGCTCCTGGAACGGCAGGTCCGCCGCCGCATTGCAGTCCACATATGAGCGCCATTGCGCTGAAGAAGAATTCGTTCCGACGCTCCTGGTGCATATTGCAGACGTCGACTTGCAGCGGGCGGCAACCTGGCTGCTCAAGAAACACCTCGAGGTGGGCAATTCCCTGTCCGCCGGCGATTGCCGCGCGCTCATTGCGAGACTTTCCGTTCAGGAGCATTGGGAAACCAAACTGCATATCCTCCAATGCCTTCCCTATGTGGATATTGTTGACGAGGATAGCGTCGGTCTCGAGAAATTTCTGGAGGGCTGTCTCAACAGCGACAAGAAGTTCGTCCGGGCTTGGGCCTATAACGGATACAACGAGCTGTCGCTGCGCTTCCCGCGATACCGGGAAAAGGTGGACGGTATGCTTGCCCGGGCCAGCGAATCGGAAGCTGCGTCGGTTCGGGCGAGAATTCGCAACATACTGAGCAGCCGCCGGCACCCGAGCGCGAGCGGCAGGGTGCGGGAGTGCCGGGGAGGCCGGTGACGTCGACAATCGGCGCCATCGGGTGCCAGAAAACGCCCCGGTTACGATCCGCGCGCGCCGTGTTGACAGAGTGATGATTCGGAGCTTGAGATTTCCTGCGGAGTCTTCGTAACCAACGGATATATGGTCATAAATTCCGCCTAGGGCGGCTCCTGCAACTCAATGCGAATGCCTTATCGAAGGCGCGTTCATGATACTTGAGGAAGACATCGCGCTTTTCGTCGTAGGAAGGCCGGTTGGTGTTCGCCATGTTGCCCGCGACCGTCAGCACCACCGCGCCGTCTGGCGTCTTCGTATCGACGGCGGAGGCCGATGCGGCGAGCATCGACATCAAGACGGCAGCCAGGAAGGCGGCGATCCTCCTTCCTGAATTGCGAACCGGACAATGGTGCTGGAGTCCCATCGCGGCTGTCGTACTTGGAATGGCCGGGACCGTCAATCGATCATGGTTCCCTAAGCTATCGGCGGACGGCGCCAGTTCGACGACCGTAGCTGTATGGGTTCACCGAGATCACGAACATACAGGCGTATGACCTGATCGGCATCGGTACGAAACCTACCTAGGAGCGTGCGCCGTAGAAGTTTTGATGTTGGGCGATTGGCGCGCGGCCGCCGGAGAGGTTGGATTTTGGCCCGAGTGTGGACATCTGGCCCGCCCGACTCTGGGATGGAAAGCCCAGACCGGAAGGCCGGAACGGAAGAGATTCGCGTTTCATACGCGGTCGATGGGCACTGCGCGCCCCGGAGCAAGTGCGTTGGCAGGCCAGCACCTGCCTCAGCACGTGGCCACCGTCCCCATCCGCTTGATGTTCAACGCCAAGCATGCCTGGATCGCCGCCAGGCGCTTCTCCCTGCGTTGCAACTCCTCGGGCAACTCGTCGCCCCGGAAATCCTCGCCCCAACGCTCGTCTTCTTCGGCGTCCACCATCCCCGCCTTCGTCAGCAGCGCCTCGATCTCCGCCTGCAAGCGAGCCGCCTCTTTGCCCATCCGCTCATAGCTCATCGCCTTGCGCTTGCTCGCGTTCGCTCGCACCTTCGTCCCGTCGACCGAGAGCTTGCCGAACCGCGCCAGTCCCATCTCGCGCGCCACCTGCACCACCCCCACAAACAGCTCGCTGAACTCCGCCAGATGTCGGCGTCGGAACTCACATACCGTGCGATGTTGCGGGAAGTTGCCCGCCGCGAGCATCCGAAACGCTACTTCCTCCTCCAGCTTCCTCGCCACCGCGCGCGAGGAGAATGTGCCCGTCGCGTAGGCATAGATCAGCACCTTGACCATCATCGACGGCTCGTAGGGGGCCCCGAAAATCTCGGCTCCGGCATGGCTGGAGCTGGTGACAGCCTGGTTAAACAATATCCTCCGACAACTCACCAATTCTTAGAGGTGCCCTTCGGTGATATCGGCGGAGCGGGCGTGGTTGACCAGCCGCTTGGTCAGCGAGCGCGGCAGCAGCAGGTCGCGCTCGGCCACCGCACCGTGATGAAGCAGTTGCGCACCGCGAGCGCGAGAACCTGGTCGCCGAACGCACACGGGTCGTAAACCGGATGAAGTCGACATTGGTCCGGCTTGGCATCCGGGGCTTCAACCCGAAGCTGCGCCTGGCGGCGAACCGCATGAAGGACCTCCGCATGCCGGAAGGTGCGCCGATCCCGCCCAACACCCTAGCCGAACTGCGTCGGGAGATGGCGCGCTTGCGCTTCGTCAACGATCAGCTCAAAGAGATCGAGGTCACCCGCGAGGAACGACTGGCGGCTGCTCCGGACAACAAACATCACAGCATGGTTCGGCTGCTATCTCAGATTCACGGACTGGGCCTTGAGACGACCGACATGCTGGTCGGCGAAGTCTTCTCTCGCGACTCTCATCGCCGCGCACTGGCACGATATGGCGGACTGACCGGATCGCCGGACGAGAGCGGCAAGCGACGGCGCGAGAAGGGAATAGCACGGGCCGGCAATGCCCGTGTACGCGCCGCAATCCAGCTCGCCTGGCGCTTTCTGGTTTTCCACAAGGACAGCGCCCTGGCGCGCTGGTACCGCGAACGTACTGCCGATGGGCGCAACAGCGTGCGAAAGACGATGATCGTCGCCCTGGCTGGCACGCAAGCTTCTGATCGCCTTGTGGCGGTTCGTTACGGTTCCGGACAAAGCCGGATAGAGCCGCACTATGGGTTTGTAGCCAACGCTCGTGTCACCGTCCCGACCAGGTGATTGTCCCAGCGGCCGGCCTTGAGAAAGGCGGTTTCAAGCGGTCTTACCGTGCTGGACCATGCATCGATAACGAGCACCCCGCCACGTCCGCTGCTGGCCAGGAATTTCCCCGATCGCCCGGCCGGCGCGACGCCGCTGCCGTCCACGACCCTTGCGGAGGAGAGGTAGCTACCGGCATCGGCATCCCAAAAGGTGACGAGGTGACCGCGCGGGGCGGACACGGCGATCACCCGGCCGCTCGAATCGAAGCAGACGCCGCCACAGTATTGCTTCATCGCGCGCAAGATATGCGACGGACCCTCCAAGGGGCACAAGTTGCCGTCCCGACATCGTGCTGGCTGCGCACGCTCCCAGCGATGCAGGGCGACAAGCGGCACGAGATCGCCGACGGGCCCCTCATACTGCATGGCAATTGCAACCGTATCGTCGTTGCCAACGGCAAGATGGCGGATGCTCAGTTGATGCAGCACACGACCGAGCCGAATCTCTTGCAATAACTTGCCGTCGAGCCGGTCGACGTAGCAGAGGGACGGCGTCATGGTCGGCAGGTTTAGCTTGATACGCGGCAGGTCCGGCCGCGTCTGGATGCCGCCATTGGCGACGACGAGAGTCTTTTCGTCGGAGAGCAGGCGGATATCATGCGGGCCGATGCCGTACGAGGCGAATTCGCCGACACGCCTGTAATCGTCATTCACATCGTAGATTCCAATAACGCCGCGTTCACGTTCGAAATCGTTTTCACTGGCATATAACAGACGCCCATCGTGACTAAACACGCCGTGGCCGAAAAAATGACGGTCATTTGGTGCTGCGAACCCACCTATGATGACCCCACGTGCAAGGTCGATCACGCACGCGAAACGGCCGGGCCGCCGGGCGAAATGCACAGCGGTCCGCTCGTCGGGATGAACGGCGAAGGAATGCCCGCGTGCCGGAAGCGGCAGGTCGAAGGCCTGCGCACCAGCGGCCGAGAATCCGCTGACCCAATAAGTGCCCGCGTCGCCGCCGCGCGCACTGAGGAATATCCGTCCGGCGGGTGCGGCGCGAAGTGACGGCGGCAAGAGCGGCCCGACGAGCCCGCCGGCAAAGAACCGAAGCGAGCTTCTGCGGTCAATCTCCATCGAGCGCGTTGAATCCGGCGGACAGCGCGAGTGCTGGCGCGAGTCGGTCTTTCACGATTTGTCTCAGCGCCCGAACCTGGATCGTCAGTTTCTCCGCCTGCGGCCGAAGCGATGGGGCGACCGCGGCTTCCTCCAGGGGATGGTCGATCGAACGCGCAGTCGCGACGGTGAGGCGAAACGCCTTGCGGAGCAGCCGGTCGAGCTTCGGATCGCTGATTTTGGCAAGATCGCCGAGACCCGGCCCACCTTCGCCACGATAGAGCGCTTGCAGCGCCTCGAGGTTGTCGATGACGTTGCGAAGCGATCGGCCGCTCAGACGGGATTCCGCCATGCGAGGCCGCGCCGCCTGAATGGTGTCGCCGACCACCGGCCTCAGCTTCGCGTCGGCGATGAGTTGCAGGCTGTCGTGAAGGCTCTTGAAAAAGGACAGTGTCGCGTCGCGGTAGTCCTGAAAGTACGGGTTTTGCGATCCGGGTTCTGCCAAGAATCGGGCAAAAGGAAGCTCCCCTTCCCGCCAGCCGGCGAGGATTCCGGCAGCCATGCTGCGCATGTTCAGAGCCGTAGCTTCCAGGAGTCCGCAGCTGATCGCGCCTGTCCTACTCCCCGTGCCCAGCGGTTCGGCGCCGTAAAGGAGGACTTCGGCAGCCAACAAACCTTGAACCGCCGTGCTGGCTCGGCTGATACGCGACGGGAGCAACGCGGCCTTGTCGCCCGCCGAGATCAACTCGTTGACGGCGTCGGCCACCTTGCCGTGCGCCTGGGGCCAGAAGTAGAAACGATCGGCGCGCATGAACAACTCGACCGGGCCAAAGCGCAGGTGCTGGACGCCCATCCAAGCCTCCATCGCGTCATGAAAGCGCACACGCGCTCTCGCACGCCCGGCTTCGCCGCTGTTGGCGCAAAGGTCCTTGGCAGCGGTCGCGAACGCCTCGGTTGTCGCCAACAGGAGCGTATAACGCGGCAGGACATGTGTCTCGACCAGGGCGGCGTTGACGAGCGCGTAATTCGCTGACTCGATCCGTTCCCCACCCGAAACGGGAGCCGCATTCAGGAGAATCAGGAAGATCGAGACTGCCGGCGGGAACTTGCACATGGAGCTTTACCCATTTGTTATAGGGAGCGCAAGAAAGTGAGCAGCGCCCCGCGCTCCTCTCTCGTCATGTTGACAACCCGCTGTTTCGCCGCCTCCGCTTCGCCGCCGTGCCAGAGGATGGCTTCAAGAAGGTTGCGCGCGCGGCCGTCATGCAGGAACAAGGTGTGGCCGTTCACGGTTTCGGTGAGGCCGATGCCCCAGAGTGGCTGAGTGCGCCACTCGCGGCCCGTAGCGGTGCCCTCGGCCCGGCCGTCGGCCAACCCCCCGCCCATGTCGTGAAGCAGCAGATCCGAGTACGGCCAGATGAGTTGGAATGACTGCTCCTTGCCGATCGAGTCTCGCCCGGTCACGAATTTGGGCGTATGGCAGCCGGCGCAGTCCGCTTCGTAGAACAGGCGTTTTCCTGTCAGCACCCGCGCGTCGTCGATGTTGCGGCGAGCCGGGACGCCAAGATTGCGGCTATAGAAAACAAGCAAGGCGAACATCTCGGCACTCGCCTCGGCGCCGCCCGCCGCGGCCGCACCGCCGTGAGGTGCGGTTCTGCACTCACGCTGCGCCGGCATGCAGTCGCCGTATGGATGCGGATAGAGGGGCGTGGATATGCGGCGACGGTTCAGCCGCGCACCGGCGCGTTGGAACCGCAACCCATCATGTAGCGCAGGCGCGGCGAGAACAGTGGAGCCGTCTCCGCCGTCAGCGGCGAGCGTAGGTCGACAAACGGCTTCACCCACGACCGGCCGTATTGGCAAATGACGCCCGGACGCGCCGAACCGCTGGCGTTGGGACCATGTCGATGCCAGGACTGGGACAGCCAGACGGCGACGGAGCCGGCCGGGCCGGTCAGCACAACCTCGTCATCCCGGTGCGACCGGTCCGGCTTGCGTTGAGAGCGATGCGTGCCGGGCACCACACGGCTGGCGCCATTCTCGATTGTGAAGTCCGTCAGCATCCACACGGCTTGGATGCTAAGCGTCAGGTCGGGCAGCGGCTCGACCATGTACGTGATCGGCGAATCTATGTGCAGGCCACCCCCAGCCGTATCGGGCCCGACGAAGACGCGCTGCGAGCGGTCGTCGTCGTAGAGCGTCGGGAAGTGACGAAAGCAGCCGCAGACCTCGGCGATGCCGACCGGCCACGGCGTGTCGAAGTTCTCGGCCCGTGTGTGGCGTAGACGCCGCCGCAGGCGCTCATTCTCGCTTGCGCTTTGCCGCGCCCAGGTCTTTTGGGCATAGCGCGTGGCATGCTCCTCCTCCGCATATGCCGGGCCATCGCCGGGCTCGAAAGGCTCGGCACGCTCTCGCGCCATCAGCCCTCCGAGAGCGACCCGCAGCCGCGTCAACTCGTCGGCACTGATTAGCCCCTCAAGGACCACATAACCATGCTCCAAGAGGTTCTCCTGCGCGCGTGTGGCCACCGCTGCCGTGGTGTCCATGCCTACCGTCCTTCCGCACAAATCACCGAGAAACAGAAGGCTAACAGGGCGAGCGCAGCCCCCGCAAGGCGTGCCGGGGCCGCGGCCCACATCGCACTATTGCCATAAGCGTAAAGTAGAAAAGCGCAGCAATGAGAGTTCGATACTGACCAAACTCGGCGGCACCCACGCCGCCCCTCACTCGGCGTCCTTTGGCGCCCCTGTTGGCGCCAGGCGGGAGAGCCTGCGGGTCTCGGCGGTGATCACGTCGACGACGGCGGGCTGGCCATCGCGGGTTGCATGGATTGCGCGCAACAACGCGGGCTTGAGCCCGGCCAGCTCGGTCACCTTCTCCGCGTGGCAGCCGAGCGCCGCCGCCACAGCAGCGTAATCGCCGGTCATGGTCGAGGCCTTGTAGCGTTCAATGGCAACGGGGATGTGCTTGTCATAGCCCGAGAAGATAGAATCGTGCTTGATCACGCTCAGGATCGGGATGTTGTTTCGCGACGCCGTCTCCCAGTCCCCCATCGTCATGCCGACGGCGCCGTCGCCCATGACGTTGACCACCAGCTTGTCGGGATTGGCTACCTTGGCGCCCATTGCCAGGCCGAGCGAGAAGCCGAGCTGGGACGACTGGCCCCAGCCGAGATACGAACGTGGTCCGCCGGCCTGATAGAACACGCACTGAATGTCGCGCGAGGCCCCGGATTCGTGGGTCAGGATGGTCTCGTCGGGATCGAGCACGCTCCACAGCTCGCAGAACATGCGGTAGCCGTTAATGGGCGCCGAGTCATCGGCGAACTCGGCCTCGTAATCGGCCAGCCAATCAGCGCGCAACCGCGCGATGGTCGCCTCGGTGCGCGCACGATGCTCGGCTCGCGGGCCGTCGAGGAGCCGGTCGAGCTCCTCGGCTAGATCGGCGAGGAAGAGCTTGGCGTCGGCGATGATCGCCACGTCAGCCGGATACTCCTTGTTCACGTCCGCGGGGTCGACGGTGTTGTGTAGAATCGTCTTGCCATGCGGGAGGGTCGGCGTAAACGAGGCGACCGAGAGGCTGGAGCCGAGCGCCAGCACGACATCGGATGCCGCGAGGTAATGCGCCGCCATCGCCGTCGACGCGTTGGCGCCGACGCCGGCGGACAGCGGATGGCTCTCAGGGAAGGCGCTCTTCCCTTGAAGCGTTGTCATCACCGGTGCGCCGAGGAGCTCAGCCACGGCAACGAGCTCGGCGCTCGCCTCGGCGTAGAGGACACCGTGGCCGGCCCAGATCAAGGGCTCTTCGGCCGCGATGAGGCGTTCCGCCGCTTCGCGCACCGCACCCGAATCGGGTCCAGAGCGCATGGGTTCGACGGGCGTATAGTCGAGGGTACGGTCGTATTCGGCCTCGCACACGTCGTTGGGAAGCTCGAGCATAACTGGCTGTGGCCGGCCCGAGCGCAACGCCGTGAACGCCCGGCGCAACTTGATCGGCATGTCGCGGGCCGACAAGACCTTCTCAGCCATCTTGGTGACGCCCGCGTAGTTGCGCATCGAATCGAAAGTGCCGGGGGTGCCGATAAGGTCTCTTCCGGGGTGGCCCGGCAGATACAGCACCGGCGTCGAATCGGTGTGCGAGTGAGCAATTCCGGCGAAGGCGTTCTCCGATCCGGCCAGCTCCTGCACGGCGACGACGCCGATCTCTTGCCCGCTGGTGGACCGCGAGACGCCGTCCGCCATGTTGCCCGCAACCCGCTCTTGGCGCACGCAGATGGCCCGCATGCCGGCGCGTGCCATGGGATCGACGAGGGCGTTGTTCGGGTAGTAGAAGCATTGGCGCACACCCTCGGCGCGCAGGATTTCGACCAGGACATCGGCTGCTTGCATGGGAATCTTCCGTTATGGTCACCGAGTTGAGACGCCCCGGTGCGCCGAATCAGTATACCAGGCGCCATGGGCCGCGGCCATGCCGCCCCCTCCCTAACCGCTTCTATCTGAAATGTAGCGTCAGCGCCGGAACGCCGCTGCCTTTGGACCGCGCGAGGGTTCCTCACCGGACGCCCAAGGACCCGAAAAAGGGCTTGGGCATCGGTACGTGGGGTCGGGCTCTGCGCGGCTCAGCGTGACCCCCACAACATGACCCGCGGGCGACAGGGACGACCGAGCGGTGCACCCGCAGCCGGGTACTGGGCGGCTTTTGGGTCGCCCCTATGCTGTCGCTCCTCTCAAGTCGAGCGCTGCCGTGCCGGCCATTGAGTCGGTTGCGTACATCGTGCGAGGAGGATGGAGGAAGCTGAAGACGCTCAGGCGCCACCTCAGCACGCGCTAAGCACGACCGCACGACCAGTGATTCTCGTGTTTGCCGGCCCCGATTGAACGAAGCCGCTTCGCGGAGTTGGCGGTGTAGAGCTCGAGCCGCTATTTGACGATGCCCTCTGGGTTTGGCATGTGTGCACCAGGTTGCGCCTGATCGAGCATTGGTCCGGCAGATGTGATCGCCTGAGAGGTGCTGGCAGTCTGCCGATCTCCCCCGGTTAGCATCGATGCCTTCGATGGTCCGCCGCCGGAACGGTCCGGTGGCGCGCCGTCTTCATCGAGGGAGATCGATGATGACCGGGAAAGCAGCCGGCGGGACGAAGGGCAGCGCTCTTCGCCAGCGGATGTTCGACCAGATGCGCATCGCCAATCTGGCCAAGAGCACACAACGAGCCTACATCTTTGAGATCGAGCGATTGGCCAGGCACTATAGTGCCTCACCGGCGGAGTTGGACGCCGAACAGGTGCGTGCCTGGGTCCTGACGCTGATCGACCGGGGGCTCAGCCCGTCCACGACCAACGCCACGCTCTCCGCCCTCAGGTTCCTGTACGTCGACACGCTGGGATGTCGCGATCGCATGGCCGGCATGCGAAATCGCAAGCTGCCCGCTCGGCTTCCACGCCACATGACGGAGCAGGAGGTCGAGCGTCTGTTTCTCGCAACGCCCGACCTCCACCACCGCGCTGCCTTCGTCACCGCCTACGGCGCCGGCCTGCGGGTCTCCGAGACCGTGGCTGTCAAGGTCGACGACATCAAGTCGGACAAGAAGCTCCTACACGTCCCCTCCGGCAAAGGCGGCTCTGAGAGAATGGCCCCGCTGCCAGGCGGGGTCATCGATTACCTCCGCGGCTATTGGAAGAACATCTGGCCGCAGCCGGTAACCTGGCTGTTCTACGGTGCCTCGCCCGATCAGCCCATCTCGATGGCGACCTTACACCGCGCTTTCAAGAAGGCGCGCGAGCGGGCCGGCATCGCCCCCTGTCACAGCTTCCACTCCCTGCGTCACTCGACCGCGACCCATCTTCATGAGCGCGGCGGCGACATCGATGTGATTCGGGACGCGCTCGGGCATCGGAGCGCCGATACGACGCGACAGTACGCCCGCGTGACCGGCAAGATGTTCGAGGCCCTTGACCACCCCATCTCCGGCTTCTCAGTGCTTCACAGCTGACGTAGCGTGGATCGCGACCACGCTGGGGTGGCGGAGATCTTCCGCCGCGCCGGCGGCGCTTACCGTGAGCGCACGGCTGGCCGGCTCGACGCCGGCCGGCTCAAGGTCATGGCTGCGATCGAGGCATGCCGAACCGCCGCGCTCGGCGGACACATGTACCGCTGTGACGGGTGCGGGCGTGAGCATCCGCTCTACAACTCCTGCCGCAACCGCCACTGCCCCTCCTGCCAGGGTCTTCTGGAGCGAGGCGCGCGCCGCCGAAATCCTGCCGGTGCCCTACTTCCACGTGGTCTTCACTCTGCCCGTGGAGATTGCCGCCATCGCCTTTTGCAACCGTAGGGTCGTGTTTAACGTCCTGTTCCGCACCGCCGCCGAGACGCTGCGTACGATCGCCGAGGACCCCCGGCATGGCGGCGTGCGCATCGGCGGCACTGCCGTCCTCCATACCTGGGACCAGAAGCTGCTCTTCCATCCTCATCTGCATGTGGTCGTGCCCAACGCCGGCTTCGATGTCGACAGCGGCGAGTGGAAGACGGGTAGCGGCACCTTCCTCGCCCCCGTCAAGGTCCTCGCCAGCCTGTTCCGCCGCCGCTTCCTCGAAGAGCTCGCCCGTGCCCATGGGCGGGGGGAACTGGGCTTCCACGGCACCGTCGCCTATCTCCATAATCCTGGCGAGTTCCACGCCGCTCTCGCCGCGGCCCGCAGCAGGGATTGGGTGGCCTATGCGAAGCGGCCCTTCCGGGGGCCGGAGCAGGTGTTCACCTACCTCTCCCGCTACACCCACAGGATCGCCATCTCGGACAGCCGCATCGTCGCCGTCGACGGCGAGACGGTCTCCTTCCGGTACCGAAAGCCCAAGAGACCGGGGCAGCGCAAGCCGCGCTACGGCACCGCCACGCTCCCCGTGGACGAGTTCATCCGACGCTTCCTGCTTCGCGACCTGCCCGACGGGCTGCACCGCATCCGCCACTTCGGCATCTTCGCCAACGGCAGCCGCGCCAAAACGTCGGCGCCATCGGCTGCCCCGTCGATGAGAGTGTGGCTGACGAAACCCCCGAGGGAGACCACGGGCGCGACGAAACGCCGCAGTTCGGGACCGCACCTGTGAGCTGCCCTCACTGCGGCGCCGTGCTGCGGCACGTGAACCAAATCTCTCGCCAGCACAGGTCCCACCGGACCCGAGGGCCACCGGATGCGCGGCCAAACCAAGGCCCGCAGCCATGACCAAGCCGCTCACTTCAGCTTCGCACGATGGCGCTGTCACGCTCGCAGGCCGGCCAGCCCGTGCTCGATCACGGCCGCGATCCAATCGTCGCCAAAGAACAGACGCGATCTCCGCAAATCAGATGCTGATGGCCGCCGCACCTCTCGCGGGAACACCGGGTTCGGGCAAATCACCCCGATAATCGGTCGATCATAAGCGCGTCAGCAGCGCACTTTCCACATAGGCAGCACTCAATTACCGGGGCCGCGGCTTCGTTCAAACAGATTTAGCAGGCTCTAACGAACCTGCTAAATCCTTAAGATTCTGAACCACCAGCACCACCGGTATGACCGATGATTCTCGTTGTTTGCGGGCCGCCGATTAGAACCTGCGCTTCTGATTCAACCCGCAATCAGCCGTTTCCCTGTTTATTCCCTGTTCCTGGAAACGATCGGTTCGTGTCCCGCGGAGTGGTGTAAGAGCGTTGCGCTCTACGCGGCTCCCGGCGGGTAAGGCCGGGACGTTCAGGCTGCCACGGTGGGCAGCGTGATGGGGACATCATCGCTCAGCGGAGCGATGGATTCCAGCGTCATGTATCTCCTTGAGACGGCCCACTCGTCGTTCTGCTCGAGAAGGATGGCGCCGACGAGCCGTGTGATGGCGGCTTCGTTGGGAAAGATACCGACGACGTTGGTGCGACGCTTGACCTCGGCATGGAGCCGTTCGATCGGGTTTGTGGAGTGCAGTTTCTGGCGGTGCTCCCTGGGGAAGCTCATGTAGGCGAGGACGTCGTGCTCGGCTTCGTCCATGAGAACTGCCAGCTTGGGCACCTTGGGCCTGAGCTGGTCGGCGACCTGGCGCCACTGGACCTTCGCGCTGTCGGCGTCCTCCTGGGCGAAGGCGGTGGCGACGAAGGCGGAGACGACGCGCCGGCCCTGGCGGCCGGCATGAGCCAGCAGGTTGCGGGCGAAGTGCACGCGGCAGCGCTGCCATGTGGCGCCGAGGATCCGGGTCGCGGCGGCCTTCAGGCCCTTGTGGTCGTCGGAGATCACCAGCTTCACGCCGCGCAGCCCGCGCCGGGCCAGCGAGCGCAGGAACTCGGTCCAGAAGGCCTCGGCCTCAGACGCGCCGATCGCCATGCCCAGGACCTCGCGGCGGCCCTGGTCGTTGACGGCCACAGCCACGGTCACCGCGACCGAGACGATGCGCCCGGCCTCGCGCACCTTCACATAGGTTGCGTCGAGCCACAGATAGGGCCAGTCGCCCTCCAGCGATCGATCGAGGAAGCCGTTGACCTTATCGTCGGAACCGCGATGGCCTCCGCTGTGGATAGCCGGCTTGCCTACGCCAGACTCTCGGCGGTCGCTACGGCAAGCCGCCTACCCACAGCTACCAGAGGCTCCAACAACTCCTACACCACGTCCTGGGACACGACCCAAATTCGCACGCCCGCCATTCCCGCAGGTCCCGTCAGTTCGAACCGCAGCAGCGCCTGTACGTGCGGCCCGAACCGCACGGGCACTGAGTGTCGCGATCCGCCTTACGGCCGGGAAACTGTAAAACGTTCGACCCAAAGCCCCCTTCGCCACCGGTCCCGGTCCCCGCGCTGTTCCCGGACTGCCGCGATGCCGGCCAGACATACAGGGTTTGAACGAAGCCCGGGATCAAATCCAAGGCGATACTGTCCATTTCCTTAATGGCACCTTCCGCCAGATCCGACTGGCCTTGGCCGATATCGTACAATGCAAGGATCATGTTGACCGACGCCGCGGCTTCAGTCTCACCGCTGTCGACAACCCGTTCCCATGCGTCGGGGCGCATCCGCATCGCGCGCTCGAAGCCGCTGATCCAGGGCTCCCACAACGGCTCATCGCTGTCATCGTCGACCTCGTAGAGCGGCACGTACTGCTCCGAGTCGCAAAACAAACTTTCGGATATCCGATTGTAATGGTTCGCGACGATCCGCGAGGCCACCTCCGCCTTCCACAGGCCCCCGAAGGGGGCAGCGCCTTCGTCGCCCCATACCGGAGGCAGCCATTCAAACAGCGGGATTGTCTCGGGACAGACGATAAGCGCGGTGACATATCCTTCCAATTCCCCAGGCGTCATCGCACCGTGTTCCGCCTGAAGGCTCTTCAGGAGAGCCAGAAGCTCGATTTGTTCGTACGAATGGCTCATGCCGCAAAGGTTTAGTCCCACCTCGTCCGTTGCTTCAACGGCGGCACAATGTACCAGTCCGGAACCGGGATAAAGTGAACCGGACCCGCATATTCGGCCACGGCCTCGACAACAAGCGCTATCTCATAGAGCGGTCCCAGTCGCTCGCAACCGGCGACATCCGGCCCTGCCGCGACAACAAGCAGTCGAAGAAGGGCTGGCGCAAGGAGCCCCGCAAGGTCATGTCCCTGCGCGTCACCCAGCGGATGCGGCCCAAGCGGAACGGGGTTATCTTCTGCGCCTGCGTCGCACCCGACTCCGACAGCCGGGCAACCGACCGTTCCATGTATTCCGGCGAAAATCGCCGCCTCGTCTGCTTTGTCATCTCGTCCCTCCAGGTCGGTATTCAATTTACCGCCTGGTCCGGGATCCGGGAGCAACGTCAGATCCCGTAGTCGCCGTCCAGCATGATCACCGTTTGATCAAACTCGCTCGGGCTCGGGCGCTGGATTATCCAGGAAAGATAGGCCGGGCCGGCGCCCTCCGCCGCAACGGCGAGGTTGAAGACGATGGCTGTCCGTCATCAAAACATTTGGGACATCTGGGCCTGTTTCTTAACGGAGGCTCTGGCTCATCCTGGTTGATGTTAAGCTGCTTGGTTGTGATGGGCCAAGCGGCGTTTTTTGATGGTCAGGTTTTTGATCTTTCTTCTTCTCTCGATGATGGCGTGGTCCCGGCCGAAGTAGACGTCGGCGGGGGTGAGGTTGGCGAGGCTTTCGTGGTAGCGGCGGTGGTTGTAGTGCTCGACGAAGGTGCCGACGCTGGCCTTGAGATCGCCCGGCAGATAGTAGTTGTCGCGGAACTCATCGGCTGCCTTGATGACGACGAAGGCCGGGCTGGTGATCAGGTCGTGGGCCTTGAGCAGGCGGTAGACGGACGCTTCCGAGACGAAGTAGCCCTTGGTATCGGTAAACGTCACCGCCAGTTCCCGCGGCGACAACTCCGGCTCATCGAGGGCCAGGTCGACGATCCGGCGGCGGACATCGTCGGGGATGCGGTTCCAGATCCGGCCGGGACCACTGGTACGGTCTTCAAGGCCGGCTTCGCCGAAGGCCCGGTAGCGATCGTACCACCTGTAGAATGTGGTCGCCGGAATGCCCAGCTTGTCCAGGGTGCGCCGGACCGGCAAGTGGGAGCGTTCGACCAGGCGGATGATCTCCAGCTTCTCAGGCGCGGGGTACCTCATGCGCCGCCTCCCCCATCCCCGATCATGCTTTTTTTAAGCAGCCGGTTCTCCAGCACCTGTTCGGCAAGCGCCTCCTTGAAGTCATGCATCTCGCGGCGCAGGTCCTTGACCTCGCCCGAGGACGCTTGGCGGGCGGTATCTCCCGAAAGCCGCTTCTTGCCGGCCTCGAGGAACTCCTTCGACCAGCTGTAGTAAAAGACTCTCTGCGATCCCCTCCCGGCGGCACAGCTCGGCGATGCTGTCCTCGCCGCGCAGGCCCGACACCACGATCCGGATCTTCTCCTCAGCCGAATACTGCTTGCGCGTCTTGCGGCGAATATCCCGAACAGCTCTTTCCGCCGGGTCGTTCTTGCTCATGGATTTCTGCCTCATCTTCGTTCCCTTCGGTCACTACGATGAGCCAGAAATCCTCCGTTATCCAATTACCTCAATTTGTCCCATAAGCGCTGACGGGGAACACCGCACATCGCCAGGCACGGTCCAAGAACCGTGCCTGGAACGTAGAAGGCCGATCAACATCTGGTGTGACCGGAAGCAAAGGGAGAAGCCTTTTATTTTTATTTAAACATAAGGTTGACATTAGCAAGGTTTTTCGGTAACGGCATCAAGCCGATGGCGTTAACTCGTCTCGGCGCGCGAAAGGGGATCAGTATGGCCCATGCGGGGAGGAATATCAAGACCTTAAACTAGGAAATTCCGAATTATTTACAGTACGGGATCGTGATTTTGGACATTCTACGGTGTTGAACGGGAAACGGGTTCTCCTCGTCATCAGCGGCGGCATCGCGGCGTTTAAGAGTCTCGAGCTCATTCGCCGCCTGCGCGAGCGTGGGGTCACGGTCCGCTGCGTGTTGACCGCCGCTGGAGCCGAGTTCGTGACCGCGCTGTCGGTGGCGGCGCTGGCCGGCGAGAAGGCCTACACCGAGCTCTTTGCGCTGACCGACGAGACCGAGATGGGCCACATCCGGCTCGGGCGTGAGGCCGACCTGATCGTCGTCGCGCCGGCCACCGCCGACTTCATGGCCCGATGCGCCGCCGGCATCGCCGATGATCTCGCCACCACCACGCTCTTGGCCGCCAACACCCCGGTGCTCATGGCGCCTGCGATGAACCTGGAGATGTGGGCGCACGCGGCGACCCGGCGCAATGTCGCCCGGCTCAAGGCCGATGGCGTACGCATGGTGGGCCCTGACGCGGGCGACCTCGCCTGCGGCGAGGTCGGCGCCGGGCGCATGGCCGAACCCGCCGATATACTGACCGCCATCGAGGTGGTGCTGGGCGGGGCCGGCCGCCCGCTGCACGACCGCCGCGCGCTGGTGACCTCGGGGCCGACGCGCGAACCCATCGACCCGGTGCGCTTCATCTCCAACCGATCGTCGGGCAAGCAAGGCCACGCCATCGCCGGCGCGCTCGCCCGGCTCGGGGCCGATACGACGCTGGTGAGCGGCCCGAGCGCCGAACCCGAGCCGCCCGGCGTGCGCGCGGTCCACGTCGACACCGCGCAAGAGATGCTCGATGCCTGCACCGCCGCGTTGCCCGTCGACGTGGCGGTGTGCGCCGCCGCGGTCTCCGATTGGCGGCCCGCGGAATCGCCTACCCACAAGCTCAAAAAGGGCGCCAACGCCCCGCGCCTCACGCTGGTCGAGAATGCCGACATCCTGGCGAACCTCGGCCGGGCCGAGGCGCGGCCGGCGCTCGTCATCGGCTTCGCCGCCGAGACCGAGGACCTCCTCGAGCGCGCCCGGCAAAAGCGCGTGGCCAAGGGCTGTGACTGGATTCTCGCTAACGACGTGGGCCCCGGAAGCGCCACCGTCGAGGGGGATTTCAACACCGTGCACCTGATTACCGCCGAGGCCACCGAAGCGTGGCCGACGATGGACAAGACCGCGATAGCCGAGCGTTTGGCCGCGCGGATCAGCGCAGCGCTGCCCGCGCTCGCCTCGTGAGCGCCTTGCGCGCGGCCATCCGCCGGCTCGCCCACGGCGCCGGCCTACCGCTTCCTGGCTATGCCACGGCCCAAAGCGCCGGCATGGACCTCGCCGCTGCCGTTGACGCGGACCTGGTGCTCGCGCCCGGTGCCCGCGCGCTCGTACCCACCGGCTTCGCGGTCGCCGTGCCCGAGGGTTTCGAAGCCCAGGTGCGGCCGCGATCGGGCCTTGCGGTCGAGCACGGGATCACCGTCCTGAACGGCCCCGGCACCGTCGATGCCGACTATCGCGGCGAGGTGCGCGTCGCCCTCATCAATCTCGGGCAGACCCCCTACACGGTGCGCCGCGGGGCGCGCATTGCCCAGCTCGTCCTCGCGCCGGTCGGCCATGTGGCTTGGCGCGAGACCGAGACGCTTCCCGAAACCGCGCGCGGTGCCGGCGGCTTCGGCTCTACCGACCGCGAAGGCCCGGTATCGGCCACCGGCGGCGAGTGAGGAGGCGGTGCTTGGGCTGTCGAAAAAGATGGTGTTCGCCCTCGAGGCGGTCCTCGACATCGCCTACAACGCGGGCGCCGAGCCGGTGCGGTCGAAGGAGATTACCGAGCGCCAAGGCATCCCGCAGCGCTACATCGAGCAGGTGATGCAGCGCCTGGTCCGCGCCGGCATCCTCAGGGGTGTTCGCGGGCCGCGCGGGGGCTACCGCCTGGCGCGCGAGCGCCGCCGCGTGACGGTGGGCGAGATCGCCCGCATCGTCTACGCGATGGAAGATCACCAAGACGGGTCCGCGCGCGAGAACGGCTCGGCGCTGGGTCGCGCCGTCGTCGGCCCCCTTTGGCGCGAGCTTCAGGACGATCAGATGGCCCGGCTCGACGCCATCACCATCGAGGAGCTGTGCAAACGCGGCCACGCGAGCGGCGTGCCCAGCGCACTCCGCGAGCGCCTCGACTTCACCATCTGATCGCGCGAGGCGATGCCGTCCCAGCCTCAATCCACGTCCGATCCCGCTCCCGTTTCGCCCCTTCACGCGGTCGAGCCGGGCGGCGAGCGGATTTTCCCAAGCGTCGTCGACACCATCGGCAACACCCCGCTGGTACGCATTACGCGCCTCGCCGCCGGTTTGCCCGCCGAGATCGTCGCCAAGCTCGAGTTCCTCAACCCCCTCAACTCGGTCAAGGACCGCATCGGTCGGGCGATGATCGAGGCCGCCGAGCGCGAGCGACGCATCGGTCCCGACACCGTGCTGGTCGAGCCGACCTCGGGCAACACCGGGATCGCGCTTGCCTTCGTCTGCGCCGTCAAGGGCTACCGCCTGACCTTGACGATGCCCGACAGCACCCCGGCGGAGTGCTGCAAGATGCTCCGGCTCCTGGGCGCGGTCACCGTGCTCACCCCGGCCAACGAGGGTATGGCCGGGGCCATCGCCCGAGCCAACGAGATTGTCGCGCAATCGGCTGATGCGCTGATGCTGCAGCAGTTCGACAACCCGGCCAATCCCGCGGTTCACCGCGCCACCACCGCCGAGGAGATCTGGCGCGACACCGCAGGCCGCGTCGATGCGGTGGTGTGCCCGGTCGGCACCGGCGGCACCCTTAGCGGCATCGGGGCGGTCCTCAAGGCGCGGCGGCCCGGCGTTCGCATGATTGCGGTCGAGCCCGAAGACTCGGCCGTCCTCTCGGGCGGCATCCCCGGTCCCCACATGATTCAGGGCATCGGCGCCGGGTTCGTGCCCGCGGTCCTCGATACCGAAATGATCGACGAGGTTCTGACGATCGCCAACCAGACCGCCTTCGACACCGCAAGAAGCGCGGCCCGGCTCGAAGGCTTGCCGGTCGGAATCTCCTCGGGCGCGGCGCTGGCCGCGGCGATCGAGGCCGGCGCGCGCCCCGAGATGGCGGGCAAGCGCATCGTGGTGATCCTGCCCTCGATGGCCGAGCGCTATCTCTCGACCCAGCTGTTCGAGGCGCTGTGATGCCCTTTTCCGAGGATCAGATCGAGCGATACGCCCGCCACATCATCCTCAAAGAGATCGGCGGCGCCGGCCAGGCCAAGCTCGCTCAATCCAAGGTGCTGGTGATCGGCGCCGGCGGGCTCGGCTCGCCGGTCGCCATGTACCTCGCCGCCGCCGGCCTCGGCACCATCGGCATCATTGACGACGATACCGTGACCCTTTCCAACCTCCAGCGCCAGATCCTTCACACCACCGAGCGCCTGGGCGACCCCAAGACCGAGAGTGCCGCGGTAACCCTCGCCGCCCTCAACCCCGACGTCACGGTGCGCGCCCACCCCTTTCGATTGACCGCCGAGAACGCGGCGGCGGTGATCGCCGATTACGACCTGGTCGCAGACGGCTCCGACAACTTCGAGACCCGCTTTCTCGTCAACGACGCTTGTTATTTCGCGGGCAAGACGCTGGTGTCGGCGGCGCTGCTGCGCTTCGACGGCCAGCTCTCGACCTTCCGCGCCCATTTGGGCGGCGAGAACCCCTGCTACCGTTGCATCTTCGGCGGGCCGCCGCCGCCCGAGACCGCGCCGAGCTGCGCCGAGGCCGGCGTTCTCGGCGCGCTGGCCGGCGCCATGGGCTCGCTCCAGGCCATCGAGGTCGTGAAGGAGCTCCTCGACGTGGGCGACAGCCTGTCGGGCTCGCTGGTCATCTTCGATGCGCTCACCACCACCTTTCGCAAGGTCCGGGTCCCTCCCGACCCGGCCTGCCGCCTGTGCGGCCCCCAGCCCACCATCACCGACCTCTCGATCCACCACGACACGCCGGCGGTCCAGGCCGCGTCCTAAGGGCACGATCCTTGATGATGCGGTGGGTTTCTCCGATCGCCGCGGCGCTGTTGGCGGCCGCCTTAGCGGTGCCGTCCCTCGCCGAGCCAACCCGGCTCACGCTCCTGCACATCAACGATGTCTACCAGATCTCGCCCCGGGGCGGTGCCGGAGGGCTTGCCCAGCTGATGACGCTCTTGAAGCGCGAACGTGCGCGGGCCGAACACCACCTGACGACGCTGGGCGGCGACCTGATCTCGCCCTCGGTCATGTCGGGCCTCACCAAGGGCGCGCATATGGTCGCGCTGATGAACGCGATAGGCCTCGACCTCGCAGGCTTTGGCAACCATGAGTTCGACTTCGGCGAGGACGTCCTTCGGGCACGGATTGCCGAATCCGAGTTCACCTGGCTTGCAACCAACACGGTGGGTAGCGACGGCGCCCCCTTCGGCGGCGCCGCGGCCACCGTGATGCGCGACGTCGGAGACTTCAGGATCGGCGTGTTCTCGCTCCTCACGCCCGAGACCGCGCAGCTTTCCAGCCCGGGGCCGGGTGTCAGCTTCCGGCCGGTCGAGGCGGTGGCGGAGGAGACCGTGGCCGCCCTTCGCGCGGGCGGCGCCGAGGTTGTCATCGCCTTGACCCACCTCGACCTCGCGCGCGATCGCGCGCTCGCCCGCACCAGCGCGATCGACATCATTCTCGGCGGGCACGAACACGATCCGATCATGATCTACGAGGGCGGTACCCTGATCCTCAAAGCGCGGACCGACGCGCGCCATCTCGCGGTCGCCGAGGTGGTGCTGGAAAGCCGCGAATCCGGCGGGCGCACCCGCGTCACCATGCGCCCCGAATGGAAACTCCTCTCCACCGCGGGGATCGCGCCGGACCCCGCGGTCGCCGCCCTCGTCGAGACCTACGAAGAGCAGCTCGACGCCGAGCTCGGCGCGGCGGTGGGTACCACAAGCGTCGACCTCGACAGCCGCCGCGCGACCGTGCGGACCCGGGAAAGCGCGATCGGCAACCTGATCGCCGATGCCATGCGAGAGGGCGTCGGCGCCGACATCGGGCTCACCAACGGCGGCGGCATCCGCGGCGACCGCACCTACCCCGCCGGGGGCCACGCTCACACGCAAGGACATCCTTACCGAGCTGCCCTGCGGCAACGTCGTCGTGCTGATCGAGCTCAGCGGCGCGCAGCTCCTTGCGGCGCTGGAAAGCGGCGTCAGCCGCATCGAGGATACCGCCGGCCGCTTCCCCCAGGTCTCGGGCCTTAGCTTCGCCCTCGACGCCGCCCGGGCGCCGGGCCAACGCGTAAGCGACGTACGAATCGACCCTCAGCCCTTCGATCCGGCCCGCGTCTACCGCATCGCCACGAACGACTTCCTCTACGCCGGCGGCGACGGCTATTCGGCGCTAGGCGAGGGCCGCCCCATCATCGACGCCGCCGGCGGAACGCTGATGGCGACCATGGTGATGGACTACATCGTTGAGCGCGGCACCATCGCCCCGGCGATCGAAGGCCGCATCACCGCCAAGTAGGCTGTGGCCACGGACCCTCCGCAACGCCGCCTAGGCGCAAGCGCCAAGGCCCTGTAGACTCCATCTGAGCCGCGACTTGTGAACTCGGCACGCTTGACCGCGGCGCCCGCTGCTTGGCATAAGTCTGCCGTGTTCGCCTCCCGATTTCCGCCCACGTTGGTCCTTGTTTTCGGCTTGGTCGTCGCGGCCGTCACGGCGGCGGCAGAGCCTGAGAGGCCCTTGCCTCGGTTCGCCTCGCTCAAGGCCGACGAGGTCAACGTCCGCACCGGTCCGGGCACGCGTTATCCCATCGCCTGGGTGTTCGTGCGCGCCGGACTGCCCGTCGAGGTGATTGGCGAGTACCAGCTGTGGCGCCGTATCGTCGACGTCGACGGCGCCCAGGGTTGGGTCCACCGCGGCATGCTCTCGGACCGGCGCTCGGCGATCGTGGTCGGCGCCGCGCGGACATTCTACCGCCGCCCCGATGCCGACGCCCGGGTGGTGCTGCGGGCCGAGCCGGGCGTTCACGGGCGCTTGTTCGGCTGTCACGAGGGCTGGTGCGAGATGCAGATCGCCGGCCTCAAGGGGTGGACACGGCGCGACCACCTTTGGGGCGTTTACCCGGCCGAGGAAACCCGCGAGTGAGGAAGCCATGGACGCGATCGAGGCACTAAGCACACGGGCATCGGCGATGCGGCTGGTCGAGCCGGGCCCCTCGCAGGAGCTTTTGCAGACCGCGCTCAGCGCGGCCGCCCGCGCGCCCGATCACGGGATGCTGCGGCCGTGGAAATTCCTGGTGGTGCGCGGGACGGCACGCGAACGGCTGGGCGAGGTCTTGGCCGCCGCGCTGGCGCGGCGCGAACCCGACGCCGCACCCGAATCGCTGGAGAAAGAATCCAAAAAACCGCTGCGCGCGCCGCTGATGATCGTCGTCATCGCCAAGGTTGAGCCCGACCACCCTAAGATTCCTGAGGTCGAGCAGGTGGTCTCGGCCGGCTCGGCGGCGCAGAACCTGATGCTCGCCTTCCACGCGGCGGGCTTTGGCTGCATGTGGCGGACCGGGGCCTCGGCCTATGACCCCGCGGTCAAGCGCGCGCTCGGCATCGAACCCCACGACCACATCATCGGCTACATCTACGTCGGCACCGCGGTGGCTTTGACGCTGGAGCGCACCCGCCCCGATTACGGTGATTTCGTCGAAGACTGGACCGGGCCCGCTGCCGCCGAATAGCGTCCGATCTCAGTCGAGGTCCTTGGCGAGTTCCTCGCGGACCTCGGGTCCGAGTACCGTCATGTGCGCGTAATTGGGGTGGCCGATCCCCAGCACCACTTCCTGGGCGGGATCGCGAAAGAGCGCCGTTTGGGCCTCGCTCAGCGAGAAATGCAGGAAATGGACGGCCGAGGTGCGGCCTTCGGCGGTCGAGCGCTCGGCGTCGGCGTCGGCCATCGCCGCCACCGATTCGCCACCCATGCGCAGGCTTACCGCGTGCTCGACGCCGCCCAGCCGCCCCAGCTCGGTGGCGCGCCGCACCGGATCGTCGATCTCGAGCATGAGTGTCGCTACCAGTTCACGACCCTGGGGGATCAGCGGGTTGTAGGCGGCGAGTTCGCCGGGGATCTGGTCCTCGCCCCCACCCTCGATGAACAGCATCTCGTGGACCTGGACCCACATCGTCTCGAAGCTCTCGAAGGCGAACGTCGCAAACGGCCCCACGGCAACGCGCCGCCGCCGCCGGTTCGCCGCCGCCGCGGCCTGGCGTTCGGCGCGGCTCGCGGCGTAGTCCGCGGCCGGCAAGATATCGGCGCGGGTGATCTCGCGGGCCTCGCGCGGCACGGCGGCGCCGCTCAGCCGCTCAGGCCATAGGCCATCGCGAACAGCTCGATCGGGTGATACGAGGTGGTGGGCAGCGCCTTGCCGTCGGCGAACCGCTCCATCCCCTGCACGATATGATCGCCGGCCAGCGGGCACTCGGAAGAGACATAGCTGCGGCCACTCTCCGCGGCCTGCTTCATCACGCTCTCGCCGACCTTCATGCCGACCTCGAAATTATCCTTCATCACCCCCCAGCTGCCGCCGTGGCCCGAGCACCGCTGCATGATCAAGACGTTGGTCTTGGGGATCATGCGCAGCATCACCGCCGCCTTGGCGCCGATGTTCTGCGCCCGCGCGTGGCAAGAGAAATGAAACGCGATGCCGCCCTCCAGCGGATGCAGGCCGTCCGCCAGCCCCTCGGCCCGGGCAATACCGACGACGTATTCGGCGATGTCGGAGGTGCGCTCGGCAAGTCTCTTGACCTCGGCGTCGTCGGGCAGCAAGAGCGGCCACTCCATCTTCAGCATCAACGCGCAGCTGGGGGTCAGGGCGATGACGTCATAGCCCTTGTCGGCCCACTCCAAAAGCACCGTCGACACCGCCTTGGCTTTCGCCGCTACCTCATCGAGCGCGCCGCGCTCAAGCTGCGGCATGCCGCAGCAGCCGGGATAGACAACCTCGGTCTCGACGCCGTTCTTGGCCAGGACGGCTTGCGCCGCCGTGCCGATGTCGGGGTTGTTGTATTCGACGAAACAGGTCGAATACAGGACCGCCTTGCGCCCCGTCGCCGGAGCCTCGGCGTTGACCGGCGCGGGCGCGGCAGCGGCCCGGCGGCCAAAGGTCTTGGCATGATAGCGCGGCAAGGCCGCGTCGCGATGGACCCCTGCGATCCCTTCGAGTGCCGGGCGGGTCAGCTTGTTCTTGCGGTTCGAGGCCCAATTGGCCAGCGGCGCGACACGCTGGGCGAGTTTGCCGTTCTTGTCGGTCTCGCCCAGGCGCTTTTCGAAATAGCCCTGCCCGCCCTTCTTCTCGGCGATCGCCCGGTGGCGGACCATCAAGTGCGGGAAGTCGAGCGCGTAGACATGGGGCGGCACGTAGGGACAGCTCGTCATGTAACACATGTCGCACAGCGTGCACGCGTCGACCACCGCGCCGAAACCGGCGCTATCGACGGTGTCGAGTTCGCCCGATTCCGCACCGTCGATGAGGTCGAACAGCCGCGGAAAGCTGTCGCACAGCATGATGCAGCGACGACACGTATGGCAGACGTCGAAGACCCGCCGCATCTCGGCGTCGAGCTTCGCCTCGTCATAGAACGCCGGATCCGCCCAGTCGATCACCGGGCGCAGCGTGGTGTCGGTCTTGCCCTCTTTCATCTCAGGCCTCAGGCCACGCACCGGCCGCTACGCCGGGACGAGACCCGGGCCCGGGAGCTGGCGCCACCGGCGGCGGCCTCAGCGAATCAATCGAGGGTATCGAGGCACTTCTGGAATCGCCCGGCGTGAGATTTCTCGGCCTTGGCGAGGGTCTCGAACCAGTTCGCAATCTCTTCGAATCCTTCGTCGCGGGCGGTTCGCGCCATCCCCGGATACATGTCGGTGTACTCGAAGGTCTCACCGGCAATCGCCGCCTTGAGGTTGGCCGACGTCTCGCCGATCGGCTCGCCGGTCGCGGGATCGCCGACGGCCTCGAGGTAGTGCAGATGGCCGTGCGCGTGACCGGTCTCGCCCTCGGCGGTCGAGCGGAACACCGCCGAGACATCGTTGTATCCCTCGACGTCGGCCTTCTGGGCAAAATAGAGATAGCGACGGTTGGCTTGGCTTTCGCCGGCGAACGCCGCCTTGAGGTTCTCGCATGTCTTGCTATCGGATAGTGCCGCCATCGGTTCCTCCTCGGTCACGGTTCAGTCGGTTTGTTTTCGGCCACGACGGGCAAGCCGCGCCGCCGCCGCAGGGTTATATGCACGCCCGCCGCTGTCGTCAAACACTTAGAATGGTTCCAAGCCTTCGCCGGTCGTCGACGCGGTTCAAGTCGGCTTTGCGCCACAACCGCGCAACCGGACGATCACGTCGACACGGGCGATTTCGGTTCCGGCGGGAGGCGGGGGAAGCCTGTCCAGGTCCACGCCCTGCACCGGAATATCGTGCAGTTCGCCGGTATCCTCGACATAGGCGTGGTGGTGGTCGGCGGTGTTGGTGTCGAAGTACGAGCGCCCGGAATCCACGGCGACCTCGCGCAGGAGCCCGACCCTGGTGAACTGGTGGAGCGTGTTGTAGACGGTGGCAAGTGCGACCCGCACCTTCGCGGCCTCGGCCTCGGCGTGCAAGGTGTCGGCCGTCACATGGCGGTCGCCGTGCTCGAACAGCAGCTTGGCCAGCGCGATCCGCTGGCGGGTCGGCCGCAGCCCCGATGCCTTGAGGCGGTCTAAAGCGCCAGCGTAGGGGCGTTCGACTTTCATCGTTGCCGCGTCCCTAACCGCCCGCTCGGAGCCGCTCGACGAGTTGGCGGACGGTCGGAACGAAGCCGTTCGAATAGAACGGGTCGGAGGCGAAACGATAGCCGCCGTGACCCGAAAACAGGAGCTGGTTCTCGACGTCGTCGGTGTGGATGACATCTTGCAGCGTCTTCTGAATGCAGAAGCTGCGCGGATCGGCCTTGCGGCCGGTGGTCCGGGCCTCGCTCTGCGACCAGTTGGAAAAGCGGCACTGGCTGAGACAGCCCATACACTCGATTTGGTCATTGCGAATCGACTGCGCCCTTTGCGGCGTGACGAAGATCAGCGTCGAATCGGGGGTGCGCAGGGGTTGGGTGAACCCGCGCTCCACCCAGCGCTCGGCCTGGACGCGGTCGCTTGGCGCAAGATAGACGATGCGCTTGCGCGGCCCCACAGAGAAGGCCTCGGTGTGCGCGCCCATCGGCTCGGTGGTGAACGCGACCTGGCGCTTGGCCCGCGCCTGGAGTTCCTTGATGAAGCTGTTGTTGACCGCCGATGACCAGAACCCGGTGGGGCTGAAGCGGTTGAGGAACACATCGCCCTTCTTCAATGTCAGCAGTCGGCGTTTCCAGTTTTCGGGAATCGGGCTTTCCTTGGTCAGCAGCGCCCGAGTACCGAACTGGAACGCGACCGGACCGAGCTCGGGATTGTCGATCCAGTCCTCCCACTCGCTCAGGTTCCACACCCCGCCGGCCATCAGGATGGGGGTTTCGCCGAGACCGAACTCGCGCATTTCCCGGCGCAGCTGCACGACCCGGGGATAGGGGTCCTCGGGCTTCGTCGGATCCTCCGAGTTGGACAGCCCGTTGTGGCCGCCGGCGAGCCACGGGTCTTCGTAGACGACGCCGCCCAGCCACGACGATACCTTGTGATAGGCGCGCCGCCACAGGGCCCGGAAGGCGCGGGTCGAGGACACGATCGGGTAGTAAAAGACCTGGTAACGGGCCGCCACCTCGCCCAGGTGATACGGCATTCCGGCGCCGCAGGTGACCCCATGAACAAGGCCCTTGGCGCCGTCGAGGATCCCGCTCAGCACGCGCTCGGCGGCGGCCATCTCCCACAGGATGTTGACGTGGATTCGGCCGGCGCCGTTGGCCACTTCATGGGCGATGCGCGCCTGGGTGATCCCGCCTTTGATGGCGTAGGCGACCAGTTCCTCGTGTCTCTCGCGGCGGGTGCGGCTGCGGTACACCTGAGGGATCACGCGGCCCGAGGAGTCGTAGGAATCGGCGTTGACGCCGGAAAACGTGCCGACGCCGCCGGCCGCGGCCCAGGCGCCCGAGCAGCGCCCGTTGGTGATCGACACCCCTTTGCCGCCCTCGACCAGGGGCAACACCTCGGCCCCGGAAAGAAGGATGGGATTCAACGACTTCACGGCGCTCGTCCTAGCTCGCGGCTCGATGCCGCG
Organism: Alphaproteobacteria bacterium; assembly: GCA_965219135.1. Taxonomy (GTDB): domain Bacteria; phylum Pseudomonadota; class Alphaproteobacteria; order VGEJ01; family VGEJ01; genus CAYUNL01. The sequence continues at coordinate 3,405,056 of CBDCMV010000003.1, read as the reverse complement.
CATACAAGGTGGTCATATGGTACACGATTGCGCGAAAGTCCAAACAGCGGGCTAGCTGACTGTCGCTAACACACGATATGACCGGTCTATGTAACAGATGATCTGTCCGGTTTTAGATTTCCTCCAAATCTGGAGGAATCGGATGCGCCGGACGGAGCAGTTGCAGGGACTGAGATTGATGAAGTTCGAGGATGTCTACGGACGTTGTTATCGGGGTGATTTGAGCCAGGCCGAGGCCTCGGAGATCCTGGGCATGTCGGAGCGGACGTTCCGGCGCTGGCGGGAGCGCTATGAGGCCGAGGGTGCCGAGGGTTTGTACGACCGGCGCCTTGGGCGGGTCTCGGCGCGCTACGCGCCGGTGGACGAGGTGATGCGGGTGCTGGAGCTGTTCGAGACGCGCTACCCGGACTTCACGGCCAAGCACTTCCACGAGAAGCTGGTCTGCGAGCATGGCTTCGGGCTGAGCTACAACTGGCTTCGCCTGAGCTTGCAGGCGCACGGCAAGATCAAGCCGGCGCCCAGGCGCGGGGCGCACCGCCGGAAGCGGCCGCGCCGACCGGTGGTAGGGATGATGCTGCACCAGGACGGCTCGAGCCACGAGTGGGTTGCGGGCCAGTGGTGGGATCTGATCGTGACCATGGACGATGCGACATCGGAGGTCTATTCGGGCTTCTTCGTTGCCGAGGAGGGCACGATGAGCACGTTCCGCGGGCTCGGCGAGGTGATCGCCGAAAACGGGCTGTTCTGCTCGCTCTACGCCGATCGGGCCTCGCACTACTGGCACACGCCCGAGGCAGGCGGCGGTGTGGACAAGGACAACCCGACCCAGGTCGGCCGGGCCTTGGCGCAGCTCGGCATCGAGTTGATCGCGGCCTATTCGCCGCAGGCCCGGGGCCGCTCGGAGCGCATGTTCGGGACCTTGCAGAAGCGCCTGCCCCAGGAGCTGCGCCTCGCCGGGATCGCCACCATGGCCGAGGCCAATCGCTTTCTCGAGGAGCTCTTCTGGCCGGCGCACAACGCCCGCTTCGCCCGCCCGGCCGCGGACACCGGCTCGGCCTTCGTGGCTTTTGCCGGCACGCTCGAGGACATCCTCTGCGCCCAGGAGGACCGCGTCGTCGCGGGCGACAACACCGTGCGCTACAAGAACCGCACGCTGCAGACCCCGGCCGATCGCCACCGCCACCACTACGCCAAGGCGCAGGTCCGGGTGCACGAATATCCCGACGGCCACCTGGCCGTCTTCCACGGACCCAGGTGTCTGGCGCGCTACCGCGCCGACGGCGAAACCATCGACGACGACAGGCTCCAGGCCGCGTGACCCGCTTCGACGCGACCGAGCCAAACCACCACAACAGAAGCGGTCAATTCATATGGTACATAAAGCGGTCAACTCAGTTTGTTATCGACACAGCGGGCTAGCTGACCGCCTCGGACTCCCCCGCCTCCTCGCCGGCGCCGGCCTGCGCCTCGACCGCCTTGATGCTTAGCCTAACCTTGCCGCGGTCGTCGACCGCCAGCACCTTGACCCTGACCTCATCGCCTTCGTTGACGACGTCGGTGACCTTGGCGACGCGGTGCGGCGCTAGCTCGCTGATGTGCACCAGGCCGTCTCGGTTGCCGATGAAGTTCACGAAGGCACCGAAGTCGAGGACTTTGACCACCTTGCCGGTATAGATCGTGCCGATCTCGGGCTCGGCAACAATGTCGCGGATCATCTGAACCGCCTTATCGCCCGATTCCGTATTGGTCGCGGCGACTTTGACGGTGCCGTCGTCCTCGACATCGATCTTGGCGCCCGACACCTCGCAGATCTCGCGGATGACCTTGCCGCCGGTGCCGATGACCTCGCGGATCTTGTCCTTGGGGATCGACAGTTTGGTGATGCGCGGCGCATGGGCGTTGATGTCGGGGCGCGCCGTGGACAGCGCCTTGGCCATTTCGTCCAGGATACCCAACCGGCCCTCGCGGGCCTGGGCCAGCGCGGCCCCCATGATCTCCTCGGTAACGCCGGTGACCTTGATGTCCATTTGCAGCGCCGTGATGCCCTCGGCGCTGCCGGCGACTTTGAAGTCCATATCGCCGAGATGGTCCTCATCGCCAAGTATGTCCGACAGGACGGCGTAGCCGTCGTCCTCGAGGATCAGCCCCATCGCGATGCCTGCCACCGGGCTCTTCAACGGCACTGCCGCGTCCATCAGGGAAAGCGACGCACCGCACACCGTGGCCATCGACGATGAGCCGTTCGACTCGGTGATGTCCGAGACCACGCGGATGGTGTAGGGGAAATCGTCCTTTTGCGGCATCAGCGGGCGTAGCGCCCGCCAGGCGAGCTTGCCGTGACCGATTTCGCGGCGGCCGGGGCCGCGCAGGAACTTTGCTTCCCCGACCGAGAACGGGGGAAAGTTGTAATGCAGCATGAAGTGTTCGCGGTACTCGCCCTCGAGGATATCCATGATTTGCTCGTCCTCACCGGTGCCCAAGGTCGTCGCGACCAAGGCCTGGGTCTCACCACGGGTGAACAGCGCCGAGCCGTGCGCGCGCGGCAAGCAACCGACCTCGGCGGTGATGGGACGTACCGTCGTGGTGTCGCGGCCGTCGATCCGGGACGAGGTGCGCAGGACGTTGCCGCGCACGATTTTCCGCTCCAGATCCTTGATCATCCCGCCGATCACGCCCGGCTCTTCCGCTTCGGTCTTGAGCCCGGCAACCGCCTGCCCGCGGATCTGGTTGAGCTGCTCGACCCGAGTCTGCTTGACCGGTTCGGCGTAGGCGGACCGAAGGTCGTCCTCGATCATTGCGCTCAAACGCGCGCCCAGCTCGCCGTGGTCGTCGGGCTCGGCCACCGGCCACGGCTCCTTGGCGCAGCTCTCGGCCAGCGTGACGATGGCGTCGATGACCTCTCGACAGGCGCGATGGCCAAAGCTGACCGCGCCCAGCATGACCTCCTCCGAGAGCTCGTCGGCCTGAGATTCGACCATCAAAACGCCCTCGGCGGTGCCGGCAACGATCAGGTCGAGCTGACTCGAAAGACGCTCCTCGGCCCGCGGGTTGAGGACGTATTCGCCGTCGATATAACCAACCCTGGCGCCGGCGATGGGGCCGAGGAAGGGAATACCGGACAGGGTCAGCGCCGCTGACGCGCCGACCATGGCGGGGATGTCGGGATCATTCTCCAGGTCGTGCGACAAGACGGTACAGATGACCTGGGTTTCGTTGCGAAAACCCTTGGCGAAGAGCGGGCGGATCGGGCGGTCGATCAGGCGCGAGGTGAGCGTCTCCTTCTCGCCGGGCCGGCCTTCGCGCTTGAAGAAACCGCCGGGAATCTTGCCGGCGGCGTACGTCTTCTCCTCGTAGTTGACGGTTAAGGGAAAGAAATCGATCCCGGCGCGGGCCGTTCTTTGCGCGACGGCGGTGCACAGCACCATGGTCTCGCCGTAATTGACGACGACAGCCCCGTCCGCCTGGCGCGCGATCTTGCCGGTTTCGAAAGTGAGCGTCCGTCCGCCCCAGTTCAATTCATTCTTGTTTATCGCGTACATTATCCTTGTCCTTCCAACTAGACGCGCGCCGCCCTATGCGGTCGCACCGTCCCGCGCCCGGCGATCCGGGCCCGCGGCCGTTTACGTGGGTTGTTGGGACCCTCGACAGGGTCCTTCGCCGCCACCGACACGCCGCTATTTGCGCAGACCCAGCCGCTGGATGAGCGTGCCGTAGCGCTCCTTGCTGGTCGTTTGAAGATAGTCCAACAGGCGGCGGCGACGGCTTACCAGCATCAGTAACCCGCGCCTCGAGTGTACGTCCTTCTTGTGGGTCTTGAAGTGTTCGGTGAGATTGGCGATGCGTTCGGTCAGGATCGCCACTTGAACCTCGGGCGATCCAGTATCGCCATCGGCGAGCGCATACTCGGCCATCATCTCTTGCTTGCGCTCGGCGGTTATCGACATTTCATGGCTTCCAACGTTCTAGGTGCTAAAGACGCGCGCGGGGTGGGCCATCCCACCCTCTATCCGTGCCAGCGCCAGGGGTCTTCCTTCCGCCGTTACATACACGGTGCCCTGCTCGGGCCCGGTGAAAGCGACCGCCTGTCCGTGGCGTAGCCGCCGCGCCGCGCCGTCGCTCACGTCCACCGTCGGCAACTCCACCAACGCCGCTTGCAACGGGAGCAGGTTCTCGGCGAGGTCGGCACTATGACCAAGATTTGGCAGATTATCCAGCGAAATCGCGTGATGTTCGCCGAAGGGACCCGCCTGCAAGCGGCGCAGCGCGACCACGTGCCCGAACGTGCCCAGGCGTCGGCCGAGATCACGGGCCAAGGCGCGCACATAGACGCCCTTGCCGCAGCGCACCTCGAACCCGGCGCGCTCGCGGTCCTCGCACTCGATTAGGGCAAGGACATCGACGCGCACCGGACGCGGCGCCAGCACCGCCGGCGCGCCAGCGCGTGCCAACCGGTAGGCGCGCTTCCCCTCCACCTTAATCGCCGAGAACGTGGGCGGCGTTTGCATGATCTCGCCCTCGAAGTCGGCGAGTGCGGCGCGGATCTCGTCTTCGGTGGGCCGCCTCGCCGAGGTCGCCGTAACCTCGCCCTCGGCATCGCCGGTGGACCGCGCCTCGCCCCACTGAACACTAAAACGGTAGCGCTTCGCGCCCGCCATTACGAACGGGATGGTCTTGGTCGCCTCGCCCACGGCGACCGGCAGCACGCCCGTGGCCAGCGGATCAAGCGTGCCGGCGTGGCCGACCTTGGCCCCGCCGGCCAGCGCCTTGACCCGCGCCACCGCCCGCATCGACGTCATCGCCGCCGGCTTGTCGAGCACCAGCCAGCCGGACGCGAGATCAGCTGCGCGATTCGCCATCGCCGGCACCCGCGTCACCGCGCGCCGCTTCATCCTCGCGCAGATCGGCCGCGACGCGCGGCTGCTGCAACAGTGAATCGATGTGGGAAGCGGTTTCGAAGGTACGGTCAAGTTCGAAGCTGATCGCCGGCGCGTGGCGAAGCCTCACGGTCCGCGCCACACGGGCGCGCAACCCTGGGGCCGATCGCCGCAGGCCATCGAGCACCGCCGCGGCGTTCTCGCCACCCAGCGGCAGCACGAACGCGGTGGCTTCGCGCAGGTCGGGACTTACCCGCACTTCGGTCACCGTGACCGGGACATCGCGAACCTCGGGGTCGCGTACCTCGCCGCGGGCGATCGCCTCGGCCAGCGCGTGACGCAGCGTCTCGCCGACGCGGTAACGGCGGTGGGATGGCGATATCGTCGGTCGTCTGGTCATGCCCAGTCAGGCGTCCCCACTCGGGCGCGGTAAGCCGCCCGCGGTCGCTTGTCACAGGGTGCGGGCGATTTCCTCGACCTCGAAGGCCTCGATCACGTCGCCGGGGTGGACATCGTGATAATTGTGCAAGCCGACGCCGCACTCGGTTCCTTCCTTGACTTCGCGAACATCTTCCTTGAAGCGCTTGAGGGATCCGACGCTGCCGGTGTGGACCACGACCTCGTTGCGCAACAGGCGCGCCCGGGCGTCGTGCCGAATCACGCCCTCGCTCACCAGGCACCCGGCCACCCTGCCCAGTTTGGAGACATTGAAGACCTCGCGCACTTCGGCGGTGCCCAGCATGTGCTCGCGCAGGGTCGGTGACAGCATGCCGCTGAGCGCCGCCTTGAAGTCGTCGATTACCTGATAGATGACCGTGTAATAACGGATCTCGGTGCCGACCCGCCGCGCCAGCTCGCGCGCCTGCTTGTTGGCGCGCACGTTGAAGCCAACGACGAACGCGTCCGAGGCCTGGGCCAGGTCGACATCGGATTCGTTGATGCCCCCGACCGCGGCGTGGAGGACCCGCACCGCGACCTCGTCCGAGGCCATCGCCCGCACCGCGTCCAGGATCGCCTCGAGCGAACCCTTAACGTCGGTCTTGATCACCATCGGTAGCTCTTTGCGCTCGCCCTCCTTGATCTGCGTGAACATGTCCTCGAGCGAGACGGCCTCGCCGCCGACGATCCGCGAGGCGCGCGCACGGCGCGCCCGGAATTCCGAGACCTCACGCGCGCGGGCCTCGCTCTCAACGGCCGAGAACTCGTCGCCCGCCTCGGGCAGCCCGTTCAGTCCCACGACCTCGGCGGGGACCGAGGGGCCAGCCTCGTCGAGCGGGCCGCGGTCGCTGAAGAGCGCGCGCACGCGTCCCCACACCCCGCCGGCGACGACGATGTCGCCGACCTTGAGCGTGCCACGCTGGACCAGTACGGTGGAGACCGGACCGCGCCCGAGATCGACCTTGGATTCGATCACCACCCCCTGGGCGGCGCGTTCGGGGTTGGCGGCGAGTTCCAGCACCTCGGCCTGCAGCGCGATGGCTTCCTCAAGCTTGTCGAGGTTGAGCTTTTCGGTCGCCGAAATCTCGGCGCACAAGGTGTCACCGCCGACCTCCTCCAGCACCACGTCGTGCTGCAGCAGGTCGCGGCGAATGCGCGCGGGGTCGGCGCCGGACTTGTCGACCTTGTTGATGGCGACCACGATCGGCACCTTGGCCGCCTTGGCGTGCACGATCGCCTCGACGGTCTGCGGCATGATCCCGTCGTCGGCCGCCACCACCAGCACGACGATGTCGGTGACCTGAGCGCCACGGGCGCGCATCGAGCCGAAGGCGGCATGGCCAGGCGTGTCCAGGAAGGTGATCTTGTGGCCCGAGGGCATCTCGATCTGATAGGCGCCGATGTGTTGGGTGATCCCGCCGGCCTCGCCGCCCGCGACGTTGGTTTCGCGCAACACGTCGAGGAGCGTCGTCTTGCCGTGATCGACATGTCCCATGACCGTCACCACCGGTGCCCGCGCCACCAGCGCGGTATCGTCATCGGGCTCGCCGTCGAGACCGATTTCGACGTCGGCCTCGCTTACTCGTTTGGCGCGGTGGCCGAACTCGGCCACCGCCAGCTCCGCGGTATCGGCGTCGATGCTCTCGTTGATGCCGGCGATCACACCCATGTTCATCAGGGTCTTGACGACGTCGCCGCCGCGTTCGGCCATGCGGTTCGCCAGCTCCTGCACCACGATATGCTCGGGCAGCACGACGTCGCGCACCACCTTTTCGGGGAGCGCGCCGGAATCCTCGGACCGTTTCTCGCGCTCGCGGGCACGCCGTATCGAGGCCAAGCTGCGGGTGCGCTCGCGCTCGTCCAAGGCCTGGGACATGGTGAGCTTTCCCGCGCGTCGGCGCGGCTGCTGGCGCCGAGTCTGCGCCGGACGCGCCGGTCGACCTGGGCGGCGACGCGTGGTTTCCGGCGCCTCTTCGGTGAGTTCGCCGCTTTGCAACCGCTCAGCCGCCTGCTCTTCGGCCTTGCGCCGGGCCTCCTCCTCGGATTGCTTGCGCGCCTCCTCCTCGGCCGCCCGCTGCGAGGATTCGTCGCGCTCGCGCGCCAACACCGCCTCCTCGGCGGCGCGCCGGCGGGTTTCCTCCTCGGCGTCGGCGCGTGCCTGGGCGGCGGCGGTTTGCGCCCCTTCCAAGGCCTTGGCACGTGCGTCCTTCTCCTGGTCCGTCAACGTGCGTAGCATGACGCGGACTTTGCCTACGGTCGGGCCGGCCTCGGCCTCGCCCCCGGTTTCGGTCTCGCTCGGCGGCGGCGGGGCAGCGGAGGGCGCCGCGGCGGGCGGCGGCGAGGCGGGAGTTTCACCCGAGATCGTACGCTTCTTCTTGACCTCGACCTGGACCGTTCGCGTGCGACCGTGGCTGAAGCTTTGACGGACCTCGCCCGAGCCGACCGTCTTCTTCAGCTCGAGCCGACGCGGCGAGGCCAGCGTCAAGGACTTCTTCTCTTCAGGCTCTCTGGTCTCACTCATCGGACAGACTTGATTCGCTCCACATCAGGCGCGCCGCCGGAGCTCACGCGAAAGCCGGCCAATCGCGCAGCCTCGCTCGCAAAACACGCGGAAATGCGCCCCGGGGACAACCCAGCATGTACCACATTTTCGCGGCCCAGGGCCAAACTCAATTCCGCGCGGCTGAACAAATCGACCCGCCGGACGCCACCGCCGAGCGCCCGCAGCCTCTGCCGGGCCGAGGGCGCCGAATCGGCGGCGGCGATCAACACCGCGACCCGGTCGGCGCGCAGCGCCGCCGCGACCTTCTCGAACCCGGTCACCACCGCGCCGCTTCGCCGCGCCAGACCGAGGTAGCTCAAACAGCGTTCGGCGAGTCCTGCGCCTACGCGCTCGGCGAGATCAGCGCTCGCGGTGACCGACGACCTCGCCGCCCGCGCGAAGCGCCGGCTTTTAGTCGCCTCGTCAACCACCGCCGCCGAGGCGCTGAGCCATAGCCCGCGGCCAGGAAGCTTGCCCGCGAGGTCGGGGGTGATGCGCCCTTCCGGCGAGACGACGAACCGAACCAGCGTGGCCGGGTCTTTGACTTCGCCGGTCAGGATGCAGCGCCGCCTCGGGCTCGGCGCTTCCCGCCGGGTGGGTCCGCTCACGACGCCTAGCAGCCCGCGGCGGCGAAAGCCGTCTGGCCGCTTTGCGAGACCCCCCGTGCCACCAGCATGGCCCCGGTGGGCGTGAGCAGAACGAAAATACCGCCATATCCGCCCGCCACGGCCACCCGCGGGGTGCCGGCGCCGATGAGCTGGCGCATCAGTAACGATAGATTGTGGCCGGCGACGTGGAGCAGGTATCGCTTGTGCACATTCTCTCGCCCGCGCAGCCAGGTTCGTCGCATGCCGCCACGATCGAGGTTGTGGGCAAAGCAGCGCTCGACGATCTCGGCGCGCAGCTTGAAGGCCTCGCGGGCGACCCCGGACTTGAGCCGCGCACGGTTGTTGGTGACCGCGCGCCGCGCCGCCTCATCACCGTGCCAGCGCGAAAAGCCGGTCTGCTTGGGCGCCGCGATCCGGGTCTTCCAGGGACTGTCGTTCAGAGCCCTCAAGACCGCCCGTGAGTGATAACCTTTGTCGGCGACGCATTCGGCCGGGTCCTCCGACGTCGGTGCCGCATCCACCGCCTCGAGGTTTGCCTCGGCCTTCGCCAGGGTCTTGGAAAGCGTCGTGGTGTCGCCCTCATCGGCCGGGTGCAGCTCGGCCGCCACCACCGCGCCGGTGTCCAGATCCACCGCGTGCTCGGGCTTGTAGGCCAGATGCGTCGTGCCGTCCTTCATCTTGGCGATCTTGGCCTCGGGGTCGCTCTTCGAAACCTAATCCGTGTTGGAAAGCTTCTTGCCCTTGCGCTTGTGCTCCAGACGCGCCAGGTCCTCGGCCGTGGGTGTCTCGACCCCGCTTTCCCGGGCCAGGCGCTCCAGCATCTCCCGGTAGCCTTCGCCGTTGTCGCGCCGCACGATGTTCCGCAGCGCCGCGTTGGCCTCCATGGTCGAGACATCGACGCCGATGCGCTCGCCCTTGATCAGCCCCGCCTCGGCGATCAGCACCAGAACCCAGTCGAAGACCGCCGCGTGGACTTCATGGGGCAGGCGCGTGCGGCTCCGTGACAGCCAGGAATGGTCCGGTACCCGATCACGGCTCCCCAGTCGCAGGAACGCCCGCAGCGAAAGCGAGTCCGAGCAGCGCCACTCCAGACCGCGCTCGCTGTCGATGCCCTCGAAGTAGCCCACCAGGTGCATCCGGAAATAGCGCCCGGGCGGCACCGAGGGCGCGCCCATCCGGGCCGCGTAATAAGGCCGGCAGCTCGCCTCGGCAAAGGCGTCGAAGCCGCCCTCGATCAGCACCGACTGCACGCGGTCATAAAACACATGACCCGGAGAGCGCGGCATCTCCGACCAGCTCACCATCAGGTCCCCCTGACCATCCTTCTGCCGTCCCATCGCCATCGGCAAATCCCCCTGCAATTCAGAAAACCAGAGAATCAGACGGCGCCAACTTAATCAACGGGCTGCTAGGGGGCGGCCTCTTCGGGCTCGGCGACCGCCGCCTCGGTTGCGTCCGTCACAGCCGCGGGGTCATCCTCGCCGGCGGGTTCGTCATCGAACCAGTGCGCCCGCGCCGCCATGATGATGGTGTTGGCATGTTCTTCGCTCAGGCCCGCCTCGGGCAGCGCCTCGATCAACTCGTCGCCCGCCAGGTCGCCGAGATCGTCGAGCGATTGCACTCCCTGCTCGCCGAGCGCGACCAGACTCGCCGGCGTCAGGCCTTCGATGGCCGCCACGTCGTCGGCCACGCCCAACTCGATGCGGCGCGCGTCGTATTGGCGGTTGAGTTCCTCGATGTACTCGTTGGCCCGCCGGTTGAGCTCCTTGGCAAGTTCGAGGTCGAAACCCTCGATCTCGGCCAGTTCCTCGACCGGCACGAAGGCGACCACATCGACGGTCGTAAACCCTTCGATGACCAGGAGTTGCGCCACCATCTCGTCGACCGAAAGCGCCTCGACAAAGTTCTGCGTGCGCGACCGGAACTCTTCCTGCCGGCGCTCCGATTCCTCGGCCTCGGTCAGGATGTCGATATCCCAGCCGGTGAGCTGCGATGCCAGGCGAACGTTCTGCCCGCGGCGACCGATGGCCAGACTGAGCTGCTCATCGGGAACCACGACCTCGATCCGCTTGGCCTCTTCGTCCAGCACCACCTTGGTGACCTCGGCCGGCGCCAGCGCATTGACGACGAAGGTCGCGGAATCGTGCGACCACTTGATGATGTCGATTTTTTCGCCCTGCAGCTCGCTGACGACGGCTTGCACCCGGCTTCCCCGCATGCCGACGCAGGCGCCAACGGGATCGACGCTGGAATCGTTCGACATCACGGCGATCTTGGCCCGGCTGCCCGGGTCGCGCGCCACCGAGCGGATCTCGATGATGCTGTCATAGACCTCCGGCACCTCCTGGGCGAACAGCTTGCTCATGAAAGTCGGGTGGGTGCGCGACAGAAAAATCTGGGGGCCCCGCAGCTCGCGGCGCACGTCGTAGATGTAGGCGCGGATGCGCTCGCCCTGTCGGCAGGTTTCGCGCGGCAAAAGCTCGTCGCGGCGCACCACGCCCTCGGCCCGGCCGAGATCGACCGTGACGTTGCCATACTCGACCCGCTTGACCAGACCATTGACGATCTCGCCGACGCGGTTCTTGTACTCCTCGTACTGGCGTTCGCGTTCCGCCTCGCGCACTTTCTGAACGATCACCTGCTTGGCGGTTTGCGCCGCGATGCGGCCGAAGTCGATGGGCGGCAGCGGCTCGGCCATGATGTCGCCGGCCTGGGCGTCGGGGTTGCGCTCGCGCGCCTCGCTCAGCGCGATTTCCTTGGATTCGTCCTCGACCTCGGCGCACACCTCAAGACAACGGAAGATACGGATGTCGCCGTTGTCGGGGTCAATCTCGGCACGAATCTCGTGCTCCATGCCGTATTTCGACCGCGCCGCTTTCTGGATCGCCTCCTCCATGGCGGCGATCACGGTGTCGCGCTCGATGCCCTTCTCGCGGGCTACCGCGTCCGCGACTTGCAGCAGTTCCAGCCGGTTGTGGCTCGTCGCTGTTTCCGTATCCATACTCATTTCTCAGGCCCCGCCTCACAAGTTTCCGCCGCAGGGGTTGTGGCTCACACGTTCGAACGCCTGAGGCTAGCGGTGATTGCGGCGTCGCTGACCACCAGCCTGGCCTCGGTGATCGCCCGGAAGGGCAGGGCAATCTCGTCCCCCTCGATCGCCAGCCGGACGCACTCGCCCGCGACCCCCTTGAGCACACCGCGAAAGCGCTTGCGCCCACCGATCAAAGCCACGGTCTTCACCCGCGCCTCGCGTCCGGCGAAGCGCTCGAAATCCTCGATCCGCACCAGCGGCCGCTCGATACCGGGCGAACTCACCTCCAGCGTAAACGGTCCCGCCACTTGGTCCTCGACGTCGAGCAGGTCGGAAACCGATCGGCTGATCGCGGCGCATTCGTCGACGGTGATCGGCGCCTCGTCCAATCGCTCGGCCATCACCTGCAACCGCCTTTTCCCGCCGCCGCCGGTCGCTACGCGCACGACGCCGTATCCCATGTCGTTCAAGAGCGGCGCGATGAGCGCCTCGATTTGCTCGGCACGCTCACCCGTGTCAGGCACTTGGTACGCTCCACCCACAAAAAAAGGGCCGTTCGCCCATTCTTCGCAAGTCGTACAGTTATCAGCAAACTATGCAATCTTAGTCTACGCCGCCGCGAGTTCAAGCGCTTTATTGCGATGTCCGCGTTGCGACGCGTTTTCAGCGCGGCACGCGCACGAAGGTCAGATAGGTGCTTGATCTTCCTTGGCGGCGCGCCTTGTTTTCGTAGCGGGTCCCGGGCCAGTCCGCCGGGCGGACCCGCCAGTCGCCGGCGCTTCGCGCGGTCCACTCGAAATCGGGGTGGGCGAGCAGATGGGCCATGATCCACCGGCAATATCCGGCATGGTCGGTCGCGATCCGCAGACCACCGCCGTCGGCGAGGATGCGGGCGAGCGCTTTGAGGTTTTCCCGAGAGACGAAACGACGCTTGTGGTGCCGGGTCTTGGGCCAGGGATCGGGAAAGAGAAGGAAGATGCGCTCGAGACAGGCGGTCTCCAGCGAATCGATCAACATCCGTGCGTCGTCGGCGAAGATGCGCACGTTGCCGATCTGGCGCGCGGTGACGGTGCGCACCAGGCTCGCGACCCCGTCGAGATAGGCTTCGCAACCAATGAAACCGATGTCGGGATTCGCCTCCGCCTGCGCGGCAAGGTGCTCGCCGCCGCCGAACCCGATCTCCAACCACACCGCCGCCGGCTGGGGTTCGAATGCGGCTCGTGGATCGAACGACGCGCCCGCCTGCGGCAACGCAACGGAAATCTTGGATAGCGCGCCGCGAAGAAGCGCTTCGCGGCCAGCGCGGCGGCGACGGCCACGGCGGCGGCCGTAGACGATTCTGCGCCGGCGCAGGAGTGGGTCGTCCACGTCGGCTCGCATGCCGGTCTGGCCTCGATACAAGTGCGGCCGAATCGGGCGCGCTTGGCGCCGGCTCCCAGACGCGATGTTGTGTCAACCCTGGCCGCCGTCGTCAAGCGGCCAGCGCAGCGTGCGCCAATCCTAGGTTGCGTCGCCGCCTAGACCCTCGGTCTGCGCGCCACCGGCCTCCGAGGCGGCGATCGCTTTGACCAAACTAACCAGGCGTTTGCGGACCGCGGCGTCGCTGATGCGATAGTAATTTCGCAGCAGCTCTTGACTCTCGCGGCGCCCGAAATAATCGGCCTCGAACGGCGCTTGGCCGGGTTCGCGCACCCCCCCGCCGCCCAAGACCACGCCCGGCATGTCGTCGAAAAAGAACGACACCGGCACGTCGAGAAACTGGCTGATTCGAAACAGGCGGCTCGAGCCGATGCGGTTGGCGCCACGCTCGTACTTCTGGATCTGCTGGAAGGTGAGCCCGAGCGCCGCACCGAGCTTTTCTTGGTTGATGCCGATCAACGTCCGACGTAAGCGCACCCTGCCGCCGACATGGACATCGATGGGATCAGGGTTCGACGTCACGATGGCTCTCCGTACTCCTGACTACTCATCCTCGAAGAAAGCGACCGCCCTTACCGACGCGGTTGTTTGCGGCGCAACACACCTCATCAGGGGCGAATAGGGACGCATACCCTAGTGTGTTTATAGAGCATCCCGTCCCGGCAGGTCAACTTTTAGGGGAAGATAAGTTTACTTCACTTGCAACTCTGGTCAATCAAATGGCGAGCTTTTTACGGAAATTCTATTAAATTACCCTCTGAACGCGTAGTCGACGTCTGGTGGAACCCGTAGTGGTCAACGGGTCATTCCTTTTCCGGCCGGGCGCGATGACGCCGGCGCCAGCCGAGGTACGCGGCCGCGACAAGGAACACCAACAGCGGCCAGTCACCGAGCCGCGCGTACACGGTGGCACCCGGGATCGCGCCGGGGAGCGCGCCGTCAAGTACACCGGTCGCGCCGACTCCCAGTCTCGCCACCGTGCGGCCGTGCGCGTCGACGATCGCCGAGATGCCGGTGTTGGCTGCACGCACCAGCGGCAGCCCTTGCTCCACCGCACGCACCCGCGCCATAGCGAAGTGCTGATAGGGGCCCGAGCTCCTGCCGAACCAGGCGTCGTTGGTGATGTTGAGGAGCCACGCGGGCGGGCGGTCCGGCGCGGTCACCGCGCCGGGGAAGATCGCCTCGTAACAGATCAACGGGCTCAGGGGCGGCAGCCCGGGCAGATCGAGCGTGCGGGGCCCCGGGCCGGCGGAAAAATCGCCGCGGCCGGCCGTGATCTTGTCAATCCCGAGCGCCGCTAACCCAGCGCGCAGGGGCACGTACTCGCCGAACGGGACTAGGTGGTGCTTGTCGTAAACAGCCGCCACCGCGCCGCTCGAGTCGACGGCGTAGAGACTGTTCCAAACCCGCGTCGGCGTCTCCGCCGCAGGCGCCGCGCGCAGGGCGCCGGTCAGAACCAGCCCGCCAGGCGAAACCAGCCCCCCGATGAGGCGAAGCGCCGCCTCATCGCGGTTGAGCGCCGCTGGGGTCGCGGTCTCGGGCCAGACGATATGGGTGATCTCGGCCATGCCGGGCCCTGAGCTCAGTTGCAGGTATCGATTGAACTGCGCCCGTAAGCGATCTTCGCGCCACTTGTGATGCTGGGCGATGTTGGCTTGGACGATACGTAATCGCACGTCGGGGACATCCTCGATCTCGGCAATGGCGAGCCGCGTCGTACCACCCACCCAAACGGCTGCCAGCAACACCGCCGCCGCCGCCGAGGGCAGCCACTTGCCGGCGACGAGCGTCGCCGGCGCGGCCGCCGCCAGGACCGCAATCAAGCCAAGGCCATAGACGCCGATCAGCGCGGTGACCTGAAGCATCGAGTCCGACACCGTCCAGGCGTAGCCGATCAGATTCCACGGGAAGCCCGTCAAGATATGGCCGCGCATCCACTCGGCCGCCGTCCACGCCGCAGCGAGCGCCACCACCCGCATGGCGCCGCTGGGCACCCAATGCGCCACCAAAGCGACCAGCGCGGTGAACACCGCCAACACCGCGGGCAGACCGATCACCGCGAAGGGGACCATCCACGCGAACTTCTCGGGCTCGGTTAGGAGCGCCGTCCCGGTCCAGTAGAGGCCAGCGATGAAATGGCCGAACCCGAACCACCAGCCCACGGCTAGCGCCGAACGGCCGCGCCGGCATCCCTCAAGCAGCCATGTCAGCGTGGTGAACGCCACCACCAGCAGCGGCAGCGCCCCGACCGGTGGCAGCGCCGCCGCCGCCACGGCGCCGGCGCCGAATGACGCCAGGACGCGCCGCCAGCCCCGCAGCGCGGCGAGGCCGCGCGCGAGCCGGTTCATTTTCCCGCGCGCGGGTCCGGAGTGCCGACCGGTTCGCCGCCCGCGGGCGGCGGTACGCGAATCTTCAATCGCTTGATCCGCCGTGGGTCGGCGTCCAGCACCTCGAACTCGATGCCACAGGGGTGAGCAATGCGCTCGCCCGGCCGCGGCACGCGCCCCACCAGCGAGAAGACCAATCCGCCCAGGGTTTCGATCTCTTCTTCTGTCTCCCCGGACCGGAGCGCCATCCCGGCTTTAGCCTCGAGCATCTCGACCGGCAAGCGGCCGTCCGCCTGGAAGCTGCCGTCGGGATTCGCCGTCAGGACCGGAGTCAGGACACGGTCGTGCTCGTCTTCGATCTCGCCGACGATCTCCTCGACCAGGTCCTCGATCGTGACCAGCCCGTCGGTGCCGCCGAACTCGTCGACGACCACCGACATGTGGACGCGGCTCTCGCGCATCTTCTGCATCAGATCCATCGCCCGCATCGAGGGCGGCACGAACAGGACCTCGCGTACGTGGCGGCGCAGACTGAATTCGCCACTCCCGTTCCAATAGGCCGGAAGATCCTTGATGTGGGCCATACCAAGGATCGTGTCGAGGGTGCCACTGAATACCGGCAGTCGCGAGTGCGAGGCCTTGCGGAAGATGTCCACTAGCGCCTCGAGCCCGGTGTCGACATCGACCCCAACGATGTCGGCGCGCGGCACCATCACGTCGTCGACATGGATCTCGCCGAGTTTGAGGATGTTCTTGAGCATCAGCCGCTCTTCCGCCTCGATCGGCTGGGTCGAGTTCTCGTCATCGTCGATCATGTCCTCGAGGCTCTCGCGGATGTCGCCCTCGCGCCGGCCAATGATCCGGCGTAGCCACCCAAGGACCGTTTCGCCGGGCGTGGACCGAGATGGAGGTTCGTCGTCGCCCGTCGGGTTTTGCGAGGGGGGCTGGCTCATTCTCGAACCCCGGCGCCAGCGGGCTCCCCTGGGGGCGGCCCGGCGTAGGGATCACCGATGCCCAGGGTGGCCAAGATACGGGTCTCCAGCCCCTCCATCGCGCTGGCCTCGACCGCGGTGTCATGGTCGTGGCCGAGAAGGTGGAGGACACCATGAACGACCAAATGGCTGGTGTGCGCGGCCAGCGATTTCTGCTGCGCCGCCGCCTCGGCGGCGACGGTCTCGCGCGCCAGCACGACGTCCCCGAGCACCACCGGCGGACCCCCGGGGCCACCGCCCTCGGTCGGCCCGCCGCGCTCGCCTGCGCCCGGGAACGACAGCACATTGGTAGCGCCGTCGATGCCGCGCCAGTCGCGGTTGAGCCGGGCGAGAAGCGCGTCGTCGGCGAGGGCTATACTGATCTCAACCGCCTCACGGGCCTTCGGCCGCTGCGTGTCGAGGGCTGCGCGGGCGGCCCTCTCAGCCACGGCCGAGGCTTTGGGAAGCGCTCGCGGCCATGCCTCGTCCACGATTCGCACCGCGACTTGCGGTCGGGGTTCGCGGCGACGGCTCATCGCCGGCGGTTCTCGGCGCGCGCCCGCTCATACCGCGCGTAGGCCCTAATCACTCGGGTCACGAGCGCATGACGGAATACATCGCGGTCACTGAAGTGGACGAAGGCGGCGCCGTCCACTCCGTCCAAGACCTCCACCGCATCGGCGAGCCCCGAGCGCTCGCCCTCGGGCAGATCGACCTGGGTCAGATCGCCGGTCACCACCATCCGCGAATCCTCCCCCAGGCGGGTCAGCAGCATCTTCATCTGCACCGGCCGGGTGTTTTGTGCCTCGTCGAGAATGACGAAGGCGTTGGCCAGCGTCCGGCCGCGCATGAAGGCCACGGGCGCGACCTCGATCTCGCCGTTCTCGAGCCTGCGCACGACCTCGTCGGCCGGCAACATGTGGTAAAGCGCGTCGTAAAGTGGGCGCAGGTAGGGATCGATCTTCTCGCGCAGATCGCCGGGCAGGAAACCTAGCCGCTCGCCGGCCTCGACCGCGGGGCGCGAGAGAATGATGCGATCGACCGCGCCCTTGAGCAGCATCGAGACCGCGATGGCGACCGCAAGATAGGTTTTTCCTGTGCCCGCGGGCCCCAGCGCGATGACCAATTCGCTCGCGCGCATCGCCCGCACATAGGCCGCTTGGTGGGGCGAGCGCGGCGAGATAACGCGCTTGCGCGTCTCGATCATGCCCTCGCCCACCGCCGCCACCGCACTCGACTGACCGGCGCCATCGCGAGCCATGCGGATGGCGCCCTCGACGTCACCTTCCTCGACCTCCAGGCCCATCTTGAGCCGCTCGTAGAGGCTGCTGAAGACATCGCGGGTGGCGTTTTGCGACCACGAATCGCCCGAGATGGCGATCCGGTTGCCGCGCGAGGAGACCGAGACGCCCAGCCGCTGCTCGATCCGCGCAACGTGGCGGTCGTACTCGCCGAAAAGCGCGCCGAGCAGCCGGTTGTCGTCGAAGTCGACGATCAGCGGCGCCGCCGCACCGCCATCGGGAGCGGCTTTCAAAGCGGGCCCGCGTTCACGCGGCGTTGCGCCCCACCGGGCGCCCGCCGCCTGCGATACGCCCGCCAAGGCTGTTGGCGTGCGCGGTCTCGATGGTGACGTCGACGATGTCGCCGACATATGCCTCCGGCGCCGAGAAATGGACCGCCTGCATGGTCGGGCTGCGCCCGCTGAGCTGACCCGGTTTGCGGCCAAGCGCGAGCGCCAGTACCGGCAGCGTCGTGCCCACGAAGCCGCGGTTGACCCGCACTTGCTGCGCGTTCAGCAAGGCCTGGAGCGCGCCCAGCCGGGCCGCCTTCTCGGACTCCGGGACTTGCTCGGGCATGCTCGCCGCGGGGGTCCCGGGCCGGCGGCTGTACTTGAACGAATAGGCCTGGGCATAGCCGACCTCGCGAACCAGCCCGAGCGTCGCCTCGAAGTCGGCCTCGGTCTCGCCGGGAAAGCCGACGATGAAATCGCCAGACAGCGCGATGTCGGGGCGGGCGGCGCGCAAGAGATCGACGACGCGACGGTACTCCGCAGCGGTGTGGCGGCGGTTCATAGCCCGCAGCACTGAATCCGAGCCCGACTGCACTGGCAGGTGGACGTAGGGCATGACTTCGGCAACATCGCGATGCGCGGCGGCAAGGGAATCGTCGACGTCGCGCGGGTGCGAGGTGGTGTAGCGCAGGCGTGCAATGCCTGGGACCGTGGCAAGGCGGCCCAACAAGCCGCCGAGCCCGATCTCGCGGCCGTCCGCATCGGCCCCATGATAGGCGTTGACGTTCTGGCCCAAGACCGTGATCTCGCGGGCGCCGCCGGCGGCCAGGTGCCTCGCCTCGGCTTCGACCTCGGTCACCGGGCGCGAGCGCTCCGCGCCACGGGTGTAGGGCACGACACAAAACGTGCAGAACTTGTCACACCCTTCCTGGACGGTCAGATACGCGGTCGCCGCCGAGGTAGGCCCGGGTTGGGGAAGGCTGTCGAACTTGGGCTCCGCGGGAAACTCGGTATCCACGACGCGCTCGCCCTTCGCCGCCCGCGCCACCATGTCGGGCAAGCGGTGATAGGTCTGGGGCCCGAAGACGATGTCCGCCGCCGCCGAGCGGCGCAGCATCTCGGCGCCTTCGGCCTGGCCGACGCAGCCGCCGACGGCGATCACGGCACCCCCCCGTTCGGCGCGCGTGGGTTTGAGCGCGCGCAGCCGGCCGAGTTCGGAATACACCTTCTCGGTCGCCTTTTCGCGGATGTGGCAGGTGTTGAGGACCACCAGGTCGGCGTCTTGCACGTCATCGGTGCGGCGCCAGCCGCGCGCGCCCATTACGTCGGCCATGCGCGCCGAATCATAGGCGTTCATCTGACAACCGTAGGTCTTGATGAAGAATCGCTTGGCCAACGGCAGCGCCCCTCAGCGGGGGCGGGTTCTCCCTTGATCGCGCATCGAAGAGTGGACGATCACACTAGGCATGGCCAAGAGTCAAGATTCCGAGACCGCCGGCAGCGGGGCGGCCGGAGTCGCGCCGCGTCCGATCGTGGCGGAGATCCTTCCCGTTTCGGCCCAGCCGACGCGCCCGGCAAGGGCCGCCGAGAGCCCGCCCGCGACCACGCTCTGGCAGTGCGCGGCCAGTGTCTTTCGCGAGGCGAAGTCTGCGATGGACACGGCTTCGTGCAGCTGCACCACCGCGGTCAGCGGACCCATCCCCACCGCCCGCCACAGATGCGAGCCAAGCGCCATCTCGCCATACCAAGTGAAGAATGGCCGGAGGTGACGGCCAAGCGGCATCCCGTTGAGTCTGGTGTAGGCGAGCGAAACCGGTTGCACCAAAAGTGGCGCCCCCGCCACCGGCTTCTCGGCGACGGCGAACAGCGCGCTCTTGAAGGCCAGCACGCCGTTGCCGTCGCTGCTGGTGCCTTCGGGGAACAAGATCAGGCTGTCGCCCGCCTCGAGGCAGCGCACCAACTCGTCGCGGTGGCGCCCCGCGTCGCGGCGCTGGCGGGCGACGAACAGCGAGCGTTGAAGCTTGGCCAGGACGCCCACCACAGGCCACGTCGCGACCTCCTGCTTGGCGACGAAGCGACCCGGCAGCACCGCGCTCAAGACCACGATATCGAGCCACGAGGAATGGTTGACGACAAAAAGGATCGAGCGCGCCTCGGCGCGGGTGCCGATGACCCGGATGTCAAGCCCAAGAATGCGCGCGACGGCACGGTGGTAGTGGAACGGCAGCGCGGTCGCCGCCTTCATACGCAGGGCCAGAAAAACCAGCTGCAGCGGCAACAGCGCAAACGTCAGGCCAGTGACGGCGGTCAGGCACCAGAGCGCGCGCGTCGCGTGCACGCCTCACTCCTTCTTTCCACGCTCGCGCTCGAGTGGCACCGCGAACAGTTCGAGACGGTGGCCAACCAGCCGGTAGCCGAGGGTCTCGGCGATGCCCCGCTGTAAGGCCTCGATCTCCTCGTTCTGGAACTCGACGACCCGGCCCGAACGCACGTCGATGAGGTGATCGTGATGCTCGTCGGGGATTTCCTCGTAACGCGCCCGACCGTCGCCGAAATCGTGGCGCTCGAGAATGCCGGCCTCCTCGAAGAGGCGCACGGCGCGATAGACCGTGGCGATGCTGATCTTGGCATCGATCGCGGTTGAGCGGCGATAAACCTCCTCGACGTCGGGGTGATCTTCGGATTCCGACAGGACGCGGGCGATCGTGCGCCGCTGTCCGGTCATCTTGATCCCCTTCTCGATGCAGAGAAGCTCAATCCCAGATCGCATGACGTTCTAAAAACGATTGCGGCGGGCCGTCACACGGACACGCACCGCCGCCATCGTCGAACTCCACGCCGCGATTACTTGCGGCGCCGCCGGCGGCGCTTGGTGCCCAAGCCGATCTTCTTGGCCAGCTCGCTCCGCTGCGCCGCGTAGTTGGGGGCCACCATCGGATAGTCCGAAGGCAAGCCCCAGCGCTCGCGATACTCCTCGGGCGTCATATTGTACCGTGTCTTGATATGACGCTTGAGCATCTTCAGTTTCTTACCGTCCTCTAGACAAATGATGAAGTCCGGGCGCACCGATTTCTTGATCGAAACCGCCGGCTGCGGCCTTGGGCTCGACCCAACCGCGCCAGCACTTCCCGCGGTCGCCAGAGCGCCAAACACGTTCTGGATGAGCTGCGGCAACTCGCCGCCTTGAACCGTATTGTTGGACACGTGCGACGACACAATGTCCGTCGTCAGCGCGAGCAATTCGTTGGTTTGCGATTGGTCCGCCATGTAACCGCCGTCCTCCATGTATTCAACGTGAGAAAGTATATACGAATTCTTTGAACCGATAGCAATAGATGATTTTCATCCCGAATCGCGCCGCGGTGGACAGTTGCCGGCTGCCACGCGCGCCCCAGGCGATCGCAAGTAAAACGGACCCGGCGGGCCACCGTGTGCCGGTCCCGCCGCCGCGATCCGACGCGCCGCGAGCCACGCCACGTCCGTCGCGTCGGGCTGTGGATTGAGGTCCGGCGCGCGGCGGTATCGCGAGCCTAGCGCGGCCAGCGGGCCGGATACGAGATCAGCGCCGGTGCCGACGACCAGACCGCGCCCGGGCGCGGCCCGCGCCGCCGCTGCCGCCGTAAACGCGCCGGCCTCGTCGAGCGCCCGCAAGTCAGTGTCGAAGGCCTGGCAATAGACCTCGCCGCGGCGGGCGTCGAGGGCGACGAGCAGCGCCTCGCCGTGATGCACCGCCGCGCGCGCCCCGGCGGCCACCGTCTCGAGCGTCGTCAGCCCGATCACCGGAAGTCCCGCCGCAAGACCCAACCCGCGTGCCGCCGCCAGCCCGATGCGGACGCCGGTGAAGGTGCCGGGCCCGACCGTCACGGCAATATGGTCGAGATCGGCGAAGTCGAGCCCGCTCTCGGCCATCACCGCCTCGATCATCGGCATCAGCGCCTCGGCGTGGCCTCGTGCGCGCGCCTCGCCACGCCGAGCGCGCACCGAACCGTCTCGCCACAGCACCGCCGAACAGGCGCCGAGCGCAGTATCAAACGCCAACAGGTTCATGGACGCACGCGCAATGGGCTTCAGTTCGAGCGGAGCCTCGATCATAATCGCCGACGCCGCCCGCCCCCAAGCCCGATCGCGCCGCTATGAGGCCCCGCCCACTCCCGCTCGTGACATTTACACCCGTTATCGCGGCGACGGCGCTGGCAGTGTTGGTGGCGGCGCCGTCATTCGCCGCCGACAGCGCGGCGGTATTCATGTACCACCGCTTTGGCGAATCGGAATACGCCGCGACCAATATCCGGCTCGATCAGTTCGACGCTCATCTCGCCGAGATCGCGGCCGGCGGTTACAACGTCGCGCCGCTGCCCGACATCATCGCCGCCTTCGAATCGGGACGGGCGCTGCCCGATCGGACCATCGCACTTACGATCGACGACGCTTTTCTGACGGTCTATACCGAGGCGTGGCCTCGCCTAAGAGCGGCGGGCGTCCCGTTCACCCTATTCGTCGCGACCGATCCCGTCGACGGCGGCCAGCAGGGCTACATGAGCTGGGACCAGATCCGCGAGCTTGCGCGCGCGGGCGTTACCATCGGGAGCCAGACCGCCTCGCACCCGCACATGCCCGAGCTCACGCGCGCGCGCAACGCCGCCGAGCTCGAGAAATCCAATCGCCGCTTCAAGGAGGAACTCGGCGCGCCGCCCAGCCTGTTCGCCTACCCCTTCGGCGAGTACGGTCTCGCGGTCCGGCAATTGGTCGCCGAGGCCGGATTCGCGGCCGCGTTCGGGCAGCACTCTGGCGTCGCGTACGCCGGGCACGACCGTTTCGCCTTGCCCCGGTTCGCCATGAACGAGACCTATGGCAGCCCGGTGCGCTTCAAGCTCGCCGCCACCGCCCTGCCGCTTCCGGTGAGCGAGATCACGCCAGCCGACACCCTGATCGACGAGAATCCGCCGCAGTTCGGCTTTACCGTCGATGCCGGTATTGGCGGGCTCGACAACCTCGCCTGTTACCCCCGCCATGAGAACGGCCCGGCGCAGATCGAGCGCCTGGGAGAGTACCGCTTCGAGGTGCGCATGCGCGCCCCGTTCCCCCAGCGCCGCGGCCGTGTCAACTGCACCGTGCCAACCTCGGACGGACGTTGGCGCTGGTTCGGCATGCAGTTCGTGGTACCCCAGGGGGACGGACCGGACGCCCCCTGAGCGTCGCCGGCGGGCCTCGCCCGCGGCGCCCTTCAGCTAGCGTCGCGGCCGTTCTTCAGGCGCGCGTCGTCAAGCGCCTCGAGCCCGTTACCTCGGATGATCGATTCGATGGTCTCAACATAGGCTTGGCCGCGCTCGGAGTAGCGCGTGAGCGTTCGCGCCAGCCTGTAGCCATCGATCCGCGCACCTGCCGCCCGCATCTTGGCGCGTTCCGCGCGAAACGATTCGTACGCCCAGTGGGTGTTGAGGTTGAGCATGTAAGTGATGATGGAGACCGGCAGCGCCGCGAACGCCTTGACCTCGTGCTTCTTGTCGGCGTCGCGGCGGTCGGGAACCATCCCGGCGCCCTTGGTGAAGGTGCGCTCGCCGAACACGGCGTTGCCGTCGCGGGCGAAACGTGAGGTACCCCAACCCGATTCCTCGGCCGCCTGGGCAAGCGCGAGGGAGGGGGGCAGAATATCGGCGCGCTCGATCAGGCCCGCGATATCCCCCTCGTCGACGCCGTATCGTTCGGCGACCGCCGCCAACCACTCGCGCTCAGCGCGAGTGAGATCGCCGGCCGGTCTCGCCGCCAGCGCCTCGATGCGACGGCGCTCTTCAAGAATGACCTCGTTGATACGCAGGATGATGGGCAACATCGACTGGATGAACAATCGCTTGCGTTCAGCGATCGAGGTCAGCTCGGAAAGATCGCTGGGCAAGTTGGTGACGAACAAGCGCGGCACCTCGCGCTCGCCGGCGCGAACCCCGGCGAGGTCATAGTCGATGTCGGCGAACTTGTTGCGCAGGCGGTCGGAATCCAGGATCAGCATCGGCCCGGCCGCCAGCTTGGCCCGGCGCGCCAGGTCGTCCACCGAGCGCGCGCTGAAGCCGGTATCGGACGTGAACGGCTTCCCCGCCAGCGCGGCGCCATAAAGCCCGGCCGCGCTCAGCGCCAGGATCGCCAGCCCGGTCCAGCGGAACCGCAGGCGCAGCCACGCCCATGCTGATGCCATTCCAGCGCGCCCCGGGGCCGCGCCACGGTCTCGTTTCATGCCTGAAGCGGGCACCTTCTTCCTTTCACGTTCGCGAAGTGGCGGTCCCGCGTCCCGCCCTTCGAGTTTGTCCCAACGCCTTCCGCGCCCTCCCTGACGCCGGGCCCTCCCATAGCACGTCCCGCCGGTGCGGTCGAGCGATCCGGCGGCTCGGTAGTGGGTCAGTTTGAATTTCGTTTCTTGTAGCGGCCGCGCGGCCCAGGCTTGGGGGCCGCTTCATCGACCAGCCGCACGATATCCTCGATATCCCACAGCCGATCCGTCACGCCAGCGGCCATCGCCGGGCTGATCCCGTCGAGGCTCTTGTGCTGGCGGCAAAAGTTGTAGTGCATGAAGTGGAGCGCCACGCTGTGGACGTGGTTCTCGATCTTCTTGGAGAACGCATTGGTCAGCCGCGTGAAGCGGCGGATCGACATGCGCATGGTCAGGTTGTTGCGCTCCACATAGCTGGTCGAGACATGGTCCGGGTCCGGGCTCCCCTCGACGCGGCGCTTCCGCGCTCCAATGCAGGTCGCGGGGCTGTAGCGCTTCTCGGCCTCCGGCGCCTCGCCGTACAGCTTGATCAGTTGGGCATAGTCCACGTCGCCACCAAAGGTGCCCTCGACAGCTTCCAAGTATGGCTTGTGGCCATCGCTGGTCAGTTGCACGCGCGCCGCCAGCCGACCGCGCAGATCGTCCATGAAGTCGATTGCGGTCTCGCCAGAGCGATCCCCCACCCGCCACGATGGCACCAGCTTGGTTTCGGCGTCGATGGCCGTCCACGTCCACACGTCGCCGGCTTCGGGTGGAGCCGACTTGGCTCGGGCGACGTTCTTTTCCTTCGCGTAGATGAAGGACCATATCTCGTCGACCTGGATGCGCTGGCACGGCAGGTCGCGCAACGCCTTATCCTGATAGTCGGCGCACGCCTTACCGGCATCGATTAGGAGTTTGGTGACGGTGTTCTTGCTAACTTCCGCGGTGCGCGCCGTCGACCGGACGCTCTGGCCTTCCACGAGGCACCGGATGATGAGCGTGCGCTTCTTGGTGTCGAGCTTGTTCATGTTGGATATATGGGTTGACATCTGCAAATTGCAAGATATATATCTGCAAGCCGCCAATATGAAACAGGACATCTCGCATGATCTTCGTTGAACCCAGATTGTCAAGAGAGGACCACAAGGTTCTGAAAACACTAAAGGACCAAAGGGGACGCCTGAAAATCGCCACTCAGAATAACCCTCGTCGCTGGCACGGGACTCTGCGAAAAAATACCTTTGCGCGAGTTATTCAAGGCTCGAATGCTATTGAGGGTTACAACGCCTCAATGGATGAAGCCATGGCGGCCGTGGAAGATGAACCTCTGCTCGACAAGAAGACGGAAACATGGTTTGCAATCAATGGCTATAGGTCTGCTATGACCTACATCATGCAAGCTGCGGAGGACCCCTATTTCGAATTTAGCAAGCAGTTTTTGAAGAGCCTGCATTTCATGATGACACAATTTGATTTGTCGTCGCACCCGGGAACATGGCGACCTGGGGGCGTTCAAGTAGTAAATCAAAAGTCTGGTGCAGTTGTATATGAAGCACCCAACGTCGAGAACGTGGACTCACTAGTATGCGAGTTGGTGGAGTTCCTAGATAATCAATCCCACGAATCAGTCATCGTTACCGCTGCAATGGCCCATCTGAACTTAACGATGATCCATCCGTTTAAGGACGGGAATGGTCGGATGGCCCGAGCGCTGCAAACATTGGTGCTCGCAAGGGAGGGGATGATTCACCCTCTTTTTTCAAGCATCGAAGAGTGGTTGGGGCGCAACACCCAAGATTACTACAATGTCCTCGCTGAGGTTGGGCAAGGAGTTTGGGCCCCCTCAAACACGACGCTGCCCTGGGTGAGGTTTTGTCTGAAAGCCCACTATCAACAGGCCAATACACTGATTCGCCGATTTGAAGAATATGAATCTGTTTTTGAAAGTATTGAAGAAATCATCAAACGTGATCGTCTAGGAGAGAGAATGACAATCCCATTATTTCATGCCGCGTTGGGCATAAAAGTAACAAATTCTCGGTATCAGAAGGAAACCGAGACAAGTTCTCATGTTGCGGGGCGTGACCTAAAGACTTTAACCGATTCGGAAATATTGACACCACATGGAGAAAAACGAGGCCGATATTATACGGCAGGGAAAGAGATCACGGAGGCAAGAGCTGGCGCACGACGCGCCAAATCTGTTCTCGACCCTTATGAATTGCCAGACGTGTCATTCGAGGAATCGCCACAGCTACCAGGCGTTTGATCAGCTGCGCACCGTTCCCTTGACTGCTTTGGCTCCTCCTCATCCATCGTGGCTTGGTCCACAATGAGTTTGGCGAGCTGGTTGGTGTCGCGGGGTCTGTTCGGTCTGGCCATGTCCTGAATATGGCATGTCTCAACCAGAACGGCTAGGATCAACCTGTGCCAGAAGATAGACGGTACCCGCGCGGTAAGGAAGACAGCCGGTAGCTGCCAAGCGCATGAGTCCTGGGGGATTGGCGTGCGTGTATTCATCATTGGTGTGGCTGTTGCAGCAGCAACACTGGCGGCCGGGGCGAGCTTCGGCCAGACGAGCAAAGGCGAAATGCCAAAGGCTTTCGGTGTTGAGTGTCGGGGCGAGTTTGTGGTTCTCGGCCTATACGCCATTCGCCGAAGCGCCGTGCTAGGGGTGAACCTAGAGCGGAACCAGATTACGGGTGAGTTGATGTACGGTCTGATCACCTTCAATGGCCACAAAGGGGTGGAGCAGTTGATCGTGGGGGTCGAGGACTTCCGGCCTATTATTGAGTGCCTAGGAAATTGAAGCACGCACCCCAAGTAGGACAGCACCATCAAGGGCCGACAATTTCAAACTGACCCACTACCGGCGGCTCAGGTTAGCTCATCGATCTGTTGCTCGGTCAGCGTACCCGGGACGATGGTGAGCGGGACTTGCAGCGATCCCGACATCTGTCCGGCGAGCGAGCTCACCAGCGGGCCGGGACCGTCGGGGCCGGGCGCGGCGCCCAGCACGAGGATGCGGATCGAGGAGTCTTCCTCGATCTGGGCCAGCACTTCGTCGCGCTTGGAGCCCTCGCGGACCACCAGCTCCGGCATCAGCTCCGCCCAGGCGTTGACCTCGGCCGCCAAGCTCTGCAGCAGGACCTCGGCGTCGGCGCGCGCTTCCTCCTGCATCAGGTTCTCGACGCCGATCCAGTGCTTGTCCTCGGGCGGTTCCAAGACGCGCAAGAGCGTCACCCCCACGCCGGTCTTCTTGGCCCGACGGCAGGCGAAGCGGAGCGCGACCCGGCACTCGGGCGTGTCGTCCACGCACACCAGAAACTTGCGCGACCCGGCGCCCTCGCCCGCTCCGCCCGTCATGATGGCTCGTCCTTCCCCAGCCCCCGACATCCTGCATCGCGGGCGCGCGCGCCGCAAGGCGCGGGCGCTCACCCTTGCAGCAGGCCGACGATGTCCTTGATTTCGCGCAGGACCGGCGCCGCCTCGGCGCGGGCGCGTGCGGCGCCCCCCTCCAGCAACTCGTCCACGTAGCCGGGCTCCGCCAGTAATCGCCGCAGTTCGGAGGTGATCGGCGACAGCTCGGCGACGGCGAGCGCGGTCAGCTCCTCCTTGAACTTCGAGAACGGCGCGCCGTCGAATTGCCGGCACACTTCCTCGCGGCTCTGGTTGGCAAAGCTCGCGAAAATGCTGACCAGATTGTCGGCCTCGGGCCGACCGGCGAGCCCGGCGGCGGCGCCCGGAAGCGGCTCGGCGTCGGTGCGCGCGCGCTTGATCTTGCGGGCGATCGCGTCGGCGCCGTCGGTCAAGTTGATGCGCGAGTTGTCCGAGGTGTCGGACTTGCTCATCTTCGCGGTCCCATCGCGGAGGCTCATGACCCGCGCCGCGTCGCCCAGGATCAAGGGCTCGACCAAGGGGAAGTATTCGGTGCCAAAGGCACTGTTGAAGGATTGCGCGATGTCGCGGGTCAGCTCCAGGTGTTGCTTTTGATCCTCGCCCACGGGGACGTGGGTCGCCCGATACACCAAGATGTCGGCAGCCATCAGGGTCGGGTAGATGTAGAGCCCGACCGAGGCGTTGTCGCGGTTCTTGCCCGCCTTCTCTTTGAACTGGGTCATCCGATTGAGCCAGCCAAGCCGCGCCACGCAGTTGAAGATCCACGCGAGCTCGGCGTGCGCGGCGACCCGGCTTTGGTTGAACACCACGCTGGTCTCGGGATCGATCCCCGCGGCCAGCAGTGTCGCCGCGACTTCGCGGGTGTTCGCGCGCAAGGTCTCGGGGTCCTGCTGCACCGTGATCGCGTGCAGATCGACGACACAGTAAAAGCACTCGTAGTCTTCTTGCAGGGCGACCCAATTGCGGATCGCGCCGAGATAGTTGCCGAGATGGAGGTTCCCGGTCGGCTGGACGCCGGAAAAGATACGGTTCATCGCGTGGCGCTCCTCGCCTGCCGCGGCGGCTGGCGCGCGGTGTTATCGCCGCCCGCGAGCGCTCGGTCAACTCGTGCGCGCGCCCCGCCGCCGCTGAAACAGCCCCCGCAACTCGCTCGGCTCGACGGCGCCAGTAAACCACGCCGCCGCCGCGAAGGTCGCCAGGCCGAGCGCGACCAGCCCCGCCAGCGCCGCCGCACGTTCGGTCTCGCCGCCGCCGAGCGGCTGGGCCAAAAGCTCGGCCGCCAACCACAGAGCGGCCGCCATCACCGCCGTAGAGACAAGGATTCGCGGCAGGCGCCGCTTGAGCCGCGCGTCTATGTCCAGGTAGCCGCTGGCGCCCAGGCCGCGACCCAAGAGATAGATATTGAGCCACGCGGCGATGGCGGTCGCCAGGGCCAACCCGACGTGCTTGAGCGGCCACATCAAGATCAGGTTGAGCGCCAAGTTCACGGCCATGCACACCACCGCGACGCGCACCGGGCTAGCGGTGTCCTTGCGGGCGAAGAATCCCGGCGTCAGCACCTTGATCAATACGTAGGCGGGAATCCCCGCGGCATACGCCATCAGCGCGAACGCCGTCGCCGAGCTCGCGGCGGCGCCGAACGCGCCGCGTTCGAACAGCACCGAGGTTAGCGGCAGCGCCAACACGATCAGCGCCGCCGCCGCCGGCAGCGCCAACAAAAGCACCAGCTCGACCGCGCGGTTATGGCTCGCGTTGGCCGCCGTCGTCTCACCCCCGGCGACCAGGCGCGACAGATGCGGCAAAAGCGCCGTCCCCACCGCCACGCCGACGACGCCAAGCGGTAGTTGGTTTACCCGGTCGGCGTAGTAGAGGTACGAGATCGATCCCTCGGGCAGGAACGACGCGATGACGACGTCGGCCAGAAGGTTGATCTGCACCACCCCGGCGCCCAGGACGCCAGGCAACATCAGCCGGCCGAGCTCGCGCACCCTTGGCGTCAGCCTCGGCCGCGGCAGCCGCAGGCTCAGGCCGGCACGGCCGAGCGCCACCGTCAGCCACACGAACTGTGCGGCGCCGGCGGCCGCGACGCTCCACGCCAGCGCGTGACCCACCGTTCGGGTGTACGGGGCGAGCGCGAGTATGCCGCCAATCATGCACACGTTGAGGAGGATCGGCGCCGCCGCGACCGCGGCGAACCGACCGACCGCGTTGAGCATCCCGCCCATTAGCGAGATCAGGCTGACGAAGAGAAGGTAAGGGAAAGTGAGACGGGTGAGCGCCACTGCCAGATCGAACTTCGCCGGGGTATCGGCGAAGCCGGGCGCGAGGCCAAACATCAGCCACGGCATCGCCGCCTGCATAACGACCACGAACACCAAGAGCACGGCAAGGAGGACGGCCAGCGCCTGCTCGGCGAATTGGCGGGCCGAATCGGTGCCCTCGGTTCGGTTGAGCCCGCTGAACATCGGCACGAAGGCGGCGCTAAAGGCGCCCTCGGCGAACAGGCGGCGAAAGAAGTTGGGCAGTTTGAAAGCGACAAAGAAGGCGTCCGCCACTAGGCCGGCGCCCAACACGTTGGCGATCAGGATATCGCGGGCGAAGCCCAGTACGCGGCTTACGAGTGTAAAGCCACCGACGGTGGTGGCGGCGCGGATCAGCGCCATCGCCGCCTCACGCTGGTCGCGCGCCCGCGTCTTCGCGCACGACCGCTGCTGCTCGCCCGGGCGCGAATTCGGGATCGGTTCGCCCCGGGGCGCGCAGCGCCTCGATCAGCCGGGCGCGGATGCGCTTTAGGGAATCGCTGCGTGTGATCTTGGCGCCCTTGCGGTTGGTGACATAGAAGACGTCCACCGCGCGCTCGCCGAAGGTGGCGATGTGCGCGCTTGAGATCGACAGGTGGAAGCGACCGAGCGCGCGGGTCAGGTCATAGAGAAGGGCGGGTCGGTCGCGCCCCTCGACCTCGATCACGGTGAAGCCTTCGCTCGCCCGGTTGTCGATCGAAACCTGGGGCTCGACGACAAAGGCGGCCAAGCGGCGTGCCCGCGCGCTGTGCGGGGCGCTCGGCGGTTCGGGCATCACCTCGCCGGCCACCGCGTCCTCGATCGCGCGTTTGAGTCGGGCCAGTTTGTCCTCGCCGGTCAGCGCGTCCGGCCCCTCGTCCTGGACCGAAAACGTGTCCAGCGCCATGCCGTCGACGGTCGTGAATATCTTGGCCCCCAAGATGCTCGCGCCGACGCTCGCCATGGCGCCGGCGACGCGTGCGAACAAGCCCGGTCGGTCGGGCGCGTAGACGGTGAGGGTCGTGGCGGCGCGAAAATGGTCGATGCGGCTGTCGATCGCGAGCGACTTGCCGGCCTCGGTGGCGTGGCGGACGAGGTAGGCGTGCCGGGCCTGGTCCTCGGGCCTGGTCGATAGCCAGTACGAATCGCTGCATCGCGCGAGATGGGCGGCGAGCTCGTCGCGCGGCCAGTTGCCAAGCTGCTCGCCGAGCGCGCGCTTGGCCGCGGCTACGCGCTCGTCCCGGCCTTCCACCCCAAGCCCACCCAGCAGCACCTCTTCGGCGGCGGTGTAGAGATCGCCCAGAAGCTGGCGCTTCCACCCGTTCCACACCCCAGGACCGACGGCGCTGATGTCGGCCTCGGTGAGCACCAAAAGCATGCGGAGCCGCTCGGGGCTTCGCACCAACGCGACGAAGTCCGCGACCGTCTTGACGTCGCTCACGTCACGCCGAAACGCGGTTTCGCTCATCAACAGATGATGCTGCACCAGCCACGCAACCGCATCGGTCTCCTCGGTGGTGAACCCCATCCGCGGGCCAAGCTTGTGGGCGACGCGGGCGCCGAAGTCGGAGTGGTCTTCGCCACGCCCCTTGCCGATGTCGTGCAAGAGCATCGCCAGATAGAGCGCGCGGCGCGACACTACCTTCTTGACCAGCTCGCTGGCTAGCGGATGGTCCGCCGCGCGCTCGCCGCGCTCCATCGCCGCGACATTGCCGACCGCGCGGATGGCGTGTTCGTCGACGGTGTACACGTGATACATGTCGTACTGCATCTGCGCGACAACGCGGCCGAAGTCGGGGACGAAACGGCCGAAGACGCCGGCCTCGTTCATACGCCGGAGGGCGGTCTCGGGGTCGCGGTCCGAGCACAAGATGTCGACGAACAGCGCGTTGGCTTCGGCGTCGGCGCGCAGATGCCGGTCGATCGCGCCCAGGTTGCGGGTGATCAGGCGGAGCGCGTGCGGGTGAATGTCGAGCCCGCCCTGATCGGCGACGTGGAATAGCCGCAGCATCTCGATCGGGCGCTCGCGAAAGGTGTTCTCGTCGGCCACGTTGAGCCGCCCACCTTCAGCAATGAACCCGGTGATCTCGCGGCGCCGGGCGCGGCGCCCGAGGAGGCCGAGCCGCGGCTTGCGCTTGTGGCTCTCCTCCAGTGTCGAGCAGAAGATGCGGGTCAGATCGCCGACGTCCTTGGCGATCAGGAAATAGTGCTTCATGAAGCGCTCGACCCCCAGCGAGCCCGGGCGGTCGGCGTAGTTGAGCAGGCGTCCGATCTCGGGCTGGACGTCTAGGGTCAGCCGCTCCTCGGGGCGGCCGGACAGGGTATGGAGATGGAAGCGGACCGTCCACAGGAAGGCCTCGGCTTTGGCAAAGGTTCTGAGCTCGGCCGGGCTCAACACGCCGTGCGAAACCAATGCCGAGACCTCGTCAATGGCGAACAGGAACTTGCCGATCCAGTACAGCGTATGGAGGTCGCGGAGCCCGCCCTTGCCCTCCTTGACGTTGGGCTCGACCACGTAGCGCGAATCGCCGAAGCGGTGGTGGCGCGTGTCGCGTTCGGCGAGCTTGGCCTCGACGAACCGGGGCCCGCCGCGCGCCATCATCTCGGCGGCGAAGCGGCGCCGGAGATCGACGTAAAGGTCGCCGTCGCCCCACACCAGCCGGGATTCCAGCATCGCCGTGGCGATCGTGACGTCCCGCTTGGCCAGCCGGATGCACTCCTCGACCGAGCGCGTCGCGTGACCGACCTTGAGACCCAGATCCCACAGCATGTAGAGCACGTACTCGATCACCTGCTCGCCCCACGGCGTCAGCTTGTAGGGGTGTACGAACCACAGATCGACGTCCGAGTACGGCGCCAGTTCACCGCGCCCATAGCCGCCCACGGCAATTGCGCTCAGGCGTTCGCCGGCCGTCGGGTTGGAGGCGCGGTAGACGCGCTCGCACGTGAAGTCCAAGAGCGCGCCGACCATCTCGTCCATGGCACCGGCCGCGCCGCGCGCCGTGGCGAGGCCGGCGGCGCCGGCCTCGAAACGTTCTCGGGCCACCGCGCGGTCGTGCGCCAGCACGGCTTTGAGCGCCGCGAGCACCTCGGCCGGCGGCGGGGAATCGCCGCCGCCGATCGCCGCCAGCGCCTCGGCAAGCGCACCGCCAGGCTCTTGCTCGGTTACATCGTCCACCGGATTGACCCTCTCGGGCGCCGCCGCTAGTGTTCGCACAACGTCGCTCCGAAGCCGAGCGTAAGGAGGGAGGATAGCAAATGGAAGTGCGCGCCGCGGTGGCCCACAAGGCCGGAGAGCCGCTCGCCATCGAGACCGTGAACCTCGACGGCCCGCGCGAGGGCGAAGTGCTCGTCGAGGTCAAGGCCACGGGCATCTGTCACACCGATGCGTTCACCCTTTCGGGCGACGACCCCGAGGGCTTGTTCCCCTCGATCCTCGGCCACGAGGGCGCGGGCGTCGTGGTCGAGACCGGCCCCGGCGTCAGCTCGGTCGAGGCGGGCGATCATGTGATCCCGCTCTACACGCCCGAGTGCCGCCAATGCGAGTACTGCACCTCGGGCAAAACCAACCTCTGTCAGGCGATCCGCGTGACCCAGGGCCAGGGCGTGATGCCCGACGGCTCGAGCCGTTTCTCGCTCGGCAAGGACACGCTCTACCACTTCATGGGCACCTCGACCTTCGCCAATTACACCGTCCTGCCCGAGGTCGCACTGGCCAAGATTCGCACCGACGCACCGTTCGACAAGGTGTGTTACATCGGCTGCGGCGTCACCACCGGCCTGGGCGCGGTGATGAACACCGCGAAGGTCGAGCCCGGCGCCAATTGCGTCGTCTTCGGCCTTGGCGGTATCGGCCTCAACGTCATCCAAGGCTTGGCGCTGGTCGGCGCCGACATGATCGTGGGCGTCGACACCAACCCCGACAAGCAGCCCTTGGCCGAGAAGTTCGGGATGACCGACTTCGTCAACCCCAAGGACGTCGACGGCGACATCGCCGGCCACCTGGTCGAGCTCACCAAGGGCGGCGCCGATTACAGCTTCGAGTGCATCGGCAACGTCAATACCATGCGCCAAGCGCTCGAGTGCGCCCACAAGGGCTGGGGCGAAAGCGTCATCATCGGGGTCGCCGGATCGGGCCAGGAGATATCGACGCGCCCCTTCCAACTGGTGACCGGGCGGGTATGGCGCGGCACCGCCTTCGGCGGCGCCAAGGGCCGCACCGACGTGCCCAAGATCGTCGACTGGTACATGGACGGAAAGATCAACATCGACGACCTGATTACCCACACCATGCCGCTCGACGACATCAACTCAGCCTTCGACCTGATGCACGAGGGCAAGTCGATCCGCAGCGTCGTCACCTTCGATTAGGGCGCGCCCGCCGTCGTGTCCGTGGCGCTAAACGTCCCTCGGCGAGCAGCGCGCCTTCGGCGGCGTGGTGGGCTATTACAGCCACGCCTCGGCGGCCTGCGGAGGCGAGATGCGGTTCGCCGTCTACCGCCCGCCGCAGGCGGAGGCGGGCGCGGTGCCGGTGCTCACCTACCTCGCCGGGCTCACCTGCACCGAAGAGACGTTCATGATCAAGGCCGGCGCCCAGCGGCTCGCCGCCGAGGCCGGGCTGATGCTGGTCGCCCCCGACACCAGCCCGCGCGGCACCGGAATCGCCGGCGAGGACGAGGACTGGGACTTCGGCACCGGCGCCGGCTTCTACCTCGATGCGACCGCCGCGCCGTGGGAGGCGTACTACAACATGTACACCTACGTCACGGCCGAGCTCCCCGGGGTGATCGCGGCCGAGTTCCCGGCGCGCGCGGGCGCCGCCAGCATCTTCGGCCACTCCATGGGCGGCCACGGCGCCCTTACCATCGCGCTCAAGAACCCTGGCACCTACCGCTCGGTCTCGGCCTTCGCGCCGATCGTCGCGCCAACGCAGGTGCCGTGGGGCGAAAAGGCCTTCTCGGGCTATCTCGGTCCCGACCGCGAGGCTTGGCGCAACTACGACGCCACCGAGCTGGTCGCGGGTTCGCGCTTCGACGGCACCATCTTGATCGATCAGGGCGAGGCCGACCAGTTCCTCACCGAGCAGCTCAGGCCCGAGCTGTTCGAGGCCGCGTGCGCCGCGGCCGGCCAGCCGCTCACCCTGCGCCGCCAACCGGGCTACGATCACAGCTACTACTTCATCGCCACCTTCATCGCCGATCACATCGCCCACCACGCCGCTGCGCTCGCCGCGTGAGCGCCGCTCGAATCTGGATTATCACGGAGTCCGTCGCGGGCGGCGCGAACCCGAGCCTTGCGCACCTTCGCGAGCTCAAATCAGAGGGTTTCTCGACGCTCGTGTGCCTGTTGGACAAGGACGAACATCCGGCCTACGACCCCCAAGCTGCGCGCGATCTCGGTTACGCCTTTCATCATCTCCCCATCGCCGACTTCGGCGCCCCCAGCCCAGTCCAGTTCCGGGCCTTCCTCGACATCGCCGCGGGTAGCCCAGGCAAGACCCTGGTCCACTGCTGGGGCGGTTTGGGTCGCACCGGCACCATGGGCGCCGCGCTTTACATCGCCGAGATCCGCGCCCGCCGCCCCGGCGCCATCCAGTCCGCCCTCCAGCAACAGGCGCTGGCGGAACTCGAAGCTAGCCCGCCATTCTCCTGAGGCGCCGGCGCGCCTAGAGGCACGGACTTAGCTTTCCAAGGCCTCAGTCCTTACGTGATCGACGATCCTGTCGCGCCTTGCCACGTCCACTTTTCGGCCGATCCAGTCCACAAGGTCGCCGACGACGCCGGCGTAACCGAACGCGTCGGTGTCCTCGGCAGAATCGAGCGTGATGAGGATGTCGATATCGCTGTCCGCGTCGCCCTCGCCGCGCGCCACCGAGCCGAACACCGAGGCATGTCGGACTCCGCGCCGTCGGAGCTCGTCCGCACGCGCGCGCAGGATTCCGAGAACCCGATCTAGTGGATCAACTCTAACAAAAGATTCCCATGACTTGCACGATGTGCGAGTCTCTTGGAATGCGAAACGGTATCCATGTGAACGTTAGTTTCGCCGCGCGTACTCGTCTTGAGGCGGTTGTTGCGGACCGGAGCAGCCCGCAGAAGCACGTCTGGCGGGCTCGGATCATTCTGCTGACCGGCGATGGTCTTGGCACCGCTGAGATCATGCGGCGGACGGGCAAGAGCAAGCCCTGCGTCTGGCGCTGGCAGGAGCGGTTCATGCACGAAGGCGTGGGTGGACTTTTGCGCGACAAGACCCGACCCTCGCGCATCCCGCCGCTGCCTGGTGCCATTGTCAAGCGGGTGGTCGAGTTGACCTCCACCGAACCGCCCGGAGAGACGACGCACTGGACGGCGGCGGCGATGGCCAAGGTGGTCGGGATCAGCATCAGCTCGGT
The DNA here is from genome assembly GCA_965219135.1 of Alphaproteobacteria bacterium. Lineage (GTDB taxonomy): Bacteria > Pseudomonadota > Alphaproteobacteria > VGEJ01 > VGEJ01 > CAYUNL01. Next base: position 3,369,026 of record CBDCMV010000003.1, on the reverse strand, counting down.
GCAGCGGGTTTGGCAGGCTCACAAGCTCCGTCCGCACCGGGTACGCCACTTCAAGCTCTCCACCGACCCCGAGTTCGTCACTAAGCTGCGCGATATCGTCGGTCTCTACGTCGATCCGCCCGCCCATGCCGTCGTGCTGTCGGTGGACGAAAAGAGCCAGATCCAGGCCCTCGACCGCACCCAGCCGGGGCTGCCGCTGAAGAAGGGACGCTGCGGGACGATCACCCATGACTACAAACGGAACGGCACGACGACGCTGTTTGCCGCCCTCGACGTCCTGGAAGGCAAGGTGATCGGGCGCTGCATGCAGCGCCATCGGCACCAGGAGTTCATCCGCTTCCTCAACGCCATCGAGGCCGAAGTGCCGGCGGGCAAGATCGTCCACGTGATCCTCGATAACTACGGCACTCACAAGCATCCCAAGGTCGTGGCCTGGCTCGAGCGCCACCCTCGGTTCGTCTTTCACTTCACGCCGACCTCTTGCTCCTGGCTCAATGCCGTCAAAACCTTCTTCGCCAAGCTCAGCAAACGCCGACTCAAAAGAGGAGTGTTCCACTCGATCGTCAATCTCCAGACCGCCATCAACCGCTTCATCGCCGAAACCAACGACGACCCCACACCGTTCGTTTGGACCGCCAATCCCAACAAGATCGTCGCCGCCGTCAAACGTGGGCACCAAGCGTTAGATTCGATCCACTAGCTCCGCCGAATCGCTCATATCTCTACCCTATCGCTACGAGACGCCGCAGCAATTCGGACGCTGATCACTGCGTTTTGAGTCGCTTGTACCGCCAACCGGTCGTGATGATCTGGCCTTCGTCCGATACCACCGCGCAGGCATCGAGTAAGTCGGCGACCCGTCGATAGATGGGTGCGCCGATGTTGCGGCGCAGCGCCTTGCGACCGCCATGGTCACAGAAATAGACATCGGCTCTACGACGGCGGGCGACCTGGCCATACGCCATCAGCCAATCGATAACGCTGATTTTTCTCTGCGGTCGATCTCCTGGGAATTAGACCATCTGGATGCAGCGTGAGTGGGCTGGTATCCTGAGCATCGCAGGAGACGACGCCATGCACGCGCACGAGAGAATCGAAGCTAAGCCCGAGGTGATGTTCGGCAAGCCGGTGATTCGGGGCACCCGCGTCACGGTCGAGGTGATTCTTCGCGAGCTGGGTGAAGGCGCGGCAGTTGATGAAGTGCTTGCGGCGCATCCCGGCCTGACCGACGACGATGTCCGTGCTGCACAGACGTTCGCAGCCGACTACCTCGCCGATGAGGAGACACTGGCAGCCGAGTGACGGCGCCCAAGTTTCTGGTCGATGAATGCTGCCCTGCCGCGGTCGCCGACGAGCTACGCCGTTTGTCGTTCGATGTGCACGCCGTTGTCGAACGAGCGCAAGGACTCTCGGATCACGAGGTGTTGCGGTTGGCCTGGGAGGAGGGTCGGATTCTCGTCACCACCGACAAGGATTTCGGCGCGCTCGCGGTGCGTTCAGATCATCGGCTCGACGGCCTACTTCTGCTCCGCTATCCAAAGCTCGGTTCCAAGTCGGTGGCCGCGGCCGTTGCAGACGCCGTTCTACGACGCGCCGACACGTTGGACGGCCACCTCACGGTCCCGAGCGAGAAACGGATGCGGCGACGCACCCTACATCGGCTGCGCACCTAGGATCATTCGCCTTTGCCCTTCTCCGCCAGCGCCTTGAGCTGGTAGATCAGCTCCAGCGCCTCGCGCGGGCTGAGCGCGTCGGCGTTCACCTCGGCTAGGGCTGCGCGCAGCGCCGCCTCGGTCGCCACCGGCATCGCATCGGCCGTCGCGGCGAACAGAGGCAGCGCGTCGGCCAATCCATCGAGACTGTGGGCCGTCTCGCTTCGCTGCAGGCTGGTCAGCACCGCCTCGGCGCGGGCGATCACGGAGGCGGGAACGCCAGCGAGCTTGGCAACCTGGATGCCGTAGCTGCGGTCCGCCGCGCCCGGTACGACTTCGTAGAGGAATACCACATCGCCCTTCCACTCCTTGACGCGGAGCGCGTGGCACGACAGCGCCGCGAGCTTGCCGCCAAGCGCGGTCAACTCGTGGTAGTGGGTGGCGAACAGCGCCCGGCAGCGGTTGACCTCGTGGAGGTGCTCGACGGCGGCCCAGGCGATCGAGAGCCCGTCATAGGTCGCCGTGCCGCGCCCGATCTCGTCGAGGATCACCAGCGCGCGGGGGCCGGCGAGGTTGAGGATGGCCGCGGTCTCGACCATCTCGACCATGAAGGTCGAGCGCCCGCGGGCGAGGTCGTCGGCGGCGCCGACGCGGCTGAACAGCCGGTCGACGGCGCCGATGTGCGCGGCTTGCGCGGGAACGAACGCGCCCATCTGCGCCAACACCGCGATTAGCGCGTTCTGACGCAGATAAGTGCTTTTGCCGGCCATGTTGGGCCCGGTCACCAGCCAGAGCCGCCGCCCCTCGCCCAAGTCGCAGTCGTTGCCGACGAAGGCGTGGTCGTGGCTCCCTGCGAGCGCCGCCTCGACCACCGGGTGGCGGCCGCCCGTGATCTCGAAGGCCGCCGAGTCGTCGACCCGGGGACGGACGTAGCGGCCCTCGGCTGCGCGTTCGGCCAAGGCCGCGGCGACGTCGAGACCGGCGATGGCCTCGGCTGCGCTCGCGACCTCGCTCGCCCGCGCGCCCACCTCGCCGACAAGGTCGTCGAACAGCGCGAGCTCAAGGGCCAGCGCACGCTCGGCGGCGCGCCCGATTTGGCTTTCGAGCTCGCCGAGTTCGACGGTGGTGTAGCGCACCGCGCTCGCCAAGCTCTGGCAGTGAACGAAGGTCTCGGCGTTCGCTCCCGCGCTCAAGCGTTCGGCGTGGGCGGTCGCGACCTCGACGAAGTAGCCCAAGACATTGTTATGCCGCACCTTTAGCGTGCGCACCCCGGTCGCCTCGGCGTAGCGCTGGGCTAAGGCCTGGGTCAGGCGCCGGCTCTCATCGCGCAGGGTACGCTCGTGGTCGAGCTCGGGGCGGTAGCCCGCGGCAATGAATCCGCCGTCGCGGGCCAAGAGCGGCAGCTCCGGGCCCAGCGCGCGGGCAAGCCGCTCGACCAGCGGGGCGTGGAAGCCAAGCCCTTGGGACAGCTCGGCCACCGCCTGGGGCGGCGCCGCCAGTCCGGCACCGTCGAGCGCCTCGCGCAGCGCGGCGGTGCGGCCCAGCGCCTGGCGGATCGCGGCGAGATCGCGGGGGCCGCCGCGGCCCAGCGTGAGCCGGGCCAGCGAGCGCTCGATGTCGGGGCAGTCCTTCAACAACGCCCGCACCGCCCCGCGCAGGTCCGGCGCATCGACCAAGTGCTGCACCGCGTCGAGGCGGCGGTTGATCGCCGGCGCGCTCGCGAGGGGCGTGGTCAGCCGGGCCGCCAGAAGCCGGGCCCCAGCGCCGGTCAGGGTACGGTCGAGGTTCGCCAGCAGGCTCCCCGGGCGCTCGCCACCGAGGCTCGCGGTCAGCTCGAGGTTGCGCCGGGTCGCCGCGTCGATCGCCATTGTCTCGGCCGCTTCGACCCGGCGCGGCGGTTTGAGACTCGGCAAGCGTCCTTTTTGGGTGAGCTCGACGTAATCGACGATCGCACCGAGCGCTGCCAGCTCGGCGCGCCCGAAGGCGCCGAAGCCGTCAAGCGAGGCCACGCCGTAAAGCGCTTTCAGCCGTTTTTCCCCGGCGGCGCTGTCGAACCGATGCGGCGGCACGGCACTCAGCGCCGAGTGGTGCACGCCCAGCACCTCGAACAGCTCGGGCTCGGCAAGCACCGCCTCCGAGACCACGATCTCGCCCGGCTCGAGGCGCGCGAGCTCGGCATCCAGCGCGTCCGCCGATGTCTGCGCGGCGCTCAGGTCGCCGGTCGAGATATCCAGCCAGGCCAGTCCGAACTCGCCGCCGGCGCGGCCGAGCGCGGCCAGGTAGTTGTGGGTGCGGGCCTCGAGCAGCGCCTCCTCGGTAATCGTGCCGGGGGTGACGATGCGCGTGACCTCGCGGCGCACCAGCGACTTGGCGCCGCGCTTCCTGGCCAGCGCGGCATCTTCGACCTGTTCGCCGATCGCCACCTTGAAGCCCTTGCGCACCAGCCGCGCGAGGTAGGAATCGGCGGCGTGCACCGGGACCCCGCACATCGGGATGTCGGCACCTTCGTGCTTGCCGCGGCGGGTCAGGGTGATGTCGAGCGCCGCCGCGGCGGCGACCGCATCCTCGAAGAAGAGCTCGTAGAAATCGCCCATACGGTAGAACAGGAGGGTGTCCGGATTCTCGCGCTTGAGCGCGAGATATTGCGCGATCATCGGGCTCGCCGCCGCCTCGCCGCCGTCCCGTGCGCGCGCATTACGCCCCCCGTCCATGGCCGGCGACGTTAGCACATCGCACCGCCGCCCGGCCGGCATCGGTGCCTCTATCTCGCCTGCCGGCGTTTACGGCAATGGCAGGGGGCCGCCGAGCCGGTTGGTCGTCTCGGACCTTCACCCCGCGACGGGGGCACGGCGCTTGGGCGGCTAGAGTTCGCTGGGCTCGGCGCGGCGGTGCCAGAGTCGGCGGCGCTTGGGGCTGTCTTTGCCGGCGGCGGCCCGCTTCTTGCGCCGGACCTTCGGCAGGACCCGGCCTAGGAGCTGCGTTCGGCGGCCGATCGGCAGCGCCGCCTCGAACTCCTCGTCGCGCTCGAAGTGGGTGTGGTAGCGCTCGGCCACCCGCTCCATCGGCAAGATCAGGAACACATCGGTGGTGCCGAACTGGCGGTCGATGACGGCGCCCTCGCCGACGAAGGCGCCGAGCCGGAGGTAAGCTTTGATCAGCGGCGGCATTACCTTGAGTGCCTGGCGCGCCGAAACCGCGTCCGCCCCGATCAGGTCCATCGGCGAATAGAGGTTCGGCAGCGCCCGTACCCGCATCTCCGGCGGCGCCAGTCGTTCGTGCTGAAGGAACGACAGCGGCTCGGCATGGGCGCTCGGATCGATGCCGGGGAAGCTCGCGCAGCCGAACAAGAGCGTGATGTTGTGCATCCGCAGGTAGCTTGCGATGCCGCGCCACAGAAGCTGGATGGTCGCGGTATTGCGGTAATCGGCGGCGACGCAGCTGCGTCCCACCTCCAAGAGCTGGCCCGAGGTCGCCCGCCCGCCCAACAACGGTGAGAGGTCGAACTCGGCGGCCGAGTAGAAACCGCCGTTCTGCGCCGCCACCTCGTGGCGCAACAGCCGGTAGGTGCCGACCACCGATTGCTTGGGCGGCAGGTTGTGGTCGATCACCAAGACGTGGTCGCAGATTGCGTCGAAGGCATCGAAGTCACGCCGTTTGGCCGCCATCTTGCGGCTCGGCTCGGCTGCCATCTCCTCGTAGAAGACGCGGTAACGCAGCGCCTGCGCCGCCGCCACGTCCTTGGGAAGGGCGGTGAGACGGACCTCGACCTGGCCCTCGGCCGCGAACATGCGGAGCGGCGTGGGACGGCGGGAGGGCTTGAAGCGTTTGATGGCTGCTAAGCGCGGCATGGCTCGGAGCGAGGCTCTCTGCCTTTCCGGGGTACGGCGGCCCCCTTAGATGATGCCACGAACAGTCTATCGCAAGGGCGTCAAGCGGTCAATCTCGGCGCCGCCGAGAACCCCGTAAGTCATTGATAACAAACGTTATCGCCTCGGAAGGACGCTTCGCCTAGGGGTCGATGCCGGAGATCTCGTCGAAGGCGCGACGGGTGTGCTGGGCATCATCCGCGCTAAAGCACACGAAGGTGATCCGCTCGATCTGGCCTCCACGTTCGAGATGGGTGTGGCCCTCGCCGACGGCGATGCGGCTCGCCCGGTCGAAGGGGAACCCATAGGCGCCGGTCGAGATCGAGGGGAAGGCGATGGTGCCGAGTCGGTGGGCCTCGGCGAGTGCCAAGCTGTTGCGATAGCACGCCGCCAGCGCGTCGTCCTCGCCCTTGTGGCCGCCGTGCCAGATCGGGCCGACGGTGTGGATGACGTGGCGCGCCGGCAGGTCATAGCCACCCGTAATACGCGCCTCGCCGGTCGGACAGCCGCCGAGCGTGCGACACTCGGCCAGCAGCCCCGGCCCCGCGGCGCGGTGGATGGCGCCGTCGACTCCGCCGCCGCCCAATAGCGATTCGTTGGCCGCGTTGACGATGGCATCGCAAACCTGTCGGGTGATATCGCCCTGGACAACCTCGATCGTGCCCCGGCGATCCATGCGTCCCCTCCTTCGGTGCTTGACCCGAGCCCGCGACGGCGGCCATCCTAGCCGCCATGCCGGGCCCCTGCCAGGTCTGCGGCACCACCGCGCACCGTCCGTTCATCCGGCATCAGGGTTGGGCGCTCTTCGAATGCCGCGACTGCGCCCTGGTGTTCGTCGATCCGATGCCGAGCGCCGAGGAGATCGGCGCGCTTTATACGGACGCCTACGACGGCGCCACCGAGGGCTACTTCGCCAAGGTACCGCAGAAAATGCGCCGCGCCCGCCGGCGCGCCCGCGCGCTCTCCCGTCATGCGCCGCGCCCGGCGGCCGAGGGCGGGCGAGGAACCTTCCTCGACATCGGCTGCAATGGCGGGTTCATGGCCGAGGCCGCGCGCGAACTCGGCTTCGCTGCGACCGGGCTCGATCCCGACCCGGTTTCGCTTGAGTGGGCGCGCAAGCACTACCCGGCCAACCGTTTCGCCCTGGGGACCCTCGAGCGATTCGAGCCAGGCGCCGAGCGTTTCGCGGCGGTCTATTGCTCCGAGGTCATCGAGCACGCCCCCGACGCCAACCGCTTCGTCGGTGCCATCGCCGCGCTGATGGCGCCGCGTGCCGTGCTCTATCTGACCACCCCCGACATCAGCCATTGGCGGAGGCCCAAGGACGTCACCGGCTGGGACGCCTTCGCACCGCCCTCACACTGTATTTATTTCAACCCGCGCAACCTCGCCCGCCTGCTGTCCCGGCACGGCCTTGAGATCTTCCGCCGCCGCCTCGCCTTCAAGCCCGGCATCAAGGTGTTGGCGCGCAAGCGCGCCTAACGGCCGAGGGCGGCGGCTTTGGCGGGGTCGGTCCACCAGGTCTCGATGACGTAGCCATAGGTCGGCGTAACCGCGGGACGGCCGAAGGCGTCCCAATAGGCGACCCGGTCCTCGGCGAGGTGATAGAGCGGCACCACGTAGTGCCCCCACGAGAGCACCCGGTCCATGGCGCGGATGGCGCCGACTAGGCTGTCGCGGTCATGGGCCGCGGTCACCGCCTCGATCAACCCGTCGACCACCGGATCGCGAATGCCGGCATAGTTGCGCGAGCCCGGCTCGTCGGCCGCCGCCGAACCCCAGTAGAAGGCCTGCTCGTTGCCCGGCGATAGCGAGACCCGCCAGTGATGGACGATCATGTCGAAGTCGAAGTTGCTGCGCCGCTCCTGGTACTGGGCGCTGTCGACGGTGCGCACACTGACCTCGACGCCGAGCCGCTTGAGGTTGTCGGCGAAGGCGAGCGCGATCTTTTCGTTGTCGGGCCGGAGCAACAAGATCTCGAAGCGCATCGCCAGGCCGTCGCTGGCGCGGCTGAGCTTACCCTCGGCCACCGTCCAGCCGGCCTCGGCGAGGAGGTCGCGGGCGCGCCGGAGGTTGCCGCGGGCGTTGCCCGAGCCATCGGTCGCCGGCGGGCGGAAAACCTCGCCGAACACCGCCGCGGGCACCCGGTCGCGGTCGGCGGCCAGGAAATCGAGTTCGGCGCCATCAGGGGCCGCGCGCGGCGCCAGCTCGGAGCCGGCGAAGATGCTGGCGGTGCGGGCATAGGCGCCGTGCAACAGCGTCTTGTTCACCCACTCGAAGTCGAAGGCATGGCCGAGCGCTTGGCGCACCCGGGGATCGGCGAAGATCTCGCGCCGGGTGTTGAATACGAACGCGTGCATGCCCGCGGGCCGCTGGTGGGCCAGCATCTCGCGTGCGACACGGCCGGCGGCGGCGGCGGGAAAGTCGTAGGCGGTGGCCCAACGCACCGCGCTGCCTTCACGGCGGACGTCGTATTCGCCGGCCTTGAAGGCCTCCATCAACACGTCGGCGTCGCGGAAGTACTCGTAGCGCACGCTGTCGAAGTTGTTCTGCCCGCGGTTAATGGCGAGATCACGGCCCCAGTAGTCGGGCGCCCGCCGGTAGACGACGGCGTGCCCGGGATCGACCGATTCCACGCGGTAGGGCCCGCTGCCGAGCGGCGGCTCGAGGGTGGTTTCGGCGAAGGCGCGGCCCGCATAGTAGTTCTTCGAGAGAATCGGCATCAGACCGATCAGCAGGGGCAGCTCGCGATTGCCGGACTTGGGATCGAAGAAGAAGGTGAGGGTGCGAGCATCGACCTGTTCGATGCGCGCGACTTGGCCGTAATAGAGGCGGTGGTTGGGGCGCCCGGAATCGCGCAGGGTCTCGAGCGAGAAGATCACGTCGTCGGTGGTGATCGGGGTGCCGTCGTGGAACCGCGCCTCGGGCCGGAGGTGGAAGGTGACCCAGGCGCGGTCCTCGGGCAGCTCGAGCGATTCGGCGATCAGGCCGTAGAGCGAGAAGGCCTCATCCCAGGTCCGCTTCAACAGGCTCTCGAACACGTAGTGCCGCCCGGCCGCGGCGCTGCCCTTGATGAGGAAGGGATTGAGGTTGTCGAAGGAGCCGGTGACCGCGAGCCGGAGCGTGCCCCCCTTGGGCGCATGCGGGTTGACGTAGTCGAGGTGGGTGAAGCCGGGCGCGTACTTGGGTTCGCCATGCATGGCAATGCCGTGCACCCGCTCCACCGCGGCCGCGACCGAGGCGAGGACGAGGCCGGTCGCAACGATCAGGCTCGTGAGGGGTGGAACGCGCATCTCGGACAAACTAGCACAGTCGGTTGTGGGGGCTGAGCGCTTTTCGCACCACACCGGAGAATCGCGGAGCGAGGACGATCATGAGCCGACGCGCACGAATCGCACTTGGCCTGGGGACGCTTGGCCTCATCGTGCTGGGCGTGATCGGGTGGTTCCTGATCTCGCCGCTGTTCATCGACGAGGTGGTCGAGGAGGCGTTTCCGACGCCCGAAGAACTGGCGGCAATGTCCGACGAGGAACGAGAGGAATTACGCGAGCCGGTGATGGAGGCGGCGCGCAACGCGCCCGACAAAGCGATGACCGAAGCGATGCCGGCGGGCCCGGTCCAACTGGCCAGCGGCGCGTTCAAGGATGCCGACAGCATCCACAAAGGTTCGGGAACCGCGACGCTCTACCGGCTCGCCGATGGGAAACATGTGGTGCGGTTGGAAACCTTCGAGGTGACCAACGGCCCGGATCTGCGGGTCTTGATCTCCGCCCATCCCGATCCTGCGACCGGCGACGAGGTCCATCAGGGGTACCATGATCTCGGCGCCCTGAAAGGCAACGTCGGCAGCCAGAACTACACGCTACCGACCGACGCCGACGCCGCGAGCTTCCAAAGCGTCGTCATCTACTGCCGCGCCTTCTCGGTAATCTTCTCCGTCGCCCCCCTCGGTCCGGCGTGAGGGTCACTGATGATCGTCGGGGGACCTGAATGATTCACACCATCGCGGCGGCGACAATTCTGGTTGGCGTGGTGCTGGCCAGCGCCTCGGCGCTTTCTGGCGGGCGCTATGACAAGTGCGAGGACACCGTGGCGGATCGGCTTGCCGAGCTGGGTATCGCCGAGGCCGATGTTGCGGGGATCACCTATGTGCCCGAGCAGGGCGGCGCCAGCCGTACCTCGCGTGGGGGCGTGGTCGGCGTCAAGGCGTGGGTAGGCCTTGAATCGTGCGAAGGCTCGGTGGTCATCCACGTGAACGCGCGGTGCCGCGTCAAGCAGACGTGGACGCGCGGCGAGTGCCGCGTACCGGGCCTGAAGAACTTCTAGGGTTTCGCCCTGCGCGCGATCTCATCAAGCAAGCGGGGGAAACGCCGCCCTTATTTGGACCACAGCCCTCGGATCACGGACATCACGCCGGACAGTCGCACCTCCAGGGGGGCCACGCCCAGCCATCGGGACAGCCGTCCGGGATGAGCTTCCGCACCAAGGACCGCCAGCGTGCCGCCGGCCATGCATATCCGAATGCTGAGGTCGGTGGTTCGCAAGAACGTGTCGAGACCCGCCAGGACGTTCGCTCGACCCCGCTTCCCGCCGCTTCCCCGCAACGCGGCGAGCCCCGCCCCAACACCCGGCAAGTCGACGGTTATCCGGTTCCGTGCGGCGGTGACCCTGACCGCATGCTCGCCAAGGACGGCGTTGACATCCGCCGTGACGCTCAGCGGGGCTGAAAACGAGCTCATCCGGGGTAGTCTTCGCGCGCGCGCACCTTTATGGCGCCGGTCACCTTCCAGACCGCGTACTCTGGATCGTCTCCGGCCGCGGTGGGAACGTAGATGGCAGGTCGTCGAACTCCCATGTGAGTTCGGCCTTGCGGCCGGTCAACAAGTCGAAAATGACGATGGCGAACTCCGGCCAGGTCGATTTGTCCGGTGTGTCGTTCATGCTCGCTCTCCCTCAACACTCGTCTCGATCAGACGCGGCCGATCTTAGCAGACCCGGCCCGGCGCTGCTCGGGGACCGTACCCAGCCGTCACGAAGGATTGAGTTCGCATCCCTTCCTGGGAGGATAACATCACACCTGGAACGCTCCTGGACACGACGCTGGAGGCCGCGAATGATCCGCCCCGTCACCACGGCGATGGTTGCCCTAGGCCTGGTTCTGGCAGGCACCCCGGCGCTCTCCGGAGGGCGCTACGACGGGTGCGAGGAGACCGTCGCCGCGCGACTTGCCGAGCTGGGCATCGCCCCGGCGGACGTGAGCGGCATCACCAACGTGCCGGAGCACGGTGGCGGCAGCCGCACCTCCCGTGGCGCGGTGATCGGCGTCAAGGCCTGGGTGAGCCTCGAATCCTGCAAGGGCTCGGTGGTCATCCACATGAACACCCGCTGCCGCATCAAGCAGACCTGGACGCGCGGCGAATGCCAGGTACCCGGCCTCAAACACTATTGAGCGCGGGCGGGCCGTCGCGACCTCACAGCAGCGAGTTGATGCGGCGGTAGCTCAAGGCCTCGGCGATGTGGATGCGGCGGACCGACTCGGCGGCTTCGAGGTCGGCGAGCGTCCGGGCGACGCGCAGGACGCGGTGGTAGCCCCGCGCCGACAGGCGCATCTGGTCGACCGCCTCGGTGAGGAGTGCCGCGCCGGCGCCGTCTGGGGTCGCGACCTCGGCCAAAAGCTCGCCGTCGACTTCGGCGTTGGTACGTAGCGGCGGGTCGGCATCGCGGCCGGCGTATCGCGCGGATTGAATTTCGCGCGCGGCGGCGACGCGGGCGGCGACCTCGGCGGTGCCTTCGGCCGGCGGCGGCAGCGTGAGGTCGGCGGCGTCCACCGCCGGCACGTCGACGTGAAGGTCGATGCGGTCGAACAGCGGGCCTGAGATCTTGGCCTGATAATCGCGCGCACACTTGGGGGCTCGACCACAGGCGAGCGCGGCGTCGGCGAGGTAGCGGCAACGGCACGGGTTCATCGCCGCCACCAGCTGGACCCGCGCAGGGTACGTCACGTGGCTGTTGACCCGCGCCACCGACACCCGGCCCGCCTCGATCGGCTGGCGCAGCGCCTCGAGCACCAGGCGCTGGAACTCGGGCAGCTCGTCGAGGAAGAGAACGCCGAGGTGCGCCAGCGTCACCTCGCCCGGGCGCGCATGGGTGCCGCCGCCAACCATCGCGGGAAGCGAGGCCGACTGATGGGGATCGCGAAACGGCCGGGCGCGGCTCAGTCGGCCCTCGCGGAGCTGGCCCGCGATCGAATGGATCATGCTGACCTCGAGCGTTTCGCCCGCATCGAGCGGCGGCAGCAGGCCCGGCAGGCGCGCCGCCAGCATCGACTTTCCGGCGCCCGGCGGGCCGATCATCAGAAGGTTGTGGCCGCCGGCCTCGGCCACCTCGAGGGCGCGCTTGGCGGTCTCCTGGCCCTTGATATCCTTGAGGTCCGCGCCCGCGACCGGGTCGGCCACGAGCTTGGCTTCAGGCGGGCTTAGCACCTGGGTGCCCTTGAAGTGGTTGATCAAGGAAAGGATGGTGGCCGGCGCCAGGACCTCGATATCGCCGGCCCACGCCGCCTCGCCGCCGCATGCGGCAGGGCAAATCAGGCCGCGCGAGGCCGCCGAGGCCGCAACCGCCGCCGGCAGCACCCCGGCCACCGCGGCAATGGCGCCGTCGAGCGCGAGCTCACCAAGCGCGGTGTAACCTTCGATCTCATCGCCCGGCAAGACCCCCATCGCCACCAGCAACCCGAGCGCGATCGGCAGGTCGAAGTGGCTTCCCTCCTTGAGCACGTCGGCTGGCGCGAGGTTGACGGTGATGCGCTTGGGCGGCAGCGCGAGGCCGATGGCGACCAGTGCCGCGCGCACGCGCTCGCGTGATTCGGCGACCGCCTTGTCGGGCAGGCCGACGATGGTAAAGGCGGGCAGCCCCCCGCGGTCTGCACCTGGACGTCGACGTCGAGCACGTCGATGCCCTGAAAGGCGACGGTGTTCACGCGGGCAACCACCGGCGTCTGTCCTCCATCGGTTCGGCGGGTGGACGATTGTAGGCGCATGGCGGCGTGCGCGCCACGCGGCCAATTGCTGCTAGCCGCGCCGTGCGCTAGACGGAGACGCCTCGTTTCGATTCGGCGCGACGGCGCTCGATGGCGTCCCAGATGTCGCTTTCGAGCGAGGCGCCGTCGAAGCGGTCGACCTCTTGCAGGCCTGTGGGCGAGGTGACGTTGATCTCGGTGAGGTAGCCGCCGATCACGTCGATGCCGACGAAAACGAAGCCGTGTTCCTTTAGCGTCGGGCCGATGGTTTCGCAGATCTCGACATCGCGGTCGCTTAGGTCCGCTTTCTCGGGCCGCGCGCCGACATGCATGTTGGCGCGCACGTCGTCGGCCGCCGGCACCCGGTTGATGGCGCCGGCGGCGCGCCCCTCGATCAAGATGATGCGCTTATCGCCCTCGCGTACCTCGGCGAGGTAGCGTTGCGCGACGATCGGCTCGGCCGAGCGCTGGGTGAACATCTCGACCAGCGCGTTGAAGTTGTCGTCGCCGGGCGCGACATGGAAGACATCGGCGCCGCCGTTGCCGAACAGCGGCTTGAGGATGATGTCCGCGTGGGCGCGCCGGAAGGCCCTGATGGCTTCGGCGTCGGCACTGATCAGCGTCGGCGGCATCAATCCGGCGAAGCGGGTGACGAACAGCTTTTCGGGCGCGTTGCGAACGTGGACCGGATCGTTGACCACGAGCGTTTGGGGATGGATTCGCTCCAGGAGGTGGGTGGCGGTGATGTAGGACATGTCGAAGGGCGGGTCCTGGCGCATCAGCACCACGTCCATCGCGGCGAGGTCGAGGGTGGCCGGCGGGCCGAGGCTCGCGTGGTTGCCGGGCTCGCGCCGCACCTCAAGCGGACGCGCCCGCGCCTCGACCTTGCCCTCGACCAGGCTGAGCTCGCGCGGCAGGTAGTGGCGGAGGCGATGGCCGCGCGCCTGCGCTTCGAGCGCCAAGACGAAGGTCGAATCGGCGTCGATGTCGATGCTCTCGACGGCGTCCATCTGGATCGCGACATCGAGGGCCATGGCGATCGCCCGCGCCGACTAGCGGCGCTTGGGGTCGTCTTTGAGAAGCACGTGGCTCACCACCTTCTTGACCCCGCCGATGTTGCTCGCATGGCCCACGACCTTGTCGAGCTCGGTCTGGTTCTGGGCGATGCCGAGAAGGTAGATGGTCCCGTTGACGGTCGTGACGATGTAGTTGATGTCGACGATGTCGAGATCGCGGAGGAGCTCGATCCGCAACTGGCCGCCGATGCGCTTGTCCCGGACGAAGTCGATGAGATCGGGCTTGGGTGCCACCTCGAGCTCGTTGAGGACCTGCTTCACGCCGGGTGCGAGCCAGGCAAGCTTGGCCGCCTCGACGCGGTCGTCGATCGTCGGAACGACGCCGCTCAGGAGCACCCGGCCCTCGACGACGTCGATGCCGACGCCGACGTAGAGCGCCTCGCTGGATTCGAAAAGGCGGCGATTGAGGTCGACGCGAATGGTCACGTCGTCGATGGCGTCGCCGACCGAGCGTTCCTGGGCGACGACGACGCCGGTCGTGGCGACGCCGCCGATCAACGCGCCGGCGCAGCCCGACACCGCGAGGGCCACGGCACCGAGGGTAAGGGCGAGGGTCAGGGTGCGGCGAGGGTTCTCGATCGCAATCATGGGGGCGGAACTCCTGTGCTCGCGGCGGTCACGGCCGCCACGCGTCCTCGAGGTGAACCGGCAGCCGCCATGGTAGCACGACCATCACGTCGAAGCGTACCGTGAGGCTTGCGAGCGCCGCGTTCTTGGCCAGGAACATCGTGGCGGCCCGCTCGATGCGCGCGCGTTGGCGCGAATCGACGGCCTCGACCGCGGTGGCGTAATCCGGCCGCGCCTTGACCTCGATTATCGCGATGAGGCGGCCCCGGCGGGCGACGATATCGATCTCGCCGACGCCCGAGCGATAGCGGCGCGCGAGCAGCCGGTAGCCCTTGAGTCGGAGGAGCCGCGCACACGCGGTCTCGGCCGCGCGGCCCGCCCTCTCGGCCCGCCGCCGGCCGCTCATCGCGGCGCGCGCAACTTCAGCGCCCGGGCATAGAGGTCGCGCCGCGAAAGCCCCGTCGCCCGCGCCACCTCGGCCGCCGCGCGCGCCGGCGGCGCGCGGCGGAGCGCGTCGCGCAAGAGTGCATCGGCGTCGGGCGAGGCGGCCGCACCGGCGCCGCCGCGCTCGGGCGGCGCGATCACGACGACGATCTCGCCGCGCGGCGGAGGATGGTTCGCATAGGCCTCGCCCAGCGCGTCGAGGCGGCCGCGCCGCACCTCTTCGAAGCGCTTGGTGAGTTCTCGCCCGACCGCCGCCTCGCGCGGCCCCAGCACCGCCGCCATATCGACGAGCGAAGCCGCCAGCCGACGCGGCGATTCGAAAACCACGAGCGAGGCCGGCACCGCCGCGAGTTCGCCCAGCGCCCGCCGACGTGCCGCGCTTCGCGGTGGCAGGAAGCCGGCGAAAAGGAATCGGTCGGTCGGCAGCCCGGCGATGCTGAGCGCGGCGGTGACCGCGGATGGTCCAGGCACGCTGGTCACGTGGATGCCGGCGGCGATGGCCGCGCGAATCAGGCGGTAACCCGGGTCCGAGACCAGCGGCGTCCCGGCATCGGCGACCAGGGCGACGACCTCGCCGGCGTTGAGGCGGCGCAACAGGCGGGGCCGCGCGGTCGCGGCGTTGTATTCGTGGTAGGGCGTGAGCGGCGTCGCGATCGCGTAGCGGTGGAGGAGCCGCGAGGTCACCCGCGTGTCCTCGCAGGCGATGACGTCCGCCGATCCCAGCACCTCGAGCGCCCGTAGGCTCACGTCGCCGAGGTTGCCGATCGGCGTCGCCGTCACGTAGAGCCCGGGCGCCGGTTTACTTCGCTCGGCGTGCTGGCTACCCTTGGCGCTCGCTGCATCGGCCGCAGGAGTGGCACGCGTTGCGCGGACCCTCGTTCTCAGCCTTGGCTTCGTACCGCCGCTTCGCCGCTTTGTCATCGGCCCTTGTCGTCATTGGATTGGCGGGCTGCGAAGCGACGACTTTAGAAGCGAACCTGTCGCAATGGCTAGGGGGCACGGGCACGGCGGGCGAGACGCCGGCAACCGAGCCACCAACCGAAATCGCTCGTATCGAACCGGCGCCGCCACCGCCCGAACCCGAGCCGGCGCCGCCACCCGAACCGGCCGCGCCCGAGCCCGCGCCGCCGGCGCCACCCCAACCCGTGGAGCCGGTCGTGGTCGAGCCGGCGCCGCCCGTGCTCAAGGCCCCCGAGACCGGCCCCGCGGCGGTCGCCATTTTGTTGCCGCTGAGCGGGCGTTACGCCGGACTTGGCGAATTGATGCTCGACGCCGCCCAGCTGGCGCTGTTCGACGTCGCCGACGAGGGTTTCGTGCTGCGTCCCTACGACACCTTGGGGACCGCCGCCGGGGCCGCGCGCGCCGCCCAGGCGGCGATCGAAGAGGGCGCGGCAATGGTGTTGGGGCCGGTGTTCAACGCGACCACCGCCGCCGCCGCGCCCGCCGCCCGCGAGCGCGCCATCAACGTGATCGCCTTCTCCAACGACCGTTCGGTGGCCGGGAACGGCGTCTTCCTGATGGGATTCATGCCCGAACAGCAGATCGAGCGCGTGGTCGCGTTTGCGCGCACCCAGGGGCTGTCCCGGTTCGCGGCACTGGTGCCCGAAACCGCCTACGGCACCGCGGTCGTCGAGGCGCTGCGCGCCGCGGCGGTGCGCAACGAAAGCCGGGTGGTGCGCGTCGAGTACTACCCCGCCGACGCCGCCGAGGTCGAGTTGCAGGTGCGCCGGCTGGCCCGTTACGACCAGCGCCAAGCCGCCCTGCGCGCCCGGCGCCTGGCCTTGGAGGGAGGCGACGACCCGGAATCGGAGGCGGCGCTGGCGGCGCTGGCATCGTCCCAGACGCTAGGGCGGCTCGACTACGACGCGGTGATCCTGCCCGAGGGCGGGCCCAGCCTGCGCTCGATCGCCTCGCTCCTGCCCTATTACGATATCGATCCCAACGCGATTCGCTTCATCGGCACCTACCTTTGGTATGAGCCCGACCTCGGCCGCGAGCCGGCGCTGGTAGGGGGCTGGTACGCGGGCCCGCCGCCGGCGCAAAAAGATGCCTTTCGCCAGCGTTTCGAAAACTCGTATCGGCGGGCGCCGCCAGCGATCGCCAGCATCGCCTATGACGCCGTGGCCCTGGCCGCGGCGATGGCCAAAAAGGGCGATTTTTCGGCTGACGCGATCCTCTCGCCCAACGGCTTCGCCGGCATCGACGGCATTTTCCGCTTCAACCGCGACGGCACCGCCGACCGTGGGCTCGCCGTCATCGAGGTCACCTCGCTTGGTTTCCGGGTCGTATCGAGCCCGCCTTCGACGTTCCAGCCGCTGGCCTACTAGCCGGCAAGGCGATCGCGCCGAGCAGGCGATCGAGGATCCCGTCAAGCAGGGGGCGGCCGCGCGCGGTTGCCCGCAACGTGGCCTCATCGAGCGCCAAGAGCCCGCCCTCGACCAGGGGATCGAGCGTTGGACGCGGGAAGATCGCCGCAAGCGGCACGCCGACGATGGCCTCGAAGCGAGCGAGCGATACGCCCTCGGCGAGGCGCAGCCCCATGAGCGCCATCTCGGTCGCGCGACCGGCGCGGTCGATCGGCCCCGTGGCCTCGGTCCCGTGACCCGCGGACTCGACGGCGCCGATCCAGGCCTCGGGCCGTTCGAGCTGGCGGGTGTGAAGCCGCTCGGTCCCGACCCCGAGTCGGCCATGGGCGCCGGGACCGATGCCAAGATACTCCCCGTAGCGCCAACAGGTGAGGTTATGGCGCCCGTGGTGGCCGGGCGCGGCATGGTTCGAGATCTCGTAGGCCGCCAGGCCCGCGGCCGCGCAGCGTTCCTGAGCGATGGCGTAGAGGGCCGCCCCGGTGTCGTCGTCGGGCACCTTTAAGGTGCCGCGGCGGACCGCGCGATGGAAGGCCGTGCCGGGCTCGATGGTGAGCTGATAGAGCGAGAGATGCCCGGCCGCCAGCGCCAGCGCGGTATCGAGTTCGCGACGCCACGCGGGCGCACTCTGGCCGGGGCGGGCGTAAATAAGGTCGAAGCTCATGGCCGGAAAAACCGCCGCGGCGGTGGCAAGCGCACGGCGCGCCTCGGCGGCATCGTGATCCCGACCGAGTGCGCTGAGCGCGGCGTCGTCGAGCGCCTGAACGCCGAGCGACAGCCGGGTCACGCCGGCGGCGCGGTACGCGGCAAAGCGGCCGGCGTCGGCCGAGGACGGATTGGCCTCGAGCGTGATTTCGGCATCGGGCGCGAGCGCAGCGTGGCGCCGCGCGGCCGCGATCACCGCCGCCACGGTCTCGGGCGCCATCAGCGAGGGCGTGCCGCCGCCGAAGTAGAGGCTGGTCGCCAACTGCCCCGAGGCACGCGCGGCGAAGTATTCGAGCTCGCGCACCAGCGCCCGCGCCCAGCGTGGCTGATCGACGGCGCCACGGCGGTGGACGTTGAAATCGCAGTAGGGGCAGATGGCGCGGCAGAACGGCCAGTGTACGTAGATGCCAAACCCGGGGGCATCGGCCGCGGGCGCGCCGGTTCGTTCAGTGACGGGCGCGGAAACAGGCATCGCTCAGTCGCGCGAAGGCGATGGCGCGGTGGTTGATGGCGTGTTTGTCGGCGGGCGCCATCTCGGCGAAGGTAAGGGCGTGGCCCTGGGGTCGGAATATCGGGTCATAGCCGAACCCGTTCGTGCCACGGGGCGGCCACACGAGAGTGCCGTCGATGCGGCCTTCGAACGTTTCGCAATGGTCGTCGGGCCAACAAAGCGCGAGCACGGCCACGAAATGGGCGCCGCGCGCCTCGGGGCGATCGGCGCCGCGCGCCTCGAGTTCGCGCTGGACGCGGGACATCGCGGCCGAGAAATCGCGCGCCGGACCGGCCCAGCGCGCCGCGCGTATCCCCGGCGCGCCGCCAAGTGCCTCGACCGCGAGGCCCGAATCGTCGGCCAGCGCCACCATGCCGGCACGCACCGCGGCCGCGCGCGCCTTCAGCTCGGCGTTGGCGACGAAGGTCTCGCCCGTTTCCTCGGGCTCGGGCAGGGCGAGCGCGGCGGCCGAGCGCACCGTGATGCCGAACGGCGCCAAGAGATCGCCGACCTCGCGCGCTTTTCCGGGGTTGTGGGTGGCCACGACCAGGGCATCGCCGGTGAAGCGGCGGGCCATGGTCAGCCGAGCCCGGCGGCATCGGCCTGCGCGGCCACCAGCGTGCGCACGCCGGCTTTGGCCAGACGAAGCAGGCGGTCGAACTGGGCTTGGGTGAAGGGGGCCGATTCCGCGGTCCCCTGAATTTCGACGATGCGACCGCGATCGGTGAGCACGAAGTTCGCGTCGACCTCGGCGGCGGCGTCCTCAATATAGTCGAGATCGAGTAGTGGCACGCCGGCCACGATCCCACAGCTGACCGCGGCGACGTGGCCGAGGAGCGGCACCTCCGGTATGCGACCGTCCGCGACCAGGCGGGCGAACGCCAGCCGCAGCGCGATCCAGGCTCCGGTGATGGCGGCGGTCCGCGTTCCCCCGTCGGCCTGCAGCACGTCGCAGTCGATGCGCATCTGGCGCTCGCCAAAGGCGCGTAGGTCGGTCGCCGCGCGCAGCGAGCGTCCGATCAGTCGCTGAATCTCTTGGGTCCGCCCGGATTGGCGACCCCGCGCCGCCTCGCGGGCGGTGCGCGATTCGGTCGCGCGCGGCAGCATGCCGTACTCGGCGGTCACCCACCCACTACCGGAATCGCGGAGAAAGGGCGGCACCCGGTTCTCGAAGCTTGCGGTACACAGAACCTGGGTGTCGCCGAAGTGGGCGAGGCACGATCCCTCGGCAAACTTACTGGCCCCGGTCTCAAGCCGGATGGCGCGCAGCGCATCGGGCGCGCGGCCCGAGCGGCGGGGGTTTGGCTTGGCCACCATGGCACGCGGATTAGGCCGCGACAAACACGACGCTGGCAAGCGTTTCCGGCGGTTGCGTTGACGCGCCGCGGGCGCATTACTACATTTACGGTCCCACCATCGGCGGCGCCGAAAGGGCCAGTCGCGACCATGATCCACGCGCTGAACGAGCGCTCGCGTAGCATCTTCAGACACATCGTCGAGGCCTACGTCGAATCCGGCGAACCGATCGGCTCGCGCACGCTGGCACGCCAGCTCAACATCGGGCTCTCGCCGGCCTCGATCCGCAACGTGATGGCGGACCTGGAGATGGCGGGGCTGCTGTATGCCACCCATCGCTCGGCCGGGCGTATGCCGACCGAGGCGGGGCTGCGCTTCTTCGTCGACGGGCTATTGGAGGTAGGCCACCTCGATGAAGAGGAGCGCCGCAGCATCGAGGCCCACGCCACCGCCGGCGGCAACGTCGAGGAGCTCCTGACCGAGGCGATCAGTACACTGTCGGGGCTGTCGCGCTGCGCCGGGTTAGTGGTGGCGCCGACCGATGATTCCTCCTTGCGCCACATCGAATTCGTGAAGCTCGGGCGGGGGCGAATGCTGGTCGTCATCGTCACCGACGACGGCTCGGTCGAGAACCGCATCATCGAGATGACCGAAGACGTTCCGGCCTCGACGATCATCCAAGCCGTCAACTATCTCAACGCGCGCATGGCGGGCCGTACCCTGGGCGAGGCCGTAGCCGAGGTCCGGGCCGAGCTCGAGTCGCATCGCGCCGAGCTCGATGAGCTGACCGCGCGCGTGGTCGAGACCGGGCTCGCGACGTGGAGCGGCGAGGACCGTCACACCCTCATCGTCCGCGGTCAAGCGAACCTGCTGGAGGACGTCACCGCGCTCGAGGATTTGGAACGCATCCGCACCCTTTTCGACGCGCTGGAGACCAAGGGCGAGTTCGCCCAGCTATTGGACCTCGCGGTCGAAGCCGAGGGGGTAAGAATATTCATTGGCGCCGAGAACGAGCTTTTCAGCCTGGCCGGGTGTTCACTGGTGGTCGCGCCGTATGTCAACGGCCGCGAGCAGATCGTCGGGGCGCTTGGCGTGATTGGCCCGACGCGGCTCAACTATGCGCGGATCATCCCGCTGGTCGATTACACGGCCAAGGTGATTGGAAGGCTGGTCGGCGGGCGGGAGGCGGCGGCGTGAAGAAGCCGGCCAAGGGGACCGGCGGAAGAGCAGGCAAGGCCCGGGCCGAGGCCGGCGCCAGCACGGAATCGAGGGCGGAAAGCGGGGATACCGGCCACGCGGTGGCGGACGTCGCCGGCACCGACGTGGCGGCGGGCGACGCCCCTGCGGGTGTGGACGCGCCCGCTGGCGACAACAAAGCGGGCCCGACGCCGGCGTCGATGGGCCCCGAAGAGCAACTCGCCGAGGTCAAAGACCGCTTGCTGCGGGCGATGGCCGAAACCGAGAACGTGCGACGGCGCGCCGAACGCGACCGCGAAGAGGCGCAAAAGTACGCCGTCACCGGCCTCGCCCGCGATCTCGTCGGGATCGTCGACAACCTTCATCGCGCGATCGAGGCGGCCCCGGCGATGGCGGATCAGGATGAGGGGGTGCTGAAAAGCTTGCTGGTCGGCGTCGAAATGACCCAGCGCGAGCTGCTGGCGGTTCTCGAGCGCCACGACATACGGGCGATCAATCCGCTGGGCGAAAAGTTCGATCCCAACTACCATCAGGCGATGTTCGAGATTCCCGAATCCGGGCAAGCGCCGGGCACCGTCGTCGAGGTCACCGAGATCGGATACGCCATCGCCGACCGGCTTTTGCGCCCGGCGGCGGTCGGTGTCGCGGCCGCGAGCAAGGCCGCCGAGGGCGACGGGGTGCCGACGCGGATCGACACCAAGGTTTGAGCGCGCAAGGACGAAGAATCGTTGCGCGACAATGGTTGCGGCGGGATTTGCGGGTTCCTATATAGGACCAAGCACGTAAGTTCGGAAGCAAGTGCGAACGCCGCCGCCGCCGCGGCGCGCGTTCGCTTGCCACGAGGAAGACAACATGGCTAGGCCAATCGGTATCGACTTGGGTACGACCAACTCCTGCGTTGCAGTCATGGACGGCAAGGAGCCGAAAGTCATCGAGAACGCCGAGGGCGCGCGCACGACCCCTTCGATGGTCGCGTTCACGGACGAATCGGAGCGACTGGTGGGCCAGTCCGCCAAGCGCCAGGCCGTGACCAATCCAGAGGGCACACTGTTTGCGATCAAGCGGCTCATCGGCCGCCGCTTCGACGATCCGATGACCACACGCGACAAGGAGATGGTGCCCTACGAAATCGTCAAAGCCGACAACGGCGACGCGTGGGTGCGGGTGGATGGCACCAACTACTCGCCCAGCCAGATCAGCGCTTTCATCCTGCAGAAGATGAAGGAGACCGCCGAGGCCTATCTTGGCGAACCGGTCGCCGAGGCGGTGGTCACGGTGCCGGCCTATTTCAACGACGCACAACGCCAAGCCACCAAGGATGCGGGCAAGATCGCCGGGCTCGACGTCTTGCGCATCATCAACGAGCCCACCGCGGCCTCGCTCGCCTATGGCCTGGACAAGGGCAAGGGCGGCGTCATCGCGGTCTATGACCTGGGCGGCGGCACGTTCGACCTTTCGATCCTTGAGATCGGCGACGGGGTGTTCGAGGTCAAGGCCACCAACGGCGACACCTTCCTCGGCGGCGAGGATTTCGACATGCGCCTGGTGGACTACTTGGCGGAGGAGTTTCAGAAGGAACAGGGGATCGATCTGCGCAAGGACCGGCTGGCGCTGCAGCGGCTAAAGGATTCCGCCGAGAAGGCCAAGATCGAGATCTCGAGCGCGATGCAGACGGAAATCAATCTGCCCTTCATCACCGCCGATTCCTCGGGCCCCAAACACCTGACGATGAAGCTCACGCGGGCCAAGCTGGAGGCCGTCGTCGATGACCTGATCGAGCGTACCATAGGGCCCTGCAAGGCGGCGTTGAAGGATGCCGGGCTCAGCGCCGGCGAGATCGTCGACGTGGTGCTCGTCGGCGGCATGACCCGCATGCCCAAAGTCAACGAAACCGTCAAGAATTTCTTCGGCCGCGAGCCTCACAAGGGGGTCAATCCCGACGAGGTGGTGGCCATGGGCGCGGCCATTCAGGCCGGCGTCCTCAAGGGCGATGTGAAGGACGTGTTGCTGTTGGACGTCACGCCGCTGTCGCTCGGGATCGAGACCTTGGGCGGCGTGTTCACCCGATTGATCGAACGCAATACCACGATCCCGACCAAGAAATCCCAGGTCTTCTCGACCGCCGAGGACAACCAGGGCGCGGTCACGATCCGCGTCCACCAAGGCGAGCGCGAGATGGCCTCGGACAACAAACTACTGGGCCAGTTCGACCTCGTCGGGCTGCCCCCCGCGCCGCGCGGCATACCGCAGATCGAGGTCGCCTTCGACATCGACGCCAACGGCATCGTCAACGTCTCGGCCAAGGACAAGGGCACCAACCGCGAGCAGCAGATTCGCATTCAGGCCTCGGGCGGTCTGGCCGAAGCCGATATCGAGCGCATGGTCAAGGATGCCGAAGCGCACGCAAGCGAGGACCAGGCGCGGCGGGCGCTGGTGGAAGCGCGAAACCAAGCTGACGTGCTGGTACACAGTACCGAGAAGAACCTCAAGGAATTCGGCGACGCGGTCTCGGCCGAGGAGCGCCAGCAGATCGAGGCCGACCTCGAGGCGCTGCGGACCGCCAAGGACGGCGAAGATTTGGCCGCCATTCAGAGCAAGACCGAGGCGCTTTCGACGTCGTCGATGAAGCTGGGCGAGGCCATGTACAAGGCCCAGACCGAAGGACCGACCGAGGATGCCGCAGCAGGCGAGGGGCCCTCGGAGAGCGACGGCGACGGCGCGGACACACCCGACGCGGAGGAACCCGCTGCCGCCGAAGACGACGTGGTGGACGCTGATTTCGAGGAAGTGGACGAGGACAAGAAGAACACCTCGGCGTGACCGGCGGCCTAGCGACCTCCGGGCACGGCGATGAGCAAGCGCGACTACTACGACGTGATCGGGGTCGATCGAAACGCCTCGGCGGCCGACCTGAAGCGGGCCTACCGCGCCCTCGCGATGCAGTTCCATCCCGACCGCAACCCCGATAACCCCGACGCCGAGAAGAATTTCAAGGAACTGAACGAGGCCTACGACGTCCTGCGGGACGGCGAGCGCCGCGCGGCATACGACCAGTTTGGCCACGCCGCGTTCGAGACGGGCGGTCACGGGCACGCCGGCGGTTTCGATTTCGGCAGCACGTTTGCCGACGTCTTCGACGACTTGTTCGGCGACTTCGTCGGCGGCGGACGGCGGGCGCGTGGCGGCGGCACCCGCGGGGCCGACCTTCGCTACAACCTCGAGGTGACGCTCGAGGACACGTTCAAGGGCGTGACCACCCAAATCCGCGCGCCGACCTCGGTGACCTGCGAGTCCTGTGAGGGCAGCGGCGCCGAGGGCGCGGCCCAGCCGGTGCCTTGCCCGGGTTGTGGCGGCGCCGGAAAGGTCCGCGCCCAGCAAGGCTTCTTCACCATCGAGCGAACCTGTCCAACGTGTCAGGGCATCGGCCGCATCATCAAGGATCCGTGCCACACCTGCGGCGGTGCGGGCCGCGTGCGTAAGGAGAAAACGCTGTCGGTCAACGTCCCGCCGGGGGTCGAGGACGGCACCCGCATCCGCCTCGCCGGCGAGGGCGAGGCGGGCGTACGCGGAGGTCCGCCGGGCGATCTCTATATCTTCCTTTCGGTCGCCCCCCACCGCATCTTCCAGCGTGACGGGACACACATCTATTGCCGCGTCCCGATCCCCATGACCACGGCCGCGCTCGGCGGCTCGATCGAGGTGCCGACCATCTCCGGCGGCCGCGCCAAGGTGTCCATCCCCGCCGGCACCCAGGCAGGCAAGCGGTTCCGTCTTTCGGGCAAGGGGATGCCGGTGCTGCGCAGCCGCGGCGACATGTACATCGAAGTGGTCACCGAGACACCGGTCAACCTAAGCAAGCGGCAGAAGGAACTGCTCAAGGACTTCGCGGGCGAGGGCGGCGCCCGCACCAACCCCGAATCCGAAGGCTTCTTCGCCAAGGTAAAGGAGATGTGGGAAGACCTGCGCGAATAACTGCGCTCTGTCCGGCGGCCTATGGTTAAATCCTGGGGCGGCCTGGGTCGGGGAGCGCGTGCCATGGCGGAGATCAAGATCGGCATCGTCGGGTGCGCTGGGCGCATGGGACAGACGCTCGCGCGCTTGGTGCACGAGAGCGAGGGTTTCGCGCTGGCGGGCGGCACCGAGGCGGACGGGCACCCGGCTCGGGGCCGCGATCTTGGCGAGGTCGCGGGGCTCGGACCGGTGGGGCTCATCGTCGGCGACGACCCGGCGGCGCTTTTCGCGGCCGCCCAGGCCGTGCTCGACTTCACCGCGCCCGCGGCCACGGTGGCCCACGCCGGGATCGCGGCGGCGACTGAAACCGCGTTGGTCATCGGCACGACCGGGCTCGATCCCGGGCACGAAGGCCGCATCGCCGAGGCGGGACAACGGGCCGCCATCGTCCGCGCCCCGAACATGAGCATTTGTGTCAACCTGATGATCGCGCTGACGCAAGAGATGGCGGCGAGCCTGGATGCGGACTACGACATCGAGGTTGTCGAGATGCACCACCGCGGCAAGGTCGACGCGCCCTCGGGCACGGCGTTGGCGCTAGGCCGGGCCGCCGCCGCCGGGCGCGGTATCGATCTCGAGTCGCGAAGCGCGCGTGCCCGCGACGGGCACACCGGACCGCGGCGGCGAGGCGACATCGGGTTTGCCGTACTACGCGGTGGCGACGTCGTCGGCGAGCACTCGGTGGTCTTCGCCGCCGAGGGTGAGCGGTTGGAACTCACCCATCGCACCACTAGCCGCGCCACCTTCGCCCGCGGGGCGCTGCGGGCAGCCGCGTGGGCGCACGACAAGCGCCCGGGCGTCTATAGCATGGCCGACGTGCTCGGGCTCTAGTCCTACGCCGAGGCGGCGAGGCGCTCGCCGTAGCGCGCCGCCTCCCAGCCCAACATCGCCTGCTTACGTGCCCGCCCCCAGCGATAGCCGCTGACGACTCCGCTTCGGCGGATCACGCGGTGGCAGGGGATCAGAAAGGAAACCGGGTTGGCCGCGACCGCGCTAGCCACCGCCCGGGCCGCCGTCGGCTGGCCGAGAACCTTGGCCAAGGCCTGGTACGACACGACATGGCCGGGCGGGATGCGCAGGAGCGCTTCCCACACCCGGATCTGGAAGTTGGTGCCGCGAACCGAGAGGTGGATCGGCCCATCGGAGCGGCGCGGCGCAAACGCGCGCGCGACGAATTCGGCCGCGACGTCGTTGTCTTCAACAAGGCGAGCGCGCGACCACGCCGCCCCAAGCCCGGTCAGCGCCGATTCGGCCTCGTCCACGCCGACAAAGGCGAGGCCGCAAACGCCGCGATCGGTGGCCATCACCAGGCACCCGCCGAAGGGGCTGGGGTGGACGCCATAGCGCACCACCAGACCGGCCGCCTGGGCCTTGTATTCGCCCGGCGTCATCGCCTCACAGGTGACGAAAAGGTCGTGCAACCGGCCGGGCCCGGAGAGGCCCGCCTCGAAGCCAGCATCAAGCACGCTCTGCGACTCGGCAAGCGCCCGTTTGGCGTGCTCAAGGGTCAGGTACTGCACGAATCGCTTGGGGCTGATTCCGGCCCAACGCCGAAACAGGCGCTGGAAATGGTAGGGGCTAAGGCCCACGTGACGGGCCACCGCGTCGAGCCCGGGCTGATCGAGGTAACGGGCATTGAGATACCCGATCGCCCGGTCAATGCGCGCATAGTCGCCGGACGCCGCGGTCAACCCGCGGGAAGGGGCGTCGGTTTCGATCGGCTGAAGCGCGGTCATCGTCCCTAACTACGCCGCTCGGAACCGCCCGGCCACCCGAATCTTGCGCTTCGGTCAGCCGTTGTAGTGGACGGCGCCCGCGCGCGCGAGGGCGGCGCGGAGGGTCTTAGCGACCTCGTGGCGCTCACCGGGCCCGAGGAAGGCGCCGATGACCAGCCGCCGGCCGTGGGAGCAGAGCGCGAGCTGGCCGCGGCGGTCGGGTCCCTCATCGAACTCGACCCGCAGCCAATAGGGCTGGAAAGACCATGTGCGCACGGTTCCCTGGGCGCTGGTCCATCGCACGACCAGGTCGGCGGCGCGCATGCGGATCGTCTCCACCACACGGCCCGATCGGTAGCTCAATCGGAACGCGACGTAGAACAGGACCACGTCGAGCCCCAAGAATCCCATCACCGGCCACGCGCCGGCAAGAAAGAAGGCTAGGCCCGCGGCGAAGCTCACGCCGGCGACGAGCGCCATCAACAGCCAGAAACCGGCCGGGCGCAGCGATCGGTGGGGATAGAGGACGAGATCGAGCGCCGCCGCATCGGCGCCGTCGTCGGGCTCGCCGCTTGGCCGCTCATCCATCCGCCATGATACGACGGCGGCGGCGTCCGGGCAAAAAGGTTGCCGGCCTTTTCGCCGGAGGCGGGCGCGGCTAAGGTTGGGCCATGAAGAAAACTGACGCGGAAGAGTTTTTCGCTCGCTTGGCAAAGGCCCGACCCTTGCCCAAGACCGAGCTCGGGTATCGTAACCCGTACACGCTGTTGGTCGCGGTCGTCCTATCGGCCCAGGCGACCGATGCCGGCGTCAACAAGGCGACGCCGGCGCTCTTCGACGCCGCCGATACCCCGGCCAAGATGGTGGCGCTCGGCGAGGCGCGGGTGCGTGCGTGCATCAAGACCATCGGCCTTTTCAACACCAAGGCGAAGAACGTCATTCGGCTGAGCGAGAGCCTGTTGGAGGTCCATGGCGGCGAAGTGCCGAACGACCGCGATTCGCTGGTGGCGCTGCCCGGCGTCGGGCGCAAAACGGCAAACGTGGTCTTGAACGCCGCCTTCGGGGAGCCGACAATCGCGGTCGACACCCACGTCTTCCGCCTCGCCAACCGCACCGGGCTGGCCCGCGGCAAGACGCCGCTGGCGGTCGAGCAAAAGCTCATGAAGGCGGTGCCCGAGCCCTACCGGCACGCTGCCCACCACTGGCTCATTCTGCACGGGCGCTATGTTTGCAAGGCGCGCAAGCCCGATTGCCCAGCCTGCGAGGTCGCCGACCTCTGCGCCTTCAAGGCGAAGACGACCTTGTCGTGAACTAGCCCCCGCTGGCGCCCAGGGCTTCGAGGTGGGCGGCAAGGCAGTCGTGCCGTGAGATCCCGTTGAGGCCGCGCATCTCGAAATGGGTGACCGCGGCGCCGCCTTCGCGCTCATAGAGGAAGAGGTGCAGCACGCACTCGCTTGCCGCGTACTGCCACACCTCGGCCGGCGGCTCGCGCCGGACCAAGGCGGGGCGGCCCAACAGCTTGGCGGCCTCGCCCACGGTCAATCCGATCAGCCGCTCGGGATCGGCGTCCACCGCGACATAGGGCTTGGGTGCGGCGGCCACAAGCGCCGCACCAGTCCCGCCCTCGACCGCGCGCTCGGCCGGAATTAGCTCGACGTCGCTCTTGGCCGCCGCCACCGAAGCACCCGGCTCGGCCGGCGACAGCGGTCGCGACCCGGTCTCGATCGCGCACGCGGCCAGCGCCGCGACGGCGCCGAGCGCGAGGAAGGGGCGCAGCACGGCGACCTCAGTCGGCCGCGGGCTCGGCTGCCTCCTCCGTTGGTCGCGGGGCGGCGGGCGCTTGAAGGGCGGGCGCCGGTGCCTCGTCTCCACCCAGCGCCTGGATGTCTCCGGCGACTTGGCCGCCGCGCTGGATTTCGATCTCGCGGTAGCGGATGGCGCCTGTGACGCGGCCGGTGGCGTGAACGACGAGGCGATTGCGAACCGTGATCGAGCCCTCGAAATCGCCGCTGATGCGGGCTTCCTCGACTTCGGCGATGCCTTTGAACAACCCGCCGGCGGCGATCTCGATGATTTGGCAGGCGGTGAGGCTGGCCTCGACGTGCCCTTCGACCACCAGCGTCTCACAAGCTTCGATCTCACCCGAGAGGCTGATCTCGCGGCCGACGATCAACCGCTTCGCGTCGGCGCCGAGGCTCGAGGGACCGGTTGACCGAACACCCGGTATTTCGGTGACACGGCGCGAGATCTCGGGTCGGTATTGGGTGGTTGTCGCGTCGGTGTTGGCCATGCGATTTCCTGCGTTGCGGTGTCTACGCGGCGGCCTCAGGTCGCTGGTCGGCGAGCGGCAGCCCCTTGTATATGTGCACCATCGCGGCGGTGGCGATGAGCGGCGTTATCAGATTGGCGATCGGCACGGTGAACAAAAATGTCATGACGACACCCGCCACGAACAATCGCCATCGGTACCGCTTCCTCAACTCCAGCGCCGCCTTCTCATCATGATGACGCAAGGCGACCAGCTCGAAGTACTCGCGGCCCAGAAGATACCCGTTTAACCCATAGAAAACAAAGACATTTATCCCCGGCACGAAGATGTAAACGGGCAGCGCGAGAAGATTGAGCCGGATCACGTCCCACAGGAACTTCAGTCCGACCGCGAGCCCGCGGCCGATGGAGAGGTCCCGCCCCGGGGGATCGCTCGCGTAATGGCGAGCCTCCACGGCATCGGCGATGCCCTCGAGGAACATGCCGACGAACATCGAAACCAGCACCGTGAACAGAATCCAAGCGCTTCCCAGCAGCACCCCGAACCCCAAGACCCAGGCCACCAAGTCGAAGAACCACCCGCTCAGCCAGCTCGGCACCCAGTCCGGGGTGAGCCAATCGACCAACCACCACACCAGAGCCGCGAGGGCGACGAAGACGACCGTGCTGAAAGACGCGCTCAGCCACAAGACGCGACGGAACGCGGGATCCCAGAGCTGGGCGATGGCCTTGGCGAATGCAGCAATCAAGACGGCGGACCCTGGACCTCGATCGGCACCATCGTCGCGTAGGGGTGCATGGCTTCGAACAGCGCGGCCGCCGCCAACACCTGGGCCTCGCCGCGCGGCGGGCCGACGATCTGCAAGCCCACCGGCAGGCCCGCCGCGGTCAAGCCGCAGGGAACCGAGATCGCGGGACACGTGGTGAGGGTGATCGCGAAAGAAAGCCCGAGCCAGGTCACGTAGTTGTCGAAGCGCGTACCCTCGACCTCGGTAACGTAGCGGAGCGCGCCGTCGTATGGCGGCACCAGGACGGCGGGGCTGACCAGCAGGTCGTAATCGTCGAAGAAGGCGACGGCGCGGTGGAAGAGCGCGGTGCGCGCGCGTTCGGCGCGCCCGATCTCGTCGGGGCTGAGGCTCAAGCCCTTTTCGATGTTCCAAATGATCTCGGGCTTCAGGGCGGCGCGGTGGGCCTCGAGAAGCGGCGCCTTGTCGGCGACGAAGTGGGCGGCGCGCAGGGTCTGGAAGATGTCTTCGGCATCGGCGAGGTTGGGACAGGCCTCTTCGACCGCGGCCCCGGTCTGGGCGAAGGATTGCACCGCGTCGGCGCACAGCTCGGCCACCTCCCGGGCCACCGGAACGACGCCGAGATCGGGGCTATAGGCCACGCGGCGTGGCGCCGCCGGGTGCAGCGCGGCCTCGAGAAACGGCACCTCGGGCCGGGGCAGCGACAGCGGATCGTCGGGATGGGCGCCGCACTGGGCATCGAGCATCAAGGCGACGTCGGCGACGTTGCGCGCCATGGGGCCGGCGACGGTGAGCGCCTGATAAACGATGCGGCGCGGCCCAGCTGCGACCCGGCCCGGCGCCGGCCTGAACCCGACGACGCCGCAATAGCTAGCCGGAATCCTCAGGCTGCCGCCCATATCGGAGCCGGACGCGAGCCACACTTGGCCGGCCGCCAGGGCGACCGCGGAACCGCCCGAGGAGCCACCGGGGGTGAGCGAGGTGTTCCACGGGTTGTGCGTGTGGCCGAACACCTCGTTGAAGGTGTGGGCGCCGGCGGCGAGTTCCGGCGTGTTCGACTTGGCGAGCACCACACCGCCGTTTTCCTCGAGCCGCTCGATCTCGTAATCGGAGCGCTCGGGCACATGATCGGCATAGATCGGCGAGCCGAAAGTGGTGCGCACGCCGGCGACCTCGGTCATATCCTTGATCGCGATCGGCAGCCCATGCAGGTACCACGGCGGGGGATCCTCGACGGGCGTCTTCATGATCCGCGTGGCGTGCGCCCGCGCCCGATCCGCGCACAGCGTGGGCAGCGCGTTGAGCGCGCCGTCAGTCTCGGAAATGCGGGCGAGTGCGGCCTCGATTAGCTCGATCGGCGAGACCTCGCGCCGCGCAAGCTTGGCCACCGCCTCGCGCGCGGTCAGTCGAACCAGCTCGTCCATCGTCGGTTTAGTGTGAAAGGGCGGGTGCGCATTGTCGAGCCATACTTGTCTCGACAGCCATACTTGTCTCGGCGCCCGGGCGTGTATAGGTTGCCCCCAAAATCACCCGTCGTCGGAGATTTCGATAGCGAATCAGGAACTTGGCCTAGTCGGGATAGGCAACGCGATCGTCGATGTGCTGGCGCACGCCGATGATGACTTTCTGGTGCGCCATGCGCTGAGAAAGGGAGCGATGACGCTGATCGACGACGCGCGGGCGGATGAAGTCTATGCCGCGATGGGTCCCGGCATCGAGGTGTCGGGTGGCTCGGCCGCCAACACCATGGTCGGGTTCGCCGCGCTGCGCGGCGAGGGCGCTTTCATCGGCAAGGTACGCGAGGACCAGCTGGGCGCAGTGTTCGCCCATGACCTGCGCGCCGCCGGCGTCCGGTTCACGACCGCGCTCGCCGCCGACGGCCCGGCCACGGCGCGATGTCTGATTGTCGTCACGCCCGATGCGCAGCGCACCATGAACACCTACCTCGGGGCCTGTGTCGGCCTCGGTCCCGATGACGTCGACGTGGACGCGGTCGGCGCGGCGAAGGTAACTTACCTTGAGGGCTACCTGTGGGACCCGCCGGGTGCCAAGGCGGCATTTCGCAAGGCCATATCGGTCGCCCACGCGGCCGGTCGCGAGGTCGCGCTCACGCTTTCGGATCCGTTCTGCGTGGACCGCTACCGCGAAGAATTCCTCAAGCTTGCGGAGACCGAAATCGACATCCTATTTGCGAACGAAGCCGAGATCACGTCGCTCTACCAACTGCCGAGTTTCGATGCCGCGTTGCAGCGGGTGCGCGGCCGTCGCGGGATGACGGTGTTGACCCGCGGGGCCGCCGGATCGGTCGTGGTCACCGCGAATTCACTCCACGTTATCGACGCCGAGCCGGTGGCGAGGGTGGTCGATACCACGGGCGCGGGCGACCTCTACGCGGCGGGCTTCCTGTATGGCTACACCCGAGGGTTCGGCCCCTATGAGTCGGGTCGACTGGGGAGCATCGCCGCGGCCGAGGTGATCGGCCATTTCGGCGCCCGGCCCGAGGCCGCGCTGTCGGAACTCGCCGCGGAAGGACTCGGCGGTGCCATCTGAAGGTTCGATCTACACGCCCCGGCTGGTACAATAGGGCCGTGCCGGGAAACATCGATTGGATTGCGAGGACGCGGCTTGCGAGCGGCGTGGTGCTTTTCGTTTACGTCGCGACCCACCTTCTCAACCACGCGCTCGGCAGCATCTCGCTCGCCGCCATGGAATCGGGCCGCGACGTCTTCCTCGCGGTGTGGCGCAATCCGGTCGACACAATCATTGTCTACGTCTCGCTTCTGGTCCATTTCGGACTCGTTCTCTACAGCATCTTCCGGCGGCGGACGCTGCGCATGCCGCTGCGTGAGGCCCTGCAGATCGTCGCCGGGCTGGCGATCCCGCCACTCCTGGTCTTTCACGTCGTCGCCAACCGCGGGTTGCACGAGTTCTTCGATATCGAGGACACCTACACCTACGTCGTGCTCAGCATCTGGGTGTTCGACCCGGCTGAAGGCATCAAGCAGTCGGTTGCGCTATTGGTCGCCTGGTTCCATGGCTGCATCGGCCTGCATTTCTGGCTCAAGCTGAAGCCGTGGTACCCCCGCGTCGCAGGTGTTCTGTTCGCGCTCGCGCTGCTATGGCCGGCGTTCGCGCTGGCCGGTTTCGCCGCCGCGGGCCGCGAGGCCACGATTCGGGCGGCCGAGCTCAGCGAGACGGTCGGCTGGCCCGACGAGGCCGCGGTCGCGTGGGCCCTCGATGCGATCAGTACCACCTACTGGGGGCTCGCGGCGCTGCTCGTCGCCGTGCTTGCGCTGCGCTGGATCCGCACGGCCTTGCGCCGGGCGTCAGAGCTTACGCTCACCTATCCCGACGGGCGGACGCTGACGGTGCGCCGTGGCACCTCGATCCTGGAGGCGAGCCGCGATGCCGGCATCCCGCACGCCTCGGTGTGCGGCGGCCGCGGCCGGTGCTCGACTTGCCGGGTTCGGGTCGGCAGCGGCAAGGAGGACTTGCCGGTGCCGGGCGAGGACGAGGCGCGGGTTCTAAAGCGGGTGGGCGCCGCGGCCAACGTCCGGCTCGCCTGCCAGGTGCGGCCCAGCAGCGACCTTACCGTCACGCCGCTGCTGCCGGCGACGGCGCAAGCCAGCGACGGTCACGCCCGACCCGCCTTTATCGAGGGCACCGAGCGTGAGATCGCCATCATGTTCGTCGATATTCGCGCCTTCACTCAGATGGCCGAGAAGAAGCTCCCTTACGATACCGTGTTCGTACTGAACCAATACTTTCGCACCATGGGCACCGCGGTCGAGGACGCGGGCGGACGCCTCGACAAGTTCATCGGCGACGGCGTGATGGCGCTGTTCGGCGTCGACGGCGAGCCCAAGGACGGATGCCGCCACGCGCTGATCGCGGCGCGGGCAATGGCGGCATCGCTCAAGGACCTGAATGCGAATCTCAAGGAGGACCTGGACGAGGCCATCCGCATCGGCATCGGCATCCACGCCGGCCCGGTGATCGTCGGCGAGATGGGTTATTCAGCGGTGCGCTCGGTCACCGCGGTCGGTGACGCCGTCAACACCGCGAGCCGGCTGGAAACCGCGAACAAGGAATTCCATAGCCAACTGGTGGTCTCGCGGGAGGTCGCCGAATTGGCCGCTGTCGATCTCTCCGAATTCCCGACGCACGACATCGAGGTGCGGGGCCGGGAAGAACAGGTCGCCGTCCATGTCCTCGAGGACGCGTCCCAATTGCCCGAGCTCGCAACCTCCAAAGCCGTCTGAGCGGGATCAGTGGCGCGCGAGCATCGGGCCGAGGTTGCGGCCGGCGAATATGTGAACGTGGAAATGGGGGACTTCCTGATTGGCGTCGGCGCCGTGGTTGGCGAGGATGCGGTAGCCGTTCCCGGCGACGCCGAGCGCGCGCGCGACCGTGCCGACCGCGGCGAAGAACCCGGCGACCGCCTCGGCAGGCGCCGAGGCCGCGAAGTCGTCAAACGAGACATACGCGCGCTTGGGAATGACGAGGACGTGGACCGGGGCCTGGGGGTTGATGTCGTGGAAGGCGAGCGCGTGCGCGTCTTCGTGGACTTTGTTACAGGGAATCTCGCCCCTTAGAATCTTGGCGAAAATGTTGCTCTCGTCATAGGGCATGGTCGGATCCTTCGGGGCCCACGCTTTTAGGCCGGCTTGGCGGCGCGCGCCGGCTTTTTCGCTCGTTTCTTGGGTTTGGTCGCCGGGGCCAGCTCCTTCACATAGTAGTGGCCCGGGATGTATTGGCGTTTGGCCAGCGCGTACTTGGGCTTGACGCCCCAGCGCACGTAGCCCGCCGATTCATAGAGCGCGATCGCCGCCTCTTGGGTGGCCCGGACATCGAGGCTGATCTGCTTGAAGCCGTGCGCGCGGGCCCAGGTCTCGACTTCGGCCAGGAGGCGCCGTGCCAGCCCATGGCCGCGCGCCCACGGGGTGACGAAGAACGTCGTCAAGACGGTGTTGAAGGCCGCCGCCTCGTTCGAGCGGCTGGGCTTCACCAACTGCGCGGTGCCGACGATGGTCTCGTCGAGCCGGGCCACGAACAGCTCGCGCTCGGGCACCAGCAGCACCCCGCGCCAATAGGATTCGAGCGCCGGCCGACCGGGCGGCTTGAGCCAGTCGAAGCCGAGCCCGTCGATGATCGCTTCTTCGGTCGCCTGGCAAAGGTCCTCGCAATCGGTGCCGGCGAACTCGCGGGTGCGCTCGACGCCGGTCTTCATGCGCGCCCGCGCGTCCGCGCCCGAGGGCGGCGGGGCGCGCGTTTCGAGGAGATGAGGATGGGCATCAGGGCCGCTATTAAACACCAAGACCCGGGCCGCACCAACCACCCGCCGCGCACCTCGGGACCGGGACCGCGGCGGGCTCTTGATCCTAGGCGCACCCGGCACCACATGACAGAAGCGGCGGAAACGTTGGGATTGGGCCTCGTTTCGTGCGCGCAACGGATGCCCGGCGCCCCCCGCTGTGGTAGCCTTCTCCACCCCACTTTCGGCTCTTGGGACCACCCACACCGGGGAGCGCGAGGGAACGGCAAGGCGATAGATGGCAGAGCTCGGTTCGATGCACGGTACAACGGTCCTTGCGGTGCGCAAGGCCGGCAAAGTCGTCATCGCCGGCGACGGGCAGGTTTCGATCGGCCAGACGATCGTCAAGGCCAACGCGCGCAAGGTGCGAAGGCTTGCCGAGGGCAAGGTGGTCGCCGGCTTCGCCGGCGCCACGGCCGATGCGTTCACCCTGTTCGAACGGCTCGAAGGCAAGCTCGAGCAGCACACCGGCCAGCTCACCCGCGCCTGCGTCGAGCTGGCCAAGGACTGGCGCACCGACCGCTATCTCCGGCGGCTCGAGGCGATGATGGCGGTCGTCGATTCCGAGGTCAGCCTTCTGTTGAGCGGTCAGGGCGACGTCCTGGAGCCCGAAGACGGTTTGATCGGTATCGGCTCGGGCGGGAACTTCGCCTTGGCGGCGGCGCGGGCGCTGATGGACCGTGACGACCTGGACGCCGAGGCAGTGGCTCGACGGGCGATGACCATCGCGGCGGGCATCTGCATTTACACCAACGAATCCGTTACCGTCGAAACGCTGTGAGCAACCCAGCCGTCAACGCGTTCAGCCCGCGCGAGATCGTCTCCGAACTCGATCGATTCATCATCGGACAGAACGACGCCAAGCGCGCGGTGGCGATCGCGCTGCGCAATCGCTGGCGGCGTCAGCAGCTGGCGGAGGAGTTGCGAGACGAGGTCTTGCCCAAGAACATCCTCATGATCGGGCCCACCGGCGTCGGCAAGACCGAGATCTCGCGGCGGCTGGCCCGCCTCGCCCAGGCTCCTTTTCTCAAAGTCGAGGCGACCAAGTTCACCGAGGTCGGCTACGTCGGCCGCGACGTCGAGCAGATCGTCCGCGACCTGGTAGAGATCGCCATCCACATGGTGCGCGAAAAGGGCCGCGCCGAAGTCCACGCCAAGGCCGAGCTGGCGGCGGAGGAGCGGGTGCTGAACGGCCTGGTGGGCGAGAACGCGGGGGCTGAGACCCGCGCCAAGTTCCGGCAAATGCTGCGGGCCGGCGAACTCGACGACAAGGAGATCGAGATCGAGGTCGCCGATTCCGGCGGTGGGGGCTTGCCGACCTTCGACATCCCCGGCGTCCCCGGTGCCCAGATGGGCATGATCAACCTCAACGAGGTACTGGGAAAGGCCTTCGGCCAGCGCACCAAGTCCAAGCGCATGAGAGTCGCTGAGTCTTACGATGTGCTGGTTTCCGAGGAAAGCGACAAGCTGGTCGACGGTGACAAGCTCGTCAAGGAAGCGATGGAACTGGTCGAGCAAAGCGGCATCGTGTTCCTCGACGAGATCGACAAGATCACTGCGCGCTCAGAGCGCTTCGGCGCGGACGTGAGCCGCGAGGGCGTCCAGCGCGACTTGCTGCCGCTGATCGAGGGCACGACCGTCGCCACCAAGCACGGGACGGTGCGGACCGACCACATTCTTTTTATTGCCTCGGGCGCCTTCCATCTCGCCAAGCCCTCGGACCTGTTGCCCGAACTCCAGGGCCGCCTACCGATCCGGGTCGAGCTCAAAGCACTCAACCGCGACGACTTCAAACGCATCCTGGTCGAACCCGAGGCGAGCCTGATCACCCAGTATATCGCGTTGATGAATACCGAGCAGGTGACGCTCGAATTCACCGACGACGCCATCGAGGAGATTGCCAAGCTGGCCGCCGAGGTCAACGCCAGCGTCGAGAACATTGGCGCGCGCCGGCTGCACACGGTTATGGAGCGGCTGTTGGACGAGATCAGTTTCACCGCCACCGACCAGCCCGGCGCCACCGTGAGGATCGACGCGGCCTACGTCGCCGACCAGGTCGGCGATCTGGCGCGGGACAGCGACCTGTCGCGATTTATCCTCTGACAACACAATATGTTTGACCGCATTTTTGGGTTCGACTATATGTAGTGGTAGGACTCTGATCTCCGCGCGCCGCGCCTTCGGGCGTACAGCACTGATTTCGGTCGCGGGGTCAGAGTCCTACCAACTCCGGAACACGAAGATTCGCCCCTAACGCGAGGCGGCGAGGGTCTTGAGGAGAGCGGCGAGCCGGTCCTCGGGAAGCCCGCGGATGTCGGCCGCGTGGCGGTTGGCGAGTTCGGTCGCGACGGGCGAAAGGCCCGAGGTGTCGATCTTGACTTTGGGATCGGACAGTGCCGCCAAGCGCTCGAGCGCTTCCGCCTCGTCCCAGATGAAGTTGAAGTAGGCGCAGATTTGCGTCACCATGGCCGGCGAGGGACGCCCGCGATGGCCGTGCTCGAACCCCCGACAGATAGGCCGGCGAGAGTTCGAGATCGCGGGCCATCCTGGTGAGCGTGGGCCCCCGCTCCGCGCGCAGCCGCCGCACCTGGGCGAAGGGCGTCACCGGCGGCGACGCCGAAGCAGTAGGTAGCGGGCCCCCGCGCCGCCGTCGCGCGGCTGGGCAGGGCAATGCGCGATCACGCGGCGGCGGTTTTCCGGCCGGTCGAGCCAGCTCGGCAACGAAGCGCGCAAGATACCGGCCGAACGGTCGGGCATGATGCCCTCATCGCGGGCTCGGCCGGCGGCCGTCCCCGTAACCACCAAGACGCAGCGGAGCGAGCGCCCAACGGCCGCGCTCAAGAAACCATCGAGGGCGCGCTGCGCCTCAGCCGCGGTGTGCCCGTGCAGGTCGAGTTTTGCCTCCGGCGGCAGCTTGCCGCGCTTGAGCCGCTGTGCGGTGCGCTTATCCAGGCCAGACGTCATGCTCGACGCCGGTATCGGGCGCGTCGGCGGCCGCTTTGATTTAACCGGCGGTGGCGGCGGCCGTGGCTGGGTCTTCGGTGCGGCCGCGGGGGTCGCCGGCATCTCGGTATCGTCGTCGCCGCCGGCGCTCGGGGTCATCGGGCGTGCGTCGCGCATGGCGTACTCGAACAGACGCCGCTCGTCGGCGCTCGGCTGGCGTTCACCGCCGCGCTTACGCCCCATCGCCGGTCTCCGCCAACCGCTCGTCGACGATGAGGACGCAGAGGCGTCGAGGGCCGTGGGCGCCGAGCTCGATCTTAAGGGCGATGTCGGCGGTGCGCGAGGGGCCGGTGATGAGGTTTACCGTCGGCGGCATGGTGAAGCCAGCCGGCCCCCCGCGCGTCTCCCGGAGCACCTTCCACGCCCCTTCGTATGAGCCCACGACAGAGTCGGCCGCGACCACCACGATGTGGTTCTCGGGCAGGAAGCTGAGCGCCGTCGGGCTATGGGGGGACGAGGCGAGCATCAGCGTGCCGGTCTCGGCGATGGCCGCGTCGGCGTGCGCCAAGCCTACCGCGTCATCGGCCTGGGCACCGCCGCGGCGCACCTCGAGGAGCGGCTCGTCGGCCCAGGGGATCGCCGCGAGCCGCGGGTCCGGGGCCACCGCCAAACTGCTCGGCATGTTGTGGCCGCCGAGCCAACGCGCCACCGTCGCCGGGATTTCGGCCCAACGGTCGAGCCGCGTTACCTCACACTGCGCCGCCCGGGCCATCTCGACAAAGAGCGCGAGGCACGCGGCAGAATCCTGCTCGGCCCGCGCCGGTACCAGGTTGGAGCGATGGGCGGCGAGCCGAGCGTCGAGTTCGGCGAGCGGCGGCGGGCCGGCACGCGCGAGACGGCTGCGGACGTGGTCGAGGATTCGGGCGCGCGCGGTGGTCATCGGGCGCCGCCCCCGGTGGCCCGCCACAAGTGCTGGAACGTCGCGCCCTCGGGCGCCGGCAGGTCGCGGCCCGCAGTCCATGCGCCAGCCCCGGGAAGGCGGGGAATCCGCCCGCGCGACCGCCCGAGGACGCTGAGCACTTTCGCTGCCACACCGAGGGCGAGGCGGTAAAGCGTCGGGCGAAGCGCGAGAAACGCCCATGCCCGCACGCCGGTACGCTCGACGCGCGGGCCCAGCGCCCCGTCAAACGCGCGTTCGCGCCAGTGGCGCATCAACTTGGGGAGCGGGATGCGCATCGGACAGACTTCTTCGCAGCGGCCGCAGAAGCTGGACGCGTTGGGCAGATGGTGGGCGCGCTCGATCCCTTGCAGCGCCGGCGTCAGCACCGCGCCCATCGGCCCCGAGTAAACCCACCCATAGGCGTGACCGCCCACGGCGGCGTAGATCGGACAGTGGTTGAGACAGGCGCCGCAGCGGATGCAGCGCAAAATGTCGTGGAACTCGGTTCCGAGGAGCTTGGCGCGGCCATTGTCGAGCAGAACCACGTGAAACTCCGCCGGCCCGTCGTGTTCGCCCGCTGCGCGCGGCCCGCTCGCGAGGGTGGTGTAGACCGAAAATTCCTGGCCGGTGGCCGAGCGTGCGAGCACCCGCAACAACGTGGTCGCGTCTTCGAGCGTGGGTACGAGCTTTTCGATCGAGGCGGTGACGATGTGGGTGCGCGGCAGGGTGCGCGTGAGGTCGGCGTTGCCCTCGTTGGTGACAATGACCGCCGAGCCGGTCTCGGCGACGAGAAAGTTGGCGCCGGTGATGCCGACATCGGCGTCGAAGTAGCGCTGACGCAAGAGCTCGCGGCCCTCGGCCACCATTTCGGGCGCGTCGATGAGCCGTTCGGTCTTGCCGTATTTCTGGTGATGCTCGAAGAACAGCGCACCGATCTGCTCTTGGGTCTTGTGCACTGCCGGCGCGATGATGTGGCTGGGCGGCTCGCCGGCAAGCTGGATGATGTATTCACCGAGGTCGGTCTCCACCGGCTCGATCCCGTTCTCTTCGAGGAACTCGTTGAGGCCGATCTCTTCGGCGATCATCGACTTGCCCTTGGTCACGGTGCGCGCGCCCACCGCGCGGCAGAGCTCCAAGATGGTCCGCCGTGCCTCGTCGGGGGTCTCGCACCAATGCACGTGCCCGCCTTGGCGCACCACCGTTTCCTCGAAGCGTTCGAGGTAATAATCAAGGTTCGCGAGCACGTGGTCCTTGATGTCGCGCGCCTGGTCGCGAAGTTGGTCGAATTCGGGCAGGGCTGCGACCGCTTGGGCGCGGCGCCCGGCGAAGTTGTGCTCGAGTGCCGCGAGCGCTTGGCGGAGATCGCCATCGCCGAGCGCGCGGGCGGCGTTTTCCTTGAACGCGCCGCTGGTTACCTTCACCCCGGCGCCTCGCCGATCGGCGGCGCGCCGGTCTCGCCGGCCAGCACCTCGGCGACATGACGGACCCGGACCGCGGCGCCATCGCGCTTGAGCTTGCCGGCTAGGTTTAGAAGACATCCGAGATCGGCGCCCAACACGGTACCGGCGCCGGACTCGATGACCGCGCGCGATTTCCGTGCGGCCATCTCGACCGACACCGGCGCGTACTTGACACAAAAGGTGCCGCCGAAGCCGCAACAGGCCTCGGGCCCGTCGAGCTCGCTGAGGGTGAGGCCCGTGACCGTGGCGAGGAGCGCGCGTGGCTGGTCGCGTACGCCGAGCTCGCGGAGCGAGGAGCATGAATCGTGGTAGGTCACCCGATCGCGGTAGGCGGCGTCCACCGCCTTGCGCCCACAGACCTCGACGAGGAAGGAGACGAGTTCGTGGGTGCGACCGCTCAAGCCCTGGGCGCGAGCGGCCCACGCCTCGTCGCCCGCGAATAGGGCCGGATAGTGCCGCCGTAACATGCCGGCGCAGCTGCCCGACGGCGCGACTACGTAATCGAAGCCGGCGAACGCGGCGATGGTGTGGCGCGCCATGGCCTGGGCGCGGGAGCGGGCGCCCGCGTTGTAGGCGGGCTGTCCGCAACACGTCTGGGCCGGGACCGTCACCGCGCAACCGGCCTCGGTCAAGAGCTTGACGGCGGCGAAGCCCACGCTGGGGCGGAACAGGTCCACGAGACAGGTCACGAACAGCGCGACGTTGTGCGGCGGCTTGGGCATGGCGGGTGCGGCGGCGCGGAGGGCGCAGTGGGATTAAAGCTCAATCGCCGGAGGCCGCGCAAGGCGACACCGCGCCGACGCCGCGCCTCAGCCTCCGCGAGGGCCGAATATGGCGGTACCGATACGGACGTGGGTGGCGCCGAAAGCGACGGCGACCTCGAAATCCTGGGTCATACCCATGCTCAGCACGCCCAGGCCATTGCGCCGCGCGATCTGACCGAGGAGCGCGAAGTGCAGCGCCGGCTCCTCGTCCACCGGCGGGATGCACATGAGGCCTTCGACCGGCAAGCCCAGGGTGTCGCGGCAGTGGGCGATGAATTCGTCGGCCGCGGCCGGTAGCACGCCGTGTTTCTGCGCCTCCTCGCCGGTGTTGACCTCGATCAGGCAGCGCGGGCGGCGGCCCGTCCGGGCCATCTCGGCGGCGAGCGCGGCGGCGAGCTTGGCGCGATCGACGGTGGCGATGACATCGAACAGGGCCACTGCCGCCCGCACTTTGTTGGTCTGGAGCGGACTGACCAAGTGGAGCTCGATGCCGGAATACTCGGCTCTCAGCGCGGGCCACTTGCGCTCGGCCTCCTGGACCCGGTTTTCGCCGAAGACCCGGTGACCCGCCTCGATGGCGACGCGAATCGGCGCGGCCGGATGGGTCTTGGTGATAGCGATCAGGGTGACGTCGGCGGGGTCGCGCGACGCGGCACGGGCGGCGGCGGCGATGCGCTGTCGGGCCGCGGCAATGTTCGCGGCGACCGGGTGCGCCGTCGCCGCCGCGGTTTGCGGCCCCAGATTGGCCATGGCACTGTGCGCCCGCAATGGAGAGGAACGCCCACGCGAGTCTAGCAAGGGTGGCGGCGAGGCTCAATTTACGCCACGGTACGGCGCGAGCGCTTCCCCCGGTGCTGCTCATGAGCGACGCCGTGCGTCTTGCCGATCCGCGGCCCGCGGCGCGGCTCTTGCCGCGCGGCAGCGCGGTGGTGCTTCGCAACTATCGCAGTGAGGGCCGCGCGGCGCTAGCGGCGGAGTTGGCCGCGTTGTGCTGCGCCCGTGGACTTGTCCTTTTGATTGGGAGTGACGGTGCGCTGGCCTCCCGGGTGCACGCCGACGGCCTTCACCTACCGGAGGCGGAATCGCAGCGCGCACGGGAGTGGCGGCGGCGACGCGCCGACTGGATCATCACCGTGGCCGCGCATTCCGCGCCGGCGCTACGCCGCGCGGCGTGCGCCGGCGCCGCGGTGCTGGGCCCGGTATTTGCCAGTGCGAGCCACCCCGGTGCACCGAGCCTGGGGGTAAACCGGTTTGCCGCGCTGGTTCGCGAGAGCCCGATCGCGGTGTACGCATTGGGCGGGATCGATGCACGTCGAGCGCGCCGCATCGCCCGGAGCGACGCCATCGGCATTGCCGCCATCGGCGCGCTTACGCCGGGGGCGGGACCGGAGTGAGCGCGAACTGCGCCTCGATGTAGTCGATCAGAACATCGACCGAGGCATCGATGTCGGCGCGGTCGGTATCGATCACGAGCTCGGGGGATTCCGGCGCTTCGTAAGGCGCGGAAATGCCGGTGAACTCGGGGATCTCGCCGGCCCTCGCTTTCTTGTAGAGCCCCTTGGGGTCGCGCGCCTCGCAGGTCGCCAGATCGGCGCGGACGTAGACCTCGGCAAACGCTTGGGGGTAGGCCGCTCGGGCGCGATCGCGGTCCGAACGGTAGGGCGAGATGAAGGCGGTAATGGCGATCACGCCGGCGCGCGCGAAAAGCGCCCCAACCTCGCCGATCCGGCGGATGTTCTCAGCCCGGTCCTCGGGAGAGAATCCGAGGTCTGCACTCAAGCCATGGCGCAGGTTGTCGCCGTCGAGCACGCTGACCTGGTAGCCCTTGTCGAACAGCCGGCTCTCGGCCGCGGCCGCGATCGTGGACTTGCCGGCGCCGGACAGCCCGGTCAGCCACAACACGCCGCCGCGGTGGCCGTTTCGGGCGCCGCGCGCCTCGGCGCTGACCGCCGCGGTAGCGCGGGACACATTGGTCGCGCGGACGGTGATCAGGCCGCGCTGATCGGCGTAGCCCTCCATCCCGACGGCGCCCGCCGCGACCATGCCCTCGTCGTCGTGAAGCGCCAGCCAGCCGGTCGGCGGACAGCGGTCGAAGGGATCCAGCGCAACGATCTCGGACAGGCGAAGAACGCACTCGACGATGTCGCCGGCGACGGCGCTCGGCTCCTTTTGTTCCACGAAGTCGGGAGTCGAGACGACGCTTTCGATCGATTGAACGGTAGTGGGATGGACGACGCCATGGAAGCGGCCCACGTATTGCCCACCGGCGCGCAGCGGCGTAACGCCGGACCACAAGAGCCGGGCGCGAAATACGTCGGTCTCCACCGGCGGCTGCTCGACGTGACTGACGAGCTGGCGTGACGTCGGGACGTCGGTATCGAGGGTGATATCGACCGTCTCCCCGGCCTCGGCGCGCTCTTTGGCATCACCGCTCTCGGGGTCACTTAACGCCAGTAGCCGCCCGGCCCGGTTCGCGGGCGAGAGAAGGAGCGCGTCGCCAACCGCAAGCTGACCGCACTCGATGCGGCCACGGACGCGCCTGACATCAGCACCGGCAGCGGCGGCGTCAAGCGACACCCGCAGCGGCCGGTCCGGGCGCTTCAGCGGCGGCGCGGCGAGCGCATCGGCGAGCGAGGCTCCGTGATGCCATGCCGGCGTGCCGGCCGGGTCGTCGGCAGCCAAGGGAACGACCGTGGACGAGGAAACGCCGATGCGGTCGAGATAGGCGGCGCAATCCCCGGCGAGCCTGGCGAAACGTTCGCCATCCCCGGCCCCGTCGCTGATGACCGCGACGATCCTTCGCTCGAGTAAGTTGAGCACGAACGCGGCGGAGCGAACCTCGATCGTCAGCCCACGTTCCGCATCGATGGCAAGGAGGGCCACATCGGGCAGCGGGCGATGCGCCAACAGAGGGGCCAAAGGATCGGCCGCCCCGGGATCGCCGACGAGGCGGCAGGGGCGCCCGCCCAGCTTGAAGTTCGGTGACGTCGGGCTGGCGCCGCCGCATAGGCGCTCGGCGCACAGCGCGCGGGCTGCGGCGTCCCCGACCAGCGCCACGACCGTCGGCGACGGACTAGCCACGACCACTGGGAACTCCACGTGATGGATCCGTCAAACGCGTCAAACCGGCACGTATCCGAAACGCTGCATCTCGTCCCGATGGGCGCTCGTCATCGCCTCCACCTGGGCCGCGGACAGTATCTTGCGCCACTGCGCCGCGGTATGCCGCGCCCCCGTCTAGCATTGAGGGCATCGTCGTGGCTATCTCGGGAATCGCGAAAAGCTCCTCGCCACCGTGAACGCGGGCGTGGGACGCGAGGATCTGTTCGACCAGCGTAGTGCCTGACCGCGGCATGCCGACGATGAACAACGGCAACCGGGAATCGTGGTCGG
Source organism: Alphaproteobacteria bacterium (assembly GCA_965219135.1). GTDB lineage: Bacteria > Pseudomonadota > Alphaproteobacteria > VGEJ01 > VGEJ01 > CAYUNL01. The sequence continues at coordinate 3,324,798 of CBDCMV010000003.1, read as the reverse complement.
GGCGCGGCAGGCGCGCCATCGTATTGCGGTCGAACGCAGCGATCGTGCGGTCCACGAATGATTCGGCGGCGGCACGATCGTACCCCGAATCGTAGAGCGCGTTGGCCTTGGCAAAATGCGAGAACGCCGTGTCGTACTCGCGGCAACCGTCGTGCAGGTGCCCGAGGGCGAAATGCAAGTGCCGACGGTCAGCCGCCGCAGCGCCTTCAAGAAGGTCGCTGGCCATGGCGATGGCCTCGGGGGCGCGGCCGAAGCGCGGCGCGATCGCGGCGAACGCGGCGGCCACCCGCGGGCTTTCGGCCAGAAGTGGCTCCAAGAGCGCGAGCGCCAGTTCCGCCGCGCCCTCTTGGTGGTGATGTCGCGCCATCGCGGCAACGCGCTCGGCGTAGTCGGGGGCGGGTGAAAGCGTTTCGTGGGTCGCGGCAACGCCCGCCCCGACACGACCGAGCGCCAGAAGGACGGCGGCACGCTGCACCAGCGCCGCCTCGGCCTCGGCGCCGCCGAGACCACGACCGATGGCCGCCTCAAGACTGGCGAGCGCCTCGTCGTACTGGCCCAGTTCGCCGAGAACGGCGCCGAGCCCGGCGTGCCCGGTGGGATCGTCGGGATCCAGCGCGACGACGGCGCGGTAGGCGGCCGCCGATTCGAGGAAACGGCGCGCCTTCCTGAGCGCCACCGCCCGATTGAGCGCCGCTCCGCGATGTTGGGGGGCGGCGTCGAGCGTGCGCCCAAAGGCCTGGGCGGCGGCGCCATAGAGCTTCAGGTCGGCAAGGACGTTGCCGAGCCTGAATTCGTGCCCGGGCTCGCCTGGCTCGAGTTCGAGTGCACGATTGAGGCTCGCCTCTGCCTCCTGCAGGCGCCCCGCCGCGTGAAGCGCGAGGCCGAGATTGGCGTGGAATCGAGGGTTTTCGGGGTCGGCTGCGATCGCTCTCCCGATGCGATCGACCGCGCGCTCGAGCGCCCCCCGCTGGTAGGCGACCAGTCCCCACCGGTGGAGCGCTTCGGCGTGCCCGGGAGAGACGTCGAGCACCTCACGGTAGAGCGACTCCGCGCCGTCGAGATCGCCGGCCTGGTGGCGACGCGCCGCGGTCTCGAGCATCGCCGGCGCCGACCTCATCGTCGTCTGGCCATCCATTGCAAACGCTGCCCTTAGATGCGCGCAGCGCAGTCTAGCGCCTGTTGAGGCAAGCGTCTCAAGTCACGTACAATGGCGCGAGACGGATCGCACTCGGCGCCGACGGCGCCGAATGGATGACACATGGCGCTCTTCAAGAACGGTGGCGTTCGCCACGTCGCATTGGCCGCCGGCGCGATCATGCTTGCCTCGTGCGGGCTGCCGCTCGAGCCGACAACGGGCGATGACGTCCCCAACCGGCGGCGGCCACCGCCGGGCAGTGAATCCGTGTTCGGACCGGGCGGCCTTACCGTGTTCGGCGGCGAGGACGAGAGCGCGGGGGCGCTGGTCGGCATCGGCGTTAACAGCTTTTTGTGGCGGGCCACACTGGATACGCTGGCATTCATGCCGCTGGCCTCGGCCGATGCGTTTGGCGGCGTCATCATCACCGATTGGTACAGCCCGCCCGAGAATCCTAGCGAGCGCTTCAAGGTAACGGTCTTCATCCTCGACCGGCGCTTGCGCGCCGACGGGCTGAGGTTATCGGTATTCCGACAACGAATGACGGCGTCGGGCGAGTGGGCTCAACAGACCGTAGCCGAGACCACGGTGCGGTCGATGGAGGACGCGATTCTCACCGGCGCCCGGCAGATGCGGATCGCCGCAATCGAGCAATAGCGCCTTCCCGGCGATGTCGCGGTACGACTTCCGAGCGTCAGAGGCAAAGTGGCAAGAGGTCTGGGCCTCGCGCCAGACCTTTGCGGTGCGTGAGGATAGCACCAAGCCCAAATATTACGTCCTGGAGATGTTCCCATATCCCTCGGGGCGCATTCACATGGGCCATGTGCGCAACTATGCCATCGGCGACGTCGTCGCCCGATACAAGCGCGGGTTGGGGGTCAACGTGCTGCATCCGATGGGCTGGGACGCCTTCGGACTGCCGGCCGAAAACGCGGCGATGGAAAATCAGCGCCATCCCTCGCAGTGGACCAGCGACAACATCGCCGCCATGCGCGAGGAGCTCAAGGCGATGGGTCTTTCCTACGACTGGGACCGCGAGATCGCCACGTGCGAGCCCGACTACTACCGTCAACAGCAGGCGCTGTTTCTCGACTTTATGGAGGCCGGGTTGGTCTACCGCAAAGAGGCGGTGGTCAACTGGGATCCGGTAGAGCAAACGGTTCTGGCCAACGAACAGGTCATCGACGGGCGCGGTTGGCGATCCGGCGAGGCCGTCGAGAAACGCGCCGTTTCGCAGTGGTTCTTCAAGATCACCGAGTACGCCGAGGAACTGCTGGCCGAGCTCGCCAACCTGCCGCGCTGGCCCGAACGCGTGCTCAAGATGCAAGAAAACTGGATCGGCCGGTCCGAAGGCCTGGTCATGCGCTTCGCGCTTGCCGGCCGCGAGGATTCGCTCGAGGTGTTTACAACCCGGCACGACACCATCTTCGGCGCAACGTTTTGCGCGATCTCGGCCGACCACCCCTTGGCCCGCGAGCTTGGTCGGGGCGAGCCGAGGATCGCCGACTTTATCGCCGAATGCGACCGATTGGGAACCAGCGAAGAGGCGATCGAGACCGCCGAGAAACAGGGCCTGGATACCGGATTGCGTGCGCACCACCCCTTCCGCGAGGATGTCGAACTGCCTGTGTTCGTCGCCAACTTCGTGCTCATGGAGTACGGCACCGGCGCCGTGTTCGGGTGCCCGGCGCATGATCAGCGTGATCTGGAATTCGCCGCCAAGTACGGGCTAGGCGCGATCCCGGTGGTCGCGCCGCGCGATCTCGCCGCCGCCGACTTCGCCATCGCCGACGAGGCCTATCTCGGCGATGGCGTCCTGATCCATTCGGATTTCCTCGACGGTATGAGTGTCGCCGAGGCGAAGCGCGCGGTCGCAAAGCGCATGGAGGCCGAAGGCCGCGGCGAGCCAACGGTCAAGTTCCGGCTTCGCGACTGGGGGGTCTCGCGACAGCGCTACTGGGGTTGCCCGATCCCAGTCGTCCACTGCGAGGCGTGCGGAACGGTCGCGGTGCCCCGCGAGGCGCTGCCGGTACGGCTTCCCGAGGACGTGAGCTTCGACCGGCCGGGCAATCCACTCGAGCATCATCCGAGCTGGAAGCGCGTCGCCTGTCCCGACTGCGGCGCACCCGCGCTTCGCGAGACCGACACCTGCGATACGTTCGTGGATTCGTCGTGGTACTTCGCCCGCTTCTGCTCGCCGCGGGCCGAGGCGCCGCTCGACCGAGCCGCCGTCGATTACTGGCTGCCGGTGGACCAATACATCGGCGGCATCGAGCACGCGATCCTTCATTTGCTCTACTCGCGATTTTTCACCCGCGCGCTAGAACGATGTGGGCACGTGAGCATCGAGGAGCCCTTCGCCGGCCTTCTGACGCAGGGAATGGTGTGCCACGAAACCTATCGCAGCGCCGGCGGGGAATGGCTGTACCCCAATCAGGTCGCGCGGCGAGACGGACGCGTGCTCCATGCCGAGACCGGCGAACCGGTGACCGTCGGGCGGTCGGAATCGATGAGCAAATCGCGCCACAACACGGTCGATCCTGCGGCGATCATCGACGCCTACGGCGCCGATGCCGCGCGGTTGTTCATGCTGTCGGACAGTCCACCCGAGCGCGACCTCGAATGGTCCGACACCGGCGTCGCCGGGGTCTGGCGGTTCATCAACCGCATCTGGCGCCTGGCGACCGAGCCGGCGCCCGTCCTACCAGCGCCGGGAACGCCACCACCGGGGCGCATCGACCTGCCGGCCGAATCGCTTCGGCGTACGACGCACCGGACCATCGCCGCCGTCACCCACGATTTTGAGGCATTTCACTTCAACCGTGCGGTCGCCAGGGTCCACGAACTCGCCAACGCGCTCGGCGAAACGCCGGTGGAAGCGGCCGCCGACCTGGCGTGGGCCTATCGCGAGGGCTTGGAAGCGCTTGTTCTGCTTCTGGGACCGATGATGCCGCACTTGGCGGAAGAGATGTGGCAGCGGCTGGGCCACGCCGAACTGGTCGCGGACACCCCCTGGCCGGAGGCCGAGGCCGCCCTGTTGCGGGACGAGACGGTGACCATCGCCGTTCAGATCAACGGCAAGCTCAAGGCCACCGCCGAGGTGCCGCGCGACCTTGGCGAGAGCGAGACTGCGGATGTGGCGCTGAGCGTCGGAGCGGTGCAAGAGGCGATCGCGGGAAAACAGGTGCGGCGAACGATCGTGGTCCCCAATCGGGTTGTGAATGTGGTGGTCTAGCGGCGTCGCCGCGGCGCTTGGTCTGGCGCTGGCGGCGTGCGGATTCGAACCACTTTACGGCGAGCGCGGCCACGGTGCCGAAACTCGGGCGGCGCTGGCCGATGTCCGCGTCGCGCCCATCCCCGACCGCCTGGGACAGGTCGTCCGCAACCATCTCCTCGATCTCCTGACCCCGCGTGGAACGCCGTCCGAGGCCCGCTACCGGCTGACGGTCAGCTTGCGTAAGGTCAAGGAGGGCCTGGCCTTCGAGCAAGATGAATCAGTGACCCGTTTCGACGTCACGATCACCGCCGACTACGAGCTTGTCGAGATCGCGGGCGGAGACACCATCGCCAAGGGTGCCGCACGCTCGATCGCGTCCTACAATGTGGTGCGCTCGGATTTCGCCAACACCGCCGCCGAGCGCGACGCGGTGTTGCGCCTGGCGCGCGAGTTGAGCGACGAAATCGCGCTCCGGCTGGCGGTCGCCTTCGGCCGCGGTTTCGCAAGCCAACAATGAGCCGGTGAAGATCGCGCCGCGGGACATCGAGGGCTTCGTCGCCCGGCCCGATCCCGAAACTCGCGTCATTTTGGTCTACGGTCCCGATACCGGCCTGGTCAACGAACGCGGTCAGGCGCTTTTGCGGGAGCTGGCCGATGACCACGACGATCCCTTTCAGGTCAGCGAGGTGCGCGGCGCCGAGCTTCAGGGCTGGACCGAATACGGCCGTTTGGCGGAGGCGGCATCGTCGCTATCCTTGCTCGGCGGCGGCCGCATTGTCCGCGTTCGCGGGGCCACCGATTCGCACGCCGCGGCGCTCGAGACGTTCTTGGACCGCGCGCCGGGCGAGGGGCGTATGATCTACGAAGCCGGCGACCTCAGGCCGAGTTCATCCCTGAGGCGGGTTTGCGAGAAATCGAAGCGCGCCGCCGCGGTCCCCTGCTACCTCGACAGCGGCGACGGCTTGGCGCGGCTGATTCACGATGCCCTTCGCGACCTGGGCCTGGCGGTTGATTCGGACGCGCTGGACTATCTTACGGACCGACTTGGCGGCGACCGCCTTCAGACGCGGCGCGAGCTTGAGAAACTGGCGATGTACGTGGGACCCGGCGAAACCCGCGTGAGCCTCGCCTCCGCGGAGGCGGCGGTCGGCGACGTTGCCGCGATCACCCTCGAGGATCTCGCTTTTGCGGTCGCCGGCGGGGACCAGGCGGCGCTGGTTCGCGCACTGGCTCGGAGCCAACGCGAGGGCGGCAACGCCGTCGCGGCCCTGCGGGCTGTCGCCCGACACTTCGACCGGCTGCACCGTGTCGCCAGCGACCGCGACCGTGGCGTCCGCACCGACCAAGCGATGAAGTCCCTCCGGCCACCCATCTTCTACAAGCGCGCGGACGCATTCCGCGAACAACTTGGCCGGTGGCCGACGGACCGTCTCGCGGCCGCTTTGCGCCTGCTACTCGACGCCGAGATCGAATGCAAAACTAGCGGTCTATTGCCCGATGCGACCTGCGAACACGCGCTGATGCGAGTCGCCGCTGCCGCCCGCGCAACCTAATAGGTTCTTTGTTTGTTCTTCACTCGCTGCTTCACGGGTGGTGACAGAGACGCCAACACACCTCGTCGAGCTGTTCCAGCGTCTCGTAGGCGATGCGCACGACCCCGCCCTTCGGCTGCCCGCGAACAGTACGATCCTGAATGACGACCTTGAGGCCCAGCGCGGAGGATAGGTCCGACTCGAGGGCCGCGGTATTGACATCCTTTCGCGCCACCACCGGATCGCCTCGCTTCTTTGCCGACCCGGACGCCAGCCGCTCGGTCTGGCGCACGTTGAGGCCCCTGGCCACGACTCGCGTCGCGAGCGCCTCCGGCGCCGTCGCGGCCAACAGGGCGCGCGCGTGCCCGGCGGTGAGCGCCCCATCCTCGACCATCGTCTTGACCGCGTCGGGCAGCGACAGCAGGCGAATCGAATTAGCGATGTGACTCCGGCTCTTGCCCACGACCTGGGCAAGCTGCACTTGGGTGTGACCATACTCGTCGATCAGGCGGCGGTACGCCTCCGCCTCCTCGATCGGCGTGAGGTCCTCGCGTTGAAGGTTCTCGACCAGCGCCACCTCGACTGCGGCTCCATCCTGGACGTCGCGAATCATCACCGGGACCTGGTGGAGTTTGGCCGCCTGGGCCGCGCGCCAGCGCCGCTCGCCGGCAACGATCTCGTAGCGGTTGTCTTGGTCGGCAAGGCGGCGCACGAGAATGGGTTGCAGGATGCCGTGCTCCTGCACCGATTCGACTAGGGAGGCCAGCGCCTCATCATCAAAGCGGCGGCGCGGCTGGTCAGGATTGGGCTGCACGAACTCGATCGGCACCTCCTTTGAGGCGCGCAGCCAATCCAGCGCCGCGTAATCGTCGTCTTCGTCCCCCAGGAGTGCCGAGAGTCCGCGCCCCAGACCGCGGGTTTTTGCTTCCTCGTTCATGCTGCCTCGGGGCGCGACTCGCGCGCTAGAATCTCGCGTGCCAGCCGGATGTAAGCGTCGGCGCCGGCGCATCGGTGATCGTACAAGAGGACCGGCTTGCCAAAGGACGGCGCCTCGGACACCCGAACGTTGCGCGGGATGATCGTGTCATAGACCTTGTCGCCCATCACGCCCCTTACGTCGCGCGCCACCTGGTCAGAAAGGTTGTTGCGGCGATCGAACATGGTCAGGACGACGCCGAGAATCTGGAGCCGCGGGTTGAAGGTACGGCGCACCCGTGCGACGGTTCGGAGGAGTTGGCTGAGGCCTTCGAGCGCGAAAAACTCGCATTGCAGGGGCACGAGAATCGAATCGGCGGCGGCAAGCGCGTTGAGGTTGAGCAGCCCGAGGCCAGGCGGGCAGTCAATGATGATGTAGTCGTAGGCCACCGCTGCCGCTTCGACGGCGTCGCGCAGGCGGTAGCCGCGGCGCTCGGCATCGATGAGTTCGAGCTCGGCACCCGCGAGGTCGACGGTTGAGGGCACGATGTCGAGCCCGGGAACCGCGGTGTGCACGATGGCCTGGCGCAGCGAGGCGAAGCCACAAATGACATCGTAGGAGCTGGTCCCGCGGTTCGACGCATCAAGGCCCAAACCGGTGCTCGCGTTACCCTGAGGATCGGCGTCGATGACGAGGACGCGGCGGCGAACGGCGGCGAGCGCCGTAGCGAGATTGACGGCCGTGGTGGTCTTGCCGACCCCGCCCTTCTGGTTGGCGACGGCGATGACCCGGGGACTCGGGACCGGGAGCGAAGAAATTTCAGGGCTCGGTTCGGAGATGTGACAGTCCCCTCACGACGAGGACGGTGCCGCGTTCGGAGGTTACACTCGACACCCGTTCGACGTCGATCGTCCGATATTTGGGAGCCTCGGTCAATTCCCTCTCAACATCTTGGCCTTTCGGGAACAGGCCGACGGTGTGCTCGGCGAAAAACGGGCGCGCAAGATCGACCAACGCGGCAAACGGTGCCAGGGCCCGCGCCGTGACGACGTCGGCTGCCCAGGGCTCAAGCCCCTCGATGCGGGCGTGATGGATGTGGACTTCGGTCCGGGTCGCGCGCGCCACGCTCTCGAGAAAACGGCACTTGAGCGCGTTGCTCTCGATGAGGTGCGTTTCGGCGGCCCCCATGATCGCCAGAACCATTCCAGGAAAGCCAGCTCCAGATCCGAGGTCGACCCAAACACTTGCGCGCCCGGGCGCGAGCGGCAGGAGTTGCGCGGAATCTAGCATGTGGCGGCGCCAGAGATCGGCCAGACCCGCGCGGCTCATCAACGCCGAGCCGCGATGGGCGCGCACCAGGTGCTCGGCGTAGACCTCGAGCCGGGCCATTGTTTCACGTGAAACACCGCTCGCCGCGCGGAACGCGCCCGGGGTCAGCTCGGCAACCGCGCTCAGACGCCGCCTTGTGCGGTCGCCGGGCCGGGCCGGCGAACGTGGGCCAGCAGCGCAGTCAGCGCTCCCGCGGTCACACCCTCCATGCGCGCCGCCTGCCCCAGCGTGGCCGGCCGCGCCGCCGCAAGGCGAGTCCGCACTTCGTTGGACAGGCCGCCGACCGCACCGTAGTCGATGCCATCGGGCAGCAGCAGTGCCTCGTCGCGGCGAAACGCGGCGATGTCCGCGGCCTGCCGTTCCAGGTATCCGGCGTACCGGGCGTCGATCTCGAGCTGCTCGGCAACGTCCGTTTCGATCGCCGCCAGTTCGGGCCAAATCCCCCCGAGTTTCGCGAGGTTCACACCGGGATACGCCAGCAGTTCAGCCGCCGTCCGCCGGACGCCATCCGACGCGACCGCGATGTGGTGCCGGCGGGCCTCGGCCGGACTCAGGCCAAGGCGCGCCGCGACCTCCCGGGCGGTGCGGAGGCTTGCCGACTTGGCGGCGAAGCGCCGCGCCCGCGCCGCGCTGACGCAGCCGATGGCTTCGGCCACCGGGGTCAGCCGCTGGTCGGCGTTGTCGGCGCGCAGCGTGAGCCGATACTCGGCGCGAGAGGTGAACATCCGGTACGGTTCTTGCGCACCTCGCGTGACGAGATCGTCGATGAGCACGCCCATGTAACCTTGGGCGCGATCGAGCACCACAGAAGTGCTGCCCGCAACCTCAAGCGCGGCATTGAGACCCGCCATGAGACCCTGTGCCGCCGCCTCCTCGTAGCCGGTGGTGCCGTTGATCTGCCCGGCGAGGTAGAGCTTGCGCAATCGCCGGGTTTCAAGGGTACGGGAGAGCTGCCGGGGGTCTACGTAGTCGTACTCGATGGCGTACCCCGGACGGCGCATAACGGCGTTTTCGAGGCCGGGAATGGTCGCCAACATCGCTTGCTGAATCTCGCGCGGAAGCGATGTCGAGATGCCATTGGGGTAAACCGTATCGTCGTCTAGCCCCTCGGGTTCGAGGAAGATCTGGTGCCGCTGCCGGTCCGCGAATCGTACCACCTTGTCCTCGATGGAGGGACAATAGCGGGGGCCAGTGCCGTCGATCCGGCCCGAGTACATCGGCGCGCGATGCAGGTTGTCGCGGATCAGTGCGTGGGTCGCGGGGGTGGTACCGCTCACGTGGCAGGCGATCTGGGGCGTGGAAATCCCATCGCTCATGAACGAGAATGGGATCGGCGGGTCGTCACCGCCCTGTACGGCGAGCCCGTCCCAGGCGATGGACTTGCCGTCGAGGCGGGGAGGCGTCCCCGTCTTGAGACGGCCGAGCCGGAAGCCGTGCCGTTCCAGGGTTGCCGCGAGTCCGGTTGACGGCGCGTCGCCGACCCGCCCGGCCGGGATTCTTTCCTCGCCGATATGAATGACGCCGCGCAGGAACGTGCCGGTCGTCAAGACCACGGCCCCGGCGCGAAGCGAGGCCCCGTCAGCGGTGGTCACCCCCACCACCGCACCGCCGTCCACGATCAGGTCCTCGACCGCCGCGGCACGAAGCTCGAGGTCAGACTGGGCCGCGAGCGCCTGGCGCATGGCCGCCTTGTAGAGCCCGCGGTCGGCCTGGGCGCGCGGCCCACGGACCGCCGGACCCTTGCGCCGGTTGAGAATCCGGAACTGGATGCCCGCGGCGTCCGCGGTAAGGCCCATGACGCCGTCCATGGCATCGATCTCACGCACGAGATGGCCCTTGCCGATGCCGCCGATGGCCGGGTTGCACGACATCTCACCGATGGTGTCGAGCTTGTGGGTCAGAAGGACCGTGCGGGCGCCGCCGCGCGCCGCCGCGGCCGCGGCCTCGCAGCCGGCGTGGCCGCCGCCGACCACGATAACGTCATAGGACGCACGCTTCATGGGTGCACTCTAGATTTTGGGTGGCTGGGAGTCAAAACGCCTACCGCTTCCTTTATTTGCCTATACAGAAATCCTTGAACACAACATCTAGTATGTCCTCGACATTGACCCGCCCCGTGATTCGTCCCAGGGCGCGGGCGGCAAGGCGAAGATCCTCGGCCGCGAGTTCCGACGCACCACCTTGGTTGAACCGCGCGAGCGAGGCGAGGCAGGATTCGAGCGCGTCGCGGTGGCGGGCGCGGGTTATCGCCGGTGCCTCCATGGCCCCGACACGCTCGGCGGCGGCGAGCTTCAGTTCTGAGACGAGGGTGCTAAATCCGGCGCCGGTTCGCGCCGAGACCGGAATAGCGGGGCAACCGTTGACGGTCAGCGGGCCCGAGGGCTTGTGGAGGTCGATCTTGTTGAGGACGACCAGGGCGTCGCCGTCGACAAGCTGCCGTGTCTCGGCATCAATCCCCACGCCGAGTGCCGTGGCGTCGAAAACGGCGATCTTGAGGCCCGCGCGGGCGGCGCGGTCGAGGGCGCGCTTGACGCCCTCGGATTCGATTTCGTCCGCGGCACCGCGGAGGCCGGCGGTATCGGCGAGAATGGTCGGCAATCCGGCGACATCGAGGTGAACCTCGATGACATCGCGCGTGGTGCCGGCGCGGGCCGAAACGATCGCGGCGTCGCGCCGCGCGAGGCGGTTGAGAAGGCTCGACTTGCCGACATTGGGCGCGCCCACAATAACCACATAGAGGCCATCGCGTAGCCGCTCGCCCCGCCGACCGTCGTCCAGATATTGCGCGACTGTGTTGTGCAACGACAATATCTTGTCCCGTACCGCATCCGTCACCCGCGGTGGCAGATCCTCGTCGGGAAAATCGATATCCGCCTCGGCGTGTGCGAGGGCGGCCACGAGTTCGACCCGCCAGTTTTCGCAAAGCGCACCCAGTTCGCCGTCGAGCTGGCGCAGTGCCTGGCGCCGTTGCGCCTCGGTCTCGGCGTTCACGAGATCGGCTAGGCCCTCCGCCTGGGTCAGGTCGAGTTTGCCGTTGTCGAAGGCGCGACGGGTGAACTCGCCGGGTTCGGCCGGCCGCAGCCCGGGGTGGGCGGCCAAGGCCTCGATTACCGCTCCCACCACGGCAACGCCGCCGTGGACATGAACCTCAACCACGTCCTCGCCGGTGAAGCTGGCCGGCGCCGGGAACCAAAGCACCAGGCCATTGTCGATGGCACCACCATCCGGGGCGACGATTCGGGCGCGCGTGGCGACGCGCGGGGCAGGAAGCGGCGCCCCGGTCAACGCGCGCAGCGCCGCACCCGCAGCGCCGCCGGAGACGCGAACGATGGCAATCCCGGCGCGACCCTCGCCACTCGAGCGCGCGAATATTGTTTCGGATCCACTACGAATCAAGGCGCGCCCCTGGCTCCCGTTTCGCCACCGCATCGACCGAACCGGCGCCGCGCGGGCCTGTCGCTCGGCCCCGCCGCGGGGTAGGATGCCCCCGCCCTGCTAGCGCCACCGCCTACCGCCTTTTCCCCTCATGCGCAACGTCCTCGACCAGGAAACGAGCCCGTATCTCCTTCAGCATAAGGACAACCCGGTTCATTGGCAGCCCTGGGGCGAGGCGGCGTTCGAGGCGGCCGGGCGGGAGAACAAACCGGTCTTGCTGAGCGTCGGCTACGCCGCGTGCCACTGGTGTCACGTCATGGCGCACGAGTCCTTCGAATCGCCCGAGATCGCCGAATTGATGAACCGGCTCTTCGTCAGCATCAAGGTCGATCGCGAGGAGCGCCCCGATATCGACACCATCTACCAGCATGCGTTAGCGCTCCTGGGCGAGCATGGCGGCTGGCCGCTGACCATGTTCTTGACGCCCGAAGGCAAGCCGTTTTGGGGCGGCACCTATTTCCCGCCTGATCCGCGGTTCGGCCGGCCCGGCTTCCCCGACGTACTGGAGCGTATCCATCACTTGTTCACCGCCGAGCCTGAAAAGGTTGCACAGAACGAGACCGCGCTCCAGCGTGCGCTCGAAGGGCTGTCGCGTCCCGACCCCGAAGCCGAGTCGCCACGCTTGAATGATGGCGTCCTGGACCGCGTGGCGGCACACATCGGCGGCCTAGTGGACGTCGAACACGGCGGCATCCGCGGCGCGCCAAAGTTTCCCCAGTGCTCGTTGTTCGCCTTCCTGTGGCAAACGTGGACACGCACCGGAAACCAGGACCACCGCAACGCCGTCCTCGTGACTTTGGAACGGATGTGCCAGGGCGGCATCTACGACCATCTGGGCGGCGGCTTCGCGCGCTATTCGACCGACGAGATCTGGCTCGCGCCGCACTTCGAGAAGATGCTTTACGACAACGCGCAGCTGCTGGACTTGCTGGTAGCCGCATGGCGCGAGACGCGGCGGCCGCTGTTCGAAGCGCGCGTGCGCGAGACGGTGGCCTGGATCGCCCGCGAAATGATCGCCGAGGGCGGCGGCTTCGCGGCGACCCTCGACGCCGATTCGGAGGGCGAGGAGGGCCGCTTCTACGTCTGGACCGAAGGCGAGATCGACACCGTTCTCGGAGCCGAGGCGGCGGCGTTCAAGGCCGCCTACGACGTCGGCCCGAGCGGCAATTGGGAGGGCAGCACGATCCTCAACCGTTCGGCGCGCCCGGCGCTCGGAACCCAAGCCGAAGAAGAAGCGTTGGCCACGGCCAGGGCGCGCTTGCTGGCCATCCGCGACGGGCGAGTCCGGCCTGGGTGGGACGACAAGGTGCTTGCCGACTGGAACGGCTTGATGATCGCCGCACTGGCCGATGCCGCCGCGGCGTTCGCCGAACCGGATTGGCTCGAGATGGCGCGCAAGGGGTTCGATTTCGTGGTCGCCGAGATGGCCGATGGCGAACGGCTGTGGCACAGCTACCGCGAGGGGCGGGCGCGCCACACGGCGTTCATCGACGATTACACCAACATGGCGCGCGCCGGCCTAACGCTCTACGAGGTCACCGGCGAGGCGCGTTATCTCGATCAAGCCGTGGCGTGGGTGCGCACCGCCGATCGCCACTACTGGGACGCCGATCACGGCGGCTATTTCTTTACCGCCGACGATGTGCCGAGCTTGATCGTCCGTACGCGAAGCGCAAGCGACAACGCCACGCCCGCGGGAAACGGCGTAATGACCGAGGTCTTGGCGCGCCTTTATTACCTCACCGGCGAAACAACCTACCGGGAACACGCCGAGGCGGTGATCGCCGGCTTCGCCGACGAGCTCGGCCGCAACGTCGTCGGATTGACCAGCTTGATGAGCGGCTTCGCGCTTCTCGAGGGGGCGGTGCAGATCGCCATCGTCGGTGGTCCCGAAGATCCCGCGACGGCGGCGCTGAAGCGGGCCGCTTTCGAAAGCGCGGTGTCGCACCGCATCCTTACCGCACTCGCCCCCGGGGCCGCGCTTCCCCCATCGCACCCGGCGGCTGGCAAGACTATGGTCGACGGCAAGCCGGCAGCGTACGTGTGCGTGGGGCCGACGTGCTCGCTGCCGCTGACTGATCCCGAGGCGCTGCGCCAAGCCCTGCCGAGGCCGCCCGGTGCCTGAGGTGTTTGAACTCTCGCTCGATACGCCGCTCGGCCCGATCACGCTGGCCGAGGCCGAGGGCGCGCTCGTCGAACTCAATTGGGGTCGCGCCGGGAACGAGACCGAGACCCCGCTTCTTCGTCGGGCACGATGCCAATTGCAAGCTTATTTCGATAACGGTGCGAAGTCGTTCAACCTACCGCTGCGCCCCGCGGGCAGCGCGTTCCAGCGCCGGGTGTGGCGGGCGATGTGCGAAATCGCTGCGGGCCAGACCCGAAGCTACGGGGCTTTGGCGCGGAACGTTGGGAGCGGCCCGCGCGCCGTCGCCGGCGCCTGCGCCCGCAATCCCATCGGCATCATCATCCCTTGCCACCGCGTGGTCGCGGCTGACGGCCTCGGTGGCTTCTCCGCTCCAGGCGGCGTGGACACCAAGCGCGCCCTTTTGCGGCTCGAAGGCGTGGCGGTGTGAAGATCCCCGCTCCGGGACCGCGCGGAACCCCCTCGTGAGCGCCCGTGACAAGGGACGCAGGGGCAAGTACGGTCCGGGGCAAATCCGGGGCAAACCATGGGAGGTACGGGATGGCCGGCGCTGATATCACGATCGCCGGGCCGGACGGGGAGTTCGGGGGCTACCGCGCGGTGCCCGCGGCAGGTTCGGCCCCCGGGGTGGTCGTCATCCAAGAGATCTTCGGGGTCAACGCGGTGATGCGCGGGATCACCGACGGACTGGCGGTGGAGGGCTTCGTCGCGCTGTGTCCGGACCTCTTCTGGCGCCAAGAGCCAGGGCTTCAATTGAACGATCAGAACGAGGCCGAACTCGGTCGCGCGTTCGAGCTCTTTGCCGGCTTCGATGTCCCAGCCGGGGTCCGCGACATCGCCGCGACGATCGATCACCTGCGCGCCGATGAGGCCTGCGGCGGCACGGTGGGCGCGGTCGGTTTCTGCCTGGGCGGACTGCTGGCCTATCTCAGCGGTACCCAAACCTCCGCCGACTGCGCGGTGGGCTACTACGGAGTCGGCATCGAGCAGAAACTTGACGAGGCGGCGCGTTTGACCAAACCGCTGCTGCTGCACATCGCCAACGCCGACGAGTTCGTGCCCGACGAGGCGCAAGCGGCGGTGTGCGGTGGTCTTGGCACCAACCCGCTGGTCACCATTCACGACTACGGGGGGCTTGGCCACGCCTTTGCCCGCCGCGGCGGCGATCACTACGACGCGGCCGCGGCCGAGCTTGCCAATGGGCGAACCTTCGCCTTCCTGCACGCGAACCTGGGGTAGCGCGCCATGCCAAAAGCGATTCGCATGCACCAAACCGGCGGCCCCGAGGTGCTGGCGTGGGAGGACATCGAGGTCGGCGATCCCGGACCCGGCGAGGTGCGGGTAGGGCACACGGCGGTGGGGCTCAACTTCATCGATTGCTACTTTCGCTCGGGCACCTACGCGCCGCCGTCGCTTCCGCTAGTGCCCGGTTTCGAGGCGGCCGGCGTGGTCGAGGCGGTCGGCGAAGGCGTGGACGCGGTCAAGGCAGGCGACCGGGTGGCCTATGCGACGGCGCCGATCGGCGCCTATGCAGAGGCGCGGCTGGTGCCCGCCGACAGCCTCGTCGCGCTGCCCGCGGGCCTCAACGACGCCGACGCCGCGGCGGTGATGCTGAAAGGCCTAACCGCGCACTACTTGTTGCGCCGCACCTTCGAGGTGAAGACAGGGCAGACCATCCTGGTGCACGCCGCGGCCGGCGGAGTCGGGCTGATCGCCTGCCAGTGGGCCAAGCACCTCGGCGCCACCGTGATCGGCACCGTGGGCACGGCGGCCAAGGCCGACGCCGCGAGCGCCGCCGGCTGCGATCATACGATCGTGACCGCGGACGAGGATTTCGTCGCCCGGGTCGCGGACATCACCGGCGGCGCCGGGGTTCCCGTGGTCTATGACTCGGTGGGCCGCGCCACGTTCGCGGGCTCGCTCGACTGCCTGGCGCCCCTCGGCACCATGGTGTTGCTCGGCCAGTCCTCGGGGGTGGTAGAACCGATCGACCCCGGCGTGCTGGCGGCGAAGGGCTCGCTCTACCTGACCCGACCGACCCTATTCACCTACACCGCGACGCCCCAGGCGCTGGCCGCGGCCGCTACCGAGCTGTTCGCCGTCGTCGGCTCCGGGGCGGTCAAGATCGCGATCAACCAGACCTATCCGCTATCCGAGGCGGCCTCGGCTCACGCCGATCTGGAGGCGCGGCGGACGACGGGATCGACTGTCCTGCTGCCCTGAGCAGGGCGCCGCGCGCCTTGATTCTTGCCCGAGCGCGGTCGCCCGCGCTCAGGTGTTCATCGATTCGAAGAACTCGGCGTTGACCTTGGTGTGCTTGAGCTTGTCGAGCAGGAAGTCCATCGCATCAACGGTACCCATCGGCGAGAGAATGCGCCGCAGCACCCACATCTTTGCGAGGGTACCCTTGTCAACCAGTAACTCCTCTTTGCGGGTGCCTGACTTGGTGACGTCGATGGCCGGCCAGGTACGTTTGTCGGACAGCTTACGATCGAGGATGATTTCGGAATTACCGGTGCCCTTGAACTCTTCGAAGATCACCTCGTCCATGCGGCTTCCGGTGTCGATCAACGCCGTCGCGATGATGGTGAGCGAGCCCCCCTCCTCGATGTTGCGGGCGGCGCCGAAGAAGCGCTTGGGCCGCTGCAGCGCATTGGAATCGACGCCGCCGGTTAGCACCTTGCCCGAGGACGGCACCACGGTGTTGTAGGCCCGTGCCAGGCGAGTGATGGAATCGAGCAAGATCACCACGTCGCGCCCCGATTCGACCAGCCGCTTGGCCTTTTCGATCACCATCTCGGCGACCTGCACGTGGCGTACCGCGGGCTCGTCGAACGTCGAGGAAATGACCTCGCCCTTCACCGAGCGTTGCATGTCGGTGACCTCCTCGGGCCGCTCGTCGATCAAGAGCACGATGAGGTAAACGTTCGGGTGGTTGATCGCGATCGAGTGCGCGATGCTTTGCAGAATCATCGTCTTGCCGGTCCGCGGCGCGGCCACGATCAGCGCCCGCTGACCTTTTCCCAAAGGCGCGATCAGGTCGATGACCCGGGCGCTGGTCTCGCCTTTCTCGGCGGTCTCGTCCTCAAGGGTCAGCATGTCTTCGGGGTAGAGCGGCGTCAGGTTGTCGAAGTTGATCTTGTGCCGCGTCTTCTCGGGTTCGTCGAAGTTGATGGTGTTAACGCGAAGCAGCGCGAAATACCGTTCGCCCTCCTTGGGTGCGCGAATCTGTCCTTCGATACTGTCGCCGGTGCGCATGCCGAAGCGGCGGATTTGGCTTGGCGATACGTAGATGTCGTCGGGACCGGGCAGGTAGTTCGAATCAGGCGCGCGCAAAAAGCCGAAGCCGTCCTGCAGAATCTCGAGGACGCCGCCTCCGGATATCTCGACGTCCTGCTCGGCGAGCTGTTTGAGAATCGCGAACATCATGTCCTGCTTGCGCAGGGTCGCGGCGTTCTCGACGTTGAGCTCCTCGGCGTAGCTTAGTAGCTCAGCCGGCGATTTGTGCTTGAGTTCAAGAAGGTTCATGGGACCACGCTTGGCTTAACCGCACTGCGGGTAAGTGGAGAGGGGTGTCGCCGGGTGTACCGGACGAGCATCGGCCGTGGGCGGCGAGGGAAAGAGATGTCGAGAAGATTCGCGGATGCCCAATGGCCCGCCATGGAGTGCATCAAGGATTGTCGAAAGACGGCGACAAGTCAAACGAAGATTTCGTGTACTTTTTCTAAACCGCGCACCGGCTGTACGTGTCGGGCCACCGCGCCCCGGGGGCTAGAAAGGCTTGACCCCCGCCATGATGACGATGACCACGAGCAACACCGTGGGGACTTCGTTCGCGAGGCGGTAGAAGCGCGCGCTGCGGCGGTTGCGATCGGCGGCGAAATCACGCCGCCAGCGCGCATAGAAGGCGTGCGCGACCTGCATAGCGATCAACAGCCCGAGCTTGACCCACACCCAGCCGGCACCCCAGTCAATCGCCCCGGACCCGAACGCCATCAACAGGCCCAGCGCCCAGGCGGCGGCCATCGCTGGGTTGAGGATGGCGCGAAGCAGCCGGCGTTCCATGACTTTGAACGTCTCGGACTGGACACTGCCTGGCTCGGCCGCGCAGTGATAGACGTAAAGGCGCGGCAAATAGAGCATTCCCGCCATCCACGCGACGACCGCAATGATGTGGAGCGCCTTCAGCCATTCATGCCAGCCGGCGATCGCATGCATTGCATTCACGCTCCTGGTTCGGGCGGCGGTCCGGGATGGGGGCAGCGCCCGTGGCCGCGCGGACAGAGGCGGCCGCCTGTCTCCGAAACCGTACCCTCGGCGCCCACGGCGCGGCGCGCCAAAGCCGCCAGCGCGTCGATGAACGCCTGATCCACGCCAAGCGCCGGCACCCGATGATAATCCGGCACGGCCGCTTGCTCGGCGATGCCGCGATATAGCACATCGAGCTCGTAGAGCGTTTCGGAGTGCTCGGAGACGAAGGCGATCGGCGTGACGACCAGCGGCACGCCGTCGCGCCCGGCGCGGCGAATCTCATCCTCAGTCGCTGGCCCGATCCACTCCAACGGGCCGACGCGGTTTTGGTAGCAAACCACCCAGTCCTGCAAGCCCGCCGCTTCCGCCACCGCCGCGGCCATCTGTTCGACCTGCCAACGATAGGGATCGCCGCCGGCGACGACGCGCTCGGGCAGGCCGTGGGCCGAGAACAGAACGCGGGCCACGCCGGCCGTCTCGAGCGCGGTGCGCACCAGTCGCGCGTGGGCCTCGACCAGGCCGGCGGCGGTCGGATAGCAACAGATGCTGGCCGTCGGCGCGGCAACGCCCGCGGCCCGCGCCGCGCGCCGCCACGCCAGGAACGAGGACCCGGTGGTGGTGGTCGAGAAGTGCGGGTAGAGCGGCAATACCACAACCCGGTGGGGCCGCCATGCCGCGACCTTGCGGGCCACTCCAGCGCTCAACGGGTGCCAGTACCGCATGGCAATGAAAACGCGGAACGCCGCCTCGCCATCGAGCGTCCGCTGTAGCGCATCCGCTTGCATCTCGGTGTTCGCCAATAGTGGCGAGCCGCCGCCCAGCGTTTCGTAGATCTTGCTAGCCTCGCGGGCACGGCGCCCGGCGATGAAGTGCGCGAGCGGCCAGCGCAGGATCGCCGGCAACCCAATCATCGCGGGGTCGTTGAAGAGGTTGAATAGAAACGGCCGCGCCGCCGCCGGTCCATCCGGCGCACCGAGGTTGAGGAGTATGACCGCGATGCGCTCCACCCCTGACATCGATGCTCAGGATTCCTCGGCGCCGCGGCGCACCCGGGAGATCAACGCGGCGACATGATCGGGCGGCGTCTGCGGCAGGACGCCGTGGCCGAGGTTGAAGATGAATCGGCGGGGGCCGAGCGCCGCGAGGATTGCGTCAGTTTCCGCGTCAAGAACCACGCCGCCGGCCAAGAGCGCATGGGGATCGAGATTGCCCTGCACCGCGCAGCCCGGCCCTATCGTGTCCGCCACCCACGCCGCCGGCAGCGCGGTATCGATCCCGACGCAAGCAACCCCGGTTTCGGCGGCGTAGTCTGCAATTAACGGACCCGCCCCGCGCGGAAAGCCGATGACCGCCACCTCGGGGTGCGCCTCGTGGACTCGCCGCACGATCTCCGCGGTCGGTGCAATGCACCAACGCCGGAAGCCGCTCTCGGACAGAACTCCGGCCCAAGAATCGAAAATCTGCACCGCCTCGGCGCCAGCATCAACTTGCGCGATCAGATACTCTGCCGTTGCGCCGACCAGCAGGTCGATGAGTAGGGAGAATCCCGCCGCGTCGGTGTGTGCCCACGCCTTCGCCGCCGCAAACTCGCGGCTCCCGCGTCCTTCGATCATATACGCGGCAACCGTCCACGGGGCGCCCGCGAAGCCTAGCAACGCAACCTGTTCGCGCACCTCGGGGAGCGCCTCCGCGACCCGGCGGATGGTCTCATAGACCGGTGCGAGGTAATCCGCGACCCGGCCCCGGTCGAGGCGGGTGATATCATGGCTTGAGGACAGGGCCTCGAGCACCGGCCCCTCTCCCTCCTTGAAAGCAACTTTCTGGCCCAGCGCGTCGGCGATCAGCAAGATGTCCGCGAAAACGATCGCCGCGTCGAGTTCGAAGCGCCGGAGCGGCTGTATCGTCACCTCCGCCGCAAGGACCGGTGAATAGCAGAGTTCCAGGAACCCGTTGACCCCGGCGCGCACCTCTCGGTACTCAGGAAGGTATCGGCCCGCCTGGCGCATAAGCCACACCGGTGGTGGACTCAGCCGCTGGCCGCCAAGGACAGTTAACAGCGACTTGCTCATTCTCATATTCCTCTAATAGGAATAATACTAAGATTCTGTAGTAGTGATGGATGGCTGTGAAATACGGGGGTTATCGCAACGGCTAATGGGTGGGATAGTTTCGTGGATGAGACGCGTACCCAAGTGTGCTGTGGGTAAGGGTGTTGAGCGATGCGAACGGTCTAGGCCACACCGTCCCTGCGGTCAACGTTGGGTGCGGTGTGAGACTCGGTAATCAGGATACTGCCACCGCCTTTGCAATCAGTTGTCCCCGTGTTTGATGGTTGTGGGACGGTTGTGGCGGGTCCCCACAAAGTCGTGGGATGAGAAAGGGCCATTCGGGGATGAATGAACATGAACGCAGCGAACGGTGGCGTTATCCACGCGAGCGGGGAACTGTCCACCGGTGGACCCAAGCCGCATTTTGGCGATGAGTTCGTTCCATCTGCATCTGGTATCCGACGCCACGGGCGAGACCGTGAACGCCCTTGCCAAAGCGGCGTTCGTTCTGTTCGACGGCGTCGAGGTACACCAGCACCCGTGGACCCTGGTGCGCAACGAGGTCCAGCTCGAGGCCGTGATTCACGGCATTGCTGAGAACCCCGGGTTGGTGGTTTTCACGCTCGTCAGCCTCTCGTTGCGAGACAGCCTCGAGGCGGTTTGCCGCGACTTGCAGGTCCCATGCCTTGCCGTGCTCGACCCTGTGGTCTCGGCAATGGCGAGCTATTTCGGCGCGGTTAGCAGCGATCAGCCTGGCCGCCAGCACGCCATGGACGCCGCGTACTTTGGCCGTATTGACGCCATGGACTTTTGCCTTGCCCACGACGATGGTCAGCATGCCGCAGACCTATGCGATGCAGACGTCGTGCTGGTTGGGGTGTCCCGAACCTCGAAGACCCCAACATGCCTCTATCTCGCCAACCGCGGCATTAAGGCGGCCAACGTACCGGTCGTCCCCGGTATCGCCCCTCCGGCGGAGATCGAGCGACTCGAGGGTCCGCTGATCGTGGGGCTGACGACGACGGCCGATCGGCTATTGCAGGTGCGGCGCGCGCGGATTTTGGCCCTGCGGCAGGATGCGGAGACCGAGTATGTCGACGCCCGCGCGGTGCAGGCGGAGCTGGCGGCAGCGCGCAGGTTGTTCGAGCGCCACCGCTGGCCCATCATCGATGTCACCCGCAAGGCGATCGAAGAAACCGCAGCCGCGATTCTGAGCCTCTACACCGAGCGGGCCACGGCGTGACGACAGTGAACACGCAAAGCGTCGTCGGGTCGCTCGTGCTGGCGTCGGCGAGTGCGGCGCGGGCCCGGGTGCTGCGTGACGCCGGCCTTACCTTCGCCGTCGATCCGGCGGCCGTTGACGAGGGGGCGCTGGTCGCCAGCATCGCCGCGGACGGTGGCAGCGGCGAGGAGGTGGCGACGACGCTGGCTGAGCTGAAAGCCTCGCGCGTGTCGGGCCGCCATACCGGCGCGCTGGTGATCGGTGCCGATCAGGTGCTGGCGTGTGAGGGCCGGCTGTTCGCGAAGCCCGAAACGCCCGAACAGGCGCGCGCCGACCTCCGCGCGCTCCGCGGGCGAACGCACGAGCTCGCGAGCGCGGTGTGCGCGGTCCGCGACGGCCATACGCTGTGGCGCCATCTCGCGCGGGCGCGCATGCAGATGCGGCCGTTTAGCGACCGGTTTCTAGAGCACTATCTGGACGCGGCGGACGAGGGCGCCCTTGCGGCGGTGGGCGCTTACCAGGTCGAGGGCGTCGGCGCACAGCTGTTCAGCCGAATAGAGGGCGACCACTTCGCGATTCTCGGCTTGCCGTTGCTGCCGCTCCTGGACTTCCTGCGCGGCCACGGAGTCGTGCCCAAGTGAGGTGCGTAGCGGCATGTTGACCGGCCGTTCCAGGCTCGCCGGGATCATGGGATGGTCGGTTTCGCACTCGTCCTCGCCGCGCCTGCACGGCTACTGGCTCGAGCACTACGGGATCGATGGCGTCTATGTACCGCTTGCGGTGCGGCCCGAGGACTTCGAGCCGGCGCTGCGTGCACTGCCGCGGCTCGGCTTTGCCGGGGTTAACGTGACGGTGCCGCACAAAGAGGCGGCGCTTGCCGCCGTCGATTTGGCGTCGCCGCTCGCCGCGCGTATTGGCGCGGTCAACACCGTTACGGTGAGGGAAGACGGGAGCTTGTGGGGCGACAACACCGACGGATCCGGGTTCATCGCCAATATCGAGGACTGCGTGCCTGGGTGGGCGGCGCAGACTGGACCGGCCGTGGTCCTCGGTGCGGGAGGGGCGTCGCGGGCCGTGGGCGCGGCACTCTTGGACGCCGGCGCGCCGGAACTCCGCATCCTCAATCGCAGCGAGAATCGGGCGCGAGCGCTGGCCCAGGCGCTGGGAGGGCGCGCGAGCGCGGCACCACTCGACGATGCCGACGCCCTTGAGGGCGCCGCGCTCTTGGTCAATGCGACAACGCTGGGGATGGCCGGCCAGCCGGCGCTCGACATCGACCTCAGCGTATTGCCGAGCGCCGCCGTGGTGAGCGATATCGTCTACACCCCGTTGCGGACGCGGCTCCTGGTCGCGGCCGGGGCTCGTGGCCACCGCACTGCGGACGGTTTGGGAATGCTGCTGCACCAGGCGCGACCCGGCTTCGCCGCCTGGTTCGGCGTCTCGCCCGTGGTCAGCGAGCGCTTGCGCGCGGTCGTGGCCGGGCAATGATCATCTTGGGACTTACTGGCTCGATCGGCATGGGAAAGACGGTGGCGGCCCGCAACTTCGCGCGCCTCGGGGTGCCCGTGTTCGAAGCCGACGCGGTGGTGTACGAACTGCTGGGTCCAGGGGGCGCGGCGGTGGCGCCGGTGGGCGAAGCGTTTTCGGGGACCGTCCGCGAGGGCGCGGTCAATCGTACGGCGCTGGGCGACCAAGTGTTCGGCGACGGCCGGGCGCTTCGGCGACTCGAGGCGATCGTGCATCCCCTCGTGGCGGAGCGGCGCCGCCGCTTCTTGGCTGCGGCTGGGGCGCGGCGCACGCCGCTGGTGGCGCTCGACATTCCGCTACTGTTCGAGACCGGGATGGAGCGCGAGTGCGATTACGTTGCCGTAGTAAGCGCGCCGGGCGCGGTGCAGCGCGCGCGTGTCTTGGCCCGGCCTGGCATGACGGACGCAAAGCTCGCGGCCATCCTCGACCAGCAGATTCCCAACGCGACCAAGCGCCGCCGCGCGGATTTCGTAATCCCGACGGGGGGCAGCCGCATGCGGTCGTTGCGCTGCATCCGAGAGATCGTCACAATCCTGGGCGGTGGACGTGCGCGGGGACGTCGACCGTCGGCACGCCGTCCCCGACGGTGGGCGCGCAAGAGGTTGCAGCATGCGCGAGGTCGCGCTCGATACCGAAACCACGGGTCTTGACCCCGATTCGGGGCACCGCATCGTCGAGATCGGCTGCGTCGAGCTCAACGATCATGTTCCGACCGGACGCGAGTGGCGGGCGCTCATCAACCCCGAACGCGATATGCCGGCGGAGGCCTACCACATCCACGGCCTGAGCGAGGAATCGCTGCGCGCCCAGCCCCCGTTCGCCGAGGTGGTCGAAGAGTTCCTCGCCTTCATCGGCGAGGACCGTTTGGTAATCCACAATGCTGCCTTCGATCTCGGATTCTTGAATGCCGAGCTGACACGCTCGCACCGGCCGCCGCTGCGCAACGAACGGGTGATCGACACGCTCGACATCGCGCGCCGCAAGTTCTCTGGCGCCTCGGCAAGTCTCGATGCGCTGTGCCGGCGGTTCGGGATCGACACCTCGGCGCGACAAAAGCACGGTGCGCTGTTGGACGCGAAGCTGCTGGCAGAGGTCTACTTGGAGCTGGTGGGCGGCCGCCAGCCAGGACTCGGTCTGGCCCCGCGCGCGGCCGCCGCGGTCGCCGTGCCGGTGCAGCGGCCATCCCGGCCGCACGCCCCGAGCGACGCGGAACTCGCCGCCCACGCAGCATTCGTCGCCACGCTCCCCGATCCGATCTGGGCGCGGGTTTAGTTGTCGGCGCCGGCTGGCGGGGCAGGCGGTTCGGCTTGGGCGCGCGCGGTGCGGGCCTCGTCGGCGGCGTGGCTCTGATAGAGCTTGACGAAGTCGATCGGCTCAAGGAGCAGCGGGGGAAAGCCGCCATCGCGAGTGGCGTCGGCAACGATGCGGCGGGCGAAGGGAAAGAGGAGACGCGGGCACTCGATTAGGCAGAGCGGGCGGCGCCGCTCCTGGGGGATGTTCTCGAGCGTGAAGAGGCCTCCGTAGACCAGCTCCAGCAAGAACACCGCTTTGTCGGCGAGCTTGGCGTTGGCAGCGATCTTGAGCGTGACCTCGAAGTCGTCGCCGCTGCTGCCGCGGGCGTTGACCGCGACGTTGATGTCGACCTGCGGGGCAGCGCTACCGGTCAGCGAGCCCGGCGCGTTCGGATTCTCGAACGAGAGATCGTGGATGTACTGGGCCTTGACCGCGATCCGGGGCGCGTCGCCGTCCTGCGGAGCCGTACCCTGATTTCCCGCGGTGGCATCATCGGCCATCGTGCGCCCTCCTTTGTCGGCGTGCGGCTTCGCTATCACGGCCGGGAAGCCGGTACAAGCCGAAGTCCTCGGAGCTGGCTGGGGCGGCAGGATTCGAACCTGCGAGTGCCGGTACCAAAAACCGGTGCCTTAACCACTTGGCTACGCCCCACGCCGGTGTCGGAAGATAGGAGCAAATCCGGACGTGCGCAAACCGGTGGCGAGCCGGGCCAGGCCGATTGCCGGCGGCTAGCGGCCTAGCGCGTGGCCGACCATTTGCCCGAGCTCATCGGGCAGGATCGGCTTCTTGAGGTAGCCGGCGATGCCCATCTCTGCCGCCATCTCCGGGGTATAACGGCGGCTGTACCCGGTGCACACGACGACCGGGATGTCAGCGCGAATCTTCCGCAGCTCAGCAGTCAACGCATCGCCGGTGAGCCCCGGCATGGTCTGGTCGGTAATCACCAGGTCGATGGCGGCAGGGTCTTGGCGAAAGCGCGCCAGCGCGGCCGTCGAATCGGTTTCGCCGAGGACCGTGTAGCCGAGTTTGCTCAGCACCTTGTCGGCCATCCGCACCAGCGCCGATTCGTCGTCGACGAACAGGATGCACCCTTTGCCGCTCGGCGCCTCCGCCCGCTCCGCCGCCGGCTCGGCCGCGGCGCCGTGATAGATGGGCAGCAGCACCTCGAACGTGGTGCCCGCGCCGACCGTGCTTTTAACCGAGATCGCCCCGCCATGCTCGGTGACGATGCCGTGGGCGACGCTAAGGCCGAGCCCGGTCCCCACGCCGATGCCTTTGGTGGTGAAGAATGGCTCGAACACGCGCTCGGCGGTCGCGGGGTCCATGCCGCGTCCGGTGTCGGCGACGGAAAGGCAATGATAGTCGCCGGCCAGGATCTCGCCGCGGCGCGCGGCGTTCGCGGCATCGATCCCCACCCGCTCGAGGCTAACGGCCAGGGTGCCGCCGTCTGCTTCCATGGCCTGGCCGGCGTTGGTGCAAAGGTTCATCAGGACCTGGTGGATTTGCGAGCCATCGGCCATGGCCTGTGCCGGCGTCTCGCCGAGGTTTTGGCGGATCTCGATAGTGGCGGGCAGGGTCGAGCGCATCAACTTGAGGACTTCGGTAAGCACCACGCCGAGATCGAGCGGAGTTTTGGCATGTTCACCGCGGCGGCTGAAGGTAAGGATCTGGTCCACCAGGTCGCGTGCGCGCTGCCCGGCTTGGACCACCATCTCCATGTTCTCGCGGCCCTCACTCTCGCTTGTGGTTTCCTCCAGGGCGAGGCTCGAGTAACCCAGGATAATCGAGAGGATGTTGTTGAAGTCATGGGCGATTCCGCCGGCGAGCGTACCGATGGCCTCCATCTTCTGCGCCTGCTGGAGCTGATGGGTCAGCTCTTTCTGGGTCGACACATCGCGGACGGTGCCGAGAAACAGCTGGCGCTGGGCGCGACGGCGTTCGAGCAACGGCCAGTTGCTGCCGAGCTCGCTCAGCGCGATCTCGAGGGGAAACTCGGTGCCATCCTTGCGGCGCCCGGTGATCTCACGGATGGCGCCGAAGTCGCCGCCGTCTCCGCTCGCGAAGCCGGCGGCGATGGCGTCGCGGGTTTCACCGTCGAAGGGCGGCGCGAGGAGTTGCGTCACGTTCTGTCCGCGCGCCTCCTCGGCGGTGTAGCCAAAGATTTCCTGGGCGGCCCGGTTGAAGGTTTCGATATTGCCGTGCGAATCGAAAGTGACGATGCCGTCGAACACGCTATCGATAATGGCGCAGGTGGTCTCCTCGCGGGCCCGGCGCGCCACCTCGTTGCGCTCGATCTCGGTGATATCGGTTTGAATCGAGACGATGCCACTGTCGCCGGTGCCGTATTCGCCGACCTGAAAACAGCGCCCGTCGGCAAGATACAGCTTGATCGGTCCGCTCGGGTTGCGGTGCTGGTCGAGGCGGCGTCGAATCCAAGATTCGTGGTCGTCGCCGATGTCGGCGACGCGGCCGCGCGCGACGAATTCGCGCACGATGACTTCGAACGGCGTACCCGGCGCCACCGGCGAGTCGGCCTCAGCGAACAGCTCACTATAGAGTCGATTGCAAAGCACCAGGCGGTCGCCCGAATCGAACAGTGCGACGCCCTCGTGCATGCTCTCGATGGCCTCCCCACAAGGGGTCGCGCGGGGGTGCGGCCGGCGACTTGGGGGAATCCGAGCCCGCCCGTTTCGCGCCGTGGACAAAGAAGTAGGCGGCCGCCGCCGGCACGACCAAAAAGACGACCAGACCGCCGATAGTCCGCGCGTCGTAGCCGTCCTCGCCGCCAATGCCCTGTAGGACCAACAACAACCCAACGAAGGCGAAGCCGCCCAACAACGCGACGCCAACGATGTCGCGAAGCGATAGCCGGCCTCGATACGCTTTGGCCATGCGGCGTCCCAGCTCGGCGCACGGCGACCGTGCCCCGGGGGCGCGTCACCGCGCCTGATCGTCAGTTTTCTGTAGCCGCGGTGTGGCGCATTGTCAACGAGGGCGTCTCGGCGCGCTCCCGCGGAAAGGTTGGAAACGCTGACCCCGCTGTCGATAACAAACTGAGTTGACCGCTTTATGTACCATATGAATTGACCGCTTCTGTTGTGGTGGTTTGGCTCGGTCGCGTCGAAGCGGGTCACGCGGCCTGGAGCCTGTCGTCGTCGATGGTTTCGCCGTCGGCGCGGTAGCGCGCCAGACACCTGGGTCCGTGGAAGACGGCCAGGTGGCCGTCGGGATATTCGTGCACCCGGACCTGCGCCTTGACGTAGTGGTGGCGGTGGCGATCGGCCGGGATCTGCAGCGTGCGGTTCTTGTAGCGCACGGTGTTGTCGCCCGCGACGACGCGGTCCTCCTGGGCGCAGAGGATGTCCTCGAGCGTGCCGGCAAAAGCCACGAAGGCCGAGCCGGTGTCCGCGGCCGGGCGGGCGAAGCGGGCGTTGTGCGCCGGCCAGAAGAGCTCCTCGAGAAAGCGATTGACCTCGGCCATGGTGGCGATCCCGGCGAGGCGCAGCTCCTGGGGCAGGCGCTTCTGCAAGGTCCCGAACATGCGCTCCGAGCGGCCCCGGGCCTGCGGCGAATAGGCCGCGATCAACTCGATGCCGAGCTGCGCCAAGGCCCGGCCGACCTGGGTCGGGTTGTCCTTGTCCACACCGCCGCCTGCCTCGGGCGTGTGCCAGTAGTGCGAGGCCCGATCGGCGTAGAGCGAGCAGAACAGCCCGTTTTCGGCGATCACCTCGCCGAGCCCGCGGAACGTGCTCATCGTGCCCTCCTCGGCAACGAAGAAGCCCGAATAGACCTCCGATGTCACATCGTCCATGGTCACGATCAGATCCCACCACTGGCCCGCAACCCACTCGTGGCTCGAGCCGTCCTGGTGCAGCATCATCCCTACCACCGGTCGGCGCGGCCGCTTCCGGCGGTGCGCCCCGCGCCTGGGCGCCGGCTTGATCTTGCCGTGCGCCTGCAAGCTCAGGCGAAGCCAGTTGTAGCTCAGCCCGAAGCCATGCTCGCAGACCAGCTTCTCGTGGAAGTGCTTGGCCGTGAAGTCCGGGTAGCGCGTCTCGAACAGCTCCAGCACCCGCATCACCTCGTCCACCGGCGCGCAGCGCGCCGAGACCCGCCCAAGGCGCCGGTCGTACAAACCCTCGGCACCCTCGGCCTCATAGCGCTCCCGCCAGCGCCAGAACGTCCGCTCCGACATGCCCAGGATCTCCGAGGCCTCGGCCTGGCTCAAATCACCCCGATAACAACGTCCGTAGACATCCTCGAACTTCATCAAATCTCAGTCCCTGCAACTGCTCCGTCCGGCGCATCCGATTCCTCCAGATTTGGAGGAAATCTAAAACCGGACAGATCATCTGTTACATAGACCGGTCATATGTGTGTTAGCGACAGAAACGCTGACCCCGCTTGACGTTCACAAGATGAACGGTATGATGTTCATGTCGTAAACGCTGAGGCTCGAGAATGCGGGCCCGCGTTCGCCGCCGGGGAAACCTTGCTAGGAGATCCAATGGCGGGCGAGCCTGTGTCGGGGGTCGACAAGGATGAGATCACGCTCGGTGTCCTCGACGCGGTGCACGGCAACAGCGGGTTGTCGCAGCGCTCGCTGGCCCGAGACCTCGGTATCGCACTCGGCCTCACCAACGCCTATCTCAAGCGCTGTGTGCACAAGGGTCTGGTCAAGGTCTCGCAGACCCCGCCGAACCGGTATGCCTACTACCTCACGCCCAAGGGTTTCAGCGAAAAAAGCCGGCTGACGGCACGCTATCTCAAGCGCTCGTTCGAGTTCTATCGCGATGCCCGCGGGGAGCTGGAGGCGCTCTTCCTGCACTGCGCGAAACATTGCTGGGGCCGCGCCGCCTTGGGTGGCGGCGGCGAATTGGCCGAGGTCGCGGTCCTGTGCGCCATGCGCCAGGGCGTTGACATCGCCGGCATCGTCGATTCGCGCCTTGCCGATACGCGGTTCATGGGTATCAACGTCGTCGCCGCGGCCGGCGATCTCAAGGCGATCGACGTGCTGGTCATCACCGATCTCAACCGGCCGCTTGCGATGTATGAATCCGCGCTCGCGGTGATGCCCGCCGAACGGATCCTCGCGCCCAAGCTCCTGAAGCTGGCGCCGTCCGGCCCAGCGCCCGAGGCGGGGACCCCATGAAACGCTGGTACGCCGTTTACACGCAAAGCCGCATGGAGGCGTGGGCCCGCGCCAACCTGTGGGAGCGCGGGGTCGAGGCCTATCTGCCGCGCTACCGCAAGCGCCGGCGCCACGCCCGGCGGACCGACTGGGTCGCCGCGCCCCTGTTCCCCCGCTACCTGTTCGTCCGCGCCGATCTCGCGCACACCGGTCGGCGCTTGATTGGCTCAGCGCCCGGCATCGCGAGTTTGGTGTGTATAGGGCGAGAACCGTCCGCTGTTGCCGACACGGTGATCGAGGACATCCGGGCCCGGGAAGGCGAGACCGGCCTAATCGACCTTGAGCGCGAACGCACGCTGCGCCCGGGCGAGGAGGTGCGCGTGTGCGAGGGACCGTTCCGCGATGCCGTGGGGTTCTTCGCCGCGGCCAGCGACAGCGAGCGCGTGTTCGTCCTTTTGAATCTCTTGGGTCGCCAAGTACGCGCCCGGATTCCGGTCGCGAACCTCAGCCGCGACCTCTAGGTGTGCGGGGTCGTCGCACCGCGGTGGGCGACCTGACGCTCGCCTACACCCACCACGATTCCGTAGAGCGTTAACGCCAGCACGATCCACACCGGCGCCAGGCGCGGGAGGGCGAGTGCCAACATGCCCGGCACCCCCGCCAACCCCAAGTATGCGACCAATCCCCAGCGCCACGGCATCCAGCGCGCCAGGATATGATGGAGGTGGTGGCGATCGGAGGAAAACGGAGAGCGCCCGCCGATGACGCGAAGCACGATAAGGCGAAGGCAGTCAACCACCGGGATCAGGAACCACAGGACGATGACCTCGGCGCGGAGCGCGTCGAAGGCGACGTTATGACAATAGATCGCCAAGAGACCGACGAAGATGCTGATCGAATAGGTCCCCGAATCGCCGAGGAAGAGACGTCCGGCGAGATTGAACGCGAGCGCGATACACAGGCATACGGCAAACACCAGCAGCAGCGGCTGCAGGTGTTCGGGCGCGTAGAAAAGTAAGAACACTGTCCACAGGAGCGACAGCCCGATTACCAGCCCGTTCTTTGCCATCGGCCATATTCACGGCGTTTTGCAGGCCAACCAGGCACACCACAGTGAAGACAAGGGCCCACCACCCTTCAAGCACGACAAGCTTGGGATAGAAGCCGAACAACAGGAAATCGACCCCGAACGCCGGCACCGCGACCAGGACGCCGATCGAAAGCGCCGCCGAGGCGCCGAGCCGGTAGAAGGGCCGGGTGTGGCTGCGATCGTCGATGAGCCCGAGCACCAGGAACGCCGCCGCACTCGCCGCCAGGGTACCGTAGAACGGGCGATACTCGGTGGTGATCGCGAGCACGCCGGCCATCACCGCGACCGGGACGATCACCGCCAGTCCGCCGACAAGGGGAGTTTCGCGGTCGTGGGTCTTGCACGTTCCGTCGGGCCGGTCAAGGACCCCGACGGCCCGGCCAAGGGGCCGCGCCATGAGGCAGATGGCGAGGCACAGTGCGCCCAGCACAAGCGATGCGAGGTAAATGTTAGGCCCCCGGACGGTTGTTCACCGCCGTCGTGGAAATACAGGCAGATTTCGCATTCTTGTCAAGGCGTCACTCGCCGCCGTCCGCGATCTCGGCAAGCCGCAGGCCAGCGGCTTCGAGGGCAGCGGCGAGGGCCGCCCGGAGGATTGCAAGTCCGGCCTCGTCTCGCGCCTCACATCGCGCGACGAGCACCGCCTGGGTGTTCGAGGCGCGCAGCAGCCACCATCCGTCCGCCGTCGACACCCGGATGCCGTCGATGGTGTTCATGACCGCCCCGGCGCGCTCGAGGCGCGCCCGCACCTCCTCGATCAGCTCGAACTTGCGGGCCTCCTCGCATGGGATGCGGAGCTCCGGCGTATTGACGTAGACCGGCAGCGAATCGCGAATCGCCGCTAGGCTGTCCGAGGTGCCGGCAAGGTAACGCAACAGCCGGACCGCGGCGTAAAGGGCGTCGTCGAAACCGTAGTAACGGTCGGCGAAGAAGATGTGCCCGGTCATTTCGCCGGCGAGGGGCGCGCCGAGCTCGGCCATCTTGCTCTTGATCAGGGAATGGCCGGTGCGCCACATCAACGGGCGGCCGCCCAGGCGGTCGATCTCATCGAACAGGGCCTGGCTCGACTTGACATCGGCGATGACGGTGGCGCCAGGGTTCTCGGCCAATACCTCGCGCGCCAGCACGGCCAGAATCTGATCCCCCCAAAGGATGCGCCCGCTGCCGTCGACGACGCCGATTCGGTCGCCATCGCCGTCGAAGGCGATGCCCAGGTCACAGCCGTGGGTGCGCACGGCATCTTGCAGCTGCACCAGGTTGGCGGCGACGCTGGGGTCGGGGTGGTGGTTGGGAAAGGCGCCGTCGATGCGCTCGTTGAGCAGGACGTGGCGGCCCGGCAAGCGGGCGGCGAGCGCGGCCAGGATCTCGCCCGAAGCGCCGTTGCCGGCGTCCCAGGCGACATGCAGCGACTTGGCACCGGCATAGGCGGCGACCAGGGCGTCGAGATAATCGTCGAAGACCCGGTGTACTTCCGCGCGCGCACCGCCGCTCGCGAAGTCGCCGCTCGCCGCGATGCGCGACAATCCGGCGATGTCCTCGCCAAAGAAGGCTTGCCCGTCGAGCATGAACTTGAAACCATTGTGGTCGGGCGGGTTGTGCGAGCCGGTCACCATGATCGCGCCCGCGGTTTCGCGCGAGCGGGCGGCGAAGTAGAGCATCGGCGTCGGTCCCAATCCGGCGCGTGAGACGTTTACGCCCGCCTCGGTCAGGCCCCGGGTGACGGCCTCTTCGAGCGCCGGCGAGCTGGCGCGACCGTCATAGCCGGTGAAGGCGCGGCGGCCGCCGCCGCGGGCGATCACCGTGCCGAAGGCCCGGCCGAGCGCCCACGCATCGTCGGGGGTGATGGTCTCGCCGACGATGCCGCGGACGTCGTACTCGCGCAGGATGGTCGGGTCGAAGCGGTGCGTGTGGGTCATAGCGCGAGTGGCTCGACGGTGCGACCGCCCGAGCTTAGTGCGCGGGGTTCTGTTTCTGAAGCCCGAAGTCACTCGACCGCAAGGTCGCCGAGCGATTTTCACTCCACACCCTGCCGCGCGCCGGTATCATGGCGTCATGTGCGGGATCGCCGGGTTCGTCGAGGCGCGGCCGGAAAGCAGCGCGGATGCGCTTGCCGAAACGGCACGGCGGATGGCCGATACCCTGGTCCACCGGGGGCCAGATTCCGCCGGCGTTTGGGTTGATGCGGAGGCCGGCGTCGCACTCGGGCACCGCCGTCTCGCCATCATCGACCGCTCGGCCGAGGGCGCGCAGCCCATGCCTTCCGCCGACGGGCGGTTCGTCATCGCCTACAATGGCGAGGTCTACAACTTCCCGGATCTGCGCACCGAACTCAAGGCCAAAGGGCATCGCTTCCGGGGCCATTCGGACACCGAGGTCGTGCTGGCGGCCATTGCCGAGTGGGGGGTCGACCACGCGCTACCGCGATTCATTGGCATGTTCGCCTTCGCGCTGTGGGACCGGGAAATGCGGCGGCTTCATCTTGCGCGCGACCGGCTGGGCATCAAGCCGCTCTATTATGGACGCGTGGGCCAGGCGTTTGGCTTCGCCTCGGAGTTGCGCGCGCTGGTCGCGCACCCACGTTTTTGCGCCGACATCGACCGCGACGCGCTGTCGCTTTACATGCAGCGCAACTGCGTACCCGCGCCGTGGTCGATCTACCGCGGGGTGCGCAAGCTGGAGCCCGGCTCGACATTGACGTTAGACTTCGAGGCGGCCGAGCCGCGGGTGGAAACCTTCTGGTCGCTTCGCGAGGTCGCGGAAGCGGGGCGTGCCGATCCCTTCGACGGCGACGAGCGGGAGGCGGCGGCCCACCTCCACGATTTGTTGGCGGACGCGGTGAAGCGGCGAATGATTGCCGACGTCCCGTTGGGCGTCTTCCTTTCCGGCGGGATCGATTCGAGCACCGTGACGGCGCTGATGCAGGAGGCGAGCACCGGGCCGGTGAAGACCTACACCGTCCGGTTCGAGGAAGGCGAGTACGATGAGGGGGACGATGCCCGCGCGGTGGCGCGACATCTCGGGACCGACCACAGTGCGCTCACCTTGACCGCCGCAGAAGCGCGCGCCGTGGTTCCCCGGCTCGGCAGCATGTTCGACGAGCCCTTCTCTGATGTTTCGCAGATCCCCACCTTTTTGGTTTCGGAGATGGCGAGGTGCGAAGTCACGGTGGCGCTCTCGGGCGACGGCGGCGACGAAGCGTTCGGCGGCTATAACCGACACCTGTGGGGTCAAAGCATCGCCGAATGGGCACGCGGTAAACCGGCACGCTTCCTACGCGGCGCGGCCTGGGCGATGACCCGGCTCGCGCCCCAGAGTTGGGACCGGGTGTTTGCCACCCTGCGACCGGTACTCCCGCCATCGCTGCGCCAGCGCTCGAGCGGCGATAAGATGCACAAGATGGCGGGCGTCCTGGCGGCGGGCGACGCCATGGCGATGTATCGTGGGTTGATCAGCCACTGGCAGCGCCCCGAGGAGGTGGTCGTCGGCGGCGCCGCGCCGGCTTCGATGCTGCCGTCGAGCGATTCGTGGGACGGCCAAACCGACTTCACCCAGCGTATGCTCTTTCTCGACGCGCTTACCTACCTGCCCGACGACATCCTGACCAAGGTGGATCGCGCCTCGATGGCGGTAAGCTTGGAAACTCGGGTGCCCATTCTCGACCACCGCGTCATTGAATTCGCGTGGCGGTTGCCGCTCTCGATGAAAGTAAAGAATGGGGTTGGCAAGCGCCTGCTACGCGAGGTCCTGTATCGCCACGTCCCGCGCCAACTCGTCGAGCGCCCCAAGATGGGGTTCGCGGTGCCGATCCGCGATTGGCTGCGCGGCCCGCTGCGAGAATGGGCGGAGGAACTGTTGGAGCCATCGCGGCTTCGGGCTGAGGGATACTTCGAACCGGAGCCGATCCGCAAACTCTGGCACGAACATCTGTCGCGCCGGCGCGACTGGCACCATCATCTTTGGGACGCGCTGATGTTCCAGACCTGGCTCGAGGCGCAACGCCAAGCCCTGGCCCGGGCGTGACGGCGCACAAATCGAAGGAAACGGGCATGGACCTGGAGCGTTACACCGAGGCGGCGTTCGCCGAGCACGCCCGCGTGGTGGAAGAGACCCGCGCCGCCGTCGCCGGCCCGTTCGCGAGTCTCGTGGGCACATGCGCGACCGCCCTTCGCGCCGGCAG
Source organism: Alphaproteobacteria bacterium (assembly GCA_965219135.1). Taxonomy (GTDB): domain Bacteria; phylum Pseudomonadota; class Alphaproteobacteria; order VGEJ01; family VGEJ01; genus CAYUNL01. The sequence goes on along the minus strand of CBDCMV010000003.1, from coordinate 3,290,352 downwards.
CAAACTCGCTTTCTTCGGCAACGGCGGCAGCGCCGCCGACGCTCAACACCTGGCCGCCGAGCTGACCGTACGCTTCATCGAGGATCGGCCGGCCATCGCTGCCGTCGCGCTCACCACCGATACCAGCTCACTCACCGCGATCGGCAACGACCTTGGCTTCGATCAGCTCTTCGCCCGCCAGATCGAAGCCCTGGGCAAGCCCGGCGACGTCGCCATCGCGCTTACCACTTCGGGCGAGAGTGAGAACGTCGTCATCGCGCTCGAGCGCGCGCGCTCGGTCGGCATGATCGCGGCCGCATTCGCGGGCCACGGCGGCACTCGGCTCGACGGTCTTGCCGACCCGCTGATCCGTGTGCCCTCGGCCACGACGGCGCGAATCCAGGAGATGCATCTGTTCCTTGGGCACATCCTGTGCGGCGCGCTTGAGATAGACCTGGGGCTCGCCGCGCCTTGAACGATGAGAGGCGGCGCCCGGCATGAGCCGGCCCATCCGCATGGGCGTTGTCGGCGTCGGCCATTTCGGCCGCGCCCACGCGGAGAAGATCGCCGGAATGTCGCGCGCCGAACTGGTCGCCGTCGCCGACCGCGACGCCGGCCGGGCGACCGACGTCGGCCGTGCGTTGGGAGCGGTGGCGGTCGCCGATTATCGTGAGCTACCGGCTGACATCGAGGCGGTGAGCGTCGCCGTGCCGACGCTCGCGCACTACGAGGTCGCCGCCGCCCTCATCGAGCGGGGCGTCCACGTTTTGGTGGAGAAGCCGATCACCCACGATGTCGAGAGCGCGCGCAAGTTGATCGCGGCGGCGAAGGCGCGCGGCGTGGTGCTGCAGGTCGGCCACCTCGCGCGATTCTCGGGCGTGACCGAGGCGGCGCGACAGAAGATCAAACGACCGCTCTACATCGAGTGTGTGCGCATCGCGCCCTACAAGCCCCGCGGTACCGACGTGAACGTGGTCATGGACCTGATGATCCACGACCTGCAGCTCGTCCTTTCGGTGGTCAGCGCCCCGATCGACGCGGTCGACGCGGTGGGCGCGCCGGTGCTGTCGGCGAACGAAGACATCGCCAACGCGCGCCTCAAGTTCGCGAGCGGCTGCGTCGCCAACCTGACGGCGAGCCGCATCAGCCTCAAGACCGAGCGTAAGATGCGTATCTTTCAGGCCGATGCCTACATGACGGTCGACCACGACGCCGAGACCATGCGCACGATATGGCGGACCGGCGATTCGGGCTCCGGCGGGCCGAAGATCGAGTTCGACGACGCCACGGTTCGCACCGAGACCGACGCGCTGGAGCGCGAGATCGACGCCTTCCTGGACGCCGCCATCGGCGGCGCCGAGGTCGCGGTCAGCGGCGAGGAGGGCTTGCGCGCCCTGGACGCCGCGATTCGGGTCAACGAGAGCGTGCGCGCGCACGCCGAGTTCGTTAACGAGGCAAGACCCTAACATGCGCTGCGCGCTGAGCATGCGGGTGGTACGCGACCCACGCCATGGCGAGGTACGGGACGCGCTCAGCCACGACTGGATCGATTGGCTTTCGCAGCATGGGCACGTTGCCATTCCCATTCCCAACCGACTCGCGAAACCGGGCGACTATCTGCGCGCGCTCGACGCGCACATTCTAGTTCTGACGGGGGGAAACGACGTGATCGCGCGACCGACGGTGGCCGATGCGATCTCCCCGGATCGAGATCGCACCGAGGCGGCCTTGGTCGAATGCTCGCTTGAACAGGGCCGACCCATCTTCGCCACCTGCCGAGGCCTTCACTTTCTCAACCGCTACTTTGGCCGGGCTTCGGGCCGATTTGGCGCGTGACCTGGAAGCCTTCGCGGTCAGCCCCGGCGACGAGGTGATCGAGGGGGCCTTCCACCGCCGGTATTCGGTTCTCGCCGTCCAGTGGCACCCCGAGCGCCCGAACCCGGCGAAACACTTCGACAGCCTGCTGTTCGAATCCTTTGTCGCCGGCGAACCACCCTGGCGATCGGGGAAGGCGCCATGAAGGCCGTTATCGTCGCCGCCGGACGGGGGGACCGCTTGTGCCCCTTCACGGACCATGCGCCCAAGTGCCTTCTGAGGTTCGCCGGCCAGCCCTTGCTGCACTGGCAGATCGACGCCTTGGCGGCTAGCGGCATCGTGGATGTCGGCATCGTCAAGGGTTATCTCGGCGAGACCATCGTGGATCGCCGCCTCACTAGCTGGACGAACCCGAACTGGGCGCGCACCAACATGGTGCATAGCCTCATGTACGCCCGCGAGGCGTTGTGCTCGGGTCGGCGCGTCGTCATCGCCTATGGCGATATCATCTATGAGCCCAGGGTTCTCGCAACATTGCTGGCGACCACCGGTCCAATCGTGGTGGCGGTCGATCGCAACTGGCGACGGTTGTGGGAGGAGCGCATGGCCGATCCGCTTGCCGATGCCGAAAGCCTGCGCATGAACGAAGGGGGCGAGATCACGGATATCGGTCGCAAAGTCAGCCAGTTGGACGAGATCGACGCCCAGTACATGGGGCTTCTGTGCTTTGCTCCCGAGGGTGCCGAAGCCTTCACAGCCTTCGTCGATGCCGCCGCGCCGGGCGCCACCTGGCTCTCGCGCCCTTTTTTGCGCCCTGGCCCGTGAGATCGAGGCCTATCTCACCGCCATCGACGGCGCAGAGGTGACGGCGAGCCGCGAGGAGGGGATGCGCGTCTGCCCCATTTAGGATCGCCGCCTTGCCGTCGATTCCATGCTTGGTGGCGTTGTAGCGCACCAAGGAATAACTCAAGCCGGCTTCCTCGCCGTCGCGACCATGGGACATAGCGGCCTCGGTGTTGAGCAACGTCTCGCCGAATGCGCCGCGGGCTGAACGAATTTGCAGGGTGTAACAGCACTCTCTAAGCTCTGCCGTTGTCGAATTCGGCCTTCCTAGATTTGCGAATGACGATAGCGCCGATGCCCTGCGCCCACGAAATTCCATGACCATCCCATTCGTCGACCTGCAGGCGCAGCGCGAACGAATCGCTGACCGACTAGGCGGTGCGATCAAACAAGTCCTGGAGCACGGACAGTTTATTTTAGGACCGGAAGTCTACGAGCTCGAAACGCAGCTCGCCGACTTCGCCGGAGTTGAGCACGCGGTGACCTGCTCGAGCGGAACCGATGCCCTGCTCCTGGCGCTGATGGTTAACCGCGTCGGGCCCGGCGACGCCGTCTTCGTGCCCAGCTTCACCTTCGCCGCGACGGCCGAAGTCGTAGCGTTGCTGGGCGCGACACCCGTCTTCGTGGATGTTCGTTCGGATATCTACAACATGGACCCAATGAGCCTCGCGAGGGGCGTCGATCATGTCGTTGCCGAGGGAGGGCTTACGCCGCGCGCGGTTATCGCCGTCGATCTGTTTGGCCATCCCGCCGATTATCCTGCGATCGAATCCATCGCCAACGATCACGGCATGTTCGTGCTCGCCGACGCTGCACAAAGTTTCGGGGCCACCCGGGGCGGAAAGAGTGCGGTCGGTTGTTGCGACATCGCGGCGACGAGTTTTTTCCCGGCCAAACCGCTTGGCTGTTACGGTGATGGTGGCGCCGTGTTCACCAGAGATGAAAGCGTGGCGGGTGCTCTCCGGTCGTTGCGCGCCCACGGCGAGGGAGCCGGGAAATATGACCACGTCCGAATCGGTACCAACTCGCGGCTCGATACGATCCAGGCTGCGGTGCTGTTGGAGAAGCTGCGCATCTTTCCGGACGAGCTGCAGAATCGGCAGCGCATTGCCGAGCGCTATGGGAAGGGCCTGGGGGACCTGGTTCAGGTACCCACCGTCACCGACGGCGTGACGTCGTCGTGGGCGATGTACACGCTCTTGCTCGAGGATCGTGACGCAGTCGCCGCATCGTTGAACGCCAAGGGCGTACCCACCGCGGTCCACTATCCAAAGCCGCTACATCAGCAAGAGGCCTATGGTCACTACCCTGTGCCGGACGGCGCCCCGGTGGCGGTGGAGCTTGCATCCCGCGTCCTCAGCCTGCCCATCCACCCGTATCTCGAGGCGTCCACCCAGGACGAGATCATCGTGGCGGTCCGTTCGGCACTGTCGGTGGCGACTGCGGATTAGAGGCGCGGGCCCCGGTCGCCGCGATCCTGCCGCGGCTTCGCTTAGCGCAGTGACCCGAGGTGCGCGACTTAGTTTCATCTTGGCGGGATATGTTCAGCGATTTCCTTACTCTGCACGGTGCTTAGCAAGCCGCACACCTGGGCCGTCGCCGTTTTCTGCGATGAATACGATCCCGCCTCTTTCGAGCGCGCGCTCGATTTTGCGCAAAGTCTCGCCGAACGCGTCCGCGCCGTTCTCGTATCGACTCACGGTGTTGGCGGACAACCCTGCTTTCGCCGCCAGATCCGAGTTTCTTCGGTCGATGGTTCGGGTCTCTGTTCGGCCAGCACGCCGTTCATATCGCGAGCACGCGCCATCTAACGGGTAACTTCAATTCTCATTTCGAGGATGCGATCTTCCTCTTTGCGGACGAGGCCTTCCTTGCCGGAGACAAGCAGGGCGAAGGTATGCTGAAGATGCTGATCACGGAACCCGTGATCCCCATCGAGCGTAAGGGCCGGGACGTAAGGTTTGTCAAGAACATGGCCCACCTGATGATCGCGTCGAACAACGACTGGGTCGTTCCCGCCGGGCTCGATGAGCGCCGCTTTTGTGTCATCGATGTCGGCGAAGACCGGGCCCAGAATCGAGAGTATTTCAGTGCGATCGCAACCGAGATGGAGAATGGGGGCTGCGGAGCCATGCTCCATGACATTCGGCACCGCGATCTATCGGCCTATCGGCCGAGCAGGATTCCGGTAACCGAGGCGCTGCGACAGCAGAAAATCCTCTCGATGGCGCCGCACGAGAAGTGGTGGCTCCAGAAGCTCACCGATGGCCGGCTCTTCCCGGGCCACGAGGGCTGGAGGACAGAAGTAGCCAGAGACGCGTTGTACGACGACTATGTTGCGGTCACCGGCAAGGCCGGTGGGTCCCCGCGCGCGATCGCGACGGAGCTTGGCCTTCACCTGGCGAAACTATTGCCGGAGCGGTATCCACACCGGTTCCAGCGGACGATTCTATTCCAGATCAAGGACCCGGACACCGGCGAGTATGTGACCGAATCCCGACGGAAGTGGATGTGGGGGTTCCCTCGACTCGGGGAGTGCCGAAGCCACTTCGATACCATTGCGAAATACAGCCGTGACTCGACGTAATTATCGCCGTGACGAAGATCCCAAAAGGGCCTGCACGGCGTGTCGCACGAACGCCGCTGACCAGGCGGAGCGCTAACGACGGTCGAAGTCCCTTCGGGAGTCAGCGCGGGGACGCCGCGTGTTGTCGCGCCTTTTCTCCGCGAGCGGACACTATATGTGGGGGCGGACCCTATGTGACCGCCATCACACACTGCGCGGAAAACGGCTGTAAGGGTTGGTTTTGGTATCATATACAGGATAATCATTCCGGTCGCCGGGGATGATTGGAACGACGTGTGCCTGGGATATCACCCACAAGGATGAGGGAGTAGAGACAGTCTGTTCTTCTTGAAACGCGGTCGCTGAGGAAAGGGCGGGAGTTGATGTCCTCTTGCCATCAGCGGCAGGAAGCGGGGCCCGGCCGGGCGGCCGGGCGAGTTCACCATCCCGGGACGGCGACCGGTACGCGCGTTTCATCGGCAGGGGCACCGAAGTCGCTGCCGCTAGCGACATCGATAAACCTTTTCAACCGCGGCGAGGAATGACTCCGTCGTCCGCACAAGGCGAGGGCCAACTGGCAGGATAAACCGTGATCCCGACCGACCCGCTGTTTGCCTCTCAATGGCACCTTAGGAACACCGGCCAGTCCGGCGGGACCCTAGTGGCCTGCCCCCGATTAGTGGTCCAGCGCTTAAGTTAGAGTTTGGCAAGATGGTTTCTGGGGCCGGCGGTCTGTATCCGAGCGAGCTATGCGGCCGGATGGTATTGTAGTGATGCCGCCATCGTTCGATCAGCACTTTGGCCTCCTTCAGTGTAGAGAAGATCTCCGTGTTCAGGATTTCGTCCCGGAGCTTTGAGTTGAAGCTCTCGTTGTATCCGTTCTCCCAAGGTGACCCGGGCTCGATATAGAGGGTCTTGACGCCGATCCTGCCGAGCCAGTCGCGGACGGCATGAGCGGTAAACTCTGAGCCGTTGTCGGAACGGATATGATCCGGCGGGCCATGTTGGACGAAGAGCTCGGTCAGACAATGGAGGACATTGTCCGAGTTCAATCTTCGCTCGACGACAACGGCCATGCACCGCCTGGTGAACTCATCGATCACGGTGAGCATGCGGAACTTCCTCCCATCGTGTGTTCGATCCATGACGAAGTCATAGGACCAGACGTGATTGGGCCAGCACGGCCGCAGACGGATGCAGGATCCGTCGTTGAGCCACAGCCTGCCCCGTTTCGGTTGCTTCTGTGGGACCTTCAGCCCCTCCCGCCACCAGATGCGCTGGACCCGCTTGGCGTTCACGTGCCAACCTTCGGTCCTGAGCAAGGCAGTGATCCGCCGATAGCCATATCTGCCATACTGGCTGGCCAAGCGGATGATCGCGGTCGTGAGTGCCTCTTCATCATCCCGACTACGGGGTCTCTTGCGCTGGGTTGAGCGATGTTGGCCTGCAACAGCACAGGCACGTCGCTCGGAGATTCCCAGTTCGGCCTGGAGATGATCAACACACCGCCGGCGACGGGCGGGGCTTAGCAGTTTCCCTCAAGCGCCTCTTTCAAGATCAGCTTATCCAACGTCAGATCCGAGATCGCCTTCCGGAGACGGCCATTCTCCTTCTCCAGGTCCTTCAGACGCTTGGCCTGGTCAGTACGAAGGCCGCCATATTCCTTGCGCCAGCGATAGTAACTCTGCTCCGATACGCCGAGCGTGCGACAAGCTTGACCAATGGACTGGCCCTGCGCCAAGGCCACCTCGGCTTCGCGCAACATGCTGATAATCTGTTCCGGGGTGTAGCGTTTACGGCTCATTTTGTCCTCCTTTCGAGGGGGCAAAACGCGCCAAACTCTCTTAAGGGCACCTCTAAGAATTGGTGAGTTGTCGGAGGATATTGTTTAACCAGGCTGTCACCAGCTCCAGCCATGCCGGAGCCGAGATTTTCGGGGTCTTCCACGCTCCAATTGAGTTATTTCCGCCACAAGACCGTCCCCAGGCGGTCTCCTTCTCCGATTATCGTCACACGGCCGCCGCGAGACGCTCCAGTTGGACCAGGCGGCGCATGTTGTAGGCGAGGTTCTTCAACCCGATCCGCGCCTTCGCCCGCACCAGCCCGACACTACGCACCAGCGTCCCGCCCATGTCGTTGCTCTGGGCCCCGAAGACATGCTCGACGCGGACCCGAACCGACGAACGGGTCTTGTTGCCCTGCTTCTCGCGCTCGCTCAGCGGCTTGTTGCGGCGGCCCTTGCGATGGATCCGGCTCCGCAACCCCTTCTCCTTCAGCACCGCCTCGATCTCCGCCGAGCGGTAAGCGCTGTCCGCCCACACACCCAAAGCCGTGTTGTCCCCATCCAGGATATCGTCGAGGACTTGGCTGTCGTGCTCCGCCGCGTCGCTCACATGATAGCGCCGCACCAGCTTGTGCCGACGGTCCACGTTGACATGGTTCTTGTAACCGTAATGGCTCTTGCCGTGCTTCTTAGTCCACCGCGCCTCGACATCCTTTTGGCGCCGCTTTGCCGGCTTGTCCTCCCAGCCTGCCGGCGTCTCGCCCGCCTTTATCCGCGCGTTCTCCTCGCGGCTGTTGCGCTGTTTGGGTGCCGCCACAATCGAGGCGTCGATGATCTGGCCGCCCATCGCCAGATAGCCCTGATCCTTCAGGTAGCCATCGAACGTCTCGAATAAGGCCTCGATCACGCCAGCTTGCGTTAACTGTTCGCGGTACAGCCACACCGTCTTGGCGTCGGGAACCCGGCCCTCCAGACCCAACCCCAGAAATCGCATGAACGACAGGCGGTCACGGATCTGATGCTCAACTTGGTCGTCCGAGAGATTGTAGAGCGCGCACAGAATGATCGTCTTGAACATCACAATCGCATCCCACGGCTTGCGTCCCGCCCGCGATTTACGCGCCTTGTCCGCACGCCGCCACACCGCCTCAAGACGCGCGCGCAAGTCTTCCCACGGAACCACCCCGTCGATCTTCAAAAGCGGATCGTTCTTGGCGTCAAGACCGGAATACCGGTTCCCAAGATCGAAAAACCCCATCTGACCCATCAACCACGCCTCCCGCTATCAACAAATCGGCAACCCGATTCTAAATCGACGACGCCCGAAAAAGGAGAATTCTTAGAGGTGCCCTTAACAAATCTGGACCACTTTTAGGGGGTCACTCCACACAGGTGAGAGCTTCATGATCGCGGGAGCAAAATACGAAGTTACCGCTGCGGAGTTCTCGGGTCTGTGGGTGCTGGGGGGCTCGGTCCGCGGCACCGACGGCCTCGAGGTTTGGGCCTTTGACGGCAAGACGTGGAGCGACCCCGTGGCGGTGCAATTCGAGACGGCGAACGCGGCGCCAGCGGTGGTAGCGCCGGACTCTTCCCTCAAGACGAGTCAGGCGGTGGCCGCCTCAACGCTGTTCACTTATAGCGACGCCGAGGGTGACGCGGCGGTGCGGTACGAGTTCTGGGACAGCGGACCCGCGGCGGACAGCGGCTATTTCGGATCGACGGCATCCGCCAGGGCGAGGGGGTGGCGATCCTGGTGGATGCGGCGGACCTCGGGCGGGTCACGGCGGTGGGCGGTACGGAAGGTGGCACCGAGATGCTTTGGGTGCGCGCCCATGACGGTGCCGACTGGAGTGATTGGAGGGCGATACCGCTCACCACCCAAGCGAACGCGGCGCCGCAACTCTCGATCTCGGATGCGTCGCTCTCGGTGGGCGAGAACGTGGCCGCTTCGACGCTATTCACGTACAGCGACGCCGAGGGCGAGGCGGCGGTGCGTTACGAGTTCTGGGACAGCGGACCCGATGCGAGCAGCGGCTATTTTGCTATCGACGGGGTGCAGCAGGGCGAGGGGATGGCGATCCCGTTGGATGCGGCGGATCTCGGGCTGGTCACGGTGGTGGGCGGCTCGGAAGGAGGCACTGAAACGCTCTGGGTGCGCGCCAACGACGGCGCTGGTTGGGGTGGTTGGCACATGGTCGCGCTGACTACGGTGCCGAACGCCGCGCCCCAGCTCACGCTCTCGGATGTGTCGCTGTCGATCGATGCGAGCGTCGCGGCTTCGACGCTATTCACGAACAGCGACGCCGAGGGCGAGTCGGCGGTGCGCTAGGAGTTCTGGGACAGCGGGCCCGACGCGAGCAGTGGCTATTTTGCGCTCGACGGGGTGCAGCAGGGCGAGGGGATGGCGATCCCGGTGGATGCGGCGGATCTCGGGCTGGTCACGGTGGTGGGCGGCGCCGAGGAAGGTTGGAGTGACCCCCTAAAAGTGGTCCAGATTTGTTAAGAGAGTTTGGCGCGTTTTGCCCCCTCGAAAGGAGGACAAAATGAGCCGTAAACGCTACACCCCGGAACAGATTATCAGCATGTTGCGCGAAGCCGAGGTGGCCTTGGCGCAGGGCCAGTCCATTGGTCAAGCTTGTCGCACGCTCGGCGTATCGGAGCAGAGTTACTATCGCTGGCGCAAGGAATATGGCGGCCTTCGTACTGACCAGGCCAAGCGTCTGAAGGACCTGGAGAAGGAGAATGGCCGTCTCCGGAAGGCGATCTCGGATCTGACGTTGGATAAGCTGATCTTGAAAGAGGCGCTTGAGGGAAACTGCTAAGCCCCGCCCGTCGCCGGCGGTGTGTTGATCATCTCCAGGCCGAACTGGGAATCTCCGAGCGACGTGCCTGTGCTGTTGCAGGCCAACATCGCTCAACCCAGCGCAAGAGACCCCGTAGTCGGGATGATGAAGAGGCACTCACGACCGCGATCATCCGCTTGGCCAGCCAGTATGGCAGATATGGCTATCGGCGGATCACTGCCTTGCTCAGGACCGAAGGTTGGCACGTGAACGCCAAGCGGGTCCAGCGCATCTGGTGGCGGGAGGGGCTGAAGGTCCCACAGAAGCAACCGAAACGGGGCAGGCTGTGGCTCAACGACGGATCCTGCATCCGTCTGCGGCCGTGCTGGCCCAATCACGTCTGGTCCTATGACTTCGTCATGGATCGAACACACGATGGGAGGAAGTTCCGCATGCTCACCGTGATCGATGAGTTCACCAGGCGGTGCATGGCCGTTGTCGTCGAGCGAAGATTGAACTCGGACAATGTCCTCCATTGTCTGACCGAGCTCTTCGTCCAACATGGCCCGCCGGATCATATCCGTTCCGACAACGGCTCAGAGTTTACCGCTCATGCCGTCCGCGACTGGCTCGGCAGGATCGGCGTCAAGACCCTCTATATCGAGCCCGGGTCACCTTGGGAGAACGGATACAACGAGAGCTTCAACTCAAAGCTCCGGGACGAAATCCTGAACACGGAGATCTTCTCTACACTGAAGGAGGCCAAAGTGCTGATCGAACGATGGCGGCATCACTACAATACCATCCGGCCGCATAGCTCGCTCGGATACAGACCGCCGGCCCCAGAAACCATCTTGCCAAACGTTGATGGGCCAACCTACGCTGTTGATGGGCTATGGTTGGCCCATCAACTTAACCCGCGCCAAACTCTAACTTAAGCGCTGGACCACTAATCGGGGGCAGGCCAAGGCCGAACGGTTCCCGATCGAAGAGACTCACCACCCCTACGGTGACCGAACACTATACGGGCGACATCACTAGTGCGATCGCCAACACTGCTTGTGCCGCGCTGACGGACCCTCCCATGGCTCAACCGCGGTCGGTGCGGCTCAGCAGCGGTGCGGCCCTGACCCACCATTGGGGCCGCAGCGCCGTCACCCGCGCCGCCGCTTCCGCCGCTGCCGCCGACCCTGCGAACAGACCGAAGCACGTGGGCCCCGAACCGCTCATCCGGGCGAGCAGGTTACCGCGCTGGCCGCGCAGGACGTCGATGACCTCGGCGATCTCCGGCAGCAGGCTCCACGCGGTGGGCTCGAGGTCATTGCCCCGTTCGGCCAGGAACTCTGCGAGTTCGTTCACGGTTTGTGGAGCCAGGGTATCTCGCGTCGTGGCCGCTCGTGCCGCCAAAGACATGGGTTGGGCGTCGAACGCGACGTAGACATCGGCGGTCGCCAACTGCGAACCGGGGTTCGCAAGGACGAGATGCGCGGGGGGAAGTGGCGGTGCCGGCGCGATCAACTCGCCGATGCCGCTCAGTCGCGCGGCGTGGCCTCGAAGGCAAACCGGTACATCCGCGCCAAGTCGTAATGCCATGGCCTCGATCTCTCGATCCGAAAGCGTCATCCGCCACAATCGCATCAGCGCCATCAGGGTCGCCGCCGCATCCGCGGAGCCCCCGCCGAGGCCGGCCGCGACCGGGAGCCGCTTGGTCAGCGTAATCGCGGCCCCGGCATTCGTCCCAGCATGCGCGCTCAGGGCCCGCGCCGCCTGCATCACAAGGTTGTCCTCGCCGGCGTCGAGCGCGGGCGCGAACGGACCGGCCAACGTCGTTCGGATCGTTGCGTTTGGCGCAACCGAGACCGTGTCACCGATTCCGGCGAAACCCACCAGACTGTCGATCAGATGATAGCCGTCCTGCCGCTGCCCGACGATGTGCAGATATAGGTTGATCTTCGCCGGCGCCGCGGCGTGGACCACCCCCTCACCACCGCGCTCGGCCAACGTCTGCCGGCCGGTCATCTCAACCCCCCTCTGGCGCAACTTGCTTACGGTGCAGAGCGACCAGGGCGGACAAGTCCGGCACCGTGAGCTCGGGGGTGACACGTTGCTCCGGCGCCGGCGTCGCGCCCCAGCCGGATGCGCCGGCGCGGCGATCAACCCACACCGTCTTGAGACCGAGGCGTGTGGCCGGAACGTGGTCATGGTACAGGCTTTGCGCAACATGCAGAACGGCGCTCGCCGCGACGCCGAGCCGCGCAAGATCGGCGAGGGCGCGTCGGAAATGCGCGGGATCGGGCTTGTAGGCGCCGGCGTCCTCGGCGGTCACAATCGAATCGAACCGAGCGCCCAGAATTTCGTGGGTGTGGCGGAAGGAGTCCCGGTCCACGTTCGAGACGATGACTAGCTTGAAGTGGCGCTCGAGGTAGGCCAGCGCGGCGGGGCTATCGGGAAACAGCGGCCAGCGGCGGATCGATTCGGCGAAGCCCAGGCGATCGGCGCTCTCGGCCGGAAGCGCCAAGCCGGCGGCAATGTCGTCGAAGCAGCCGGCCAGGATCTCGGGGTAGGGCGCCTCTGGCGCCCCGCGCTGACGTTGCGATTCCGATGTCGCGAACAGCGTCAGCAATTCGCCCCGATCGGGCGTGCACCCGTGCCGTTCGAGCCACGGGCGCAACGCCGTCTCGATCCCGCACTCCCAATCGATCAGCGTCCCGTAGCAATCGAAACTGAGCGCCGCAAACGCGGTCAGATCGAGCGCGCCCATCCAGGATCACGCCGAAGCGCTGGTGGGAACCGCGCTCTCGGGATTGGGTGGTGGCTCGCGCACGCTCAGCAGAATTCCTAGTCCGACGGCCATGAAAACGACCGCGGTGGCAAGCCCCGCCCGCTGGTTGTCGGTCACGTCCAGCACCACGCCGGCGACCAACACGCCGACGAAGGCCGTCGCTTTGCCGCTGAATGCGTAGAGCCCGAACAGCTCGGTTCGAATCTCCGGGGGCGCGAGCCTTGCCATCAGCGATCGGCTGGCCGCTTGCGCTGGCCCCATGAAGGTGCCGAACGCGGCGGCCACAACCCAGAACCACGTCACGTCGGTGATCACCAGGGCGACGATCCCGGTCACGATCAGGGCGGTTAGCGCAATCGCGATCGTGCGCTTGGGTCCGATCCAATCGTCGATCCAGGCGAAGCCCAACGCGCCCAACCCGGCGGTGACGTTCAGAATGATACCGAAGATGATGATCCCTTCTTCGTCCATGCCGAAATTATCGGCGGCGAAGATGGCACCGATCGCGAAAACGATCGTCAGACCGTCGTTGTAGATCATTCGGGCCAACAGGAAACGCGCAGCGGCGCCGTACGACCGCACGTTGCGAAGCGTTGTCGCCAGGCTCGAGATCCCTTGCGTGACCGCTGCGCGCGCGCCGATGCGCGAACTCGGGCGGTCGCGGGTATAGGCGAACAGCGGCCACGCGAAGACAACGAACCATACGGCAACCAGCGGGCCGACGATGCGCACGTGTTCGGCATTGTCCTTGTCGAGCCCGAAGAGCGGCCGGTCGGTCTGCACGAAAGCGACAAGCGCGATCGCCAGCGCCACAAGGCCTCCGAAATAGCCGATGCTCCAAGCCCAGCCCGACCATCGCCCGATGCGCGGACCCGGCACCAGGTCGGGGAGCATGGCGTTGTTGAAGACGATCCCAAACTCGAAGGCGAGGTTGGCGACGATCACCCAAACCATTGCCCACAGCAAGAACCCGCGCTCGGGCTCGGCGTACCACAGCGCCGCCGACGCGATCACACACAGCGACGTGAAGGCGAACAACCACGGTTTGCGGCGGCCACCGGCATCGGCGATCGCCCCAAGGATGGGGCTGAGGATAGCGATCAAGATGCCGCTGATCCCGATCGTGTACGCCCACAGTGTCTGGCCTTCCGAGCCATCGCCGCCGACGATGGCTCGGCTGAAGTAGGTCGCGAAAACGAACGTGATGATTAAGGTCGAGAACGGCGAGTTGGCCCAATCGTATAGCGCCCAGCCGATCAGCCCGCGGCGCGAAGAGCCGCCCGAGCGCGGAGCGGAGGCAGCATCAGCCATCGTTTGACTCCCAAGCCCCGCGCGCCATAAGCACCGATTTCAAGACCTCGATTCGGTTGGCCATGATTCCGTCGACGCCCAGATCAAGCAGCCGGTTCATGACCGCTGGCTCGTTCACCGTCCACACGTGGACCGCGGCGCCATGGCGGTGCGCGGTCTCGATAAAGGCGCGGTCGACGATCGGGATCCCGCGATAGCGCAGCGGCACCTGAACGCATGGTGCCCGCGGTGTGCGGTATCGCAGTCCAAAACTCGCCGCTCGCAGGCGGGCGAGGGCGTAGGGACCGAGCGACCAACACAGTCCGGCCCCCAAGTGCGCGCGGACCCGCTCGATGCGGCGGTCCGAGAACGAGGCGAGGCAAACGCGCTCGACGGCGTTGGCGCGGCGTAACGCTTCGACCAACGGCTCGACCGCGGCGTCGCTCTTGGGATCGACATTGACGCGGATTTCGGGCCAGGTGCCGCGGATTTCGTCAAGCCGCGCGATCGGTTCCCGTTCATCGATCTTGATCCACTTCGCCTCGGACCATGGAAGCTCGCTCACCCGGTCGCGCCGGCCTCCCAAGCGGTCCAGCGTGTCGTCGTGAAGCGCCACCGCGACGCCGTCGCGGGTCGCCTGAACATCGGTCTCGATGTAACGGTATCCCTGCCGAACCGCGCTCTCGAACGCCGCCATGGTGTTCTCTGGCAATCGGCCGTCGCCGCGATGGGCGAAGGCGATCGGTGCCGGATGGTCGAGAAACGCCGATTGGTCCACGCGCATCGCCCTGGCGCCCCACTAGGCCGAGGCGGGCCCCGCCGCCGCGGGCAGGGCGCCGCCCACGACGCGTTCCTTGGGAAAGCGAATCGTAACCGACGTTCCCTCGCCGGAGCTGCTCTCCAGGCGCACGCTGCCGCCATGCGCTTCCCTCATCGATTTCACCAGCGGAAGCCCGAGTCCGGTCCCGCGGTAACGACGGTTGAGTTTGGAGTCGACTTGACCGAACGGCGTCGTCACCAGGGCCTTGTTCGCCTTCGCGATACCGATTCCAGTGTCTCGGACAGCCAAGCAAAAAGCGCCGTCTTCCCCGACGAAGGCGTCGACGTCGACCTCGCCGCCCGCGGGCGTGAACTTCACGGCGTTGGTGAGAAGGTTCAGCAAGATTCGCTTGACCATACGCTCGTTGGCCCACAGCGGCGGCAGATCGTCGTTGACGTTGGTGCGAAGCCGCAACTGAGCCGATTGCGCGCGTTCCTTCACCAGCCGTACGGTTGCTTGTATCGCGCGAGGCACATCGACCGCGTCTTCGTATACCTGGACCTTGCCGGATTCGATTTTCGAAAGATCGAGGATGTCGTTGATGAGCTCAAGCAGGGCCGAGCCCGAGTCGCGAATGTCGGAGACGTAATCGGCCTGCCGCGTGTTGAGCGTGCCGGCGTAGCCACCGCCCAGCATGTCGGCGAACCCGATGACCGCGTTCAGCGGCGTGCGCAACTCGTGGCTGGTGTTGGCCAAGAACTCGGACTTGGCGCGGCTCGCAAGCTCCGCATCCTCTTTGGCGACGACCAGCGCCTCTTCGGCCCGACCCCGTTCGTCGATTTCCTGTCGCAGTGATTCGTTGACCCGGACAAGGTCGGCGGTGCGCTCGCGCACCCGCACCTCGAGCTCGGCGCGAGCCACGAGAAGTTCGTTTTCTGCGCGCTTTTGCTCGGTGATGTCGCGGGTCACCCCGATCAAGCCCATGGGTCGGCCATCCGTATCTTGGCAAGGACCCTTGGTCGTACGAAACACGCGTTGCTCGCCGCCGACCGTGATGCCTTCCTCGACAGTAATGGTCTCGCCCGACGCCATGACGCTGCGATCGTCGGCCATGACTGATCGCGCTTGGTCGGGTGGGAGGAGCGCGGTATCGTCCTTGCCGATGATCGCTCCCGCGTCCACGCCGTGGAGGCTCGCGCAGCTTGTATTGAACATGCGATAGCGCCCGTCAAGGTCCTTGACGAAGATGCCGTCCGTCGCGCCCTCGGTCATGGCGCGCAAAAGGAACTGCGTGTCCCGTCGCTCCGCCTCAGTGCGCCGGCGCTCGGTCACGTCGATCAATACAGAGATGCTTCGGATGAATTGCCCGACCGGGCCGCGCTCGGATAGCGCCGAAAGAACAGTACCCCGCCGTGCCCCACACAATCCCGTTCGATGCAGCGCTGGCGACCAGGAGACCTGCCCACAACGGCGTCGCGTCTCCGGGCGCCGGGTGCCGACGGTATCGCTGCAAGGAGACGATGCTGACGAGCGCCACCACGACGATCGCGCCCATCCAGACCGCCGGCCACGGCTGCCGGACCACGCCCCACACCACCACGGTCATGATCACCGCGCCGATAATGCTGACGACCAGTACCGTCGGCTTGTGACGGTACGAGGTCGCAATCAGCTCAGTGCGCAGTTCGGTTCCTTGGACCGGCGCTGTGCTGCCGAGATCGCTCACGATGGAAGCCAATAGTTCACTCGTCCGCCAACGCACTCGTGATAACGCAACCCGACCGGGCTCGCAACCGCGCCTCGTGTGTGCAGGCGGCACGGCCTCCGGTGAGGGCAATCCCACGCCCTGCCGGCGATCCCGTCGTGCGCGACGAAGCGCCGCGTCGCGACTGGTTTTGCTGGTATGATTGTTGCCCGAAGGGTTGCGCGATCAAGGACGACTGCGCCCATGGTTCAGCCGGCACCTCACCTGCCGCGCCGCGCGGCGACCCTGACCTCCGCGCGGCGTCTCATCGCCGCGGTCATGGTTGCCTCGGGGCTCGCCACCGTCGTGCTCGCCGCCGAACGCGAACCCAGCGCGGGCCATCTCACGGGCCAGCTTCTCGTCGCGTCCGCGAACATGGGCGATCCCCGCTTCATGCGGACCGTCATCTACATCGTTTCGCACGGATCGGACGGAGCGATGGGACTGGTGCTCAACCGTGAAATCGGCACCGCTCCGGTTTCGGTGCTGCTCGAAGGGTTCGGCGTCGCCGACAGCGAGGCCTCGGGCGAGGTGCGTGTGCATTACGGCGGTCCGGTGGAGCGTGATCGCGGATTCGTCCTCCATTCGTCGGACTTCGTCGGCGAGGGAACCGTCGCCGTCAACGGCGACGTCGCCCTAAGCGCCGACGTCGAGATATTGCGTGCGATCGCCGAGGGCCAAGGGCCGGGCCGTAGTCTGTTCGCGCTCGGCTACGCCGGCTGGGCGCCGGGGCAGCTCGAGGCCGAGATCGCGCGCGACGACTGGTTCTCCGTTCCGCTCGATCTCAACCTGGTGTTCGACAACGCCCTCGACACCAAATGGGACCGCGCTTTCGGCAGGCGGGGAATAGACCTCTAGCGCCCCGGTCCATGCGCGGCGAAACCAAATCCAAGCTCCGGGGTTTGCTCGAAAGCTATGACGACAAGATGGCGGCCGATGCGGCGGCGGCGAAGGACCGCGATGTCAGCGTTCGCGAATTCGAGGCGGCTTTCGCCAAGGCGTGCGAGGCCTCCGTTCGCCCCGCCTTCGAAGCGTTCGGACACGTCCTTGAGGCGCATGGCCACCACTTCCGAGTCATCGAGCGCGAGCGCTACATCGATCTAGAGGGCAGGATTCGACGCTCCGCCATCGAGCTTGAGATCAGGCCCAAATCGGCGCAGGAGGCCCGCTACGACGCGGTGCAGTCGACGCCCTCACTATCGGTCACAGCGTATCCCGAACGCGAGGAGGTGGTGTTCGTCGAACGCAAGGCGAGCCCCGCGAGCGGCGATCACGAGTTCCCGCGAGGGGTCTGCCGAGTCGAACAGTTGAGCAGCGAACTCGTGGACGAGTATCTGATCAGCGTCGCCGCCGAAATCTTCCGCTGAGGGCTCTTACCCGGGCAAGGCGAGCGCGTCGCCTGGCAATCTGGCGCGGTCGTGCGGCCGCGCAAAATCGAGCGCCGGCCCCTTGGCGACGATGCGCCGGGGGTTGATCGATTCGTGGCTGGTGTAATAGTGCTGCTTGATGTGTTCCAAGTTCACCGTCGCGGCGACGCCGGGAAGCTGGTAGATCTCGCGCAGGTAGTTTGACAGATTCGCATAGTCCTCGATCCGCCTCAGGTTGCACTTGAAGTGGGTGTAGTAGACAGCATCGAAGCGCACCAAAGTCGGGAAAACGAATCGGGTCGAGCCGTCGGCGCGGATCCAGTCAAGAAAAGCGGTCTTGGGGCGGACGAACGCGCCATTCTCGTGTGCTAACCTGGACCAGTCGTCCGCCACCCATTGCCCGTCCTCGAAGTGTCCTGTTCCCACATTCTTGACAATTAATCATTGTATTACAATGGGTTGATTTCCTGATCCCTCAGATGTCTTCATGTGGAGAGCAGATTTGCGGTATTAGGTAGTAAACGCACCAAGCCGCCTGATACCGAGGAAACTCAGCGATGGTTCTGGCTCTAGGTAGTAAATCACTTTATGATTTCTCCACGGCATTGCGACGTTTGGGGAGGTTTATCGTGCCGGAAGATTACGGAGACGACCGACTGATATTCAGGCTTCAATCGGACGACAAAATCGAACTTGATAACTTGGGAGAATGCTTCGCTGGCCTAGCTCGCCATTTTAGACGGTATCTTGAAGATTCGGGGATCGACCCGAGCGAGGCACCGTCCAAGCTATTTGTCACAGACTTAAAATCAGGCAGCGTAGAGTTTGAACTTGCGACGCTAGCTCTCTTGTACATGTACACTACGGCAGCCGCCGACGGGGTGGTAATTTGGTCTGAGTTCTACGAACGGCTCCATCGCATATTCGACTATCTTGCAGGCCGGGCGCCGCGACCAAGCAACTACACCCGCCATGACGCCCGAGACCTTGACGCGTTTCTACGCACAATCGCTGGCAAAAAGGGTGCGCGGCTCAATGTCCGAAAGGCGAGGTTTAGCCAGACCGATGGGCGCCGTAAAACTATTGCTGAGTTCGATTTCGACGAGCAAGACGTTGCCAACGCCCATATGAAATTGGGCACAGACTTATCAGATTTTGATGCCAATGCGGAGCCCGAAACGTCAAAAAACACTCACAAACTGGAAAACAACGTCCCATTCATTTGGTTCAGGACTGATCGCGAGAAGGGTAAATCAAGCGGACAAACCAGCGACCGGGGAATCGTGGCGAAAGTTCGGTATTAGGTAGTAAACGCACCAAGCCGCCTGATACCGAGGAAACTCAGCGATGGTTCTGGCTCTAGGTAGTAAATCACTTTATGATTTCTCCACGGCATTGCGACGTTTGGGGAGGTTTATCGTGCCGGAAGATTACGGAGACGACCGACTGATATTCAGGCTTCAATCGGACGACAAAATCGAACTTGATAACTTGGGAGAATGCTTCGCTGGCCTAGCTCGCCATTTTAGACGGTATCTTGAAGATTCGGGGATCGACCCGAGCGAGGCACCGTCCAAGCTATTTGTCACAGACTTAAAATCAGGCAGCGTAGAGTTTGAACTTGCGACGCTAGCTCTCTTGTACATGTACACTACGGCAGCCGCCGACGGGGTGGTAATTTGGTCTGAGTTCTACGAACGGCTCCATCGCATATTCGACTATCTTGCAGGCCGGGCGCCGCGACCAAGCAACTACACCCGCCATGACGCCCGAGACCTTGACGCGTTTCTACGCACAATCGCTGGCAAAAAGGGTGCGCGGCTCAATGTCCGAAAGGCGAGGTTTAGCCAGACCGATGGGCGCCGTAAAACTATTGCTGAGTTCGATTTCGACGAGCAAGACGTTGCCAACGCCCATATGAAATTGGGCACAGACTTATCAGATTTTGATGCCAATGCGGAGCCCGAAACGTCAAAAAACACTCACAAACTGGAAAACAACGTCCCATTCATTTGGTTCAGGACTGATCGCGAGAAGGGTAAATCAAGCGGACAAACCAGCGACCGGGGAATCGTGGCGAAAGTTAACGACCGTCCGTTGCCAGTTTTCTTCGCCTCGACAATGGAAAGCCAAAAGGATCAGATGACTAAGACGCGGACCAATCCGTTCAACATCGTATATATTCTCGATGTACTTGTGGAATACGACGAAGAAGAAAACCCCAAGTCCTACACAATCCTCAACATCCACGGGAGCGCAGAGGATAAGGGCTAATCTTCGGCAAGCCGCACAGACTGACAACCGGTAGCAATCAACGCCTGGACAAAGAAAGCAGCCGAAAATCCACCGCGGCTGATCTTGTTATTCAGATTCCGTTCGGTTTCATGGATTCCCATCGCCTCTAATCGCGATGCGAGTTCTTTGTAGCTGACTCCCTTCCGCTTTAGCTCCGACTTTAGAAGGTTTTTGGTGCGATCCTGCCATTGCTTGTCTGGCATAGCCCATCTCCCACGCTGGTATGGCTATCATCATATTCGATATAAATACCCTTGACAATGGGCCTTAATATCCCTATATCCGATGGTGAAAGCATCGGATATAGGTATGTCTCAGCATTTCCTCTTATCAACCAAGGCCCGGACGCTCAGTCTGGCGACGGTCATGCGGCTGTCGGGCGAGGAAGCCTACGAGGCGTTCAAGCAAATCCGATGGGTTGACAACGATGGTGAACCAATATGTCCGCGCTGCGGCTGTGTCGCGGTATACGAATATCGAACACGCAAGATTTTCAAGTGCCAGGGGTGTGAGTCGCAGTTCAGCATTACCACGGGCACAATTTTCGCCAGTCGCAAGCTGCCCATCCGCGACTTGCTGGCCGCTATCGCTATCTTCGTGAACGGCGCTAAGGGCATCAGCGCGCTGCAACTGAGCCGCGACCTCGACGTTCAATACAAGACGGCATTCGTGCTGGCCCACAAGCTGCGCGAGGCGATGGGCGCTGAAATGAAGACGCGCAAGCTGTCGGGTGTGATCGAAATCGACGGCGCTTACTTTGGCGGATACGTGAAGCCTGAGAACCGCAAAGAGGATCGTAAGGACTTGCGCCTCAAGGCAAACCGTTCGGGCAAGCGCAAGGCCGTGGTTGTCATGCGCGAACGCAACGGCAAGTCACTAACGCACGTCTGTAAAATGGAAGACGACGCCGTGCCCGCCATTCTCGAACACGTTACCCCCGGCAGCACGATTTACGCCGACGAGGGATCGGGCTGGGACTCGCTACATGCTCGATACGCTATGAGGCGCGTCAATCACTCGATTGGCTTCATGGACGATGGCGTGTGCACCAATCAGGCGGAAAGCTATTTCTCGCGCCTACGTCGCGCCGAGATCGGAACGCACCATCATATCAGTGGGCGTTATCTCCACGCCTACGCGAACGAGATGGCTTGGCGCGAGGATCACCGTCGGAAGCCCAACGGAACCCAGTACCTATGCGCCGCGAGCGCGGCCCTCAAGCATCCAGTTTCGCGCCAGTGGAAGGGATATTGGCAGCGATCTATGGCCTAAATCGTCATAACCACCGGATATTGTGTACTGACACAAAACCTAGCGAGTCTGCTGGACTCGGACATAGGCGAGATGTTATACAGCAAGAAAAGCGCCCCGCACAGCGGGACACTACTCACCTCTATGGAGAGGTGGCCGAGTGGTTTAAGGCACCCGATTCCTAATCGGGAGAACGTCTAGGGGCATTGCTTTGACGGGCCGCCCCGACCGCGTTCCGTGGGTTCGAATCCCACTCTCTCCGCCAACCTTGGGCGACCTTCGGGTCGCCCATTTCTTTGTTAAACACAACTCATGCCTCGCGCAAAGCGGAATATAACATCGTTAGGATTCGACGGTCAACCATAAATCGTCCTAAAATAGGCCTGTATTAACCCTAAAACAGGGAAGAAAATGGCCGAAATCAAGTTTAGCGTCCCCGGCGATGCAGAAACATATCTACGCTGGTATGCGAGAGAAATCCTGTTCGTGAAGACCGCTAATGCGGCAGCCAAGTTTTTGATGACGGATAGCCTTAGACAAATTCGAATTGAACATCCGGGGGTAGGGCCGGCATCGACTGGTGCGCTTGAAGGCGATGATGAGGGCTAATCTGCAATCTCCCAAACCAATAACTGCCCCGCTCCCCGCTCTGACCGCACTAGTCCACGCTCGCGATGATGTCGCAGGCACGATCCCACGCGCTTCCCTATGAGCCTAACAAGGCGCTTGTCGCTTGTAGCGAGCCCACGCCCTGCCATGACGTGCTGCGTAATCTCCTGCACTGTCAGCGGCCCATCAGACTTTCGTAGGGTCTCAAACACGATCCGCGATACTTGGCCCTTGAACGCTTGATTGCGCGGCGGTAGTGGTTTCGGCTTGATCTCCACGAGGTCGATATCCGGCTTAAACAACCTGAGTGTCGCGTCGAGGTTATCTAGATCTATAATCATATGGTGAAATTCGTTACGGGATTTTAGGTGCGTTTGCTACCTAATACCGCAGATTTGTTATTGCCCGGGACCCCGTGTGTCCACTCGTGCGGCCGGAGCGGCGGCAATTACCGGCTGCCCGTTGAATTCATCGACATGCCTTACTGAAGGCAACGTAGGCGACACTGGATATGTTACTTTAACCATCTTCATTGACAGGGATACCTACGGCCAAGTCGAAATTGGTAATAGTGATATCGAATTGACTAGCATTAGTAATCACAAATCCATTGAACAACTTCTCCTCGCGTGACGAGCTGCGGAAGCTATAACCATGTTGAGAGATCCGGATAGTAGGTTTGTCTTGGAATGCGAAACGGTATCCATGTGAACGTTAGTTTTGCCGAGCGTACTCGTCTTGAGGCGGTTGTTGCGGACCGGAGCAGCCCGCAGAAGCACGTCTGGCGGGCTCGGATCATTCTGCTGACCGGCGATGGTCTTGGCACCGCTGAGATCATGCGGCGGACGGGCAAGAGCAAGCCCTGCGTCTGGCGCTGGCAGGAGCGGTTCATGCACGAAGGCGTGGGTGGACTTTTGCGCGACAAGACCCGACCCTCGCGCATCCCGCCGCTGCCTGGTGCCATTGTCAAGCGGGTGGTCGAGTTGACCTCCACCGAACCGCCCGGAGAGACGACGCACTGGACGGCGGCGGCGATGGCCAAGGTGGTCGGGATCAGCATCAGCTCGGTCGGGCGGCCTCCTCGGTGGGCCTCTGGAAGCGATACGAAAGTCATCTCGGGCCGCCCTTCGAGGGGCTCGGCACCGCAGAACAGGCGGCAACCGCAAATTAGTCGCGGGGTGGCGAGGGCCCAGTGTTGCAGTGTTGCAACATTGGGCGACTTTCGACACAGTTGCCGGCCAAGCGCCTTGACAGTCCAGCGCGCCGCCGCTTTATATTGTCCCTATTCGCGTGGATGGCAACAATTCGCGGCTGCGGATTGGCGGCATTTTCGGGCTTCGTTGCAGAATTCGGAGGTGAGGTTGGGATGAAGAAACTACTCTATGGATCGAGTGCACTCGTCGCTGCCGGGCTCTTGAGTGGGGCCGCGGTCGCCCAGGAGGGCATCACGGGGGGCGTGAGCGGCTGGTGGACTGCGCAGTTGGCCACCGTTGATCAGGATGACAGTACTGGCGGGTCGGTGCCGAACCATCGCGATCATACGTTCAACCGCTTCGGCACCATTACGTTCTCGGGCGACACCACACTCGACAACGGGCTCCAGGCCGGCGTATCGTTCGACTGGAACACCGAGACAACCGGGGATGAGGTTGCGCGTGACGGCTTCGTGTGGATGGAGTTCGCGGGCTTCCGGGTGGAGCTCGGCTCCCGACAGGGCGCACCTAACCTGATGGCTTACACGGCGCCGGCACCGTCGATGTGGGCGTGGGGGTTTAACTCACCCGTGTTCACGAACGCGGTGACACCGGGCGACAACGCTGCGGGCGGCCCTTCCGAGGTCATCTCGTTCGACGGTGGCAGCGAGAAGTTGACATTGTTTACGCCGCGCTTCGGCGGATTCCAGTTCGGCGCATCGTATACGCCGGAGGGTGGGAAGCAACATACCGATGGTGACGACGACGATGTTGAGGTGGACGGGAACTCAAGCTTCGGTGCTCCGGGAGCCGACAACGCGGAGGGCGAGCAATCGGAAGTGTTCCAGATTGGCGCCAACTTCGTGCAGCCACTCGGCGAAGCTGACGTCAATGTCTCGGTCGGCTGGGCCGAGGGCACCCTTGAGGCCGATGGCGTGGACGCGGAGGGCGACGATCGGGCCGAATGGAGCGTCGGCACCAGCGTCGATTGGATGAGTTGGACCTTCGGTGCCGCCTACAAGCATTCGAATCAGGGCACCAACCCGGCAAATACGGATCGTACGGACTGGAACGCCGGTGTACGGTATGCGACGGGTCCGTGGGGTGTTGGCGTCCAATACCAGGAAACCGAAACGGAGCTCGGCGCCGGCATGGGCGCGGACGGGGCCAAACGTATAGAGGTGGGCGGCCAATACGAGATCGGACCGGGGATTGCCTTCCAGTTGGGCGTTCAGTACACGGATTATGAGAGCGCCTCGGCAGTTGCTGCGACAAAGGCAGCCAACGAGAACGAGTCCACGGCCATCTATCTCGGCACGTCGATCTTCTTCTAGTTCTTCGGCAGTTGGCTGAACGGAGAGGGCGGACTTCGGTCCGTCCTCTCTTCTTGTGGGTTCCCGCCACCGCGCGCTGGCATTGAGACATGGGCGGCATCATCTGGATCGCCTCGTACCCGAAGTCGGGCAATACCTGGATGCGCGCCTTCCTCCGCAATCTCTTGCGCAATCCCGACAAGCCCGCCGACATCAACAAGCTCGATCAGTTCGCCCTCGGCGATTCGCAGAAGGTCTGGTACGAGCAGGTCTCGGGCCGTCCCGCGGCCGAGTTGGAGCCGCAGGAACTTGCCTCGCTTCGGCCCGAGGTCCACCGGCACATGAGCGAATCACACCCCGATTCGGTGTTCGTCAAGACCCACAGCTTGCTCGCCGAGGACCGCGGCGTGCCGCTCATCACTATGGACCGCACCGCGGGCGCCATCTACGTTGTCCGCAATCCGCTGGACGTGGCGGTTTCGCTGACCCACCATCTCGGCATCACTGTCGACCAGACGATCAAGCTCATGGCCGACCCCAACGGGCGTTCGTTCGCCGATCCCGTGAACGTCGAGCAGCTCTTCGGTTCGTGGTCGCTCCACGTCCACAGCTGGACCCATGCGCCGAACCGCTCGCTTCACGTCATTCGTTACGAGGACATGCTGACCCAGCCGATGACCGCGTTCAAAGGGGTGGCCACGTTCCTCAGGCTCGATTCGCCCCAAGAGCGGCTCGCCAACGCCATCGAGTTCTCCTCTTTTGACGTCCTGCGCGAGCAGGAACGGCGTCACGGCTTCCGTGAGAAAAGCATGTTCGCCGAGGCGTTCTTCCGCTCGGGCACCTCGGCACAGTGGCGCAAGATCTTGTCGGCGGCCCAGCGGGACGCGATGCTCGAAGCGCACCGAGACGAGATGGAGCGCTTCGCGTATGTGCCGACGTGACGCGCCCGACGGCACCGAGTTTCCGGTATGGCTAATCCGTCGCCAAGGGTAGTGCTCGCGGGGGACGCCCTCGCAATCGACGCGGACCGCGGGCTGACGATAGAGGTCCGGTCCGCCGCGTTCGTGCTCAAGCTGCTCGAGCGAACCCTGGTTGCCGTCGTCGATGACGGGACCGCCGATGGGAAGCGTTTCGCGCGCCTCGCCAAGGACTGCACCGCTTATCTCGACCGCATCGGCGTTTCCTCGCACGCCGTCGTCCCTTTGGCGGCCACCGACGCCGCCGGCGTGGCACCGTGGGCCCTTGCTGGCGGATGCGCTCGCGAGGCCACCGCCACCGCCGCAGGCCGACCTCCCGCTCCGGGTCTCGCTCGAGGCCGGGCGTGCCGCCGACGCCTCGCGCCTTCGCGGCCGCGTCGTATGCGGCCGGCTCGCGGTCGGGGATTCGCTCCTTCTCTCGCCCGCCAACCTGACCGCCCACGTGCAGGCGCTGAACGATCCCGAGACCGGTGGGACCATGGAGAGTGCCGAGGTGGGCAAGACGGTGGAGATCGTGCTCGAATCCGACCTCGCCGCGCCGCCGGGCCAGCTCGCGAGTCACTGCACGACGCCGCCCGTCGAGACCGATGTGTTCCGCACCCGGTTATTTTGGGCCGGATTCCGCCCCTTCAAAGCCGGTGACGACTATGTCGCACGGCGCTGCGGCGTCGAGCATCCCGTCACGGTCCAATCGATCGATCGCATCGTCTCCACGCCCGACTTCGCCGAGCAGGACGGGGAAAGCGCTGTCGCCGGCGACCTCGTTGAGTGTGTCTTGCGCGCTCCCGATATCCTTGCCCTCGATCCCTTCGAGCGCTGTCCGCCCACCGGATGGTTCGCCCTAAGCGATGACCAGACGATGGTCGCCGCCGGCGCCATCGGCATGGAGGGCTATGCCGATCAGCGCGGCTTGATCACCGTCCGCGCGACCAACGTGTCGCGGGCCGGCGCCGCGGTGAGTGCCGAGGCGCGGGGAGCACGAAACCGCCACCGCGGCGGGGTCCTGTGGCTGACCGGGCTTTCCGGCGCCGGCAAGTCCACGATCGCGGCCGAGGCCGAGCGCCGCCTGTTCGATAAAGGCTACCAGGTCAGCGTCCTCGACGGCGACAACCTGCGCCACGGGTTGAGCGCTGACCTCGGGTTCTCGCCCGAGGACCGGGCCGAGAACATTCGCCGGATCGACGAGGTCGGCGGGCTGTTCGCTCGCGCCGGGATGATCGCCATCACCGCCTTCATCTCGCCCTATCGTTCGGACCGCGAGCGCGCCCGGTTGGCGTACCCCGAGGGCTTTGCCCAGATTTACGTGCGGGCCGATCTGGCGACCTGCGAGGCGCGCGATCCTAAAGGGGCTCTACAAAAAAGCGCGGGCCGGCGAGATTCCCGAATTCACCGGCATCTCGGCGCCCTACGAGGCGCCCGAATCGCCCGACCTGGTGATCGATACCGACCGCGCCGGTGTCGATGCCTCGGTCGATCTCCTGCTCGGCTACATCGAGGCGGAGTTTGCGCTCATCCCGGCCCCGGCCCTGGGATGAAGGCGCCGATGGCGGCGATGCCGACGGCGCCGCTCCGCGCGATGCGGCGGGCCGAAGCCGCGTCGATGCCGCCCAGCGCATAGACCGCGATCGGGCTCGCGCGCACCAGCGCCGCGAAGCGCTCGGCGCCGAGGCTCGGCGCGACTGCGTGGCTTGCGGTGGCGAAGACCGGGCCCAACACCGCGGCGTTGGCGCCGGCGCGGGAGGCACGGCCGAGCGCGGGCGCCGAGTGCGCGGCCACGGTGATGATCCAGTCGTTCCGCCGCCGCCGCCACTCCCGTGCGCGCGGCGCCAGCGCCTCGGGAAGGTGGAGGCCATGGGCGCCCACGCTGGACGCCAGCGCGCCGTCTCCGCCGATCAACAGCGCCAGTCCGCGGGCGCGGCAGAGCGCGGCCAGCTCGGCCGCCAATACGGCGCGGCCGGCGCTGCCATAGTTGCGCAGCACCACCGCGCTCCCCCGCGGCAGCAGTCGCGCCGCCGCGCGCGGGTCGGCAAGGCGCTCGGCGTCGCTCATCAACAGGACCGCGGGCAGCGCCCGCGCGGCGTCGTTGCGCAAATTGAGCCCCGCCGCCAGCCTTGCTAGACTCGCCTGGGTGTTTCTCCCCATTACGGGCGCACACTGCCATGACCCATCCCGGGCCGCAAACCGCGCCCGCCGCGGCGCCGCAACCGGTCGCCGCCAACCTTGCCGCGGTCCAGCGCCGCATCTCCGCCGCGGCCCGGGCGGCCGGGTGCGAGCCCGCCGAGGTGACCCTGATCGCCATCACCAAGACCCATCCGGCGGGGCTGATTCGCGCCGCCCTGGCGGTCGGCCACCGCGCGTTCGGCGAGAATCGCGTCCAGGAGGCCGCGGCCAAGTGGCCTGCGCTAAAACAAGAGTACGCCGACGTCGAGCTCCATCTCGTCGGCCCCCTGCAGACCAACAAGGTGCGCGCGGCGGTGGCCCTGTTCGACGTCATCTCCACACTCGACCGCCACAAGCTCGCCACCGCGCTTGCCGCCGAGATGGAGCGAACGGGCCGCCGCCCGCGCTGCCTGATCGAGGTCAACACCGGCGAAGAGGAGCACAAGCACGGCGTCCGGCCGGCCGAGGCCGACGCCTTCGTCGCGCACTGCCGTGATGCCCTCGGCTTGCCGGTGGAAGGCCTGATGTGCATCCCGCCGGCCGACGAAGAGCCCTCGCTGCACTTCGCGCTCCTCGGCGAGATCGCGCGGCGCAACCGTCTTGGCACCTTGAGCATGGGCATGAGCTACGATTTCGAGATCGCCGTCGCCTTCGGCGCGACCCAGACCCGCGTCGGCACCGCCATCTTCGGCCCCCGTGGACAGCGATGACCGGCACCGCTTTACCCGCCAACCCAAAGCCGCCGCCCGGTGTCGCGCTGTTCGTGACTTGTCTCGTGGACCTGTTCCGCCCCAGCGTCGGCTTTGCCGCCGTCAAGCTCTTGTGCGAGGCCGGCTGCGCGGTGTCGGTTCCGGTTCAGACCTGCTGCGGCCAGCCCGCCTACAACGCCGGCGCCCGCACCCAGGCGAAGGCGATCGCGCGGCGCACCATCGCCGCGGGAAGGTCCGGGGGTTCGCGATGTTAGTACCAAGAAGTTTGAGTTTTACCCTCGCCGCCGGGGTGATCCTTCTGGCCCTGGGCGGTCCCGCCACGGCCCAGAGCGACGCAGAAAGACTGCGCGCGCTGGAAACCTTGATCGGCGCCCAACAGGCCCAGATCGAAGCGTAGCGGGAATCGCTCGAAGAGCTGCGCGCTGAGGTCCAGTCCTTGCGGACGAACGTGACCGCTGCTGCGGCGGCCCCCGAAGCGATCGACGATGCTGTTACGGCCGGTACCGATACCGCAAGGCTGGAGATTTACGGACAAGTCAACCGCGGTATCCTCTTCTACGACGATGGCAACAAAGACGACATCAGGCACGTCGACAACGACGCCTCATCGACTCGCATCGGCCTGCAGGCCTCGGTCACGCCAAATGAAGACCTTGCGATCGGGACGGTGGTCGAGGTGCAGTTCGAATCGAACTCCAACGCCGCCGCAAACCAGGCCGACAACACCGCCGTGGGCCCCAACAACTTCACCGAGCGCAAGCTCGAGCTCTTTTTCGACAGCGCCCGCTTGGGCAAGCTGACGTTGGGCCAGGGCCCGACCGCCTCGGACGGCAGCGCCGAGGTCGATCTTTCGGGAACCACGCTTGCCGGCTATTCGAGCGTCGCGGGGTTCGCCGGGGGCCTCGACTTCGCGACCTCTGGCACGGGCGCGCTTTCAGGTATTACCGTCGGCGCGGCTTTCAGCAACCTCGACGGGCTCAGCCGCGACGACCGGCTGCGCTACGACACCTCAACCTTCCAGGGCTTCCGGCTGGCCACCTCGGTCGTCGACGGCGGCGAGTGGGATGCCGCCATCAGCTATGGCCGCGCGTTTTCGGAACTAAAAGTGGCTACGAAACTCGGCTACGCCAACCAATCGGCCACGCGCACTTTTCCGGAGACGATCGTGTCGGGCTCGTTGTCGGCGTTGCACGACAGCGGGCTCAATCTGACCTTCGCCGGGGGCGAGGCAGAGGACGACGACTCGACCCGCGATGCCATCAACTTCTGGTACGGCAAGCTCGGCTATGTCAGCTCGGTCTTCCCCATAGGGTCGAGCCACTTTTCACTGGACTATGGCAGCTACGATGCCGGCGCAGCCACCGGCGACGAGGGTGAGACCTACGGCGTACAGTTCGTTCAGAAGATCTCGCCGTGGAGCACTGAGATCTATACCGGCTATCGCAATTACGAACTCCAACGCACCGGCCTCTCGCTCGACGACATCGACGGCGTGCTGACGGGCGTTCGGGTCAAGTTCTAGCTGGGCCGTACAATGCTCCAACGCATGATTCGCGCCTGGTCGTTCATCGTGGTCTTGACCGCCTCAAGCCTGGTGGCCTGCGGTGGTCAACCCCTCCAACACACGCCGGTGGACGAGGTCCCCGAAGGACCGGGCCTGCTCTCGGGCGAGGACGGCGTGTTCACCATCTACCAGGCTCGCTGATACGAGCGATCCCCGGGTAGCCGTGTGAACGCGCCGTTAGCGCCCCTCACGGCGCCATGCCGCCATCAGTCCGCCCAGGAACAGGGCCAGCACCAAGAGCGCCGGCATCAGGGGAAGTTCTCGGACGCCGGCCACGACGAACGCGCCGTTGGCGCGAAGCCCGATCCATCCCGGGCCGGCCATGTCGCGCCCAGGGGGCACGCGGCGCAGTTCGGGTACGCGGCTCTCAGCAAGCCATGTCAGGCTCGCGCCGCTTCTCTCGACGATTGCCGCGAGGGGTGCGGCGGTGGCACGGACATCGGCGAACTCTATCGGGTTGAGGGTGCCGACCGCGGCCACCACCGTGCGGGAGCCGTCGCTGATGCGGTAAAGGCCGCTTTCTTCGGCGCGGAGGCTTGCCGTGGCCTCGCCGGCCTCGCCTGCCTCGGGGCTCAGCTCCTGGCGCGCGCCGGACGGCGAGGTGACGGTGATGGTGGCGCTTTCCGGCGCGAGGCTGCGGCGGACGATCTCGATGACCTCGCCCCTGACCAGCGCCCGTAAGTCATTTTCCTCCAGATCCGGCTCCTTCATGAGCCAATGCACCAGGCGGCGTAGAAGCTCGGCCTGCGGTCCCCCACCATCGTAGCCACGCGCCCACAGCCAGCCGTGGTCGGACAACAGCTGCGCGACGCGACCTTCGCCGACGCGGTCGAGCAGCAACAACGACCGCGCCGCCGGTCCCGACATCAACACCGCGCCACCTTCGGCTTCAGCCTCGATCAGGCGCAACCAGCGTCCCCAGGCCGGCCCGCCCTCACCGGCACCGGCGCCCCGCAGCGTGGCGGTCACGGGATGGCGGCGGCCGGGCTCGGTCAGTGCCGGACGATACGGCTCTTCGAGCACGGCACCGGTTGGCCGCGCCGGCAGCACCTCGCCCAGCGGCGTCCGGTAAAGACTGAGCTCGGTGGCGAAGGATGGTCCCGCAGCCTCGAGTACCGCGCCGCCCGCCTGCACGTATCGGGCGACGTTCTGAAGGTAGACGCTGGGCATCAGCCATCGCCGGCGATAGCGGTCGAAGATCACCAGATCGAAGTCGCTGAGTTTGGTTTCGAACAGTTCGTGGACCGGGAACGCGATCAACGAGAGGTCGCGGGTAGGGGTTCCGTCCTGCTTCTCGGGAGGCCGAAGGATCGTGAAATGCACCAGATCCACCGAGGGATCCGCCTTCAACAACGTTCGCCATGTGCGCTGGCCGGGGTGCGGCACGCCGGAGACCAGCAATACGCGCAGGCGGTCACGTACGCCGTTGATCGCTACCGCGGCGCGATTGTTGCGAAGGCTAAGCTCGCCCGCGGCGGGCTCGACTTCGATCTCGATCACGGTCTCGCCGCCGTGCTCGAGGGTCAGCGGCAACGTCTGTCTCTCTCCGGTTCGCAAAATGATCTGCTCCGACCTGCCGCCGTCGCGGCGCAACGTCACGCTCGCGAGCCCCGCCGGCGCGTCGCCGCCGTCTTCGATCCGCACCGCGAGCGCGAGTTCCGCCCCCACCAGACCGTATCGTGGCGCCGTCTCGACAACCAGGCGACGGTCCCGCTCGCCGCGGGCGCCGGCAATCAGCGCGTGGACGGGACCGGCCGTCCACGCGGCTTCTTCGGTCGGCACATCGTGGACCTGTCCGTCGGTAATCATGATCGTCGCGGCGACGCGATCGGGCGGAACGTCGGCCAGCGCCCGCGCGCGGGCGCGGAAGAGATAGGTGCCATCCTCGGCGTCGCCGGCCGCGGCGTCCGAAACCTCGACGATTCGCGTCTCGACGTCCGGCATCGCCGCCAGCGCGGTTTCGAGCGCCGCGCGCGCTCGTTCGGTTTCGGCTGGACGGTCGCCAAGCGATTGGCTGGGCGAGTGATCGACGATGACGGTCACGACGTCGCGCAAGGGCTCGCGGACCTCTTCGATCACGGTGGGATCGGCGAGCGCCGCCAAGCCGGTCGCAAACGCCACCGCGCGCCAAATCATGCCGCCGGCGCGCCGCGCCGCGCCATAGGTCAGCAACAGCGCGCATGCCGCCGCCAGGCCGGCGATGGCCGGCCACGGCAAGACCGGCGTGAAGACGATGTCGGTGACCGCTGTCGCGCTGGTCGGCACGCGCTGCCCTCCTACTCACCCAGCCGCTGCAGGATCGCCGGCACGTGCACCTGATCGGCCTTATAGTTGCCGCTCAGCGCGTACATCACGAGGTTGGTGCCGAACCGGAGCGCCGCCTCGCGCTGGCGCTCGCCACCGGGCACCGTAGCCGCCAGCGGCCGGCCTTCGGCGTCGATCGCCCAGGCCGCGGCCCAGTCGGCGGCGCCGACGATCAACGATGAGACACTCTCGCCAACGGCTTCCGAGCGCCGCTCGACCCACACCGTGCCTCCGGCCCAGCGCCCGGGAAACGTTTGAATGAGGTAGAACGACTTGGTCAGAACATGCTTGGGCGGCACCGGCGCCAAGGCAGGGACGTCCAAGTTCCGCAAGACCTCGCGCAGCCGTCGCGTCGCCGCGCCCAAGCGAATGGGACCGGATTGCGCCGGCGCCGTCGCCTCGCCGTGGTCCCGCGTGTCGATCACAAGCGTGCCCCCGTTCTTCATGTATCGGCCGATCTTTTCGACCGCCGCGGGGGATAATGCGGGCTGCTCGGGGGTGACCGGCCAGTAGACGAGGGGAAAGAAGACCAGCGGATCGCGTTCGAGATCGACGCCCATCGGCGGTGCTGCCTCGACCGCGGTACGCCGCGCCATAAATCGCGTTAGACCCGTCAGCCCGGCCGCGCTCATGGCATCGATGTCGGTGGCGCCGGTCAGGACATAGGCGAAGCGGGTCTCGCTGCTGGCCTCCACGGCGAACGCGTCTGCGGCCTCGTCCGCCTGCGCCGGGGGGGTACCGGGCAGTACCATCGCCAGCGCGGCAACGCTCGCCGCCACGCCGAGCCCTGGTCTTAAGAACCCGCGGAGAGCGAGCGCCGCCGCAAGGTCCAAGAGTCCGAGAACCAGCGCTGCGGCCAATAGCCAATGCGTCATGTCGAGCGCCCGCCCGCCCGCAAGTTCGGTGCGCGCGACGCCCTGAGGCAGCGAATCGATCGCGGCCAAGGATTCCACGGCGCGCGCAAGGTTGAGCGCGCGCCGCGCCGCCTCGGTGCCGTAGTAGCCCGGCGGATGAGCGGGTCCGACGCGGGCCTCTGCGATGGTTGCCCGGTCGGCGGCGCGCGCCGTCGGCGGCGGCTCGCGCATGCTCCCAAAGCCGTCGAGGGTCAGAAGCGGCGGCAGGGTGGCGCGCGGATCGCCGCCGCTGGCGCCCTGTCCCAACCCGGTCAGTCGTCGCAGCATGTCCACGAACAGACCCGAGAGCGGCAGGTTCGACCAATCGGCGTTGGCGGTCACGTGAAACAGCACGATCCAGCCCTCGCCCTCGCGCGCCGCCGTGACCAACGGCGTCCCATCCTCAAGCCGAGCCCACGATTTTTCAGCGAGATCGAGCGCCGGCCGCGCCAGCACCTGACGTTCGACGAGCACATCCTCGGGTACCGCGAGGCCGAAGAACGGACTGTGTGTCTCGAAGGGCGCCAAGCGCGCCGGGCGCGACCAGGTAAGCGGACCGCCGAGGTTGCGGTCGCCGGCCCGCAGCGACACCGGCATCAGCGTATCCACATCCTCGGCAAGGCTCGGCCCCGCGAAGCGGACCATGATCCCGCCCCGCCCGACCCAGGTCTCGATGGCATCCTGCTCGGCGGGCGGCAGGTGGCCAATATCCGAAAGCACGATCATCGAGGGGTCAGCGGCGACCAGTGCTGAAACCTCTGCCGTCGTGACATCGCTGAACGGCTCGAACGCCCGCTCGAGATAGTAGAGGTCGGAGAGATAGGGTTGGGCCGTATCGAGCGGGGCGCCCGAGGCCAGGCCGACCGCGCGCCGCCGCCACCGCTCGTCGACCAGCACGACGGCGGCGGCCGAACGCTGGCCTTCGATATCGAACCTTGCGAGGCGATTTCTGGCTTCGGTCGGAAGATCGAGCCGGGTGCTCGCCCGCGCCTCGCCGGCCTCGAATCGAAGGGGTTCGCGCGCGACGACGACTCCGTTCTCGCCGCGCGCGCGCAGCCACAACGTCTCTTCCGGGGCGCCGCGGCCGTCCGCCAAGATGGCGCGAACCGCGGTAAGCACAAGCGCCGCGCCCTCGTTGCGTGGCGGCGCGAGGGCCTTGGCAAGACGCGTCGGTGGTGGCGCCATCAGGCTAAGCGGGCCGATTCGCTGCAAGCGCTCGACCAGACCCGTCGCCGCCGCGCCGCCACCCCGCCCTTCCAGCCCATCGGCCAGCCAGATGGTCTGGGCGGGGCCCGCGACCTCGGCAAGGTCGAGCGCCGCCGCCGCCGCAGCGCGGTCGACCGGCCACGGCTTGGGTGCGAGGCCGTGGACGAGCTCCCGCGCCTCGCTCGCGCGCAGCAATCCGGTCAGCGCGAGCGGCTGACCGTCCGAAGGTGGCGCGGTCGTCAGCACCCGCAACGGCCGGCTCTGCCGCTCGGCCTCGTCGACGATATCGTCCATGGCCGATCGACGGAGCCGCCAATCGGGCCCCGACGCCCAACCGTCGTCGATAACCAGCAACACCGCGCCAGTCCCCTCGAGCACGACGCCACGGTTCAGCACCGGTCCCGCGAGGGCGAGGACGATGAGCGCAGCGATGCTAAGCCGGAGTGCGACGAGCCACCACGGCGTCCTGGCGGGAGTCTCCTCGGTCTTTCCCAGTCCGCCCAGAAGCCGCACCGCGGGGAACACCACGCGCCTCGGCGCCGGCGGGGTGAGCCGTAACAGCCACCACACCAGCGGCAGCAGCCCTAGACCGGCCAACATCCACGGACTCGCGAAGGCGAGCGCCCCGAGGCTCATCTCATCCCCACCCCCGCGCGTGCTCGGTGCCCGAGAGGCCGGTGTAGAGCGCCATCAGCGCCCGCGCTGGCGGCCGGTCGGTGCGGTGGCTGGCGAAGGTCCAGCCCAGTCGCGAGCACAGCGTCCGAAGACTGTCACGGCGGGCCGCCAGCCGCGCCCTATACGCGGTGCGTAGGTTCTCGACGCGGCCGAGGATAAGCGCATCCTCATCCTCCAACCCTTCAAACCGCGCGCGGCCGGCGAAGGGCAGGTCTTCCTCGGCGGGGTCGAGCACTTGCATGACGTGGCCCTTGATGCCCGCGGCCGCAATGCGCTTGATGTGCGCCATGATCTCGGCGAGGGGCGACAGGAAATCGCCGATCAACACCGCCTGGGCGTCGCGCGGCAAGCGGTCGAACGCCGGCAGGCTGGGCTCGGACCCGAGCGATGCGGCGGGGTCGAGCGCCGCGCTCAGCCGCGCCAGCGCCGCTCGGCCGGTGCTCGGCGCACACTCGCGCCCCAAAAGCGCGACGTACTCGCCGGCGCGCGCTAACAGAATCGCCAGCGCCAAGGCCAGGACGCTTGCGCGCTCGATCTTCTCGGCCGGGGCGGCGCGGGAGCGGTAGCGCATCGAGGGCGAGCCGTCGCGCCACAGCCACACGCTTTCCGCCGCCTCCCACTCGGTCTCACGCACGAACAGGCGCTGCGATTTGGCCGACTGACGCCAATCGATGGCGACGGCGGGATCGCCGGACTGATAGCGGCGGAATTGCCAGAAGGTCTCGCCCGAGCCGACGCGGCGGCGCCCGTGAACGCCTTGCGCGACGGTCGCCGCGACGCGCTCGGCCGCGACCAGCAGCGGCGGCAGCGGCGCCGCCAACTGCTCGGCCCGCTGCCGCATTCGCGCGCTTGTCCCGGGCGCTGTCATAACGCCGACGCCATCACGCCCAACGCATCAGACAAAGGGCTGGCACAGCCGCGCGATCACCTCGGCGAGCGTGACGCCCTCGGCGCGGGCGGCAAAGCTGAGCGCCATGCGGTGACGCAGGGTCGGCGGCGCAAGGGCAACCACGTCGTCAACCGACGGCGAAAGGCGGCCGTCCAAAAGCGCTTGCGCGCGCGCCGCCAGAATCAGCGCCTGGCTGGCGCGCGGGCTGGGTCCCCAGGCCACCTGGTCGCGGATGTCGGCGAGGCCGCTCTCATCGGGTCGGCCGGCGCGGACGATGCCGAGGATCGCCTCGACAACGCTGTCG
The DNA here is from genome assembly GCA_965219135.1 of Alphaproteobacteria bacterium. GTDB lineage: Bacteria > Pseudomonadota > Alphaproteobacteria > VGEJ01 > VGEJ01 > CAYUNL01. The sequence continues at coordinate 3,254,297 of CBDCMV010000003.1, read as the reverse complement.
CCGACCGGCATTCGCCGCACCACGGTCTGCGCGCGCTTCAGCTCCTCGGCGGTCATCACCTCGACCGGCCCCTCTTCGTCGACGCCGGTGGTCGCCAGGATCATTCGCCGCTCGGCCTCGGCATCGGGATATCCCACGTCGATCTGGATCAGAAATCGGTCGAGCTGCGCCTCGGGCAAGGGGTAGGTGCCCTCCTGCTCGATCGGGTTCTGGGTCGCCAGAACGTGAAAGGGCGTGGGCAGCTGATGCCGTTGCCCCGCGACCGAGACTTCGTGCTCCTGCATCGCCTGCAACAGCGCCGATTGCGTCCGGGGGCTGGCACGGTTGATCTCGTCGGCCATCAAGAGCTGGCAGAACACCGGACCCGAGACGAAGCGAAAATGGCGCTTGCCGCGCTCGGATTCTTCCAGCACCTCGGAGCCGACGATGTCCGCCGGCATCAGGTCGGGCGTGAACTGCACCCGCTTTTCCGACAGTCCCAAGAGCGTCGCCAGCGTTTCGACGAGCCGGGTCTTGGCCAGCCCGGGGACGCCGATCAAGAGCGCGTGGCCGCCCGACAACAGCGTGACCAGCGCCTCGTCGACGACGCGCTGCTGGCCGAAGATCACGCGGCCCACGCGTTCGCGCACCAGCGCCATCTTCTGGCCCAGTACCTCGATCTCGCCGAGGAGCGCCTCGCCGGCCTCGACGCCGTCGTCTTGCGCGTTTTGGGGTTTGCTCACCGAGTTCTCCGCGGGCCGGGGTTGCTGGTATTATCATGGCCCGCGAAGCCGGGGCAAACCACGGTTCCGCGAGCGCCGGCGGCGGGCACGGAAATGGGTGTGTGATGAACGGGCGGGAGCTTCGCGCGCTTCTCGCGAGCAGGCTCGATGACGCGGCCGATGCGCCTCGGGGCGATCGGGAATCGCGCTCCTCGGCACTCGTCGCGGCCGCGGTTCTGGTGCCGCTGGTCGAGCGCCGCGGCGGCATGACGGTGCTGCTGACACAGCGCACCGAGCACCTCGACGACCATCCCGGGCAGATCAGCTTTCCCGGCGGCCGGGTAGAGGAGGGCGATACCGACCCGGTGGCGACGGCGCTCCGCGAGGCGGGCGAGGAAATCGGCCTGACGCACCGCCATGTCGAGGTGTTGGGCCGTCTTCCCATCCACGACACGGTGACCGGCTTCCGGATCACACCGGTAGTCGCCGCGGTGGCGCCCGGGTTTTCCCTCAAGCTCGATCCTTTCGAGGTCTCCGAGGCCTTCGAGGTGCCGCTCGCCTTCATACTCGATCCACACAATTGCAAGCAGCACAGCGTGGTGTTCGAGGGTCGGACCCGCGAGAGCTACGTGCTGCCTTACGAGGGGCGATTCATCTGGGGTGCGACGGCGGGTATGCTGATCTCCTTGCGTGACAAACTCACCGATGATGACGGCAGCCGGCCATGCTGAAAAAGATCCTCCTGCACGCGCTGTTCTTCGCCGCGCCGTTTGCGGTCTACGCGCTGTGGCTCTTCATCGACCGCCGGATCGCCAAGTCCTCGCGCGCCGGCACCGCGCTGTCGTGGCGCGATGCGCCGTGGACATGGCTGACGCTCGCCGGGCTGGTCCTGATGGTCGCCTCGCTCGTCGTTTTCGGCCAGACCACGGGCGAGACGCCCGGCGAATACGTACCGCCGCGGGTAGAGGACGGCGAGGTGATCGACGCCGAGGTGCGCTGATTAGACTGGCGCCTCCGCCATGGATGAAGGCGCCCGAGCTCGGCGCGGTGATGGCGGCACTGAGCGCGGGAGGGGCCGTGGTCCGGCTGGTCGGCGGGTGCGTTCGCGACGCCGTCCTCGGCCACTCGGTGTCGGACGTCGACATCGATATCGCCACGCCCGAGCCGCCCGAGCGGGTGATGACGCGGCTTCGGGACGCAGGCATCGCGGTGGTCCCGACCGGCCTCGCCCACGGCACCGTAACCGCGGTCCTGGGCGGCTGGAGCGCACAAATCACGACCCTGCGCCGCGACGTCGATACTGACGGACGTCATGCCTCCGTCGCCTTCACCGATGACTGGGAGATCGACGCCCGACGCCGCGATCTGACGATCAACGCGCTCTACTGCGAACTCGACGGCACGGTCTACGATCCGGTCGGCGGCCTTGGCGATCTCGAAGCCGGCCGGGTGCGCTTCGTCGGCGAACCGGCGCGCCGCATCGCCGAGGATGCGCTTCGCATCCTTCGCTTCTTCCGCTTCCACGCCTGGTACGCGCGCGGCGCCCCGGACGCGGCGGGTCTGGCCGCGTGCGCGCGTTTGGCGAGGCTGTTGGCCAGCCTTTCGGGCGAGCGTGTGTCGGCGGAGCTCCTGCGGTTGCTGGCGGCGCCCGATCCGACCGAGGTGGTGGCAGCGATGGCGACCTCGGGCGTCCTCGGCGTGGTCCTGCCCGAGGCGACGAACCTTGAGCGACTGAAGGGGTTGGTCGCGCTCGAGGGTGGCGACACCGCGCCCGACGCCGAACGCCGGCTCGCCGCGTTGCTGGACGCCGATGGGGCCGCAGCACGCGCGGTGGCCGGCCGCCTGCGGCTGCCGAACAAGGCCTGCGAACGCTTGATCGACTTGGCCGCACCGCCGGTCGCTTTGGCCGCCGGCATGGACGGTCGCGCCATCCGCCTTGCGCTCTACCGGCTGGGCGGCGAACGCCTCGGCGATCTCGCGCTCTTGTGGCGCGCCGGCGGCGGCCCCGAAACGGAATGTCGCCGGTTGCTCGAGACCGCGCGGACCGGGGTGCCGCCGAGCTTCCCGCTCCGCGGCGCCGATGCGGTGGCCTTGGGCGTACCCAAGGGTCCCGAGATCGGAAGCCTGCTTGGTGCCGTCGAGACGTGGTGGATCGAGGGCGATTTCCGCGCCGATCGCGCCGCCTGCCTGAGGCAGCTCGAGAGGCTGGCCGCTATTCCACGAACTTGATGAGCTTGCCGTCCACGGTGCGGACGGTTTCGCCGTCGACGATGCGTCTGAAGGCGAGCTGCATCCCCTGGGGTGCCACCGTCCGTTCGTAGACCTGCATCGCGTGGCTGCCGTCCTTGGCGATGGTGAGGATGTTGACGCTCAGCTTCTGGCCGCTGATGTGCGCCCAGGCGTACGTGCCGCTGGCCAGTGGATCGGTATTGCCCGCGGCGGCCCACACACCGGCCCGGCCGCTGGCCACGAAATCCAGTACGCTCGATTTCCGTTGCACCGTTGGGCTCTCGGGATCGCCGCGCTGGCGCAAGATCGTGGTCCATTCCAGGCGAAAGCCCGATGCGGTTTCGGCGATGGTGACGTCGAGGTCGCGGATGGTGACGGGGAAGGTGATGCTGACCGCGCTCTCGGAGATGGCGCTGCCGACCCAGGTTCCGTAGAACGCGCGGATCGAGAGGTCGCGCTCCTGGGCTGCCGCGGCCCCGCCGAGCACAACGAGCGCAGTGGCTACGACCCGCGGGCCCAGCCGCCAGACCTGATTCATCGTGCGCCCCAGCATTCGGATGACAAGCACGCCCAGTCTAGCCGCTCGCCGCCGCGCGGGAAAAGACGCGGTCTCGGTCGAGCGCCGGTATGGATGGTATCGGGCTAGCATGTCGCTTGTAGTGCTCGCGCGGACCACACCTGCGATAATATGCGCGCGAGACCCACGTTGCTCGTGGAGGGTTTCCATGGCGGACGCCAGGCGCCGCGTCGCCGCGTGGATTCACCGGTTGAGGGTTCGCTTCCAGTCTTTTCTGAGGGTGCGAAGCCAGATGTCCTTTTTCGGCTGGGCGCGTTTCGTGTGGCGGCCGTATCGTCCCCGGCCCTGGGTGGTTCCGACACGGATCCAGCCCGATGCATTGTAGACGGCGCCGGTATGGCGCGGGGTTTCGACGAAGGTCTCGATGAGCACCGGGGTCGTGTTGAGCGGCGACCGCTCAAGGTCTATGCGGAGGCGCTGCAATGAAGGCCCCGGCGCCGACACGGCGCGACCGGCTGCGGGCGATGCTGGCAGACCTGAAGATGCCCGGCGCGCTGGAGGCCGTGGACGGCATCCTCTCGGAGGCCGACGGCGGCACGATCTCGGCGGCCGAGGCCATCGAGCAGCTCCTGAACGCCCAGATCGTGCTGCGCAACAACCGCCGACTCCAGACCGCGATGCGCTCGTCGCGGCTGCCCGCGGTCAAGACGCTGGAGCAGTTCGACTTCGCCTTCCAGCCCAGCATCAAGCGCGAGCAGATCGAGAGCCTGCACGAGCTCGGCTTCCTCGATCGACGCGAGAACGTGATCCTGCTCGGCCCACCCGGCGTGGGCAAGACTCACCTGGCCATAAGCCTGGCCATCGCTGCGGCGCAGTCCGGACGCCGCGTCTATTACGGCACGCTCGCGGGGCTGATCGAGTCCCTCGCCGAGGCCAAGGCCGCCGGCAACCTGTCGCGCAGGCTGCGCGTGCTCACCCATCCCGCGCTCCTGGTGGTCGACGAGATCGGCTACCTCCCGGTCAACCAGGACGGCGCCGTGCTCTTCTTCCAGCTCATCAACGCCCGGCACGAGAAGGCGTCGACGGTTCTGACGTCGAACAAGGGCTTCGAGGACTGGGGCGGCGTGCTCGGCGACGAAGTGATGGCGGCCGCTCTCATCGACCGTCTGGTCCACCATTGCCATATCGTCAACATCCGCGGGAACAGTTACAGGATGCGCGATCATCAGAACCTGCTGCAGGCCGGCTCGGATCGGCGCCGCAAGAGGGCCGCGTAGTGGTCGCCGGCCAAAACGGCAACCGTGCCGCCCGCCCGCTGTGGATAACTGGCTTGTCGCCGCCAGACTCGTCGGCGGTCGCGTCGCCAAGCCAGTTACCCACAGCTCCACCGAGCCCAACACCCGCTTGGGGGTACGCCCCCACGCCCAAAGTGTTCAATTTTCGATTGCCAGAAATGTCCAGTTTTCGTTTGCCATCGACAGCAGTCTTCTGGCGTCGCGACCTCCTCAGGGCGTTGCACAGTTGAGCGGCCTCGTCGAACGGCAGCTTCGACAGCGTCGCCCCGGTTGCGCGGAGCTTGGCAAGCCGGGCCTTCAACGCCACCTTCCTGGCCTCAGACCCCTCCAAGGCAATACGCAGCCAGAAGACATCGTCGGACAGCGACCGAACCCTGTCCGCCTGGTCGCGAAATATCCTGAGCTTTGCACGGAGCTGAATGTTCTCGTCGAGCTGCCGACCTATGGTGTTCTTGTGGGTCTCCGACGCCTGCGTCTCCCGGGCCTGCCGTTTGTTCAGCCGGGCGACCTCCTTGTTCAGCCGGGTCACCTCTTTACGCAGCTCACCGCATCCCGTGCGCAGCGACTTGTCCTTCTGGTTCTCCGCTTGCTCCAGAGCCGCGCGCAGCCGACGCCTCTCCTTGCTCACCGATGAGATCCTGCTGCGCTTGCTCGACTCGACGCCGGCTTCGGATAGGAGTTTCTCCAGTCGCGCCACTTCCGCCTGCAGGGAGAGCGCGTCCTTCGCCGTACGGCGGACTTCCTTCGTCTCCTCGGCGGCCTCGCTCAGTTTGCGCCGGCATGTATCGAGCTGCCACTTCAGCGAACTCGCCCGGGCACGGGAATCTATCTCTGCCCGGCGCAGTTCTTCGCAGCGCGCTTCCGCTCCGTCCGCCCGCGCCCGTTCCCGCTCATACAGCGATCGCAAGTCGCGCGGCGCGCATGTCGGGGCTGTCTCGGGGGACGAGCAGATATCATCGTCACCCTCAACCAGCGCCAGGTCCGCGCCAAAATCCTCGTCGCGAATCTCCATGCGCCCGACGATAGCGCATGGCCGGAGTCGTTACCAGTGACTTATGAAGCCCCGCCCGACAACGATCACAAAGTCGTCCGCCTCCACGGCACGACCGAATCCTTACCATCAATTGCGGCGTCAGCCGCCACTATGCGCCGGAGACGTTTGGTGACGGTGGTGCGCATGCCTTCGTCAAGCACCAACCCGCTTCGCAAGCGGACGTGCTGGCCGCCCAGATGGCCTTGTTGGCCTGCCCGGTCGCCGCCATTGGAACGGCGCGAAAACAGGACCTGTCCCTCGCGCGTAGCGCGTTCCCGTTTGCCCTCGCGGACGGCGTCTTCGTCAACGGATACAACGACCGCTCTTCTTACGCAGCTCACAGCTACCTCATACGGGGGGACACCGAGAATTGGATGGTGGACGCCCCCCGATTCACCAAACACCTGGCGGACAACATAGAGGCTATGGGCGGCCTCGATCGGATCTTCCTGACCCACCGCGACGATGTCAGCGACGCGCACAAGTACGCGGCATACTTCGGCGCCGAGCGAGTCATCCACGAGTTCGAAAGGGCAGCCCAGCCCGACGCCGAGATCATCCTAGAGGGCGAGGACGATCACACCGTTGGCAGCGCCCGCATCTTGTTCACGCCCGGCCACACCAAGGGGCACATGGTACTCTTGTGGCGGGACGCCTACCTGTTTGTCGGCGATCATTTCGCGTCGAGCCCCTACTGTTGGCACTCTTGGGAGGCGCAGATCGAGTCCACCAAGAAGCTCGGCGCCCTTACCGGGGTGGCGTGGGTATTTCCGGGTCACGGCAAGTGGTTTCCGGTTCCGCCAGGAGATTTCCCAGACGTCATCGGCCAGAGAGTGGGCACGATGGTTGCTGAGCGGTGATTGACCCCCGGATGGACGTCTAACGAGCCGCGGAATGTCCGATCTTGAACTGCCCTTGATCATCGAGCCCGGCGAGCTGGTGCCGGTTCTCGGTCGGGGCGACCTCCTAATCGTGGCGCTCGGCGACGGGAAAGGGCTGGCGAAGCTCGTGCGGGCGCAACGCTGCGTGCCAGGCGCTGTTCACCTTGACACCCAGAGCATCGTCGCCGCCCGGCCGCCGGTTATGGGACTAGTCCCCGATGAACGGCAACTCGGTGACGCGTTGTCTTCCATCGGTCTGACAGCGGAAAAGCATGTCGTCGCGTACGACGCTCTGGGCAACACCAGCGCGTGTCGGTTTCTGTGGACCCTCGATCTGGTCGGTCACCGTGGATACTCACTTCTGAACGGCGGCCTCGGCGGATGGCTGGACGAAGGCCATCCCACCGAAAGAAGGTTCGCTAAGCCGCCGGTTACCAACGTCAAGGTGAGGCTACAGGCCGGTCCGATGGCCGAGAAAGACTACATCCTCGCGCACCTCGACGACCCCGATGTCGTCATCCTCGACACCCGGACGCCAGCCGAATTCGGCTCAGAGGCTATCCAGGGTCTTGGTCGGAGTGGGCCAACGCGCCCGGTCTGCCCACGGAGCGTTGAGACTAAAAAAACGGCGCGGACGCAGGCCTTACCACTACGCCCGAGGCTTGCTATCTTCGGTGCTCTCCCTCAGAGGGGGCTGTCCCAACGTTTCGGATAGGGTCTGGAGAACGGAGGGTGCGATGGCTGTTGAGAGCGAGAAAGAACGCGTCAACATTCCGAGCTATATCGATCACTCGTTCCTGGGGCCCGACCGCACCCTCGAGGAGTTCGAGCGTTTTTGCGAGGAGTGTCTGGAGTACGAGTTCGCTTCCGCCTGCGTACAACCGTTTTGGGTCAAGCGCACGGTCGAGCGGCTTGGCGACAAGGTGCCCGTCTCGGGGGTGATCGCCTTTCCGTGGGGCCTTGAGGGAACCGACGCCAAGGTGGCGGCGGTGCGTCAAAGCCTGGCCGAGGGTGCGCGTGAGCTCGACGTGGTCGGCACGTGGACGGCGATCAAGTGCGGCCTTTATGACGAAGCGCTTGAGGACGCGCGCGCCGTCGTCGACGCGGCACACGCCGCGTACCCCGACGTCTACATCAAACTCATCCCCGAGATCGGCGAGCAGACCCACGAGGGCAAACTCGCCGCCTGCGACATCGTCGCCCGTTCCGGGGCCGAGTGCCTCAAGACTCAGGCCGACGGCAAGGAAATCACCCTCGATGACATGCGCCTGGTGCGCGAGGCGCTGCCCACTGAGGTCGAGATCAAGGGGGCCATCACCCACGTTCGCAACGTGGCCGACGCCCAAATCATGATCGACCTCGGTTCCACGCGAATCGGGACCGGCTTTCCGCTCGAGATCGCGCGCGAATGGCATGGCCAGGCGCCGGCGCTATCGTCCGGCCTTTCCGACTGACCAAGAAGCCGGTCAGTAGCGCTTGGCGGCCCAGGTGTTGAGGATCACCGCGACGACGATCACCATGCCGATGAATACGTCGAGGTAGAAGCCCGGCGCCTGGCTGAGTATCAAGACGTCCTTCACCATCTGAAGGATCAACGTGCCGAGGACGATGCCGAGGATCGCGCCGCGGCCCCCGGTCAACAGGACGCCCCCCATTACGCAGATGGCGATCGCCTCGAGTTCGAGGAAGTACTGCGGCTCGACCGTTGCTGAGTGCTGCCGCGTCACACTGATGATTCCGGCGATCGAGGCGAACACCGAGCACAGGACGAAGGCGATCATCTTGGTCCGGAAGACGTTGATGCCGACCGCGAGCGCGGCCTCGCGGTTACCGCCGACGGCATAAAACCGGTTTCCCAGCCGGTGTTTGTTGAGGATCAAGTAGGCGACCACCGCGAGGCCTAGGAACCACAGGAACTGCACCGGAAGAAGCTTGTAAAAGGTGATGGTGAGCACGTCGTCGAAGACGGGATCGGCGCGAAAGATGAGCGCCTTGTAGCCGGTGACGATGCGCGATCCAGAACGTATCATGAACAACATGCCCAGCGTCGTGATGAACGAGGGGATGCCGAACCGGAGCGTGACATAGCCGTTGATCAAGCCGATGCCAACAGCGGTGGCGAGCGCAGCACAGACGGCCAGCGCCTCGGGTGCGCCATTGACCCAGCTGAGCACCATGATGTACGGGGCGAAGGTGAACAGCGCCCCGATCGAGAGGTCGAATTCGCCGGCGATCATCAGAATGCCGGCGCCGAGCGCCAAGAGCCCAAGTGTCGGGATCGCCCGCATGAGGATCTTCAGATTGGGAGTGCTCATGAATCGAAAATCGTCGGGATAGACGAGCCCGACGACAACGCAGGCCGAAAGGAAGGCGACGAAGACGATGGTGACGTTACCCGCGGGGTGGAGGCGAATTCGATTCCACAGGCTGGCTCCGACGCGGGCCTCGGCAGCGGCGGTGTCGGTTCCGAATGCGGTCATCGATCCGTGACGGTGCGATTACCGGGCGACACGCCTAGCGACCCAGACGTTGAGGATGGCGGCGAGGACGATGATCGCGCCGACGAAGAACTTGAAGTACATGCCGGGAAAGCGCGCCAGCGCGAAGACGTTGTCGATGGTGGCGATCAGCGCCGCGCCGGACACCATCCCGAGCACGGTCCCCCGGCCGCCGAACAGGAACAGACCGCCGATGACGCAGCTGGCGATCGCCTGGAGTTCGAGCCCGAGCAATGTCTGCCGCGGGATCGTTGCGTTGATGCGGGTGGCGCTGAAGATGCCGGCGGTGGCGGCCAACAGCGAACAGATGATGAAGGCGATGATCTTGACGCGGTTGGCGTTGATGCCGGTGGCGATCGCCGCGTCGCGGTTGCCGCCGACTGCGAAGACGTGGTTGCCGAAACGGTGGCGGTTCAGGATGACGTAGATCACGATCGCGAAGGCGATGAGCCACAGGGCCTGGGCGTGGATCGGACCGAGCGTGCGGCCGGTCAGAATGGCCTCGAACGTCTCGCCCGGATACAGGAACTGCTGCACGGCGTCGGAGCCCTTGCCGGCCCCGGCGACCCAGCGAATGATGCCGCGCAAGAGGAACATCATTCCGAGCGTGGCGATGAACGAGGGAATCTTGAACCGGGTCGTGATGAACCCGTTGATGGCGCCGATGACGACGCCGCTCAAGAGCCCAAGGAAAAGCGCCGTCCACACCGGCCAGCCGTTCTCCTCGAGCATGATCCCCATCAGATAGGGGGCAAGAACGAAGGCGCCGCCGACCGAGAGGTCGAACTCGCCCGCGATCATCAGAACGCCGACGCCGAGGGTGATGATCATCAGACGCGGCAGCTGCTGTAGGAGTACGCCCAGATTGTCGTCGCTCGCGAAGCGGAACGTCTCGGGATAGACGAAACCGGCGACGACAAACCCGACAACCATGGTGCCGTAGACCAAGACGACGCTGGCCGCCGGGTACCGCCGGAAGCGCTCCCAGAGGCTATCGTACGCGGCACGGGATGCAGCCGAGGGTTCGACCGCTGTCATCTCGCCGGTCTCCTGCCGTGGGTCAGACGGAAGGCAAATCTGTGGCGCGACCGCCGCTGAAGCGGCCGCGCCACAGTGTCTAGGTGTCGATGGTCAACAGTGCGCAACGCTACCGGTAGGTTCCCGCCCACTCGGTCGCGATCGCGGCATTCGATTTGTCGACGATTCCCATACCGGTATCCACATCGCCAGGCATCAGTCCGTAACGAACGTTGTAGGCGATGAACATCACCGGCAGGAAACCCTGCCAGAAAGCCTGCTGGTCCATAGTGGCTGTCGTCAGCCCGGAATTGATGTTGTCCATCACGCGCGGATTGATGTCGAAGCCGCCATTGGGCAGCCCCTCCATGCCGGCGTCCTCGGCTGATTGCGGCAACACCGAAGTCGGAGCATTGCCAAGCCCGATGGCGCAATCGGTGTCGGGATGGCTGACCAGGTACTCGGCGACGATGTTTTGGTTCTCCTCGACCACGCCGCCGGTCCCGATCGCCTCGGAACTAACGCCGGACTCGTCGAGCGCCCGCTTCACCCCGGCGTAGCGCAACTGCGCGTACACGTCCTCGGGAAACTCCACCGGCGTCACGCAGTGATCGCCGGCCTTGAGGTCATGCTCGGCGACCATTCGCTTGCCGATGAGGTAGCCTGACATCTCGAGATCCTGGCCGACATAAGCCATACGCACGGTCCCGCCGGGCCCGGTACCGTCGGGATCATCCATGTTGGCAATGATAACGCGTGTGCCGGCGTCCATCGCCTTTTGGATGACGGCGGTGGCGGTGTCCTCGACCGCGATCATCGGCACGACCCCGTGCTGCCTGTTGGTGATCGCGGTCTCGATCAGGTTGACCTGCCGCTCCGGATCGCCTTCCTGGTTCTGGATGTCGACGTCGACGTTGAAGAGCCGGCCCGCTTCCTGGGCGCCGTGAATCAGCGGCTCCCAGAAGACGTTCCCCGGGCAGCAATCCAGAATGACGGTGACCCTAAGGGTTTCGTGGTCCTCCGGGCCCGCCACGCTGGGCTGTGCCGCCAGCGTAAGCGCCAACCCCGCCGTCGCAGCGGCAAGCATTGTTCGACGAATTCTCATGTCGTCCCTCCCATCATAGGCATCCGATTGAGCAAGGACGCCGGACACGGTTCATCCACAAGTGGTGGAGCCGCATAATACGGAGGAGACCGAAGTTTGTCACCTTTGCGAGCGACCAAGGAGCCGGTTCAGTAACGCTTGGCGGCCCAATTGTTCAGGGTGACGGCGACCAGGATGACGGCGCCTACGAATACGTCGAGGTAGGCGCCGGGCGCCCCGCTCAACACCAAGACGTCGCGGACCGTCTGAAGGATAACGGCGCCCAGCACGATGCCGATGACGGCACCGCGCCCTCCGGAGAGGGCGAGCCCACCCATGACGCAGATCGCCACCGCCTCGAGCTCGAGGAATATCTGCGGCATATTGGCCGCCCGCCCGAGCCGGGACATGCTCAGGATGCCGGCGAAGGTCGCCAGCATCGGACATAGCATGAATGCGATCAACTTGGTGCGGGTGACGTTGATCCCGCTCGCCGCCGCGGTCGCGGCGCTCCCGCCGACCGCGAAAAAGTGATTACCCAGCCGATGGTGGTTCAACAGAAGGTAGGCCACCGCCGCCACCACCAGAAACCACACGAACTGGGCGGGAACGAAGTCGAGCCAGCGGGGAAGTCCGCCGGTGACCTGGCCCGTCAGGACAAGGTTGAACTCGCCCGTCTTGAAGCGTACCGGCAGGTTGCCGGTGACAAACCGGGAACCGAAGCGGATGACGAACATCATGCCCAAGGTGACGATGAACGAAGGGATTCGGAACACGATGGTCACGGCGCCGTTGAACAGGCCGATGGCTGCGGCAACGGCGAACGCCCCAATAAGTGCCAAGGGGAGCGGCCAACCGGCGTCCCAGGCAAGGGCCGCGACATAGGACCCGGTAACGAACATCGCACCCGCGGAGAGATCGAACTCGCCCGCGATCATCAGGATGCCCATACCGATCGCCAGGATGCCGATCGGTCCGAACGAGCGCAGCAGGATCTTAAGGTTGGTAACTTTCGTAAACGGGAAGTCCGCGCCCAAAATCTCGCCCAAGATAACGCACGCCACCAAGAAGACCGTGGCGACGATGATGACGGGGCCGGCCGGGTGACGCCTGAGCCGGCTCCACAAGCCGGCGCCGGCGTATCGCTCGGCGGCGACTGAATCGGTGCCAGACTCCACCATTGCTTAGTTCTCTTTCCGTCCAGCAATCCAGGTGTTGAGCGCGACCCCGACGATCGCCGCGAACCCTAGGAACACCTGGAAGTATTGGCCCTGGAAGCGGGTGAGAATGAGGAGGTCGTCGACGGTGGCGACGAACGCGGCGCCCAGCACGATACCCAAAACCGATCCGCGGCCGCCGAAGAGAAACACCCCGCCGATGGTGCAGGCGACAATCGCTTGCAGTTCAAGGCCGATCAGCGTCTGAATCGGCGCCACGGTGTTGACGTCCGTGGCGGCGATCACGCCGGCAAGAGTGGCCAAGAGCGAGCAGATGACGAAGGCGATCATCTTGACCCGGACCGGGTTGATGCCGGTCTTTTCCGCCGCATCCGCGTTCCCGCCGACCGCGAACATGTGATTGCCCAGGCGATGGCGGTTGAGAAGGAAGTAGGCGAGGATGGCGATCGCGATGACCCACAAGATCTGGGCGTGAACGGGGCCAAAGATCTCGCCGCCGAGAATGCCCTCCATCGTTTCCCCGGGATGGACCGTCTGCGCTTTTATGCTCGATGAGGAACCGCTGCCGGCGGCAAGGCGAACGATGCCCCGTATGAGGAACATCATTCCGAGGGTAGCGATGAACGAGGGCAGTTTGAGCTTGGTGGTGACGAACCCGTTGGCCAGGCCAACCGCCACCCCGGTGGCAACCGCCACCAGTAGTGCCGCCCATAGCGGCCAGCCCAACCCCTCGAGGGCCATCCCCATCAGGTAGGGTGCCAGTACGTAGACCGCCCCGATTGAGAGGTCGAACTCGCCCGAGATCATCAAGATCCCGACCGCCACCGAGAGGATTACCAGTCGCGGCATTTGGGTCAGCAACGCGCCGAGGTTCCGTTCGTCCAGGAACTGAAACCCCTCGGGATTGGCAAGGCCGATGATGATGCAGGTGAGCAGCATCACGCCGTAGACCAGCATGATGTTGGCGCCGGGATAGCGGCGGAACCGCTGCCATGAGGTTTGCCGGAAGTCCGCCGCTACCGCGTCACCCGGAACCGCGGTCATATCGTCGATCCCCTCGGGCGCGCTACGAAACCAAAACAGGTGGCGATGGCGCGGCCGCGTAATGTGCAGACGGCCGCGCCACAGCTAACGTGAAGCCAAATTTACCGGTACTTGCCGACCCACTGCTCGGCGAGGTGGACGTTTTCCTTGGTGATCATACCGGCGCCGGTGTCGAAGTCCGCCGGCTCGAGCCCATAGCGCGTCGCCATGGCGATGAAGAGCACCGGCATGAAGCCCTGCCAGAAGGCCTGCTGGTCCATGGCGGCCGTTGTCGTGCCGTCCTTAATGTACTCGACGACCTCGGGGCCGACGTCGAAGCCGCCGTTCGGCAGGCTTCCGAGGCCCGCCTCTTCTATGGCCAACGGGGCCACCGACATCGGGGTGAGGCCGAGGCTGATGACGCAGTCCGTCTCTGGGTTCGCCAAAAGGTACTCGGCGATGATGGTGAGAGCGGTCTCCATCACGGGGCCGGTGCCGATGAGCTCCGAGGCAACGCCGGCCTCGTCGAGCGCCTTCTTGGTACCCTCATAGCGCTTCTGCCCATAGATCAGGTCGGGCTCCTCGACCGGGGTGACGCAGAAGTCGCCCTCGCCCAGGCCATGCTGCTCGACCATGTGCTTGCCGATCCGGTAGCCCGAGGCGACGAAGTCCTGGCCGACGTATGCTTGGCGTGCCGTGGCCTTGGAACCTAAGACCTCGTCCTCGTTGGCGACGATTACCACGATACCGGCGTCGCGCGCTTTCTGAATGTTCTCGGTATAAGCGCCCTCGAACGAGATCATAACGACGATCCCGTCCACCTCGTTGGCGATCGCGGTCTCGATGATGTTGTTCATCCGTACCGGGTCGTTCTCCCCCTGTTGGACGTCAACGTTGGCGTTGAACAACTTGCCCGCCAGCTCCTCTGCGAAGAGCATCGGCTCCCAGAAGAGAGCGCCGGGACAGCACGCATGAATGAACGTAATTTCGACCGGCTCTTCATGCGAGTCGGCCAGCACGGGTTGCGCCGCGAAGCTCAACAGTAATCCCGCCGCGCAAGCGGCGATCGCATTACCCACAATTCTCATGGTTTATCCTCCCTATTCGTAGATATCTGGCAGCTTGACCCATGTTCGGTGCCGGGTCAATACTTGCGGTCGCCCACAGATCAGGTCGTGCAATCGGGCCGACCCAGTAGGCACTCGGGGCGAACCGGCCCGGTCAAGGACGATTCGCGATGCTCAGGGCCACTTCACCATAGGGGGCAGCGACATGAGAATGGCCTCCGGGTTGCCGCCGGTTTCGAGCCCGAAGCGGGTGCCGCGGTCGTAAAGGAGGTTGAACTCGACGTAGCGGCCGCGGCGCACGAGCTGCGCCTCGCGCTCGGCGTCCGTCCACGGCGCGGCCATATGTCGGCGGACGATCTCCGGGTAGGCCTCGAGGAATGCTCGCCCCACCGCCTTGGTGAAATCGAGGTCGCGGTCCCAGTCGTCGCCGCGTAGGCGGTCGTAGAAGATGCCGCCGACCCCGCGCGGCTCACCGCGGTGGGGGAGGTAAAAGTACGTATCGCAGGATTCCTTGAAGCGGGCGTAAGCGCCGGGCTCATAGGCATCGCACGCGCCTTCGAGCGCGGCGTGGAACGTCGCGGAATCGGTCTCGTCGGGAACCAGCGGGGTGAGATCGGCGCCGCCCCCGAACCACGCCTCGGCGGTGACGATGTAACGGGTGTTCATGTGCGCGGCCGGGACGTGCGGCGAGCACGGGTGGACCACGATCGAAACCCCGCTCGCCCAGAAACGCGGGTCTTCCTCGGCGCCCGGAATTTCGCGACGAAACTCCGGCGCGAACTCGCCGTAAACGGTGGAAACGTTGACCCCCGCCTTCTCGAAGACCCGGCCCCGCATAACGGCCATGACGCCGCCCCCGCCCCCGGGCCGGTCCCACGGGGTGCGCTCGAAGCGGCCGGCCGGCGCCGCGCCGTCCGCCGCGTCCTCGATCGCCTCGAAGGCGGCGCACAGGCGATCGCGCAGCTCGGCGAACCAAGCCGCGGCGGTTTCTTGGCGCGAAGGCTCGGCGGTCACCCGCGCCTCCGGCCGGGCCGGGTTGGAATGCTTAGTCTAGACAACAGCGGCATTAAGTGGGAAAAAGGCGCCCGGCACAACCCGGGCGCGGCAAGCGGAAACCCGATGACGGCGACGACTGACCACGGCGAACACGAAGAGGGCCAGACGCGCCGCGATTTTCTTTACGTCGCGACCGGGACGGCGACCGCCATCGGGGTGGCTTTCGCCGTGTGGCCGCTCGTGGATCAGATGAACCCGGCCGCGGACGTGCTCGCGCTCGCTTCGACCGAGGTCGACCTGAGCCCGATCGAGATCGGACAGAGCATCACCGTGGTGTGGCAGGGCAAGCCCGTGTTCGTGCGCCGTCGCACCGCGGAGGAGATCGCGGCCGCCGAAACGACCGCGCTTGAGGATCTTTCCGATCCGCAGGCCGACGCCGAGCGCGTCCTTCAGGCCGAATGGCTGATACTGGTGGGGGTGTGCACCCATCTAGGGTGCATCCCGTTGGGTCAGAAAGGGGCCGATCCGCGCGGTGACTGGGGCGGCTGGTTCTGCCCCTGCCATGGCTCGCACTACGACACGTCCGGCCGCATTCGCCAAGGTCCGGCGCCGAAGAATCTCCTGGTGCCGCCGTACGTGTTCCTCAACGAAACCACCGTGAAGATCGGCTAGGAGCGTGCGCCGTAGAAGTTTTGATGTTGGGCGATTGGCGCGCGGCCGCCGGAGAGGTTGGATTTTGGCCCGAGTGTGGACATCTGGCCCGCCCGACTCTGGGATGGAAAGCCCGGACCGGAAGGCCGGAACGGAAGAGATTCGCGTTTCATACGCGGTCGATGGGCACTGCGCGCCCCGGAGCAAGTGCGTTGGCAGGCCAGCACCTGCCTCAGCACGTGGCCACCGTCCCCATCCGCTTGATGTTCAACGCCAAGCACACGAGGTCCCACTCGCCGCGCACCTTCGCCAAGCCTCGCAGGCTGAATCGTCGGAATCCGAGCACCTCCTTGATCCACCCGTTCGGCGCCTCCGAGAGCCACTTGCGTTGCGCGTACCGGGCTTTGCCCGCGGGGCTCGCCAGTTTCTCACCCATGCGGTGCGTGGCAGGGAGCCGGGCCGGGTCGACCGCCACCTGGGACTTGCCTTCACGCCCCAGCGCTACGTGCGCGTCGATGCCGCGATCTTCCAGCTCCAACAGATCCGGCTCGTTGCAGTAGCCCGCATCGGCCAGTACCACCGCAGGCTCGACCCCAAACGTCTCGTTGATCTCGTCGAGCATCCCCACCAGCTGACCCTGGTCGCTGGCCTGTGGCCCCACCTGAGTCGCGACGATGATCTGGTGCTCCCCATCGACCGCCATCTGCGCGTTGGAGCACTGCTGGAATCCCTCGCTGCTGGTCTTCATGATCTGGCTCTCGGGATCGGTGAAATTGCTCTGCGCCTTCGGCTCGGGCTCGCCGTAGGCCCGCTTGTAGGGCCGCCCGCCCCGGGGATTGCGGTCCTGCCCAGGCTCGCGCCCGCGCTCATCGTCGCGCCCGCGTTGCGCCGCCTCCAAACGCGCTTTGGCTGCCTGGATCGCCGCCAGGCGCTTCTCCCTGCGTTGCAACTCCTCGGGCAACTCGTCGCCCCGGAAATCCTCGCCCCAACGCTCGTCTTCTTCGGCGTCCACCATCCCCGCCTTCGTCAGCAGCGCCTCGATCTCCGCCTGCAAGCGAGCCGCCTCTTTGCCCATCCGCTCATAGCTCATCGCCTTGCGCTTGCTCGCGTTCGCTCGCACCTTCGTCCCGTCGACCGAGAGCTTGCCGAACCGCGCCAGTCCCATCTCGCGCGCCACCTGCACCACCCCCACAAACAGCTCGCTGAACTCCGCCAGATGTCGGCGGCGGAACTCACATACCGTGCGATGTTGCGGGAAGTTGCCCGCCGCGAGCATCCGAAACGCTACTTCCTCCTCCAGCTTCCTCGCCACCGCGCGCGAGGAGAATGTGCCCGTCGCGTAGGCATAGATCAGCACCTTGACCATCATCGACGGCTCGTAGGGGGCGTTGCGTCGACCGTCCCCCTCGTTGGGCGCATAGAACGCCGTCAAGTCCAGTGCATCGACCACATCGCTGACGTGATGAGCCAGGTGCCCTGGGGGAACCCACTCCTGCAAGTCCAGCGGCAAAAGCAAGGGTTGGTCCGGCTGGTAGGCACGAAACGTGGTCGGCATCTGGAGTTCCCATACGCAACTGGCGTATCGGATCATACTTCCCCCTGCGCAAATCCACCCACAACCCGTCCGCTATCAACTTTGCCGCGCGGACCTTTCTGCAGCGCACGCTCCTAGGGATTCATCGTGGCGGGCGACAACCCGATTCAGTGGAAGAACCCGGTGGTGCGGTGGGTCGAGTACCGCATGCCGATTTTCACCTATCTCAACGATGCCGTTGGGACCAACTACCCCTCGCCCAAGAACCTGAATTATTGGTGGAACTTCGGCTCGCTGGCGGGACTGGCGCTGGTGATCCAGATCGCCACCGGCATCGTCTTGGCGATGCACTACGTGCCCACCGGCGAGCTCGCCTTCGACAGCGTCGAGCGGGTGATGCGCGACATCAATTACGGGTGGCTGATCCGCTACATCCACTCGAACGGCGCCTCGATGTTCTTCCTGGTGGTCTACATCCACATTTTCCGCGGCTTCTACTACGGCTCGTACAAGTACCCGCGCGAGTTGTTGTGGTGGCTCGGGTTGATCATCGTCATCCTGATGATGGCGACGGCGTTCATGGGCTACGTCCTGCCGTGGGGGCAGATGAGCTACTGGGCGGCGACCGTGATCACCAACCTCTTCACCGCCATCCCTTGGATCGGCCCCGACATCACGACCTGGCTGTGGGGTGGTTTCGTGGTCGGTACGCCGACGCTGACGCGCTTCTACGCGCTCCATTATCTGCTGCCGATGATTATCGTCGCCATAGTGATCCTGCACATCTGGGCCTTGCACGTGCACGGCTCGAACAACCCGCTGGGGATCGACACCAAGGGTCCGCAGGATAAGCTCCCCTTCCATCCCTACTACACGGTCAAGGATCTCGCGGGCATCGGCGTCTTCCTCGTGGTGTTGAGCTTCTGGGTGTTCTATTTCCCCAATTATTTCGTTCACCCCGACAACTACATCCCGGCGAACCCGCTGGCGACGCCGCCGCACATCGTTCCGGAGTGGTACCTGTTACCGTTCTACGCGATCCTGCGGGCGATCCCCAGCAAGCTCGGCGGCGTGATCTTCATGGCCGGCTCGCTGATCATTCTGTTCCTGGTACCGTGGCTCGATACCTCGCGGGTGCGCTCGGCGCGGTTCCGGCCGCGCTACAGGTATCTCTTCTGGATCTTCGTCGCCGACGTATTGATCCTGGGGCTGGTCGGGGCCAAACCGCCCGAGGGTGCGTGGATCGTCATCGGCCGCCTTGCCACCGCGTACTACTTCATCCACTTCCTCATCTTGCTTCCGCTCGTCGGGGTGCTCGAACGACCGCGGGTCTTACCCGAAAGCATCGCCGATCCGGTGCTCGGCAAGGGCGAGACAGCAGCCGCCGAGCCGGCGCCGCAGCCGGGCGAGTAGGGGCGCGGCGATGGGTCTGCGGCACTTTCGCGGCGTCCTGGCTGGCGCCTTCGTGCTCGCCCTTGCGGGCGCGGCCTCGGCCGCCGAAACCGCCGATTTCGACAGCCACGAGTGGTCGTTCTACGGGATTTTCGGCACCTATGACCGGGCTGCGGTGCAGCGCGGCTACCAGGTTTATTCGGAAAACTGCTCAAGCTGCCACGGGCTCAAGCTGGTCGCCTATCGCGGCCTTGTCGCCATCGGTTTCTCCGAGGCCGAAGTCAAGGCGATCGCCGCCCAGTTCGACGTCACCGACGGCCCCGACGAGGAGGGCGAGATGTTCGACCGCCCGGGCCGGCCTTCGGACCGCTTCGTCTCACCCTTCGCCAACGACAACGCCGCTCGCTCCGCCAATGGCGGTGCGCTTCCGCCCGATCTCTCGCTCATCGTCAAGGCGCGCCCCCGCGGGCCCGATTACGTCTACGCGCTTTTGAACGGCTATGCCGAGGCGCCGGCCGATCACGAGGTCGCCGACGGCATGAGCTACAACCCGGTGTTCCCTGGGGGTGAGATCGCCATGCCGCCGCCGCTGTTCGAAGACGGCGTGGAATACGCCGACGGCACGGCGGCCACCATCCCCCAGATGGCCGAGGACGTCGTGAGCTTCCTGCACTGGGCGGCCGAGCCCACGCTCGAGGAGCGCAAGCGGGTCGGCATCAAGGTGATGCTGTTCCTGATCATCCTGAGCGGGCTGTTCATCGCGGTGAAGCAGAAGGTGTGGCGCGACGTGCACTAGGCGGCGCGCGGGCGAAGAGGTCGTCGGCCGCCGTGTGCGGCCGTTTTTCTGAGCGGGTTGATCGACCGTGCCAAGCCTGAAAGACTTTGCCCGGGGTGGAGGCGAGGGTGAGCGAGGCCATGCAACGATACCGCATCGGCGTCATCGGCGGCAGCGGCATCTATGACATCGAGGGGCTGGAGGAGGCGCGCTGGGAGACCGTCGAATCGCCCTTTGGCGCGCCCTCGGATGCCATACGCACCGGCGTCCTGGACGGTCAGGCCATCGCGTTTCTCCCGCGCCACGGCCGTCGTCACCGTCTGCCGCCGGGTGCGGTCAATTACCGCGCCAACATCGACGCGCTAAAGCGGTTGGGGGTCACCGACATTGTCTCGCTGAGCGCCGTCGGCTCGTTTCGAGACGCGCTGGCGCCGGGCACTTTCGTCATCACCGATCAGTTCATTGACCGCACCTTTGCCCGCGAGAAAAGCTTTTTCGGTGCCGGCTTGGCGGCCCACGTCTCGATGGCGCATCCGGTATGCGGACGCATCGGCGATGCCCTGGCGGCGGCCGCGGATAGCGCCGGGGTCGAGGTGGTGCGGGGCGGCACCTACCTGGTGATGGAGGGTCCGCAATTCTCGACGCTGGCCGAATCCGAGCTCTATCGGACCTGGGGGTGCGACGTGATCGGCATGACCAACATGCCCGAAGCCAAGCTCGCGCGCGAGGCCGAGATCTGCTACGCCACGGTTGCCATGGTCACCGATTATGACTGCTGGCATCCCGAGCACGACAACGTCGAGGTGGCGAGCGTTATCGCCGTCCTCAACGACAACGCCGCGCGCGCCCGGCGGCTGGTGCGTGAAGTCACCGGGCACCTTGGGGGCCGCGCGGGGGTCTGCCCACAAGGGTGCGACCGGGCGCTCGACGGCGCACTGATCACGCCGCCCGAGGCGCGAGAGGGGGAAGTGGCCACGAGGCTCGACGCAGTCGCCGGGCGAGTACTGGGTGAGGGGACCGGCTGATGTCGATCAAAGCGCTGATCCGCACGATTCCCGACTATCCCGAGCCGGGCGTGATGTTCCGTGATATCACGACGCTGCTGCAGGACGCGCGAGGCTTTCGCAAGGCGGTGGACAAGCTGGTACAGCCCTACGCCGGCGCGCGCATCGACAAGGTCGCGGGCATCGAGGCGCGGGGGTTCATCGTCGGCGGCGCCGTGGCGCATCAACTTAGCGTCGGCTTCGTGCCGGTGCGCAAGCAGGGCAAGCTGCCTTGGGAAACCATCGGTTTCGACTACGATCTCGAGTACGGCAGCGACCGGGTCGAGGTCCACACCGACGCCGTGGCGACGGGCGATGCGATCTTGCTGGTCGACGACCTGATCGCCACCGGCGGCACCGCCGAGGCCGCGATTAAGCTGATCCTGGAAGCCGGCGCGACGGTGGTCGGCTCGGCCTTCGTGGTCGAGCTTTCCGACCTCGGCGGTCGCGGGCGCATCGAGGCGCTGGGGATCGAGGTGCGCAGCCTCTGCACCTTCGAGGGCGACTAGGCCGAGCGGCGGCGCGCCATGAAGGTTGGCGAGCGGTATTTCCGCACCATCTGGGTGGCGGACGACGGGCGCTCGGTGGAGATCATCGATCAGACCTTGCTGCCGCATCGCTTCGCCACCGTTCGGTTGCGCAGTCTCGAGGACGCGGCGCGGGCGATACGCACCATGCAGGTCCGCGGGGCGCCGTTGATCGGCGCAACCGCGGCCTACGGGGTGTGCCTCGTGCTGGCCCAAGACCTCCGATGGCGCGTTGGACGATGCTTGCGCGATGTTGGCGGCGACCCGGCCGACGTGCCCCTCATCGTAGCGTCCATGAGCCGGCGCACTGTAGCATCGCTACGGGACGCAATGATGGGGAGCACTGGCGATGCGATACGAGCTTTATTACTGGCCCTCGATTCAGGGTCGCGGAGAATTCGTTCGTTTGGCCCTGGAGGATAGCGGCGCCGCGTACATTGACGTGGCGCGAGAGCCGGAACCGCAAGGCGGCGTGCCCGCGCTGATACGCTTTCTGGACGACGAGACGGTGGCCCGCCCGCCCTTCGCGCCGCCGTTTCTCCGCGCGGGCGCGCGGGTCATCGGACAGACCGCGAATATCCTGTCGTTCTTGGGCCTTCGTCATGGCTTGGCGCCGGCGAGCGAGGCGGGACGGCTTTGGGCACATCAGCTGCAGCTGACGATCGCCGATCTCGTGCTCGAAGCCCACGATGCGCATCATCCGATCGGGGGTGGTCTCTATTACGAGGAGCAGCGAAGCGAGGCTCGACGGCGGGCCGCCGACTTTGTGGACGCGCGAGTGCCCAAGTATCTCGGCTACTTCGAGCGGGTGCTGGAGCGCAATCCGGCTGGCGCGCGTTCCCTCATCGGTAGGCGGCTCACCTATCCCGATCTTTCGCTGTTTCAGGTCGTCGCCGGGCTCCGCTATGCCTTCCCACGCGCAATGGCCCGCCTCGAGAAGCGCGTCCCTGGGATCGTCGCGCTTCACGATCGGGTGGCGGCGCGCCCCGGCATCGCCACCTACCTCGACTCGGAGCGGCGGATTCCCTTCAACCGCGAGGGGATCTTCCGTCACTACGACGAGCTTGATGCCAAGACCTAGCCCTCAGGCGCCGGCGCGGAATCGCAGCACGTCGCCGTCCTGGACCGCATAATCCTTGCCCTCGAGGCGCATCGTGCCGGCCTCGCGAGCGCCAGCCTCGCCGCCCGTATCGACATAGTCCGCGTAGGCGATGGTTTCGGCGCGCACGAAGCCGCGCGCGAAGTCGGTGTGCACCACGCGGGCGGCCGACAACGCGGTGGTGCCCGCCACCACCGTCCAGGCGTGGGCCTCGTTGTCGTTGGCGGTAAAGAAGGTGATCAGCCCGAGCATGGCGTAACCGGCGTGCACCAGGCGGGCGAGGCCAGGCTCAGTGATGCCCGCGTCGCTTAGAAACGCCGTGCGCAACGCCGGCTCATCGAGCGTCGCGACTTCCGCCTCGAGCGCAGCCGAGACGACCAGCGATGGGAGATCGTGGTCCGTTGCCCAGGCCTCGGCGAACGCTGAGAGTGCGTTGCCCGAGGCGGCGTGCGCCTCATCGACGTTGCCGACGATGATCGCTGGCTTGGCGGTCAACAGCCCGAGCGAACACAAACGCGCCGCGTCATCCGCTCCTTCGAGCGCCACGGATCGTGCCGGTGCACCGGCCGCCAGGGCGGTTTGCGCGACTTCAACCAGCGCCAGCACCGCCTTGGCCTCGGCATCGCCGCCGCGCGCTTTCTTGACCAGCCGCTCGGCGGCGCGCTCCAGCGTTTCGAGGTCGGCCAGCATGAGCTCGGTCTCGACGGTCTCGGCGTCGGCGGGGGGATCAATTGCGCCGCTCAGGTGGCTGACGTCGGCGTCCTCGAAACACCGAACCACGTGAACGATGGCGTCGACCTCGCGGACGTGGGCGAGAAATTGGTTTCCGAGCCCGGCGCCGCGGCTGGCGCCCTCCACTAGCCCGGCGATATCGACGAAGCCGAGGCGGGTCGGCACGATTTGCGCCGAGCCGGCGAGCCGCGCCACCGTGTGGAGCCGCTCGTCCGGCACCGCGACCTGGGCGACGTTGGGCTCGATGGTGCAGAAAGGGTAGTTCGCGGCTTCGGCCGCCCGGCTCGCGGTCAGGGCGTTGAAGAGGGTCGATTTGCCGGCATTGGGCAGGCCGACGATGCCGCAGTCAAACCCCATATCCGGCCGACACCGGCCCTTAGTCGCCCAAGTCGCTGCGCGCCGGCTTGGGCGGGGGCGGGTTCACGATCAGCGCGACCTTGGTCATGAAGCCGGGATCGTCGCCCACGGCCAAGAGCGGCGCCGCCTCGGCCACCGCTTCGATCACCCGCTCGAGCCATCCCGCGTCGGCCTTGGCGAAGTCGCTGAGGACGTAGGGCATGACATCGTCACGGTGGCCGGGATGTCCGATTCCGATGCGCACCCGCCGGAAATCGGACGCGAAGCGCGAATCGATGTCGCGCAAACCGTTGTGGCCGGCCGTGCCGCCGCCGCGCTTGACCCTGACCTTACCGGGGACGAGGTCGAGCTCGTCATGCAGGACGATCACCGAGCCCGGCGCGAGCCGATAGTAGTGTGCGGCGGCCCCGACTGCCTGGCCCGAGCGGTTCATATGGGTGTCGGGCCACAGCGCGAGCGTCCACTTGCCGCCCAGGAGCCCCTCGCGAACGTCGCCGTGAAATCGACGCCGCGCGCGCCCGAACTCATACCGCCGTGCGATCGCCTCCAGCGCCATAAAGCCAACGTTGTGCCGGTTGCGCGCGTGTCCTCGGCCCGGATTGCCCAGGCCGACAAGCAGCAGCATCGGCGCCGCCTACTCCTTGGGCTTCGACTTCTCGGCTTCCTCGGCGGGCGTCTCGGCTTCGGCGCCCTCCACGCCTTCGGCACCCTCTTCGCCCTCGATGCCCTCCTCGCCTTCGAGGTCTTCCTCTTCCTCGACCTCTTCCTCGACATGGATCGTCGGCGCGGCGATCGTGGCGATAGTGAAATCGCGGTCGACGATCGTCGGCATGGCTCCCTCGGGCAGGCTGACTCCCGAGATGTGGACGCTGTCGCCGATGTCGAGGCCGTCGAGGCTGATGACGATGCTTTCGGGGATGGCGTCGGCGCGCACCCGCAGCTCGATGTCGCGGCGAACGATATTCAAGACTCCGCCGCGCGTTAGTCCCGGCGATTCCTCCTCGTCGACGTAGATGGTGGGGACCATGATGGTAACCAGGGAATCCGCGCTCAGGCGCAGGAAATCGATGTGCAGCGGACGGTCGGAAACCGGATCGCGCTGGATTTCGCGAGGTAGTACGCGCGTGGTCTCGCCGCTGATCTTGAGATTGCACAGCCGGTTGGCGAAGCCGCCGGATTCGATGGCCCGACCCAGCTCCTTGGCCCCCACCGTGACCATGACCGGCTCGGCGCCGGCGCCGTACACGATACCGGGGATGCGGCCGGCGCGACGCGCGGCGCGCGCGGCGCCGCGCCCTTGGGCGCTACGCGGCTCGGCGGTGATGGGCAGTGTCTCTGGCATGTGCTCCTCCCTTAGACTTGCGGCCGGCGGCGCGGCACCGGCGTCAATCGAACAAACTCGACACCGAGCGTTCTTCCGATATGCGACTCATCGCCTCGGCCATCAAGGCGGCGATTGAGATATGGTGAATGTTGCGGGCCACGCGCACCGCCTCCGAGGCCAGGATGCTGTCGGTGATCACCAGTCGCTCCAGCGCCGAGGATGCGACCCGGGCCACGGCGCCGCCCGACAGCACCCCGTGGGTCACGTAGGCGACCACCGAAGCGGCGCCGGCCTCTGCCAGCGCGTCGGCGGCATTGCACAGCGTTCCCGCCGAATCGACGATGTCGTCGACCAGAATGCAGCGCCGGCCCTCGACCTCGCCGATAATGTTCATGACCTCGGAGACTCCGGCGTGCTCGCGCCGTTTGTCGATGATGGCAAGTCCGGCCTGCAGCCGCTTGGCGGTGCCGCGGGCGCGGATCACGCCGCCCACGTCCGGCGAGACCACCAGAAGATTGTCGTCGGGGTAATTGTCGACAATGTCCTTGGTAATCACCGGCGCCGCGAAAAGGTTGTCGGTCGGAATGTCGAAGAATCCCTGAATCTGTCCGGCGTGCAGCTCCAGCGTGAGCACCCGGTCGGCGCCCGCCTTGGTGATCAGGTTGGCCACCAGTTTGGCCGAGATCGGGGTGCGCGGTCCGGGCTTGCGGTCCTGGCGGGCGTAGCCGAAATAGGGCAGCACCGCGGTGATACGCCGCGCCGAGGCGCGCCGCAAGGCGTCGATGGAAACCAACAGCTCCATCAGGTTGTCGTTGGCCGGAAACGAGGTCGACTGGATGACGAACACGTCCTCGCCGCGAACGTTCTCCAATACCTCGACGAACACCTCCATGTCGGCGAAGCGGCGGATGCTGGCGTCCGTCAGCGGCAGGTTGAGCGCGGTGGAGATGGCTTCGGCAAGCGGCCGATTGCCGTTGCAGGCGACCACCTTCATCGTCTCATCCTACGTTGTCGCGAGATCCGGGCCGCGCCTTCACGCCGCCGGCGCGGAATGTACCAGTGACTTCAAGCGCTGTAAACGGACGCCGGCCTCACGGACGCCGGCCTCAGGCGATGATGCAAGTCGCGACCAAGACCACGAACATCATGACGAAGAAGATCAACAGGTAGGGCATCCGGCACCGCCGGCATCAGCCGCGCAGAACGATGGCCGAGAGCTGCCGCCCATAATCGGGCTCGCCATGGAGCCGTGAGCGACGATAACTGAAGAAGCGCCGTGCATCGGCGCACGTGTCGGCGGCGATTCGCGCGACCTTGCCGATCCCAAGTGCTGCCAGTCGTTCCGAGACGAAGCCGGTGAGATCGAAACGTTGGCGCCCCGCGCCCGCCACGAAGAAATCCGCGTTGGCGGCGTCCGCCTCGAGAAACGGCGCTGGAAACTCGGGGCCGACCTCGTACGATGCCTTGCCGATACACGGCCCGATTGCCGCGGTCGTCCCCCCGGCGTCGGCGCCGAGGTCGATCATGGCCGAAAACGCGGCCTCGATCACGCCGCCCAGCGCGCCGCGCCAGCCGGCATGGACCGCGCCGATCACACCGGCATCCGCATCGGCCAGCAGTACCGGTGCGCAATCGGCGGTGAGGATGCCGAGCGCGAGCCCCGGCGCCTTGGTCACCAGCGCGTCGGCCTCGGGTCGCCGGTCGCCCGCCGGGGAACCGTCGAGCACGGCGACGCGCGCAGAATGGGTCTGGACAAGGGTGCACAGCCGACCATGCGGCTGGCCGAGCGCGGCGAGCGCGAGGGCGCGGTTCTCGGCGACGCGCGCGGGCGCGTCGGCCGTGCCGAAGCCGCAGTTGAGAGAAGCGTAAATCCCCTCCGAGACACCACCTTCGCGGGTGAAGAAGCCGTGATCGATGCCCGGCTGGGCGACAAGCGCCTGGCAGGCGATCACGGCGGAGTGTCAAAGCCGGCGGGCATCGGCAGGTCGGGGTGGGCGATGGCCAAGACCTTGAACAGACTGCCCATCTGCGCGGGATCGGTCAACCGCTCGGCGCCCGAGCGGAGCAGGGCGGCCTCGCGGTTTGTCCGTGCCGCGCTCAGCGTTGCGATACGCTGGTGAATGCCGAGAGCGGCCAGAAACCGACCCTGCTCGATAGGGCCGTAGGCCGCGGCGCCGGCGTCCGTTGCCGCCTCGGCCAGTGCCGCAAAATCGACCCGCGCCGAAAGGTCGGCCTCGCCCGGCGCGTCCAAGATGGCGTGGCGGTCATGGCGGCGGACGGCCTGGAGGGTTTCTCCCGTGTTGGTGTGGGCGGCGCCGTAGTCGAGGATCAGCGCCGCCCCGCCGAAGGACACGGTCCGCGCGCCGATATCGTGGGCGAGCGCCCGACCCGCCGGACAGATCTCGGCGACGCTGTCGAGCGGCGCGTCCGCGAAACCGCCGCCCGGGGGGCCGGCCAAGGGGTCGGGGGAAAGAACGAAGCGGAACTCCGATCCGTCGGCGGCGAGGCCGACGCAACGCTCGCACCAGCCCGCCGAGGTGCGATGGAACTGGCGGATCGGAAGCGCATCGAACAGTTCGTTGGTGACCACTACGACCGGGCCACCGGGGACCTCGTCGAAGGTTTGATGCCAGGCCGCGTCGATGCCCGGTAGCGCCCGCCGCTGGGCCTCGCGCAGGGGCAAACTGATCTCGACCAGGTGCACGGCGACGGCGGCGCCGAAGTCGGACCGTACCGCGGCGGCCCGCACGGCGTCGGCCATCAGCGTGCCGCGGCCGGGGCCAAGTTCGACCAAGCGCACCGGGCGGGGCCGACCCATCGCTTCCCACGTGGCGACGCACCAAAGCCCGATGAGCTCGCCGAAGGCCTGGCTGATCTCGGGCGCGGTGATGAAGTCGCCATCGCGGCCGATAGGATCGCCCCGCGCGTAATAACCGTGGCGTGGATTGTTGAGCGCCTCGGCCATGTACTGGGCGACGCTCAGGGGCCCTTGGGCGCCGATCAGGGCCGCGAGATGGCGGCCGAGCGCATTCATTACGCCGCGGCGCGGCGCGCGCGTAGCACCAGGTAGAGGCCGAACAGCACCATCGGTCCCGACAACAGCTGGCCCATGGTGGCCCCGCTCCACAGGTAGCCGATGTGCGCGTCGGGCTCGCGAAAGAGCTCGCCCGCGATGCGCAGCAGCCCGTAGCCGGCGACGAAGACACCGGTCAGCAGACCGGGTTGGGCGCGCACGCCGGGGCGCCGCAGCAAGAACCACAGCACCAGGAACAGGACCAGCCCTTCGAGCGCGGCCTCGTAAAGTTGGCTGGGGTGGCGCGGAACCTGGTGTTCGTCGCTGCCGAAGATCATCGCCCAGGGGACTTCGCTGGGGCGCCCCCAGAGCTCGCCGTTGACGAAGTTGGCGATGCGGCCGAAAAACAGCCCGATCGGCGTCGCGCACGCAATCAGGTCGGCCATCGCCAGCACCTCAAGCTTGCGGCGCAGTGAGAACCAGGCGATGGCCGCCGCCATGCCCAACAACCCGCCGTGAAAGGACATGCCGCCGCGCCAGATGTACAGAATCTCGACCGGGCGGTCGGCGTAGTGGTCCATGTTGTAGAAGAATACCGAGCCCAGGCGCCCGCCGATCACCACGCCAAGCGCCGCCCACACCAGAAAATCGTCGACCTCGCTTCGCGAAATCGGCGATTCCTCGCCGCGCGCGAGCCACACCACATAGCGCCAGCCCAACACCAGGCCGATGACATAGGCGATGCCATACCAGCGGATCGCCAGTGGCCCGATCGCGAACGCGATGGGATCGAGATCGATGACGGGGTACGCGATCACCGGCGGCTCCTCGTCCGGTTATAGGTCCGAGCCAACGCCCGGGCAAGTCGCGAGCCTTGCCCGCTGCTCACGTTTTCGCCATAACCACAACCGAGTACCGCGCGGGGGAACCGATGCAAACCGAAAACCGACTGATCGACGATTTGGCAAAGATCGCCACCAGCGCGCTCGGCTCGTTGAAGGGCGCGCGGGACGAGATGGAAGTCCGCCTGAAGGACCAGCTCGAGCGCATCATCCACGGCATGGACCTGGTGCGGCGCGAGGAATTCGAGGTCGTACGCGCGATGGCAGCCAAAGCGCGGGCGGAGAACGAGGCGTTGGCCAAGCGAATCGCGGCGCTGGAGCCGAAGCCGAAAACCAAATCCAAGCCCCGGCGCGCGGCCAAGCCGACCGTCCGCGCCAAGCCCGCCGCCCGCGCCAAGCCGGCCGCGCGCACCAAGCCCGCGGCGGCCAAGCCCAAGACCGCGCGGGCCGCCAAGGGAGCGAAGCCTCGTCCCAAGAAGCGAACGCGGCGCGCCACCACCAAGCGCTAGACTCGCGAGCGGTTGCCGACCGCGCGCAGGGGAGGACGAAATGGGCGAGGGTATCGTGCTGGTCGGTTACGGCAACATGGGCGGGGCGCTGGCGCGCGGCTGGCGCGAACGCGGCGTGGCCGCCACCGACATTGTCGTCGTCGATTCCGCCGCGGCCCAGGCCGCCGCCGCCCAAGCGGCTGGATTGCGCGCGGTGACCGGGGCGGACGCGCTCGACCCCGCGCTTGCGCCCGCCTGCGTCGTTTTCGCCGTCAAGCCGCAGGTGATGGATGGAGTCGTGCCGGATTATCGGCGCTTTGCCGGCGACGGCGTGGTGTTTCTGTCGATCGCGGCGGGGAAGACACTGGTCTCGTTGCGGAACGCGATCGGGGATGGGGTCGCGGTGGTGCGCGCCATGCCCAACCTGCCGGCGACGGTGGGCCGCGGCATCAGCGTCGCCTGCGCCAACGCGGCGGTGGGCGAGACGGGGCGCACCAGATGCACCGAGCTGTTGGCGGCGGTGGGCGAGGTGGCGTGGATCGAAGACGAATCGCTCCTCGACGCGGTGACCGGCGTTTCCGGCTCGGGGCCGGCGTACGTGTTCCTGTTGATCGAGTGTTTGGCCGCCGCCGGGGTCGAGGCGGGCCTTCCCGAGTCGCTCGCGCTCGCGCTCGCACGGACGACGGTGGCCGGCGCCGGAGAGTTGGCGCGGCGCTCGGACGAGACGGCCTCGGTGCTGCGCGAGCGGGTCAGCAGCCCCGGCGGTACCACCCTGGCCGCGCTGGGGGTGTTGATGGGCGAACGCGGTCTGGCGCCCCTGATGCGCGATGCCGTCGCCGCCGCGGCGGCGCGCTCGCGCGAACTCGCGGCTGCGTGAGGAGTAGCGGCGATGAAAATCACCGCAGTCCGGTCGACGCCGCTGCACGTGCTGTTCAAGACGCCCTACCACTGGGCTTTGGGCGTGGACGAGGGCGCCGACGTGGTGCTGGTCGAGGTCGAGACCGACGCCGGCATCACCGGGATCGGCGAGACCATGGGCCAGCCAACGGCCGCGGCGGCGCTGGCCATGCTGGAGGCCGCGTCGTCGCGATTGGTGGGCCAGCCGGCCGCCGATATCGCGCGCCTGACCGCCGAGGCGCGGATCGCCATGATGGGTTGCGGCGCCACCCCTCGGTACGCAAGCCAGTCGGTGATCGGCCTCGACATGGCGCTGTGGGACCTGGCCGGCAAGGCGGTGGGGCAGCCGTTGCATCGGCTTCTGGGCGGTGCGGTGCGCGAGCACGTGTCGTACTTCGCCTTCCCGCAGGGCGAAACATCGGAGGCCTTGGCCGCCGAGGCGGCGGTCGGGGCGGCCGAAGGCTATGCCGTCATCTATTTCAAGATCGGGCGCGGCGAAGATATCGACATGGCGAACGTCGCCGCGGTGCGCGCGGTTATCGGCGATCGCCGGATGCGCGTCGACGCCAACGAATCGTGGGACGCGCTGACCGCGATCCGCATGATCCGGAAACTCGCCGCCTATGGGATCGAGTTCGTCGAGCAGCCGACGCCCAGCAACTCGATCGCCGCGCTCGCCCACGTCAGGGCTGCGGTCGATGTGCCGATCGCGGCCGACCAGTGCGCCTACTCGGCGGCCGAGATCTTCGAGGTGTGCCGCGGCGCCGCCGCCGATGTGATCGTGCTGGGCCTCCACGAGACCGGCGGCGTGTTGGACTTTCGCGGTGCCGCGGCGGTGGCCGAAGCCGCCGGCATCAACATCTGCCTGCACGGGGTCTACGAAACCGGGATCACCACCTGCGCCGCCAATCAGGTCGCCGCCACGGTGCCCAACCTCGACGACGGCAACCAGATCATGTGGCAGCTCTTGACCGAGGACATCGTGGCCAGCCCCGATCTGACGCCGCGTGCGGGCCGCCTCGGCATTATCGAGGGGCCGGGGCTCGGCTTCGATCTCGACCGCGACGCCGTCGCCCGCGCCGCCGAGCGCTGGCGCGCACGCTCCGGCTAGCGGTGTGGCCGCTGGCCCTGTGCCCCTCAACTGATCACTGACCCTGGAGCCGCCATGTGCCGCAATATCAAGACGCTGTTCAACTTCGAGCCGCCCGCAACCGACGAGGAGGTCCGCGCCGCCTCGCTGCAGTTCGTTCGCAAGCTCAGCGGGTTCACCCGCCCCTCGAAGGTCAACGAGGCGGTATTCGACCGGGCCGTGGACGAAACCGCGGTCGTCGCCCGCCGGTTGATCGATTCGCTCGCAACGAACGCGCCGCCGCACGACCGTGAGGTGGTCGCCGCCAAAGCGCGAGCAAGAGCACGCGAGCGCTTCGGCGTGGCCGGCTAGGGCGCTCCAGGTTGCGATAGTGATGGTTGGTAGCGGGGGAGGGACTCGAACCCCCGACACGCGGATTATGATTCCGCTGCTCTAACCAGCTGAGCTACCCCGCCACGGGGTTCGCGATATAGGCCAGGCGCGTGAGGGCGTCAAGCGGCGCCGCGCGCGCCGTGCCAATGCACCATCGCGTCGGGCTCGAAGGGCGGGACGGCGGCCGGGTCCGTGAGATCGGCGTAGAGTTCGGGGCGGCGGAAGTACGGGCCCCAGACGGCGTTCTTGCGGTAGGCGCGGATCGCCTCGATGTCGAGCGCGGCGAGCGCCATTTCCGCCGCGTTGCCGGCCCGGCAGACCACGGTTTCGAGCGCCTCGCCCTCGGCGCCCGCGGCGTAGGCGATCGGACTTACCACCATCGAGTTTCCGTTCAGATAGGGCGCAGGATAGTTGGTCATGGCGAGCGCGGTCTGGTTCTCGAAGGCGCGGGTCTTGAACTGATCGACGCGGTGGCGGTCGAGGATGCAGGCGTTGGGCACCAGTACCAGCTCGGCCCCCAATACCGACAGCAGCCGGCCGCTTTCGGGAAACTCGCGGTCGTAGCAGATCATCGCGCCGAGCCGCACCACCATGTCGCGGACCGACAGATCGACGACATGGAAGCGCTCGCCGGCGCCGCAGTGGCGCTCCTCGGTATGCAGGCAGGTGTGCACCTTGGCGTAGGTGAGGACGATAGTGCCAGCCGCATCGATCACCGAGACGGTGTTGCGGGGCGCATCGCCGTTGGCCTCGAGATAGGTGGTGGCGATCACGATTTCGAGGTCGCGGGCCGCCGCCTGGAACTCGGTGATGAATTCGGAGTCCGGTTCGAGGGCGCTGGCGATCCACGCCCGCTTCTTGGCCGCATTGTCGAGGTCGTGGACGTCATAGCCGTTCGACCACATCTCGGGCAGGAGCGCGATGTCGGCGCCCCGCTCGGCCGCCTCGCGACAGCCGGCGAGACCGCGCTCGAGCGCCTCGGTGAGGCTCGCGGGGCGCGCGAGCTGTAGCAACGCCAGGGTGAGTTCGCCCATCATAGTGCTCCTTCGTTTCGGCTTACGCCGCGTCCCGGATCGGCTCGGTGCGGGCGATGAACCCGCCGCCCAGCACTCGCTCGCCGCGGTAGACGACGCAGGCCTGGCCCGGCGCGACGCCGCGCTCAGGCGTTTGCAGGATTACCTCGGCGGCGCCCGCCTCGTCCGCGATGACCGTCGCCAGGGCGCCCGGGTGGGTCGAACGGATCCGCACCGTCACCGGGGTGTCGTCGGCGGGACGGTCGCGGTCGATCCAGTTGACCTCCCGCAAGCCAATGCGCGCGCAACCCAGCGCCTCGCGCGGGCCGACCACCACGCGGCGGGCCGCGGCGTCGAGCCGTACCACATAGCGGGGCGGGCCGCCGCCCAGCCCCAGGCCCCGGCGCTGGCCGATGGTGTAGTGGATCACGCCGCGGTGGCGGCCGAGGACGCGGCCGTCGAGGCCGACGATGTCGCCGGGCTGGGCGGCGCCCGGGCGTAGCCGCTCGATGGTCTGCCCGTACCCGCCCTCGGGTACGAAACAGATGTCCTGGCTGTCCGCCTTGGCGGCGACGGGCAGGTCGAAGCGCGCGGCGAGCCGGCGCGTCTCGGCCTTGTTCAGCTCGCCCAGCGGAAAGCGCAACAGCGCGAGCTGAGCCGGCGTGGTGGCGAACAGGAAGTAGCTTTGGTCGCGGGCGCCGTCGATGGCGCGGTGAAGCTCGGGCCCGGCCGCGCCATCCGCCACTCGGCGAACATAGTGGCCGGTGGCGAGCGCCTTGGCGCCGAGCTCGCGTGCAACCCCAAGGAGGTCGCGAAACTTGACGGTCTGATTGCAGCGCACGCACGGCACCGGGGTCTCGCCGCCAACGTAGCCGGTGACGAAATCGTCGATCACCGATTCACGGAACCGCGATTCGTAGTCGAGCACGTAGTGCGGAATGTCGAGCCGCGCCGCCACCGCGCGCGCGTCCATGATGTCGGCGCCGGCACAGCACGCGCCCGGCCGCCGTACCGCGCTGCCGTGGTCGTAAAGCTGTAGCGTGATGCCGAGGACCTCGTAGCCCTGGTCCTTGAGGAGCGCCGCCACGACCGAGGAATCGACGCCGCCCGACATCGCGACCACGACCCGGCATCCCGCCGGCGGGCCGACGAGATCGAGGCTGTTGCGTGAGGGCGCGGTTTGAGTCATGGGTCAATCATAGTCTTCGTTCACCGGCGCTCAAGCGGTGAAGGGGTCGCGAACGAGGATCGTGTCTTCGCGCTCGGGACTGGTGGACAAGAGCGCCACCGGCGCCTCAATCAGTTCCTCGATGCGCTTGACGTACTTGACCGCGGTGGCTGGCAGGTCAGCCCAGCGGCGTGCGCCCTGGGTGCTTTCGGTCCAGCCCTCGACGGTCTCGTAGACCGGCGCGAGTTCGGCGCCGGCGCCGACCGCCGCGGGCATATGGTCCAGCGTCGCGTTGCCGCGCCGGTAGCCGGTGCAAAGCTTGAGTTCGGCCATGCCGTCGAGGACATCGAGCTTGGTCAGGGCGATGCCATCGATGCCGCCGATCTTGGCGGCTTGACGCACCAAAACCGCGTCGAACCAGCCGCAGCGGCGCGGCCGGCCGGTGACGGTCCCGAACTCGCGACCGCGCTCGCCCAGCGCTCGCCCGGTGGCGTCGTCGAGTTCGGTCGGGAAGAGTCCCTCGCCGACGCGCGTGGTATAGGCCTTGGTGATGCCGAGCACGTATCCCAGTGCGCTGGGCGCGACGCCGCCGCCGACCGCGGCCTCGCCGGCCACGGTGTTCGACGCGGTGACGTACGGATAGGTGCCGTGATCGACATCGAGCATCACCCCTTGTGCGCCCTCGAACAGAATCCGCTTGCCCTGGCGCTTGGCCTCATCGAGCCGGCGCCACACCGAATCGGCGTATTGAAGAATGTCGGGCGCGATCTCGGTGAGCGCCGCGACCAGCGCCGCCCGGTCCGGCGTCGGGCGGTCGAGGCCCCGGCACAGGGCGTCGTGGTGGGCGAGCAGGTTGTCGAGCTTGGTCTCGAGGGCGCGCGGATCGGCGAGGTCGCAGACGCGGATCGCCCGGCGCGCCGCCTTGTCCTCGTAGGCCGGCCCGATCCCGCGCCGGGTGGTGCCGATATGGGTGGCGCCGCGGGTGTCCTCGCGGATGCCGTCGAGCTCGCGGTGCAAGGGCAGGATAAGCGCCGCGTTCTCGGCCACGCGCAAGTTCTTGGGCGAGATATCGAGCCCCTTGCCGCGCATCGTCTCGATCTCTTCCAAAAGCGCCCAGGGATCGATGACCGCGCCGTTTCCGATCAGCGACAGCTTGCCGGGGCGCACCACTCCGGCGGGCAGAAGGCTGAGTTTGTATGTGGTGCCGTCGATGACCAGGGTATGGCCGGCGTTGTGCCCGCCCTGAAAGCGGACCACGACGTCGGCGCGCTCGCTCAGCCAGTCAACGACCTTGCCCTTGCCCTCATCGCCCCACTGAGCGCCGATCACCGTTACGTTGGCCACGATTCCCGCTCACCTCGTCGCAAACTCGGCCATAGGCCCACTCGATCCACGGCAGCAGCGCCGCGATGTCTTCGGTCTCAACCGTGCCGCCGCCCCATATGCGCAAGCCCGGCGGGGCATGTCGATGCGCGACGATATCGTAGGCCACGCCCTCTTCCTCCAAAAGCGCGGCCAGGCGCTGCACGAACGCGCGCTGCCCGTCGGGCGACAGGGCGGCGAACGCGGATCCGCTGAGTCTAAGGCAGATCGAGGTCGAGGACCGAATCGATTCGGACCGGGCCAGGAACCCGACCCAGGGCGTCGCCGAGACCCAATCCGATATCACGGCGAGGTTGGCTTCGCTGCGCGCGATCAGGGCGGGAAGCCCGCCGATCTCCTCGGCCCATTTGAGCGCGTCGATGGCATCCTCAATGCACAAGAGCGAAGGCGTGTTGATGGTGCAGCCGGCGAAGACGCCCTCGTTCAACCGGCCCCCCTCGGCGAGGCGGAACAGCCGCGGCACCGGCCACGGCGGAATGTGGGTTTGAAACCGCTCGATCGCCCGCGGGCCGAGCGCGATGGTGCCGTGTGCCGCCTCGGCGCCCAACACCTTCTGCCACGACCAGGTCGCGACATCGAGCTTGTCCCACGGCAGGTCTGCCGCCAACACGGCCGAGGTGGCATCGCAGATCGTCAGCCCAGCGCGCTCGGCGGCGATCCATCCGCCATCCGGGACCCGCACGCCCGAGGTGGTACCGTTCCACGTGAACACGACGTCGCGGTCGCCATCGACCTGCGCCAGGTCGGGGAGCTCGCCATAGGGCGCTTCAAAGACCCGGACGTCTTCGAGTCCCAGGTGCTCGACGATGTCGGAGGTCCAGCGCGCGCCGAAACTTTCCCATGTCAGCACGTCGACGCCGCGGGCGCCCAGCAGCGACCACAGGGCCATCTCGACGGCACCGGTGTCCGAACCCGGCACGATGGCGACGCGGTGGCTCTCGGGAATGCCGAGTACCGCGCGCATGCGGCGCAACGCCTCGGCGATCTTGGCCTGCCCCACCTCCGACAGGTGGGCGCGCCCCACGGCCGCACCCTCTAGCGCGGCCGGCGACCAGCCGGGCCGCTTGGCGCACGGACCGCTCGAAAAATGCGGACGACCGGGGCGTCGAGTGGGTTTCATGGCGATTCAATTGCCGGAGCAGCGAAAGAATAGCCCATCTGTCGATAACAAACTGAGTTGACCGCTTTATGTACCATATGAATTGACCGCTTCTGTTGTGGTGGTTTGGCTCGGTCGCGTCGAAGCGGGTCACGCGGCCTGGAGCCTGTCGTCGTCGATGGTTTCGCCGTCGGCGCGGTAGCGCGCCAGACACCTGGGTCCGTGGAAGACGGCCAGGTGGCCGTCGGGATATTCGTGCACCCGGACCTGCGCCTTGACGTAGTGGTGGCGGTGGCGATCAGCCGGGGTCTGCAGCGTGCGGTTCTTGTAGCGCACGGTGTTGTCGCCCGCGACGACGCGGTCCTCCTGGGCGCAGAGGATGTCCTCGAGCGTGCCGGCAAAAGCCACGAAGGCCGAGCCGGTGTCCGCGGCCGGGCGGGCGAAGCGGGCGTTGTGCGCCGGCCAGAAGAGCTCCTCGAGAAAGCGATTGGCCTCGGCCATGGTGGCGATCCCGGCGAGGCGCAGCTCCTGGGGCAGGCGCTTCTGCAAGGTTCCGAACATGCGCTCCGAGCGGCCCCGGGCCTGCGGCGAATAGGCCGCGATCAACTCGATGCCGAGCTGCGCCAAGGCCCGGCCGACCTGGGTCGGGTTGTCCTTGTCCACACCGCCGCCTGCCTCGGGCGTGTGCCAGTAGTGCGAGGCCCGATCGGCGTAGAGCGAGCAGAACAGCCCGTTTTCGGCGATCACCTCGCCGAGCCCGCGGAACGTGCTCATCGTGCCCTCCTCGGCAACGAAGAAGCCCGAATAGACCTCCGATGTCGCATCGTCCATGGTCACGATCAGATCCCACCACTGGCCCGCAACCCACTCGTGGCTCGAGCCGTCCTGGTGCAGCATCATCCCTACCACCGGTCGGCGCGGCCGCTTCCGGCGGTGCGCCCCGCGCCTGGGCGCCGGCTTGATCTTGCCGTGCGCCTGCAAGCTCAGGCGAAGCCAGTTGTAGCTCAGCCCGAAGCCATGCTCGCAGACCAGCTTCTCGTGGAAGTGCTTGGCCGTGAAGTCCGGGTAGCGCGTCTCGAACAGCTCCAGCACCCGCATCACCTCGTCCACCGGCGCGCAGCGCGCCGAAACCCGCCCAAGGCGCCGGTCGTACAAACCCTCGGCACCCTCGGCCTCATAGCGCTCCCGCCAGCGCCAGAACGTCCGCTCCGACATGCCCAGGATCTCCGAGGCCTCGGCCTAGCTCAAATCACCCCGATAACAACGTCCGTAGACATCCTCGAACTTCATCAATCTCAGTCCCTGCAACTGCTCCGTCCGGCGCATCCGATTCCTCCAGATTTGGAGGAAATCTAAAACCGGACAGATCATCTGTTACATAGACCGGTCATATCGTGTGTTAGCGACACGAAAGAATAGCCCATCTTGATCGTTTCGAACGTTATGATCATAATGATTAACACGATGGTTTGGACGGGTTAGGGAGGCAAACGTGCGAAAACCCATGCCGGCTGCACAAGCCAAGACCAAGTTTGGAGCGTTGCTCGATTCAGTGCAACGGGAGCCCGTGACCATTTCAAAAAAAGGACGGCCCGTGGCGGTAATGATGTCTATGGAAGAGTATGCGCGGCACGAAGCGATGAAGCTTGAGCGGTTGCGCGTCGAAGTCCAGAAAGGAATTGATCAGTTGGACAGTGGAAAGAGCGCAGGCGGCGAGGCGTTCATGGAATCGCTCATCAAACAATTGGATTGATGTCCGGATACACGCTCTCGGAGGAGGCACAAGAGGATGTTCGGCAAATACTGGAGTACACCCGAGAGCATTGGGGCGACGATCGACTTGACCCGTGATGCCGCTCATACGGGGTCCGATGGGAAGTGGGGATGTAGACTCAGGGAAACCAAAACCGTGCGGACGTTTCGAGAAAGGAAAGCGAATGATTGGCTGGATCTTGTTGGGAACCAATGATGTTGAGCGCGCCGGGAGGTTTTACGATGCACTTCTCGGCGAGATCGGCGCGAATCGGGTGGAGGAAATTGGCAACGAGAATTCTATCCATTGGCGCGCCCCCTCCGGGGAAGCGACGTTGGGGGTGCATGTGCCGCTCGACGGAAGACCGGCAACGTGGGGCAACGGCTCGATGATCGCGCTCGCCGTGAACAACAGCGAAGAGGTCGATGCCCTCCATGCGAAGGCCCTCGAACTCGGGGCGAAGGACGAGGGCGCCCCCGGCCCGCGCGGCACGCGCGATCGCTATCGCGGTGACGAGGTCGTTAAGGTTGTCCAGTTCTACGGCGCATACTCTAGGGATCTCGATGGCAACAAGCTGTTGTTCTACGTCAGGGGAACGGGGGGCCACTAACGGGAGATCGAAGAAGTCCCGCGGCGGCGCGGCTCAATGCTCTTGATCCGCTTGTTCGGCAAGTGGGCCAGCACCCCGAATGCACCCGCGGCGGCGAACAACTGCGCTGCCCGCCCGCTCGCCGGGCGCGATCGCGCAGATGGGACGTATGGCAGGATCGGGCGGCCGCTTCGACGGCGCGCCGGCTCAGCCGCGCACCGGCGCGGTGGAACCGCAACCCATCATGTAGCGCAGGCGCGGCGAGAACAGTGGAGCCGTCTCCGCCGTCAGCGGCGAGCGTAGGTCAACGAACGGCTTCACCCACGACCGGCCGTATTGGCAAATGACGCCCGGACGCGCCGAACCGCTGGCGTTGGGCCCATGTCGATGCCAGGTCTGCGACAGCCAGATGGCGACGGAGCCGGCCGGGCCGGTCAGCACAACCTCGTCATTCCGGTGCGGCCGGAACGGCTTGCGTTGAGAGCGATGCGTGCCGGGCACCACACGGCTGGCGCCATTCTCGATCGTGAAGTCCGTCAGCATCCACACTGCTTGGATACTGAGCGTCAGGTCGGGCAGCGGCTCGACCATGTACGTGATCGGCGAATCGATGTGCAGGTCACCACCTTCGGTATCGGGCCCGACGCTCGAGGCGCTGACGTCGAGGAGGATGCAGTCGCGGCCGAGCAGCGCCGATATCGGCTCGAGAATGACCGGGTGCTCGACCAGTACCGCGAATTCCGGCAGCTTGTTGATCAGGTTGAAGACGCGCTGCGAGCGGTCGTCGTCGTAGAGCGACGGGAAGTGCCGAAAGCAGCCGCAGACCTCGGCGATGCCGACCGGCCACGGCGTATCGAAGTTCTCCGCCCGCGTGTGTCGCAGGCGCCGCAGCAATCGCTCCTGCTCGGCCGTGCTTTGCCGCGCCCAGGCCTTTTGGGCGTAACGCGTGGCATGCTCCTCCTCCTCCGCATAAGCCGGGCCGTCGCCGGGCTCGAAAGGTTCGGCACGCTCTCGCGCCATCAGCCCTTCGAGACCGTCCCGCAGCCGCGTCACCTCGTCAGCGCTGATCAGCCCCTCAAGGACCACATAGCCGTGCTCCAAGAGGTGCTCCTGAGCGTCTGTGGCGACCGCCGCCGTGGCGTCCATCGCACCCACCCTTCCGTCCAAATCGCTGGGAACACCAAGCGTACCAGGCCGAGCGCGCGCCCCGCAAGGCGGGCCGGGGCGGTGGCCCACATCGATTTCATCGCCGTGGCTAAGGAGAAAGTGCGGCAAAGAGAGTTCGTCCGCCCTCCGCCGGTTGGCAAGGTGCGGTGACTATGGCAGCGTCGCTCGCCATTCCTCGTCTGGGGCTAGCGCATGGGTACGAGGCTCGATCGGTGTCACAACGTCGCCGACGTTCGGCGGCTCGCGCTGCCGCGGTTGCCGCTACCGGTGCGTGAGTTTCTCGAGGGCGGGGCCGAGGACGAGGTCACGCTGCGCCGCAACACGGCCGCGTTCGACGATCTCGCGCTCCATCCGCGCACCCTGATCGACGTGTCCGAGATCGATCTCTCGACTAGCATCTTTGGCCGGGAAATATCGATGCCGGTGATCATCGCGCCGACAGGCGCGACGGGAACCTTCCACCCCGACGCCGAGATCGCGGTCGCGCGCGCCGCCGCCGAGGCGGGCACTCTCTACGGTCTCTCGACCAGCAGCACCCGAACCATCGAGGAGGTCGGCGCGGCCACGGCCGGGCCGAAAATGTTCCAGCTCTACGTGTTCAACGACCGCGGCGTGAGCCGCGAGATGATCGAGCGCAGCCGCGCCGCCGGGTTCGACGCGCTGTGTCTGACGGTGGACAACCAGGTCAACGCCAACCGCGAGCGCGACGTGCGCACGGGAATCGCCGAGGGCGCGAGTCTGAGCCTTCGCAGCACGCTGAGCGTACTGACCCAACTGCGATGGCTCGTGAACAACGCGCGCGCGCGTGGCGCCGTGCCGGGCAATTTCATCCGCCGCGCGCCCGACCTGCCCGGTGCGCTGCGCGGTGTACTCACCGCCGAGAAGGCCGCGAGGCAAGTGGTCGGGGAATATCTGAGCCCGGCGATGACGTGGGAGGATGCCGCGGAGCTGGTAAACCACTGGAACGGCCCGTTCGCGGTCAAGGGCGTGATGACGGTTGAGGACGCGTGTGCGGCCGCCGACATCGGGGCCAGTGCGGTGATCGTCTCCAACCACGGCGGCCGCCAGATGGAGGCGGTGCCGGCTACCATCGAGGCGTTGCCGGCGATCGCCGAAGCCGTCGGCGACCGCCTCGAGGTGCTCTTGGACGGCGGTGTCCGCCGCGGCACTCACGTCCTCAAGGCGCTGGCACTGGGTGCCAAGGCGGTCATGATCGGTCGCCCTTACATCTATGGCGTCACGGCCGGCGGCCAGCAAGGCGTCGCCAAGGTGCTGAACATTT
The DNA here is from genome assembly GCA_965219135.1 of Alphaproteobacteria bacterium. Lineage (GTDB taxonomy): Bacteria > Pseudomonadota > Alphaproteobacteria > VGEJ01 > VGEJ01 > CAYUNL01. Next base: position 3,213,188 of record CBDCMV010000003.1, on the reverse strand, counting down.
TCCGCGACGAACTCACCCGCGATTGCCAGCTCCTCGGCGCCGCCTCCCTTGCTGAGGTAGGCCCCGAACTCATCAGCGTCAGGCCGCGAAGCTCGTATCGGCGAGGCCCCTGACCGGTTGCCACCTCGGCCGACCATGGACGGTCTGAGCGCGGCGGGGCTCGGTGATCGTGGTCGCCGTCGCGTTGAATACGTGGGCTGTGAAGCGATCCTGACCAAACTTGGCAGCACCCACGCCGCCCCTCACTCGGCGTCCTTTGGCGCCCCTGTTGGCGCCAGGCGGGAGAGCCTGCGGGTCTCGGCGGTGATCACGTCGACGACGGCGGGCTGGCCATCGCGGGTTGCATGGATTGCGCGCAACAACGCGGGCTTGAGCCCGGCCAGCTCGGTCACCTTCTCCGCGTGGCAGCCGAGCGCCGCCGCCACAGCAGCGTAATCGCCGGTCATGGTCGAGGCCTTGTAGCGTTCAATGGCAACGGGGATGTGCTTGTCATAGCCCGAGAAGATAGAATCGTGCTTGATCACGCTCAGGATCGGGATGTTGTTTCGCGACGCCGTCTCCCAGTCCCCCATCGTCATGCCGACGGCGCCGTCGCCCATGACGTTGACCACCAGCTTGTCGGGATTGGCTACCTTGGCGCCCATTGCCAGGCCGAGCGAGAAGCCGAGCTGGGACGACTGGCCCCAGCCGAGATACGAACGTGGTCCGCCGGCCTGATAGAACACGCACTGAATGTCGCGCGAGGCCCCGGATTCGTGGGTCAGGATGGTCTCGTCGGGATCGAGCACGCTCCACAGCTCGCAGAACATGCGGTAGCCGTTAATGGGCGCCGAGTCATCGGCGAACTCGGCCTCGTAATCGGCCAGCCAATCAGCGCGCAACCGCGCGATGGTCGCCTCGGTGCGCGCACGATGCTCGGCTCGCGGGCCGTCGAGGAGCCGGTCGAGCTCCTCGGCTAGATCGGCGAGGAAGAGCTTGGCGTCGGCGATGATCGCCACGTCAGCCGGATACTCCTTGTTCACGTCCGCGGGGTCGACGGTGTTGTGTAGAATCGTCTTGCCATGCGGGAGGGTCGGCGTAAACGAGGCGACCGAGAGGCTGGAGCCGAGCGCCAGCACGACATCGGATGCCGCGAGGTAATGCGCCGCCATCGCCGTCGACGCGTTGGCGCCGACGCCGGCGGACAGCGGATGGCTCTCAGGGAAGGCGCTCTTCCCTTGAAGCGTTGTCATCACCGGTGCGCCGAGGAGCTCAGCCACGGCAACGAGCTCGGCGCTCGCCTCGGCGTAGAGGACACCGTGGCCGGCCCAGATCAAGGGCTCTTCGGCCGCGATGAGGCGTTCCGCCGCTTCGCGCACCGCACCCGAATCGGGTCCAGAGCGCATGGGTTCGACGGGCGTATAGTCGAGGGTACGGTCGTATTCGGCCTCGCACACGTCGTTGGGAAGCTCGAGCATAACTGGCTGTGGCCGGCCCGAGCGCAACGCCGTGAACGCCCGGCGCAACTTGATCGGCATGTCGCGGGCCGACAAGACCTTCTCAGCCATCTTGGTGACGCCCGCGTAGTTGCGCATCGAATCGAAAGTGCCGGGGGTGCCGATAAGGTCTCTTCCGGGGTGGCCCGGCAGATACAGCACCGGCGTCGAATCGGTGTGCGAGTGAGCAATTCCGGCGAAGGCGTTCTCCGATCCGGCCAGCTCCTGCACGGCGACGACGCCGATCTCTTGCCCGCTGGTGGACCGCGAGACGCCGTCCGCCATGTTGCCCGCAACCCGCTCTTGGCGCACGCAGATGGCCCGCATGCCGGCGCGTGCCATGGGATCGACGAGGGCGTTGTTCGGGTAGTAGAAGCATTGGCGCACACCCTCGGCGCGCAGGATTTCGACCAGGACATCGGCTGCTTGCATGGGAATCTTCCGTTATGGTCACCGAGTTGAGACGCCCCGGTGCGCCGAATCAGTATACCAGGCGCCATGGGCCGCGGCCATGCCGGGAACGTCTCTCCGGCCTCCCTAGCCGACCCGAAGAGGGGCTTCGGGCGTGTGGGGAGGAGAGCCGGGTCTGGTGCTAGCCAGCGGCACTAATCTTCACCATGAAAACGCAAAGTATCTATAGTAACCGTATTGTCTTTGCGATCTCTTAACGCAATGATGTTGAGATATCCGATTAATTCGGGCGAGCTATAGGCCGCCATGTTCGTATTCTTTGCTGATTGACAGCGGTCCTCGCGGGCGGTATGAACCTGGCCGCAAATTTGTTTGCGGTTCCTACAGGGAGGATAAGCCAATGGGATATTTGGGAAAGCTTTATGCAGTGGTTTTGGCGCTTGCGGTGGCCGTCGGGTTCGTGGCAAATGCCCACGCGGACGGTCATGATGACCCGGTAACGATCGTCTACCTCTCACACATTCCGACGTCTTCAGATTTCGGTAATGTCGTCAGACATGGTGTCGAATTGGCGGCCAAAGAAACCGGGATAAACCTCCAGTACTTTGCGCCCGAGACCTATGACATGGTCTGGATGGCTCAGACCTTGGATGCGGCTGTCGGGACACAACCCGATGCCATCGCAGTGGCGCTGCCGGATGCCGACGCTCTCGGGCCTGGTATCCAGCTCGCTGTGGACGCCGGCATACCCGTGGTCACCTGGAACGCTGGTATCTTGGCGTTCAAAGAACTCGGTGCGCTCATGCACGTCGGTCAGGAGGAGTGGGATGCAGGATTTGGCGCCGGCGTCGGCCTGCGCGAAGCCGGCGGGACGAAGGGCCTATGCGTGAATCAGGAGGTCGGGGTCAATTCGCTGGACGAGAGGTGTCAGGGTTTTACGGAAGGATTCGAGGGGGAGGTGACCGTACTCTCGACGGTGTCTGATCCGACGGAGTACCGCAACGCCGTTGCCGCGCACCTACTGCAAAATCCGGAAATTGATTCCATCATCATTCTTTGGGCCGGACTTGCTGAGCCGCTTGTCCAAGCGGTGGAGTCGGTGGACCGGCTAGGCACGATTAATCTGGGCACGTTCGATCTGAACGAAACCGCCCTCAACTACGTGCTTGATGGAACCTTCCTTTTTGCCATCGATCAACAGCCGTTCCTCCAGGGCTACATGCCGATCGTGTTGCTGAATAATCTGGTGCGGTATGGCATTTTCCCGGCCAACGATGTGCTCAAAACGGGGCCTAATCTCGTAACCGCGGATACGGTGGCTCAGGTCATGGATCTGTCAAAGCAAGGTATTCGCTAGACGGAAAGTATTCGCTAGACGCTCCGCCGGGGCGGCCGAGAGGCCACCCCGGCCACGACCTACCCAATATTCGTGTGAGCGAGCATGGGTGACCAACCCATAGGAGGGCGCGCACCTGCCGAGGGACTGAGCGTGGCCGCAGCGGACGAACGGCTGGTCAAGACGTCCCCGCTGCGAAAATTGCTGCGCAGACCCGAGTTGGGTGCCGTTAGCGGCACCATCTTGGTGTTCGCTTTCTTCGGTGTTGTCGCGGACGACACCGGCATGTGGAGTGCGCGCGGAATAGTCTCGTTCCTTGAGGTTTCTGCGCAGCTCGGCATTCTCGCTTCCGCTGTGGCACTGCTGATTATTTCGGGTGAGTTCGATTTGTCGGTCGGATCGATGATCGGCGCTGCTGGGATGGTCATGGCAATCTGCGCGACGGAGCTTGGTTGGCCGATGTGGGTATGCATCATCGCCGCATTCGCGTTTGCCCTAAGCATTGGTTTTTTGAACGGCCTGCTCGTTGTCAAGACGGGAGTGCCTTCCTTCGTCGTCACTTTGGCTGGATTGTTCGTGCTGCGCGGCGCCACACTTGGCCTCGCACGGGCGATCACCAATCGAACGCAGATCCCCGGCGTCCGGGATCTGGCCGAGGGTGATTGGATGGTGCCGCTTTTCAATTCGGAAATTTTCGAGTTCGTCTTTGTCTGGATGGCGGAACGAGGTTGGATTTTGACGTATCGCAGTGGCCTACCGGAGGTCGTCGGTCTGCCCGTTGAGGTGCTCTGGTGGCTCGGGCTCACGGCGCTGGCAACATGGATCCTGCTGAGAACAGGCTTTGGGAACTGGATTTTTGCCACCGGCGGCGCTAAGGAGGCGGCGCGCAATTTAGGCGTACCGGTAGACCGCGTTAAGATCATTCTCTTTATGGCTACTTCGGGGGCTGCCGCCCTGTTCGCCGTTGTACAGGTATTGGATACGGGTTCGGCCGACACCTTGAGAGGGTTGCTGAAGGAATTCGAGGCGATCATTGCCGTTGTTGTCGGCGGCACCCTCTTGGCCGGTGGTTACGGATCGGCCATCGGCGGGATGTTCGGCGCCTTGATTTTCGGAACGGTGTCGTTGGGCATTTTCTTCACGGGCGTAGACTCCGACTGGTTCAAGGCTTTTGTCGGTATCGCCCTGCTGATCGCGGTTCTTTTCAACAACTACATCCGCCGGAAAGTAACGCAGGTGCGCCAATGACAGAAACGCCGCTCCTGGAACTGGCCTCCATCACCAAGCTCTTCGAGTCCGTAGTTGCTCTGAACGACGTATCGATGCACCTCATGGGTGGTGAGGTATTGTGCCTCTTGGGTGACAATGGCGCCGGAAAGTCGACGTTGATCAAGATCCTGTCGGGCGTGCATCACCAAACGAAAGGACGGATGCTGGTTGAAGGTAAGGAAACGACGTTCTCCTCGCCCAGGGAGGCGCTCGACCGGGGAATCGCAACGGTGTACCAGGACTTGGCGGTTGCTCCTTTAATGAGCATCGCACGGAATTTCTTCATCGGCCGTGAACCAACAAAGGGTTGGGGGCCTTTGCGCCGGTTTGACGCGGAGTATGCGGCCCGTGTCTCGCGGGACGAGATGGGAAGGATCGGCATCGACGTGCGCGATCCCGATCAAGCGGTGGGGACGCTTTCCGGCGGAGAGCGTCAGAGTCTCGCTATCGCTCGGGCAATCCATTTTGGTGCCAAAGTTCTTATTCTGGATGAACCGACGTCTGCGTTGGGTGTCCATCAAGCCGCCGTCGTGATCAAGCTAATCGCCCGGGCGCGCTCCCGCGGCCTCGGAACCATCTTCATCACCCATAACGTCAACCACGCATTTCCGGTGGCCGACCGCTTCACGATCCTCAATCGAGGCCAGGTCATGGGCACATTCGAAAAGAAGGACGTGAGCCGAGAGGAGATCATGAGTATGATGGCCGCCGGGCGCGAGATGGATAGACTCTCGGAAGAGATCGAGGCCATTGAGCGAAGCGCGGGCAATGGTGCTGCTCTGGAAAATCCACTGGTGTAATAAAGGCGAGATGCGGGCCAGCTGGCGCCTGGCCGAACAGGTCGAACACCCTCGTCCAACCAGTACACTGAAGCGGACAAAAAGGTGACCCCGCCGCAGATGGCTGTCATCTCCGCCGGACGGTTAAGGCCCCGAAGTAGTCAGTAAATTATCGCAACCGGCCGGTTGGATGCGAGCGACTCCGTCGCCGCGTCGGCGATGATCTGTGCCCGCAAGCCATCCGCCAGCGATGGGGCAACCGCTTCGCCGGCCTCGACGCTTTGGATGAACGCATCGAGTGCCGCCGCGAAAGTCTCCTGTCTGATGTACGTGGGGTTGGGCTCTGCGCGGCTCAGCGTGACCCCCAAGTGCGTCGCGTGGGCCACCTGTCTTTCGTGGCCCGGATCCCACTTGAGCAACCCGAGCGCGCCATAGACCTCGACCCGCTCGTGATCACCGAAGGCCGAACGGCGGCCGTTGGTGATTTGGCCGAGCGCACCGCCCGGCATCTTCAGCGTGACCATGACGGTGTCGATGTCGCCGGCCTGGCCGATTTCGGGGTCGACGAGACACGAACCGCTCGCATGCACCTCGAGCGGAGACTCGTCCGTCAGCCAGCAGAGAAGGTCCAGGAAGTGAACGGTCATGTCCGACAGGAGGCCGCCGGACACCTTGACGTACTCGATAGGCGGCGGCTGCAAGTCTCGGGCAATGATGTGCACGACCTCCACCTGGCCAATGTCGCCACCGCGGATGCGCTTGTGGATCGCCTGGAGTTCGGACAGGAAGCGCCGGCGAAAGCCGATGAACACCGGTACGTCGGTGCCGTGCGCCTCCTCCGCGAACGCCCTTGCCGTGGCCAGATCGAGGTCGATGGGCTTCTCGCAGTAGACGGCCTTTCCCGAGCGGATTGCCCCGCGCATCAGGTCGACGTGGGTGTTGGTCGACGAGGCGATGAGGACCGCATCGATACCGTCGGCGTCCCAAATCTCGCCTGGGGATTTCGCTACCTTCCCGCCCAGGGTCTCGACGACCCGCTCCGATGCTGAGCTATCGACGTCGTAGACGTGGCTCAACTTGGCATCGGGGTGATTCGCGATGTTTTGGGCGTGAACTCGTCCGACCCGGCCGGCGCCGAACAGGGCGAAATGCATGCGCGTCTCCCCGTGACTGGCAGTTGCTGGCAGATGGTACACAACATAACTCGCGGGCGTCGTGCATTCGTTCCCGGCCATGCTAGCCGAACCATGTCTGGGCCTACGTGGGGGCGATGGCGAAGTTCAGGGACGTGAAGACCCTGCAGAAATTTGCCGCCGTCCACGCCTCGATCCATAATCATTTCAATCAGGACCGTCACCTCAACCGTCGCGACATCGAATTTCCTAGTTTAAGGTCTTTAAGTTAGTCTCGCAGCCCTTCCGCTTTTGGCCGAGCTACAAACTGTTCCTGCGAACTCGCGCCCTTCATGGAGTTGCAGGCCGCGCAGAGCAGTTGCAGGTTGTCAATGTGATCGCTTCCACCCTTCGATTGCGGGACAATGTGATCCACCGTCATGTTACGGAAGGGGAACATGACGCGGCAACCGGCGCACTAGCCTTCCTGCTTGCCGTAGAGCATATGCTTGTGAGTCCGGTAGTTGGGTAGTTCGCCAAGGTCCGTTCGGCTGGGAATGTCCGTGCGATGGTGGATGTCATAGAACAACCCCATTTCCTTCCGCAGGCGCGACTTCACCAGCTTGGCGGCCAGCGGCGACAGGTCGATACCCACCCATTCGCGTTGCAGCCGCTCAGCCGCGACACAGGCCGTCGCACAACCAGCAAAGGGATCGAGCACGATATCGCCGTCGTTGGAACTGACCTTGATGATGCGATCCAGGAGGGCAAGGGGCTTCTGCGTGGGGTAGCCTACGCGCTCCTTGGCATTCGGATTGATGATGGAGATTTCCCACCAGTCAGGCAAGGATTTCTGGTTTCGGCGGCGGTTGATTCAGCGTATCGGACCCCGCCCTCAATCACAGCCTGTTGCTTACGCCCCTTCCATCGCTTCATGGTTCCCGGCGAAACTGGAACGTACTGAACATTGAAGGTGGGCTTATCCGTCGGATCGCGGTCTGCGATCTCGCCGTGCCACGCCTCGTCAACGTCGCTCAGCGCCCAGGTGTCCTTGAAGGCCGCGCCGGCCGCTTCCGAACCGATAGGCGCGGCATAGTCTCGGTTGGAATTGAACGGCGGATCGAGATAGATCAGGTCAACCGTCTCGGAATTCATGCCCCGCATAATGTCGAGATTGTCGCCTGTCCATAGCGTGCGGTTCGACCAGTTAGAAGGCATGGCTAATCGTCCAAGGGGAGCTCAATGGTCTCGTTTAGCTTGGGAAACGCACGGTTCAGGCTTCGCTTGAAGCTCTCCCAATTTGGCGCTGCTCGCATAAGTGCCGTCACGGCGGCGAGGTGTTCCTTGAGCTTCGGATGGCCAACATCCGGCGTGAACAACTGAAAATATTTGTTGCGCCGTCGGCCGCTTGGCAATTTTGGGGTACGAACCTTGAGTTCATCGAGCACACCTCGTGCCAAGCGTTCATATACGAAATCGTTGGTATAGTGTCCGATTATGGATGGCCTTTTTGCGCCGTCCGGACCAGGCCAACCCTTCAGGCGGAAAATCTGCTTGTAGAACTCATAAGGAAAGGTTCGGGTCCACGGCTGAAGCTCTTTCGCGATGAATTTCTCAAGTATGGTGGCAAGGGCACGTTCTTCCCGCACTCCAGGCCCAGCTCGGGCTCGGCAGTTACAAGAGTGCCTGGCTCCTGCTGCACAAGCTGCGCCGTGCCATGGTTGATCCGGATCGCAGCCTGCTTGAGGACCTGGTCGAGATCGATGAGGCCACCCTACCGTTCCGCACCGTAAAAGACCCGACCACAGGCGGGCAAGGTCGCAGCCGGCAAGGCAAGATGCGCATTGCTGGCGCGGTCGAGCTATCGCCCGAGGGCGAGCCACGTCGCATCCGGCTGGCGCCGATCGGGGATTTCTCCGCGCGCAGCCTTCATGCCTTCGTTGCCGGGACCTCGGCGCCGGGCGCGCGGGTAATCACCGATGGCTGGAGCGGTTATCCTGGCCTGCCCGACCACGACCACCAGCCCAAGGTCGTCGGTGCAACGCCCGCCCATCTCGTGCTGATCTGGATCCATCGTGTGTTCTCGAACCTGAAGCGCTGGGCGCTCGGAACCTTCCATGGCCTGCGCCGCGCCCATCTGCGCCGCTATCTCGACGAGTTCGTGTTCCGCTGGAACCGCCGCCGCCACACCGCAACGGCCTTCGACACCCTGCTCGGCATCGGCACGCGCCTCCGACCCGCCGACTACCGCGACATCGTCGGACAACGCGGCTGATCCCGGCAGGCCGGGCGCCAGCCACCGCCCGCCCTCCGATCCGCCTCAATCGGGGCCGAATACCGGCCCTCCAGCCTGCCTGACAGCACTCGAAACCTACTTCCCCAAGGCCCAAAAGCTCCCGCACATCGCCAGGCACGGTCCAAGAACCGTGCCTGGAACGTAGAAGGCCGATCAACATCTGGTGTGACCGGAAGCAAAGGGAGAAGCCTTATAATTTCGGAACGACAAGTTATGGGCTTAAGCTTGACAGTGGGCAGAAATTGTGTCAAAACAGGATCGACGCCCAGCATACTGTGCGGGCGTCGATGAGGCGCGGTGGCAGAATGGCTATGCACGGGGCTCGGAAATCCTCGCAATGCCGGTTCGAATCCGGTCCGCGCCTCGCCTTTTTGCCATACCTTCACCCTAAAGGCAAGGCTGGTTGGGTGACTCCGCGCCCCGCAACGCTGGGAGTGGTGAAGCGCTTCCCTTCCAATATCTCTGCGACGGTCAATATCTGCATTCGAGGGTATTGAACGCCGAGCACGTCTAGGTCGCCAGCCTCGGCCATGAACCGCCTGAAATTCCGCTCCTTAGTAGAGCCTAGAGGCTCCATGACGATCAATCCGGCCATGAGTGCTGCATCATTATTTAGAACGCCGCGTAGCTCGCGTATGACGTTGATGCCGACGTTCTTACCGCCCTTTACCTCTATCGCCATACTCTGCAAATCACCCTCATTTGGAAGGCCGAAATAGAGGCGCCCATCGACTCCGCCATCCGCCGTCCGTTTCGTCGTAACGAAACCTTCAATCTCCTCAACGGCCCATTTCTGAAAGTGGTACTTGTCACGCTGCCAGAGATCGTGTGCGCCTTCCAACGTGCGGGGTGCCCCGTCTATAATGAAGTCCGTACCCTCGACAAGCCCTAAGCGTTCTTGGAGACGCACCCGCGCCACGCGCTTGATCGCGTGTATAGCTATGTCGATCCCTATCCATTGCCGGCCTAGTTTGTGGGCCGCTTCAATCGTCGTCGCACAACCGCAGAACGGATCGAATACAACGTCTCCTTCATTGGAGCTCGCTTTGATGATGCGATCAAGCAACGCCAACGGTTTTTGCGTGGCATAACCCATACGCTCCTTAGCATTGGGATTGATGATCGATATGTTCCACCAATCTGGACACGGGCTCTTAGCTTTGTCGTCTGTAGCGTCCGCCGTGCGAACGCCATCTACGAAGACCGCTTGTTGTTTGCGTCCTTTCCATCTTTTCATCGTGCCAGGAGAAACGGGAACATACTGAACATTGAATGTTGGCTTATCGGACTTTGAGTAGAGCAAAATTACATCGTGGTTTCTCGCAAATTGACCAGCGCCAATGGACCACTTGCGATAGCACCATATTATTTCGTTCCTGAAATTCACATGATCAAATATGGCGTCCATCATCGCCTTGATGTAGTGGCTCGCCATAGGATCGCAGTGCAGGTAGACGGAGCCCGTCGGCTTTAACAGACCCTTCATAACCAACAAACGCTCCATCATATAGGAAAGATAAGCCAGCAATCGCGGCTGCGTCCCGCGAAGTGCGTTCATCCAAAGCCGCCAGAACTCTACCGCCTCATCGTCGATACCGGCTTCGCGCATGAGCACTGGCATGGTGCGCAGGGCGCGGTCTCGCTCCTCGTCCAACTCCCATAGGTCACAGAAAGCCTCAATCTGATCAGGGAGCGGCCGTCCGGTTTCGTCCTTGTAGATCGCATTGTATTCGCGGTTCGAGTTGAACGGCGGATCGAGGTAGATCAGATCCACACTTCCGAGATTCATGTGGTCGCGCATGATGGTGAGACAATCGCCGTAGTACAGGCGGTTCATGCGAAGCACCCCCGCATGAACGAACCGAAAGCGTTGTCGTCTTTGCGGTGGTTGTATTTCCAATTTGCTTCGGCGATGAACAGCGGCGCGTAGGGCAGACTGTAATGATGATGCGAACCATACCAAGCTCGCTTAAGTAGGGACCAAAATCCCTCAATGGTATTGGTGTGCGTCTCGCCGTCGGCATAGGAGACACTGTGGTTGATGACGGCGTGATTGACGTATGAATTGACAGCGTTATAGGCCCCGTATTCGTCCGTGATGAGCAACGATCCAGCAGGGTCTATGGCGTTCTTAACGAACTGGAGAATGCCCTTGCCGGTTAGATCGGTAGCGACTCGGGATGTTACTTTCCCCCCGCGTTCTACCGCCCCGATAACCGGCATCTTCTTAGTGGCGCGGCCGCGAGGGTTTGGCTTGTCGTCATCACGCTTGTTACCTTTGCGCGGCTTCCCGCCAACATAGGCTTCGTCGGCTTCAATTATGCCTTGGAGCAATGGCGCTTGGTCCTCAGCCATCGCAGCGCGGATTCGTTGCTGCATGTAGAGTGCGGTTTGTTGCGTCAAGTTCACGTCGCGAGCAAGTTGGTAACTTGACAGACTCTTTTTGGCGTTGACCATCAACCCAATACCCAGGAACCACTTTTGAAGTGGGATACGGGTCTTCTCAAAGATAGTGCCAGACAGGACGTTGAAGCTCGATTTGCAGTCATGGCAGTTCCACCGGCCAACGCGTTCGCCATCGGTTTTGCGCACGACATGCACGCTTCCACAATGCGGACAATGCCCTTGGTCTCTCCAGCGCACATTCTCAAGATGCTCAATGCAGGCTTCCTGGTCCGGGTAGAGGCGGAAAATATCAATCAGGTTCACGGCGTGTCCTCCCTATGAACCTAATGTAATTATTCACCCACTCGAAGTCAAGCCCATAACTTGTCATTCCGTATAATTTAACCCGCGCCGGGTCTGGGTTCAAGGGATGCCCCTGGTCGGACTCACGACTGGACGACGATGAGCACCACCAAGAGCACGATGACGGCGAGTAAGAGCACGCGCACGCCAAGGTGACGGCGGCTGCGGTGATCGGCGATGGCGCGCGCCGAATCGGGGTGCAGTTTAAGACCATCCTTGTCCAGCACGGCGCCGGCGTCGTCGACCAGCTCAGGCAGCCGGCGGGCGGTGCGCGCCGCCTGGTCCAGGGTCTCTCGGATGCGCGTCTCGGGGGCCAGGGTCGCGGCCACCCACGCCTCGAGGACAAGGCGCCCCACCTCCCACATGTTGAGATCAGGATCGAGCTCGCGAGCGACACCCTCGACCACAACCATGGTCTTTTGCAGCAACAGGAGCTGGGGCTGCGTCTCCATGGCGAAGGTCTCGGTGATCTGAAAGAGCTGCGCCAGGAGCTTGCCGATCGAGATCCCGCTTGAGGCGCGGCCCAGGATCGGCTCGCCGATCGAGCGGCAGGCCTGGGCGAAAGCCTCGACCGATTTGGTCGCCGGCACGTAACCGGCCTCGAAGTGGATCTCGGCGGCGCGCCGGTAGTCGGCGGTGAGGAAGGCGAGCAGCAGCTCGGCGACATAGCGCCGGTCGCGCTGGTCCAAACGCCCCATGATGCCGAAGTCGACGGCCAAGATTCGGCCCGATTCTGACTCGACGAAGAGGTTTCCGGGGTGCAGATCGGCGTGGAAGAAGCCGTCGCGAAACGCCTGTTGGAGGAAGGCGCGGACCAGATTCGCGGCCACCCGCGGAAGGTCGACCCCGGCGGCGACCAACGCGCCGCGCTCGGCGATGGGAATGCCGGGGGCGCGCGCCGTCGTCAAGACCCGTCGCCCGGTGCGCTCCCAGTCGACATCGGGGACGCCGAAACTCTCGTCGGACCCAAAATTTTCGGCAAGCTCGGAGGCCGCGGCCGCCTCGAGACGCAGATCCATCTCGATATCGACGATGTCGTTGAAGGTGCGCACCACGGCCACCGGCCTGAGCCGCCGCGCGCCGGTCCGCGCGCGCTCTACGGTCTCGGCCAACCAGTAGAAGAGGTCGAGGTCACGGCGAAAGGCGGCCTCGATGCCGGGGCGGAGCACCTTGACCGCGACCGCTGCGCCCTCGGTGGTGACTGCCTGGTGAACCTGGGCGATGGAAGCCGCGGCGAGGGGCGCGTCATCGAAGCTGGAGAAAAATGTTTCCACCGGCTGGCCCAGACCCTCGGCCACAGCGGACCGCGCTTGCGCCGCCGGGAACGGGGGCAGCCGGTCTCGCAGCTCGGAGAGGTCCGCGGCGGTCGTTTCGCCGACAAGGTCGGCGCGGGTGGACAAAAGCTGGCCCAGCTTGATGAAGCTCGGGCCCAGGCCCTGGAGGGCAAGCGCGAGCCGCTGTCCGGGGCGCAATCGGGCCACATCGGCCGCGGCGCGGCCCCCGAGGAGGCGTGCCGCCCGCGCCGCCACGCGCCCGAGATCGAAGGTCTCCAAAGCGAACAGCGCGTCGTGGCGGGTGAGGGTGCGCGCGATCCCCAAGAGGCGAGCGAAGTTGCGGAGCGAACGCAGCACCTTAGATGTGCCAAGCCGAGTGAAGCGCCGCGATGCCGCCCGAGAGGTTGCGATAGCGGACGCGCTCGAGACCGGCCCCGGCGATGATGGCGGCGAAGCGGTCTTGGTCGGGAAAACGCCGGATGCTCTCGACGAGATAGCGGTAGGCGGCGCCGTTGCCGGTCACGACTTCGCCGATCCGCGGCACAACGCGGCGGGAATAGGCGTCGTAAGCGGGCTCGGCGCCCGGCCACGCCAGGCGGCTGAATTCGAGGCACAGGAAACGCCCGCCAGGCCGCAGGACGCGCCGCGCTTCGGCCAGTGCGCGTCGGATGTCGGTGAGGTTGCGGATGCCGAAGGCGATGGTATAGGCGTCGACGGCGCGATCGCCGAGCGGCAGTGCCTCGGCATCGCCGCACAGCCATTCGATACCGTGCACCCGACCGCGGTTGAGGGCGCGTTCTCGTCCGATTTCCACCATCGCAGGGCTGGCGTCGCACACGGTGAGCCTGGCCCCGCCGCGGGTACGGGCGAGCACGCGGGCGGCGATGTCGCCGGTGCCGCCGGCCACGTCGAGGACGTGGGCGCCGCTGTGCGGGTCGAGCCAGTCGATCATGGCGCGGCGCCATAGGCGGTGAACGCCGCCGCTCATCAGGTCGTTCATTAGATCGTAGCGGCGCGCAACATCGTCGAACAAGCCCCGCACCAGGGCCGGCTTGTCGGCCGCCCGCACCCGGCGCGCGCCGAAGTCCGTCCAACCGAGGCCCGATTCGGCGACCATGGCAGCACGATAGCGCAGGCGCGCCCGGCGCGCTACGCGTCCCCGCCGCATGTAGGCGCCCACGCCGAATCGTGGTAGTTGCAGGCGACACCGGGCATGGAGGGCGGTGGGGTGCCGGAGCTTCCTGAGGTCGAGACGGTCCGCCGCGGGCTCGAGGCGAAGCTCGTCGGCGCTGACGTGGCCCGGGTGCAGCGCCGCCGCGCCGATCTCCGCGGGCCGTTGCCCCGCGATCTCAAGCGCCAGCTCGAAGGCCGCCGGCTGGGGCGCATCGACCGGCGCGGCAAGTACCTGTTGTTTCATTTCGACGCGGGCACGGTACTGATTGCCCACCTCGGCATGTCGGGGCGGTTCGTGCTCACCGACGCGCCCGCGCCACCGCCGGCGCCGCACGATCATGTCATCATCGAATGGAGTCATGGTCCGGTTCTGACCTTCAACGACGCGCGTCGCTTCGGCCTGATGACGCTGTCGCGCGCGGATGCCCTGGCCGGGCACCCGCTGCTGCGCGGCCTCGGCCTCGAGCCGCTGGAGGTCGGCTTCGACGGGGACGCACTGGGCGCCGCGCTGCGCGGCCGCCGGACCGCGATCAAGGCGGCGCTTCTCGACCAGCGGGTGGTCGCGGGCATCGGCAACATCTACGCCTGCGAGGCGCTGTTCCGAGCCCGCCTGTCGCCGCGGCGGATCGCCGATACGGTGCGCGGGGCACGCGCGATGCGGCTGGCGGCGGCAGTCCGGACGGTACTCGAGGCAGCGATCGCGGCCGGGGGTTCGAGCCTGCGCGATTACGTTCAGGCGAGCGGGGAGCTCGGCTACTTCCAGCACGCGTTCGCCGTCTACGGCCGCGAGGGTGTGGCCTGTCCGGGGTGCGGTTGCGACGGCGCCGTTCGCCGCATCACCCAGGGCGGGCGCTCAACCTTCTACTGTCCGCGAGTCCAGCGGTGAGTTGGGCGCGCACCGGGACCATGCTGGCACTGGCGCTGGCGCTCAGCGCGGCCTCGGTGGCGGTGGGGCAAGACGCAAAGCGGTTCGTGGCCGGCGTCGACGAGCTTCCGCTCGCGCCGGACCTCACGGAAGAGCCGGGCGCGGTGGTCTTCGACAAGCCCGGCGGGCGCATCGTCGAGGCCGATGCCACCGGCGCGCCAAGTGACGCGGCCGCCGTTCGCCGCTTCTACGTCTCGGTGTTACCGGCGTTCGGATGGAGGGTGGCCGGCGATCTCGATTTCGTCCGCGACGGCGAAGCCCTGGCGATCGAGATCACTGAGCGCGACGGGACGCTGGGCGTCCATTTCTCGATCACACCGCGCCGCGATCCGGGCCCGGGCGGTTGACGGCGCCCGCGCCACGGCGCTATAAGCCGCGGTTCCAAAAGCGAGACGGCACCAATGGCGCAGCACAAATCAGCCCTAAAGCGAATTCGCCGCAACCGGCGTCGGGCGTCGGTCAACCGTGCACGTACGAGCCTGGTGCGCAGTTCCCTGCGCTCGATCGAGGCGGCGATCGCCAGCGGCGATTCCGCGGCCGCCCGGGCCGCCCTCAAAGCGGCGCAGCCCGAGGTCATGCGCGGCGTCAGCAGGGGCGTTTTACACCGCAACACCGCGGCAAGGCGCCTGTCGCGGCTGTTGGCCCGCATCAAGGGGATGCCGAGCTAGGCACTCTTCGCGCGACGCGCCCGCGGCCCAGATGTTGTGGCTGAGCGCCCGCGCAAGCGGAATCGAGTCAAAATTATTCGCGCGTTCCTCTTTCGGTCCGCTTGCGCGGCAACGGTCCGTTGAAGTACTGTTCGCGACACGGGGAGACCGCCGATACAAGTAAAAATTCAATAAATAACCGGTATCGTTAAGAGTTCGCCAGAACAGCGGTTCTTTAACGGCGTGAGGACGAGCGTGGGTAAAGTGTACTCGTGTTTTCGAGAAGAGTAGACTAGAAAAGGCGTCGCGGGGGAGTAGAATAGAGAAGCGACCGCTTCTTTGCGGGAGGAAAACGGTCGGATCAGAAAATTGATCTACCAGGGGCCTGACGCCGACGGTGCAGGTGCCTGGACTACTGCCGGGTGCGGTGCGGGGTAAGACATGGTTGAGGGTTTGTCCGCCGGCTCAGAAACGATCGCCCAATGGGGTGAAATTCGCGGCAGCCTACGTACCGAGTTCGGCGATGCGGTCTTCAACAGCTGGCTAAAACCCTTGTCTCTTTCCGGCGTGGCCGACGGGCGCGTCATGTTCAACGTGCCCACCCGCTTCATGCGCGATTGGGTGCGGACCCATTATGCCGAACGCATCCGCGCCCTATGGTCGGGCCACGACCCCGGGGTGCGAGCCATCGAGATCGAGATCGGGCCGTCTGCCAAGCCCGTGGACGGCCGAGCCGCCGAGACGCCCGCGAAACCCGCGGAAGATCCGGCCGCGACCGAGCGGCCGGGCGGCCACACGATCGAGGTCGGCGCGCCGCTCGATCCGCGGTTCTCGTTCGACAACTTCGTGGTGGGCAAGCCCAACGAGCTGGCATACGCCGCGGCGCGCCGGGCCGCCGATTCCGAGACGGTTCCATTCAACCCGCTGTTCCTTTACGGCGGCGTCGGGCTCGGCAAGACGCACCTGATGCACGCGATCGCGTGGCACATCCGGACCCGCTACCCCGAGCGCAAGGTCATCTACCTCTCGGCCGAGAAGTTCATGTACCAGTTCATTCGCGCCCTTCGATACAAGGACGTGATGGCGTTCAAGCAGCTGTTCCGTTCCGTCGACGTGTTGATGATCGACGACGTCCAGTTCATCAGCGGCAAGGACTCGACCCAAGAGGAGTTCTTCCACACCTTCAACGCGTTGGTCGATCGCAACCGCCAGATCGTGATCTCCGGCGACCGCTCGCCGTCGGACCTGGACGGGATGGAGGAGCGGATGCGCTCGCGGTTGGGCTGGGGCCTGGTCGCCGATATTCATACCACCGATTACGAGCTGCGCCTGGGGATCCTTCATTCCAAGGCCGAACTTGCCGGCGCCAAGGACATTCCGCGGCAGGTGCTTGAGTTCCTGGCCCACCGCATCACGTCGAACGTGCGCGAGCTCGAGGGCGCGCTCAACCGCGTACTCGCCCACGCCAACCTGGTGGGCCGCGCCATCAGCCTGGAAATGACCCAGGAGGTCTTGCGCGACCTGCTGCGCGCGAACGATCGGCGCGTCACCATCGAAGACATCCAAAAGCGAGTCGCGGCGCACTTCAATATCCGCTTTGCCGACATGCACTCGGCCCGCCGGGCCCGCGCCGTCGCCCGGCCGCGGCAGGTCGCGATGTTCCTGGCCAAGCAGCTGACCTCGCGGTCGCTGCCCGAGATCGGGCGCAAGTTCGGCGGCCGCGACCACACCACCGTGATGCACGCGGTCAGACGGATCGAGGAGTTGTGCCAGGAGGAGAAAAGCGTGGCCGAGGACGTCGAACTCCTGAGGCGCATGCTCGAAAGTTGAGACCGACGACCGCCCGTCTCGAGGGCCGGTTTCCGCCCCGTAAAGCGGTCGAGAATCCGTGCCAAGCCGCCATAGGTGTGCTATAAGTCGACACCGTCGGGACAACCTCGATTCTCGGTTTCGGCGGCCGTGCGAACGTGAGAATTCCAGGCTCCGCGCGAGGGCTGGGCTAACCGACGATTCCCGTTGACGAAATGAAATTTACGCTTGAACGCGCCGTTTTGTTGACCGCGCTCGGCCACGTGCAAAGCGTCGTCGAGCGTCGCAACACCATCCCCATCCTGTCCAACGTCGAGCTGGTGGCGGGGGAAGGGAGCGTCCGTTTCGCGGCCACCGATCTTGACATGGCGATCAGCGAGGAGGTCACCGCCGAGGTCGGCCAGGAGGGCGGGACGACGACCCCAGCGCACATGCTTTACGACATCGCCCGCAAGCTGCCCGAGGGTGCCGAGATCGAGATGAGCCAGGGCGAGGATTCGGGCCGTTTGACGATGCGCGCCGGTCGCTCGGAGTTCTTTCTGCCGTGCCTGCCGCGCGAGGACTTTCCGGTGATGAGCGCGGGCGATCTCGGTTGCCAGTTCTCACTCTCCGCGGCGGCGCTGATTCGGATCATCGACAAGACGCGCTTTGCCGTCTCCACCGAGGAGACGCGCTACTATCTCAACGGGGTCTACCTACACCCCGCGCCGGGGGCCGAGGCGGGTGTGCTGCGCGCTGTCGCCACCGATGGGCACCGTCTGGCCAAGGTCGACACGCCGGCCCCCGAAGGGGCCGAAGGCATGCCCGGGGTCATCGTGCCGCGCAAAACCATCGCCGAGATCCGCAAGCTGATCGAACACGCCGAGGCGCCGGTGGCCGTGGCGCTGTCGGAAACCCAGATCCGCTTCTCGCTGGAACGCGGGAGCATGGTGAGCAAGCTGATCGACGGCACGTTTCCCGATTACGAACGCGTCATCCCGGCCGACAACGACAAGCTGTTGGCGGTGGATCGCAAGGCCTTCCGCGAGGCAGTCGATCGGGTGGCTACGATCTCGACCGAGACCTCGAGGGCGGTAAAACTGAGCCTAGACAACGGCACGCTGGTGATCTCGGCGACCAGCCCCGAGCACGGCAGCGCAAGCGAATCGCTCGCGGCCACGTACGACGGCGAGTCCCTCGACGTGGGCTTCAATTCCCGCTACCTGCTCGACATCGCCAACGAGATCAAGGACGAGGCGGTACACATCGTCCTGGGCGATCCCGTGGCCCCCACGATCCTGCGCGACGCGAGCGATGAAGCCTCGCTCTACGTCCTGATGCCGATGCGCGTTTGAGCCCCGTTGGGCGCCCGATCGAGTTGCCATGAGCGTGATCCCGGCACGACACGTGGAAAGCCCTGATCGGCCTGCGGATGCCACCGCGCGCGGTGCGGGAGGCGGCTGCCTGGCCGTGGCTCGGCTGGTGCTGAGCGATTTTCGCTCTTTCGCCCACTTGCGCGTCGTCGTGGACGGCCGGCCGGTGGTGTTGACCGGGGCCAACGGTGCCGGCAAGACCAATCTGTTGGAGGCGGTCTCATTGCTGGGGCCGGGCCGCGGGCTGCGCAACGCGCGTCTTTCGGAGATCACTCGCCACGGCGCGAGCGCGGGCTGGGGTGTTGCCGCGACGTTGACGAACCCCGGCGGCGGTCTGGACCTGCCCGCTGGGCGCGTCGAAATCGGCACCGGACTTGCCCCGCCGCGCGCGGACGGGCGAGCGGGCCGGGTCTCGGAGCGCCGCGCGGTCAAGGTCGATGGCGAGCCGGTCCGCGGCACCGCGGCGCTTGCCCGGTTGACCGCGATCACCTGGCTCACGCCGCAAATGGACCGCCTGTTCAACGAGGGCGCGGCGCCGCGGCGCCGCTTCCTAGACCGTTTGGTCTACGGTTTCGATGGCGACCATGCCCGCCGGGTCAACGAATACGACAAGGCGATGCGTGAGCGGGCTCGCCTGTTGAGCGATGGCGGCGCGAACAACGCCTGGCTCAGCGCGGTCGAGGAGACGATGGCGAGCCGCGGCATCGCCATCGCCGGCGCTCGCGACCAAACCGCGCGGCGGCTTTCGGCGGCCTTGGCGGATCGCGGTGGCCCGTTTCCGCGGGCCGGCCTGCGCGCGTGCGGCGAACTCGAGGACTCGCTCCAGGGCGCCTCGCCCGATGAACCGGAGGCCGCGTACCGCACCGCCCTTCGCGGAACGCGGGGCAGCGATTCGGTGCGCCGCATGACTGCACTCGGCCCCCACCGGAGCGACCTTGAGGTGCGTCACCTCGGCACTGGCCGCGCCGCCGCGCAGTGCTCGACCGGCGAACAGAAGGCGCTGTTAACGGCCATCGTGCTGGCCAACGCCCGGCTTCAGGGCGCGCGCTTCGGCGCCGCGCCGCTGGTGCTTTTGGATGAGGTCGCGGCCCATCTCGATGCCCGCCACCGCGAGGCGCTGTTCCAGGAGATCATGGCGCTGGGCGGGCAGGCCTGGATCAGCGGCGTCGAGCCCGAGGCCTTCGCCGCGATCGAAGGCGCGGCGCAGTTCCTTTCGCTCAGCGGCGGGCGGATCGACGGGGAGGAACGCGGGTGACCGCGGAACGCGAGGCGATGGTGGAGAACGGGGCCGCTGAGTACGGCGCCGATGCCATCAAAGTGCTGCGCGGGCTCGATGCCGTGCGCAAGCGTCCGGGCATGTACATCGGCGATACCGACGACGGCTCGGGCCTGCACCACATGGTCTACGAGGTGGTCGACAACGCTATCGACGAGGCGGTGGCCGGATTCTGCGACCGCATCGAGGTGGTGCTGAATCCCGATGGCTCGGTGACGGTGCGCGACAACGGCCGCGGCATCCCGACCGAGATTCACGAGGAGGAAGGGGTTTCGGCGGCCGAGGTCATCATGACCCACCTCCATGCCGGCGGCAAGTTCGACCAGAAGTCGTACAAGGTCTCGGGCGGTCTTCACGGCGTCGGCGTCTCGGTCGTGAACGCGCTTTCGGAATCGCTGGAGATGCGCATCTCGCGCGACGGTCAGGAGCACGCCATGACCTTCCACAACGGGGAGCCCGAATCGCCGTTGAGCGTGGTCGGCCCAGCCCCCGATCTCACCGGGACCGAGATCACGTTCCAGCCCTCGCGCAAGACCTTCTCCAATACCGAGATCGACTTTGCTACGCTCGAGCACCGGCTTCGCGAGCTCGCCTTCCTCAACTCGGGCGTACGCATCTTGCTGTCGGACGCTCGCGGCATCGAGGCCAACGACGTGGAACTGCACAACGAGGGCGGGATCGACGCCTTTGTCGCCTACCTCGACCGCAACAAGAACGCCATTCACGCCCCGGCGGTGGTGCTCATGGGTGAGAAGGACGGAACCGTCGTCGAGGCCGCCCTGCAATGGAACGACAGTTACTTCGAGAACGTCTTGTGCTTCACCAACAACATCCGCCAGCGTGACGGCGGCACCCACCTCGCCGGCTTCCGCGCCGCCCTGACGCGGACCATCAACAGCTACGCCGCGTCCTCGGGCGCCGCCAAGAAGGAGAAGGTGGCGCTGGCGGGTGACGATGCGCGGGAGGGCCTGACGGCGGTGCTCTCGGTCAAGGTGCCGGACCCGAAATTCTCGTCGCAAACCAAGGACAAGTTGGTCTCTTCCGAGGTCCGCACGGTGGTCGAGAGCTCGGTCAACGAGCGCTTGGGCCAATGGTTCGAGGAGCACCCTGCGGAGGCCCGGGCAATCGTCGGCAAGGTCGTGGAGGCGGCGCTGGCCCGCGAGGCAGCGCGCAAGGCCCGCGAGCTCACCCGCCGCAAGGGCGCGCTCGATATCTCGAACCTGCCCGGCAAACTCGCTGATTGTCAGGAGCGCGATCCGTCGAAGTGCGAGGTATTCCTGGTCGAGGGCGATTCAGCAGGCGGTTCGGCCAAGCAGGGGCGCGATCGCCGCACCCAGGCGGTACTGCCGCTGCGCGGCAAGATTCTCAATGTCGAGCGCGCGCGCTTCGACCGCATTCTGAGCTCGAACGAGATCGGCACGCTGATCACCGCGCTCGGTGCCGGCATCGGCAGCGAGGATTTCGACATCGAGAAGATGCGCTATCACCGCGTCATCATCATGACCGACGCCGACGTCGACGGCGCCCACATCCGTACCCTGTTGCTGACCTTCTTCTTCCGCCAGATGCGCGAGGTCATCGAGGCTGGCTACCTCTATATCGCTCAGCCGCCGCTCTACAAGGTCACGCGCGGCAAATCGGTCCAGTATCTCAAGGACGAGAAGGGGCTTGAGGACCACCTGATCGCCGAAGGCATCGACGGCGCGGTCTTGACGTTGCACTCGGACGAGGAGCGGGCGGGCGAAGACCTCGACCAGCTGGTCCAGGAGGCCCGTGGATGCCGGCGCTTGCTGGGCGTGATCGCGCGACGCTATATGCGCGACGTGGTCGAGCAGACCGCGATCGCCGGCGCGCTCAATCCAGGGCGGCTGGCTGACGCGGAACAGGCCACGGCCGCCGCCGGCTACGTCGCACGCCGCCTCGACCAGCTGGCGCCGGAGATCGAGCGCGGCTGGCAGGGGGCGCCCACCGGCGACGGCGGCCTCCGATTCACCCGCACCGTACGCGGGGTCGAGGAAAACCACGTGATCGACGGTCCGCTCATCCGCTCGGCCGAGGCGCGCAAGCTCGACGCCATGGCAGAGCGCCTCCAGGCTCACTACGTGCGGCGCGGCACCCTCCGCCGCAAGGACCACGAGGTCGTGGTCCGCGCGCCCACCCAGTTGCTGGACGCGGTGCTGGGATTCGGCCGCGAGGGGCTGCAGATACAGCGCTACAAGGGTCTGGGCGAGATGAACCCCGACCAGCTGTGGGAGACGACGCTCGACCCGGAAGTACGATCGCTGTTGAAGGTGCGGGTCAACGAGGACGACGAGGCGAGCGAGCTTTTCGAGACGCTGATGGGCGACGTGGTCGAGCCGCGGCGCGAGTTCATCCAGGGCCGCGCGCTGGAGGTGGTCAACCTCGACACGTAGCGGCCGTCGCTCCCAACCGCCACGGCTTACAATATCCATTGTCAAATAGACCCCTACCCCACAACATATAGTGATGGTGGGTGGAATCGGTCGGGCGCTCGGCGGATGAGCGCCGCCGCGAAACGGGCGCCCCGGCGCCGGCGAGCGCTTGGCGTGGGGGTCCGTGCGTTCCTGGTGCTGGGCCTGTGGGCCGCGGTCGCGCTGGGCGGCGTTCTCGCCTGGTATGGCGCCGATCTGCCGGCGACCGAGACGCTCAGCGGTGCCGTCGTCGGGCCTCGGGTCACGATCGTGGCCGCCGACGGTACCGACATCGCCGACTTCGGCGGACTGGACGCGGGCGAGGTCCCGCTCGCCGAGCTTCCCAGAACCCTCATCGAAGCGGTAATCGCTACCGAGGACCGCCGGTTCATCAGCCACCTCGGCGTCGATGTCATCGCCATCGTCCGGGCGGCGATCGTCAACGCCTTTTCGGGCCGTATCCGCCAGGGGGGCTCGACGATCACCCAGCAGCTCGCCAAGAACCTATTCCTTTCGCCCGAGCGCACCTTCGGTCGCAAGGTGCGGGAGGTGCTGCTCGCGCTGTCGCTGGAGCGCCGCCTCACCAAGGACGAGATCCTCGGTCTTTACCTCAACCGGGTCTATCTGGGCGCGGGCGCCTGGGGGGTCGAGGCGGCGGCGCGGACCTACTTCGGTAAATCCGCGCGCGAGGTCAATCTGGCCGAGGCAGCTATGCTCGCGGGGCTGCTGAAGGCGCCTTCGCGCTATGCCCCAAGCGCCAACCCCGAGGGCGCGCGAAGGCGCGCGGCGGTGGTTTTGGGCGACATGGTCGAGGCCGGGTTCATCACCGCCGAGGCGGCCGCCAACGCCGGTCAGGCGCCGGCGGCCACGGTGGGCGCGCGGGAATTCCGCGGCTCGCTCTATTTCGCCGATTGGATCGTCAACCGGCTGCCGAGTTATCTCGGCGGCGGCGCGGGCGCGCTTCGTGTCGCGACGACCCTGGAGCCACACCTTCAGCGCGCCGCCGAAGCGGCGTTGGCCGCCGGGCTCGCCGAGGGTCCGAGCGGCGTTCAGGGCGCGCTTGTCGCGATGGGCACGGACGGTGCGGTGCTGGCGATGGTGGGCGGCCGCTCCTACGCGGAAGGTCCATTCAACCGCGCGGTCAGCGCGTTTCGCCAACCCGGCTCAGCCTTCAAGCTGTTCGTCTACCTGGCCGGCCTCGAGGCCGGCCTCGATGCCGAGGACATCCTTGAGGACCGGCCGATCGACGTCGATGGCTGGCAACCGCGCAATTACGCGGGTGGGTTCGTGGGCCCGGTCACAGTGCGCGAGGCCTTCGCGCGCTCGATCAACACCGTCGCGGTACAGATCTCCGAGCGTGCTGGCCGGCGCGCCGTGATCGAGGCCGCCGCCCGATTGGGGATCGGCGGCGACATCGCGCCGCATCCCTCGATCGCGCTCGGGGCGGCCGAAGTTAGCCCGATCGAGCTCACCGCCGCCTATGCCGCCGTCGCGAACGGCGGCAACGCCGTCCTACCCCACGGCATCATCGAGATCCAAGACGGCGCTGGCGAGATCGCCTATCGGCGGCGTCGCTCGGGCCTGGGGCGGGCGATAGCGGCGCGCGAGGTCGAGCTGATGCGCGACCTCCTGGAGGCGGCGATCGCCGAGGGCACCGGGCGCGCCGCCGCGCTCGAGCGGCCCGCTGGCGGCAAGACCGGTACCTCGCAGGACAACCGCGACGCCTGGTTCATTGGCTTCTCCGACGAACTGGTCGCCGGCGTGTGGCTCGGCAACGACGATGCCGTGCCGATGCCGGGCGTTACCGGGGGCACCCTGCCGGCGGCGATCTGGCGCGCCTTCATGACCGCGGCCCACCAGGGAGCGCAGGCGCCGCCCGTCGAGACCCAATAAGGGGTGCCGTTCAGCTCGACCCACGGGAGCAAGAATCGGAATGACGGCGCGGACGCGACGGCCTAGCGTCGGTCGCGATCTTGCTGATGGGGTCTGCGGTGGGCGGTAGCGATGTGGGCGATGGGCGCAGCGGAATGGGGGATGCTGATTGCGCTCGCGGTGCTGTGGGGCGGGTCGTTCTTTTTCGTGGGCGTCGCGGTTGCGGAATTGCCGCCGCTCACGATTGTCGCCCTACGGGTGGGACTAGCGGCGCTCGTGCTCCACGTCGTCGTGCTCGCGATCGTGCAAATCGCGGACGATGGCGCGGCCCAGGACCGGGCCGGCGCAGGCCCCCACCGCCTGGACGAAGCGCAGCGCGATCAGCGCCTCGATCGTGGTCGCGAAGGCGCAGGCGAGACTTGCGGCGAAGAACAGCCCCAGACCGCCCAAGAGCAACGGCCGCCGCCCGTAGCGGTCGGAAAGCGGCCCGTAGACGAGCTGGGCCACCGCGAAGCCGGCGACGAAGACGCTGAGTGTGAGCTGGACCATGCTCACCTCGGTGCCGAATAGGCGGGTCATGTCGGGCAGCGAAGGGAGGTACATGTCGGTCGAAAGCGGCCCCACCGCCACGACGCCGGCGAGAAACAGCATCAGGGCGAGCGAATCGGGGCGCAGCGCGCCTCTCTCGCGCGGGGTCCCGCTCACAAGACGCTGCAGGACTCGGCGAACTCGAAGTAGAGCGCGCGTGCCTTGGCCGCCACTGGGCCGGGCTGGTAGTCGCGGTCCTCGATCCTCGTGACCGGCGATACCTTGGCGTAGTTGCCGGTCGAGAACACCTCGTCGGCCTCAAGGAGCTCGCCGTAAGAGATCGCGCGCTCGACGGTCTCGACGCCGGCGGCGCGCAACAGCGCGATCACCCGCCGGCGGGTGATTCCGGCGAGGAAGGTCCCGTTCTCGGCCGGGGTGTAGGCCACGCCGTCACGCGCGTACCACAGGTTCGCCGTCGCGAACTCGGCGACATTGCCATTGGGATCGAGGATGACCGCGGATTCGAAACCACGCGCCTGGGCCTCGGCCAGCGCGAGCGAGACGTTGGGGTAGAGGCATGAGGCCTTGGCGTCGGTGGGCGCCGCTTGCCGCGAGGGCCGCCGCCGGGTGGACAGGCAGGCGCTGAAACCCGAAGCCTTGGGCAGCGGGGCCTCGTGCACGGCGAGCGCGAACTCGGTCGAATCGGGATCGGGGACGACGAACCCGGCGGTGGCGTAGAAGGCGGGCCGGATATAAAGCTCCGCTTCGGCGGGAAACTCGCGCACCCCGTGGCGGCAGAGGTCGATCACCGTCTCCACCGCAAGTTTGGGACGTAGGCCCATGGTCGCCGCGGATTCGAACAGCCGTCCGCAATGTAGCTCCAAGTCTGGCGCGAGCCCCTGGAACGCGCGCGCGCCATCGAAGACCACCGAGGACATCCAGAAGGCGTGGTCCATGGGCCCGGTCAGGGCGACGTTGCCCTGATGCCAGGCGCCGGCGGCATAGCACACGGCGCTCGAGCGCTCTGAGCTGCCGGCGTGGAGGCTTGGGCGGGCGGCCGCGACCATGGCCCGAGGATAGCGCCCGCGCCGACCGAAACCAAGCGGGCTCAGACCACGTGGGCCTCGCAGAGCGGCCGATTCTCAAGGATGCGCGCAAAGCCGAGCCGCGAGAGATCGAGACTCCGGTAGCCGCCGTGGAGGATGTGCTCGGCGACGGCGCGGCCGGCGGCGGGCGCTTGCTGGATCCCGTGGCCCGAGAAGCCGTTGCAGAAATAGAACCCGTCAATCTCGGGATGGGGCCCGATGATCGCGTTTTGGTCGAACGTGTTGTAGTCGTAGTGCCCGGCCCACGCGCCGACCAGCTTGATCGCCGCGAACGCGGGGACCCGTCGGGCCAGCGCCGGCCACACCACGCTTTCGAAACCGGCCGTATCCTCGTCGAGGTCTTCGCAGTCTGGGTCCTGCTCGGCAGGCGGCGAGGCGATGGCGATGAAACGCTCGCCCTCGGGCCGGAACGTGACGCCCGTTGAATCGACCGTCAGCGGCGCGCCGACGATCCGCGTTCGGCAGTCGAAGACGTGGCTCATGCGCTTCCTGGGCCGTACCGGCAGCGCGATTCCGGCCATCGCGGCGATCGCGGCGGCAAACGGTCCCGCGCAATCGACGACCGCGCCGGCGTGAATCCGTCCGCCGGCGAGGAGATCGAGGCCCGCCACGCGGCCGCCTTCGAGGGCAACGCCGACGACATCGTCGGCAAGATAGCGGACGCCGAGCGCGATCGCCTTGCGACGCAGCCCATGGAGGAGCGCTTCGGGGTCGATCCACCCCTCGTTCTTCAACCCCAAGCCGGCGCCGGCAAGGCCGGTGACGTCGAGCCAGGGGAACCTCGCCGCGAGCTCGTCGGGCCGCAACATCTCGACCTCGGCCCCAAGCGCGCGCTGGCGGGCGCAATTCGCCTCCATCGCGGCGATTTGTCCGGGGTCGGCCAGGAACAAGTAGCCGCGCTCGTCGAACGCAAGGTCTGGGGCGC
The DNA here is from genome assembly GCA_965219135.1 of Alphaproteobacteria bacterium. Classification (GTDB taxonomy): domain Bacteria; phylum Pseudomonadota; class Alphaproteobacteria; order VGEJ01; family VGEJ01; genus CAYUNL01. The sequence continues at coordinate 3,186,443 of CBDCMV010000003.1, read as the reverse complement.
GGTCTTCCACCGCCAGCGCTCGCGCCGCCTCGCGCGCGAACGCGGCGCCGAACAGCGACATGCGTACGTTCTCGGGCGTCGAGAACTGCTGACGTATGCCGCCCCACGAGCGTGTGGTGGCGCACGCCGCGTAGCTCGGGTCGCGCTCGATAACGGTGACGGTGCCCTGGAAGTCCGGGTCCTGGGCGAGAAAGTAGGCGACCGCGCTGCCCATCACCGCGCCGCCGGCGATCGCCACGTCGGTGCGCTCGGCCATTCGCGCTTCTATCGGTTTTACGTGGCGCGGGCTAGACCGGCAAACGGACCTGGGCGCGCAGACCACCCAAGGGTGCGCGCGAGAGGGTGACGTCGCCGCCGTGGCTGCGCATGACCTCGCGCGCGATGGTGAGGCCGAGCCCGACGCCGCCGGCGTCGGGGCTGCGCGCCTGATCGAGCCGGTAAAAGGGCTTGAAGACGGCCTCGCGCTCGGACTCGGGAATACCGCCGCCGTCGTCGTCGACGGTGATCTCGATCGAATCGCCGCTTCGCGCGGCGGTAACCGCCACGGTATGGGCGGCGGCGCGGGCATTGTCGACCAGGTTGGTGATGCCGCGTCTGAAGGCGTTGGGCTTGAGCGGCACCACCATCGCTCCCGGCGCCTTGAGCTCGACGGCGCCGCCGTGGCGGCGTGCATCGGCGGCGATGCGCTCCAACAGGGCGGGCACGTCGGTCGGCACCGAGGCTTCGGACTCGGCGCCCCGGGCGAAGCCAAGATACGCCTCGACCATGGATTCCATGTCGGCGATGTCGGATTTGAGGTTGGCGACGGATTCGCTCTCGGGAAGCATTTCAAGCTGCAACTTCATGCGGGTGAGCGGCGCCCACAGGTCGTGCGATACCCCGGCCAGCATCTCGGTGCGTTGGCCGATCTGGCGCCGCAGCCTGTCGCGCATGGCGAGGAAGGCGGCGGTCGCTTGGCGCACCTCGGTGGCGCCGGCCGGCTTGATCGGGCCGGTCTCGCGGCCCTTACCCAGGCGATCGGCGACCTCGGCAAGGCGCCGGATCGGACGCATCTGGTTGCGCAGGAACAGCACCGCCACCGCCACCAACACCACCGAGGTGCCGACCATCCACATGATGAACAACTCGGTCGTGGTGCTGGTCAGGCGCTTGCGTTGGGTGAGGACGCGAAGCACGCCTTCGTCGAGTTGAACCAGCACCTCGACCTCGTCGCCGAAGCTCACGGCGTCGATGCGAAACGGCCGGGCGAGTTGCGCGGAGAGCGCGGCGCTCAGCATGCGGTCGAGAACCCGGTTGCCGAGACCGGTCGGCGCGGGCTCGCGCGGCAGGGCCGCCGCGGGCATGAGTTCGACCAAGATACCGAAGTCCTTTTGGGCCCGCCGGATGAGGCGGGCGCGCCGCTCGGGCGTGGCGTATTCGGGCAGGGAATCGATGACCATGGCGACCTCGCCGGCCAGCCCGAACGCGAGCCGGCGGGTGACCGTATCCCAGTGGCGCTCGTAGAACACGTAGGCGGCGACCACTTCGAGGATCACCACCGGCGTGATGATCATCAAGAGCGAGCGGCCAAACAGCGAGCGCGGCAATAGATGTCGCAACATCGGTCCGCCGGCCTCAGCTCGCCCACAAGACGTAGCCCTCGCCGCGCACCGTCTGAAGGTGGCGGGGCGCTTTGGGATCGGCCTCGATCTTGCGTCGGAGCCGGGTGATCTGGACATCGATGGAGCGCTCCGAGCCGCGCCCGGCGCGGCGGCTGAGCTGGCCGCGCGAGAGGGTGACGCCGGGGTTGTCGGCGAAGACCTTCAGCAGCGCGGTCTCGGCCGAGGTCAGATGGACCGCCTCGCCCTCGCAGAGTAGCTGGCTGCGGCCAAGGTCGAAGCTGTACTCGCCGAAGGCGATGTCCGCGGCCTCGGGTCGGCGGGCGCGGCGCAGGATGGTGCCGATGCGCAGCAACAGCTCGCGCGGCTCGAACGGTTTGGCGAGATAGTCATCGGCTCCCCGCTCGAGCCCGCGGATGCGGTCCTCGGTTTCGCCCATGGCGGTCAAAAGGAGAATCGGTACGTGGCTTTGGCGGCGCAACGATTCGGTAAGTGCCAAGCCGTCTTCGCCGGGCATCATCACATCGACGACCAGCAAGTCGAAGTCGAGCCCCGCGAGCTTGGCGCGGGCGTCGGCGGCGTCGGCCGCGGCGCTGACCCGATAGCCGTTCTCGCTCAGGTATTTGCGCAACAGCGCGCGCAGGCGGGAATCATCGTCGATGACCAAGATGTGGTGGCCGTCCATCGCGCTTCGCTCTCAGCGCACCCGTTGGCGTATGGTGTCGCGGTCGGCCTCATTGATCAAGCCAATCAGGACTTTGCGGTAGCCGGCGACGGCTTCGGCGCCGGCCTCGCGGTAGGCGCGGGCAAGCCGAACGCGCTGGGGTTTGGACAGCCGACGCTCCAACTCGACCCCCTTGTCAGTCAGGTAGAGGTGGCGCCGCCGGCGGTCGTCGACTTCCTGCTTTTGGGCGATAAAACCGGCCGCGACCAGCTGGCTGAGCACCCGCGATAGGCTCTGTTTGGTAATGCGCAGGATGCCGAGAACCTGCGAGACGGTGATCCCCGGCTGGCGCCCGACAAAATGTACCATGCGGTGGTGGGCGCGGCCGAATCGGAAATCCTTGAGGATTTCGTCGGGGTCGGAGGTGAAGTCGCGATAGGCGTAGAACAACAGCTCCATACCCTGGCGCAGCTCCTCCTCGCGAAGGAACAGCGGATTTGCGCTCGATTTTGTGTCAGCCATGTTGACATATATGCCCGACAATGCTACCCAGGGCAATAACAATAAGAACCGGCCCATGTACCGGGCCCATGTACCGCAGGGAAGCACCATGCCTCTCATTCCCTTCGACGATCGCGACGGGGTCATCTGGTGGAACGGCGATTTGGTGCCCTGGCGCGAGGCCAAGCTGCACGTTCTGAGCCACGCGCTCCACTACGCAAGCTGTGTCTTCGAGGGCGAGCGCGCGTACGACGGCGAGATCTTCCGCTCGATCGAGCACGCCGAGCGGCTGGGGGCATCGGCGCGGGTGCTAGGCTACGCGCTGCCCTATTCGGCGGCCGAGATCGACGACGCCAAGCGTGAGCTGGTCGCGGAGATGGGCATCGGCGATGGCTACGTCCGCGCGGTCGCCTGGCGGGGCTCGGAGCTGATGGGCATCTCGGCGCAGGCGACGACGATCCAGATGGCGATCGCAGCGTGGCCGTGGCCCTCGTATTTCTCGCCCGAGGCGCGGCTCAAGGGCATCCGCCTGAAGACCGGACCCTGGCGCCGACCCTCGCCCGACACCGCGCCGGTCAAGACCAAGGCGGCGGGGCTATACATGATATGTACGCTGTCGAAGCACGCGGTCGAGGCCGAGGGCTACGACGACGCGCTGATGCTCGACTGGCGGGGGCGGGTGGCCGAGACCACCGGCGCCAACGTGTTCCTGGTGATTGGCGGCGCGTTGCACACGCCGAGCCCGGACTGCTTTCTCGACGGCATCACCCGGCAGACCGTGATTGGGCTGGCGCGCGCGCGCGGACACGAGGTGGTGGAGCGCGTGGTCTTGCCCGAGGACCTGGGCCGCGCCGATGAGGTGTTCCTTACCGGTACCGCGGCCGAGGTGACCCCGGTGGGCGAGATCGACGAGCATCGCTATCGCGTCGGCCCGGTCACCCGCGCGCTGATGGGCGATTACGAGGACCTCGTCCGCCGCCGCCGCGCCGCCGCCTAAAGCCGGCGCCGCCGCGCGCTACTAATACCTTGGCCGTTAGTCCCCCGCTTTCGCGGGTGGCGCTTCGCGCCAGCGGGCGGCGGCCGCGTCGTCGGAATCGAGCGCCGCTACCCAACGCTCGCCTGAGGGCAACGATTCGAGTTTCCAGAACGGGGCCTTGGTCTTAAGCCAATCGACGAGGAAGGCGCACGCCTCGAATGCCGCGCCGCGATGGGCCGCGGCGACCGCGACCAAGACGATGCGCTCGCCGGCCTCGAGTCGTCCGGTGCGGTGGATGATCAGACTCGCCTCGAGCTCCCAGCGCGCATTCGCCTCGCGCTCGATCTCGGCGAGCGCACGCTCGGTCATCGCCGGGTAGTGCTCGAGTGTCATTGCCGCCACCGGCTCCTCGCCGCCGAGTTCGCGGACCAGGCCGACGAAGGAGACGACGCCGCCGACGCCACGATTGGCGGTCCCGAGCGCCGCGATCTCGGCCCCGGGATCGAAGTCTTCGGTTTGCACCCGGATCACTGACGGCCCCCCGTGACCGGCGGAAACAACGCCACCTCGTCGTCGGCTGCGACTGCGGCGTCGAGCGCGGCATAGCGCTGATTGACGGCAACGCGCACGACGCTCAGGTCGGCCAACGCCGCGGCGTGCCCGGGACCGCGCGCGCGCAACCACTCGATCAACGCGCCGACGGTAAGGATATCGGCGGGCGGGGACAGCGTTTCCTCGGCAACGCCGGTTTTGGTCCGCAGCCACGCGAAGTACAGCACTTTCACCGCGACACCTCGCTGAAGGGCAGAAAGTCTACGGTCGCACCGCGCGCGAGGCGGGTCAGCTCCTCGGGCAACTCGACCAGCCCGTCGGCTTCGACCATGGAGGAGAGGATTCCGGCGCCTTGGCGCTCGAACTTGTGGGCCTCGATTACACCGTCCCCGGCCTCGCCGAGCCGCGCCCGCACCCACTCTCGACGCCCCGCCTTCTTGGCGTGATCGAAGGCGGCACGGACGTGGAACAATCTCGGCTCTACCTGGTTCGCCCCGGCGAGGCGAAGGACCAAAGGCCGCGCGAAGCGCATGAAGGTGACCATGGTCGCCACCGGGTTGCCCGGCAGGCCGAGCACCGGAACCGCACCCACCTGTCCGAGCGCGAGCGGCCGTCCCGGCTTGATGGCAAGGCGCCAGAAATGGACGCGGCCGAGCAATTCGATCGCGGTCTTGACATGGTCCTCGTCGCCGGCCGAGACGCCGCCCGAGGTGATCAGAAGATCGTGTGCGGTTGCGGCATCGGCGAGCGCGCCACGCACCGTATCCATGCGGTCGGGCAGGATCCCAAGATCGGTGACCCGGCAGGGCAGCGATTCGAGAAGGCCCAACAGGACGTACCGGTTCGCGTCGTAGATTCCCCCCTCGCCAAGCGGACGGCCGGCATCGCTCACCTCGTCGCCGGTCGAGAACACGGCCACGCGGAGCGGGCGGTATACCGCCAGAGCGGTGCAACCCACCGAGGCCGCCAGACCGACGTCCTGGGGCCGAAGCCGCCGACCGCGCGCCAGGATGATGCGTCCGCCGGCGACGTCCTCGCCGCGCAAGCGGCGGTTGTCGCCGCGGCGCAATCCGGGCGCCACCACCACCGTCCCGTCGGCCGTCTCGCAGTCTTCCTGCATGGCAACCGTGTCGCAGCCCGCGGGCATCGGGGCGCCGGTAAAGACGCGCACCGCTTGGGCCGGATCGAGCAGACCGGCAAAAGGGTGCCCGGCGGCGGCGCGGCCGTCGGCGAGCCGGAGCGTCGAGGGACCGTCCGGGCGAAGGTCCTGGAATCGGAAGGCGTAGCCGTCGACGGCGGTGTTGTCGTGCGGCGGCACGTCGCGCGCGGCAGTCACATCGGCGGCGAGGATGCGGCCGAGCGCGGCGCGCAGTCCCACCGACTCGGTCCCCGCGACCGCGACCGCGCGTTCGTCGAGGAGTTCGAGGGCTTCGGCCATCGTCATGAGACCGCCGCCGAAGGCGAAGCAATCGTCGGCAAGTTGCGCCATCTCAATCGCGCTCCGGGAACGCCGCGCCGAGACCGCAATGGTCGATCACTAGATCGGCGATGGCGGCGATGTCGTTGCGGTTGACGACCGGCACCGGCGCGTCGGGCACGGCGACGTCGCTGGCGACGGCGAAAACGCGGGGATCGTCGCCGGCCAGCAGCGGCTTGCCGTTGGCCGCGCTATAGACCTCGATTTTGTCGTGATCGTGATGCTTGAAGCCCTCGACGATGACCAGATCGACGGGGCTCAGCCGGGCGATGACTTGCTCGAAGCTCGCTTCGGGTTCGCCCCGGTTCTCGTGTACCAGCGCCCAGCGCACCGCCGAGGTGACTAGCACCTCGGCCGCGCCGGCGGCGCGATGGGCGAAGGAATCCTTACCTGGTTGGTCGAGATCGAACTCATGGTGCGCGTGCTTCGCGGTCGAGACCCTAAGGCCGCGGCCAATGAGCTCGGGCAGGAGACCGACCAAGAGTGTGGTCTTCCCGCTTCTGCTCCACCCCGCGAGCCCGACGACCTTCATCGCCGTCGTATCAGCCGGGGCCGCCGCTTCGCTTCGCCGGAGGAGGCGCCGCGGCGGAGGTCCCGGCTCGCGGCGCGCCGCCGATATGGCGCAGCCCGGCGCGCAAATAGTCATAGCCGGTATATAGGGTAAGGATGGCCGCGACCCAGAGTCCGGCAACGCCAATATCGACGGCCGGGATGTCGAAGGGGGCGGCATCGCCCAACAAGAGCACCGTGATTGCGGCCATCTGCAGGCCCGTCTTCCATTTGGCGAGCTTCGAGACCGGCATGCCAATCGACAGCCCGGCGAGGAACTCGCGCAAGCCCGAAACCAAGATCTCGCGGCACACGATCACGGTTGCGGCCAGAACGTGCACGTCCGAGTCGCCGATTCGGTCGAAGGCGACCAGCATCACCACCGCTGCCGCCACCAGGAGCTTGTCGGCCAGCGGGTCGAGAAACCGGCCGAGGTCCGATTGTTCGTCGCGGCGGCGCGCCAGATAGCCGTCGAAGTAGTCGGTGATGCTGGCCCCAAGAAAGAGCGCGAAGCTGACCCAGTTGCCGAAAGGGTCGGGCAGAAAGAAGGCTCCGATCAGCGCCGGAATCACGACGATTCGCGACAGCGTCAAGAGATTGGGAAGGCTTTGTGCCATGGCTGATCGTGACCGCCCGCGCCGAGGAATGAAGGGCACCGGCCCACGATCATAACATCAATCCTGTTCGTGAAAGTGCGCGTAGATCGTGCCGGCAACGGCGCGGCTGATCCCGCTCACCGCCTCGAGATCCTTGCACCCGGCGTTGCCGACGGCGCGGGCCGAGCCGAAATGGTGGAGGAGCGCGCGCTTGCGCTTGGCGCCGATGCCGGGAACCTCGTCGAGCACCGAATGGACGATCGCGCGAGCGCGCCGCGCGCGGTGGGCGCCGATGGCGAAGCGGTGCGCCTCGTCGCGCAGCCGCTGCATGAAGTAGAGCACGGGATCGCCCTCGGCGAGGCGGAACGGCTGGCGGTCGGCGACGTGGAAATGCTCGCGCCCGGCGTCCCGGGTGCGCCCCTTGGAAATGGCGGTGGCGGCGACGCCGGTCACGCCGAGGTCGGCGAAAACCTCAAGCGCGACACCGAGTTGCCCGGCCCCGCCGTCGATCACTACCAGGTCCGGCCACTGTCCGGTGCTTCGCGAATCGTCCTCCTTGATAAGCCGCGTGAACCGCCGGCCCAGGACCTCGCGGATCATTCCGTAGTCGTCGCCCGGGGCGAGATCTTGGCGCTTTATGGTGAACCGCCGGTAGGCGTTCTTCATCAGGCCCTCGGGTCCGGCCACGATCATTCCGCCGACCGGATGGCTGCCCGAGATATGGCTGTTGTCGTAGACCTCGATGCGGGTGGGTGGGGCATCGAGGCGCAAGGCGCGGGCGACGCCGGCAAGGAGCCGGCGCTGGGTGGCGCTCTCGGCAAGACGGCGGGAGAGCGCGTCGCGGGCGTTGGCGGCGGCGTGGACGACCAGGGTTCGTTTGGCGCCGCGCTGCGGATGGATCAGCCGTACGCGCCGCCCCGCTCGGACCCCCAGCGCCGCCTCACTGAGCTCGCGGGATTCGACGGCGTGGCTGAGCAGCACCAGCTTGGGCGGCGGTCGGGCGGCATAGAACTGGCCGAGAAAAGCGGCAAGGACCTCGGCGGCGTCGGCGCCATGGGCGTGGGCGGGAAAGTAGGCCCGGTTGCCGAAGTTCTGGCCCGAACGGAAGAAAAAAACCTGAACACAGCTGGCGCCGGCGTCTTGGTGGCAGGCGATGACGTCCGCGGTGTCGATGCCGGGTACGTTGATGCCCTGACGCGACTGGATCTGAGTCAGTGCGCGGATGCGGTCCCGGAAAACTGCCGCCGTCTCATAGTCGCGTCGGGTCGCAGCCGCTTGCATCCGCCCCGAAAGGCGAGACTGGATGTCGTGGCTTCGCCCGGACAGGAAGGCGCGTGCCTCGTCGACAATGGCGTCGTACTCACCCTCGCTGATAAGGCCGACACAGGGCGCTGTGCAGCGTTTGATCTGATATTGGAGGCAAGGCCGGGTGCGGCTCGCGAACACGCTGTCCGAGCACGAGCGCAACGGGAAAGCGCGCTGTAGCGCCTGCAAGGTCTCGTTGACCGCGCGGACCGAGGCGAAGGGCCCAAAGTACTCGCCCTTGTCGGCGCGGGCGCCACGGTGCTTGGCAAGCTGGCGCCACCGCTCGCCGCCGGTGATGACGATGTAGGGAAACGATTTGTCGTCTCGGAGGAGGATGTTGTAGCGCGGCTTGAGCTTCTTGATGAGGTTCGATTCGAGGAGCAGGGCCTCGACCTCGGTGTGGGTGGTGATGATCTCGAGCGAGGCGGTGAGCCCCACCATGGTCTGAATGCGGACCCCCAGCGCTCCGCCCCGGGCATAGCTGGTCACCCGTTTCTTCAGATTCTTGGCCTTGCCGACGTAAAGGACGTTGCCCTTGGCATCGTGCATGCGATAAACGCCGGGCGCGCTTGGCAGGGTGCGCAGCGCCGCGCGGATCACACCTGGGCCGGTCTCCGGTAGTGGCACACTCGGTTGCGGCAGGGACGGCATGGGCGGCGCTCTCACGCGGTCGTGAGCTTATCCACCAAACCTGTGGATAGGTTTGTTGGAAAGTCCGGAGATTGAACCCGACCACCCAACGATTCCGACCTGTTGGCCTGTTTGCTCAAAAAATAGGCATATAACATAAGCGACTGAAACTACAGCAAAAAATAAAGTCAAGCGCTAAATGATGGGATGGTTTGAGAAATCTCCCGCTGCCCGGTCAGGATGTCGCCGCGGCGCGCCGCCCTGTGTACAAGACCCGCGGTAACCCGCGGTAACCCGCGGTTCCCGTGGCTCCACGGGGCGCTCAACCGCGGAATCGTTCGATCTCGACACCGACGGCCGCCGCCTCCGGCGCAACATTAAGCTTTTCGACCCGGACCCGCGTCGAGGACACTCGATGATCGGCAAGGCACATTTCGGCGATGCGCTCGGCAAGCGTTTCGACGAGATTGATGTGCCCGGCGGCGAGTATGGCCGCGACCCCGTCAATGACCTTTTGGTAGTCGACGACGTTCCCAACGTCATCGCCGACCGGATCATCGTCGACAGCGAGGTCGATGTTGATCCGCACCGGTTGCGAGGCGCGCCTCTCGTGCTTGTAGACGCCGATGCTGGCGCCGAGAACGAGATCGCTGACGAATACGCGGCGAAGCCGCGTTCGGTCGTCGTCCTGCCGCGACGGGCTCATTCGGCTTGTTCGGTGACCCGCGACCGCGGCGCTACCAGGTGCTGGCCGCCGTCCAGGGCGATCATTTGGCCGGTCATAGCGGGCGCGTCGAGGATAAAGCGGACCGCTGCGCATATCTCGTCGGGCGTGGTGCCGCGCCCCAGCGGGGTCGCCGCGGACTGCGCGGCGAAATCGGTTTCGAACTGATGGGCGTTCGCGAGTGCCGGCCCAGGGCCAATGCCGTTGACCCGGATGCGTGGCGCCAGGGCCAACGCCAGCGTCTGGGTCAGCGTCCAGAGCGCCGATTTGCTGGCGGTGTACGAGATGAACTCCGAGGTGAGGTTCCACACCCGCTGATCGAGGAGATTGATGACGTTGCCTCCGACACCGTCGGGAAGCTGGGCGGCGAATCGTTGGGTCAGCGCGAGAGGCGACCACGCATTGGTCTCGATATGGGTCCGCCAGGAGGCTTCGGTCACCGAGGCAACGCTGTCATACTCGAACACAGAAGCGTTATTGATCAAGCAGTTAAGGGGGCCTAGCGCGTCGCCGGCGCGGCTGATCAGGGCGCGACGATCGTCTTCATGGCGGAGGTCGGCGCCCAGGGTCGCGCTGGTACCGCCGAGGGCGGCGATCTCCGCGGCCACGTCGTCGGCGGCCTCCGCCGAGCGGTGGTAATGGACGGCGACCGCCCAGCCGCGGCGGGCAAGATCGAGGGCGATGGCCCGCCCGATACGCGCCGCCGCGCCCGTCACCAGCACGGCGCCGGCGGTCGATCCCCCTGATCCCTCGCCCCGCGTCTTCGCGTTGGCCTCGGCCATTCCGGGATCCTAGAACTGGACCCAAATGTAGGCTGCGTAGCCGGCGATGAAGACCGCGCCCGCGGCCCGACCGATGGGCGCGCGGCGCCACACGAAGGGCATCACCGCGACGGCGGCGACGATCATGATCCAGAGATCGAACTCGAGGATTTCCGGGGGCACCGGCAGGGGCACAACCAGCGCCGCGACACCGGTGACGCCAAGGATGTTGAAAAGGTTGCTGCCCAAGACGTTACCGATGGCAAGCGAGCTGTGGCGGTGGACGATCGCCATCACCGCGGTCGCCAGCTCCGGCAGCGAGGTACCGATCGCGATCACCGTCAGGCCGACAACCGCCTCGGACACGCCGGCGGCCATGGCCAAGGCGACCGCACCTTCGACCAGCACTTCGGCGCCGACGATCAGCCCCGCGATGCCACCGAGCAGGTAGAAGATCGAGCGCCACAGCGGCCGATCCGCGTTCTCGTACTCATGGACCTCTTCGGTGTAGTGCTCCTCGGGCCCGCGGCCTACGAGCGCGGCGCGGTAGCACCACGCGATGTATCCCGCCAGCGCCGCCGCCATAACGGCGCCGTGCCACCACACCACCACGCCGCCCAGGCACACGACGCCGAACAAGATGCTGGCCGCCACCATGATCGCGGTGTCGATCCTGAGGCCCTTGGCGTCACAGGCGATCGGTTGCAGAAGCGCCGGAAGACCGAGGACCAGGAGGACGTTCGCAATGTTGCTGCCGACGATGTTGCCGATCGAGATCTCGGCCGCCTGGTCCAGCGCCGCGTCCATGCGCGCGGCGTCGAGCACCACCACCAGCTCGGGCATCGAGGTGCCCATGGCGACCACGGTCAGACCGACGACAAGCGGGCTTACGCCGAGGCGTTGCGCCAGCGAGACCGCTCCGCGGACGAGAATGTCACCGCCGACCAGAAGCACGATCAGGCCGCCGATGACCTGCCCGTACATCATGTCGCGATGGCCGCGGGTGCGCTGGCCGGACCGCCAGGGGCCACGTGGCAACGAAGAGGGACGAGCCCCACGTCAGGCCGGGGTGTCGCGCCGGGGATTCAGCTACTCCGCGTGGGCCAGCGCATCGGCCGGCACGAAGCTTAGCCGGCCCTCTTCGCCGGGCTTCAGCCAGTAGAGCTCAAGCGTCGAGGTGTTCTTGCGCTCGAAATACCACAGTGACAGCGGGTACCAGCCGGGCTCGGCGTCGGCGCCGACCCCGTCATCGGAACCACTGGTGAGGACCTCGCCGGTACCGGTGTGGTAGTTGAGCATGCGGAGTGGTTCGCCGGGCTTGCCGTCTTTGTATTTGGCCCACTCCTGGATCTCGTGGACCCGTCGAAACATGCTGAAATAGTACTTCACGGCGAGACCTGGCTTGATCCGGGCGAGGTCCATGTCGGCCGAGACCGCCGTCAATCCCGAGATCGTTTCCGCCGCCCGTAGCGGTAGGCAGACCAGCGCTGTCAATCCTAGCGCCAGCGCCGCGCGAAGAATGAATCGATGTCTCACCCGCATGCCTTACTCCCCTGTTATCTTGGCTCCCTGTCGGCATAGCGCAACACCATGTCACGCAGCGTGACCAGGCCGCTTAGCTGGCGATCGTGGTCGATCACCAGCGCGCGTGAAAGCCCGAATCGGACCAACAGCCTGATCCCGTATTTGATGTCCATCTCCTCGGGAAGGGTAATGACCGGCTTGGACATAACCTCGTAGACGTTGACGCGCTCGGTCGAGCGCTGGGCGGCGATGACCTGGCCGGCGATATCGGCAATGACCACCAGGCCGAGCTCGTCGTCGCCGTCCCGCCGCTCGATGACCAGCGAACTCATGCCCGAATCGGCCATGATCTCCATCGCCTCGCGAACCGTCGCCATGCGATCGATGGTGCGGACCTCTCGGCTCATCACTTCGCCGACCCGGACGATGTTGGCTTCGCTCATAGTCGATCTTCGATCTCGTGGCTGATGGTTTCCAACTGGGTCCCCAGTCCGACGGCATCCTCGATCGCCATCTGAAACGCGATCCCGGCGCCGTGCCGCCTATCGAACTGGCCGGCCGCGGCGATCGCCTCCAGCACGGTGCGGCTGATCTGCTCGGCCACCAAGAACATCAGCAGATCGCGCTGTCCCGCCAGGTCGAGGCCGAGGAAGGTCTTCTCCGGCTCGAGCCCCTCGCCGCGCACACTGGTGACGACCGTGGCACCCGTAGCCCCCGCCTCGCGCGCCGCTTTCAAGATAGCGTCGGCGTGTTCGTCGTCAACCAGGGCCATGATGAGCTTGAACTTCATTGCTGTTCCTTCCCCTCGCGGTCACGATCTGCACCGCGTCGGCGCGCGGTCGAGAGCTGGGCGTAACCTAGGACCGTAGCGATCGGGAAAAGTACTGCAAGCGCGATCACGCCGAAGCCGTCGAGAAGCGGGCTGCGCCCGGGCACACTGGACGCGAGTCCGAGGCCGAGCGCCGTCAAAAGCGGAACCGTCACCGTCGAGGTGGTGACGCCGCCGGAATCGTAGGCCAGCGCGACAATGGCGCGCGGCGCGCGCAGGGTCTGCAGAATGACGATCATGTATCCGGCCACAATATAGAGATAAAGCGGCGTGCCCGTCACGATGCGGGCCGCGCCAAGCGCGACCCCGATGGCGACGCCCACCGCGACCGCGATGCGAAGGCCCCACACGCTCACGCTGCCGCCGGAGACCTGATTGGCTTTGATGGCCACCGCGATGAGCGCCGGCTCGGCGATGGTGGTGGCGAAGCCGATAGCCGCCGCGAAAACATAAACCCAAGCATAGTCGCGCCAACCGAGGGTCGATCCTACCGCCGCGTCGGGGGCGAGGAAGTCCGGCGCGGTCAGTTGCCGGGCCATGAGCTCGCCTAACGGGAACAGCGCCTCTTGAAGGCCTACCGTAAACAGGGTCAAACCAACGAAGACATAGACGAGCCCCACCGCCATGCGCTTCCAGTCCGCCGGGACACTACGCAGGAACAGCACTTGGAACGCGAGCAGGATCACCACGATCGGCAGGAGGTCAAGAAGCCCGGCCAGGGCGGTCGCGCCAAGCTGGCCATAAAGGCTCATCGCGAGACCGCGGCCCGGCTCACGGCGCGCCCTGGGCCTGCCATAGCATGCCGAAGACCATCACCAGGATCATCGGCGTCAGCGAGGCGAAGGCGACGAGCCCGAAGCCGTCGATGAGCGGGTTGCGGCCCTTGATGGCGCTGGCGAGACCGACGCCGAGCGCGGTGACCAGCGGAACGGTCACGGTCGAGGTGGTGACCCCGCCCGCGTCGTAGGCGATGCCGACGACGGCATCGGGCGCGAAGGGCGTGATTGCGATGACCAGCAGATAGCCGCCGATGATGAGAAACGGGAGCGGCCAGCCCTTGACGATGCGCACGACGCCGACCACCAGCGCCAAGCCGACCGCGAGGGCGACGGTAAGGCGGAGAAAGAGCGCGTAATTCGCGCGCGCCGCTTCATCTCGGCCGACGATGCCGGCGGCGGCGGAGGCCTCGGCGGCCTCACCCGCAACCGCTACCAGCGCCGGCTCGGCCACCGTGGTGCCGAAGCCGAGCGCGAAGGCGAAGGCCAAGAGGATGGTGAGACTCCCGCGCCGGGCAAGCGCGTCGGCCATGGCATCACCGAGCGGAAAAAGGCCGAGCTCGAGCCCCTGGACGAACAGTGTGAGTCCGACCATGACCAGGGCGAGGCCGGTGAGGATGGACGGAAGGTTGGGAATCGGCGCCTCGAGGACGACGACCTGAAAGAAGGCGATGACCAGGATAATCGGCGCCAGATCGCGCAACGAAAGAAGGACCAGCCGTAGAAGGCTGAGGAGGGGCGCGACCATCCGTCCGGCGGGCTCTAGGCGTGAGGGGACCGCATCGCCTCACTTCTAGCCGCTCCGCCCCGTCGCCGCAACGCGACGGACCAGGCCTACATGCGTAGCGGTTTCTTGATCTTGCCGCGTACTTGACGGGTGCCGGGGCGGCCGGCGGTCGAGCGCGCCTGGTCGGGGCGGCGATCGCGGGCCTCGGCGCGCCCGGCGGAAGAGCCGAGCCCGAGTTCGATCCCTTCGAGCCGTTTTATCTCGTCGCGAAGGTGCGCGGCGTCCTCGAATTCGAGATTGGCGGCGTGCTCGAGCATGCGCTTTTCGAGATCCTCGAGGTAACCCTTGAGATTGTGGCCGATCAGATGCAGCGCTTCGGCATCGCCGGTCTGGACGGTCGCATAGTCGCCCTCGCACACCCCCTCAAGAACGTCACCGATGGATTTGCGGACGCTCTCGGGCGTGATCCCATTGTGGTCGTTGAAGGCCTGCTGCTTTTCGCGCCGCCGGTTGGTCTCGTCCATCGCCCCCTTGAGGCTGTCGGTCATCTTGTCGGCATAGAGGATTACCCGCCCATCGAGGTTGCGTGCGGCGCGACCGATGGTCTGGATAAGCGAGGTACGCGAGCGCAGGAACCCCTCCTTGTCGGCGTCGAGAATCGCGACCAACGCGCACTCGGGAATGTCCAGGCCCTCGCGCAGAAGATTGATGCCGACCAAGACGTCGTAGGCGCCGAGCCGGAGATCGCGGATCAGCTCGATGCGCTCGATAGTGTCGATATCGGAGTGCAGGTAGCGCACGCGGATGCCGGCCTCGTGCATGTACTCGGTCAGGTCCTCGGCCATCCGTTTGGTCAGCGTCGTGACCAGCACGCGCTGGCCCTTGGCGGCGACCGCCTTGCACTCACCGATCAAGTCGTCAACTTGGGAACTGACGGGGCGGACGATGCACACCGGGTCGATCAACCCGGTAGGCCGGATCACTTGCTCGACAAAGACCCCGCCGGTGCGCTCGAGCTCCCATCGCCCCGGGGTCGCCGAGACAAAGATGGTCTGCGGGCGCATGGCGTCCCATTCCTCGAACTTCAACGGCCGGTTGTCGATACAGCTCGGCAGGCGAAAGCCGAATTCAGCCAGCGTGGACTTGCGGTTGAAGTCGCCGCGGAACATGCCCCCGAGCTGGGGCACCGTCACGTGACCTTCATCGACGAAGACCACGGCCTCGTCGGGCAGGTATTCGAACAGCGTCGGCGGCGGTTCGCCCGGCCGCCGCCCGGTGAGATAGCGCGAGTAGTTCTCGATGCCGGCGCAGGCGCCGGTCGCCTCGATCATCTCGATATCGAAGCGGGTCCGCTGCTCCAGCCGCTCGGCCTCCAGGAGCTTGCCCCGCTGGCGCAGCTCTTTCAGCCGCGCCTGAAGGTCTGATTTGATCAGCCGCACCGCCTGCTGCAGGGTCGGGCGCGGCGTCACGTAGTGGCTGTTGGCGTAGATCTTGACGGAGTCCAGAGTCGCGGTCTTTTCGCCGTTTAGGGGGTCGAACTCGGTGATCGATTCGAGCTGATCGCCGAACAGCGACAGCCGCCAGGCGCGGTCCTCGAGGTGGGCGGGGAAGACCTCGACCACATCGCCGCGCACCCGGATGGCGCCGCGCTGAAACGCGGTATCGTTGCGCCGGTATTGAATCTCGATCAGCCGTTTGAGCAGCGCGCCGCGCTCGAGGCTTTGCCCGCGCTCGAGGAGGAGCGCCATATCCTGATAGGTCTCGACGGCGCCGATGCCATAGATGCACGAGACCGAGGCGACGATGATCACGTCGTCACGCTCCAAGAGCGAGCGCGTCGCCGAGTGGCGCATGCGGTCGATCTGCTCGTTGATCGAGGCGTCCTTCTCGACGTAGGTATCGGTACGCGGGACGTACGCTTCGGGCTGGTAGTAGTCGTAGTAGGACACGAAGTACTCGACCGCGTTGTCGGGGAAGAACCCCCTCATTTCGCCGTAGAGCTGCGCCGCGAGGGTCTTGTTGGGCGCGAGAATCAGCGCGGAGCGTTGAACCCGGGCGATGACCTGCGCCATCGTGAAGGTCTTGCCTGAACCGGTGACTCCCAGCAGCACCTGTTCGCGCTCTTGCTGCTCGAGCCCCTCGACCAGCTCGGCGATCGCCTGGGGCTGATCCCCGGTCGGGGTGAAATCCGATTGCAGCGCGAACGCGATGCCGCCCTCGGACTTGGTCCGAGGCTTGGCGGGATCGGGCGGCAGCGCGCTCTCGACGTGCATGCCCCCTATATACGCCGCATCACGCGCCGCGTCAGTCCCCCGCGGTGGCGAGACCGGCGAGGACGTTGGCAAGGCGCCTACACGCGCTCGGACGGCGTGGGCATGCTTTGTTGTTGGGTTGGACTAGTCGGCGGCGGCGATACGGGCGGCCACCGGCGTCTCGGCGAGCCGCGCCTGCAGCGCGACGACCTCGGCGCGAAAGCGATCGAGATCTGCGCTCGCGAGCTTGGCGCCGGTCGGCAGGTCAAGCGTCATCGGGTTGATCTGTCGCCCACCCAGCAGAATCTCGTAGTGCAGGTGTGGTCCGGTCGAACGCCCCGTGCTGCCGACATAACCGATGATATCGCCCTGACGGACACGCTTGCCGCGGCGCGCGGCCTTGGCGATCCGGCTCATGTGCCCGTACGCGGTCTTGTACTCGGAGTTGTGACGGATACGAACGTATTTGCCGTAGGCGCCGTTGCGGCCCGAGGCCTCGACCACGCCGTCGCCGCCGGCCATGATTGGCGTCCCCCTGGGTGCTGCGAAATCGACCCCGCGGTGCATCTTGGTGTAGCCGAGCACGGGGTGCTTGCGCTTGCCGTACCGCGAGCTCAACCGCGCCCCGTCGACCGGGGTGCGCAGCAGCGCCTTGCGAACGCTTTCGCCGTTGGGGTGATAGTAGTCGACCTCGCCGTGGTGGTCCTTGAAGCGGTAGAGGCTGACCTCCTTGCCGCTCAGGACAAGCGAGGCGAAGGCGATTTCGCCTTCCTTGACGGGAGCGCCGTCGAGATCGTGGAGACGCTCATAGAAGACCTCGAAGGAATCACCCCGCTGGATGTCGCGTTGGAAGTCGACGTCCCAGCTGTAGAGGCGGATGAGCGCCATGATGACGGGCACCGGCAGGTCGGCGCGGCGCGCCGAGGTGAACAGGTTGTCGGTGATGACGCCGGCGATGCGGCGGTCGACCCCGCGCAGCACGCGCTCAATGTCGGTTGCCGCAAACCGGTCGCCTTCGCCTCGGGTCGCCGCCACCGCGCGTTCGGCGCTGGCTTCGACGATGACTTGGAGGAGGCGCGGTGGGTCACTGTCATCCCCGGCGCTGGCGAGCGTGACCGAGATCTCCTGGCCCGGCATAAGCCGCCGCGGATCGTAGATCTCGCGCAGCGCGGCGATCGCTTCCGCGGCTTCGGCGCGCACGGCTCCGGCGGCGACGAGCGCCCGCATCAGCGTGTCGCCCCGGCGCACCGCCGCCGTCTTCACGATATTCGGATCGGGCGCAGCGACCGGCGCGGCGGCCGGCTCGGCCAAAGGCACGCTCGCAAGCGGGCCCGGCACGATCGCCGGCGCCGCTGGGGGAAGCGAGCCGGAATCGCCGTCGATGGTGGTCGCCGCACCCAGGCCCTGGGCCTCGTGCTCGGTCAGGCCAACCACGCCCGCGCCCAAGAGCGCCGTGAGCACCATCCCATAGGCGATGATTCGGCCGAAACCTGCCCGGAGCGCAGGCGGCGGGACGGCGGGCCCCGAATCGTCCGTCATTCTTACCCCGCTCGACACCAAGCACGGCGGTCGGGCGGACGAAAATCGCGCCCCAAGCGTGCTCAACCCTACATACCACGCGACCTTATCACCAATTATGGGTTAAGAATCAAGGGGCTCGGGAGGCTAACCGATCGACAGCGCGAGGATGCGGCTGAGCTGGCAGAACTCGCGCCCGGTTTCCTCCGCCCATTCGTTGAAGGCCGCCTGGACGAGGCCGAGGTCCCGTTTCGCGGTCGGCTTCTTCTGCACGACCTCAAGATCGACGAGCCCGCGCACCACGTCGTTGGTCAGTAAGAAGGTATCCTTGCCGACCATGCGCAGGAAGCTCGGACCCGAGGCGCCGCCCAATTGACTGAAGCGCTTCGCCAGATCGGACCACAGGCCGACGGTGTCGGATCCGTCCCAATCGGTGAGGTAAGTGCCGAAGGAGCCGTGCGCCTTGGCGATCGCCACCATGGCGGCGGCGTTGTCGCGCACCGAGCGAAGCTTGCCCCAGTGCCGGATCAGCCGCTTGTCGCTCATCAGCGCCTCGACGGCTTCGTCGGAGAAGGCCACCACCTTGCGCGGCTCGAAGCGTTTGAACACCGTTTCGAACGCCGGCCAACGATCGTCGACCATGGCGTGACGCAGTCCGGCGCGAAAAATGCGCAGGCTCATTTGCGACAGATACCGGTCGTCGCCCAACGCGCGCAGCGCCCGCACGCTCTTGGCCGTGGGTAGCATCTCCTGCAACGCCGGCTCACCGCCCGCGCGGGTGAGCGCGCGCTCGAGCACCGGCGCGAACGACGTCACCCGGCGCCTCGCGCATCATTCTTGGCGACCGACTCGGTGAACGATTCGGCGCCGTAGCGCCACGCCCGCATTTTGCTCGACCAATAGTCCTCGGCCAGACCCGCCTTGCGCTTGACGATGCGCACGAACTGGGTCGGGCTCATGTCGCGCCGCCAGACCTGCGGCAGCAGCGTCCCACGCTGCTCGCCCTCGGCGAGAATCAAGCCGTCGATTCCGGGGCGAAGCGACGCCGCGAGCGACTGCTCGGTCTTGCACGCGATCGCAACCGGAACCTCGAGCACCGAGACACCGAGCTCGAGGGGCGGGTATTCCTCGGTTTTGAGCGGCGGGAATCGGGGATCGGCGAAGGCCGCGGAATGCGCGTTCCAGGCTACATCGGACGCCAGCGCCCGGTGCGGCCGTAGCGAACCGATGCATCCGCGAAGCCGGTCCCCAAGGTTCAGCGTCACGAAGCTTGCGCGTACCGCGCGGAGCGGCGCCGGGTGGGGGCCGGCATCCAGCTCGGTCTGGGCGCCGCCGGCGAGGCCGCGTCGGATCGAGGCGGCGGCCACGTCAAGGAGCGCGTGGCGCTGCGCGCGGTCGAACTCCGCCGCCGCGGCCCCGAACAACACGGCGCCGTAGCCCACGACCCTATCGCGCGGGCCCGCGGTATCGCCCGAGTTCCTGAGGTCGACGAGTCGCGGCCGCAGGCCGCGCCGCTTGGCAGCCACCAAAAGGCCACGAATGGGCACCCGCCCGCACGCGCCATCGTCGCCGATCGCCGCGCCATCGAGGGCCACGATCGCCCGCACCGTCGCGTCATCGAGGCGGCGCGCGGTCTCGTAGTCGTGATAATGGCTGAGGTCCGAGGATACGACGATCAACGTCTCGGGCCCGCCCCACACCGCGTCCAGCACCCGCGCGACCTCGGTCGAACTCGCCGCCCCGGCGAGCAGCGGGATCAACGAAAACTCGCTCAGCATGCGCTGCAGAAACGGCAAATGCACTTCGAGCGAGTGCTCGGGTCGGTGCGCCTGATCGAGGATGCTGATGCAGCCCAGTCGGACCAGCCCGTCGATCGCGGTGCGGTCGAGCGGGACCCGCCCTAGCGGCGTGAGAAAGGCATCGACACTGGGCGCTGCGACGCCGGCGACCGCCACTCGATGCGCCGGGCCGATCAGGACCACACGCTTGATTCGCTCGCGCGCCGCCGCCAGCAGGGCATAGGCCGAGCCGGCGACCGCGCCCGAATAAACGTAACCTGCGTGCGGCGCGATGATGGCCTTGGGGGGCGGGTGTGCCGCCCCGGTTCGCGGTCCGGACTGCGCCGATGCCAGAAGCGAATCGACCATCGCCGACAGCGCGGCGGGATCGTCGGGATAGAAGCTCCCCGCCACTGCCGGCGGACGATCGGTCGGGCTTTGTTGCGCGGTCATGGGTGAGGATCCATACTGCGCGTACCGGCCCTAGTGGATCGAATCTAACGCTTGGTGCCCACGTTTGACGGCGGCGACGATCTTGTTGGGATTGGCGGTCCAAACGAACGGTGTGGGGTCGTCGTTGGTTTCGGCGATGAAGCGGTTGATGGCGGTCTGGAGATTGACGATCGAGTGGAACACTCCTCTTTTGAGTCGGCGTTTGCTGAGCTTGGCGAAGAAGGTTTTGACGGCATTGAGCCAGGAGCAAGAGGTCGGCGTGAAGTGAAAGACGAACCGAGGGTGGCGCTCGAGCCAGGCCACGACCTTGGGATGCTTGTGAGTGCCGTAGTTATCGAGGATCACGTGGACGATCTTGCCCGCCGGCACTTCGGCCTCGATGGCGTTGAGGAAGCGGATGAACTCCTGGTGCCGATGGCGCTGCATGCAGCGCCCGATCACCTTGCCTTCCAGGACGTCGAGGGCGGCAAACAGCGTCGTCGTGCCGTTCCGTTTGTAGTCATGGGTGATCGTCCCGCAGCGTCCCTTCTTCAGCGGCAGCCCCGGCTGGGTGCGGTCGAGGGCCTGGATCTGGCTCTTTTCGTCCACCGACAGCACGACGGCATGGGCGGGCGGATCGACGTAGAGACCGACGATATCGCGCAGCTTAGTGACGAACTCGGGGTCGGTGGAGAGCTTGAAGTGGCGTACCCGGTGCGGACGGAGCTTGTGAGCCTGCCAAACCCGCTGCACCGAGCTGATGCTGATCCCGACCACCTTGGCCATCGCCGCCGCCGTCCAGTGCGTCGTCTCTCCGGGCGGTTCGGTGGAGGTCAACTCGACCACCCGCTTGACAATGGCACCAGGCAGCGGCGGGATGCGCGAGGGTCGGGTCTTGTCGCGCAAAAGTCCACCCACGCCTTCGTGCATGAACCGCTCCTGCCAGCGCCAGACGCAGGGCTTGCTCTTGCCCGTCCGCCGCATGATCTCAGCGGTGCCAAGACCATCGCCGGTCAGCACGATGATCCGAGCCCGCCAGACGTGCTTCTGCGGGCTGCTCCGGTCCGCAACAACCGCCTCAAGACGAGTACGCGCGGCAAAACTAACGTTCACATGGATACCGTTTCGCATTCCAAGAGACTCGCACATCGTGCAAGCCATGGGAATCTTTTGTTAGAGTTGATCCACTAGGTCCGAGAACCTTCATGATGTGCACGACCGCCGAGGATACGTCGGCGCTTGGGAAACGCAAGCTGCGAGCGTCGGTCCGTGGCCGCTGAGTTGCCCGACGCCGAGCCGGGCGTCGTGCCCGGCCGCTACTGGCGCACGCTGGACGACGGGCGCATCCAGTGCGACGTCTGCCCGCGCGCGTGCAAGGTGCGCGAAGGCCAACGCGGGCTTTGCTTCGTCCGCGCGGCCCAATCGGGAGGCATGGTCCTCACCACCTACGGCCGCTCCAGCGGATTCTGTATCGATCCTATCGAGAAGAAACCGCTGAACCATTTTCTGCCGGGGACCCCGGTCCTTTCCTTCGGCACCGCAGGGTGCAACCTCACCTGCAAGTTCTGCCAGAACTGGAGCATCTCCAAATCGCGTGAAGTCGACACGTTGGCCGATTCCGCCTCGCCACAGGCCTTGGCCCGGGCGGCGCAGCGACTGGGTTGCCGTTCGGTCGCCTTCACCTACAACGACCCCGTGATCTTTCTCGAATACGCCGTCGACGTGGCCCAGGCCTGCCACGAGCTCGGCATCAAGAGCGTGGCGGTGACCGCGGGCTATATATCGGCCGAGCCGCGGGTCGAGTTCTACCGCCACATGGACGCCGCCAACATCGACCTCAAGGCATTCACCGAAGGCTTCTATCGCAAGCTGTGTACGGCCGAGCTAGGCGCGGTCTTGGACACCCTGTGCTATCTCAAGCAAGAGACCACGGTCTGGTTCGAGGTAACCACGCTCCTGATCCCCGGCCAAAACGATTCCGATGGCGAGATCGAAGCCCTGACCCAGTGGTTCGCCGAGCACCTCGGGCCGGAGGTGCCGTTGCATTTCTCGGCCTTTCACCCCGATTTCAAAATGACCGACATCGGCCGGACACCGCACGAGACCTTGATCCGGGCGCGCGAGATCGGGATCAAGAACGGCCTGCGCTACGTCTACGTCGGCAACGTCCACGACCACGACGGTTCGAGCACCTACTGCCACGGGTGCGGCGAGCGGCTGGTGGGCCGTGACTGGTACGTGTTGAGCGATTGGAACCTCAGCGACGACGGGTCGTGTACGACCTGCGGCGCGCCGTGCGCAGGGGTCTTCGACGGGCCGCCGGGCACCTAGGGTGCCCGACGCCGCCCCGTCCGCCTCGCCGACTTCGCGGCCGCTTGATCTCTCGATTCGGCTAATCGAGCGCGGTCAGCACGATCGGCGCGCCGCGCGTCACCACGATGCTGTGTTCGTATTGCGCGGTCAGGAACTGGGGCGGCGTGACAAGAGTCCAGGGATCGTCGCCCTGCTCCGCGGTGGATGCGCCTGTCGACAAGAAGGGTTCCACCGCAATCACCATGCCCTCGTGAAGCATCCGCCGGTCGGCGGGGTCATAAACCGACAGAATGTTGGCCGGGGCCTCATGCAGCGCGCTGCCGACGCCGTGGCCGGCAAGGTTCTCGATGACCGAATACCCACGCTTTCGCGCGAATCGCTCGACCGTCTTACCGATGCCGTTGATCGGCAGGCCGGCGCGGGCCGCGCCGACGGCACGGTGCAGGGCTTTGCGGGTTGCGCGGCACACGGCGCGCTTGGCCGGGCTTGCCGGCGGTACGATAAAGCTCGCGCCGGTATCGGCGAAGGTGCCCTCGATCTCGGCCGATACGTCGATATTGATCAGGTCACCCTTGTCGATCGCGGTGTCGCCGGGCACGCCGTGGGCGATGGCGGGATGGATGCTGATGCAGGTCGCGCCGGGAAAGCCGTACGTGATCTCGGGCGCGGAGCGGGCGTCTTGGGCATCAAGGCTGCGCCGGCCGACGTCGTCGAGCTCCTGGGTGGTCATCCCGGGCTCAAGGGCCGCGGCCATGGTGCGCAAGGTGCGGGCAACGGCCTTGCCCACCGCCTTGAGCTTGTCCAACTCCGCTTCGTTGTCGATCGTCATGTCGGGTGGGCTAACTCCCGTCGTTGCTGCGCCGCGCGGCCGCTTTCGCTTCGCGCCGCGCCTTGCGCTCGAAGTAGGCGGCCAAGACGGCGGCTCGGTGGATCTCCGCGGCGCGCCGTCGCTCGATGCGCCAGAGCTTATATACCTTCTGGTGATAGGGCCTGTAAAAGGCGCGGGTTCGCGAATGGTAAAAGGCGATGGCACGGCTCCACGACCGCGTCTCGCGGTGCAGAGCGGCGAGAAATTGCGCGGCATAGGCGGCGTTGGCCGCCGGCTCGAAGGCTTGTTCGAGGCTTGGAAACGCGTTCGGGTGGTGCAAGAGATTGACCTGCATGCAGCCGACGTCGATGTTGCGAACACCGGCCTTCGCAAGCGCGCGGACGTGTCCGACCGCCGCCGCTCGGGTTTCGAAATAGTGACTTGCGCCGCCTGCGGTCACCGTCCAGGGCCAGGCAAAGCCTTCCCCCCGCGCGGCATGCCACCGACCCGATTCGGCCAGTGCAATGGCCAGCAGGAGATGTTTGGGGATGCGGTACGCGCGCCCCGTTTCCGACGCGGCATCGCGGCACAGGGCCTGTGCCCCGACCGTCGCGGGCGCTTTGGCCTCCGTCGCCGCTAGGCCCGGCATCGCGACCGCGGCGAAGACCGCGAGTACGAGCCCGCCAAGGGCGCGCCGGGGTGGCCGCATGATGGCATTCTCCCATCCGTGGCAGACGCGCCACACTATCGATCCAAAACATCACGCAAGCAGTGTGCCATACGGGTGAACCCCTATTTTGTTCATTGGCAGGGCGGGAGTAGTGCCCAAGAGTTCCGCCAAGCGGTTCACAAATTATCGTAAGGCGGTGAAAATTAACAGGAATCAAAAATATCGCTTGCATTTGATCAAAACGGGTGGCATATATAGTGGTACAGCATCGAAGGTTCCCTACCGACGGTGCTGCCTTCACTACCCGTCCTGGGTATTTCCTCCCTGAACTTGGGCCACCTCGTGTGGCCCATTATTTTTTGCGAAAGGCTTCTCCCTTTGCTTCCGGTCACACCAGATGTTGATCGGCCTTCTACGTTCCAGGCACGGTTCTTGGACCGTGCCTGGCGATGTGCGGGAGCTTTTGGCCTTGGGGAAGTAGGTTTCGAGTGCTGTCAGGCAGGCTGGAGGGCCGGTATTCGGCCCCGATTGAGGCGGATCGGAGGGCGGGCGGTGGCTGGCGCCCGGCCTGCCGGGATCAGCCGCGTTGTCCGACGATGTCGCGGTAGTCGGCGGGTCGGAGGCGCGTGCCGATGCCGAGCAGGGTGTCGAAGGCCGTTGCGGTGTGGCGGCGGCGGTTCCAGCGGAACACGAACTCGTCGAGATAGCGGCGCAGATGGGCGCGGCGCAGGCCATGGAAGGTTCCGAGCGCCCAGCGCTTCAGGTTCGAGAACACACGATGGATCCAGATCAGCACGAGATGGGCGGGCGTTGCACCGACGACCTTGGGCTGGTGGTCGTGGTCGGGCAGGCCAGGATAACCGCTCCAGCCATCGGTGATTACCCGCGCGCCCGGCGCCGAGGTCCCGGCAACGAAGGCATGAAGGCTGCGCGCGGAGAAATCCCCGATCGGCGCCAGCCGGATGCGACGTGGCTCGCCCTCGGGCGATAGCTCGACCGCGCCAGCAATGCGCATCTTGCCTTGCCGGCTGCGACCTTGCCCGCCTGTGGTCGGGTCTTTTACGGTGCGGAACGGTAGGGTGAAGACATCTGTCGTTCTCCATCTCATTGAAAGGGAGAACGACCCTACTGGGAAGTGACGGTCAGGATTAATCCCGAGTAAATCCGCCGAAAATCCGCAGAAATCGGCCTGTTGCGGCACTTCACTTGGGATTAAGTCCTGCTCCAGATAACCCGCGGCGGCGACCTTGGGCTATGGTGATGCATGGCCAAGGCGCTGGCGCACGATTCGAAATCCTCAGAATCAGAGACCCTCGCGGCTGAGCTGATCGGCGGCGAACGGCGCGCGCTGGCCCGCGCCATCACGTTAGCCGAATCGCGCCGTGCCGATCACCGGCGGCGCGCGGAGGCGCTGCTGGCTGAGGTCTTGCCCCACGCCGGGGGGGCGTTTCGACTTGGGATCACAGGCGCCCCGGGGGTCGGCAAGTCGACCTTCATCGAGGCCTTCGGCCTCCACCTCATCGAGCACGGCCGCAAGGTTGCGGTCCTCGCCGTCGATCCCACCTCGGGGCGATCGGGCGGCTCGATCCTCGGCGATAAGACCCGCATGGACGTGCTCGGCCGCCGGGCCGACGCCTTCGTCCGCCCGAGCCCCTCGGGCGGCATATTGGGGGGTGTCGCGCGCGGAACCCGCGCCGCGGTCCTGCTGTGCGAGGCCGCCGGGTTCGACGTGGTCATCGTCGAGACGGTCGGCGTCGGCCAGTCGGAATCGGCGGTCGCCGAGGCCGTCGATATGTTCGTGCTGCTGTTGGCGCCGGGCGCCGGCGACGAACTCCAGGGGCTCAAGCGCGGCGTGGTCGAGCTTGCCGACCTGGTGGTCGTCAACAAGACCGATGGCGCGCTCGAGCCTTCGGCGCGGCGGCTGGCGCTAGACTACGGTGCCGCGCTGTCACTGGTGCGGCCTCGCTCCGCCGCTTGGAAGCCCGAGGTCGTGCTGGTATCGGCAGAGGACAGCAGGGGCATCCACGACGTGTGGGACGCCGCCACGCGGTACCGCACGGCGCTCGAAGACCGCGGCGAGATTGCCCGGCAGCGCGCCGACCAGGCGCGCACGTGGCTATGGCGCGAGGTGACGGAGCGGCTCACGGATGCGCTGCGCGGCGATCCCGCCATCTCCGCCCTCGTCGAGGAGCTCGAAGACAAGGTGACCGCCGGCGAGGTCACACCGGGCAGCGCCGCGGAACGCGTGCTGACGGCCTACGCCGAGCGGATGCACTGAGTGCGGAACAGACCGACATGACCTTCGACATCGACAGCGCGGTTCGTGAACTCACCCAAGGCCAAGGGTACCTGGTCCTCGAGGGCCACTTTGACGCGGAGACGATTGGCGAGGCGCGGGCCCGCCTCATGGAACTCGCCGGACCGCCGCCGCCGGAACCCGAGCCGGTAGACCGTGAGACATTGGAATCGATCACGACGCGCGCGCCGGGCACCGACAAGCTGGTCAACAACGTCGAGGTCTGGAACCTGATCGACAAGGGCGAGGTCTTCCGCACCATGGCGGCGGAGCCGCGCATGCTCGAGATCATGGCGCCCATTCTCGGCGCCGACCTGATGCTCGGCTCGTGGGCCGGCCGCGTCCTCTTCCCCGGGGCGCCCGCGCAAGAGCCCCACGTCGATTACCCCTACTGGGACCTGTTCGACCGCGACAACTGGCCACGCACGATCGACGACAGCTTCCACCTCGCGGTTGAGGCCGTCGTCATGCTCGATGACTTTACCGCCGATAACGGGGCGACCGGGATCTTGCCGGGCAGCCAAACGCTTTGCCGCTGGCCCGATCCCGGCGAGTTCGACCAGCGCGGCATCCAGGTCACCGGCCCTGCCGGCTCACTGATTCTGTTCCCCGCGCTGATGTGGCACGGCGGCAAGGGGAACCGCAGCAATTCCTCGCGTGCCGCGGTACTCGGCTGTTACGTGTCCAAGTCCATCCGGCCGATCGAGGACTGGCGGCGCTGCGTCCGCGCCGAAACCATCGCGGCGTGCGAAGATCGCCTGATCAAGTTACTGGGGGTGGAGTATCCCTATCCCGCCGACATGGACCATCTGCCCCCGCCCGACTAGTCATCGGCGTACGCGGCCGAGCAGGTCTTCGCGAAGGTCCTTCTCGGCTAGCGTTCGGCTCAGAACCACGACCGGCTTGGCATAGGGCCACGCGCCGAAAGTGAGCACTTTCTCGTAGCTCAGCCGCCCCATGACCAGCCCGTCGACCGAGGCGATGAAGTCGTCGTATGACATCATACCCGTGTGTGGAACCGTCGGGGGATCTGACAATGCGTTTTGAGAACGTCGCCGTGATCGGTGCCGGCCTCATGGGCCATGGCTTGGCGCTGGTGTACGCCCTCGGCGGATGCCGCGTCACGCTACACGATGTATCCGATGAAAGAGTTCAAGCCGCCAGCGTTCAGATCGTCGACGCCGCCGAAACACTGGCCGCGGCCGGTGCGATAACCGAATCCGAGGCGGAAACCGCACCGCACCGGGTTACACCCTGCCGGTCCCTGGAGGACGCACTCGCCAATGCCGACCTGGTCGTCGAGGCGATCGTCGAGAACGCCGAGGCCAAGCGAGCGCTGTACGCCGAGGCGGCAACGCTCGCGCCGGCACACGCGGTACTGGCGAGCAACACCTCGTTCCTCGATATCTTCCCGCATCTACCCGCGAGGTTTGAGGATCGTGCCTTCATCGTCCACTGGTATACGCCGCCCTACATCATCGATCTGGTCGATGTCGTGCCGGCGCCCGGCGTGCCTGAGGAACTGACCCGACAACTGACCGGCTTCCTTCACTCGCTCGACAAAAAGCCGGTGGTGCTGAAGCGATTCGTGGCCGGCTATCTGGCCAACCGCATCCAATTCGCCATCGAGAACGAAGCCTTCAGGCTCGTCGACGAGGGAATCGCCGACGTCGAGAGCGTGGATGAGTCGATCCGCCACGGACTGGCGCTGCGGCTCGCCCTGTTGGGCCAGTTCAAGAAGCTCGACTACACCGGGTTGCGGGTGGTGCGCGACGTCCATCGCGAGGGGTTCTACGAGCCGCCGCCGTCGGGGACGGCATCGGGCTTACTGGATCGACTTGTCGATTCCGGGCACGAGGGAGTCACGAGCGGACGGGGGTTCTACGACTATCGGGGGCGCCAGCCGGCCGAGCTGTTTCGCGAGCGCGATCGCGCCTTACTCGCGCTGAAGGCAGCGGTCGCGAACATCGATTCGTAAGTTTGACAGTGCCGCGGGTTCGGACTAGTCAACGCGAAGCCACGTGGGGGGAGCCGTCATGAGTGCCGACACCGAATCGCTGGATCAGCTCTTCAAGACCTACAAGGTCAAGTGGTACCGCTGCCCGATCGAGCCCGCGAAGCTGCACGAGCTGATGCGGGCCAGCGATCTACAGGGCTGGTTCCAGGCGCTCGGCCATTTGGTTCTCTTCGCCGCAACGGGCGCGCTTGTCTACATCTTCTTCGAGACCGAAATCTGGGTCGGGTTCGCGTTGGCCCTGTTCGCGCACGGCACCGTTGCCTCGCACTTCCTGTACGCCTGCCACGAACTGGGCCACGGTACGGTGTTCCGGACCAAGTGGCTAAACGCCTTGTTCCTGCGCGTCTACAGCACGCTCGCGTGGTGGAACTTCCACGAGTACGCGATGAGCCATACCTACCACCACATTTACACGCTTCACCCGCGTGCCGACAAAGAAGTCACCCTTCCCGCCAATCCTTCGTTGCGGCCGCACTACCTGGCGCAGCTGTTCACCCTCAACCTGTTCGGCGGCTTCGCCACCAGAGGAATCGTCACCTGGATGTGGGGCATGCTCAAGACGGCAGTGGGGTTCTACAGCGTCTTCAGCACCCCCGGATGGCTCGAGGCCCTCTATGCCAACCGGCCCGACGTTCGACCGTGGGCGGTGAACTGGGCCCGATTCCTCCTCGTCTTCCACGTCGGCGCCGCCATCGTATGCTTCGCGCTGGGTCTGTGGATCGTGCCCGTTATCCTTAGCGTCGCGCCGTTCATCGCCAATTGGCTCGGCTACTTCGTCGGCGTACCCATGCACTGCGGTCTGCGCGACGATGTGCCGGACTTCCGGCTCTGTGTCCGCTCGATCACCCTCGATCCGCTGTCCGAGTTCCTTTACTGGCGGATGAACTGGCACCTCGAGCACCACATGTTCGCGGCCATCCCATGCTACAACCTCAAGAAGCTGCACCGCGCGGTCGCGCACGACATGCCGGCGCCGCGCAGCCTATTCAGCTCGTGGCGCGAGATGCGCGAGGTCTGGAACAAGCAAAGGCAGGATCCGGGCTACCAGTTCGACACCCCGGTGCCCGCACCGGCCGAAGGCGCCCGAGAACAGGACCCCGAGGCCGCTTCGATCGGCGACATCGCGCCGGTCGAGCTTCGCTGACATCGTTTGCAGGGTGGCCGGAATGACGGACCGATTGTGCGGGTGGGGCATCATGGGAAGCGCCCGGATCGCCCGCAAGAACTGGCTGGCGATTCGCAACGCCGAGAACGCCACCCTCGTCGCCGTGGCAAGCCGCAGCGCCGAGCGGGCCGAGACCTACGTCCGCGGTTGTCAGGCGACGGCGCCCTTTCCCGAGACGCCCGTGGCGATCGGCGGCTACGATCGCTTGTTGGCCCGCGACGACATCGATGCCGTCTACATTCCCTTGCCGACCGGCATGCGCAAGGAGTGGGTGATACGCGCGGCCGAGGCCGGCAAGCACGTACTGTGCGAAAAACCCACCGGGGTAGACGCCGGCGAGGTGGCCGAGATGATCGAGGACTGCCGGCAGAACAACGTGCAGTTCATGGACGGCGTGATGTTCACGCACAGCCGCCGCTTCGCACGGCTGCGCGAGGTGCTCGACGATGGTGTCACCGTCGGCCCGATCCGCCGGATCGCAAGCCATTTCACCTTCGGGCTTCCCGAGGCGGAGCGAGAGACCAACATCCGCACCCACAGCGGCTTCGAACCGCTGGGCTGTCTCGGCGACGTCGGTTGGTACAACATTCGTTTGACGCTGTGGCTGATGAACTACCAGATGCCAAGCATGGTTTCCGCCCGGATGCTGAGCGAGTGGGGACAAAGCGCCAGTCCCGCGCCGGTGCCGATGGATCTCTCGGCCGAACTGCTCTACGAGGGGGGCGTGTCGTCCAGCTTCTACTGCTCGTTCGTCGCCGAAAACCAGCAGTGGGCGACGATCGGCGGCGAGAAAGGCCACATCCACGTTCGCGACTTCGTGCTCCCCTTCCAGGCGGGCGAGATCGGTTTCGACGTGGCGAACTGGGCCTACGAATTCGAGGGCTGTGTCCTGTCCGTCCACGATCAGTCCCGCCGCGTTTCCATCGACGAGCCGAGCGATTCGGCGGCCGGCGCGCAGGAGACCCACATGGTGGAGAACTTCTCCGCCCAGGTGCTCGCGGGCACCATCGATCCGTTCTGGCCCGAGGTCGCGCTCAAGACCCAAACCATTCTCGATGCGTGCCTCGCCTCGGCCCGCGCCGGCGGCGCCGACGTCGCGATTGAATCGCGTCCTTGACCGGTCGCTGATTAGTCGAGAAACTCCGCGCTCCCAAGGACCAGACGCGAGGAAAGATCGTGGCGCGACGGTGCGAGCTGACCGGCAAGGGCGTGTTGACCGGCAATAATGTATCTCACGCGCACAACAAATCGCGACGGCGCTTCCTACCCAACGTCCAGGCCTCGACGCTGTTGAGCGAGACGCTGGGGCGCTCGGTTCGGTTCAGGGTCGCGGTTAGTGCACTGCGCACCATCGAGCGCCACGGCGGCCTCGACAACTATCTCGCTTCCGCCAAGCCCAGCGTTCTGTCAACCAAAGCGCGGCGCCTAAAACGCGACATCGCCAAGGCCCGCGCCGCCGCGGCCGCCAAACCGGCCTGAAGCGTTCCCCTACTCCGACAGCGCCAGCGGGTTGAAGCGGGTGTCGGTGTCGTAGGTGTCGACCGCGTCCTTGCGTTTGAGGAAGCCCACCACCCCATAGGTCACCGGGGTGGCCGCGGCCTCGTAGAGGGACTTGGCGAGCCACTGGGTCAGGATCGCCGTCACGAGTGCCGGGCCGGGGATCACACCGGCGAACGCCACCGTCATGAAGACCGCCGAATCGAGCGCTTGGCCGACCAACGTCGAGCCGATGGTGCGGCTCCAGAGCCACCGGCCCTGGGTCGCGATCTTCATCTTGGCAAGGACGAAGGCATTGGCGAACTCGCCAACGAGATAGGCGAGGAACGAGGCCAGAAGAATACGCGGGACCTGGCCGAGGATGCGCTCATAGGCGTCCTGACCGTCCCAGAAATCGGCCGCGGGCAGCGCGCCGGCACCCCAGATCGCGGCCACCACGACCAGATTGCACAAGAACCCGAGCCAGATCACGCGGCGCGCCTGGGTGTAGCCGTAGACCTCGGTCAGCACGTCGCCCAGGATGTAGCTCAGTGGAAAGATGATGATTGCCGCCGGCAGCACGAAGCCGAAGATGCTCACCAGCTTGACCGCGATGACGTTGGAAGCGATCAGGCAGGCGACGAATAGCGCCGACAAGGCGACAAACCAGCTCGAAACCTTCATCCCCCCACCCACTCGAACATCAAGAGCAGCGTCCGCTGGAGCGCGTTGTAGTTGTCGTCGGAGACGAGGTAAAGGACGGTGCGCCCGCGCCCGTCGCGGCCGACCGCCATCCCCTCGAAGTTATCGACAATGAGTGGCGGCCTTAGATAGGCGATCTCGGTACCGCGCAGGCGCGCGCCGGGGGCGATGTCGGCGGCGGCGAGAAGCCGGATTCGCGCGGCTAGGCTCGCCGGCGGGATGAAGCTTCGCTCCAGAATCAATACATCGCCCGAGGGCAGAACCGCCATGTCGGTGGGTCGGAAGAAGGGTGTGTGTGGCGGTAGCCGAGCGGCGCCGCGACGCCGTCTTCGATCAGCCAGCCGAGAAGGTCGCCGGCGTCGTCGGTCGCGCCCTCGGTAACCGCAAGTAACGCGCCATCGCCAAGGACGGCGAGCGCCTCGATGCCTCGGTTGCCGGGCACTGAATCGAGCCCCGTCGGGGGGTCAAGCGGAACCGGCTTGGCCGCCGCGAGTTCGCCGGCAACATCGTAGCGCCACAGGCGGTGATCGCGCTCGAAGGCGACGATGTAGGTCGAATCACCGCGCCGTTCTACGGCCTCGGCATCGCCCGCGCGCTTGTCCTCCACGGGCGCCCCGTCGCGGTCGCGCAAGTGTGACATCGCAGCGTTCTCGAGGCCGGCGAGCCGACCGTCATCGTCGATCAGAGGGTCCGCTTCGAACCAGTACCCGGCATCCGAGACGGCGACGAGGCGGCCCGAGCCGCCGAGAGCGAGGCCCGAGAGACCGCCAAACCGCGGGTCTTCGGAGCGAAGCTCGAGCCCGCCAAGGTATCGAAGCTGGCCCACCGAATCTTGTGCGCGGTCGACGGCGTTGAGGCGAACCGGGCTGAGTTCAAGCGTGACGGGATCGGCGCGCGCCCCGGCGGCGGCGAGAACGATCAAGGCGAGCAGCAGGGTTCGGAGCAAGAGCGATCACGGGTTTCGCGCCCCCTTCGGTGCGCGGCGCCATTCTATCGGGCAACGCACGCGCCAAAAAGGGCGCGGAAGGCGCCGCCATAGGTACGGCGAGAGATGATGGAGGGACGCGCGAGACTGCGGTTAGCGGCAGTGCGCACCTTGGAATTCCGTCGAGCGCTCTAGCCGGTCCGCGGTAGGCTCTGGTCGAGGTTGCGTAGGCCAAGCGCCTGGAGGATCGCAAACGCGGCAACTCACACCGCCACCACGGCCACGATCCAACGCCCCGCGGGAGCGAGCAATCCTGGCGCGATCAGCAACAGTGCGGCGCTCGCGACAACCCATGCAACGTCCATCGAGATCGCGATTCGCGCCTCGCCGCGGTTCAGCGTCGGGCGGCGGGCACTCCACCAGAGGGTGCCGGCATACAAGACAAGAATCACCCCGACGACCGGGAGCGCCAGTGTTGCGCTAATCCCCATCAACGTGGCGAGCGGCCCGGCGGCAGCGATCAGCGCCGCGCCGGAGGCGGCGGAAAATGCCGCGTTGGCGCGCAGCGAAGTACGCAAAAGGCAAGACGCATCGGCGTCAAACGTCGCGGTGGTACTCATGGTGCCGGCTCCTCGGTCGGTGGGTTGAACCGGACCGAGGATGCGGTGGTGGGGGAAGTCGGTCAATTACCTCCGAGGTAAGTGCCGCGCCGCGGAGCGGCGGCGGCTAGGACGCCGCTTCGGTGGCGACGCCTTTCTCCTCGAGCAGGGCCGCAAGCTCACCACTCGCAAACATCTCACGAACGATGTCGCAGCCGCCGACGAACTCGCCCTTGACGTAAAGCTGGGGGATCGTGGGCCATTCCGAGAAGGCTTTGACGCCGTCACGTAGACCGGGATCCTGCAACACGTCGATGCCTTTGAATTTGACGCCGAGGTGGGTAAGGATCTGGACCACGGTGGAGGAAAATCCGCACTGCGGGAAGACCGGGGTCCCCTTCATGAACAGCACCACCGGAGAATCCGCGACATCGCCCCGGATTCGTTCGAAAACTTCGTTCTCGCTCATCGAATTGCCCTCTCCTAGGTTCGTTCCGGCTCGTCGGGTATCGAGGTTTGCAGCGCCAACGCGTGAAGCGCGTCCCCCATCTGGCCCTTGAGTGTCTGATAGACCATTTGGTGTTGCTCGATGCGGGTCTTGCCGCGGAACGCTTCCGAGACCACGTGCGCCGCATAGTGATCGCCGTCGCCCCGCAGGTCTTCGATCGCCACAGCGGCGTCGGGGATTCCCTCGCGGATGAGGCGCTCGATCTCACCAGCGTCCATCGCCACGGCGCTGCCCTCTCCTCGTCTCGACCCTACCCAGCCATGTAGGCCGGAAGCCATCCCTCATGGGCCTGGCGCAACTCTGCTAACGATATCGTACCGCCACCGCCGAGTGTCAAATTTTTTCCGCCCGTGCGGCCGGTCGCCACCACCGACACGCCCGCGTCTTCCGCCTCGGCCCGGATGAGGGATGTTTCGCGGGGGGGTACGCTGAGGATGTAGCGCGCCTGATCCTCGCCAAACAGGGTGGCGTGGGAATCCCCATCCGCGACCTCGATCTCCGCCCCGATGCCGCCGGCAAGCGCCATTTCGGCAAGGGCGACCAACAGGCCGCCGTCGGACACGTCATGGCAGCACCGCACCCGCCCCGCGGTGATCAGCGCCCGCACGAAATCGCCGTTTCGGCGCTCGGCGTCTAGGTCCAGCGGGGGCGGCGGCCCTGCCTCGATGCCGTGGATCTCGCGGGCATACAGGGATGCGCCGAGGTGTCCCCTGGTCTCACCGACGAGCAAGACGGTCTCGCCCTCGGCCGCGAACGCGGACCCGGCCATCGCGGCGATGTCCGGGATGAGCCCGACGCCGCCGATGGTCGGGGTCGGGGCGATCGGACGTCCTTCGGTTTCGTTGTAGAAGGAGACGTTGCCCGAGACGACAGGGAAATCAAGCGCCGTGCAGGCCTCGGCGATTCCCTCGACCGCGGCGGCAAAGGCGCCCATGACACTGGGATTCTCGGGGCTGCCGAAGTTGAGGCAATCGGTCACGGCGAGGGGCCGGGCGCCGACCGCGGTCAGATTGCGCCACGCCTCGGCCACCGCCTGCATGCCGCCCGCTCGTGGATCGGCGGCGCAGTAACGCGGGGTGCAATCGGTGGTCAGCGCCACGCCTTTCTCGGTGCCGTGGACGCGTATCACCGCGGCGTCACCGCCCGGGCGCCCGACGGTGTCGGCCATGACCATGTGATCGTACTGTTCCCAGACCCAGCGCTTGGAGCATACGTCCGGAGAGGCGATGAGGGTCAAAAGAGCGGCGCTGCTCTCGGGAGCGGGTGGAAGCGGGGTGAGCTCGGCGGCCGCGGCCGCCGCCGCGCATGGCCGGTCGTAGACCGGCGCCGCCGCGACCAGCGGCGCGATGGGCAGGTCCGCCACCGTCTCGCCAGCCACGGCGAGCGCCATGCGGCCGTTGTCGGTGAGGGCGCCGATCACGGCGAAGTCGAGCTCCCACTTGTCGAATACCGCGCGCACTTCCTCCTCGCGGCCCTTGGCAATCACCATGAGCATGCGTTCTTGGCTTTCCGACAGCATGATCTCGTAGGCGCTCATGTTCGATTCCCGAAGCGGCACCCGGTCGAGGTCAAGCGCAATGCCGAGCGCCCCCTTCGAGGCCATTTCGAAGGACGACGAGGTGAGGCCCGCCGCGCCCATGTCCTGGACGGCAACGATGGCATCGCCGGCCATCAGCTCCAGGCATGCCTCGAGCACCAGCTTCTCGGTGAAGGGATCGCCGACCTGGACGGTGGGGCGCTTGTGCTCGCTCTCGGCGTCGAACTCGGCCGAGGCCATGGTTGCGCCGTGGATGCCGTCGCGCCCGGTCTTGGAGCCGACGTAGACCACCGGATTGCCGGGTCCGGCCGCGGTCGAGGTGTGGATGCGCTCGCGCTCGGCCAGGCCGACCGCCATAGCGTTGACGAGGTTGTTGCCGTTGTACCGAGAATCGAAAGTGCACTCGCCGCCCACTGTAGGGATGCCGACACAGTTGCCATACGCGCCGATGCCCGCCACCACGCCCGCGACCAGGTGCCGGGTCTTGGCGTCGTCGGGATCGCCGAAGCGCAATGAATCGAGCATCGCGATGGGCCGCGCCCCCATGGTGAACACGTCGCGCAGGATGCCGCCGACGCCCGTCGCGGCGCCCTGGAAGGGCTCGATGAACGAGGGATGGTTGTGGCTCTCCATCTTGAACACCAAAGCCTGGCCATCGCCGATGTCGATGACGCCGGCGTTCTCGCCGGGACCGTGGATGACCCATGGCGCCTGGGTCGGCAGCGTGGCCAGCCACCGCTTCGATGACTTGTACGAGCAGTGCTCGCTCCACATGACCGAGAAAATACCGAGCTCGGTGAGATTGGGCGTGCGACCCATGATGTCGAGAACGCGCGCGTACTCCTCGGCGCTCAGGCCGTGTTCGGTCGCCAGTTCGGCGGTCACCGCGGCGGGTTCCGCGCTCATGAGAGCGCGGCGACCAGGCTATCGAACACCAGCCGGCCGTCCTCGCTCCCAAGCGCCGGATCGGCCAGCCGCTCGGGATGCGGCATCATGCCGAGCACCGTCTTCTCGCGATTGAAGATGCCGGCGATGTTGTCGACCGAGCCGTTGGGATTGGCGGATTCGTCGACCTCACCCCAGGGCTGGCAGTAGCGGAACGCGACCTGGTCGTTGTCGAGAAGCGCGGCCAGGGTATCCGGATCGGCGAGGTAGTTGCCGTCGTGATGGGCGATCGGGATGCGCACCACCTGATCGTCGTCGCACTGGTGGGTGAACGGGGTGAACGCGTTCTCGACCCGGAGGTGCACGTCGCGGCAGACGAACCGAAGGCCGGCGTTCGGCATCAGTACGCCGGGAAGAAGGCCGGCCTCGGCGAGTATCTGAAAGCCGTTACAGATCGCCAGCACCGGCACGCCGGCCTCGGCCCGGGCGACGACTTCGCGCATCACCGGTGAATGCGCCGCCATCGCGCCCGAACGAAGATAATCGCCATAGGAAAACCCGCCGGGCACGACGATGAGGTCGAGCGCGGGCAAACTCGCCTCGCCGTGCCAAACCATCGCCGGCACGCGCCCCGCGCTTCGCGCCAAAGCCACCGCGACGTCGCGATCGCAGTTGGATCCGGGAAAGACGATGACCGCGGCCCTCACCCGACCAGCTCGATCGCGTAGTCCTCGATCACGGTGTTGGCGAGGAGGCGTGCGCACATCGCCTCGAGGGCGTCGCGGGCCTTGGCGGGATCGCCTTCGGCGAGATCGAGATCCAGCACCTTGCCCTGGCGGACCTCGCCCACGCCTTCAAAACCGAGCCCTTCAAGGGCGCGCTTGATGGCCTTGCCTTGCGGGTCGAGAACGCCGGGTTTTAGCGTAATGTGGACCCGCGCCCTCACTGCACGATTTTGGGACCTCGCGTGCGTGGGCGCGGTGCCTCCACCAGCACACCGAGCCGGCGCGCGACCTCCTGGTAGCCTTCCTCGACCTTGCCGAGGTCGCGGCGGAAACGGTCCTTGTCCATTTTTTCCGAGGTGGTCGCGTCCCACAGCCGGCACGAATCGGGGCTAATCTCGTCGGCCAGGATGATCCGCACCTCCTCACCCTGATAGTGACGGCCGAACTCGAGCTTGAAGTCGACGAGCCGAATGCCGACCGCCGAGAACAGACCGGTCAGGAAATCGTTGGTGCGCAGCGAAAGCGAGAACAAATCGTCGAGCTCGTGCGGGCTGGCCCAGCCGAAGCAGGTGATGTGTTCCTCGGAAACCATCGGATCGTCGAGCGGGTCGGACTTGAAGTAGTACTCGACGATCGAACGCGGCAGCTGGGTGCCCTCGGCGATGTCGAGCCGCTTGGAGAGCGAGCCCGCCGCGACGTTGCGCACGACCACCTCGATCGGAATGATCTCGACTTCCTTGACCAGCTGCTCGCGCATGTTCAGCCGACGCACGAAGTGGTTGGGAATGCCGGCCTCGTTGAGGCGGGTCATCAGATACTCGGAGATGCGGTTGTTGAGCACCCCCTTTCCGGTGATCGTTCCCCGCTTCTTGTTGTTGAACGCGGTCGCGTCGTCCTTGAAATACTGCACGACGGTGCCAGGCTCGGGCCCTTCGAAAATGACCTTGGCCTTGCCTTCATAGAGTTGTCGGCGACGTGGCATGGAAGCTTCCCCCCAATCCGAACCAGCAGTCCGGTCCGCCGAGGAGCACGGCGAATCCCACTCTGGAGGAAGGAGCGCGAGAGTAGCCGATCCCATGCGCCAAGACAATCGAATGCGGACCGCCCGCACGAAAACGGCCGCGGCGCTCGGGGTCCCTCATCGGGTGTTGATTTGGCTTGCCTTTGGGGCTATGGGTTGGGCAATCGAATCCAGGACGGAAGGCGCCAAACGCCATGCCCACCTTTGATGAACGGGAGAAGGCCCACGAGGCCAAGTGGGCGCACGATCAAGAGACCACTTTCAAAATCGGCGTCCGGCGCAACAAACTGCTCGGGCTGTGGGCCGCCGAACTGATGGGCGTAAGCGGAGCCGCGGCCGACGCCTATGCCAAGGAGGTCGTGGAATCGGACTTCAAGGAGCCCGGCGAGGAGGACGTTTTCGAGAAGGTCATGGGCGACCTCAAAGAAAAACAGGTGGACGTCTCCGAACACCGCGTGCGCAAAGAGATGAGCGACCTTCTAGAGGTCGCGCGGGAGCAGATCGTAAGGGGCTAGCCCTCTCCGAAAACCCGGGCGAAGATCGTATCGACGTGTACGGCGTAGCGGTCGGGATCGAAAAGCCCGGCCAGCCTGGCGGGCGGCAATCGTGCCGCCGCTTCGGCGTCCTTCTCAACGAGATCGCGGAACTCGCCCTTTCCCGCGTGTGCCGCCATGGCGTGCTTTTGGACCAGTCGATAGGCCGTCTCGCGCTCGAGCCCCGATTCCACGAGCGCCAAGAGCACCGCTTGCGAGTGAATCAGCCCGCCGAGGCGCGCTAGATTCCGCTTCATGGCATCCGGATAGACGACCAGCGAATCCACGAGCTTGGTCAGCCGGGCGAGCGCGAAGTCGAGCGTCACCGTCGCATCGGGCGCGATCATCCGCTCGACCGAGGAGTGGGAGATATCGCGCTCGTGCCACAGCGCGACGTTCTCGAGGGCCGGGACCACGGCGGCGCGCACCGCTCGCGCCAGGCCGGTCAGGTTCTCACTCAGAATCGGGTTGCGCTTGTGGGGCATCGCCGAAGAGCCCTTCTGGCCCGTCGCGAAGGCCTCCTCGACCTCGCCGACCTCGGTCCGCTGAAGGTGGCGTATCTCGGTGGCGACGCGCTCGACCGAGGCGGCGGTAACGGCAAGTGCGGCGAAGAAAGCGGCATGACGATCGCGCGGAATCACTTGGCTCGAGATCGGCTCGGGCACCAGTCCGAGCGCCTTGGCGACGTGCGCCTCGACCCGGGGATCGACCTCGGCGAACGTGCCGACGGCGCCGGAGATAGCGCACGTCGCGATTTCGGCTCGCGCGATTTCGAGGCGGTCGCGGTCGCGCGCGAACTCGGCGTAGGCTTGGGCAAGCTTGAGGCCGAAGGTGGTGGGTTCGGCGTGAATCCCGTGGCTGCGGCCAATGCACGGCGTGTGCCGGTGCTCGAGGGCGCGGCGCTTGATGACTCCGAGGAGGGCGTCGAGGTCGGCGATCAGAGTATCCGTGGCGCGGGCGAGCTGGACCGCAAGGGCGGTGTCCATCACGTCTGATGATGTCATGCCGTGGTGGACGAAGCGGCCCGGTTCGCCGACGTGCTCAGCTAGATTGTCGAGAAAGGCGGTCACTTCGTGGTGGCTCTGACGCTCGATTTCATCGATGCGCCGGACGTCGAATGCGCCGCGGGCGCGCACCTCCCGTGCCGCCTCGGCGGGCACGACGCCGATATCGGCCATCGCATCGAGGGCGTGGGTCTCGATATCGAGCCAGATCTGAAATCGCGCCTCGGCGGTCCAGATGGCCGCCATCTCGGGGCGGCTATATCGTGGGATCACGTCTTCCTCGCGTTCCAGGTCGGGACGCCCGCGTTATCGCGTTATAGCAGAGTACTGGCCGCGCCGCGCAGGCCCCCGGTGCCGAGCGGCCGGCCACGTGCTAGCGTGCGCAGATGGCGAGACACGACGCGCCCGACGAAACCCGCGCAGGCGAGGTTCTTGATTTCTGGTTCGGTGCGCCCGGCGAGGCCCACGCCGGCAAACCGCGAAAGATCTGGTTTCAAAGGGACCCGGCGTTCGATGCCGAAGTCCGTACCCGATTCGCCGGCGATTATCGGATCGCGCAGGCTGGCGACCGCGACCACTGGCGCGAAAGCGCCGAATCATGCCTCGCGCTGATTCTCGTCCTTGATCAGTTCCCGCGCAATCTTTTCCGCGACGATCCCCGCGCATTCGCCACCGACGCGGTCGCGCTTGACGCCGCCAAGTATGCCCTCGGGTGCGGACACGACCGTGCCTTGTCGACGTTGATGCGAAAATTCTTCTACCTCCCGTTCCTTCACTCGGAAGAACTCAACGACCAGGAGACCGGGGTCGCGCTGATGGAAACCGTCGCCGATTCGCCGATGGGCGCCGAAAGCGTGAAATCCGCGATCCAGCACCGCGACATCGTCGCGCGGTTTGGCCACTTCCCCCACCGCAACGCCCTGCTGGGGCGGCGCTCGACCGCGGCGGAGGTGGCGTTCCTCGCCGAACCGGGCTCAAGTTTCTAGGATCTAGATACGCCGTCCGATACCGCGCTGCGGCGCGGCGAGGGCAAGGAAGAACAACACCGTGGTTGCGACCACGATCGTCGGACCAGCCGGGGTATCCCATTCCAGCGAGGCGAGAAGGCCAAACGCCACCGCCACGCAGCCGATGAGCGCGGCGAAGGCGGCCATTTGCTCGGGGCCCTCGGCGAAGCGCCGAGCCGTCGCCGCGGGGATGATCAAAAGCGACACGATCAAGAGGACGCCGACGATCTTCAGGGCGGCCGCGACCACGACGGCAATCAGGAGCATGAACGCCAACCGCACGGCGCCGGTGCGCACGCCCTCGACCCGGGCCAGCTCCTCATGGACGGTCATCGACAGGAGCGGCCGCCAAAGCCATGCCAGCAAGCCAAGCGCGGCGGCGCCGCCACCGTAAATCCAGGCGATGTCGCCGCTGCCGATCGCGAGGATATCGCCAAATAACGTGGCGAAGAGATCGAGCCGCAGGGATTCGACGAGGGCGACGACGACAAG
This sequence comes from Alphaproteobacteria bacterium, assembly GCA_965219135.1. GTDB lineage: Bacteria > Pseudomonadota > Alphaproteobacteria > VGEJ01 > VGEJ01 > CAYUNL01. Next base: position 3,145,591 of record CBDCMV010000003.1, on the reverse strand, counting down.
GCCCAGCGCAAGCGCGCCATGAGCGAGGATGCCGAGGAGGGTGTCGCCGGCCAGCGGCCCGCGCTCGCCTAGGGCAAACAAAGCGGCGGCGACCAACACGCACACGATGGCCACGCCGACGATCGGGTTGAGACCGAGAATAAGGCCCAGAGCGACGCCCAGCAGCGCCGCGTGCGCCAGGGTCGCGCCGAAGTACGCCATCCGCCGCCACACCACGAACACGCCGAACGGGCCCGCGACGAGCGCCGCCCCGACGCCGCCAACCAGCGCGCGGACTAGGAAGTCATCCATCGTGTTGCCGCGCGCCCGCCGGACCGGCCGCCGGCGCCACCGCGATGATCTGGTCGCCCGTGCCGTGAACGTGGTCGTGCCCATGGGCGTAGACCGCGAACTGGGCGGCCGCCGCCGCGCCGAACAGGGCCACGTACGCCGGATCGCGGGCGACGGATTCGGGATGTCCACGACAACAGACATGGCGGTTGAGGCAAATAACGGTGTCGGTCGCAGACATGACCAAATGGAGATCGTGCGAAACCAGCAGCACGCCGCATCGGCGATCGTAGCGGATGCGCGCGATAAGGGCGTAAAGGTCGGCCTGTCCGGTCACATCGACGCCCGCCGTCGGCTCGTCGAGGACCAGAAGGTCGGGGTCGCGGATCAAGGCCCGGGCCAAGGCGACGCGCCGCAGTTCGCCACCCGATATCGCGTGAATGGGCCGGTCGAGGAGTTCCCCGGCACCGACTTCGCCCAATGCTTGATCGAGCCGGGTTCGCGCGACGCCCCCCCCAAGCCTGAGGAAGCGCCCGACCGTCAGCGGCAGGCTACGGTCGATCTCGAGGTGCTGAGGAACATAGGCGAGCCTGAGCCCCGCCCGGCGCCCCACCGTACCGGAATTGGGCGAAAGCAGGCCAAGGACCGCGCGTACCAGGGTCGTCTTACCCGATCCGTTGGGACCGATGAGGGTGACGATCTCGCCCGCGTGCACCGCGAGGTCCACCGCATCCACGATCGCGCGGCCGCCGCGGCGCACCGTGAGCGCCGCGGTTTCGACCAGGGGCGGCGAGGCTGCCTCAGCGTCCATCGCCGGCTGCCGGAGGCGTTGGCGGCGCGGGCTCGCGGCACTCCGGGCACAGTCCGGTGAGCTCGATCGTCTGGCCTTGCAGCGAGAACCCAAGCTCTTCGGTGCGCTTGGCCACGGTCCTCGCGATCGCCGGATCCGCCACCTCGCCAACGCTTCCGCAGTCTCGGCAGATGAGGAACTGGACCGCGTGTGGCGCGCCCGGCATGGCGCAGCCGACGTATGCGTTGCGCGATTCGAGCCGGTGCACGAGCCCTTGCTCCATGAGGAAGGCAAGCGCTCGGTACACCGTCGGCGGCGCGGCGCGGCGCGAATCGGTGCCCAGGGCATTGAGCACCTGGTAGGCCCCGATCGGCGCGTGGCTCCGCCACACGCACTCCAAGACGCGTCGGCGCAGCTTGGTCAGCCGGGCGCCACGCCCGGCGCACAGGCGTTCGGCATCGCCCAGCGCCGCTTCGACGCAGCCGGCGTGGTCATGGTCGTGGCCGTGAAACGGTGCAATCACAGCGCGCCTTTCATTACGTAATAACGTATCATTTAATGCCGCGGTTGCCCAGCCGCGGCGGACGCCAGTGTCGCTAACACACGATATGACCGGTCTATGTAACAGATGATCTGTCCGGTTTTAGATTTCCTCCAAATCTGGAGGAATCGGATGCGCCGGACGGAGCAGTTGCAGGGACTGAGATTGATGAAGTTCGAGGATGTCTACGGACGTTGTTATCGGGGTGATTTGAGCTAGGCCGAGGCCTCGGAGATCCTGGGCATGTCGGAGCGGACGTTCTGGCGCTGGCGGGAGCGCTATGAGGCCGAGGGTGCCGAGGGTTTGTACGACCGGCGCCTTGGGCGGGTCTCGGCGCGCTGCGCGCCGGTGGACGAGGTGATGCGGGTGCTGGAGCTGTTCGAGACGCGCTACCCGGACTTCACGGCCAAGCACTTCCACGAGAAGCTGGTCTGCGAGCATGGCTTCGGGCTGAGCTACAACTGGCTTCGCCTGAGCTTGCAGGCGCACGGCAAGATCAAGCCGGCGCCCAGGCGCGGGGCGCACCGCCGGAAGCGGCCGCGCCGACCGGTGGTAGGGATGATGCTGCACCAGGACGGCTCGAGCCACGAGTGGGTTGCGGGCCAGTGGTGGGATCTGATCGTGACCATGGACGATGTGACATCGGAGGTCTATTCGGGCTTCTTCGTTGCCGAGGAGGGCACGATGAGCACGTTCCGCGGGCTCGGCGAGGTGATCGCCGAAAACGGGCTGTTCTGCTCGCTCTACGCCGATCGGGCCTCGCACTACTGGCACACGCCCGAGGCAGGCGGCGGTGTGGACAAGGACAACCCGACCCAGGTCGGCCGGGCCTTGGCGCAGCTCGGCATCGAGTTGATCGCGGCCTATTCGCCGCAGGCCCGGGGCCGCTCGGAGCGCATGTTCGGGACCTTGCAGAAGCGCCTGCCCCAGGAGCTGCGCCTCGCCGGGATCGCCACCATGGCCGAGGCCAATCGCTTTCTCGAGGAGCTCTTCTGGCCGGCGCACAACGCCCGCTTCGCCCGCCCGGCCGCGGACACCGGCTCGGCCTTCGTGGCTTTTGCCGGCACGCTCGAGGACATCCTCTGCGCCCAGGAGGACCGCGTCGTCGCGGGCGACAACACCGTGCGCTACAAGAACCGCACGCTGCAGATCCCGGCCGATCGCCACCGCCACCACTACGTCAAGGCGCAGGTCCGGGTGCACGAATATCCCGACGGCCACCTGGCCGTCTTCCACGGACCCAGGTGTCTGGCGCGCTACCGCGCCGACGGCGAAACCATCGACGACGACAGGCTCCAGGCCGCGTGACCCGCTTCGACGCGACCGAGCCAAACCACCACAACAGAAGCGGTCAATTCATATGGTACATAAAGCGGTCAACTCAGTTTGTTATCGACAGCCGCGGCGGACGCCAGGACCGTAGGCGTGTCGCGCCGGCGGGGCTACAATGGCGGGCGCGCCGCGAAGGCGAAGACCGTGGAGGATGAGCCATGCACGTTCGATACCTCAATCCTGTAGGCACCGACGTCTATGACGCCGCGATGGCCGAAATCTTGAACCAGTTCAAACTGCCCGAGACCACCGTCGAGGTGATATCGCTGCCATCGGACCGGCCGAAGCATTTGGAGTACCACGCCTACGAGGCGTTGGTGGTGGCCGACATCGTCGCCCAGGCGCGCATTGCGGCGCGGGATTGCGACGCCTTCGTCATCGGCTGCTTCTACGACGTCGGCCTGCGCGATGCGCGTGAGGTATCGGGTCGGGCGATCGTTACCGCCCCATGCGAATCGGCGTGCGCGATCGCGCGCAGTCTCGGCAACACCTTCTCGGTGCTGGTCGGGCGTCGCAAGTGGATTCCCAAGATGGCCGAGAACGTGCGTCTCTACGGTCACGAGCACGCGATGGCTTCGATGCGGACAATGGAGCTAAGCGTCCACGACTTCCAAAACGACGACACCGTGTACGAGCGCATGCTGAGCGTTGGCCGCACGTGTGTCGAGGAAGACGGGGCCGAAGTGCTGATGCTCGGCTGCACGGCGAGCTTCGGCTTTTGCGAACGGCTGCAAGAGGCCCTTGGCGTGCCGGTGCTCGACGCGATGCTTGCGCCGTTCAAGTACGCCGAGTTCCTGGGCGATGCCGCGACACGCGTGGGCTGGACACCGAGCCGAAAGTGGGGATCGGAGGCACCGCCGGAGCGTGAGATCGCCGATTGGGGCTTGTTCGCGGAAGCGCCAGAAGCCGCCCCGCGCGAGGCCGCAAAACCCGATACCTTGGTGCCCGCCGAGTGAGCGCCCCGGCAAGACGCCGCGCTAGGTGACTTCCAGCGTCAAGGCCTCGAGCCGGTCGCGGTCGCGGATGTAGAGCGATTTCGACTTGCGCTCGACGATTCCGTCCGCTGATAGGCGGCTGATCATCCGGGCGACGGTTTCTCGCGTGGTGCCGATGCGGCTCGCGATGTTGGCCTGAGTGGGGAGCGGATAGACCACCCAATTCCGCCCCACGACGGGATCTGGCTCGGCCAAGCGCAGCAGCTCGAGGCACACACGCTGCGCCGCGCCCAAGGAACTGAGGTCGGTAATGCGCTCGTCGGTGACGCGAATGACCTCTGAGAGCCGGCGCAACAGCGTGATGCTGATCTGCGGGAACGACAACACCAAGCGCCTGAACTCCTCACCCTCGAGGACCGAGAGCGCGCACTTGGTCTGAGCCACCACGGTGGCCGAGCGCGGCTGGCCGTCGATCGCCGCGAGCTCGCCAAAGTATGCCCCGGGTCCTAGTGGATCAACTCTAACAAAAGATTCCCATGGCTTGCACGATGTGCGAGTCTCTTGGAATGCGAAACGGTATCCATGTGAACGTTAGTTTTGCCGAGCGTACTCGTCTTGAGGCGGTTGTTGCGGACCGGAGCAGCCCGCAGAAGCACGTCTGGCGGGCTCGGATCATTCTGCTGACCGGCGATGGTCTTGGCACCGCTGAGATCATGCGGCGGACGGGCAAGAGCAAGCCCTGCGTCTGGCGCTGGCAGGAGCGGTTCATGCACGAAGGCGTGGGTGGACTTTTGCGCGACAAGACCCGACCCTCGCGCATCCCGCCGCTGCCTGGTGCCATTGTCAAGCGGGTGGTCGAGTTGACCTCCACCGAACCGCCCGGAGAGACGACGCACTGGACGGCGGCGGCGATGGCCAAGGTGGTCGGGATCAGCATCAGCTCGGTGCAGCGGGTTTGGCAGGCTCACAAGCTCCGTCCGCACCGGGTACGCCACTTCAAGCTCTCCACCGACCCCGAGTTCGTCACTAAGCTGCGCGATATCGTCGGTCTCTACGTCGATCCGCCCGCCCATGCCGTCGTGCTGTCGGTGGACGAAAAGAGCCAGATCCAGGCCCTCGACCGCACCCAGCCGGGGCTGCCGCTGAAGAAGGGACGCTGCGGGACGATCACCCATGACTACAAACGGAACGGCACGACGACGCTGTTTGCCGCCCTCGACGTCCTGGAAGGCAAGGTGATCGGGCGCTGCATGCAGCGCCATCGGCACCAGGAGTTCATCCGCTTCCTCAACGCCATCGAGGCCGAAGTGCCGGCGGGCAAGATCGTCCACGTGATCCTCGATAACTACGGCACTCACAAGCATCCCAAGGTCGTGGCCTGGCTCGAGCGCCACCCTCGGTTCGTCTTTCACTTCACGCCGACCTCTTGCTCCTGGCTCAATGCCGTCAAAACCTTCTTCGCCAAGCTCAGCAAACGCCGACTCAAAAGAGGAGTGTTCCACTCGATCGTCAATCTCCAGACCGCCATCAACCGCTTCATCGCCGAAACCAACGACGACCCCACACCGTTCGTTTGGACCGCCAATCCCAACAAGATCGTCGCCGCCGTCAAACGTGGGCACCAAGCGTTAGATTCGATCCACTAGCGAGGCGAACGAGACCACCCGGCCCGAGGCCGCGAAGTTGAGCACTCGGACGGTGCCGTCGACAACGAAATAGACGTCCTGTCCACTCTGCCCGCGCTCGATGATTCGTTCGCCCGGCGCGCACTCGCGCCACTTCGCCTTGCCCATGACCCGCCGCATCGCATCGGCCGGCAAGCCGCCGAATATCTTATTGGAGGCGAGCGCCCGCTCTCTCGACAAGGTCCATCTCCCAGAAGAAGCTCTTGGCTCGATTCTATGTGCCGCGGGCGGGGCAGCGCAAGCGGGCTGGCGGCGCCTGATTCTGATAAGCTCGCGGCGCAGCATTGCCAACGGGGGACGCATCCATGGCGACATCAGGCGAAGGCGGTCCGTCGATGCCCGCCTTCGATCCCGAAACGGTGGAAGGGAAAGAGGGCTCGGGCTATCCCGAACCCTATCGGAGCAGCGTCGTCGGAAAGCGCGTCAAGCGCGCGCTCGGGGACGCCGCGGGGCTTGAGAACTTCGGCGTAAATCTGGTCCGTCTGGAGCCCGGCGCCTGGTCCTCGATCCGCCACTGGCACACCCGGCGCGACGAGTTCGTGTACGTCTTGGAAGGCGAACTCGCGCTGATCACCGAGGGCGGCGAGCAGATTCTGGGCCCCGGCATGGCGGCGGGCTTCGCGGCCGGTGCCGAAGATGGGCACCACTTGGTCAACAACAGCGGCCGGGTGGCGGTGTATCTCGAGGTCGGCGACCGTTCGCCGGGCGACGATGTGACCTACCCCGACGCCGACCTCGCCCTCAAACACGGGGGAGAGAGCTATACCTTCACCCACAGTGACGGCCGCCCGTATTGAGGGACCCCGCCGCGGCACCAGCGCCATGCGCATCCGCTACGTCCATCCGGTAGGCACCACCGTCTACGCCGCCGACATGTCGGGGCTGATGGAGGCGGCGCGGCGCACCGGAACCGAGGTCGAAGTCGTCACGCTGGCGGAGGGGCGGCCACGCCACCTCGAGTACCATGCCTATGAGGCGCAGGTTATTCGCGACGTGGTCGCGCACGCGCGCCAAGTGGCGTCCGGCGAGGGTGACGCCATGATCATCGGCGGCTTCTACGATCTCGGCCTGCGCGAGGCGCGCGAGGTCTCGGACACCGCCGTGGTGACGGCGCCGTGCGAGGCGGCGTGCGCGATCGTCCGCAGTCTTGCCAACTCGTTTTCGGTTCTGGTCGGCAAACGGAAGTGGATTCCCAAGATGGCCGAGAACGTACGCCGCTATGGCCACGGCCGCGCCATGGTCTCGATGCGCGCGCTGGGCATGGGTGTGCACGAGTTCCAGAGCGATTCCTCGACCACCGAGCGAATGGCGCGTCTCGGGCGCGATTGCGTCGAACGCGACGGCGCCGAGGCGCTGATTCTCGGCTGCACAGCCGAGTACGGATTTCACGAGCGGCTGCAAGAAACGCTGGGCGTGCCGGTGATCGATCCGGTCCTGGCCGCGTTCAAGCATGCGGAGTTCCTGGCCGAGACCGCGCGGCGGCTGGGCTGGACGCCAAGTCGGGTCGGCGGATCGGAACCCGCGCCCGAGGACCGAAACGGTGGGTGAGCCGCCGGCGCCGCCAAGCGTAGCGGACCTCATCGAGATCGCCGACGGGTTCGGCATGACGCTGAACACGGCGGAAGCCGAGTCCTATCGCGCCATGATGGCGGGCGCGTTCAAGGTCTTTGCCTGGATGGATGCGCAGGAGACGTTCAAGCCTCCGGTCCGCCATCCGCGCGATCGCGGCTATCGCCCTGAGCGCGAACAGAACCCGTACAACGCCTGGTTTTGGCGCTGCGCGATCGAGGGCGCAGCCGCGGGGCCGCTGGCCGGGATGCGCGCCGGAATCAAGGACACCATCTCGGTGGCCGGACTACCGATGCTGAACGCCTCGCCGCACCTCGAGGGGTTCATCGCCGACGTCGACGCCACCGCGGTCACCCGGCTCCTGGACGCCGGTGCCACCGTCGTCGGTAAGACCACCGTCAGCGATGGCCTCGGCGGCGCCATCAAGGGGAACGACGTCTTCGCCACCGTGCGCAACCCGCGCAAGCCGAGCCACGCGCCCGGCGGCTCGTCGAACGGCAGCGCCGCCGCGCTCGCCGCCGGCGATATCGAGCTCGCGCTCGGCGGTGACCAGGGCGGCTCGATCCGCATCCCCGCGGCGTGGAGTGGGGTGGTCGGGCTCAAGCCCACCTACGGGCTGGTGCCCTACACCGGTGTGGTGACGGTGGAGATGACGCTCGACCACATCGGCCCGATGGCCACCTCGGTCGTCGACACCGCGCGCATGCTGAGCGCCATCGCCGGCCCCGACCCGCTCGATCCTCGCCAGCGCGGGGTCACGCCGGCAACGACGGACTATGTGGCGGATATTGACGGCGGCGTGCGAGGCCTGCGCATCGCCGTTATCAAGGAGGGTTTCGGGCAGCCCGAGTGGGAGGACCTTGGACTCCCGGGAAGCGAAGAGGTGGTGGACCAAAAGGTTCGGGCGGCGCTCGCCGAGCTCGAAAAGCGTGGTGCGGTCGTCGAAGAAGTTTCCGTGCCCATGCACCTCGACGGCGTGCGCATTTTTTACGGCTTCTATACCGAGGGCGCAGCCGAGTTCATGATCAAGGGCAATTTCACCGGCACCAACTGGATGGGCTTCTACAATCAGACCTTGGCCGAGTTCTATGGGCGGGCGTGGCGGGCGCGGCCCGACGAGCTATCGGTGGCGTTCAAGTCCATCTTGCTCTTGGGCGAGTACCTCGGCCGCACCACCCACGGACGCTATTACGCCAAGGGCCAACACCTCAGGATGGCGCTCGGGCGTGCCTATGACGCGGTCCTGCGGTCCCACGACGTGCTGGCGCTGCCGACCACGCCGTTCCGCGCCACCCCGATACCTGAGCCCGGCTGCGGCATCGCCGAAACGGCGGCCTTCGCGATGCGGATGATCGGCAACACCTGCCAGTTCGGTGCCACCGGCCATCCCGCGATCAGCGTACAGTGTGGCGTGGCCGACGATCTGCCGATCGGATTGCAGCTGGTGGGCCGCCACCTCGACGAGGCGACGGTGCTGCGGGCCGCCAACGCTTTCGAACACGTTGGCGATTGGCAGGGGATGTAGCCGCGCTCAGTCGCGCGCCGCGCGCCAGTCCCACGGGGCATCGAAGCGGCTCAGCCATACGCCGACCTCCGCGCCGCGCGCCGCGCTCTCGTCGCCAACGTAGTCGTCCGAATGATCGCGCGAGGCGAGCGCCATGCCGATGCGCACCATGGTCTCGTTGAGATCGACGCCCCTGGTGCGACAGACCGCGCTAAGGCCAGAATCCACCGCCCGCGCCTTGCCCAGGCACCAGACTACGCGCCCCGCGACCAGGGCCGCAACATCTTGCGCGCCTCAAAGCTATGCGAGAACTGGCTGCGGGAGGCTTGATGGGGTTCGGCGACAGTATCAGGCGCGGAGACGGTGGTTTTCGGGGTCGTGGGGGGAATCGGGGATGACGGTGGCGGGGCGGCGGGCGCCGAGGATTTCGATCTCCAGCGCCGTTGCCGGCTCGGCCGCCGCCGCTTCGAGGTAGGCGAGCGCCAGCGAGACGCCGAGGGTGTGGCCATAAGCGCCCGAGGTGGCGCGGCCGACCATGCGCTCGCCCTGCCAGATGGGCTCGTTGCCGAGTGGGTCGGCATCTTCGGCATCGACCTCGAGTGTGACGAAGCGTTGGGGCACCCCGGCCTGGCGCTGCGCCACAAGCGCCGCGCGGCCCGCGAATTCGCCCTTGTCGAGGCGGACGAAGCGGTCGAGCCCCGCCTCCCACGCCGAGTATTCACGGGTTAGGTCAAGCCCCCACATGCGGTAGGACTTTTCGATCCGGAGCGCGTCCATCGCCCGCATCCCCACCAGCGCCATGCCGCGCGCCTCGCCCGCGGCCATCAGGCAATCGAACAGGTGGTTCTGGTATTCGATGGGGTGGTGTAGCTCCCACCCCAGCTCCCCCACGAAGTTGACGCGGAGCGCGCGCACCGGCGCCAGTCCAAGGGTGATCTCGCGCCCGGTCAGCCATGGGAAGGCGGCGTTCGAGAGATCGGCATCGGTGAGTGGCGCCAGCACCTCGCGCGCTTCTGGTCCCGCCACCACCAAGACCCCGTGGCTGGCGGTGACATTTTCGACCGCCACGCCATCGCCGGCGAGCCTTTTGCCCAAGAGATCGTGGTCGAAGCGCTCGGCGGCGCCCGAGCTCACCAGGTAGAAACGCTCCGGCCCCAGCCGCGTGATCGTGAACTCCGAGCGCACGCCACCGGTCTGCGTGAGCGCATGGGCGAGTCTCATGCCGCCGAGCCGCTCGGGCAGCGCGTTCGCCACCAGCCGGTCGAGCGCCGCCTCAGCGCCGGGGCCCGAGACCTCGAACTTGGCGAAGCTGGTGATGTCGATGAGACCGCTGCGTTCGCGCACCGCGCGGCACTCGTCGCCCACCGGCCCGAAGTAGTTGGTGCGGCGAAAGCTGCGCGCGTCTTGTGCCGCGATCCCCTCGGGCGCGAACCAGTTGGGCCGCTCCCAGCCGTAGCGCTGGCCCCACACCGCGCCGCGCGCCGCCAGGCGCTCGTGACAGGGGCTGGTCTTGGCCGGGCGCGCCGCCGGGCGCTCCTCGTCGGGGTAGTGGATGGTGAAGACGTTCTCGTAGGCCTCGACGTTCTTGAGCGCGGCATAGCGCTTGTTGGCGTAAGCGCCGAAGCGGCGGGAATCGACCGCCAGCAGGTCGATCGAAGGTTCGCCCTCGACGATCCACTCGGCCAGCACCTTGCCGGCGCCGCCGGCGGCGGTGATCCCGAACGAGAAGCCCTCGCAGAGATAGAAGTTGCGCAGCCCATAGGCCGGTCCGATCAGCGGATTGCCGTCGGGGGTGTAGGGTATCGGCCCGTTGACGCATTCCTTGATGCCGGCGCGGCCGAGCATCGGCACGCGCGCGATGGCGGCCTCGATGTGGGGCTGCAACCGGTCCATGTCGGGTGCCAAGAGCTCCTGGCCAAAGCCCGCCGGCACGCCGTCGACCGCCCACGCCGGCGCGCCAACCTCATAGGGGCCGAGGATCAGGCCTTCGCGTTCCTCGCGGAGGTAGTACGAGGCATCGCTTTCGCGCAGCACCGGAAGCTCGGGAAGGCCGGACGCTTTGCGTTCCTGCAGTTCGGGCACCTCTTCGGTCACCAAGTACTGGTGCTCGACCGGAATCGCCGGGAGGTCTAGGCCGACCATGCCCACGACCTCGCGCGCCCAGGCGCCAGTGGCGGTGACTACGACCTCGCACACGATGTCGCCGGCGGTGGTCGCGACGGCCCATTCGCCGCCCCGGGCCCGCGATAGGGCGGTGACCTTGGTGTTGCGGCAGATCTCGGCACCCGAATCGCGCGCACCCTTGGCTAGGGCTTGGGTTACGTCGGCCGGGGCGACGTGGCCGTCATGGGGATGGAACAGGGCGCCGACCAAGCCCTCGACGTTGCACAGCGGCCATAGCGCCGTGATCTCGTCGGGGCCGATCATCTCGAAGGGCACGCCGATGGTGTTGGCGGTGCCGCAGTACTTGCGGTACTCGTCCATGCGCTCGCGGTTGGTCGCGAGGCGCAGGTTGCCGGTTTGGTGGAAGCTCACGGCCTGTCCGGTCTCGCCCTCGAGCCGCTGATAGAGGTCGATCGAATACTTGTGCAGCTGTCCCACCGCGTAGCTCATGTTGAACAGCGGCAAGAGCCCCGCGGCGTGCCAGGTCGAGCCGTGGGTGAGGTCGGCCCTTTCGACCAGCGTCACATCCGTCCACCCCAATTTGGCGAGGTGGTAAAGAACGCTGCATCCGACGATGCCGCCGCCAATCACTACCGCGCGAGCATGGGTCCGCATGGCGCGTCTCTCAAGCCGCGGGAATCTCCTTCTTGGGATCGTAGAAGGGGACCTCGACCACGGTGGCCTCGACCGGGCCGTCTTCGGGAAGGACCACCGTGAGCGTTGTGCCGAGCGCGTTGTGGGCGTTGGGGACCATGGCGAGCGCGATGTTGGACTCGAGCTTGGGTGAATAAAACGCGCTGGTCACGTATCCGACCTCGTCGCCGCCGGCGCTGACGGGATAGAAATCGGGGTTGTACCAGGTGAGCGGCGCCCCACCCATTCGGAGCCCGATCAGGCGCTCGGTGACCCCGTCGCGTTTGATCGCTTCGAGCGCCGCTTTTCCGATGAAGTCGGTCTTGGAAAAATCGATCTGCCAGTCGAGCCCAACCTCGAAGGGATTGGTCTCGATATCCATGTCTTGGCCATAAGACAGAATCCCCGCCTCCAGCCGCCGGATGTGGCTCGGCGCGATCACCTTGAGGTTGAATTCGCGGCCCGTCTCCAAGACCGTGTCCCACAGCGCATCGGCGTTCGCGGTGGCGTCGATCAGGTAGATCTCGTAGCCCACCTCGGCCGAGAATCCGGTCCGCGAAACCACCACGTCGAGGGCACCGAGCTTGGTTTTCCATAATCCGTAGTATTTGATGGAGCCGATCCCCTCGCCGAACAGCTTCTCCATCAGAGGCCGCGACTTGGGGCCTTGAATCTGTACCGGGGCCACGTCGATCTCATTTATCGCGACATCGAGACCGGCGCGATAGTTCACGCCCTTGATCCACAAACCGGTGTCGGAATCGGCGAGGCTGATCCAAATCTCGTCCTCGGCCACGCGCAGGAGCACCGGGTCGTTGATGATGCCGCCTTGCTCGTCGCACAGGATGACGTAGCGGGCCTGATCGACCGGGCATTTCGCTTTGAGATCGCGAGTCACGAGGAGATCGGCGAGCGCCAGCGCATCGGGCCCCTTCAGTTGTATCTGGCGCTCGACGGCGACGTTCCACATCGTCACGTGCTCGGTCAGGTACTCGTACTCTTTCAGTAGGCCGCCGTCTTCAGGCCTGATGTAGCCGCGGGGATGATAGATGTGATTGTAAACGGCGTAGACGTAACACCCCTCGGCCTTGGAGCGGTGCCAGTACGGCCCTTTGCGGATTCGTGTGTAGATCAGAACCTCGGCGCCGCCGCCGCCACCACTTTGCCGCAGGTTCACCGGCACACGCCGTTTCTTGGTTTGCGTCATTCAGCCCTCCCTCGCGGAAACCGTCGGCATCATATCCGGCGGCGCGGGTAAGGCCCAGCGGGTGCCGACTGCCTTTCACGACGGTGTCGACGCGGGTAGGATTACCCAATGTTGGGGAAGCAGCTACCCTGCGCGTACACCCGGCCCGTCGTCTGGCTCGGCGCGGTCGCACTCGTGGTGACGCTCGCGGGACCGGCGGTGGCGAGTCCCGACGAGGGGTATGCGGCCTACAAACGCAGCGACTACCAGGCCGCGGCGGCGGCGTTCACCGCGTCGGCCTTGGCCGGCGATGCCGGCGCCATGGTCAGCCTCGGCGCGCTCTACGCCGAAGGCCTGGGCGTGCGCCGCGATTTTCAGGCGTCCTTCCGCTGGTATGCCGCGGCGGCGGCCTTGGGCGATGCCGGCGCGATGTACAATCTCGGCTGGCTCTACAGTACCGGCATCGGGGTTATCGCGGACTATTCCGAAGCGGCGCGCTGGTACCGCAAAGCGGCCGCGCTCGGCAATGTCGGCGCGATGCACGGCCTGGGCCTCCTCTACGGACGCGGCGACGGCGTGCCGCGCGACCCCGCCGAAGCCCGGCCCTGGACCGCGCGGGCGGCCGAGGCCTTGAACGAGGCCGAGGCCAACGGACTGGGCGCGGGATCGCCGGCGGTGGAGGCGTGTTTGCCCGAGCGCCTGCACCCGATGAGTCAGCTGTTCCTCGACCGATGGTTCGACGGCGCCATGCCGACCATGCAGTTCCTGCGCTGGTTCCATATGCCGAACTCGAACTATCTGCTGGTCGCCCGCTGCCTTTTGAGCGTGGTCGCCCGCGCCTAAGGCGGCGCGCCTCGGCCGCGTTCAGCCGTAGGCGTGCAGCCGCTCTCCGTTCCGACGCAGCCAGGCACGGGCTGTCTCGGCGTCGCCCACCAGCCCCTGCACCAGCGACCAGAAGCGGGGGCCATGGTTCATCTCGGCAAGATGGGCGACCTCGTGGGCAACGACGTAGTCGAGCACCGGCTCGGGCGCTAGCACCAGCCGCCACGAGAACGAGAGCGCGCCGCGCACCGAGCAGCTCCCCCATCGCGAGTGTGGATCGCGCAAGGTGATGCGGCTCGCCGGGCGGCCTAGGCGGGTGGCGAACCCACGGGCGCGGACGCCGACCTCCTGCGCGGCGCGCTCGCGAAGCCAGCTGCCCAGCCGGTTCGCCGCATCGTCGGGCGCCGCTTTGACGAGAAGCCGCCGGCCGCGAACCTCGACGCCAGCCTGCTCGTCCAGTCCCTCGAGCAGGTCCCGTTGCCCGCTCAGGCGCACGATGTGGGGAACCCCGAGAAGCGGAACCCGCGCCCCATCGACAAACGCGACCCGGGCCGGCAGGGCATCGAGGCGTGCACGAATCCACCGGGCTTTGCCTTGCGCGAACGCCAGCGCCTCGCCGCGCGAGGCCCGCGCCGGCAAGACAAGCTCGACACCGCGGCGCACATCGACCCTCAAGCGCACGCGCCGCGCCCGTCGGCTCCGCCGCAACCGCACGGGCACCTCGCGCCCGTCAAGGCTGAGGGTCTGAACTCGCTCCCTCGATCGGCCAGGTAACAATGTGGTCCTCGTAATCGCCGGCCTGGTTTTCGCCGACGGTGCGGCCGCGCACCGAGATGCCGGCGGCGTGCACGGTGTCGGGATCGCCCGAGACCAGTGGGTGCCACCAGTAAAGATCGGCGCCCTCGTCCAAGAGCCGGTAGGCGCACGTCGGCGGCAGCCACGACATGGACGAAACCGCCGTTGCGGTGAGCACCGCGCAATCGTCGACGATCGCGGTGCGCTTCGCGTAATGCTTGCACCGGCAGGCCTGCTGATCGAGCAGGCGGCAGGCGACATTGGTGTAGTCGATGTCGCCGCTGTCGGCATCTTCAAGTTTGACCAAACAGCAGCGCCCGCAGCCGTCGCAGAGCGATTCCCACTCCGCCGCGGTCATCTCCGAAAGCGCCTTGCGCCGCCAGAACGGGACCGGCTCGGCGTCCGCCATCCGCTGCTCCCTCATTCGGCGGCCACCATAGGCTATTTCGTGGGCCCGCGCCTCGATTGACACTCAGCCCGGCGCGCGCCCATGCTGGGGCGGCGATGCCGGATCCATTTGTCGGGAGCGGCGCCGGCTGGAACGTCCTTTCCGCGGGTCTCCGGCCCGAGCCGTTTCTCGTCCTGCTGGCGGCATTCGCCCTCGACGCACTCGGAGGCGGTCGCCTCCGCCGCTTCGGGTGGCACCCGGCGCGCCTCTTGGAAGCGGCTGTGGGATACTTTGAGCCGCGCCTCAACCGGCCCGAACGCGGCGCCCGCAATCGGCTTGCCCGCGGGCTTTTGCTGGTAATCAGCGTGACCCTACTCGGCGCCACGGCGGGTTGGGCCGTGACAATCCTGGGCGCGGCGGCACCGTTCGGCTGGCTCGCCGTGCTCGCGGCGGTCACCCTGCTAATCGATCAGCGCCGCCCCTTCGAGGACGCCCGCGCTAGATCGCTTCGTCTCGGCGGTGGCGGCAGCGGCGAGCCCGCTGGGGCGGTGGCCTCGCTCGCGACCGCGCTTGCCGTCGGCGTGATCGGCGTCAGTTTTTGGTTCGCCCTCCTCGGCCTCCCGGGGCTTGTCGCCTACCGTGCCGTGGCCATGACCGCCGCACTGCTCGACGAGCGGCGGCGCGAGATCGGGGTCTTTGGCCTGGCCCCAGGCCGCCTCAAGGAAGCGCTCTCCTACCTCCCCGCGGTTCTCGCCGGACTGGTCGTCGCGGGGGCGGCGCTGTTCGTTCCGGGGGCGCGATCGGGGCGGGCGTTCGCCGGCATGATCCGCGAGGCGCCGCGCCACCACAACCTGGCGCACGGTTTCGCGGTTGCCGCCATGAGCGAGGGCCTGGGCGCCGCGCCCGCCGCCGGTGAGGTCCGCCGCGCGCTCTACCTCTTATGAGGGCACACGCAGTCAAGCGGAGAAGTTGGTTGGGTTTACTGCATGGCGAACTCGCTTTCTGGGTTGGTCGGATTGACGGTTGGTTTGCCTTGTAGCCAGATCGGAACGCCGCATCGGTCGCGCTTGTGCGCATACCCAACTCTTATCCGGGAGGTTTTTCGGCGACGGTGCGCCGGAACCATCCCTCGATCCCGTTTGCTGCGGGCGCAGCGTTCCGGAGGCGGGGCCCATCTCTTTGTCGGCGTCTTTCAGCCCGTCAGAGCTTCGGCCACACGCCACCCGGCCCAGCCCCGGCCGCGTCCGGCCGGTCTGGAACAGCGCGGTTTCGTGATCAGACGAGCGTGGCGCCAGTCGGCACGAGGCCGGTTTCGGAGAACCGCCAGAGCGCGATGAGCAGCTTGCGGGCGAGCACCACGATCATCACCCGGCGGATCCGCCCGCGGGCCCCCGCAGTGCGCTCGTTGAGCCGCCTCTTTGCCCATCCGCTCATAGCTCATCGCCTTGCGCTTGCTCGCGTTCGCTCGCACCTTCGTCCCGTCGACCGAGAGCTTGCCGAACCGCGCCAGTCCCATCTCGCGCGCCACCTGCACCACCCCCACAAACAGCTCGCTGAACTCCGCCAGATGTCGGCGTCGGAACTCACATACCGTGCGATGTTGCGGGAAGTTGCCCGCCGCGAGCATCCGAAACGCTACATCCTCCTCCAGCTTCCTCGCCACCGCGCGCGAGGAGAATGTGCCCGTCGCGTAGGCATAGATCAGCACCTTGACCATCATCGACGGCTCGTAGGGGGCGTTGCGTCGACCGTCCCCCTCGTTGGGCGCATAGAACGCCGTCAAGTCCAGTGCATCGACCACATCGCTGACGTGATGAGCCAGGTGCCCTGGGGGAACCCACTCCTGCAAGTCCAGCGGCAAAAGCAAGGGTTGGTCCGGCTGGTAGGCACGAAACGTGGTCGGCATCTGGAGTTCCCATACGCAACTGGCGTATCGGATCATACTTCCCCCTGCGCAAATCCACCCACAACCCGTCCGCTATCAACTTTGCCGCGCGGACCTTTCTGCAGCGCACGCTCCTAGGGCACTTACTCGCCGACCTGGAAAAGGAGACCGCGGACCCTGGCGGCGCGGACGAAGCCGAGGAAGCACGCCGCGCCGAGAATTAGGTAGACGCCGTTGAGTGCCGCCGCGATGAGCATGAAATCGGTGCGCACGATGCCGTGCTGGAGCACCGCGCGCATGCCCTCGAAGACATAGGAGGAGGGGAGCGCGGCGGCGACCGGCTGGAGCCAGCCGGGCAGCACCGAGATCGGATAGTAGATGCCACTCACGGGCGCGACCGCGAAGATCGCCACCCACGCCAGGCTCTCGGCGCCAAGGCCAAAACGCAACACCAACCCCGAGATCGCGAAGCCTATGGCCCAACCCATCAACAAGAGGTTGACGAAAAAGACCGCCAGCGAAAGACCGAGCGAGTAGACCGAAAACCCGAAGAAGGCGATCGCCAACAACGAGGCGGGGACGATGCCGATGATGGTCCGAATAAAGCTCATCACCACCAGCGAAATGATCAGCTCGTAGGGGCGCAGCGGGCTGACGAACAGGTGTCCGAGGTTGCGCGACCACATCTCCTCGAAGAACGAGATCGAGACCCCGAGCTGGCCGCGGAACATCACGTCCCATAGCAGCACCGCCGAGAGCAGGACGCCAAAGGCCTGAACGATGTAGCTAGAATTGGTGGCGAAGAACTGGGTGATGAATCCCCACAGGATCATCTGGACGGTGGGCCAATAGGCCAATTCGAGATAGCGCGGCCACGACCCGCGCAGCAGGTAGACGTAGCGCAGCGTCATCGCCCAGATGCGGCGGGGCGAGAATCCAGGGTCGGCGGCGGGCACCCGGGTCACTGCGCCGCCTGGGTTTCGCCGCCGGGACCGCGGGCGATGTCGAGGAACACGTCCTCGAGGGTGGACCGACCGTAGCGCTTGAGAAGGGCTTGCGGCGCGCCGCGGTCGACCAACCTGCCGGCGCGCAGCATGATCACGTCGGAGCACAAGCGCTCGACCTCGGCCATGTTGTGCGAAGCCAGTACGATCGTGGCGCCGCTCTCACGGCGATAGCGGTCGAGGTAGCCGCGCACCCAGTCGGCGGTGTCGGGATCGAGCGAGGCGGTGGGTTCGTCAAGCAACAACAGCTCGGGCGCGTTGATCAGCGCCTTGGCCAGGGCGACGCGGGTACGCTGGCCGGCCGACAGGCTGCCCAGCCGGCGCTTCATGAACTGGGTGATATCGAGGTCCTCGGCCATGCGGCGCAGCGTCTTCGACATGTCGGGTACGGCATAGAGCGTTGCGTAGACGCGCAGGTTCTCTGCGACCGTCAGCCGCCGCGGCATGTCAACGTATGGGGAGGAGAAGTTCATTCGCGGCAGCACGCGATAGCGGTGGCGTAACATGTCGACGCCGAGCACCGAGACCGTGCCCGAGCTTGGCAACAACCCATCGACCGCCAAGACATCGTCGAAGTGCTTGGTCAGGGCCTCGGTTCTGATCGCGGCGTCGGCCATCATGAAACCCGGCAGAGGTCGAGGGAGCGGGCGACAGCGCCCGAGCAAGCCAGTATAACTGCCGCTCGTGGATGCAGGCCATGAGCGATGAATCCCGAGCGCAGGCGGAGGCACCGCTGACGCCGCAGTTCGATCCCGCGCGGCTGGCCGCGGTCAAGGTGCTGGTGGTCGGCGACGTCATGCTGGACCGCTTCGTTTTGGGCGCGGTCCAACGGGTCTCGCCCGAGGCTCCGGTCCCGGTCGTCGCGGTCGAACGCGAGAGTGAGTCGCCGGGCGGGGCCGGAAACGTCGCGCGCAACATTGCCGCGCTGGGCGCGACCGTCGGGCTGATCGGTGTGGTCGGCGAGGACACGGCCGGAAACGCGCTCGCGGCACGACTGGTCGCGGAAGTCGCGGCCGGCGTCCAACTCGTCGTCGAGCCCGGCCGACGGACCACGGTCAAGACCCGCTATCTCGCCCACGGCGAAGGTGGCGCGTGGCAGCAACTCCTGCGCGCCGACGCCGAGCACCAGGCGCCGCTATCGGCGGCCACCGCCGAGGCGCTATTGGCCGCCGTCGAGGCCGAAGTCGAAACATGCGATGTGGTCGTATTTTCCGATTACGCCAAGGGCGTCTTGGGCGAGGACGTGCTCCCCGCGGTGAGCGAGCGGTGCGCCGCCAAGCGGATCGTCGCCGATCCCAAGAGCACGGACTTCGCGCGCTATCGCGGCGCCACGATTCTCACCCCCAACGCCGCCGAACTCGCGGCCGCGACCGCGCAAGCGTGCGAGGAAGATGGCGCGCTCGAGGATGCGGCCGGCAAGGCGATCGCGGCCGGCGGTTTCGAGGCGGTGGTGGTGACCCGCGGCGGCCAGGGCCTAAGTGTGGTCACCGCGGCCGGCGAGACCACCCATTTCGGCGCCGCCGAGCGGCACGAGGTCTACGACGTGACCGGTGCCGGCGATACGGTGACGGCGGTGCTGGCGACGGCGCTCGCCGCCGGATCGTCCCTTGATGACGCCGCGGCGCTTGCCAATGTCGGGGGCGGCGTCGTGGTCGGCAAGGTGGGGAGCGCCGTGGCGCGACCGGACGAGCTCGTGCGCGCGCTGCACGCCCGCGAGGTGCGGGCGGCGGGCGCCAAGGTGGCGACCCTCGTCGCGGTACTCGACCACGTCGCACGCTGGCGGCGGCGCGGCGAGACCGTGGGCTTCACCAACGGCTGCTTCGACCTGCTGCACCCCGGACACGTCGCCCTCCTGGCTCAAGCCCGCGGCGCGTGCGACCACCTCGTCGTCGGCCTCAACAGCGATGGCTCGGCGCGGCGCCTCAAGGGGCCCGACCGACCGGTCCAGCCCGAGGGCGCCCGCGCCGCGGTGCTGGCCTCGCTGCGCGATGTCGACCTGGTGGTCGCCTTCGAGGAAGACACCCCTATCGCGCTGATCGAGGCCGTGCGCCCCGATGTATTGGTCAAGGGGGCCGACTACCGTCTCGATCAGGTCGTGGGCGCGGACCTCGTCCAGTCCTACGGCGGCCGCATCCTTCTGGCCGATATCGCGACCGGACACTCGACCACCGCGACCATCTCGCGGCTCGCGGGCTGAGCCGCCGAGCCCGGCGGCGATGATCGTCGTCACCGGCGGCGCCGGCTTCATCGGTTCGAACGTGGTTGCCGTGCTGATCGCACATGGGCGCGGCGACCTCGCCGTCTGCGACCGCATGGGCGAGGGCGAAAAGTGGCGCAACCTCGAGAAATCGGGAATCCGTGAGGTGATCGCGCCCGAAGAACTGCTCGGCTTCCTCGACGGGCGCGCCGGCAATGTCGAGGCGGTCGTCCATATGGGGGCGGTGTCGTCGACGACCGAGACCGACGCCGCGCTGTTGCGTCGCGAGAACGTGCGTTTCCCGCTCGCGCTCTGGCGCTGGTGCGCCGCAAACGGTGTGCGGCTGATCTACGCCTCCTCGGCCGCCACCTACGGTGACGGGACCGCCGGCTTCGACGACGACGGCTCGGTCGCGGCCCTGGCTCGGCTGCGACCGCTCAATCCCTACGGACGTTCCAAGAACCTCTTCGACCGGCGCGTCGCCCGCCTGGTGGCCGATGGCGCGCCGCGGCCACCGCAGTGGGCGGGCCTCAGGTTCTTCAACGTCTACGGCCCGGGGGAGGGCCATAAGGGGCCGATGCGCAGCGTCGTCGTACAGGTCTACGAACAGGCGGTGGCCGGCGGCCCGGTGCGGCTCTTTCGCTCCCACCGGGCAGACATCTCCCACGGCGGTCAGAAGCGCGATTTCGTTTACGTCGCCGACTGCGCCCACGTCGTGCTGTGGCTTTTGGACAACCCCGACGTCAACGGACTGTTCAACCTCGGGACCGGCGTCGCGCGCACATTCGAGGACCTCGCCCACGCCGTGTTCGCGGCACTCGCAGCCAAGCCGGCAATCGTCTACATCGACACCCCGCCCGAGATCCGCGCGCGCTACCAGTATTTCACCGAAGCCAAGATGGCTCGCCTGCGCAGCGCCGGCTTCGACGCGCCGTTCACCCCGCTTGAAGCCGGCGTCGCCGAATACGTCCAGCGCTATCTTGTGCCCGGCGATCCCCACCCCTAGGCGCGCGCGGTGGCCAAGGTCGTAATCGTCGGAGCCGGTCCCGCCGGCGCGGCCACCGCGCTCTTGCTGGCCCGCAACCGGATCGAGGTCGATCTGGTCGAGCAGGCGAACGACTTCGCTCGCGTCTTTCGCGGCGAGGGGCTGATGCCGTCCGGGCTCTCGATCCTCCACCAGATGGGCCTCGGCGCCAAGATCGACGCGCTACCCGGGCGCCCGATCGAGACATGGGAGCTCTACCTCGACCGGCACCATACGATGTCGGTTCCCGAGCCGAGCCGCGCATTGGGGTCATTGGGCCTGCGGGTGGTTGCGCAGTCGCGGCTGCTGGAGCTCCTGATCGAAGAGGCCTCGCGGTTCCCCGGATTCCGCTTTCACCGAGGATCGGTGGTGCGCGCGCTGGTCCATGACGAGGGACGGGTCGTCGGTGTCGCTACCGGCCGCGGCTCGGCCGCAAAGGAGATGCGCGGAGACTTGGTGATCGGGGCCGACGGACGCGGCTCGACCGTGCGTAAGCGGGCCGCGCTCGACCTTCGCTTGCAACCCGAGGCCTTCGACATCGCCTGGTTCAAGGTACCCCTGCCCGAGGCGCTCGACGGACGCTCGCCCATGCTGCTGTGTGCGAGCGGGGCGGACGCGGTGGCGGCGTACGTCTCGTGGGACGATCGTCTGCAGGTGGCGGCCGCCTTCCGCAAGGGGGAGTGGAAGGCGGTGCGCGAGGGCGATTGGCTGGCCTCGTGCCTGCGGGCCGTCCCCGACTGGCTGGCCGAGCATGTACGCGCCCATGAGCGCGATATCGACGGTCCGATCCCGCTCGACGTGATCGTCGGCCGGTGCCCCGAGTGGGGCACCCCGGGTCTGTTGCTGCTCGGCGATGCGGCGCATCCGATGTCGCCGATTCGCGCTCAGGGCATCAATCTGGCGCTGCGCGACGCGGCGGTGGCGGCCAATCACCTGGTCCGGCGACGTCGGCCCGCCGACCCGTGGACAGGCGGAACTCGGTCAGGCTGGCGTAGCCCATTTCTCGCAGCAAGCGGGTGACACCGCGGACCAGCGTGGCGGCAGCGGAGGCTTGCGCGGTCATGCGGGTTCTTCCATCCGCCGCGCTCCGGTTGAAGCGTCGCGCGCGGGCGGCGTAGCATGCCCCGCTTCACCGGGGATGGTCCAGAGCTCGTGAAGAATCTGTGGTCCGACACCGCGGCCAGGGCGATGGCCGCGCGTTATGCGCGGGTGGGAATCGGGCGCGACCTCGCGCTCCGCATCTACACCAGCCGGCTCTTGGGCGGCGATCCCCGGCTCGTCCTCCACGGCGGCGGCAATACCTCGGTGAAGACGCGCGCCGTCGACCTTGCCGGCGAGGCGATCGACGTCCTGTGCGTCAAGGGAAGCGGCTGGGACCTGGCCGCCATCGAGCCCGCCGGAATGCCCGCGGTGCGGCTCGAGCCGCTGCGCCGTCTGCTCGACCGCCGGCGTCTGAGCGACGAAGACATGGTCGCCTTCCAGCGCGCCAACCTCTTGGATCCCGCCGCCCCCAACCCCTCGGTCGAGACGCTGCTGCACGCCTTCATTCCCCACACGTACGTCGATCACACCCATGCCAATGCGGTGCTCTCGCTCACCGACCAGCCCGACGGCGCCGAACTCTGCGCCCGCGTCTTCGGCGGCCGGGTCGCGGTGGTGCCCTACATTATGCCGGGCTTCGCCCTCGCCAAGAAGATCGCTAGAGCGCACGCGGCGGCACCCCGTGCGCACGGCGTTATCGCGCTGAAGCATGGGATATTTACCTTCGGTGAAACCGCAAAGGAAGCGTACGGACGGATGATCGCGCTGGTTTCGGTCGCCGAGACACGGCTTTCCAAGGGCCGGCGTCGGGTGTTTCGAAGCGCCACGCCGCGCGGGCGCATCGCCCCCCTCGCCGCCGTCGCGCCGATCGTGCGCGGTGCGTGTGCCATGGTCGATGACGCGGCGGAGGGCGGATGGCGGCGCCTGGTCCTCGAGTTTCGCACCGGGCCCGGGATCCGCGCCTATGTCGCCGGCGCCGATCTCGGCCGTTACGGCCAGGCGGGAGTGGTCACGCCCGACCACGTCATCCGGACCAAGCGGGTGCCGCTCATCGTACCGCCGCCGCGGGCGGCGGGGCTCGAGGACTTCGCCGTCGGGGCGCGCAAGGCGGTGGCCCGCTACACCGGCGCGTACCGCCGCTATTTCACCCGTCACAACGCGACCGCGAAGCCAGCCAAGATCGCGCTCGATCCGATGCCGCGCGTGGCTCTGGTTCCCGGCCTGGGGCTCTTCGGCCTCGGGGCCACAGCGAAGGCCGCGGGCATTGCCGCCGATGTCGCCGAGAACACGGTCGCGGTCGTGACCGCCGCCGAGTCGGTGGGTCGGTTCCGCAGTATCACGCCGGCCCAGACCTTCGCCATGGAATACTGGTCGCTGGAGCAGGCCAAGCTCGGCACGGCCGCCCCGAGGCCACTGCAAGGTCACGTTGTCGTCGTCACCGGGGGCGGCGGCGGGATCGGCGCCGTCACCGCCGCCGCCTTCGCCGCCGAAGGGGCCGAGGTCGCGGTGCTCGACAAGGACGCCGCAACCGCCACCGCCCGCGCCGCATCGATCGGCGGTCTGGGGATCGGCTGCGACGTGACCGACGCGATCGCGGTGCGCTCGGCCTTCAATACCGTGTGCGGGACCTTCGGCGGCGCCGATATCGTCGTTTCCAACGCGGGCGCAGCGTGGCAGGGGCGCATCGGCGAGGTCGACGATGCGGCGCTTCGCCATAGCTTCGAGCTCAACTTCTTACGCTCAACCCGGGTCCGAACTTCGGTCCCTATGGCCTGCCCAAGGCGGCGACGCTTTTCCTCATGCGGCAATACGCGGTCGACTATGGCGGTGAGGGGATTCGCACCGGGGCGGTCAACGCCGACCGGGTGCGTAGCGGGCTCCTGACCGATTCGTTCATTGCCTCGCGCGCCGCGGCACGCGGCGTCTCGGAGTCCGAGTACATGCGCGGCAACCTGTTGCGGCGCGAGGTCGAGGCCGACGACGTGGCCCGCGCCTTCGTCGCGCTCGCCCGCGCCCGCAAGAGCACCGGCGCGATCCTAACCGTCGACGGCGGCAACATCGCGGCCGCGGTGCGCTGAGGCGGCGTTAGTGGAGGAAACCGGCGTCGCGAACGAGCCTGACGTCGGCGGCGCCGACAAGCGCCCGCGTCGCCACCCGAACCGAGTGAATCTTGGCCTCGATCTCGGCTTCCCAGTAGGCCAGGAAACGCTTGAGTTCGGGATACTCGGGCGCACGGTCGTAACTTTGGAACGAGAAGGACTGCAAGAGCCCGGGATGGTCGGGCATGTGATAGAGAATCTCGGCGGTGGTCAGCCGATGCCCCTTCAGTTGGCGAGCGAGCACCGGGCCCTGATCCGTTTCCCTCACCGACGGGTTATGGGCTATCGCCAGTCTTGAGTCAATAATATAGTAATTTCAATGGGTTAGCAGCAAGAGCGAGGGATTGCTAACATTTTTCGCCTGGCCACTTGAATCGCGGCGAAAGTTGGGTTACATCCGTTTAGCACTCACCCCCCGTGAGTGCTAACAAAGGGCCTTTGACCTGGAGGAGTTCTCATGAAATTTCGGCCATTGCACGATCGCGTCTTGATCCGTCCGTTGGACACCGACGAACGGACGACGGGCGGGATCATCATCCCCGATACCGCGAAGGAAAAACCGACCGAAGGCGAGGTCATCGCCGTCGGGCCAGGCGTTCGCGACGAAAAGGGCAATTTCCAGCCGCTGGACTTGAAGAAGGGCGACCGCGTGCTCTTCGGCAAGTGGGCCGGGACCGAGGTCAAGGTCGACGGCGAGGAGCTGTCGATCATGAAGGAATCCGACATCATGGCCGTCATCGAGACCGGCCGGCGCGCCAAGAAAGCGGCGTAGCTAACGATCACAGGAGCGTGGAACAATGCCTGCCAAGGAAGTTAAATTTTCGACCGACGCCCGGACGCGCCTTGCGCGTGGCGTCGACACCCTTGCCGATGCGGTTCGGGTGACGCTGGGGCCGAAGGGTCGCAACGTCCTACTGGACAAGTCCTTCGGCGCGCCGCGCATCTCCAAGGACGGGGTCACGGTGGCCAAAGAGATCGAGCTCAAGGACAAGTTCGAGAATATGGGCGCGCAGATGGTGCGCGAGGTCGCAAGCCGCACCAGCGACGAGGCCGGCGACGGAACCACGACCGCGACCGTGCTGGCACAGTCGATCGTGCGCGAAGGCCTGAAGGCGGTGGCCGCGGGCATGAACCCGATGGACCTCAAGCGCGGCATCGACACCGCGGTCGGCGCCGTGGTCGAGGATCTCAAGAAGCACTCGCGCAAGATCGCCGGCAGCGACGAGATCGAGCAGGTCGGCACGATCGCCGCCAACGGCGAGGCCGAGATCGGCGCCTTCATCGCCGAGGCCATGGAGAAGGTCGGCAAGGAGGGCGTGATCACGGTCGAGGAGGCCAAGGGCCTCGACACCACGCTCGACGTCGTCGAGGGTATGCAGTTCGACCGCGGCTACCTCTCACCCTATTTCGTCACCAACGCCGAGAAGATGGTGACCGAGCTCGAGGACCCCTACATCCTGTTGCACGAAAAGAAACTAGGCGGGTTGCAGGCCATGGTTCCGCTCTTGGAGGCGGTGGTTCAGTCGGGCAAGCCGCTCTTGGTCATCGCCGAGGACGTGGAGGGCGAAGCGCTTGCCACGCTGGTTGTCAACCGGCTCCGCGGCGGGCTCAAGGTCGCCGCGGTCAAGGCGCCGGGCTTCGGTGATCGCCGCAAGGCGATGCTCGAGGATATCGCCGTCCTTACCAGCGGCCAGATGATCAGCGAGGATCTCGGTATCAAGCTCGAGAACGTCACCCTCGATATGCTGGGAACCGCGCGACGGGTCTCGATTACCAAGGAAGAGACCACCATCATCAGTGGCAGCGGCAAGAAGAAGGACATCGAGGGCCGCTGCAATCAGATCCGCGCCCAGATCGAAGAGACCACCTCGGATTATGACCGCGAGAAGCTGCAGGAGCGGCTGGCCAAGATCGCCGGTGGCGTTGCGGTAATCAACGTCGGTGGGGTGACCGAGATCGAGGTCAAGGAACGCAAGGACCGTGTCGACGACGCGCTGAACGCTACCCGCGCCGCGGTCGAGGAGGGCATCCTGCCGGGCGGAGGCGTGGCGCTCTTGTACGGCGCAAAGGCGCTGGCCAAGCTCGATGCGACCGGCGACCGACGGGTCGGCGTCGACATCGTTCGCAAAGCGCTGGCGGCACCGGTGCGCCAGATCGCCAACAACGCCGGTGCCGACGGCGCGGTGGTGGTCGGCAAGCTGTCCGAGCAAAAAGACTATCGCTTCGGTTTCGACGCCCAGGCCGAAAAGTATGTCGACATGATCAAGGCCGGCATCATGGATCCGACCAAGGTTGTGCGCACGGCGCTTCAGGACGGCGCTTCGGTCGCCGGGCTGCTGGTGACCACCGAGGCGATGGTCGCCGAGAAGCCCGAGAAGAAAGACGCGGCGCCGGCAATGCCCGACATGGGCGATATGGACTACTAGTCACCAGTACGTTCGCGTCGGAGGGAGCCGCGCTTGAATGCGCGGCTCCCTTTCTTTTTCGGGTTCACGTTTAGCGCGGCCCGTGGCGATGCGCGAGCGGCGCGGGCGCGGATCGCCCTGGCCGGCCAGATGACACCGGCCGAGATCACCGATGCCGAGCGCCTGGCCAAGGCAAGCGGGCTGACGCCATAGTCCCGTTTGTGGCACCGTTTGGGGCGCGAGCGTGCCTCGTCGAAGGGACATGGCAAGAGCGATGGCCGAGCAAGCGGCTGGCGAGGCACCGCGGCCGACAAGTGCGGCCCCTGAAACGGCGAATCGCGTAGGCTTTCAGATCGGTCTCACCCGCGGTCTGGTGTTTGGGTTTGGCGGGCTGGTGCTGCTGGCGGTGGTCGCGGTACTGGCGCTCGGATTCTCGAGCGCGCGTCAGAACACACTCGATCTCCTGCGTGACAAATCCGCCTCGACCATCCAGCTGATCGTCGATCGCATCGACCAGCACCTTAAGCCGGTGGAGGATCAGCTCGATCACCTGTTCCGCCGGATCGAGAGCAGCGAGATCGATCTCGGCAACGATGATGACCTCGGCAAGGCGCTGTCCGGGGCACTCGCGGCGACCCCGCACGTCCGCTCGGTGGTCTTCGTCCACGCCGATGCCCGCATGGTGTTCGCGCTGCGCCGCAACGACGGCGTCGATCTTCGCGTCATCGACGTGAGCGGGATGCCCGCGATCGTCGATGCGATGCGCGCCGCGGGCGAGCGCGACGCGCTCTACTGGGCAGACCTCGTCCATCCCGAAACCGCAGTGGCGACGCTGGTCAACGTGCGCTACCCGGTCCACCGCCCCGAGGGTTACATGGGTACGCTGGCCGCGACCGTGAGAATCGATCGGCTCTCGGAGCTGTTGGCTGAGACCGCCGATACCTTGGGCGGCAACGCCTTCATCCTTTACGGCGAGGATGCGGTGCTCGCCCACCCCAAACTCGTGGATGGGTTCGAGGGGGCGAGCGTCGAGCATCCGCTGCCCACCGTCGCTGAGATCGACGATACGGTCTTGGCGGCCTACTTGGAGGGAGAGGAGACCTCGGGTCAACGTGCAACGATCGAGGAGCGCACCGGCATCCGCATCCTCGACGCCGGCGGCGAAAGCTACGCGATCCTTGCCCGTACGCTCGAGGGTTACGGCGAGGTGCCGTGGCTCGCCGGCGTCTATTTTCCGGCCGCCGGCATCACCGAGGAGTTGCGCCGCCTACAATGGGCGGCGATCGCAGGGGTCGCCGTGCTCATCGTCGCGCTCGCAGCGGCCTATGCCATCGCGCGATACCTGAGCGCGCCGCTTTATCGCCTGTCGGCGGCGGCACAACAGGTCCGCGACCTCACGTTGGAGCGGGTGCCACAGCTGCCGCAAAGCCTGTTCGCCGAGATCACCGACGCCGCGCAAGCCTTCAACTCCATGGTCGTGGGCCTGCGCTGGTTCGAAACCTACGTGCCCCGCAACCTGGTGCATCGGCTGGTGCGCCAGGGCGAGGAAGCGGTCCAATCCTCGGTGGCGCGTGAGGCCACCGTGATGTTCACCGACATCGTTGCCTTCACCCGCCAGTCCGAGACCATGACGGCGCCCGAGACCGCCCGGTTTCTCAATCAACACTTCGAGCTGCTGAGCCGCTACGTCGAGGCCGAGGGCGGCACCATCGACAAGTTCATTGGCGATTCGCTGATGGCGTTTTGGGGCGCGCCCGAGGCCCAGCCCGATCACGCCGCGCGCGCTTGCCGCGCCGCGCTCGCCATCCGCGCCGCGGTGACCGCCGACAACCAGGCGCGGATCCGCGAAGGCGGCGATCCCGTGCTCGTCCGCATCGGCATTCACACCGGCGAGGTGATCGTCGGCAACATCGGCGCGCCCGGCCGCATCAACTACACTATCGTGGGCGACACCGTGAACACCGCCAACCGGCTCGAACAGCTGGGCAAGGAGATAAACGAGGGCACGGCCGACACCGTGATTCTGGCGAGCGCCGCCACGACCGCGGCGGCCGGCGTAGAGGCGCGCACGCTGGGCGCCCATTCGATCCGCGGCCGCCAAGGGGAAATCGAGGTCTTCGCGCTCTAACCGCTAGAGCTTCTTGAAGTACCTGGCGACGGGGAAGTGCCGAAATCCTGCGGATTCGTAGGTTCGTCGAGCGGGGGCGTGCCCAGGGTCTCCTCCGGTCTCCACCATCGCGGTGGTCAGGCCAGCTTGTTTGAACCAGGCGAGCGACCGCTCGGTCAACGCCGTCGCGATTCCGCCACGTTGGAAGTCGGGATCGACGGCGATCATATAGATCTCGCCCATTCGATCCTCGCGATGGACCTTCAGCGCAACGAACCCGATCGTTTGGGAGCCCTCGGTTGCGACCCAGACGGGAACATTCTTATCGGCGCAAACCGACACTATTGCGTCACGTTGGCTGACGCGCCAATCGGGGTGTTGCTCGCGAAAGACCTCGGGATCCATCGCCCTCTCAATCGATCCAAAGACTGGCTCCCAAGCTCTCAGCGATAGCCCGATGACCGAATCAAGCCTGGATTCATCGTAGGGTAGGATTTCCATCATTGTGCCGCCCTGACCCCCGAATTCTGTGGCTGGATGCGGGAGCGCAGTATGACACCTTCGCCGGCGAGTTGCCGACGGTCGCGATTTGCGATACTCAACGATGCTCCAAGGAGCAAGGGGAGGTGAGATGGACGCGAAAACGGAAACCCTGGACCAGCTCTACAAGACCTACAAGGTCGATTGGTACCGCTGCCCGGTAGACCGGGCCACCTTTCGCGAGCTGGGCCGCCGCAGTGATTTCCAGGCCGCGTTCCAGGCGGTGGGGCACCTGGTGCTGGTCGCCTGCACCGGCGCGTTGACTTATTACTTCTTCGTCAACCAGATGTGGGTGGGCTTCGGGGTGGCGCTCTGGCTACACGGTACTTTCACCTCGTTCCTGATCTTCGGCAACCACGAGCTCGGCCACGGCACCCTGTTCCGCACCCGATGGCTGAACGCGCTGTTCCTGCGCATCTACAGCCTGCTCACGTGGTGGAACTTTCACGAGTACGCCATGAGCCACACTTTCCACCACTCCTTCACCCTGCACCCGCGCGCCGACCAAGAGGTGGTGCTGCCCAAGGCGCCGTCCTTGGCGCCGCTCTATCTCTTGCAGCTGTTCACCTTCAACGTCACCGGCGGCTTCGAATCGCGGGGCGCGATCAACATCATCGGCGGCCCGATCAAAACGGCGTTGGCGAAGTACGCCGTGATGAGCACGCCGGGCTGGCTCGAGGCGCTTTACGCCAACCGGCCCGAGTTGCGCAGGAAGGCGGTGAACTGGGCCCGCCTGGTGCTGTTGTTCCATTTCGGAATCGCCGCGATCTCGTTCGCCTACGGGCTCTGGGCGCTGCCCATCGTGGTGAGCCTGGGGCCCTGCATCGCCAACTGGCACCGCTATTTCGTTGGCGTACCGATGCATTGCGGGCTACGCGACGACGTGCCCGACTTCCGCAAATGCGTACGTACGATCACCCTCGATCCGCTCTCAGAGTTCCTCTACTGGCGCATGAACTGGCATCTCGAGCACCATATGTTCGCATCGATCCCCGCCTACAACCTCAAGAAGGTGCACCGGGCGTGCGCGAACGACATGCCCGCGCCACGGACGCTGGTGGGCGCGTGGCGCGAGATGCGGCAGACCTGGCACAAGCAGCAAGAAGACCCGAGCTACCAGTTCGACACCCCGGTGCCGACGCCCGCGGACATGACCAAAGAGCAGGCCCCCGAGGCCGCCTCGATGGGCGAGATCGCGCCGGCCGAGCTACGCGCCGGCGCCTAGAGGTCGAGGGTGGCGTCGACCCAGGCGCCGCCGGCGTTCTGGGAATCGACGCAGGCCTGGATGAACTTCATGCCGCGCGCGCCGTCCTCGACGGTTGGGAAATCGAGCGCCAGCGGGTCCACGGTCTCGCCCAGGCGGCGGGCGACGATGGCGGCGGCGGCATCGACGTAAAGGTTGGCGAAGGCCTCCTGGTAGCCTTCTGGGTGACCCAATGCGACCCGCGAACCGTGTTGGCCTTCGGGATGAAGTCCGGCCCCGCCGCGGATGTAGATCGGCTCAGGATCGCCGACGCCCGAAGAGCTGTAAAGCTCGTTCGGGTGCTCTTGCGCCCACTCCAGGCGCCCCTTGTCGCCGTAGACCCGAAAGTGTAGCCCGTGACGCGAGCCCGGCAGACAGTTGGCCACCGCCAGCACCCCGCGGGCGCCGTTCTCATAGTGCAACAGCGCGCTGCCGTAATCGTCGACCCGGCGACCCGGCACCATGGCGGCGACATCGGCGGTTAGGCGTGAAACATGGAGCCCAGTCACGAATCCCGCCATGTGGTGGGCGTGGCTGCCAATGTCACCCAGCACCAGCGACGCGCCGCCGCGGTCGCCCTCCCAGCGCCAGTTGGCCTCGCCCCCCTTCTCAGGCTCCATCAGCTCGGTAAAGAAGGGCTGCAGGTACTCGACCTGGACGACGCGGATCTCGCCGATCTCGCCGGCTTTCACCATCGCCCGCGCCTGGCGCACCATGGGATAGCCGGTGTAGTTGAAGGTAACGCAATAGACGAGCCCGCTCTTGCGCACCCGGTCGACGAGATCGACCGCATCGGCCAGCCGATGGGTCATCGGCTTGTCGCAGATCACGTCGAGGCCGGCCTCCAGCGCTTGGCACGACAGCGCGTAGTGGCTGTCGTTGGGAGTCATGACCGCCAGCGCGTCGATGCCGTCCTCGCGCGCCGCCTCGGCCGCGAAGAGGTCCTCGACCGTGCCATAGGCGCGGTCCTCCGGAATGCCGATGTCACGCGCGGCGGCCACCGAGCGCTCGGGGTTCGACGACAGCACCGAGGCCACGACCTCGTAGTGGTTGTCGAGGCGGGCCGCGGTGCGGTGGACCTCGCCGATGAACGAGCCGGGCCCGCCGCCGATGACCCCAAGCCGCAATCGGCGGCCAAGTTTCTTGATCGTCTCGCTCATCGCATCCCCCCGGGCTCCCTGGTCGTCCGGGAACCTATCACAACGCGACCGGGCTGCTCAGGGCCGGCGCGCGGTCACGATCCAGCTCGCCGCCCGCATGGCCAAGCCCTGGGCGCCGAAATGGGGGGCAAGCGCGGCGCGCAAAGCGGGCACAATCCGCGCCAGGATGTCGGCATCGCCCTCGTCGAGCACCCGCGAGAGCGGCCCGACCTCGAGGACGAACCCGACAACCCGATCCAAGGCATCACCCGGCATGAGGACGAACGGCGCATCCAGCCCCTCGAAGGCGATGTCGACGAGGCCGGCGGCGGCCAACACGCGCTCGGTCTGCCCAGCATCGGCGAGCGAGAAGGGACCGGGCTCATCGGGGCCCGCCCGTTCCAGCTCGATCCCGATGTCCTGTGCCACCTTGATGGGCAAGGAGAACCACTCATTCTCCTCTAGCGTCCGCCAGCATATGAACGCGAGCCGGCCACCCGGTGCAAGCGCCCGGACCAGGTTGCGGAACGCCGCCGCGGGATCGGCGAAGAACATGAGGCCAAAACGCGAGAACACGAGGTCGAAGGCGCCCGCGGCGAAGGCATGGGTCTGGGCATCGACGGCCTCGAACACGGCGGCCGCGCCTGCTTTCTCGGCCAAGGCGCGGGCGTGGGCGAGCATCTGCGCCGAGACGTCGACGCCCGTGACCTCACCCGCGGCACCAACCCGGCGGGTGAGCTCGAGGGTCGCCGCGCCGCAGCCGCAGCCGACGTCGAGCACGCGCTCGCCCGGCGCCGGGCCAATCTGGTCGGCGTTGGGATGTTTTGGGTCCGCGAGCTCCATGCCGTCCACAGGCGGCGCCTGCCGGCGCCTAGCGCGCCGCGGTATCGATCCAGATGGTGACCGGGCCGGCGTTGACCAGGCGAACGTCCATCTCGGTGCCGAAGCGGCCAGTTTCAACCGGCACCCCGTGTTCGCGCAGCCGGCCGCAGAAGTAGTGGTAGAGCGCCTCGGCCGCCTCGGGCGGCGCGGCGCGCGAGAAACCCGGCCGGTTGCCACGGCTGAGATCGGCGCAGAGCGTGAACTGACTCACCACCAGCGCGCTTCCCCCCGCCTGGGAAACGTTGAGATTCATCTTTCCCTCGCCGTCGGCGAAGATGCGAAGCGCCGCGGCCTTGCGCGCCAGGGTGTCGGCTTGTTCCTCTTGATCGCCCGCCTCGACCCCGAGTAGGACCAGCAGGCCGCCCTCGATCGCCGAGATCACCTCGCCCTCGACCGCCACACTGGCCTCGCTCACGCGCTGCAACAGGACCCTCACGGCCGCTTCCTCCCGGTTGCCGGTCTCGGTGCTGGAGACTATCGTGCGCCCCGCGCGCGAGCAAATGCGCGGCGGAATCCGAGCTGGACTGATATGGCGCAAACGATCGTCGCGGCCGGCGGCCGGCCATGAACCCCGGCGCGACGACCGGCGACATGAGAATCGCCGGGCGGTGGTTCACGCTCGAGCGTATCGACGACGGCATCACGTGGATCACCGAGCCCCACGCCGAGCGGATGGTCCGCTGCAACATCTGGCACGTGCGCGGTCGCGAGCGCGACATGCTGGTCGATAGCGGGCTCGGGATCGCCAGCCTGACCGAGGGCGCGCGCGAAGTGTTCGACAAGGCGGTGGTCGCGGTTGCCACTCACGCGCACTACGACCACATTGGCGGCTTCCACGAATTCGACGAGCGGCTGATGCACCCGCTGGAGGCTGACATCATGGCCGAATCGGCGGCCTTCGCGACACTCGACACCGATGCGTTTCCGCCCGAGATCGTGGCGGTGCTGCGCGAGGCCGGTTACACCTGCCCCGGGCTGCTGATCGATGCGCTTCCCCGCGCCGCCTATGCGATTACGGACTATCGCATCCAAGGGACGGACGCGACCCGGCAGGTCGAGGACGGCGAGGTCGTGGACATCGGCGATCGCCGCTTCGAAGTGCTTCACCTGCCCGGCCACTCGCCGGGCAGCATCGGCCTGTGGGAAGCGGCGAGCGGCATTCTTTTCTCGGGCGACGCCATCTACGACGGGCCCCTGATCGACGGCCTGCCCGAATCCTCGATCGCCGCGTACGTCGAAACGATGAAGCGGCTGCGCGACCTTCCGGTCCGGGTGGTCCACGGCGGCCACGAGCCAAGCTTCGGCCGCGACCGCCTGATCGAGATCGCGACCGAGTATCTCGTCCGCCACGATGGCTAGCATGGGTCGAGGGTCGCGAGGCGCGAATCGATCCGAAGCGGAGGGCTACGGCTGGATCTCCATCTGTCTGCACTGGCTCGGCGCGGTTGCGCTGGTAGCCTCGTTTGTGACCGGAGATCCGTTGGAGGAATCGATCGGCGCGGAACGTGCCTCGGCCTACGCCAGCCACGTGCTGTGGGCGACGATCCTAGGCATACCGCTCCTGGTCCGCATCGCTTGGCGGATGAAAAACGGATTCAAGCGCAACCCGCGGCAGCACCTGGCGCTCCGCATCCTTGCCCGCGCCGTCATGATCGGCTTCCTCGGCTCGATCGCCGGCGCCGTGATTACCGGGCTGTTGCTGCCGTGGACGGACGGGCTCGCGCTGGAGATCGGCGCGCTCGTCGTGCCTTCGCCGATGCCTTCCCTGCCAGGCCTCCACCTATTCACGCAGGGCGCGCATAGCCTGCTCAGCCATATCTGGATTCCGCTCCTTCTCCTGCATCTGCTCGGCGCGCTGAAACATCTGACCATTGACCGCGACGACGTATTTCGAGGAATCTTCTGGCCCCGACCAGAAACCGAGGCCGCGAGCGGAGGACGCAAATGATCACCGGCGCACACACCGTCATATTCACCAAGGATGCCGAGGCCGACCGGGCGTTCTTTCGCGACGTCCTCGGCTTTGATTCCGTGGATGCCGGCGGGGGCTGGTTGATCTTTGCCTTGCCGCCGGGTGAGGCGGCGTTTCACCCCGCCGACGAGAACGGCGCGCACGAACTCTATCTCATGTGCGACGACCTCAGCGCCGAAATGGCCGCGCTCCGGGAAAAGGGCATCGAACTCGCCACGGTCGAGGAAGCGCCCTGGGGGTCGATTACGCGAATCCAGCTGCCCGGTGGCGGCGCCCTTGCCCTCTATCAGCCCAAGCATCCCACCGCGGTGGGTCCGAGCTCGGCCTGAGCGCGCCTCCATGGCGTGCCCCGCGGGAGTCGAACCCGCACCTCCGGCCGCGGAGGCCCGCGCTCCAAGCTAGCCGGTCCTACGAAGGATCCTCGCCTCGCCGTGTGGCGCCATGCGCTCAGCCCCCGTCAGCGGGCAAGCTACGCCGCGCACCTCTATAAGGGGCTGGTTCGCCGGCGCCACCGCGCGCTCGCGCCGTCCCTACGACGCTACATCCCCCGCGACGCGGTCATCGTCGATGCCGGGGCGCACGCCGGCCAGTTCCGCAAGCTCTTCGCCTCGCTGGCGCCGGAGGGCCGGATCTACGCCTTCGAGCCAGGGAGCTATGCGCGCTCGATCCTCGAGCGGGTGGTGCGCTGGCGACGGCTCACCCGCGTCACCGTGATCGCCGCCGGGCTGTCGGATGCGGAAGGGGTGGGCGAGCTTTCGGTACCGCTCAAGACCCGTGGCGGCCTCGGCTTCGGGCTCGGCCATCTCGGCGCGGTCGCCCCGCCAGCCCGCCGGGAATCGATCGTCCTCACCACACTCGACGGTCTGGTCCAGGACCAGGGGTTGGCTCGGCTCCGCCAGCCGCATGTCCGAGTACCTTGGCGTCTGGTCGGCGTTCACCGCCACCGGGCGGCCAAACAGAAGCCGCCGGCTCATTCGACGCACCTCCTGTGAGCGTCATAGCTCACATCCCTGGGCGTTGCACCGTCGCCTGTCTCAGCTCAGGGCCTCGAGCATTTTTCGGACCTTCGTCGCACGCGGGAAGAAGTCCGCCTTGTCTCGGCTGTAGACCACCGTCTCGACCCATGTCTCAAGGTGAGGCTCCCGCACGTCGGGGTCGGCGAAGAGGTACTGGTTGATCATGATCTGCAGGTAGACGGGCGAGAGACCGTGCGAGGCGGCTTCCTTGCAGCAGACCTTCTCCAGCAAGCGGTCGTCTCGTTCCAGCGCTTCGCGGTCGTACTCCGTCGACATCGCCCATCGCCTGATGTTCTCGATGTCGATCATGCCGACCAAGCGGTCCAAATGCCCCTGATACAGCGACACCTGTTCCTCCTGGATGTCCATGTAGAATGGGTCGGCAACCCGTTTCTTCCTGCCAAACATTGGCTCCGACTCTGGCGAGAGAGTTGGCGCGCCCGGCAGGATTCGAACCTGCGACCTCTGGCTTCGGAGGCCAGCGCTCTAATCCACTGAGCTACGGGCGCTGCGCCCACCTTAGACCAAGCCCGCCGGGCCGCGCAATTGAGCCGCTAGGGCGCACCGTGGCCGGCCGGGTCGGGGTCACGGGTGAGGGCGAGGAAGATGTCCTCGAGGTCGGATTCCTCGGTGGTGAGGTCGAGGATGGTGAGGCCGGCGTCGCGCACCGCGGCCAAGACCTCGGCGATCTGGGTCACGCTCGGCCGGTAGCGGATCGCGATCTGGCGGTAGGGCCGGAGTTCGACCTCCAAGGCGGCCAGCGCGGGCGGCACCGCCGCCGGCTCCTCGGCGATTGAGATGGTGAGTTCTTTTCGGTCCACCCGCTCGATCAGCGCGGCGGTCGAATCGCAGGCCACCACGCGGCCGCGGTGGATAATGGCCACCGTGTCGCAAAGCTTCTCCGCCTCCTCGAGGTAGTGGGTGGTCAGGACGATCGTCGTGCCCGCGGCGTTCAGCGCCCGAACGTGGGCCCACAGCTGGCGGCGGAGGTCGATGTCGACACCGGCGGTGGGCTCGTCGAGGACCAGAACCGGGGGCGCATGCACCATCGCCTTGGCCACCAAAAGCCGTCGGCGCATGCCGCCCGAAAGCTTGCGTGCGTACGCATCGCCCATGTCGTGGAGCCCGACCGCGCGCAGAATCTCGTCGGTCCGGCGCTCGACCTTGGGCACGCCGTAGAGCCCGGCCTGCAGGTCGAGCGCCTCGCGCGCGGTGAAGAAGGGATCGATCGAAAGCTCTTGCGGCACGACTCCGATCGAGGCCCGCGCCAGCCGCGTCGCGCGGTCGATGTCGTGGCCGCACACGCTGACCTGTCCCGAGGACTTGATCACTAGCCCGGCCAGGATGTTGATGAACGTGGATTTGCCGGCGCCGTTCGGGCCCAGCAACCCGAAAAAGGCGCCGCGCGGGATCGTAAGGTCGACCGAGTCGAGCGCCCGCACGGCCGTCCCGCCTTTGCCGCCGGGGTAGGTCTTGCTCAGGCCCCGCGATTCTACCGCATAGGCGGGCTCGCGCTCGGCATGTGGCGATGCGGGCATGGGAGATTGTCCGGGATGCGCGTACGCGTGTTGATTGCGGCGCGCCAAGGGGTATCATCCACCGATCGCGCCGGTCAACGCACCCGGCCACGCCCAAATCCGGAACCGCTCTCATGGAAGCGCCCGAGACCATCACCGTCGCCACCACCACGCTAGCCTGCAACGGCGGCGGCGGCGCGCTTGGCCATCCCCGGGTATTCCTCAACCTCGGCGCCGAGGCCGCCATCGACTGTCCTTACTGCGGGCGCCGCTACGTCCTGGCCGAGGCGGCGGAGACGGAACCGACGGTCGAGGGCTGAGCCCGGACCGGGCGCTCGGCTCGTGGCACCCCCGCGCACGTCTTCGGACGCCGCCGCCGATTCACCCCGGACGGGCCGCGTCTACCTGATCGACGGTTCGGGCTATATCTTCCGCGCCTATCACGCGCTGCCGCCGCTGAGCCGCCGCGACGGCACCCCGACCGGCGCGGTCGCCGGCTTTTGCAACATGCTGGTCAAGCTGATGGACGAGGTCGTCACCGGCGGCGAGGCGGGGCATCTCGCGGTCATCTTCGACAAGGGCCGCACCAGCTTCCGGAATGACCTCTACGCCGATTACAAGGCCAACCGCCCGCCCCCGCCCGAGGACCTAGTGCCGCAGTTCGGCCTCATCCGCGAGGCCACGCGCGCCTTCAACGTCGCCTGTGTCGAGATCGAAGGCTTCGAGGCCGACGACATCATCGCGACCTACGCGCGCATCGCCCACGAAGCCGGGCGGGAGGTGGTCATCGTGTCCTCGGACAAGGACATGATGCAGCTCGTGGGCGAGGGCGTCACCATGCTCGATCCCATCCGCTCGCGTCCGATCGGCGTCGCCGAGGTAGGCGAGAAATTCGGCGTTGGCCCCGACAAGGTGATCGAGGTGCAGGCGCTCGCCGGCGATTCCACGGACAACGTTCCCGGCGTCCCCGGGATCGGCGTCAAGACCGCGGCACAGTTGATCAACACCTACGGCGATCTCGAAACGCTCTTGGCGCGGGCCGACGAGATCAAACAGCCCAAGCGGCGCGAGACGCTGAAGAGCAACGCCGAGGCGGCGCGGCTCAGTCACAAGCTCGTCCGCCTGCGCGACGACGTGCCGCTCAGCCACGACCTCGACGATCTCGAAGTGCGCGCCGCCGAGCCTGAGACCCTGTTCGCCTTTCTCGATGCGATGGAGTTCAAGGCGCTGGCCGATCGGCTGCGCAAGCGCGGCGACCAAGGCGCGGCACCGGCCGCCGCCGATGCCGCACCGGCGACCGAACCCACCGAGTACTCGACGCTGCGCACCACCGAGGCGCTTGGCGCCTGGATCGCACGGGCCGGCGAAGCCGGTGTCATCGCGCTCAGCGTTCAGGGAAGCCTCGCCGATCCGCAGCGCGCGGCGCTGGTGGGGATCGGGCTCTCGGCGGGCACGGCATCGTGCTATCTGCCGCTCGGGCACGTGGTGGCCGATGGCGGCGATGCGCGCCTCGACCTCGGCGACGGTGGCTCGGGTAAGGCCGCCAGGGCGCCGTCGCAAATCACACTCGAGGCCGCTCTCGCCCTCCTCAAGCCGCTATTGGAGGACCCCGCGGTCCTCAAGGTGGGCCACAACGTCAAGTACGCGGTGCGCCTGTTGGCCCGTTACGGCATCGCGCTGGGGCCGCTCGACAACGTGATGGTGCTTTCTTTCGTCCTCGACGCGGGGCTGCATGGCCATGACGAAGGGCTCGCCGAGCGCCACCTCGGACTCACGCCGAAGACCTATAAGGCCGTCGTCGGCACCGGCAAGGCGCGCGTGAGCTTTGCCGAGGTCGCCGTGGACGAGGCGATGGCTTACGCCGCCGAGGACGCCGAGCACGCCCTTCGCCTGCACGCCCACCTCAAGCCGCGCCTGCTGGCGGAACGCCTGGTCAGCGTTTACGAGACGCTGGAGCGCCCGCTGGCACCGGTGCTGGCCGCGATGGAAGCGGCCGGAGTTCGCGTCGACCCCCTGATCCTGGCCGCGCTGTCGGAGGACTTTGGCCGCCGGATGGCCGACTTCGAGGCCGAGATTCACGACCTTGCCGGCCATCCCTTCAACGTCGGATCGCCCAAGCAGCTCGGCGAGGTCCTGTTCGACGAGATGGGCTTGGCCGGCGGCCGCAAGGGCAAAACCGGCGCCTACGGCACCGGCGCGGACGTGCTGGAGGGCTTGGCCGCCGAGGGGCAACCGCTCGCCGCGCGGGTGCTCGACTGGCGTCAGCTCACCAAGCTCAAGAACACCTACACCGACACGCTGCAAGCCGAGATCGAGCCCGCGAGCGGGCGGGTGCACACCTCGTACGCGATGGCCGGCGCGGCCACCGGAAGGCTTGCCTCGGTCGATCCCAACCTCATGAACATTCCGATCCGCACCGAGGAAGGGCGCAAGATTCGCCGCGCTTTCATCGCCGACAAGGGCAAGGTCTTGCTGTCGGCAGACTATTCCCAGATCGAGCTGCGCCTGTTGGCCCACATCGCCGATATCCCTAGCCTGCGCGAGGCCTTCGCCGAGGGCGCCGACATTCACGCGCTGACCGCGTCACAGGTTTTCGGCGTGCCGGTGGCGGGCATGGAGCCCGACGTCCGCCGCCGCGCCAAGGCCATCAACTTCGGCATTATCTACGGCATCAGCCCCTTCGGCCTGGCTCGTCAGCTGGGCATCCCGCGCGGCGAGGCACAGGCCTACATCGAGGCTTACTTCGAGCGCTATCCCGAGATTCGCGACTACATGGAGCGGACCAAGGAATACTGCCGCAGCCACGGCTATGTCGAGACGATCTTCGGGCGCCGCTGCCATTTGCCGGGCATCAAGGACAAGAACCCGGCCCACCGCGCCTTCTCCGAGCGCGCGGCGATCAACGCCCCGCTACAAGGCTCGGCCGCCGACATCATCAAACGCGCCATGATCCGCATTCCCGCCGCGCTTGGCGCCGCGGGGCAGGACGCGACGATGCTCCTACAGGTTCACGACGAGCTGGTGTTCGAGGTGGCCAGCCGACAGGTTGACGAAACCGCGGCGCTGGTCAAGCGCGTCATGGAGGGCGCCGCGCACCTCACGGTGCCGCTGATCGTCGATACCGGCACCGGCCCCAACTGGGACGAGGCCCACTAGCGTTCGATTTCGATTTCGACGCGGCGGTTTTGGGCTTGGTTCTCGGGGATCGACTGGCCGGTTTCGTCGCGGTTCGGCACCTTGGGCCGGGTGTCGCCGTAACCGACCGCGACCAGGCGCTCGGCCTCGACGCCGCGGCTCACCAGGAAACGCACCACCGCCGCCGCGCGCCCCGCCGAAAGTTCCCAGTTCGAGGGGAACTGGGCGGTGTTGATGGGGATGTCGTCGGTGTGGCCCTGGACCTCGACCCGATAATCGTCGTAGCCCATGAACGTCACCATTTGGGCGACCCGGTCGAGAAGCGCCACGCCGCTTTCGAGTATCTTGGCCGAGCCGGGCGCGAACATCTTGGCGCTCTTGAACTCGAAGCTGATGCCGCGGTCGGTGGTTTTCGCCTCGGTCGCCTCGCCGGTTTCCGAAATCAACGTGCTCACCTGGGCGCGTATATCGTCTAGCGGCATCGCCTTTTTCTCGCCCGAGAACTGCTCGAACACCCCGCCCATTTTTGATTCGAACTTGTGCTGGTTGGGCTCGGACACGGTGTACAAAAGGACGAAGAACGCCATCAGGAGCGTGATGGCGTCGGCGTAGGTGACCAGCCAATCCTCGCCCCCTTCTTCTTTTGGCGGATCGTCGAGCGCGCTCATGCGGCCTTCTTGGACTTACCTCCCCCGCCACCGCCCGATTTCTCGATCGAGTAGTGAATCTTGGGGTCGAGGTAGGAGTTCATCTTGTCCTGGATGAAGCGCGGGCTCTTGCTTTCGGCCAGCAACACGAAGCCCTCGGTGATCAGGAAGTTGCGAAACCGTAGGATGCCTTCGCGCTGCGCCGTCTTTGAGGACGCCGGAATGAAGACGATGCGCGAAACCAAGACCCCGTAAAGGGTTGTGTTCAACGCCACCGCGAGCCCCAAACCCAGCGCCTCGGCGCCGCCCTCGCCGCCCAGGCTCCCCAACATGACGATCAGGCCGACCAGGGTACCGATCATGCCGAACGCCGGCGCCGTAGCACCCATGTTCTTGAGAATGTCGGAATTGACCATGCCGCGCTGGAACTGGCCGGCGGCGGCGTTCGCGAGCATGGTACGCACCTCCTCGCCGGTGGTCGCTAGCGCGTTTCGATCCCCCCGCTCAGACCTCTTGCTCTCGGGCGCGCTGGGCTAGCGCGACCAGCGCGCGGCGCGCCGCTTCCGCGTCGGCCACCGGGCCGTCGAAGTCGAATCGCGCGCGACGGTACTCGCAGCGCATGTCGAAGCCCTCGACGTCGCACCCGGTCATAATCCAAGCTCCCTCTTCTTGGCCCAGGAGCCGGGTCGCGTAAAGCGCCACCGCCTCAGCGTGGTCTTGGTTCATGTGCTTGACGATCGCGTCCTCTGCCTCGGCCAGCGCCGCGGTCTGCGGCATCCCAAGCGCCACTTCCGCCGCCTCGATCCAGTAGACGCGACCGAAGCCGGCGACCAGATGGGCGCGCTCCACCGCGACCCGGAAAAACCCGAAGTCGGCAAAATCGACGTACTCGACGGCCTCGGGGTGGCGGCGCAGAAAGCGGTCGCGGCAGCCGCGGTCCTGGGTCGGTATCGCCCGTCCCTGGACGCTTGCGCGGGTCCCGGTGAGCCGGTGCTCGAGTCCCTCGGTGCCGTCGAACAAAAGCGAGACGCAGTCGTCCGCGGCGATATTCTGGGTGTGCTCGGCGAGGGTCGAGATCAACACCAGCGGCGCCGCGTCGCGATCGCACGCGGTCAGCACGAGCGAGGCATAGGGCCAGCCAGAATCGCCGACCGCGGTGGCCAGCACCGCGGTCTCGCGACCGCGTATCAGGCCGCGCACCAACGCCGCCTTTTCCTCGGGGCTGTCGCTCATCACATCATGCTCGTCCATCGCCGCTCACCCGTCCACCTTGGCCAAGATCGCCAAGGATATGCCACAATGGCGCCGCTCGCCTCAGCCAAAGAGCAACCGAAGCCAAGCGACATGCAAGCCACGATCGCCCTCGTCGACGACGATCAAAATATCTTGACCTCGGTATCGATCGCGCTTGAGGCGGAGGGCTACGGGGTCCGCTCCTACGCCGACCCGGTGGCGGCATTGCACGCGCTCTCAAAACAGCCCGCCGACCTGGTGCTCCTCGACATAAAGATGCCGCGCATGGACGGTATGGAACTCCTGCGCCAACTGCGGCGATCGAGTGATTGCCCGACCATTTTCCTCACCTCCAAGGACGACGAGATCGACGAGGTTCTGGGCCTCAAGATGGGGGCTGACGACTACATCACCAAGCCGTTCTCGCAGCGCCTGCTGATCGAGCGAATCCGCGCCGTGTTGCGCCGCGCCGAGCGTCACGACCGCGACGACGGCGGTGCCAGGATCACGCGTGGCGACCTGACGCTTGATCCGACGCGGCACGTCTGCACGTGGAAGGACAAACCCGTGGTCCTGACGGTGACGGAATTTCTTATCGTCAAGGCGCTGGCGCAGCGCCCGGGGCACGTCAAGACCCGCGATCATCTGATGGACGCCGCCTACGACGAGCAGTTCTACGTCGATGACCGTACCATCGACAGCCACATCAAACGGCTTCGGCGCAAGTTCCGGGCGGTCGATCCCGAATTCTCCAGCATCGAGACGTTGTACGGAATCGGCTACCGTTACCGCGAGGGTTAGGCCCGACGGTGGCTGCCGCGCGCGAATCCGCACCAACGGGCGCGGCCCAGCGCTCGCGCCGCACGGTCATCCCGCTTACGGCGCGAATCCTGGCCCTCAACGTGCTTGCCCTCGGCATTTTGGTGGCCGGGCTTCTCTACCTTGGCCAGTACCGCGACGGGCTTATCGAGGCCAAGACCAAGTCGCTCACGACCGAGGGCGCCATCATTGCAGGCGCCTTGGGCGAGATCGCGCTGTCGGCGGACCGTTCCGGGGCACGCCTCGGCGGCGAGATCGAAACCGACCGCGAGCGCTCTCGCCAGATCGTTCGCCGGCTTACCGAACCGACGGGCACCCGGGCGCTGCTGTTCACCGCGCCCGGAGGTACGCTCGAGGCGGACAGCCGACTGCTCATGGAAGCGGGGCGCGCGGTCCAGGTAGAGCCGCTGCCGCCGCCCGAGGCGCTCAGTCTGCCGGTCCGCATCACCAACGAATTATACGACTGGGTGGTCGGCCGGCTGCCGCAGCGTCCGCGCCTGCCGGTATGGCGCGAACACTCCGAGCCGGTGGCAGCGGACTACGCCGAGACCCTGGCCGCGTTGAACGGCGAGACCGGACGCGCCTTGCGCGTGAACCAGGATGGGGCGGTCATCTTGAGCGTGGCGCTTCCGGTGCAAGGCTACAAGCAGGTCGTCGGCGCCCTGATGCTGGTGAGCGAGACCGCCGATATCGAGGCCAGTGTGCGCAGCGTCAGGCTGGCTATTCTTCAGGTGTTCGCGGTGGTGCTCGCGATCACGGTGTTGCTTTCGATCTATCTGGCAGGCACCATCGCGCGCCCGGTGCGACGTCTCGCCGCGGCCGCCGAGATGGTGCGCCAGGGTCATGGCCGGCGCGTCGCCATCCCCGACTTCACCCGCCGCCGTGACGAAATCGGTCACCTCAGCCATGCGCTTCGCGATATGACCGCGGCGCTCTACGAACGGCTCGACGCCATCGAGGCGTTCGCCGCCGATGTCGTGCACGAGATTCGTAACCCGCTGAGCTCGCTCCGGAGTGCCGTCGAAACCCTCGAGAAGGTCGGTGATGACGCGCGGCGCAGCCAGCTGACCGCGGTCGTCAAGGATGACGTGGCGCGGCTCGACCGGTTGATCAGCGAGATTTCGCGTGCCTCGCGACTCGATGCCGAGCTGTCGCGGACCGAATTCGCGCCGGTCGATATTGGTGCGCTGCTCTCGGCCCTGGTCGTGGTCCACGATGCCGCGGGCAAATCCGGGGGCGTTCGCCTCGAAACCGAAATCGCCGAGGACGGTCTCGTCGTGAGCGGGATCGAGGAGCGCTTGGCCCAGGTGGTGGACAACCTGGTCAGCAACGCGATCTCGTTCAGCCCCGCCGGCGAACGGGTGCGGCTGCGTGGATACCGTGATGGCGATTCGGTCTGCATCGCGGTCGAGGACGATGGTCCGGGAATACCCGAAAGTGCGTTGGATTCAATCTTCGAGCGCTTCTACACCGAGCGTCCTCGCGAAGAAGGCGCGGGCACCCATTCCGGACTGGGCCTGAGCATTGCGCGGCGCATCGCCGACGCCCACGGCGGCGCCATAACTGTCGAGAACCGTCGCGGCGCCGATGAGCGGGTGCTGGGCGCGCGGTTCGTGATCTGGCTCCCTGGCTGAGCCCCGGTTGGAGGCCATGCCCCAGAACGCCGACAAGTCGACTGATCCGCCCCGCACCCGTGTCGTGCTGGTCACTGGAATGTCCGGTGCTGGAAAGTCTACGTCATTGAAAATGCTAGAAGATTTAGGCTACGAGGCGGTCGATAATATCCCGCTGCCGTTGCTCGCGAACTTGCTGCACGGGGACCCGAATACGAGCGCCGCGCCGCGCCACGACGCGCTCGCCGCCGACGTCGATATCCGAACCCGCGACTTCACCGCCGAGGGATTCCTCGCTCAGCTGAGATCGCTGTTGGCGCGCGAGGATCTCGACGTCCGGCTCCTGTACCTTAACTGCGACGACGAGGTTCTGGCCCATCGCTACACCGAGACGCGGCGTCGCCACCCGCTGGCCGAGGATCGACCGCTGATGGA
This sequence comes from Alphaproteobacteria bacterium, assembly GCA_965219135.1. Lineage (GTDB taxonomy): Bacteria > Pseudomonadota > Alphaproteobacteria > VGEJ01 > VGEJ01 > CAYUNL01. Next base: position 3,101,025 of record CBDCMV010000003.1, on the reverse strand, counting down.
CGGAATCCGGCTCGAACGCGAGCTGATCGCGCGTCTGCGCGATCACGCCGATACGGCGATCGACACGACCTTGCTGTCGCCCGGCGAGCTGCGCCGTCTTCTGGCCGGGCATTTTCGGCTTGAAGGCGGCCCCGCGCTTTCGCTGTCGCTGGTTTCGTTCGCCTACCGCCGCGGCCTGCCACGCGAGGCCGATCTCGTCTTTGACGTGCGCTTCCTCGCGAACCCCCATTACGAGCGGACGCTGCGCCCGCTCGACGGGCACGATCGAGCCGTGGGCGCCTTCATCGTCGGCGACCCGGCGTTTGCGGGCTTCTTCGATTCGCTCCGCCGCATGGTCCTCGAGCTCCTGCCGCGCTACGAGCGAGAGGGAAAAACCTACCTCACGATAGCGGTCGGCTGCACCGGCGGCCGCCACCGCTCGGTATTCGTTGCCGAGCGCCTGGCGGAGGCGCTGGTTGAGGCGGGACGGGTGGTCACCGCCCGCCACCGCGACATCGGCGCCAAAATCACGTAGGCTTGGCCAAAATAACGGGAGGACACTGGGCAAGTGATCGGGCTTGTCATTGTTACGCACGGCCGTTTGGCCGAAGAGTTCGTGGCTGCCGCCGAGCACGTGGTCGGCCCCCAGGACGCCGTCCGTGCAATCGGCATCGGGGCCGACGACGACATCGAGCAACGTCGCGCCGAGATTCTCGCGGCCGTCGAGGAGCTCGATTCCGGCAAGGGCGTCATCGTCGCTACCGACATGTTCGGCAGCACGCCATCGAACCTCGCGCTCTCGATCATGAAGGACGGCAACGTCGAGGTCGTGGCTGGGGTCAATCTCCCCATGCTGGTCGAGTTCGCGCGCTGGCGCGATAGCGTCGAGCTGCAGGGCGCGGCAGCCGCCGCCCAGGAGGTAGGACGCAAGAATATCGACATCGGCTCGCGGGCGTTGGCCCGGGGCGGTACGCGCGAGCGCAAGTCGGGATAACGCTTTCTTAAGGTAAACAGCCGATAAATGGCGGCACTGTAGGGTTGCACTTCCGCGCCTTCAAGCAAGGCCGCCAGCGCTTGTTCACCAACCTTATCGAGCCGCTGGAAGAACTCATGCATCTTCCCGACGGCGGCGACACACGTCTACGCGGGCGGGGCACCGGGGTTCGACTTGCCCTCGCCAAGAGCATCGTCGAGCTCCACGGCGGACGCATCGATGTCGATTCGGGGCCCGGCTGGCGAACCCGCGTGACGTGCAGAATCCCAAGCCCCCTGACTTCCGATGTGGCGGCGCGCGACCGCGCGCCGCGGCTCGCCGCAAGCGCCTAGCCCCGCCTGTCACGAGACCGGATCGGCGGCGCACGGGCTGGCCTGGGGTTGCGTGATCGCGGTTGCACGGCGATCCGGCGGCGCGCTACAACCGCCCATGCCGCCTGAGCATCCGGGCTCCGTGTCGAACGATGTCGAACTGCACGATTTGGCGGCCACCCGGGCGCTGGCGGCGCACTTCGCCGCACGCGCCCGGGTTGGCGACGTGGTCGGGCTCGCCGGCCCGTTGGGTGCCGGCAAGACGATGTTCGCGCGGTACTTCATCTTCGCCCGCGCCGGACGCGAGCTCGAGGTGCCGAGCCCCACGTTCAGCCTGGTCCAGCCCTACCCACTCACCGAGGGCACCGTATGGCACTTCGATCTCTACCGCATCGACCGCCCCGACGAGGCGCTCGAACTCGGCATCGAAGACGCCTTTGCCGAAGGCATCAGTCTCGTCGAATGGCCTGAACGGCTGGGCGATCTGTTACCGCAAGACCGCCTCGACATCACCTTTCACGGCGTCCTCGCAGACGAGCGACGTTGCGTCCGCGTGAGTGGCCGAGGGTCATGGGCGGCGCGGGTGGGCGACGTCGCGGCGTGAGCCGCGGTCGGGCCGCCTGAGATGAACGCGCGCGCGGCCCAGATCGACGCCTTTCTTGCCGCGCACGGCTGGGCGCGGGCGCGACGCGCCTGGCTAACCGGCGACGCCTCGTTCCGACGCTACGCGCGCCTCGCCGATGGCACACGCCGGGCGATCGTTATGGACGCCCCGCCGCCAAACGAAGACGTGCGCCCCTTCACCGTCGTCGCCCGAATCCTCGCCTCGTTCGGCTACAGCGCGCCCACGGTGCGGGCCGCCGATGCCGAGGCCGGCCTGGTACTCTTGGAAGACCTCGGCGACGACCTCTATTCCCGCGTTTTGGCGGCTGGCGGCGACGAGCCGCGGCTCTACGCCGCCGCCGTCGATCTTCTTGCCAACCTACATCGCCGCCCGCCGCCGCACGGCCTGCCGCGCTACGACGGCCGCCTCTTGCTTGACGAGGCAAATCTGTTCCCCGAGTGGTACCTCCCGGCGCTCCAAGGCACGCCGACGCCGGCCTCGGCTGCGGCCGAATTCGCGGCACTATGGCAACAAGCGTTGGCGCCGGCGTGCGAAGGCGACGACGTTATGGTGCTCCGCGACTACCACGCCGACAACCTTATGTGGCTGCCGCGGCGGCGTGGGCTGCGACGGGTCGGCCTTCTGGACTTCCAGGATGCGGTGATCGGGCCGGCCGCCTATGATCTCGTCTCGCTGCTGGAGGATGCCCGACGCACGGTGGCGCCCGCGGTGGTGGACGCCATGATCGCCCGCTACCTCGAGGCCGCCGCCCTCGATCCGCCGGCATTTCGGGCCGCCTACGCGACCCTCGGGGCCCAGCGTAATACCAAGATCATCGGCATTTTCACCCGGCTTTGCGTGCGCGACGGCAAGGCCGCGTATCTTGGCCTGATCCCGCACGTCTGGCGGTTGCTCGAACGCGATCTCGAGCACCCCAATCTCGCGGCGCTGCGCACGTGGTTCGATCGCCAGGTGCCGGCGCCGGCGCGCCGGCGCGCCTCCCGACCGGCAGCCGCCACGGTCCGCGCCTCATGACGGCTGGTCTCCCGACCGCGGCGATGGTTCTCGCGGCAGGACGAGGTCGTCGCATGTTGCCTTTGACCGAGGACCGGCCCAAGGCACTGGTGACCGTCGCCGGGCGGGCGCTCATCGATCGCGTTCTCGACCGGCTGGACGAGGCCGGCGTGGAAAGCGTGACGGTCAACCTCCATCATTGTGCCGAACTCTTGCGCCGCCACCTCGCATGCCGATCGAAGCCCGTAATGGGGTTCTCCGATGAGCGCGGCGAGCTCCTCGATACCGGCGGCGGGGTCGCCCATGCCCTCGCGAAACTGGGCGACCGCCCGTTCTTCGTCGCGAACTGTGACGTGCTGTGGGGCGACGGGCCGACCGGCACGCTCGCCCGCATCGGGCGCTGCTGGGACGAGCGGCGCATGGACGCGCTCTTGCTCGCTCAGCCTGCGAACGCGGCGCTTGGCTACCAGGGGATGGGCGACTACTTCATGGATCCCCTCGGCGCGCTACGCCGCCGGGCAATCGGCGAGGTTGCGCCGTTCATCTTCGCCGGTGTGCAAATCCTGCACCCGCGTTTGTTTGCCAACCACCCGAGCGGCCCTTTCTCGCTGAACGCCCTCTACGATTCCGCCGAGTCGCGTGGGCGGCTGTGGGGACTTCGCCACGAAGGCGCATGGGCCCACGTCGGCCGACCCCAAGATGTCGCTGTCGCGGAATGGGCACTCGCGCGCCCCTAAGCGCTCCCGTGGCAGGCCTACTACCCACCGTGTTCACCGTGCCGTCCGGCGCGGCGTTCCTCGACTCTCTGGCCGCCGAAATCGCTCGCCGGCACGGCGCCACCCCGCTGGAGTTGAGCGCGGCGACGGTGCTGTTGCCCAACCGCCGCGCCTGCCGGGCGCTTGCGGAAGCCTTCGTGCGTCGGGACGACGGGGCGCCGACGCTGTTGCCGGCGCTGCGTCCGATCGGCGACATCGACGAGTCCGACGTGGCCCTGGCCGGGACCGAGGGGGAGGCGCCCGCCGAAAGCCTCGAACTTCCGCCGGCGATGCCGCCGGTCCGCCGCCAACTGCTGTTGAGCCGGCTCATCCTGACCTACGATTCGCGGCACCGCGGCGGTGGCGGTACACCATCGATGGACGAAGCTCAGGCGGCACACCTTGCCGCCGAGCTTGGCCGCCTCCTCGACCAGGTCGAGACTGAGCGAGTCTCCTTCGACGGGCTCGCCGACCTCGTCCCCGAGCGCTTCGCCACACACTGGCAGGGCACCCTCGATTTCCTGAAGATCGTCACCGAACACTGGCCGCGCATTCTCGCTGCCGAGGGGCGCATCGACGCGGCGGCGCGGCGCAACCGGCTGATCGAGGCACTGGCCCGCCGTTGGCGCGCGAGCCCGCTCGCCGACCCGGTCATCGCCGCCGGATCGACCGGCAGCATTCCGGCCACCGCCGAACTCTTGGACGTGGTCTGCCGCCTACCCCAGGGGGCTCTGGTGCTTCCCGGTCTCGACACGGCGATGGACGAGGCGGGCTGGGAGGCGCTCGGTCCCGCCCATCCACAGTACGGCATGAAAGAGCTGTTGGCGCGAATCGGGGTGTCGCGCGGCGAGGTCGTGCCTTGGCCCGGCGCGTCGGAGTCGCCACGGACGGCGCTGCTCGCCGCCGCCATGCGTCCGGCAGCGGCGACGGCTGCACCCCCCGCACACGACGCTCCGGCAGCGCCGCTCGATGGGCTCGGTTGGTTCGAAGCCCGGGATTCGCACGCCGAGGCGGGATTCATCGCACTGGTGCTGCGCGAGACGCTCGAAACGCGCGGTCAAACGGCGGCACTCATCACCGCCGACCGCGCGCTCGCCCGCCGGGTCGCGGCCGAACTTGGGCGCTGGGGGCTGGAGATCGACGATTCGGCCGGCATCCCGCTCGCGTCGACTCCCCCGGGGACCCTGCTCGGACTCACCGCCACGATGATCGCCGAGGAGATTTCGCCGGTTTCGTTCCTGGCCGCGCTCAAACATCCCCTGGTCGCAGGTGGCATGGATCGCGCCGTGTTCCGCCGCCTGGTGCGCCGCTTCGAGCGCGTCATCCTCCGCGGTCCGCGCCCCGGCGCAGGCTTCGCCGGCCTCAAACGCACGCTCGACCGGGCCGCTAAGGATCGCGCCAACCGGCCGCTTGTCGATTGGCTGGACGCGCTCGCCACGGCGGCGGCGCCGATGGTCGAAGCGGCGGCGCGGCGCACCACCGACCTCGGCGCCCTCGTTCGTGCCCATCTTGGCTTTGTCGAGACCCTTGCCGGCGACGGCGAAACCCCCGGCGCGCAGTTCCTTTGGGCCGGAGAGGCCGGCGACGAGGCGGCGGCCTTCATGGGCGAGCTTGTCGCCGGGGCCGCGGGCTACCCGCCGCTCGCCGTGACCAGCTACCCCGCGCTGCTGCGCGTCGTGATGCGGGGCCGGGTCGTTCGGCGGCGGCACTCGCGCCATCCCCGCCTCCAGATCCTGGGGCCGCTGGAGGGTCGCCTGCAACAAGCCGACCTCGTCATCCTGGGCGGGCTCAACGAGGGCACCTGGCCTGCTGAAAACGCGGTCGACCCGTGGATGAGCCGGCCGATGCGCGCCGCGTTTGGGCTGCCGCAGCCCGAGCGCCGCATCGGGCTCGCCGCCCACGACTTCGCGCAGGCGGCCGCGGCCCCCGCCGTGGTGCTGACCCGAGCCGAGAAGGTCGATGGCACGCCCGCCGTACCGTCGCGCTGGTTGGTGCGCCTGAAAGCCGAGATCGGCCTCGCCGGACTCGCCGAAGCACACGGGAATGCGGCGCGCTTCGGGCACTGGCAATGGCTTCTGGACCGCCCGCCGATGGATTCGATCCGGGCGTGCGCACCACCGGCGGCTACGCCGCCGCTCGCCGCGCGGCCGCGCAAGCTTTCGGCGACCGAGATCGAGACCTGGATGCGCGATCCCTACGCCATTTACGCGCGCCGCGTCTTGAACCTCAAAGCGCTCGACGAGATCGGCGAAGAACCGGCCGCGCGTGACCGCGGCACCTTCATCCACCGCGCGCTCGAGCGTTTCGTCACCGAGAACCCCGTCGCGCCGCCCGAGGACGCGTTCGAGCGGCTTTTGCAATGCGGTCGCGAGGCCTTCCACGCCGCGCTCGACAACCCCACGGTCCGCGCCTTCTGGTGGCCGCGCTTCGAGCGCATCGCGCGCTGGTTCGTCGCCAACGAGATCGCCGGGCGGGGAGCGCTAGCGCGCGTTCGCGCCGAGGCGGCCGGCACCCTCGATCTCGCCGGCCCCGAAGGCCTCTTCACCGTCACCGCGCACGCCGACCGCATCGAGGAGCGGGCGGCGGGTGGAATCGCGATCGTCGATTACAAGACCGGCGTCTTGCCGATCGCGCGCGACGTAAGGGTCGGCCTGTCGCCGCAGCTTCCGATCGAGGCGGTGATCGCCGAGGCCGGCGGCTTCCCCGGCGTTGGCGCGGCAGCCGTGCACGACCTCGGCTACTGGAAGCTGAGCGGGGCCTCACCGCCCGGCGAGATTCGCTCGGTGGCGATGAAGGACGGGGCCACCGCGGCCGAGGCGCGCGCCGGGCTCGAGCGGCTGATTGCCGCTTTCGATGACCGGGCGGTGCCCTATTACGCCGTCCCGCGGCCACAGTTCCGACCCCGCTTCAACGACTACGAACACCTCTGCCGGTTCAAGGAGTGGACCACCGCCGCCGAGGAGGAGGACACGTGATCGCCTCCGATCAACGCGCGCCCGCCGATCCTCGCGTCTCGGCATGGGTTTCGGCTGCCGCAGGAACCGGCAAGACGAGGGTGCTGACCAATCGCGTGCTACGTCTCTTGTTGGAAGGGAATCCGCCGGGGCGGCTCTTGTGCCTCACCTTCACCAAGGCGGCGGCGGCGGAAATGACCAACCGAGTGCACGGCCGGCTTGCCGAGTGGGCGCGGCTTCCCGAGGCGCATCTTGGCGAAGACCTCAACGCGCTCCTCGGCGCCCCGGCCAGCGACGAGCATCGCGAGCGGGCGCGCCGCCTGTTCGTTGAGGTCTTGGAGGCGCCGAGCGGGCTCAGGATTCAAACCATCCACGCCTTTTGCGAATCGGTGCTGGGGCGTTTCCCGCTGGAGGCCAACTTGGCCCCACACTTCGCCGTCGCCGACGAACGCACCGCGGCCGAGCTCCTAGACGACGCGCGTGACCGGGTGCTCTGGCGTTCGCGTGGCGATAGTAGCCTCGGCGCCGCGCTCGGGCGCATCGTCGCCTACGTCAGCGAACGCGAGTTTTCCGACGTCATGGCCAAGATCGCGGCCGATCGCGGCAGGATCGGGCGCCTGATCGCCCATCATGGATCGCTCGATCGGGTTCTTGCCGCGGTCCGCGCCGCCCTTGGTCTCGAGGTTGATGAGGACGAGGGCGCGATAATCGCCGCCGCCTGCGCTGACCACGCGTTCGACGGAGCGGCGCTTGGCGAGGCGGCAGCGGCGATGCGGCGGGGCGGCAAGACCGACGCCAAGCATGGCCAGGTTATCGCTGAGTGGCTCGCCGACCCCGCCGCCCGGGTTGCCGGTTTCGACGACTATCTCGGCGTCTTTTTCACCCAGGGCAACGGCAACGAGCGTAAGACCCTTATTCATCGTGACGCGCTGGCGCTTGCCCCCGGCGCCGGCGAGACGCTTGCCGCCGAGGCGCGACGACTGTCCGTTGTCCGCGAGCGCCGCAACGCGGCCTTCGGATTCGACATCACCGCGGCGCTGTTAGCCTTGGGACTCGCCCTCATCGAGGTCTACTCCATTCTCAAGCGGCGGCGGGCGATGCTCGACTACGATGACCTCATCCTTCACACCCGTGACCTGTTGCAGCGGCCGGGGGTCGCGCCCTGGGTCCTCTACAAGCTCGACGGAGGCCTCGATCACATCCTCATCGACGAGGCGCAGGACACCAACCCCGAGCAATGGGAGGTGATCGCCGCGCTGGCCGAGGAGTTTTTCGCCGGCGAGGGCGCCCGCGAGGCGGACCGGACGATCTTCGCCGTGGGTGATGCCAAGCAGTCCATCTACGGCTTTCAGCGCGCCGATCCCACCTCGTTCGCGCGCTGGCGAGAGTATTTTGCCAACCGGGTCGCCGCGTCCGGACACCCCTGGCGTGCGGCTGAGCTCGTGCGGTCCTTCCGCACTACGACGCCGATCCTGGAAACGGTCGACCGGGTGTTTGCGCCGCCCGCGGTCTCCCAAGGCGTGCGCTTCGACGACCCACCGATTCATCACGAGGCCAACCGCGTCGGCCAGGCGGGGCTGGTTGAGTTGTGGCCGACGGAGAAACCAGACCCACCGAGCGATCCCGGCGTCTGGGAGCCACCGATCATCCGTACCGACGCGCGCGGTCCTAGCGTCCGCCTGGCTGAGCGAATCGCGAGATGCATAGACGGCTGGTTCGCGCGCCAAGAGGTGTTGCCGTCGCGCGGCCGCGCGATCCAGCCCGGCGACATCATGATCCTGGTGCAGCGCCGCTCCGCTTTCGTCGATGAGATGGTGCGGGCGCTGAAGCAGTTGGATATCGATTCCGCGGGCATCGACCGCCTCGTCATCTCGGACGAGATCGGGGTCATGGACTTGATCGCGCTCGGGCGCTTCGTTTTGTTGCCCGAGGACGACCTGACGCTGGCGGTGGTGCTGCGAAGCCCGCTGGTCGGCCTGACCGAGGAAGAGCTGTTCTCGCTGGCCTACGGGCGGGGTGCCGAAACGTTGTGGCGCACCCTCCGTAAGTCGCGGCACGAGCCGCGTCTGGGCGAGGCCCACGCTTTTCTTGCGGCGGCGCTCGCGCGCGCCGATTTCGTCCCGCCGTTCGAATTCTACGCCCAGGTGCTGGGCGCCGGCGCGCGGCGCAAGCTGGTCAGCCGGCTGGGTCCCGAGGCCAACGAGCCGATCGACGAACTCTTGGGCCGGGCGCTTGAATTCGAGCGCGATCATGTGCCCTCGCTGCAGGGATTCCTTCACTGGCTCTATGCCGGCAACGCCGAGGTGCGCCGCGACCTCGATCACGGCCGCGACGAGATTCGCGTTCTCACCGTGCACGGCGCGAAGGGCCTCGAGGCGCCCATCGTCTTCCTTCCCGACACCTGCCGGGTGCCGAGCCACGACGAGCCGCTGCTGTGGCCCGACGATGGGCTCGTCCTGTGGCGACCGCGACGCGAACGCGAGGATCCCCTCGCGCGTGCCGCCCGCGAGGCCGCGCAGGCGCGCCAGCGCGAGGAATACCGCCGCCTTCTGTACGTCGCGCTCACGCGGGCCGAGGATCGGCTCTACGTCTGCGGTTGGGAGACGCGGAACGGGCGCGGCAAGGACTGCTGGCACGACCTGGTTCGCGACGCGCTCGATCCCATCGCCGACCGCGTCACCCTCGACGGCGGGGGCGAGGGACTGCGACTCGACTCGCCCCAGCGCGCGGCGCCCGACCGGACCCAATCGGCGCCGGGCTATGCCGCCGAGGATCTACCGCTGCCCTCGTGGGCCGAGCGCCAAGTGGCGGCCGAGGCGCCGGCCGCGCCCCCGCTGGCGCCCTCGCGACCCGACGATGAAGCCGCTGCCGTCCGCTCACCGCTCAGCGCCGACGACCAGGCCGCCACCCGACGCGGCTTCCTCGTCCACCGCTTGCTCGAAACTCTGCCCGATCTCGCGGCCGGGGACCGCGCGGCGGCGGCACGGCGCTTTCTCGCCCAACCGGCGCTCGCGCTCGATGACGCCGAGGCTGCCGACATCGCGCAACAGACGCTGGGCGTCCTCGACGATCCGACGTTCGCGATGCTGTTTGGCCCGGGCTCCCGCGCCGAAGTGAATGTCAGCGGGCGCGTGGGCGATCGCCTTGTGTCGGGTCATATCGACCGGCTTGCGGTCTCGGAAGACGAAGTGCTGGTGGTGGATTACAAGACCAACCGCAAGCCGCCGGCCGACGAGTCCGGGTTGCCGGCGCTCTATCGCCGGCAAATGGCAGCATACCGCTCACTCCTTACCACGATCTATCCCGACCGCACGGTGCGTTGTGCGCTCTTGTGGACCGATGCGCCGCGTCTCATGGCGCTCGAACCGGCCCTGCTCGAGGACTTATAGGGCCGGCAGTTGGCTTGCCGGGTCGCTCCTTGCGCAATAGACTTCGTCTCATAGGCACATGGTCAACGCATCCGCGCTCGAAACCGCCGCCACCCCGGAACCCCTCGAAATCAGCGAGCCGGTCGTCGATCGCACGCCATTCGTGTTCGCTTCGCCCCATTCGGGTAGCGAGTACAGCCCCGAATTCCTGGCCCAATCACGCCTCGATCTCCCGGTGCTGCGGCAGTTGGAAGACGCCTATGTAGACGAGTTGTTCGCCGCCGCGCCCGCATACGGCGCGCCCCTCCTGCGGGCCCTGTTCCCGCGCGCATTCGTCGACCCCAACCGCGAGCCCTACGAGCTCGATCCGCGCATGTTCGTAGACCCGCTGCCGCCCTTTGCGAACACGACGTCGGTGCGGGTTTCGGGGGGGCTTGGCACGATCGCCCGGGCGGTGACCACGGGCGGCGAGATCTACGCGCGCAAATTGCGCTTTGCCGAGGCCGAGGGGCGAATTGCGGCATACTATCGGCCGTTCCACGACGCCCTGAATCAGCTGCTCAGCGCGACCCGTCAGCGTTTCGGACTGGCCGTGCTGATCGATTGTCATTCGATGCCCTCGGTGGCCGGGCCGCTCGACCGCGACCGCGGAAGCGAGCGCGCCGACATTGTTTTGGGCGACCGCTTCGGCGCCAGTTGCGCCACGCCGCTGGTCGATCAAATCGAGGGTGTGCTCGCGGGCCTCGGCTACCGCGTCGCGCGCAACGTACCCTATGCGGGCGGCTTTACCACCGAGCACTACGGCCAGCCGCAAGACGGCGTCCATGCCCTCCAGATCGAGGTCAATCGCGCGCTCTACATGGACGAGCGGCAGGTGCGACGGCACAGCGGGATGGAGCGCCTCGTACGCGACATGACCGCGATGATCGCCGCGGTGACCGCACTCGACGTCGGTCCGCTTGCCCCGGCGCCGTTTGCCGCGGCCGTTTCGACCCCGACGTAGACCGCACAAATCGCAAAAAAGGCTTATCCCTCTGAACCCGGTTTGACGACATGTTGGGTTTGCGGTTGCCATCGGCGGAATGTTCGCTTAATGCTCTGTCATGCCCAGCCGCTGGAAATACGACCGCCCGATGTCCCGCGCCGCCTTCGAGGCGCGCTTTCCCGATGAAGCCTCCTGCGCCCGGCATCTTGCAGCCAAGCGCTGGCCCGACGGCTTCGTCTGCCCCGCCTGCGGCCATGACAGGGGCTGGGAACTGAAGCGTCGCCGGGCGAGCTGGGAATGTGCGGCCTGCGGGAAGGAGACTTCGGTGACCGCGGGCACGATCATGCACCGCAGCCACTTGCCCCTGAAGACCTGGTTCATGGCCGTTCACATCGTGACCAGCCACTCGAACGGTATCTCCGCCCTGCAACTCCAGGCCCAGCTCGGGCTCGGCAGTTACAAGAGTGCCTGGCTCCTGCTGCACAAGCTGCGCCGTGCCATGGTTGATCCGGATCGCAGCCTGCTTGAGGACCTGGTCGAGATCGATGAGGCCAACCGCCAGCCGCCAGTTCGTGGCGACCACGGCACTGGCCGGCTTCGACCCAATCGTCCGTGCGTTTATCGACAATCTCCGCCGTGAGGGGATTGCCGAACGCCATATCACTCTCCATTCGGGTCCCGCCCGTCACTTCCTGACCTGGCTTGAGCTCAGTGGCATCATCCTCGAAACGGTCGACGGCACAGCGATCGATCGCTTCCTGCAGCACAATTGCGACTGTCTTTCCGGAGTTCCGGCGTCTGCCCGGCTGCACCCTTGGCGCAAGCGTCGCACCTCATCCCGACTCATGAAGTTCATCCGGTTCCTCGAGCGGACGGGAAGAGTCGAAACCCCTGGCGATCTGGACGATAACCCCGCATGTAATCCGTCACTCAACCGCAATGACGATCCTTCATGCCACCGGGGACATCCGAAAGGTCTCACTCTGGCTCGGTCACGCAGATCTCAAGACCACCGAAGGCTACCTCCGTGCCAGCCCGGCCGAGAAACTGGAGATCCTTGTGGCCAACGCGCCGCCATCGATCCGGCCCGGAGCCTTCCCCGGTGCGAAGGACAGTCTGATGAGTCTTCTGGGCGGGAAATGACGGTCAGGATTAATCCCGAGTAAATCCATCGAAAATCCGCAGAAATCGGCCTGTTGAGGCACTTCACTCGGGATTAAGTCCTGCTCCAGATAACCGTGATAATCCCGAGCTCGGGATTATCATGGCACCTAGGAATGTCGGGTTCGGGTTGGCGCCGGCCGGCGCCTTGGGGTCAATCGAGCCCGAGCGCGTCGGGTTCGCCGATGGCCTGGGCAAGCTCGCGCAGGTGGGTGCGTGCGCCGTGATTGAGCTTGCCGAGGAACTGGGCGCGACAGCGCAGGGCCTGGTCGATCAGCGCCTGACGCCCGGGTACCAAGTCGGCGGAAGCTCGTTCCGTTGTACGCCCCGTGGCTTCGGCACGCGCCTTTGCCGTCGGGGGTGTGGAGTGGTTACCGGTGTTGTTGGTCATCGTCACCTCGGCGCATAGTGAAGCACACCGGCCGTTAACGGAACCTTGCGGTGAGGGCAAAGGATATCATCGACCGGCTGCGTGCGCTCGGCTCGGCGGAGGCCCGCGCCGGCATGGCCCGCTTCGGCATCGACACCGGACGCGCGTTCGGCGTGCCGGTCTCGATCCTGCGGCCACTCGCGCGCGAAATCGGGCGCGATCACCAACTCGCGCAAGAATTGTGGGGCTCGGGTTTTCACGAGGCTTGGCTGCTCGCGACCATGATCGGCGAGCCGCGCCGCATGAGCGAGGCGGCGATGGATTCCTGGGTCCAAGACATCGATTCGTGGGACATCTGCGACGGCGCCTGCATCAACCTCTTTCGCAAGACGCCGTTCCCCCACGCGCGAGCCGTCGCGTGGTCCAAACGCGAGGAGGCATTCGTCAAGCGCGCCGGCTTCGCCCTGATGGCGACGCTGGCGGTGCACGACAAGAAGGCTGAGGACCCGGTGTTCCTCGCCTATCTTCCGATGATTGCCACGGCGGCGTCGGACGAGCGCAACTTCGTCAAGAAGGCGGTGAACTGGGCGCTGCGCCAGATCGGCAAGCGCAACCGTGCACTTAATGCGGCCGCGATCGCGTGCGCCGCATCCTTGGCCGAAACCGAATCCAAGGCCGCGCGGTGGGTCGCCCGCGACGCGCTGCGCGAGCTCGAGAGCGAGAAGGTGCTGGCGAGGCTAAAGGGCTAGCCGGTTCACGCGGCCTTGCGGCGGGCGCGGAGGAGCGCGAGTACTTGCGCCACCGCCGCGGCGATGTGGGTGCCGGGCCCGAAGATGGCGCCGACGCCGGCCTCGAACAGGGCTTCGTGGTCGGCCGGGGGCACGACGCCGCCGCACACCACCAAGATGTCGCCGCCGCCCTCGCGCCGCAGCGCCTGAATCATCGCCGGCACCAGGGTGCGATGGCCGGCGGCGTGGGTCGAGACACCGACAACGTGGACGTCGTTCTCGACGGCCTGGCGCGCGGCCTCGTCGGGGGTTTGGAACAAGGCTCCGATGTCGACGTCAAAGCCGAGGTCGGCAAACGCCGAGGCGATGATCTTGGCGCCGCGGTCATGCCCGTCCTGGCCGAGCTTGACAACGATTAGCCGCGGCCGGCGGCCCTCGATCTCGGCGAAAGCGCGGATTTCGGCCCCGGCGCGGGCGAAGTCCGCGTCATCGCCGATGCCCGCGCCGTAGACCCCACCGAGCACCCGGACCGCCGCGCGGTGGCGGGTGAACACGGCTTCGAGCGCACCCGAGACCTCGCCCACCGTGGCCCGCGCCCGCATCGCCTCGACGCTCAGCGCCAACAGGTTGGCATCGCCGTGCGCCCCGGCTTCCAGCGCCTCGAGCGCGGCCCTGCAGCGTGGCCCATCTCGGTCCGCGCGGAGTTCGGCCAGTCGCGCGATCTGTCCCTCGCGCACGCGATCGGTGTCCACGGTTAAGAGCTCGACCGCGTCCGCGGTTTGCTCGGGCGGCGCGCGATGGGTGGTCACGCCGACGATCGCCTCCTCGCCACGGTCGATGCGCGCTTGACGCCTCGCCGCGCTCTCTTCGATACGCAGTTTCGGCATGCCCTCGGCGACCGCCCGGGTCATGCCGCCCATCGCCTCGACCTCGTCGATCAGCGCCTGCCCGGCTTCGATCAATTCCCGAGTTAGGGTCTCGACATAGTAGCTGCCGCCTAGGGGATCGATGACGCGACCGATGCCGGTCTCCTCGGCAAGGATGAGCTGGGTGTTGCGGGCGATCCGCGCCGAGGCCTCGCTCGGCAGCGCCTGTGCCTCGTCGAAGGCGTTGGTATGGAGCGACTGCGTCCCGCCCAGCGTCGCCGCCAGCGCTTCGTACGCGGTGCGGACGATGTTGTTGGCGGGATCCTGCTCGGTCAGCGAGACGCCCGAGGTCTGGCAATGCATGCGTAGCGCAAGCGACCGCGGGTCCTTGGGCTCGAAGGGTTGCATCAGGCGCGCCCACAGGACGCGGGCGGCGCGCAGTTTGGAGACCTCCATGAAAAGGTTCATGCCCACCGCGAAGAAGAAACTCAGTCGCGGGGCGAAGGAATCGATATCGAGACCGCGTCCCAGTGCGGTGCGCACATACTCCAGCCCGTCGGCCAGCGTGAAGCCAAGCTCCTCCACCGCCGTCGCGCCGGCCTCGTGCATGTGGTAACCCGAGATCGAGATCGGGTTGAATCTTGGCATGTGGGCCGCGGCGAATGCGATGACGTCGCCGGCGATGCGCATCGACGGCTGGGGCGGATAGATGTAGGTGTTGCGGACCATAAACTCCTTGAGGATGTCGTTCTGGATGGTCCCCGACAGCGCCGCCGGCGGGACGCCGGCTTCCTCGGCGGCGACGATGTAGCCGGCCATGACCGGCAATACCGCGCCGTTCATCGTCATCGACACGCTGACCCGGTCCAAGGGGATACCCTCGAACAGCACCTTCATGTCCTCGACCGAATCGACGGCGACGCCGGCAGCGCCGACGTCGCCGCTGACCCGCGGGTGGTCTGAATCGTAGCCGCGGTGGGTGGCGAGGTCGAAAGCGACCGAAAGCCCGGTCTGACCGGCGGCCAGGGCGCGGCGGTAGAAGGCGTTCGATTCCTCGGCGGTCGAGAAGCCGGCGTATTGGCGAACGGTCCACGGCCGGCCGGCGTACATGCTGGCGTGCGGCCCGCGTAGGTAGGGCGGGAACCCGGGCAGTGCTCCCTCGTCGAGGGCCGCGGTGTCGGCCGCGGTATAAAGGGGTCGAAGCGCGATCCCTTCGGGCGTTGGCGAAGTCAGCGTTTGGGGGTCGGCGCCGTCAAGCTCGTCGGCCACGCGCTTGCGCCACGCATCGAGGCTGGATTTGGGCGATTCGGGCATATCTCCGGCCGGCTCCGAGCGTCAACTATGGTGGCTCCCCAATTGGGTGTCAACGCGAGCCCGGACCACGCCGCTTGACCAACCTGGGGCAAACAAAGTAAGTTATTACAAATGTAATTCCAGTCGCGAGGGCCAGCCATGGGCCAGATGTATCCGCTGAAGATCCGCCGGGTCGGCAACTCGCTCGGCGTCACGCTGCCCAAGGACGCGCTGAAGATGCTCGGTGTGGGCGAGGGCGACAAGATCATTCTCACCGACGCGCCCGAGGGATTCCGTGTCACTCCCTACGACGAGACCTTCGAAAAGGCTATGGAGGCCTTCGGGCGAACGCGCAGGAAGTATCGCAACGCGTTTCGCGAGCTCGCCAAGTGAAGGAGCCGCTTTGGTTGGGCCAGGACGTCATACTAGCCTTGCACGCGGATCTGATCGCCGAGTACGGCGGGCTTGGTGGCGTGCGCGATTCCGGGTTGTTGGAATCGGCCCTCGCGAGACCGAAAAACCTTGCGGGATACGGCGAGCCGACGCTGTCCGAACTCGCCGCGGCCTATTGCGTAGGAGTGGTTAGAAATCATCCGTTCCTCGACGGCAACAAACGGGTAGGATTCGCCGCCGCGGATGTTTTCTTGCAGCTGAACGGGCTCGAGATTACGGCCTCAGAGCCGGAGGTGGTGTTCATGATTCGCGATCTCGCGGCTGGCGAGATCGCCGAGGCCGAGTTGGCGGCGTGGATCGCGTCCAACGTCGAAGCGGTGTAGCTCCATGAGTACGATCGATGGCAGCGGTCGGGTGGTGGCCGTTCTCGGACCGACCAATACCGGCAAGACCCACCTTGCGGTGGAGCGCATGCTCGGGCACCGGAGCGGCATGATCGGGCTGCCGCTCCGGCTGTTGGCGCGCGAGATCTACGACCGCGTGGTGGCGACGCGGGGCGCCGCGGCGGTCGCGTTGATTACCGGCGAGGAGCGGATCGTTCCCGCGCACCCCGACTATTTCGTGTGCACCGTCGAGTCCATGCCGCTGCGCCGCCGTACCGCATTCTTGGCCGTTGACGAAATCCAGCTCGCGGGCGATGCCGAGCGCGGCCACGTCTTCACCGACCGGTTGTTCAACGCGCGGGGTACCGAGGAAACCATGTTTCTGGGCGCCCAGACCGCGGCGCGACTGATCCGGCGGCTGGTGCCCGAGGCCGAGTTCACATCCCGCGCGCGGCTGTCGCGCCTCAGTTATGTGGGGCCGCGCAAGCTGAGAAGGCTGCCCCGGCGCACCGCCGTCATCGCCTTCTCGGTCGCCGACGTCTATGCCATCGCCGAACTCGTGCGCCGCCAGCGCGGCGGCACCGCGGTGGTTCTCGGCGCGCTCAGCCCGCGTACCCGCAACGCCCAGGTCGCCATGTTCGAGGCCGGTGAGGTTGACTACCTGGTGGCGACCGACGCCATCGGTATGGGCCTCAATCTCGGTCTCGATCACGTCGCCTTCACCAGCCTCCGTAAGTTCGACGGCCGCGCGGTCCGCGCCCTGCGGGCGGCCGAGATCGCCCAGATCGCCGGCCGCGCGGGACGGCACATGAATGACGGGTCCTTCGGCACCACCGCCGAGCAGGGTGCCCTCACGCCGGAAACGGTGGCCGACATCGAATCGCATCGCTTCGAATCGCTAAAGGCGTTCTACCATCGGAACGCGGTGCTCGATTTCTCGTCGCTGCCCGCGCTTCTGCGCAGCCTCGAGGCCCCGGCGCCGCGACCCGGCTTGGTGCGTGCGCCCGAGGCCGAGGACGAACGCAGTCTTCGGATTCTCGCCGCGACTCCGGCGATCGCCGGGATGGCACGCGCGCCGGCGCGTCTAAGACTCCTATGGGAGGTCTGCCGCATCCCCGATTTCCGCAAGACCATGATCGAGGCACACACCCGGCTTCTGGGCCGCATTTTTGGCCATGTAGCGGGCCGCGAGGGCGTTCTTCCCGCCGATTGGGTCGCCGGCAGCATCGCCGGGCTCGACCGCTGCGAGGGCGACGTCGATACGCTGGCCGCTCGCATCGCCCACATCCGGACGTGGACCTACATCGCCCACCGCCCCGACTGGATCGACGACCCCCACCACTGGCAGGGACGCGCGCGCGAGGTGGAGGACCGTTTGTCCGACGCGCTTCATGCGCGGCTCACCCAGCGATTTGTCGATCGCCGGACCGCGGCGCTTGCGCGTCGGCTCAAACAGGGATCCGAGCTCGAGGCGAGCGTGGCCTCGGATGGCGAGGTGCTGGTGGAGGGCCACGGTGTCGGGCGGCTCGAAGGATTCCGTTTCGTCCCCGAGACGGGAACCGGCGGGTTCGAGGCAAGGACGCTCCGCGCGGCCGCCGACCGGGCCGTGGCGGCAGAGGTCGGCGCCCGAGCGGCACGGCTGAGCAAGGTCGGGGACGCCGATATTGCGTTGGGGAGCGACGCCCGGCTGCGCTGGGACGGTGCGCCGGTGGCGCGGCTGGTGCGCGGAAACGCCGCGCTGCGGCCCAAGATCAAGCTACTCCCCTCGGAGCTATCCGCGGCAGGCGCGCGCGAGAGGGTGCGCCGCCGGCTGTCGCGGTGGCTCGACGGCCACTTCGCAACGATCCTCGCCGCGCTCGGGCGGCTCGAGACCGCGGCGCTGGAGGGCGCGGCCAGAGGAATCGCGTTTCAGCTCGTGGAATCGCTTGGTGCGGTGCCGCGGGGTGCGCTGGCCCCGCAGCTCGCCGCGCTGGCGCCGCGCGATCGCGCTCGGCTCCGGCGATTAGGGGTGCGCTTCGGCGAGGTCACCGTATTCGTTCCAGCCACGCTCAAACCGCGGGCGGTGGCGCTCAAGTGCCTCCTGTGGTCGGTACACGCCGGCGTCTCGGATGCGCCACCCCCCTCGCCCGGGCTGGTGTCGGTGCCGGTCGATGCGGATCTCAACACCGAATACTACGGCGCGGCGGGCTTTTGCGTCTGCGGCGGGCGCGCGGTCCGCTTCGACATGATGGAAAAGCTCGCCAACGCCGTTCGCGCCCGCGCCCGCGCCGGCCCGTTCACCTCGGATCACGAGCTCCTCTCGCTCGCCGGGTGCGGTCGCGACGAGTTCTCGGCGGTCCTGGCGCGGCTCGGCTACGAAACTGCGGACGGCGACGGCGAGCCACGGTATCGACGGCGGCGCCGGCGGGTGACCGCATCTCGGCGGCGGCCTGCGGCCTCGCCCTTCGCCGCGCTGGGAGACCGCCGAGCCGCGAACCCGGTTGGCGCGAAATGAGCGAGGGACTGCGCATCGACAAGTGGCTTTGGTACGCCAGGTTCTTCAAGAGCCGCTCGCTCGCCACGCGCATGTGCGCCGCCGGTAAGATTCGCGCAAACCGCATGATCGTTCGCAAACCTCACCACGGACTGCGCGTTGGCGATGTCCTCACCTTCCCGCAGGGCGGGCGGATTCGCGTGGTCCGCGTGCTCGATTACGGTGACCACAGGGGCCCCGCGGTGCTCGCGCGAACGCTCTATGAGGACATCGCCCCGCCGAGCGCCCCCGGTCGCGCCGTGTCACACTCCGAGCGTGGCGGCGCGCGGCCGACCAAACGCGCCCGCCGCGCCATTGATCGATTGCAGGCACGCAACTAGGAGACGGCCATGCTCAATCGCATCACAACGCTTCTGGTGGGCGGGTCGAGCCCCGCCGAATCGTCGGCCGTCGCCCAGTCGGGTGACGACAAACAGCTCGCCGCGGCCGTCCTGATGGTCGAGGCTGCGCGCTTGGACGGGCATTTCGACGAGAGCGAGAGGCACGTCATCGAGCGAATCGTAAAGCGCCATTTCGGGCTCGATGAAAGCGAGACCGAGGCTCTCCTGGCCGCCGCGATCGAGACCCACGACGGCGCGAACCAGCTGGTGGGATACACCCGCACGATCAAGCAGGCGTACTCCGAGCCCGAGCGTATTGAGGTGATCGAAATGCTGTGGGAGGTCGCCTACGCGGATGACGAGCTGCATCACTACGAGGCCAATCTCTTGCGACGAATCGCCGGCTTGCTCTACGTCTCGGACCGCGACAGCGGGCTGGCGCGCAAGCGCGTCCTGGCGCGGCGCAAGGCGGAATCGGTGGACAGCGGCGGTTAGCGCCGCGGCCCTGTAAATCGGCGCCGTTTTGTGTTACACTCCGAATTCCGTACGCCCCCGCGCTGTTCGGCCCGCGCGCGGGCATTGTTTCTGGTGCTAGATTCCCTCGGCGGGCGGTGACGCCTGGTGGGTGCCCATGTGCGCCGCGAATGTACCGACGCCAACAGGTCGAGCAGCCCGGACTGGATAGAAGCGGAATGGCGAAAAAGGCAAGATTCTCAACCAATGACTATGTCGTTTACCCGACCCACGGGGTCGGCCGGATCACGGGTGTCGAAAACCAAGAGGTCGCCGGGACCAAGCTCAGGGTATTCGTAATCTCGTTCGAAAAGGACAAGATGACGCTACGCGTGCCGCTCGGCAAAGCCCAGGCGACGGGAATGCGCGAACTTTCCACGCGCGACCAGATGCGCTCGGCACTCACCACCCTCAAGGGCCGCGCCCGGGTTCGTCGCACGATGTGGAGCCGCCGAGCGCAGGAGTATGAGGCCAAGATAAACTCGGGCAATCCGACCTCGATCGCCGAGGTCCTGCGCGACCTGCACCGTGGCGAGGATCAGCCCGACCAGTCCTACAGCGAGCGGCAAATTTACGAGGCGGCGCTGGACCGGCTGTCGCGCGAGTTGGCGGCGGTGGAGCAAATCGACGAAGAAGCCGCGTCGCATCGCCTGGAAGAGGTTCTTCGCGCCGCCTGAATTTGTCGTCCGGTCGGGTGAGCCGAGGCGGCACCGGAATCGGAGTGCAAGCGGTGAAAGCACCCTCGCGGCACGAACGCATGTTCGCCTGCCTCGAGGTCGCCCGGCGCGTTTGGGCGGTGGGCGCCGTGCACGCCGAGGCGGAACCGCTGCGCGCATTGCATGGCGAGCTCGAATCCCGGCTCGTTCCGGGCGACCGGCTCGTCTATCTCGGCAATTACCTGGGGCCGGGAAAGCACTGTCTGGACACCCTAGACGAGTTGCTCGCGTTCCGCCGCCGGGTCATTGCGATTCCAGGCAGCGAGGCCGGGGACATCGTCTACCTGCGCGGCGCGCAGGAGGAAATGTGGACCAAACTGCTGCAAATCCAATTCGCGACCGATCCCAACGCGATCCTCGATTGGATGTTGGACCAGGGGACCGGGGCGCCGCTGGCGGCCTACGGCGGCGAAGCCGACGCCGCCCGCAAGAGCTTCCGTGAGGGAACCCTTGCGGTGACGCGCTGGACCGGCGATCTCCGCGCGCGCATTCACGCACGGCCCGGACACACCGAGCTTCTCGGCGCGTTGCGCCGCGCCGCTTACACCGAGAACGGCGAACTTCTGCTGGTCCATGCCGGCGTCGACCCCAGCCGTCCCGTGACCGAACAGGGCGATACATTCTGGTGGGGGAGCGGCCACTTCGAAGAGATCGAGAAATCCTACTCCGGTTTCCGCAAGGTGATCCGGGGCTACGACCGCGCCCACCACGGGGTCGTCATCGGCGAGTGGGTGGCCACGATCGACGGCGGCTGCGGTTTTGGTGGGCCGCTGAGTGCCGCCTGTTTCGGTCTCGACGGCACGATCCTCGATCGCATCGACGTGTAGCGGCGGCGGTTCCCGCGGCGCGGACTCGGCGGACACGAAGATTTGAACTTCGATTGCGCTACCAAGGCTTGCACCGTTCCATAGAAACTCTTAAGAAAGGTTCTAAGGTGCCGCGATGGCGGCGCGCCAGCGGACCTGTGTGGAATGGCGGCGAAAAATACCCCGGAAACCAGACACGCGAACCGCAGTTTCGTTCGCAAAGCGATGCGTGCGCCGGTCCTCGCCCGCGACCACGAGAGTGAGCTGGCCCGGCGCTGGCGTCAGGACCGCGACGAGCGAGCGCTGCACGAACTGGTGACGGCGTACGTGCGGCTCGTCATCAGTATCGCCGGACGGTTTCGCGGATACGGACTGCCGATTGGCGATCTGGTGCAGGAAGGTAACGTCGGCTTGATGCAAGCGGCCGCGCGCTTCGAGCCGAGCCGCAACGTCCGCTTTTCGACTTACGCACGGTGGTATATCCGCTCGTCCATTCAAGACTTTGTCCTGCGCAATTTCTCGATCGTTCGGACCGGTACCACGGCGTCGCAGAAATCGCTGTTTTTCAACCTGCGGCGGGCGCGGGCCCGGTTCGAGGGCCAGGGCGCCGCAACCGGCGGCGAAGTCCGAGCGCGAATCGCAAGTGCGCTGAACGTGGGCCCCCGCGAGGTCGAGTCCATGGAATTGCGGCTGTCGGCGGGCGACAAGTCGCTCAACGACCCGGTGGGCGAGGATGGCGCCAGCGAGTGGCAGGATTTCCTTGCCGATGACGCGCCGGGCCCCGAGGACGTGGTCGTCGCGGTGCGTGAACGTGACCGCCGCTTGGGCTGGCTCAAGCAGGCGCTCGGCGACCTCACGCCGCGGGAACGGACGGTGATACGCGCGCGCCGCTTGCGGGAGAACTCGCTTACCCTGGCGGCGCTCGGCGAGCGGCTTGGCATTTCCAAGGAGCGCGTCCGTCAGATCGAGAACGAGGCGCTGGCGAAACTGCGTGCTGCCATTGTCCGCCGCGTCGGCGATCGTCCCGCCGCGGGTCTCCCAAGTCCGTCCCGACCCTGAGCGCCGACCTCTAACTCGCCTCAGGCATCCGCCCGACTCCGGTGCGACGGTCTACAATCGCCTTCGCCCTATTCCGTGATCACCTTGACGCGGTGTCCCGGCCGCAGCGATTCGCCGGGGTCTAGCGCGTTGAGCGTGCGGAACCACTCGAGCGGCAAGTCCGGCACGACCATTCGCTCGGCGAAGGTCCGTTCGGTATCGCCGGGCCGGACGGTCTGGATGCTCAGGCGCAACGGCTTGAGGTCGGCCGCCTCGGCCGGACTGAGTCGGCGGACGCTGTGGGTGGTGCGTCGGTATGCGGTCGAGAGCGCGGCCGAGAGACCGTCCGGCGTCGAGAACAGGAGCCGAATCATGGTGTCGCGGTCGAGGCGGATCGCGACCAACCTAAGATCCAGCGAACCGTCGAAACGAAATATTTGCGCCCGCGCGGTGGCGGCGCGAAGTCCGTTGATCGTCAGTCGCTCGAGATCGCGCAGACCTACACCGCGGGCCCAGTCGCGCGAGAGGTAGTCGTAGGGGTCGGCGCGCGCGTCCTCCCCAGCGCTATCGAGGCGGATGATCGCCTCGGCGGGTCCCTCGGCGAAGACCGCCTGGGTGGTGTTGATCAGGCGGAAACCGGGTGGCGCGGTGAACGTCAGCCGCAGGCCCGGGTGGGAGAAGGTGCGGCCACGGACGAACCCTTGTTCGGCGCTATCGCCGAAAACCATCCCGTCGAGGCGATCGAGGTATTCCGCCTGCCGATGTGGCGCGTCAAGCGGCGCCCCGCTCGCGGTCGCGGCGGCGATGGCGCGCTGGACGCGCTCCACGGTGCGGGGGTGGGTGGCGAAGAATCCGTAGTCGCGGACCGCTTCCTCGCCCTCGATTCGCGCCTGAAGCCGGTGCTCGCGGCCGAGGCTGGTGAGGAAGCCCTCGGCCGCACGCGGGTCGTAGCCGGTGCGCGCGAGATAGCGAACCCCCAACTGGTCGGCCTCGAACTCCTGCTCGCGGGAGTATCCGGCGAGGTAGAGGCCTGCACCCAGTTGAGCCAGGTCGGCTACCTGGCGGCTCTCGGTCACCGCGCCCAGCACCACGGTTCCGAGCTGTGCGATCATCGCCTGGCTAAAGCGTTCGGCGGTGTGGCGTGCCGCGACGTGGCCGATCTCGTGCGCCAGCACCGAGGCGAGCTCGGCCTCGGAGTTGGCGAGGGCCATCAAGCCGCGGGTGACGTAGACATAGCCACCGGGCAGCGCGAAGGCGTTGACCTCGGGGCTGTTCAGCACGGTAATCGTAAAGCGTTGGTTTGCGAAGTCGGGGTGGTGGACCAGCCGACCGCCGATCTCGGCGGCGTAGCCGCCGATACTCGGGTCGTCGTAGGCGCCGCCGAAGCGCTTGAGCATCTTGGGATGTTCTTCGGCGCCGACGGCCGCTTCCTTGGCCGGCGACATGAAGGCGGTGAACTGCCGCTCCCCGGTCGCCGGGTTGATCGAGGTACAGGCGCTGAGCACCGCGAGCGAGGCCGCGAGCGCGAGCGGTACGAGCCTCCGCTTCATCGCTCCAGTATCTCCAATTGCTCGGGATGCGTGAGCTCGATCTGGGGGCCGTTGTAGGAATCGAGCCAGCCGCGCACGCGGACCGCGCTGCCGGCCAAGGATTCGAGATCGAGACCCGCGCTAGTGAAGGCGCGGCGGTCCTTGGGTGCGACCGTCACCGTGAAATCATCGCGCCAATCGGCCCCGAAGTTGAGGTAGGCGCGCCCGCGCACCACCGCCGCGTCGAGGACATCGCCCTCGACGATCTGGAAGGTGTCAATGAGCGCCTCGGTCTCGGCCACCGTGCGCACCTTGAAGAAAGGATCGCCCCAAATGCCGCGCCCGCTCTCGCGCGCCGCGCGCTCGGCGGCAAGCATCGCCTGTGCCAGTGCACGGTTGTCGCGGAAGGTGTAGACCCGCGCCAATCCGCGTGCCAACAGCTCGCCCTGAATCCACCGTCCCTCGGCGTCATGCAGGTGGGCGAGCCGGCGGCCCCAGCGATCAATGCGCTGTCCTCCGTAAGACAGCGCCACGGTCTGTCCCAGCGTCATCGCCTCGAGCGCCTCCTTGGCCTCCTCGGCCAGGGGCTGGGCGAGGAAATCGGGGCGGCCGAGTGGCAGCTTGGGTGCCTGAATGCCGACCAACCGTACTTCGCTACCATCTTCGAGGACCAGCGTATCGCCGTCGATCACCGCGGTGACCTTCTGGCTCTCGCCGTGCGCGAGCGGCGTGGAGGACGTCTTCTCGGCCGCCGCCGAAGTGGCCGCAAGCGCGATGATCAGGACAAGGGATGCGGGGCCGGGTACCGCCATCATCGGTACGAAGTATAGCACGCCGCCGCCCAGCGCCTTGGTGCGGCGCGGTAATTCCTTACACTCCGCGGTCCCGGGAATTGGCTGGGGTCGACCTCTTCTTCGGCCGCCGTTGGGTGTTGACGCCCAGTCTCGCGGTCGGGCTCTACACCGACGGCTCGGGCAAAGACCTGGGATCGGCGGTCGAGTTTCGCTCGCAGCTTGAGTTTGCCTTCCGGTTCCGCAGCCGCGCGCGCATCGGACTGAGCGTCAGTCATGTCTCGAACGCCAGTCTCGACGACGTGAACCCGGGCACCGAAGAGGTGGTGCTTACCTACGCCGTTCCGTTCTCGGTCTTGCTCGGCCGCTAAGCCGATCCATTTTTTCACTTTCGTGTGAGAGCGCTGTCAAAACGGAGGCGCGGCGCTCAAGTATGAAACTGACATCGGGGAGAAGATCCGCGCAACCGGAAGGCTCAAATGCCACGCCCACGCGTTCTTGCAGTCATCGCCCTGAGCGCACTCATCGCCGCACCATTCGTTGTCGCCGCCCAGGACGAAGGGCCATCGTTCGGCGGACCCGAGGACGTCGCGTTTGCGGCGCGCCTGTGGGCGGCGTTGGCGGAGGCGCGACTGGTCGGCGCGCGGTCGATCGTCGCCCAGCCCTACGAGGGCTCGGAACCCCACGGGGTCATCCTGATGACTATGAGCTCGGAGGTTGCCGTCGCCGGCCGCGAGGCCCCGGCCATCGTGAAGAAGAACTACATGGGCGAGGACATCTCCATCGAATCGGTGGCCACCAACCCGAGCCTGTTCCTGGCTGCAATCACCGTCATGTTCCGGCGCGAGGCCGGTTACGATCCCGCGAACCAGGACTGGTTCTGGGTCAAATACAAGGCCGACGGCAGCGTCGACCTCAACCCCAGGGGCGTGCCGCTCGCCGGGCGGGTGGCCAAGAATCCCGAAGATGCGTGCCTGGGCTGCCACGTGTTCGCGCCGGGCGAGGATTACGTCTTCCTCCACGACCACTTTGCGCCGCTCGAGCCCGGCACCGCCGCCGCACCGGCCGAGGAGTTCGCCGGAGGCCGTTTCCGGGCTAACGCCGCTATCGGAACAGCCCAAGCGGGCCGACCTTAAAGCCGGGACTGGGGGTCACCTACTACTTCGGCATCTTCAACTTGGTCGACGAAATCGCCGAGTTCGCGCGCGTCGAGCCCGGCGTGCTGGGTCCTCCGATTCCGGCGCTCGACTATAAGGTCGGCTCGGGCGAGGTGTTGACCAGCGGTCGTGCCGACGCCGTGGGCGCCGACATTCGCGGCCTCATCAACTTCTCCGAGGCCGGCACCTACATGGTGGCGCTGCAGTCGAACGATGGCGTGCGGCTGGAAATCGGCGGCACGCCGGTCGTCTCGGACCCCGCGGTGCACGCCGACCGCTTCTCTCGGCTGGTGCCGATCGAAATCGAGACGCCGGGCTGGTATCCGCTCTCGGTCCTTTACTTCGAGAAGCACAACACCTCGACGCTTCAGCTCTACTGGTCCAAGCCCGGCGACGAGGCGGGATTGACGCTGGTGCCGGGGGATGCCTTCGCGCACCTTTCCCGCTAAGAGGAGGTGCGCCTTCCGCGCGCCTTGACAGTGTGCGTTGCGCGCACCCAATGTAGCGATCCACGGGGCCGTAGCTCAGTTGGGAGAGCGCGACGTTCGCAATGTCGAGGTCAGGGGTTCGATTCCCCTCGGCTCCACCACGCACTTACTGAGACTACCGGCAACTCGATCGTATCGACACTGGCGGCTCGCCGCTTGTGAGCCGCCGGTTGGGTCAGGACAGCCGGTAAAAGGCGATCGCATTGCGGCGATAGAGTTTTTGTAGCTCTTCTTCCGAGCTGCCGGCCGTGGCCCAGTCAAGGGCGGCCATCCAGTCCGGGTAAAAGGCTTCTCCCTTTGCTTCCGGTCACACCAGATGTTGATCGGCCTTCTACGTTCCAGGCACGGTTCTTGGACCGTGCCTGGCGATGTGCGGGAGCTTTTGGCCTTGGGGAAGTAGGTTTCGAGTGCTGTCAGGCAGGCTGGAGGGCCGGTATTCGGCCCCGATTGAGGCGGATCGGAGGGCGGGCGGTGGCTGGCGCCCGGCCTGCCGGGATCAGCCGCGTTGTCCGACGATGTCGCGGTAGTCGGCGGGTCGGAGGCGCGTGCCGATGCCGAGCAGGGTGTCGAAGGCCGTTGCGGTGTGGCGGCGGCGGTTCCAGCGGAACACGAACTCGTCGAGATAGCGGCGCAGATGGGCGCGGCGCAGGCCATGGAAGGTTCCGAGCGCCCAGCGCTTCAGGTTCGAGAACACACGATGGATCCAGATCAGCACGAGATGGGCGGGCGTT
Organism: Alphaproteobacteria bacterium; assembly: GCA_965219135.1. Lineage (GTDB taxonomy): Bacteria > Pseudomonadota > Alphaproteobacteria > VGEJ01 > VGEJ01 > CAYUNL01. The sequence goes on along the minus strand of CBDCMV010000003.1, from coordinate 3,074,245 downwards.
GCACCGACGACCTTGGGCTGGTGGTCGTGGTCGGGCAGGCCAGGATAACCGCTCCAGCCATCGGTGATTACCCGCGCGCCCGGCGCCGAGGTCCCGGCAACGAAGGCATGAAGGCTGCGCGCGGAGAAATCCCCGATCGGCGCCAGCCGGATGCGACGTGGCTCGCCCTCGGGCGATAGCTCGACCGCGCCAGCAATGCGCATCTTGCCTTGCCGGCTGCGACCTTGCCCGCCTGTGGTCGGGTCTTTTACGGTGCGGAACGGTAGGGTGGCCTCATCGATCTCGACCAGGTCCTCAAGCAGGCTGCGATCCGGATCAACCATGGCACGGCGCAGCTTGTGCAGCAGGAGCCAGGCACTCTTGTAACTGCCGAGCCCGAGCTGGGCCTGGAGTTGCAGGGCGGAGATACCGTTCGAGTGGCTGGTCACGATGTGAACGGCCATGAACCAGGTCTTCAGGGGCAAGTGGCTGCGGTGCATGATCGTGCCCGCGGTCACCGAAGTCTCCTTCCCGCAGGCCGCACATTCCCAGCTCGCCCGGCGACGCTTCAGTTCCCAGCCCCTGTCATGGCCGCAGGCGGGGCAGACGAAGCCGTCGGGCCAGCGCTTGGCTGCAAGATGCCGGGCGCAGGAGGCTTCATCGGGAAAGCGCGCCTCGAAGGCGGCGCGGGACATCGGGCGGTCGTATTTCCAGCGGCTGGCATGACAGAACATTAAGCGAACATTCCGCCGATGGCAACCGCAAACCCAACATGTCGTCAAACCGGGTTCAGAGGGATAAGCCTTCCGGGTAATTCGCCGCAAGGGTCGAGACCGGCCAGTCGCCGCCGTACATCACCCGGTCGAACCCGAAGCATTCGATGACGTGATCGATGTAGGGCCGGAGCTGTTCCTTGGTCCAAGCGTGCGTCATCGCACCCGGCCCCGAAGCGGCGCGGGCTTCCGCATGGTCCGCCGCGGTCACCAGACCCGACATCTTACAGTGGACATTGGGCAGATCCGCCAGTTCCCGGATGTGCCGCCGCCAGGGTTCCAGAAGTCCCTCGCCGATGCCGGGCTTGCTGATGTGATCGAGTATGAACGTCACTTCGGGACAGTTCCGCGCGAGCCTGACGGCATTGGCCATGTGCCGATGCTGGATGCAAATGTCAAAGGTGAATCCGAACTCCGGCAGCAGCTTCACGCCGGCAATGAAATCGGGCTGCACGCAGAAATCGTCGTCGGGCTCGTCTTGGATGAGACGGCGGATGCCGTGAACGAGGGGGAGTTCGGCCAGCGCTTCGAGGTCGGGGCGTGCCGAGGCGCCATTCTCCAGCGGCGCTGAAGCGACGATCGCCTGAATGCGGGGGTCGGCCTGGGCCTCCTGGCTCACCCATTGCGCTTCCGCCACGCGGTCCCGTGGCGCGACATCGCACTCGAGAAACACCATGCGCTCCACGTCGACGGTAGCGCGATGCTCGTCGAAGTCAGGGAGCAAGAATGGGCGGTCGAGCTGCGGAATGCTGCCGTGCCACGGATAGATCAGTCTGGCCGGGTCGAAAATGTGCAAATGCGTATCGACGATCGCGAATCGTGGCACGGCCCCCCCCCCCCCCCAATGCGGCCGAGTTCATGGCCAGCGCGGCCGGTCGCATGCTATTGACCCGGCAAGAGATATCAGACGGGCAGGCCCATGGCACGACTAGAGAATAAGGTGGCGTTCATTACGGGGGCGGGCTCGGGGATCGCGCGCTGCGCCGCTCGGATTTTCGCACGGGAGAGCGCCAAGGTCGTCATTGCCGAGCTGAAACCCGAGCTCGGACAGGCGGCCGAGCGGGTAGTCCGGGAGGCGGGCGGTGAGGCGAGTTTTGTCGAGACGGACGTCACCCAGGAGGATAGCGTCAAGAGCGCTATCCAGACGACGGTCGAGCGCTACGGCAAGCTCGACGTGCTGTACAACTCCGCCGGCGGCTCGATCGTCGAGGACACCACGGTCACCGACGTCGACATGCGGGTTTGGCCCTATACCCAGTCGCTGGACCTGCTCGGGACGTTTCTATGCTGCCGCCACGGGATACCGGAGGTCATCAAGGCCGGCGGCGGCTCGGTCATCAACACCTCCTCGATGGTGGCGGTGGCGAGCGGCTCTTTCCGTGCCCACGTCTACGTGGCCGCCAAAGGCGGCATCATCGCACTAACCCAGGCTCTGGCCGGGGAGTACGCCAAGGATCGCGTTCGGGTGAATACGATCTGCCCGGGCGGGATTGCCACCGACCGGTCGCGGCAACGCATGGGCAACCCGGACGCGGTGGAGTCGATCAAGGCGCTGCGCGAGCAGTATCCGTTCGCGATCGGCACGCCCGAGGACATCGCCTATGTCGCCTTGTTCTTGGCCTCGGACGAGGCGCGCATCCTGACCGGCACCACGATACAGGCGGACGGCGGCCCCCGGCTTTCCAACAAGCTGGACGAGGCGATCGCGGTAGGGGTTGCGCAGCGCCGCCCGGTCGACGATTCTTGATCCCGCAACACTAGCCCAGGGGGGACGATGCCATGAGTGAGCAGCCAAACGTCAGGCTCAAGGCGTGGAACGACCAAGCGTTCTGCGCCAGCTATGGAGATGAGGCGGACTGGAAAGAAGGGCTCCGCGGGTTTGCGGTGTACCGTGACCTCGGCGTCGAGGAGGCGACCGGGGGCCAGTTTCGTGCCCACGTGGTGCGCGTGACCAAGGAGGCGTTCGATAAACACCATACGACGGGTCTGCATCGCCACCTCTGCGACTTCCAGTTCAACTACTGCCTAAAGGGATGGATCAAATTCGTCTATGAGGGGCAGGAGGGGGAGTTCACGTTCAAGGCGGGCGATTCCTGGTTGCAGCCGGCCGGAATCGTCCACAACGAGACCTCGTGCTCGGATGACGTGGAGATCCTGGAGATCTACTCCCCGGCCATTCACGAGACGATCGCCGTCGAGGAGGTGCCCGGCGCCGCCGCCTGAGAACCCTAGATCGTCGGATTAGGGCGGCGGGGGCGTATTGCCTGTATGATCCCTGTTTAGCAGAGAGTCCAGGTGGAGACGCGTTCGCTGATGAGCGCGTGCTCCGCCCCTCGCCACCCCGATTCCATCCCAGGGAGAAGCTAGGTGCCAAAAACCGTAGTTCGCGTCGGCGGCGGGTCGGCCGGCGCCGAGGAGCGGATCGACGCCGCGGTCGAGCTGGCCGAGAAGGGCAAGCTGGACTACCTCTGCTTCGATTCGCTCTCCGAGGTCGAACTCTCCTCGATCGCCATCGCGATGCGCGATGACCCGGCGACGCGGGGCTACGATGTGTTCGCCGAAGCCAAGATGTCGGAGGTCCTGCCGGCGTCGCTTGAGAACGGTGTGCGCATCGTCGCCAATCTCGGTGGCCGCAACCCAGAAGCGGCGCGTGACATGATGCTTAACATCGCCCGGCGGTCCGGTTACAACGGTGTGAAGGTGGCGGCCGTCCTTGGCGACGACGTGCTCGACCTGGCGCGGGAGCTGAAGCTGCGCACCGTCGAGACCGATCAGGACCTCAATGACTTCGGCGACGACCTGGTGTCCGCCCACGCCTACGTTCCCTGCGATTCGATCGTCGAGGCGCTTGCCGATGGGGCCTCGGCGGTGGTCACCGGCCGTGTCGGCGATGCGTCGTTGTTCCTCGCCCCGTTGATCCACGAGTTCGGCTGGGCGGGCGATGATTGGGACCGCCGGGCAAGCGGCATCGTCATGGGTCACCTGCTGGAGTGCGCGGCCCAGGTTAGCGGCGGGTTCTTTGCCGATCCGCCCTACAAGGTGGTTCCCGACCTTCACCGCGTCGGCTTCCCCATCGCCGAGGTTTCGGAGAACGGCGAGGCGGTCATCACCAAGGTCGAGGGGACCGGGGGCCTGGTGAGCGAGGCCACGGTCAAGGAGCAGCTTCTTTACGAGGTGCACGACCCGAACAACTACATCGAAGCCGACGTGATCAGCGACTTCGGTCAGATCGCGATCGGCCAGGTCGGCCGGGACCGGGTGGCGGTGTCGGGGGTGCGCGGCAAGCCCCAGCCCGAGCGGCTGAAGGTCTCGCTCGGCGTCCGCGAGGGCTATTTCGGCGGCGGAACGGTCTACTACGGGGGGCCTGGCGCGCTGGGGCGGGCGCGGCTCGCCGAAGAATCGATTCGCAAACGCATCGACTACCTGGGGCTCAAGCCCGACAAGTTGGAGATCTACATCTTGGGGGTGAACGGCCTCTTCGGCTCGGCCCCGGGGGTCCCCGAGATCGAGCCCTGGGAGGTCGGCCTGCGTACGGCGACGATCGTGAAAAACCAGGCCGACGCGATCACCATCGCCAGGGAATCGACGACCGCCATGTCGAACAACGGGCCGGCCGCGGTGACCGCCCGGCAGCGGCAGTACGAGCTCAAGGAGGTCATCGGCTACTACCACACCTTCGTCGATCGCGATCGGGTGAAGACTTCGGTATCCATGGGGACGGCATAAAGATGGCCAAGGTCCAGCTTCGAACGCTTTGCCATTCGCGCGCCGGCGACAAGGGCGATATCGCCAACATCGCGCTGATCGTTTACGACCCCAAGGACTACGAGCTGGTGCGCGAGGAGGTGACGGCGCAAAAGGTCAAGGACTACTTCAAGGGTATCGCCCATGGCGAGGTCCAACGCTACGAGCTGCCGACCATCGGCGCCCTCAATTTCGTCCTCGACCAGGCGCTCGGTGGGGGTGTGACCCGCTCGCTCGCCGTCGACGGGCATGGAAAATCCCTGAGCTCGTACCTCCTAAGCATGGATATCGAGGTCGGCAATAAGGCCCGATAACGCGGGATTGATCGCCGGCACGCGGCGGCGGCGCTAAGCTCCGGCGCAATGGCAAACCTGTTGCGCCCGTTCACGACGACACTCGTGGTATCGCTGGCGCTCGGCGCCCTTTCGCCGATTCGCGCTGCCGAGTCGTGCTGCCCGAAGGCTTCGATCCCGCCCAGAGCCATCCGGTGATGGTGGCGCTACCGCCCGGGGGACAGGACCGCGCCATGGTCGAGGCCGGGCTCGGTTTCTGGCAGGATGAAGGTCCGCGCCGCGGCTACGTCGTGGTGAGCCCGGTGGCTCCCTAGGGACGCTTGTTTTTCCGCGACGGCGCGCCCTACCTGAGCGAGTTCCTCGATCGCCTGCTCGGCCTGTTCCCGGTCGACGGCGGCAAGGTTCACCTCACCGGGATCAGCAATAGCGGGCTCAGTGCCTTCCGCGCGGCCATCGACCGGCCCGAGCTGTTCCACAGCTTGACCGTCCTACCCGGGTTTCCACCCGACCAAGCGGACATGGCGCGCCTGGCGCGCCTGGTCGGCATCCATATCACCATGCTGGTACGCGCGCGCGATACGCAATGGATCGATCGCATGGAGGCGGCGGCGGTCGAACTGGCGCGCCTGGGCGCCGACGTTCAGTACGTGATTGTGCCCGAAGCCGGCCATGTGATTCGTAGCGTCGCCGGCGCCGGCAGCGCGCGCCTCTTCAATTTGATCGAGAAATAGACGCCGGCGTACGCGCTGCCGGGCTTGGCGGCGACGATCAGCAGGCTGTCACCGAAGGGGAAGCGGACGCCGGCGCGGATGAGCGCGCGCTCAAGGAACTCCACGCGGTCGAGGACGGCATTGAGAAGGGGCGGGACCCTTAAGTAAGATCTCTCCCAGTTCGCGGGCGTTTCGGTAGGCGTAGCGCGCGAGAAGGCTCAGCGGCAGCAACAGCGCGCCGTAGCCGACGACCGCACGCACCTCGAAGCCGGCCGCCGCACCTTGGCCAACAGATCGGACGCGCGGTAACGGCGGCGATGATCGACCAGCGCATCGAGGTGGCTCCACAGGAAGGGGTGCCGCGGCACGGTCACGACAAAGCGTCCACCCGGCCTCAGCATCCGCCGGGCGGCGGCCAGGACGGCGTCGTCATCATCGATGTGCTCCAGCACGTCGAACAGGCCGACCACGTCGTACGCCTCGGCGAAGGGTGCAACGGCGGCATCCATTTGTATCAGGCGAACGCCGGGCAGGGTCGAAGCCGCCAGCGAAAGCGCGGCGAGCGATACATCGGCCCCGTCAAGCGCGAGCCCCGGTCGCACGCGGCGCAAACGCCTAATCATCGAACCTGCGCCGCACCCGAGATCGAGCCCGCGCCGCGCCGCGCCCGCGTGAGTGCCGAGCGCCCACGCGATGAGGGCGGATCGGTGGCGCAGCCAGAAATGGGTTTCTTCGGCCGCGGCGAGGGCGGCGGCGTCGGCGGCATCGAAACCGCAGCCTCTTTTTTCCGGCGCGTAGCATGGGATGCCCTCGCGGACAACCGGTACCGGCGCGTTGTCGACGGTCGTGTCCACGCCCTACCGCGGCCCCCACGAGGCCCGCTGCGCGCCGCCCCGGTAGTAGCGGCGAGCCAAACGCTCGGGCACCACCCCGAGGTGATAGAGGAGGTGTATCCACAACCAGCCGGCGACGATCGCCACCGGGTGGCGGCCTCGAAACCGGCGCGCCGAAGTGATAAGCGGCGGATCTTCGATGCATACGGTCGGGCCGGCCTGCTCGAGCCGGCGAACCAGGCTATAATCCTCCATCAGCGAAAAAGGCTTGATCCCCCCGAGCGATTCGTAGACCGCGCGCCGCAAAAAGATTCCCGAATCCCCATAGTAGAAGCCGCGCCGCCGGATCCACGCGTAGAAGCCGGTAAGCCAACGGCCAAACCCTTCGGCCCCTTCGAAAATCAGACGAAAATTGCCGCCTGGCGCGCCCGGGGCCGCCGCCAGTGTCGCCGCGATGCGCCGCAGACCGCCGGCGGGGAAGCGCGAATCCGTGTGCAGGAACAACAGGACCTCGCCCTCGGATGCGCGCGCCCCTGCCGCGAGTTGCCGACCTCGACCGGCGCGCGTCTCTAACAGCCGTGCCCCTGCTCGCCTTGCGATCTCCGCGGTGTCATCAACGCTGCCGCCATCGACGACGATCACCTCGGCCGCTGCCGCCTGGCGATCGAGGTCGCGCAGCAGGTCGGGTAGCACTTCGGCCTCGTTCAGTGTGGGAATGATGATCGAGATCATTGCGCCCGCACCCGGTCTAGGCGGATCCGACCAGCCCGATCCCGCGGAGCTCCGCTTCGTGGTCGAGCCACACGCGCCGCAGGGCGCCGCGGTTGACACAACCCAGGAGCGACAGAACGCCGCGCCGCCCGTGCACCGCTTGATGCCAGAGATCGCCTACCCAACGGTAGATGCGCTGCCGCTCGGCGGGTGAAAGCTCGTTCAAGCGCCGCCTCAGGGTGTGTTGGCCGAACGCAAGATGCCGGGCCTCGTCGCGCACCACGCGGCGGTTGATGCGGCGCAGCAACGGACACGAGAACATGTACGGCGAACGCTGCAACAGGCGCACCGCCTCGGATTCAAGCAGCACGTGGCTCGCGACGACCAATCCCTGCCACGGACCGTCCCAGTCGAGCGCGGCATCGAACGTCCGCTGCATCGCCGGGTCGAGGCGCGCGATCCCGCCGAGGCGGTCGAGATAGCGCGCGTACGCCTCAGCGTGCCGCGCCTCGTCGGCGGCCTGGGCCGCCAGGAATCGTCGCGCACTCCGGTCCGGGATCTCGTCTTCCAGGCGGTTGCACATCGCCAGCGTCGCGCGTTCGCCGTGATAGAGCTGGCTGACCAGCGCTCGGTAGAGCCCTAACGGCATGAACCGCGGGCGTGCCGGACCGCCCGACCAATCGATGTCGCGCACCGGATCCCACGCCGCGTTCTCGGCGCGGGCGATCAGTTGGTTCACTAGGGATCGCGGTTTGGCCACGCCGCGACCATAGTGCGGGCGTATGCGGCGGCGCGAATCACGGGAAGGTGACCGCCGAGCGGCGGCGCGGAGCGTCAGACCCGCGGGGGTGTATGCTGGGGTGTCGAGGGCCGGCCAGCGCGAGCGCGGCGGCGAAGCGGGATCGCGTGGGATGACGTTCGATCAGGCGGCGGTCATCGCCATCATCGTCGGGGTCCTCGCCTTGTTCGCGTTCGCGCTGTTGCGCCATGACGTGGTCGCCTTTCTGGCCCTGGCGGCCGCGGTTCTGGTGGGCGTGGTTCCGGCCGATCGCGCGTTCATGGGCTTCGCCCACCCGGCGACGGTGACGGTCGCCTTCGTTCTCGTGCTCTCGCGCGCGCTCTCAAACGCCGGCGCGGTCGACGCGCTGGTGAAGTTAGTTACGCCCGCGAGCCGGCGGCCGTCGCTTCAGGTGGCCGGATTCGGGTTGCTCGCGGCGCCGGTCTCGGCGCTCATGAACAATGTCGGTGCGCTTGCGCTCTTGATGCCGGCGGCGGTGCAGGCGGCGGCCAAGGCCAAGCTCTCGCCGGCGACCCTCCTGATGCCGCTGTCGTTCGCTTCGATCCTCGGCGGCATGGTCACGCTGATCGGCACGCCACCCAACATCATCATCGCGACCTACCGCGGAGACACCGTGGGCGCGCCGTTCGCGATGTTCGACTATGCGCCGGTGGGGGCCGTGGTAGCGTTGGCCGGCGTCGCCTTCGTCGCGCTTGTGGGCTGGCGCCTGATCCCGCGCGAACGCCGTGCCGCGGTCTCGCCCGAAGACCTCTTCCAGATCGACGACTACGTCGCCGAGGTGGCGGTCACCGAGGGTTCATCGGCCATCGGCAAGACGGCGCGGCAAGTCGAGAAAGAGGGCGATCACGCGACCACGGTGGTCGCGCTCATCCGCAAGAAGCGCCGCCTTGTCGCCACCTTGCGCACCGAGCCGCTGCGCGCCGGCGATCTCTTGGTGGTCGAGGCCGGGCCCAAGGATATCGACAAGTTCGTGCACGCCCACGGCTTGGAGCTGGCGCCGGCCGCTGGCTCCAAATCCGGTCTCCTGCGCTCGGACGACGTCGCGCTGATCGAGGCGGTGGTGCCGCCGCGCTCGCGGCTCGACGGTCGCACCGCGACCCAGGTCCGGCTGCGCTCGCGTTATCGGCTAAACGTGCTCGCGGTCTCGCGCCAGGGTCGGCCGTTGCGCGAACGTCTGCGCACCTTGCGTTTCCGCGCCGGCGACGTGCTGTGGGTGCAGGGCGATCCCGCCACGGTGACCGAGGACCTGGCGGCGCTCGGATGCCTGCCGCTGGCCGAGCGCGGTCTGAAGGTCGGGAAGCGGCGCCAGGCGGGGTTGACCGCAGGGGTCTTTGCCGCCGCGGTCGCCGCCGCCGCGGTCGGCGTGGTACCCCTGCCCATCGCCTTTGCCGTCGCGGTGCTTGCAGTGGTGCTCCTTAACGTGGTCTCGGTGCGCGAGCTCTACGACGCCGTCGATTGGCCGGTGATCGTGTTGCTTGGGGCGATGATACCGGTCGGCGGCGCGCTCGAAACCACCGCAACGACGGACCTCATCGCCACGCTCATCCTTGACCTCGCCGCCGGGGTCGCGCCGGCGCTGGTGCTGGCGTTATTGCTGGTGGTGACGATGACGCTGTCGGACGTCCTCAACAACGCCGCCACCGCGGTCATCGCCGCGCCGATCGCGGTCGGCATCGCGCACGCGCTGGACGTGAGCCCCGATCCCTTCCTGATGGCGGTCGCGGTGGGCGCGAGTTCGGCGTTTCTCACCCCCATCGGGCACCAGAACAACACCCTGATCATGGGCCCCGGCGGTTACCGCTTCGGCGACTACTGGCGCCTCGGCTTGCCGCTCGAAATCCTCATCGTGTTGATCTCCGTCCCCATGATTCTCTGGGTCTGGCCGCTGTAGACGCTGTCGCGCTACCAGCCGCCGATGTTTTTCTTTTGCGCGTAGAGCCGGCAGATCTTGACGTCGCCCGATTGTAGGGCCGCCAGCCGTTTCGCCCATAACTCGGCGTCGGCGGCGAGTGCGTGCAAGAGCTCGGTGCGTGCTTCGCCCGCGCCCATCTCGATCTCCGCCATGCGTTTTTGGAAGTTCCACCATCCGCTCGTGATGAGATCGCAGTAGGTCTCGGTCAGATCGAGCGGGGTCACGCTGCTCATGATCTTGTGTTTCTCGAAACAAGCCTCGTAGTCCTCGACGCTCCACGGCTGCGGGGTGTCTTCCTCGGCGTCGAGCCAAGCACGGATCGCGTCACTGTCGAGGTCGGGCCGTGCCAGCACATAGTCGGTGAGTACGATCTGGCCGTTGAGTTTTGGGCCCTTGCGCAGCTCGTCGATCAAGCGACCTTTGTCTTTGACTCGGTAAAGGGTCTCGCGGCTCAAGATGCAGTCCCAGGCGCCGGATCCAAGCTCGATCGATTCGGGATCGTAACGGGTGAGCCGAACGCGGTTGGCCGCCCCCGCCATTCTGCAAAGCTCGTTGCCGATCCGCACGCAATCGTCGGAATCCTCATGGCAATTGATCCAGATACCGTATTGCTGAACCAGCGTTCGCGCCGCGCCACCGATTCCCGCGCCGATCTCGATGACGCTCATCGCCGGGGTGATTCCCATCAGTGCCACCAGCTCGAGCACAAGATCGCTCCCGCCGGGACCCAGGAATCCGCTCCCCCACACCAGCTGAGCCGATTTCAGACGCATCGGCGTGTGCGGCCGGGGCGGCTCATAGGCAGCAACGCGCCGTGGCGCTACGTCGAGTGTTTCGAGCACCGGCGCGCGCGACGGGTGAGCGAGGCGTGGAACTCCTCCGCAGCATAGCCTTCCCACCACGCACGCAGACGCACGCCGAGGGGAACGGGTGTCCCCCGCGGGGGCGGTAGTTCAGCCGCCGATTCGGTTCGTGCCAAGGCCACGATCGCCCCTCACCTCAAGGCCGGTGGCGGCAACGATAGCCCGACTCGCTTAATTGTCCCTTAAGTCCGAAGGGTGCCAAACCGGCCACAGACGCGTAGATTTGCCGTCCATGTCGCTATCCGCCCACGACGAAGACCTCTCGGCGGCGACGTTCGATCTTGACGACGACCGGGCCGTGGTCATCGTCGGTTCGGGCGCCGGCGGCGGTACGCTCGCCAACGAACTCGCTCAAAGGGGCATCGACGTGGTGGTGCTCGAGGCGGGCGAGCGCCACAAGATCGCCGATTTCCGGAACGACGATCGCGCCGCTTACGGCATGTTCACCTGGAGTGACGAGCGCGTTGTTACCGGAACCAGCCGGCTAGCGCGCGAAAACCCGACCTTCCCGACGTGGATCTGCAAGACGGTAGGGGGCTCGACCGTGCACTGGGCGGGTCAGTCGCTGCGCTTCCGCGACCACGAGTTCCGGCCCCGCACCACCTACGGCGCCATCGACGGGGCCAGCCTGATCGACTGGCCCATCGACCTTGACGAGATGGCGCCCTTCTATGCGCGGGCCGAGGACAAGATGGGAGTCTCGGGGCGCGGCGGGCGACCCGCGCTGCCCGGCAACAACAACTACAAGGTCTTGGCGCTGGGCGCCAAGCGCCTGGGCTATCGCGATTACGACGTGAGTCACATGGCGATCAACGCCGTTCCCTATGACGGGCGCAACGCCTGCGACCAGATCGGATTTTGCATGCAAGGGTGCGCCTCGGGCGCCAAATGGTCGACGCTGTACACCGAGATCCCACGCGCCGAGGCCACCGGGCGCTGCGAGGTGCGTGCGGGCGCGATGGCGCTACAGATCCTTCACGACGCGCGAGGCGCGGTCTCGGGCGTCCTGTACGCCGACGCCGAGGGCGCCCAGCACCTGCAGAAGGCGCGCGCGGCGTGCGTGGCCGGCAACTCGATCGAGACGCCGCGGCTTCTCCTGAATTCGGCATCGAGCTTGTTCCCCGACGGGCTCGCCAACGGATCCGGCGAGGTCGGCAAGAACTACGTCCGCAATGCCCAGGGTTACGTCTACGGGTTTTTCGAACGGCCCGTTCTCATGCACCGCGGAGTCGCCGCGGCCGGCATCGTGCGTGATGAATCGCACCACGATCCGGCGCGTGGATTCGCCGCCGGCTTCCTGATGACGACCTGTGGCGTGAGCCTCGGCAACTACGCGGCTTCCCTCGATTCCCGCGGCTGGGGGCACGGCTATGCCGAGATGTTGGAGTACTTCGATCGGACCGCGGGCGTTTGGTTCTCCGGCGAGGACATGCCAATGGCGCAGAACGGCGTCACCCTGCATGCCACCCAACACGATCGCTTCGGGCTGCGCATTCCGGTGGTCAATATCGACGAGCACCCCAACGACGTGGCGATGGTCAACCGCGGACACAAGCAGGCCGCCGAACTGTTGGCGGCGGCCGGTGCGTGGCGCACCGTCGAAACGCCTCCGGTCCCCGCCTCGCACAACCTGGGCACGTGCCGAATGAGCGCGAGCGCCGATAGCGGCGTCGTCGACCGATGGGGCCTATCTCACGATGTCGCCAACCTGTTCGTATCCGACGGCAGCCAGTTTGCCTCGTCCTTCGTCGGCAACCCGACGCTGACCATCGTCGCGCTGGCGATCCGCCAAGCCGAGCACATCGCCGAGGCGATGGGCCGCGGCGATCTCTAAGCCTACTTGTTGGGTGCGGCGAGCCGAGTGTAGGGCCCGAAAAGGCGCGTCCGGCCGTCGAACCACGGCCCGACGATTTCGAGGTGCTTGGCGAGGTGTTTGGACGCGGCGTGGGAATCGAGCGCCGCCTGGTCGACGTAGACCTCGTAGAGGAAGACCTTGGTCGGGTCCTTGTTGTCAGCGCACACCTCGAAGGCGAGGCATCCGGGCTCGTTCCTCACGCAGTTGGCGGCGTGCTTCTTGAACTGCTTGGTGAAGGCGGCGAGATGCGCTTTCTTGGCCTTCAAAGCGGCGCCTAGGACGACGGCTGGCATGGAGTTGTCTCCTCATCGGACGGGCGCGCCGACCCTATCACACCGCGGCTCAAACCACGCGGTGCAGGAGAGTCGCGCCGGCCTCCAACCGCCTGCAGTTCTCGATCGCCACCGCGAGGCTGCGGTCGAGTGTTTCCTGGGTGAGCCATGCGACGTGCGGGCTCAGGACCACGTTGTCGAGCGCCAACAGCGGGTTGTCCGGCTCGATCGGCTCGGTCGCGTAGGTGTCCAGCCCGGCGGCGGAAAGCTTGCCCGAGCGCAGCGCCTCGACCAGCGCTGCCTGTTCCACCAGGCCGCCGCGCGCGGCGTTGATCAGGATCGCGCCCGGCTTCATCCGCTCGATCGCGCCGGCGTCGATCAAGTTCTCGGTCGCCTCCGTCAGCGGGACGTGAAGCGAGACGATGTCGGACTCGGCCAACAACGATTCAAGGTCGCGCCACTCGGCGACGGTGTCGGCGTGGCGGCCGCGGATGGTGTAGAGGAGCCGCGCGCCCATGGCGGCGAGGATCGGGGCCAGCGCCGCCGACACCGCGCCGAAGCCCACCAGTCCGACGGTGCGCCCACAGATTTCGCCCAGCCGATCCTGCACCTCGGGGCCTAGGGACCAGCCCTCGCCGCGCCGGCACGCGGCATCGAACGTGTGGGCGGCGCGCACGCTCGCCAGCATCAGCATGAGGGTCATTTCCGCGACCGCCCGGCTGTTGGTGCCGGGCATGTTGGAGACCGCGATGCCGCGCGACTTGGCCGCGTCTAGATCGATCGTATTGACGCCGATGCCGATCTTCTGGATGAAGCGCAGTTGCGGTGCGCCGGCAATCACCTCGGCGGTCACCGGCTTGAGGACGTGGAGCAGCACCTCGGCCGTTTCCATTAGGCGCGAGAACCGAACCGTGTCGGCTTCCGGGCACGCCTCGATGATCATCCCGACGCGCGACAGGGCCTCGAGCTTTCGGATCAACGCCGGCCCGGCGTCGTAGTGGAAGATCGCCTGCATGGCGCTCGCCTCCTCGGTCGGGACGAGGCTATCACACCGTCGGGCCACCACCCGTTGCGTTCCCGGGATCGATCTGGAATGCTGAAATCCATGGCGCATATCGCGGACCTCGGCAGCCGTATCGAGCTCGTCTCGATGGATCCGCACTTCCACGACGTTTCGATCGGGCTATACCGGCGACCGGCGGCCGGAGGCGGGCCCGAGTTCTTGGTCCATACCTACGCCGGCCGCGACGGCGCCGCCGAGCGCATGGCGTTCGTGGCCCAGGCGATGCGTACGCTAGGCGGCATGGCGGTCTCGGCCGAGCCCCATGCGGTGCGCTTCCCGTGCCGGGCGGAGCATGGCCGGGCCTGCAAACGCGTGTTCCTCGAGGCCTGCAAGGCCCAGCCCGACGCGCCGCTCGAGGCCCGAGGGCTATCGATCCACGACAAGAAGTGCGGGAACACGATCGCGGTCACCGGCACCGGGGGCGGCGAGTACCGGCTCGGCGCCGAAGCCGATGACGAAGTCACCGAGCGCCGGATCAGCGCGATCGGCGGCGGACTGATCAAGCTTGCGGAACTCAAGGGGCTGAGCGATAAACAAGATCGGGTCGCCTTTGAATGCGGGCACGAACACGATGCGCTGGTGGGGCTACTGCTGGTGCGCGCGCTCAACGTAAGGGCGGCGATGCGCGAGCAGGAGACGGCGGCGACCCGCGGCGTCCTGGTCGCGCCCAGCGCGCAAAAAGCGTGAACCCATCGCCGCGGAGGGAGAGGACATGACCGAACCGACCGAGGCCGTCGCGAATCTGACCAGCCGCGAGCGTGTCCTGCGGGCACTCCGGCGCGAGCCGGTGGACCGCACCGCGGTCTGTAACCCGACCTCGGTCGCCACCGTCGAGCTGATGGATCTGGTCGACGCGCATTTTCCCGAGGCCAACCGCGATCCCGAATTGATGGCCCGGCTTGCGGCCACCGGCTACACCGAGCTCGGCTTCGATTCGATCATGCCGGTGTTCTCGATCATTCAAGAATCCTCGGCGCTCGGGTGCAAAGTCCAATGGGAGCAAAAGGACAACTGGCCCACGGTGCGCATGCGCGAGCCCATCTGGACGGACGCCGACGACATCCGCGTCCCCAATGATTTCCTGACCCACCCCGATACGAGGTGCGTGCTGGATGCCATCCGCATCCTCAAGAAGCAATACGGCGACGAGGTCGCGATCATCGGCAAGACCATGGGGCCGTGGACGCTGGGCTACCATTGTTTCGGGGTCGAGCCGTTCCTTCTGTTGTCGCTCGACGATCCGGGGCGGACCAAGCTTTGCCTCGACCGCATGAAAGAGCTGACGGTGCTGTTCGGGATCGCCCAGATGGAGGCCGGCGCCGATGCGCTGACGCTACCCGATCACGCCACCGGCGATCTGGTCAGCGGCAAGTACTACGAGCGCTTCCTCAAGGACCTGCATATCGAGTTCGTCGAGCGCATACCGGTGCCGTTGATCCTCCACATCTGCGGCCGCACTATCGACCGCATGGGCTACATCGCCGAGACCGGCATGGCGGCGTTTCATTTTGATTCCAAGAACGAGCCCCAGGAGTCGATGGACGTGGTGAAAGAGCGGATATCGCTGATCGGCAACATCAACAATCCCGAAACCCTGTTCGCCAGGGGACCGCAAGAGGTTCGTGGCGAGGTGATGGCGAATCTCGACGCCGGTGTCCAGTTGGTCGGGCCGGAATGTGCGATACCGTTGCAGACCGCGATCGAGAACCTGACCGAGATCCCCAAGGCGGTGCACGAATGGCACGCCGGTCACACCCACATGCACTAGTCGCCCGACCCAACGCCGCAGCAGGGATCCGCGAAAAGGATGGCGGAGCTTTCCGAAATCGCCAACGCGATCATTCGCGAGGAGATCGAGGAGTACCTCGATCGCCCAGAAGAGATCGCTCGCAGCGTCGAACTCTTCGCCCGCGCCCGTCCTCTGATGCAGGACATTTCGGCGGCCCTCATCGAGGGCGACCACGTCACGGTGGACGAGCTGACCACGCAAGCGCTCGGCGAAGGAATCGAGGCGCTGGAAGTTATGGACGATGGCCTGATCGCGGGCATGGGCATCGTCGGCATCAAGTTCCGCGAAAGCTACATCTTCGTCCCCGAGGTGTTGGCGTGCGCGCGCGCGATGAAGGCGGGCATGGCCCATATCGAACCGATCCTTTCGGCCTCGGGAGTCAAGCCGATTGCCAAGGTGATCATGGGGACAGTCAAGGGCGATCTCCACGACATCGGCAAGAACCTGTGCATCATGATGCTGCGTGGCTCGGGCTTCGAGGTCATCGACCTGGGCGTCGATACCTCGGCCGATGAGTTCATCGAGGCGCTCGAAGAGCATCAAGCCCCGCTCATGGGGATGTCGGCGCTGTTGACGACGACGATGCCCAACATGGGGATTACGATCGAGGCGTTGATCGACGCCGACATTCGCGACGACGTTCAGGTGATGGTGGGCGGCGCGCCCGTGACCCAAGAATTCGCCGACGACATGGGCGCCGATGGCTATGGCAAGGACGCGCTCGCCTGCGTCTCCCTCGCGAAGAGTCTCGCCGAAGCGGCCAAGGTGTGAGCGCGCGAGCGGCGATGGCAAAGATCGACAAGGCGGCCTACCAGCAGCGCCTCGACCGCATCACCGAGATCTTCTCGGAGATGGTCGTGCACGCCGATGAAAGCTCGCGCCACCGCTGCCCCTACCGCAACCGCTTCGATCAGTGTACCGCCGAGTTCAGCTGCCGCAACCAGAGGCCGCCGAATTCCGCCGACGAGCCGGCCCAATGTGCCCACGACGGTCGCTTCGATTATCGCTCGGCATGGGAGGCCGATCCCAACCGCTACCGCCGAGCCAAGGACAAGATCAAGAAAATCAAGGGCGCCGGGGTTCGAAGGCGTGGCGGCGGCCGCAAGGCGGACGATTGAGTGTCGTCCGCCACGGCGCCGAGCAGCGCGCTCTTGGCCTTGGCAAGACGATCTTCGATTACGCCGACGAGCTGGCCGTCGAGGTGCCGACCTCGTGCCACCGAACCGGCCATTGCCACGAATGCGTCGTCGAGGTGCGCCACGGCCTGGAGTCTTTGAGTCCGCGCAACGAGACCGAATCGTTCTTGCGGGGAAACTACCGTCTTGCCTGCCAGGCGGTGATCGAGCGCGATGATTGCGATATCGAGTTCGCGGCGCTGCGGCGCCGGCCACGCATCCTGACCCTAAGCCATCTCGACAAGCGCCTCGCCCGCGACCCCGCGGTCGTGCGGCGCGGCGACGAGGTGCTCTACGAGGGCGAGGTCGTCGATCGCTACCGTGGGCACGTGTACGGCCTCGCGGTCGATCTCGGCACGACCACCGTAGTCCTGGACCTGGTCGATCTCGAAACCGGTGAGAGCGTCCATACCAGCAGCTTCGAGAACCCGCAGCGCTTTGGCGGCAGCGACGTCATGCACCGTATTTCCTACGACAGCGGCGCCACCCAAGGAGAGCTGCAGCGCGCCATCGTGGCCGCCATCAATCGCGAGATCGTCGCGGTTTCGCGCCAGCTCGGCTTTGCCCGCACCGAGGTTTACGAGATCGTCGTGGCCGCCAATACGACGATGCGCGACCTCTTGTTCAAGCGCGACGTCCAATCGGTGGGCCAGAAGCCGTACAAGTCCTCGGTCGAGCACGAATACCTGGCCGGCCAGCGGAGGCATACCGCGCTCACCGAGAAGGCGCGGCGGCTGGGCCTGCGCGCATCCCCCGCCGCCCGGGTTTACGGCCTCCCGCTGATCGCCTGCCATGTCGGCGCCGACACCGCCGCCGATCTGGTCGCGCTCGACATGGCGGCGGCCGGCAAGGACACCGTCATGCTGGTCGACATGGGGACCAACACCGAGGTCGTGATCGGCCATCGCGGACGCTTGGTCGCGTCGTCTTGCCCGGCGGGGCCGGCGTTCGAGGGCGGGCTCATCAAGTACGGGATGCCGGCTTACGAGGGGGCCATCGAATCGGTGAGGCTTGCGCGCGGCGAGGCCGGGTTCGCCTATGAGACGATCGGCGGCGTCGCGCCGACGGGCATCTGCGGCTCGGGCCTTATCGATATTCTCGCCGAACTCCGCCGCCACGATCGAATGACCGCGAAGGGCGTGTTCGTCGAGGACCGTAAGCTGTTCGAGCTGATGCTGGTGCCCGAGTACGGGATCACGTTCTCGAAGGAAGATGCGAGCAACCTCGGCCAGGCCAAGGCGGCCAATTACTGCGGTCAGATCATCCTCCTGCGGGCGCTGGGGATCGACCCGGGGGACGTGTCGCGCCTCTATCTTGCGGGCGGCTTCGCCAACTACGTCGACGTCGACAATGCCGTCGCCGTCGGGCTCCTTGCTCCGGTGCCGGTCGAGCGCATCGTCAAGGTCGGCAACGCCGCGATCCAGGGCGCGCGCGAGATACTGCTATCCCTCGCCAAACGCCGCGATCTCGAGGAACGGGTCAAGGCGATCGAGCATGTCGAGCTCGAGACGACCCCCGATTTCTTCGAACTTTTCGTCGATGGTTGCCAGTTCAAGCCGATGCCCGCGACCGTCGGTCCCGAACCCGGCCGGGCGGCGTGAGGGGGCGGTCCGGGGAGCGATGGGATGAGGCTCGAAACGCACGGCCGCGACTTCATTGTCATCGGCGAGAATATCCATACCTCGCGCGTGATCATGCGCAAGGGCAACCGCTTTGTCGCGACCGAAGGCGCCGAGGCGGTAGCCTACACCGATGCCGATGGTCAGGCGCGTCGGCTGCCCGTGCCCGAGGCGGTCAAGGCGACACAGGACTATGACGAGGGCCGGGTCAAACACGTCAAGTTGGCGATCGATCTCGCCATGGACGAGGTCGGCGCCCACGCCGAAGAGGGAATGCGCTATCTGCGCGCGTTGGTATCGGACCAGGAACGCGCCGGCGCCAAGTTCCTGGATCTCAACGTCGACGAGATATCGGTCCGGCGCGAGGGCCAGAAGACGGCCATGGCGTGGCTGGTGCGCGCGGTCGAGGAGATAACGGAACTGCCGCTGTCGGTTGATTCCTCCAGCGTCGAGGTGATCGAAGCCGGGCTCGCCGTGGGCGATCCCGACCGGGCGCGCCCACTCTTGAACTCGGCCTCGCTCGAACGCCTCGATGCGCTCGACCTCGCGCTTGCCCACGACGCGCGCGTGGTCGTTACCGCGGCCGGCGACAAGGGGATGCCCGACGGCAGCGCCGAGCGCGTGGCCAATGCCTCGCGCATGATCGAGGCCGCGCTCGCCAAGGGCTTCGCACCGGGTGACATCTACGTCGATCCGCTGGTGTTCCCGATCGCCGTTGACCCCCAATTCGGGCACCATTGCCTGGACGCCATAACCGAGCTACGGGCCGCCTTCGGTGTGGAGGTCCACATCACCGCCGGGGTCAGCAACGCTTCCTTCGGCATCCCCAGCCGCAGGTTGGTCAACGAGATGTTCCTCGTCTTGGGGGTCGAGGCCGGTCTTGATAGCGGCATCCTCGATCCGCTGATCATCCGCCCGGACAAGGTCTTCGACCTCGACCGCGCCACCCTGCCCTATAAGCTGGTCGAGGACATGCTGCTCGGCCGCGAGGATGCCCGCAACTATATCCGCGCCTGGCGCAAGGGCGAGCTGGGCGTGGACGGGGGGCGCTAGGCATGGCGCTTTGGCATCGCGGGCTCGCGGCGCTCGCCGTCTCGCTGGCGGTGGGCCTCCCGGTGCTGGCGCAAGATCAAACGGTGGGCGTTCGCTACGAGGTGCGGGCGAGCGATATGCCGGACCCGTTCGCCACCCGGAGCGCGGTAAACCCGCCAACCCGCATCCCCCGACCGGCGGACGCGCGCCTCGACGCGCCACCCGGATTCGCGGTGAGCCTGTTCGCCGACGGTCTCGACCATGCACGATGGATGGTGGTGGCCGAGAACGGCGACGTGTTGGTCGCAGAGCCGGGAGCGGACAAGATCACGCTTTTGCGCGATGCCGACGGTGACGGCGCGGCCGAGTTTCGCGCGACCTTCGCCACGGGGCTCGATCGGCCCCATGGGCTCGCAATCCACGGTGGCCATCTCTATGTCGGCATGCCGCGCCAAATCGTGCGCTTCGCCTACCGCGCCGGCCAGGAGCGCGCCGCAACGGCGCCGGAAGCGGTAACCCCGCCGGGCGCGCTCGGCGATGGCCAGGGGCATTCGACCCGAAACCTGGCCTTCTCCGAGGACGGCGCGACGCTGTTCGTCTCCGTGGGCAGCCGCAGCAACGTCGGGGTCGAGGCACCGCCGCGCGCCACCGTCCAAGCGCTCGACATGAACGATCGGTCCATGCGCACCGTGGCGGCCGGCGTGCGTAACCCGGTGGGCGTGGCGGTGCATCCCGACACCAACGAGGTATTCGTGGTGGTGAACGAGCGCGACGGTCTGGGCGACGGTCTGGTCCCCGATTATCTCACGCACCTCGAGCCGGGCGCCTTCTACGGATGGCCGTTCGCCTATGTCGTGGCAAACCCCGATCCCCAGTTCGGCAAGATCAGACCCGACCTCGTCGACCTGACGCGCGTCCCCGACGTGCTCTTCCAATCGCACTCCGCGCCGCTCGGGCTGGTGATCTACGACGCCGATCGGTTCCCGGCGGCCTACCGCGGTGATGCCTTCGTCGCGCTGCACGGCTCGTGGAACGCCGCCGCCCCGGTCGGCTACATGATCGCGCGGGTGCCCTTCGAGGGCGCCCGTCCCGTCGGCCACTACGAGAGCTTCGTTACCGGCTTTTGGGCGGCGGGCGAGCGCACCGCGCGCGTATGGGGCCGGCCGGCGGGCCTGGCGGTGGCGGCCGATGGCAGCCTTCTGATCGCCGACGACGTGGGCCAGGTCATCTGGCGCGTGCACTACGTGAGGTGAATCGACCAATGAATCCCTGGGGTATTTCCGAAGCCGCGGCGGCGCTCTATGGCGAGGCACTGGTGTGGGACGATCACGCGGGCTTCGAGCCCTTGCCTGACGCCGATCTCGGCCAGCTCGAACGCTGGCGGGCGGCCGGCGTCGATTATCTGTCGATCAACGTCGGCTACGACGTCATGGGCTGGCAGGAAACCTTCAAGGCCCTTGCGGTGTTCCGTGCGTGGGTCGCGGCCCACGAGGAGTCCTACTCGCTGGTAGGAACCGTGGCCGAGGTCGATACCGCAAGGGCCACGGGCAAGCTGGGCGTTGCCTTCGACATCGAGGGCATGAACGCGCTCGACGGCACCACCGAATTGATTGCCCTCTACTACGACCTCGGCGTCCGACAGATGCTGTTCGCCTACAACCGCAACAACCTTGCCGGTGGCGGCTGTCACGACACCGACATCGGTCTGACCGAGTTGGGGCGGGCGGTGGTGGCCGAGATGAACCGCGTGGGCATGGTGGTCGATTGCTCGCACACCGCCTATCGCTCGACGATGGAGGCGATGGAGATGTCTTCCGCGCCGGTCATCTTCTCTCACTCAAACCCGCGTGCGCTGCGGGACCACCAGCGCAACATCCGCGACGATCAGATCGCGGCGTGCGCCAGGACCGGTGGGGTGATCGGGGTCAACGGCATCGGTATCTTCCTGGGTGACAACGACAACCGGACCGCGACGCTCGCCGACCACGTGGACTACCTCGCCAACCTCGCCGGGCCGGCCCACGTGGGCATCAGCCTCGATTATGCCGCCGGCGAGGCGGAGATCGACAGCCTACTGGGTTCCAAGCCCGACATCTGGCCGGCGGGCCAAGGATACGATACGCCCAAAATGCGTTTTGCCGCCCCGGAGCAGCTGCCCGAGCTTGCCGAGGTGCTGCTCGAGCGCGGTTGGGCCGACGACGACGTGCGCGGCGTGCTGGGCGCCAACTTCCGCCGCGTCGCGGCCGCGGTATGGAAGTGAGCGCGGCCCGCTAGCGGGCGCGGATAGCGCGGGCGCGGGCTTCCATCTTGTCGGCCTCGGCGGCGCGGCCGGTGGCGCGCTTGAGCGCGGCGTAGTCCTCGAGGAACCGCGCAAGATCGGCGTCGGCCTCGGTCAGCTTGGCCTCGGCGATCGCCATCAGGCGTTCGAATGCGGCCTCGGCCTCGGGGTACCTGGCTTGATCGCGGTAGAGGACCGCCAGCGCGTCGAGATCCCACGCGACATCAAGGCTGCCGCGCCCGAGCGCTTGCTCGTCGATCGCGAGCGTGCGAAGGTAGTGGGACTCGGCGGCGTCCGCCTGCCCGAGGTCGGCGGAGGCACGCCCCAGCCACCATAGGGTGAAGGCGAGGTCCGGATGATCGGGCCCCACCGTACGCTCGCGGAGCGCCACCGCCTGTTCCAAGAGCGCCGCCCCCTCGCCGCTGCGCCCTTGCTCGGCGTAGAAGATTCCGAGATCGACGAGGCTATCGATCCGGGCGGGGGCATCCGGCGGCGTGGTGCGCTCGGCGGCTTCGAGCGCGGCCTTTAAGTGCTGCTCGGCGGTGGCGGAATCGCCCGCGTCCAAGGCGGCGAACGCCGCGGCGCGCTCTTCTTGCCACTCGCCATCGCCGACCGGCGCCGTGCAACCCGCGACCAAGGCCGCCCAGGGCACTCCGTTGGCGATCGCGTTGCCGTCCGAGGTTACCGAGATGTGGTAGCGGTGGACCGGGCGGGGATCCTCGGCCTCGGGCGGGACGGCCTCGCCCACCTCGCGCAGGGCCGCAACACACTCCGCGCCCAGGGCGCCTCCCGCCCACGCCGCGCCGTCGCGCTCGGCTGACGCCACGAACGTCTCGAAGCCGGCAAGATCGCGGAGCGCGGCGTTGAACTCGCCGCGGAAGCCGCCCGGGGTCTCAAGATCGGCGGCCACCCGCCCCGACGCCGAGACGCCGAGCGCCTCGGCATCGTAGTGGAGGGTCTCGAAGGTAATCGCCGGTGGCTGCTCAGCCGTCAATACCTCACCGAGGAAGGCGCCCAACAGGGCGTCGCCGCCGCTCTCACCGCCCAGTCCCGACATCGTGGGGAGGACGAGCGCCGCCGGCGGCAGGTCCCGCAGCGTGACGTCGATCTCCGCTTCCCGCGGCAGCAGTTCTTGGGGCACGCCGGCATTGGCGATGAACAGGCTCTCCGCCCTCAGGCGGTATCGGGCGTTCACCGGCGCCTCGCGTCCGTCGAACTCGACGCCGAGCGATCCGCGATCGAGCGCAAACGTAGGCGCCGCGGCGGAACCGAAACTCAAGTCGGCCACGGCAAACTCCGAGGTGCTGGTCCCCCAGCGTACGGCACCTAACGACCGGGCGAACTCCTCCGTCTCCGGAAAGATCAACGTCGGCGCCGATGTTCCACAGGTCGGGTTCTTTGCGGCCCAGATCGAGGTGCAGCCGCGCCTCGCCGATGGCGCCGGTTGCCGCCGACGGTTCCTCGATCAACATCCCCGCCAGGCCGAGTTCGGCCGAGAACCGCATCGTCGGCGCGGGCGGCGTCGCATCGTCGAGACCGAGCAGGCCGGCATCGCCGCTGAGCTGGCGCCAGTCATGCGCGGTGACATCTTCGAATCCGACGACCAGGTCCAACCGCTCGATCGCGAACTCCCCGTCCGCGGCCGCTCCGACCTCACCGCCCCGTACTTCCGATACCTCCGCCTCTAACGAGCCCCGCCAGGAATCCGCTGTGCCCGGACCAAGCGTTTGCTGCAAGTCCACTGCGGCGACGGACAGGCGCGGCGCGCCGGTGCCCTGGTTCACCACGGCAATGTCGCGGAGCCCGGCCTCGAACGCGGTCAACAGCGTGTCTGCCGCCGACCACGACCCGGCGACAGCGGACTCGCCCACGGTCATGATTTCGACCGTCGCACCGTCTGGGTCGTGGATCTCGTAGCGGGCGGGAAGCGCGGCGGCGAAGTCGTAGACTCCGCCTTCACGCGGGGTTACCGGAATGACCACATCGCCCGCGTCTACCCGCGTTCCGTCGTCCCACACCAGCGCCAAGCCGGGAAACGTGACCACCACCTGGGGCCCGGAGACGACGGCGTGGACCGGGGCCGCAACCTCGATGCGGGGCGCCGCCGGGTAGTCGCGCACGATACCCGTCAGCCAATCGACGATGCCGCCAAGAACGAGGCCGGCCGGGCTGCCGGCGACGGTGGGCTCCAGCGGAAGTGTGAACGGGACCCGCTCCTGGGCCGCGGCCGCGCCGATGCCGCCGAAAGCCGCGACGACAAGCGCGGCGGTGGCCACAAGCGACACGCGTTGGCGCACGGGAATCAGTAGCGCTTGGCCGCCATCGTGTTCAGGGTGACGGCGATCACGATGACGGCGCCGACGAACATGTCGAGGTAGGCGCCGGGCGCCCCGCTTAACACCAAGACGTCGCGGACCGTCTGCAGGATGACGGTGCCGAGCACGATGCCGAGGATGGCGCCACGGCCGCCATAGAGCGACAGCCCACCCATGACGCAGATGGCGATCGCCTCAAGTTCCAGGAAGAGCTGCGGCGAATTGGTCGCCCGTTCGAGGCGCGCGACGCTGAGGAATCCGGCAAACGTCGCCAGCATCGGGCACAACATGAAGGCGATCACTTTGGTGCGCGCGATGTTGATGCCCGTTGCCGCCGCGGACGCGGCGCTGCCGCCGACGGCAAAGAAGTGATTACCCAGTCGGTGGCGGTTCAACAGAAGATAGGCCAGCACGCCCACCACCAGAAACCACACGAACTGGGCGGGGATGATGTCGAGCCAGGTGGGAAGTCCCGCGGTCGCCTGGCCCGCCAAGGCTTCGTTGAACTCCCCAGAAGGATTGAAGCGCACCGGCGTGTTGCCGGTAACGAACCGCGAGCCAAAGCGGATGACGAACATCATCCCCAGGGTCACGATGAACGAGGGGATGCGGAACACGACGGTCACCGTGCCGTTGAACAGGCCGATGCCGGCGGCCACGACGAATGAGAAGATCAGGGCGATCGGCAGCGGTACGCCGGCTTCCCAGACAAGGGCCCCGACATAGGGCCCGACGATGAACATCGCGCCGGCCGAGAGATCGAACTCGCCCGCGATCATCAGGATCCCCATACCGATCGCCAGGATTCCAAGCGGCCCGAACGAGCGTAGGAGAATCTTGAAGTTGATGGCTTTCGTAAATCGGAAGTCATCTGGGTAGATCTCGCCCGTGATAACGCACGCCACAAGGAAGATTACGCAAACGATGAATACGGCGCCGGCGGGGTGGCGCCTGAGCCGGTTCAAGACGTTGTCGCCGGCGTATCGTTCGGCGGCGACGCTATCGGACCCAAACGCCACCATCGCCTAGTTCTCTTTCCGTCCAGCGATCCAAGTGTTGAGGATGACCGCGCCGATCGCCGCGAACCCGAGGAACACCTGGAAGTACTGGCCTCGGGCACGGGTCAGGATGAGCAAGTCATCTACTGTGGCGACAAACGCCGCGCCGAGCACGATACCAAATACCGTGCCCCGGCCCCCGAAAAGGAACACGCCGCCGATGGTGCAGGCGACGATCGCCTGCAGCTCGAGGCCGATCAGGACCTGAATCGGCGCCACTGCCTTGACGCGGGTGGCGCTGATCA
Organism: Alphaproteobacteria bacterium; assembly: GCA_965219135.1. Lineage (GTDB taxonomy): Bacteria > Pseudomonadota > Alphaproteobacteria > VGEJ01 > VGEJ01 > CAYUNL01. The sequence goes on along the minus strand of CBDCMV010000003.1, from coordinate 3,048,927 downwards.
CACCGGCAAGTGTGGCCAGAAGCGAGCACAGCATGAAGGCGATCATCTTGACCCGGATGGGGTTGATGCCGGTCTTTTCCGCCGCGTCCGCGTCTCCGCCTACCGCGTACATGTGGTTCCCCAGCCGGTGGCGGTTGAGAAGGAAGTAGGCGAAGATCGCGATCGTGATCACCCACAGGATCTGGGCGTGGACGGGGCCGAAGATCTGACCCGCGAGGATCGCCTCGAAGGTCTCCCCAGGATGGACCGCCTGCGCCTTGACCGCCGAAGAGCCGCTGCCGGCGGCAAGGCGAATGACGCCCCGCAAAAAGAACATCATACCAAGCGTTGCGATGAACGAAGGCAGCTTGAAGCGGGTTGTAACCACACCGTTGATTGCTCCCACGGTCAATCCGGTGAGGATCGCCACACCGAGCGCCGCCCATAGCGGCCAGGCCAACCTCTCGAGGGCCATGCCCATCATGTAGGGCGCCAATACGTAAACGGCGCCGATCGAAAGGTCGAACTCGCCCGAGATCATCAACATCCCGACCGCCACCGACAGGATCACCAATCGGGGCATCTGCGTCAGAAGAGCGGCGAGGTTCCGTTCGTGGAGGAACTGGAAGCCCTCGGGATTGGCGAGGCCGATTGCGATGCAAACGAGCAACAACACGCCGTAGATCAGCATGATGTTCCCGCTCGGGTAGCGCCTAAACCGCTGCCACCAGGCTTGGCGGAAGGCCGGCACTCCCGTATCGCCCGGAACCGCGGTCATATCCTCGGTCTCCCCGCGAGTACCACGGTCAAGCGAAGGTGAAGTGGTGCGACCGCCCGCGGGCGGGCGGTCGCACCGTACTCAGGGTCGAGTAAGCTTACTGATACGTGCCGACCACTTTCGCAATCTTGTCGACATTGTCCGGAGTGATCATTCCGGCGCCGGTGTCGAAGTCCGCCGGCTCCAGCCCGTAGCGCTCCCACATGGCGATGAACAACACCGGCATGAAGCCCTGCCAGAAAGCCTGCTGGTTCATGGTACCCGTGATGACCCCAGCCTTGATGTTCTCCATGATCTCGGGACCGACGTCGAAACCGCCGATCGGGAGGCCCTCGACGCCCGCTTCCTTCATCGCGCGCGGAATCACCGTTGTTGGAACGTGGCCGAGGCCGATGACACATGTGACCTCAGGGTGCCCCAGAAGGTATTCGGCGATGATGTTTAGGCTCGTCTCCATTACGCCGCCCGTGTGAAGCAACTCCGAGCCGACGCCGGACTCATCGAGCCCCATCTTCGTGCCTTCATATCGTTTCTGCGCGTAAATCAGGTCGGATTCCTCAACCGGAGTCACGCAGAAGTCCCCATCGCCGAGGTTATGCTGTTGGACCATGTATCTGGCGATTCGGTAGCCCGCCGAGACGAAGTCCTGGCCGACGTACGCCTGCCGCGCCGTGGCCTTGGCTCCCAGGGGCTCGTCTTCGTTGGAGATGATGACGGCAATACCGGCATCGCGGGCCTTTTGGATGACCTCGGTGTAGGCGCCCTCAACGGTGATGCCCCAGACGATCCCGTCCACGTCGTTGGCGATCGCCGTCTCAACGATGTTGTTGATGCGGACTGGATCATTTTCGCCCTGCTGGTAGTCGAGGTTGACGTTGTAGTGCTTCGCCGCCAGGTCGGCGCCAAAGATCAAGGGCTCCCAGAAGAGGTCGCCCGGGCAGCAGACGATGACGTATGTGACGTCGACTTGTTCTTCGTCTTGGGCCACGCCGGGCTGCGCCGCAAACGTCAACAGAAGCCCCGCCGCACAAGCGGCGATTACACCACGCAATGTCCTCATGATCGATCCTCCCATGGTGAAAGTTGTTCAAACCCTGCCCTACGGGTGGCGCTCCGTCAACCCTTGAGCGCCCCCATGCTCATGCCGCGCACCAAATAGCGTTGTAAAAAAGCGACGGCGAAGAACACCGGCAGCGTGCCGATGATCGAGATCACCCCGACCTTCCCCCAGTAGGTCGAGAGCGCACCGAAATAGTGCGAAACGTGGACCGGGAAGGTGAGCACCTTCTCGCGGGTGAGCACCAGGGCGAAGCCGAACTCGTTCCACGCGAAGATGAACGTGAACACGCCGGTCGCGAAAAGACCCGTGCGGACCATGGGAAAGACCACTTTGATCAGCGTCTGCCAGCGGGTGCAGCCGTCGACCAGGGCGCTCTCTTCGAGTTCGATCGGTACGTCCTGGATGTAGCCGCGCATCATCCAGATCACGAAGGGGAGGTTGAACGCGGTATAGATCACGATCATCCCTTGCAAGGTATCGACCCATTGTAGGAAGGCGAAGGCGAGGAACATCGGGAAGGCGATGGCCACGGGCGGCAGCATGCGCTGCGAGAGAATCCAGATCGCGAAATTCTCGCCGCCGGTACGGAATCGGGCCATCGAGTAGGCGCAGATCGTGCCCAGGAACATCGAGATGGCGGTGCTGATCGAGGTGATGACCAGGCTGTTCCAGACCGGGACCAGGTCATCGGTGCGGGCCATCGCGCGGAAATTATCGAGGTAGAACGAGCCGGGAAACCACACCGGAGGAAAAGCGAAGACCTCCTCGGGGGTCTTGAAGGCCTTGGCGAACAACCAATAGACCGGGAAAATGATGACGACGAGCACCACCACCGCGACCACGAAGCGCACCCACATCCAGCGCGTCTCGCGGCTCATCGCGCCACCTGCATGCGGCGCAGCGCGGTGACGATGATGACCGACAGCAAGATCACGATCAGGAACACCATGGCGCCGGTATAGCTGGTCTGAAACTGTTGGAAACCGCGGTGGTAGATGTAGACCGAAATCGTCTCGGTCAGGCTGCCCGGGCCGCCGCGGGTGAGGATCCAAACGATATCGAAGATGCGCACCAGGTCCAGCGTACGGATGATCAGCGCGATCGCCATCACCGGCCATATCGCCGGCAGCGAGATACGGAAAAACACGGTCCAGTAGCCGGCGCCGTCGATCTCGGCCGCCTCTTGCAGGCTCTGGTCCACGTTCGAGAGCGCCGCGTACAGGATCAGGAACATGAACGGCGTCCACTCCCACACTTCGGTGATCAGGAGCGCCGGATAGACCCAGGTCGGGTTGATCACCCAGGGCAGGCTAAAGCGTTCGTCGAACAGGATGCGGATGATCGCATTGACCGGTCCGAAGCGGTCGTCGAACATCAGCCGCCAGGTCGAGCCGACGACGATCGGCGAGAGCACGGCGGGAATGATGGCGAGGCTGATGAAGATGCGCCGGAGCGGCATCTTGTTGAGGAACAAAAGTGCGAGCAAGAGCCCGAAGATGAGCTCCAAGGGAAGTGCTATGAGCGTGATGATCGCAGTGTGGAGGATCGATTCCCAGAGCCGGGCATCTTCGAACAATCGGCCGTAGTTCAAGAACCCGGCCCATGAATAATCCTTCATCAGGACCGAGACGTTCTGGAAGCTGACGACTAGCGAATAGAGGACCGGGTAAAGGCCGATGAAGAGAATGACGAACACCGCCGGGGCGATGACCACGTACTTGAAATTCTTCTCGGCGAACAATCCGGGGCGTTCACCGAACCCGCGGCTATCGGTCATTCACCCACCCTCAAAGGGCCGCCGGCAACGGCGACGATCAGGGGTGTATCGGGGAAGGCAGCGGGGGCGCCTGCGCGCCCCCGCTCAAGTGCATCAAGACTCAGGCGGGTATCCCCGCCCGGCGATATACGCCTTGTAAGCGTCGCGTTGCGCGTCAACGCCGATTTGCTCGGTCAGCGCGTCCCAATCCTTGGCCAACTGGTCGAGCGCCTCCTTGGGGTCTTGGCCGCCGATCGCCGCCTGAAGTGCGGTGCTCATCGCTTCCTGGTACGCCGCGGTGTTACGAAGCGTCAGCTCCAGGATACCCTTCTCGCCGGCAGCCCGCAGCGTGTCCTGGAACTGTGCCGCGTTGGGCCACTGGTTGCGCAGGAGCGGGCTCTCGTAGTGCGAAATGCGGAAGGGATCGCGAATCGAATACGGCAACTCAGAGCGTTTTACGCTGACGTCGGCGCTGTTCGCCCATTGGATGAACAGATACGCCGCCTCTTTGTTCTTGCTTGTCGAGGAAACCGCCAACGCGAACCCGGGCGCGATACCGGGGTACGTGCCGACCACGGAATAGCCGACCTTGTTGGCGATCGTCGTCTTGGGAATCCACGACATGGCGTCGATATCGGTGCCCAGACCCTCGGCCCAGCGGCCGATCGCGGGCCACGAGACCGTCATCGCCACTTGGCCGGCGAGCCACGCGCTCAACTTCTCGACGAATCCCCAGGTCGCGTTGCCCGGCGGCATGTAGGCGGTGCGATCGACCAGTGCTTGCAACGATTGCACGCCGATGTCCGAGTTGACGGTGGCCTTCATCGTGTTTTCGTCGAAGAACTTGCCGCCGGCGACCCGGAACTGCTGCGACCAGAAGAACAGCACCAGCCCACGGCTACGCACTAACGAGGCGCCGTAGAGATCGGGCGCGTACTGGTCGGTGAAGAACTTGGCGATATCGTCAAACTGCTGCCAGTCCGCCGGCGGCGCCAAGTCATAGCCGTGCGCTTCCTTGAACATCTTCTGGTTATCGGCGTCCTCGAAGAGGTCCTTGCGGTAGTACAGCAACAACACGTCGCCGTCGTCGGCAAAGGAATACGTCGTTCCTTTGTAGGTGTTCCAGGCCTCGCGGTAGAACGGCGCGATGTCCATCAGCTCGTCGGCGTAATCGTACTTCTCGATGAACGCATCAAGCGGCTCGAGCGCGCCGATCTCGACCAGATCGGGCATCCATTGCGGCTGTACGTCGACGACGTCGAATGCGCCGGTGCGGCCCTCGTGCTCGATCACGATCTTGGAGTACATCTCGTTGGTCGGCGCGCCGTTAATGTTCATCTTGATGCCGGTGAACTCTTCCCACCGCTTGGTCGCCGAAAGCTCGAACCCGAGCTCGGACAGGCCAGCCTCAAGAAAGATGGTGAGCTCGATGCCGGCGAACTTCTTAGCCGCCTCCACCGCGGTCTCATCGGCGCTGCCGCCGATCGCCGCGCCCGGCCCTACGGCCACCAGTGCGGCGGCGCCCAAAGCCGCCCCCAGGTATCTGCGGAGCATGTTCGCATCCTCCCTATCCAAGTGTGAACTCACGTTAGCAAAGGCACCCCGATTGCGCAAACCGGACGCCGGTGCCTTGGATCATGGTCAGTGCCGGCCGGGATTTGGTAGTCTCGCCCCGGCCCTGTCGCCAGGTTGCAAACGAAGGATGGCGCGCGATGACCTCCCCCGTTGATCCCAACCAAGTCCGGTTTACCGGCGAGAACTCGTTCCTGCGTCTCAAGGCAAGCGCCGAGGGACCGGACACGACGGTCTGTGCGCACTGGCGGTGCCTTTATTCGCCCGCCGGTGGCGGCCACGCACTTTTCATCCGGTCCGAGGTCACCGGCGACTCGGTCAAGGTGTTCTCGGACAACCCTGAACTGGCGCGCTTTCTGCAGCAGATCGAAGCGTTGTTCCGGCCTTTTTCGCCGCACCGGAGCTACCGATTCTCGAGGCCACTTTCTCGCGCGAGGGCGACTACCGCAGCGCCTATTCCGAGATCGTGGAATCGGCGGAGGGCCGGTTCGAGCTCACTTGGCGCGAGCTGGGCGAGCCGTTCCAAATCGCAATTCCGCCCGGCGGCGAGATGACCGGCTCGTGGGGTGTATACAGCTGCCTGATCCCCGCGGCGGCGGGCGAGGCCTCGATCCTCGGGCAAAGGCCCACCGGCGACCCCTACCCCGAGGACATGGAAGGACATCCCTCCAGCACCTCGTGCCTTGCGTGGTCCGAAACCTGGGTCCATCCGCGCTAACCCGCCGCAACCACGTTCGCCGCCATGGCCGGTCGCGTTCTGCTCATCGTCCATCAGGCGAATTCAAACCCGGGCCGCGTCGGCCGCGCGCTGCGCGCCCTGGGGTACACCCTCGACCTCCGCCGTCCGGCGCTGGGCGATGCGCTTCCCGCGACCATGGAGGACCACGCCGGCGCCATCGTTTTTGGCGGCCCGATGAACGTGAACGAGACCCTCGAGCATCCGTATCTGCAGACCGAAATGGACTGGTTTCCCCTGGCGCTGGACTCCGGGAAACCGTTCCTCGGCATTTGTCTTGGGGCGCAGATGCTGGCCAAGGTCCTCGGCGCGAGGGTGCGACTCCATCCCAAAGGGTTGCATGAGATCGGTTACTTCCCGATCCATCCCGCCCCTGCCGGCGCGTCGTTGTTCGACCCCAGGCTCCACGTGTACCAATGGCACAGCTATGGCTTCGGTCTGCCGCGCGGCGCCGAGCTGTTGGCGCGGGGAGAGACGTTCGCGAACCAGGCCTTCCGCTACGGCCGCGCCGCCTACGGGATTCAGTTCCACCCCGAGGTCACGGCCAAGATCGTCGATTTTTGGACGACCGCCGGCGCCCATCGGCTGAACGACCGAGGGGCGCAGCCACGCCAAACGCAGTTATCGCAAATGCGCCGCCACGAGCCGGGCATCCGAGTTTGGCTGCGACGCTTCCTGCCCCACTGGTTGGGCCCAAAACCGATCGAGCGGGGTGGCAGCGGTGGCGCATAGCCGTTGGCTCACGGACGAGGCACTCCAAGCGCCAGGTGCTTTGCTATAACCGACCATGTGACCGTATTGGGGCGTTGGTAATCCTCGAAGTGGCCCCTGACAAACCGCAATTCTGGACAGAGTTCGCGGGCCCGCCGTCCGGGCATGCCACTGCGAACGCCGAACGCCTTGGCCTCGTACGACGCAGCAAGCACCACACCGCCACCGACGGCAATCGGCCTGCCGCGGCTGGGTGATGTCGCCATCAACGTGCTGGGGGATTTCACGCCCCTCGTCGAGCGGATCTTGATCGACGAGACCTTCGCCGACGTCGCAGGCTCGGTACATCTCTTCGGTTCGCCGGAAGACATGGCGAGAATGATCCGAAAACGGGTGCGAACCGAGGTAGGACTGCCGATCTCGTTGGGAGTGGCGCAAACCAAACACCTTGCGAAAATTGCCTCGCAAGTGGCCAAGCCCGACGGGCTCGTCGTTGTCCGTCCCGGGACCGAGCGTGATTTCCTGCGCGATCTGCCTGTCGAGCTGATGTGGGGAGTGGGTCCGGTCACCAGGGCGCGGCTTGCCGGTATGGGTGTGTTCACCATCGGCCAGATGGCGCAGACCCCGGGGCGGTCATTGGAGCGGCTTCTGGGCCGGGCAGCGGGGGGCAAGTTGGCGGCGCTGGCGCTGAATCGGGATCCACGGGAAGTTGTAGCGCGCCGTCGCGTGCGGTCGGTAGGAGCGCAGTCCGCGCTCGGAAAGAAGCCTGTTGTAGAGGAGGTTTCCCGACCCACACTGCTCTATCTCGCCGATAGGGTTGCCTCCCGGCTCCGGGCGAAGTCCCGAGCCGGTCGAACCGTCACGGTGCGGGTACGGTTCGCCGACCTGCGCTCCGTGACTCGCTCCCAAACGGTGCCCGCAGCGATTTCGGCGACTGCGATCCTGGCAGAGATCTCCGAGGATCTGGTGCGCGCCGCCTTGGCGGATCACGCCGACGAAAGGGCCATCTCGCTGCTTGCCATTTCGGTGTCGCACCTTGAGAGGAATGCGGCGCTGCAGCTGGAACTCCCGCTCCAGCTGGAAGACGAAAAGCGCCGGCCCGGCACAGAAAAGGGCGCTGCACGTTGGTTGGTCGATCGTGCCATGGACGCGGTGCGCGATCGCTTCGGTCGGCAGTCGATTGGCTACGGCTCGGTCGTCGTGGGAGGCCGCCGCACCGTCCCCGACGCGTTCCGCGAACTCGCCGAGAGGGAGCTCTAATCGTGCCCGCGAAATGTTAAGGCCACCCAGCTTACGCGCGGTGGCAGGCGCGCGGAACTGCGTCGTTTCGAGGGAATCGCTTATGCACATAGCTCCGGTTGTCTCAAGATATTGTATGTGACGGGTTTGGCGCGGAGTGCGATGTCGAACAGGGAGCGGAAGGCGTCATGGCGCGTTGTGCGGCGGTTGAAGCGAGAGACGAACTCGTCGAGATAGCTTTGCAGGTATTTGGGCCGCAGGCCGTGGTAGACGCCGCGCGCCCACCCCTTGAGGTTGGAGAACACCTGGTGGATCCAGGGGAGCACCACATGGGCGGCCATGGCGCCGACGACGTGGGGTTGGTGTCCGGCGACCGGGACGCGGGCATAGCCGGCCCAGCCATCGGTCTTGGCGGTGCCGTCGGCGGCCATGTCACGGCCGATGAAGCGGTTGAGCTCGCCGGCGCCGTAGGATGCGATCCGGGCCAGGCGCAAGCGGCCGGGGGTGTTGCCGTCGCCGATCTCGACCGCGCCGACGACGAGCAGCTTGCCGTCGTGGCTGCGGCCGGGTCCGCCGGCCGGGGGATCGTCCCTGGTCCGGAACGGCAGCGAGGTCTCGTCGATCTCAACCAAGCCCGACAAGGGGTTGCGGTCGGGATCGACCATGGCCCGGCGGAGCTTGGCGGCCAGCAACCAGGCGCTGCGATAGGAGCCGATGCCGAGCTGCTTCTGGAGTTGCAGGGCGGAGATGCCGTTGGAGTGTGTCGCCATCAGGTAGGCGGCCCAGACCCAGACGGTGAGCGCCAGCTTGCTGCCATGCATGATGGTCCCCGCCGTCACCGAGGTCTGGCGATGGCAGCGCACGCATTCGAAGGTGTGAGCTTTGCCGCGGAGTGTCCAGCCACGACCATGGCCGCAGCCGAGGCATGTGAAACCCCGTGGCCATCGCACCGACGCCAGCCAGGCGGCGCAGGCCTCATCATCGGGGAACATGCGCTGGAAGGCGATCAGGCCATCGGGGAAGCGTTCCATGGGGCGGCTCCTCGCTGTTGAACAAACAAAGAACCTTCTAATCCCTTGCCAACCCCAACGCAACACCTTGTGTCGCCGGAACTAAGTGCATAAGCGGCTCGAGGGATACCGAAAGGATCGCCCAATCACATTTGTCGAGAGCAACCAATTGCTGGCTTACTTATCAAGTCTCTAGCTATCGAGTATTCACAAGAAAAAACGATTAGAATTCAGATAGATTTAGGTGAGAAAAACGGTTACGCGCCTCAAAAAAGAATGAGAAGCAAAAATTTTGACAATTGGCGTGGGACGAGGTTATACTCTTTCTAATCTCCGTATTTCTGGAGCTAACAAGCCGAATGGACAACGTTCCGCCGGCCACGCCGTACCGCGCGTGGAAACGGTAGGCTAGGCCCTGGATCATGGTCGCCTTGGGACTGTTAGTGATCACCGTTGCCGCGATCGCCCTGACCCGACCGACCCTTTAAAGGAAGAGTTGCCCGCTCGGAAGCGTCGGGCATGCCGTATGCGAGCGCGATTCGCGTGCGTCTCGGCAATCTTCCGCCCACCACTCGCTGGAGTTCGACATGACGGAATTTGATAAGACAAAGGTCGACAAGAGAATGCGAAACAAGACAAGGCGCGGGCGGGTCAAGCTCTTCTCTTGGGGCGCCGCGACCGGGGCGATCGTAATCGCGGTTGTCGCTCTTAGCGCAGGGTGGGTGACAAGCGCGGGCACGAGGGACGAGCAAGTGCATACCGCCTGGATCGACGGACAGGCCTCCGCCTGCGCCTCGCTGGTGGCGACTCACCGTGAGAGCACTGGCGACGTCACTGATCTCTCCGGATTCGATGCGAGGGACGCGCGCAATGCTTTGGCGACAGCATTCGCGGTCGTGCTTCCAGGGGAGGAAACCGCCGACGCCGACGTGATCCGCACCTGTTCCAGAATACTCAACCAACCCAGCGCGTGATAGTATGGCTACGCGATCAAGAGCCAGGGCTGAGGAAATGTTCGCTGGGATCAAGTGGGTGGAGGAGAAGACCTTGAACGAAAAAGAAAGGTCGGATCAGGAGGTCGCTGCGAAGATAGCGCGGCTGCGCTCGCTTCGCTTGGCCAAGGAGGCTTCCGACAAGTGCAAGGCGCCGTCGAAAGGCGTTGGCGCCTAGTCGGGGTCGGCAGACGCGAGCCGCTGACCGTATAGGGCCAACGAAAGCATGTCGCTCAAAGTTGGCGTTGTCACCGTGTGTCCGCCGCAAGGCGGTGCCGGGCTCAGCAGGCCGCATATCGCGAGGTCCGCCTCGCGTCGGCCAGCATATCGCTGCCGGCGATAACGACAAATAAGGGTCCACATGGAAAAGTCCGGCTATCATCAGAAGCCTCAAGCCGAGGACGGCGCGCAAGCGAAAACGCGCCGGTGTCTGAAATGCCGCGAGCCATTTGTAAGTGCCTGGGCAGGGGAGCGCGTTTGTCGCAAATGCAAATCCTCCTCCAATTGGCGGGAAAACGGTATCTCGGACGCAGGTCTGGGCCGCCACACCTGACCCTGCATCGGTCAGCGTACGCAGTGCGCGCGCGGTCCCCCAACGTCCACTTGCGAGCCGGACGCTCGATCGATTTCGCGGCTTATGGGCCGACCTCGTAGCGGCTCTGCACGAAGCCATTGGGAAACGCCACCGTCTCGCGGAGATGAAGTGTGACGTCTTGGTCGAGCGGGCCGAACAGCGGAATCCCGTCGCCAATCAGAACCGGAATGGTCGTGATAACAAGCTGGTGGATCAACCCAGCGCGAAGGAAACCCTGAATTGTCCTGCCGCCATCGACGTACAGGTGTTGCGCCCCCGCCTCGGCAAGCTGCTCCACAAGTGTGTCCGGCGAGGCGGACCTCCATTCGACGGTCCCGGCGATGTCGTCCGGAATGGTGACCGGCTTACTGCTCAGGACGACCACGGACTTGTCCTCGTAGGGCCATTGGCCGAAGGACCGCACCTTCTCGAACGACCTCCTGCCCATGACGAGGACGTCGACCGAAGCCATGAAATCCGCGTAGCCAAGATCCCCGACGGCATCTTCGGGGCCGTCGGCCGAAGCCGGGGAATCCTGGTGGCCGAGATCCCCGCCGGCAGGCTGGCCGCGACAAAGACGGACGCCTGCATGATGCTCCCCTCCCCACCTCGTACCGCGGTCCTCGTCGCAACAGGCGGCGGTGCCCGTCTCGCTGGCTTCGATCCGGCGCCGCCGGCGCTGTCCAGACCGCCGTCGAGCTATTAGCGGACGTCAGCCGGTCGCGCTTCGACGAATCAATGGCGTTTCTGAGTACGCGATCTAGCCGGTGGCGAAGCGAGCCCGCGCCGCGCGCTCGATTGCGGCCGCCGGCAGCCGCCCGACGCTCAAACCGTGGCGCAGAAGCTCGAGCAAGCGGATCTCCTCTTGGCTGACCCGGCCGTCGGCGGCGGCCACGTCGCAGGCGAGGACGTAGGCGGTCTCGCGCAGGCTGCCCTCGGGCAGGGCCTCGCGGGCGAGGCCGACGATGGTGTCGAGCCCGCCGCCCTCAGCCAGGATTTCGGCGCAGGCCTCGGCGGCCTTCGGCAGCTGGTCCTCGTGATAATCGCGAAAGATCGGCAGGCTGCGAATGATGTGGCCGATCGTCATGATCTCGTTGTCGGTCATGTCCGAATCCGCGGCGGCCATGACGACCATGATGTAGATGAGCGCGGTATGTTCGGTCATCGTGGGCGGTCCCGGCGAACGAGTTGGATGCGCCGGAACATAGGATTGGCCCTGTGGCGCGGCAAGGCCTATTCAGCGGCCGAGGAAATGTGCGGTTTCTGCCACCGCCTCCTTGAGGCCGAGCCGATTGATTTCGACGCCATCGGGAAACGCGCCGGCCAAGCGCGACGGCATCATCGCGTCGACGATCACGAAGGCCCCTTCGTCGCCGGCGCTTCGTACCAGGCGTCCGTAGGCCTGCTTGAGCCGGAGGCGGGTGATCATGTCGTCGTATCGCGGGCCGCCGAACGCCGCCTTGCGCGCGCGGTGCAGGATGTCGGGACGCGGCCACGGCACGCGGTCGAATACGATTAGCCGTAGCGAACGGCCCGGAACATCGACCCCGTCGCGGACCGCGTCGGTGCCCAAGAGGCACGAATCGGTCTCGGCGCGAAAGATGTCCACCAGCGTCGCGGTATCGATGCCGTCGACATGCTGGGCGAGGAGCTGGATGCCCGCTTGGTCCAGTGGCTCGGCGATGTGTCGGTGCACGCCGCGTAGCCGCGCGATCGCGGTGAACAGGCCGAGCGCGCCGCCGCCCGCGGCCAGGAAGAGCTCGCGGTAGGCGGCGGCCACCTGGCGCGGGTCGTCACGGCGCACGTCGGTGATCACTATGACGCGCGTCTTGGCCGGATAGTCGAACGGCGACGGCACGCTCGCCCGCCGCGCGGGCAGCGCCAAATGGTGGGCCCCGGTGCGCACCTCGGCGCTGGTCCAGTCGTCGCCGGCCCCGGCGGTGCGGTCGCGCATGGTTGCCGAGGTGACCAGTGCGCCGTGGGCGCGCGCCAGGACCTCTTCGGCGAAGGGTTGCGTCGGGTCGATCCAGTGGCGGTTGAGCGCGACGTCGAATTCGCGCGCCGCGCGTCGCTCGACCGAAAGCCAGTCGACGAATCGCTCGGGCGCGCCGCCCCGACGCAGGTCGCGCAGCATCGCCCGCCATATCTCGAGCTGGCCGACGCGGCGATCGAGCCCGCGGCGCGCCGATTCGATCCGGGTTCGGGTCTCGGTATCGAGCTCGGATGCCTGTTCGTCCATGATCTTGGCCAGGCCTGCGCTCAGCACCTTGACCGGCTCGACCACCCGGCCGAGCGCCGCTTCGAGCGCCGCCGCTGCCTCGATGAGCCCGGGCACCGGCTCGTCGATAGTGGCCTCCAAGCCGTAGCCCGTGTCAGCGCCGGTGTTGCGCGCGTGAACCTGTACCCGACAGTGCTCGAGGAAGGCCTCGGCGGGCCCCGCCGAGGCGCCTGCCTGAATGCGCCCCATCCAGCCCGGCCCCGGCAGCGCCGCCGCCGCCCGTATCACCCGATCGAGCGCCGCCCGCGATCCCGCGGCGCCGGCTACCAGGTCGCCGAGCCGGCGCTTGAGCCCCTTGAGCCGGCTCCGCCGTGTGCGTTCGTCGCCCCGCAGCCAATGGCGCAGCTCAACGGTCTCGGCCCCCGACAGCCGGGCTGAAAACGCGTTGTCGGCGGCCTCGAACAGATGGTGGCTCTCGTCGAAAACATAGCGGCTCGGCAGGTGGGTCTCGTGGCGGCCGCTCGCGGCGTTGACCATTACCAGCGCGTGGTTGGCGACCACGATCTCGGCGCGCCTGGCCTTGCGCACCGCCCGTTCGATGAAACACCGGCGGTAGTGCTTGCAGGCGCTGTAGATGCATTCGCCGCGGTGGTCGGTGAGCGCCAGCGTGCGGCGGCGGCCGAGAATCTCGATCAACCAGACCGGGAAATCGCCGCCCAGAAGATCGCCGTCGCGGGTTGCGTGCACCCATCGCGCCAAGAGGCCCAGCGCGACCAGCGCCGGACTCTCTCGGTCGGCGGCCACGCCCTCCAGGCTCGGTGCCGCGCCCACGGCGCCGCGCGCCGCATCCTCAAAATTGAGCAGGCAGAGATAGTTCTCGCGGCCCTTGCGGATTACCGCCTTCTGCGCCTTGAGCCGGGGCTCGGGGTAGAGGCGGTCGAGCTCCTGGTCGATCTGGCGCTGCAAGTTCTTGGTGAAGGTGCTGAGCCACACCGGTCCGCGGTTGCGGCGCGCCCACACGCTTGCCGGCGCGATGTAGGCGAGCGTCTTGCCGGTCCCGGTGCCGGCTTCGGCCAAGACGACGTGGGGTGCGCCGGCCTCGTCGCGGGGCGCGAACGCGTGGGCCGCCGCGGCCGCGTAGTCGGCCTGCTCGGGGCGCGGCTCGGCACCTTCGCCGATGAGCGTCTTGAGCTGCTCGCGCGCCTCGGCGCCGGAGACCGGGGAATGCCCGGGCGCCGGTTCGGGCGCACCCTCGCGCCACTTTGGCACCCGGTTCCAGGCGTCCAGCCCCTGCCGTATCGACGTCGCATCCGGCGGCGCTCCCACTGCAGCCACGACCGAAGGCCCCCATAGCCACCCGCCGTGCGCCATGATCGCGGCCACGGCGGCGGCGTCGCGGTCCTCGTCCGTCGCCACGGCGCCCGCGATCTCGTCCAGCAGCGCCCGTACCGCGGCGCGCAGTGCGGCCGCCTCGGCCGCCAACCCGGTCGGAACCGGGAGCGAGAGCGCCGTCGCAAGGCCGCGCGCCGTGGGCACGCAAAAACTCGCCGGGCGGACGAAGCCGAACAGCTCCAGCACGTCGTAGGCCGCGAAGCGTGCCGTTCCCAGGCGCCGCGCGAGCGCCGGCGCGTGGCAGACGATGGGCGGATCGCGGCCGACGCGTCGCGCCGCCTCGACATGGGGAATATCTTCGATCTCGCCATCCGCCGAGATCCACACGGCGCCGCGCGGTCCCGCGGCAAGGGTCGGTGCGCCGGGAAGCGTCGCCATGGGGGCCCGCGCGGCGGGAGCCTCGTTCATCGCCCCGATTATATCGGCAATCCCACGCCGTTGACGGCCTCGGTACGACTGCCTAGCTTCGCCCGGCGATGGCGGACAAACTGGAGATCGCGGGCGCGAGCAAGGCCTGGCCCTTCGTCGAGGCGCGCCGGCTTCTCGAACGTGTCGGCGGGGGCGGCGAGGGGGGCCGGCCCGTCGTGTTCGAGACCGGCTATGGGCCGTCGGGGTTGCCGCATATCGGCACCTTCGCCGAAGTGCTGCGCACCACCATGGTACGCCGCGCCTTCGCCGAGCTCAGCAACGCGCCGACCCGGCTGATCGCCTTCTCCGACGACATGGACGGGTTGCGCAGTGCGCCCGACAACATCCCCAACCCCGAAACGCTCGACCCCTACCTCGCCGAGGAGCCGCACGGGGGGACCCCGCTTACCGCGGTCCCCGATCCCTTCGGCACCCACGAAAGCTTCGGCCATCACAACAACGCCCAGCTCCGGAAGTTCCTCGACGCGTTCGGCTTCGAGTACGAGTTCACTAGTGCCACCGAGTGCTACCAGGGCGGCGTGTTCGACGCCACGCTGCTAGCCATCCTTGAGCGCCACGACGAGATCGTCGACCTGGTGCGCCCGACGATCGGGCCGGAGCGTCGCGAGACCTACTGCCCCTTTCTGCCCCTTAGCCCGACCAGCGGCAAGTACCTGCACGTCCCAGCCGAGGAGATTTCCCTCGACACCGGTACGATCGTCTTTCGTGACGCCGCCGGAAAGCGCTTCGAGACGCCGGTCACCTCGGGCCACTGCAAGCTGGCGTGGCGGGTCGATTGGGGAATGCGCTGGGTGGCGCTGGGAGTCGATTACGAGATGTCGGGCAAGGACCTGATCGACTCGGTCAAGCTCTCAAGCCAGGTGTGCCGGCTGTTGGGCGCGGCGCCGCCCGCGGGCTTCACCTATGAGCTCTTTCTCGACGAGAACCGCGAAAAGATCTCGAAATCGCGCGGCAACGGTCTGACCATCGAGGAATGGCTACGCTACGGCTCGAAGGAGAGCCTGGCCCAGTTCATGTACCACGCGCCGCGCAAGGCCAAGCGCCTCTATTTCGACATCATCCCGCGCACCGTCGATGACTATCTCTCGCGGCTCGAGGCCTACGCGGCTGAGTCGCCCGAGGCGCGTCTGGCCAATCCGGTGTGGCACATCCACGGCGGTGCCCCGCCCGCGGCAGCGGTGCCGCTCAGCTTCGCCGTCCTCCTCAACCTCGCCAGCGTCTGCAATGCCGATGACAAGGCCGTCCTGTGGGGCTTCATCGCCCGCTACGCCCCTGGGGCGAGCCCGGCCGGCGATCCGATTCTCGATGAACTCGCCGGTAACGCGCTCGCCACCTACCGCGATTTCGTCAAGCCGGCGAAGGCCTACCGCGCCCCGACGGATGACGAACGCGCGGCGCTCCAGGACCTCGCGGCGACGCTCGAGGCCGTGGCCGCCGATGCGTCGGCCGAGGACATCCAGTACCAGGTCTACGAGGTCGGCAAGCGCCACGGCTTCGCCAACCTGCGCGAATGGTTTGCGGCCCTCTACGAGGTGCTTCTGGGCCAGACCCAGGGCCCGCGCTTGGGTTCCTTCATCGCTCTCTACGGTCTGCCCGAGACGGTGGCGCTGATCAACGCCGCCCTCGCCGGCGAGGACCTCGCCGCCGGCCCGAACGCGCGATGAGCGGCGAGGGTCCCATTCACGCCTACCGCGCCCGGCTGTCCGCCGCCGAATGGGCGCCCGATCCGGCCCAGGAGCTCGCGGTGGAGAAGCTCCAGACCCTGCACAACCGGCTGCGCTCCTACCGCGCGGTCAAGGGCGCGACGTGGCGTGAGCGCAACCGCGAGCTGTTCGTGCCGTTCCTCGATTTGGTCAACGAAGGCCTTGAGGTCATGTGTTTCGACGGCGCGCGCGACTACCGCCTCGATCGGCTGCGTGGCACACCGGTGTTCTTCGCACCCTTGGGGCCGGAAACCGACGCCGCGCTCGCAGCGGCCTTCGCCCGGCTCGCCGACGGCGCGGTCGCCGAGCCGGCTGCCGTCGAGGTCCAGGGTCGCGCCCTCGATCTCGCCGCGGCCGGCGGCATCGCGTGGTCCACCTTCGAGACGTTGTGCGGCCAAGCGCTGGGCGCCGCCGATAATCTTGAGGTAGCGCGCCAGTTCCACACCGTGTTCCTGATCGGGGTGCCGATGCTGGGGCCCGAGCGCAACGACGAGGCGCGACGCTTCATCAATCTCATCGACGTCCTTTACGAGCACCGCGTCAACCTCTTGTGTGGCGCCCAGGCGGCACCCGGCGGCCTGTACGATGGCGCCAAGGCGCCGCCCGCCTTTGCCCGCACCGTCTCCAGGCTGGAGGAAATGCAGTCCGAGACTTACCTTGCCGCGCCCCACCTCGGCTGAGCCCGACGTCGCGGCGGCGGCCGCGGCGGGGATAGACCGCGAGCGTTGCGTGGCGCTGGATGCCGGCGACCCGCTGGCGCCGCTGCGCGCACGGTTCGCGTTGCCCGAGGGGCTGATCTACCTCGACGGCAACTCGCTCGGCTCGTTGCCCGCCGCGGTGCCCGCTCGGATCGAGCGGGTGCTGCGTCACGAATGGGGCGCGGGACTGATCGGAAGCTGGACCGACGCCGGCTGGATCGATCAGCCGCGCCGTCTCGGCGATGCCATCGCGCCATTGATCGGCGCCGCGCCGGGCGAGGTGGCGGTTGCCGATTCGACCTCCGTCAACCTCTTCAAGCTCCTCGCCGCGGCACTGCATGCGCGCCCCGGTCGCCACGCCATCGTGACCGAATCGGAAAACTTCCCGACCGATCTCTACATCGCCAAGGGCCTGAGCGGGCTGGTCGAGGGGTGCACGGTGCGCCGCGTCGCGCGCGAGGAGATCGTCGGGGCCATCGATTCCGACACCGCCGTCCTGACCCTGACCCACGTCGATTTCCGCACCGGTTTCATGCACGACATGGCCGCGCTCACCCGAGCGGCGCACGAAGGCGGCGCACTGGTCCTGTGGGATCTCTCGCACTCGGTCGGCGCAGTGCCGCTCGATGTCGGCGGGGCCGGTGTCGATCTCGCCGTCGGTTTCACCTACAAATACCTCAACGGCGGTCCTGGGGCGCCGGCCTTCGCTTATGTCTGCCCCTCGTTGCAGTCGGATCTGCGGCCCGGGCTGACCGGGTGGATGGGCCATCGCGCACCGTTCGACTTCGCGGCGGATTATGTGCCGGCCGCGGGCATCGCGCCCGTGCTCTCGGGCACACCGGCGGTTCTCGGACTGGCCGCGCTGGAGGGCGCGCTCGAGATTTGGCGCGGCGTCGATATCGCCGCGGTCCGGGCCAAGAGCGTCGCGCTCGGCGATCTATTCGTGGCACTCGTGGAATCCCAGTGCACTGGTTTCGATCTCCCCTCACCCCGCGATTCGGCGATCCGCGGCAGCCAGGTGTCATTCCGGCGGCACGATGCCGCGACGCTCGTTGCGGCCCTGGCGGGCCGCCAGGTGATGGCCGATTTCCGCCCGCCCGACCTGATGCGCTTTGGAATCGCGCCGCTTTACCTGCGCTACGTCGACATCTGGGACGCCGCGGCACGCCTTGCCGAGGTCGCGGCGGCCGCCTAGCCCTCGCGGATCATGGTTCCGACGCCCTGCTCGGTGAAGACCTCCAGCAGCAGCACGTGGGCCAGTCGCCCGTCGAGGATGTGGGCGGCCTCGGTTCCCTGGCGGACGGCGGCGATGCAGGTTTCGATCTTGGGGATCATGCCGCCCGTGACGGTCGCATCGTCGATCAGCGCCTGCGCCGCGTCGGGGGTGAGGCTGGAGACCAGCTCGCCCGCGCCGTCGTGGACGCCGGCCACATCGGTCAACATCAAAAGCTTCTTCGCGCGCACCGCGGCGGCCACCGCGCCGGCCACCGAATCGGCGTTGATGTTATAGGTCTCGCCTCCGGCGCCAAGTCCGATCGGTGCGATCACCGGCACCACGTCGATGCCGGCGAAGGCGCCCAGAAGCTCGGGGTCGATGCGAACCGGCTCGCCGACGAAACCAAGATCGAGCACCTTCTCGATGTTCGATTCGGGGTCGCGCCGCGTGCGCTCGAGTTTGCGCGCCTCGATCAGTCCGCCGTCCTTGCCCGACAGTCCGACGGCGGTGCCGCCGGCGGTGTTGATGGTCGTGACGATGTGTTTGTTGATGGTGCCCGAGAGCACCATCTCGACGACTTCTACGGCGTGGCGGTCGGTCACCCGCAGACCGTCGACGAAGTCGCTCTCGATACCCAACCGGCGCAGCATGTCGCCGATCTGAGGCCCCCCGCCGTGTACGATGATCGGATTGATGCCGATCTGTTTCATCAAGACCACGTCGCGCGCGAATTGCTCGCCAAGCTGGGGATCGCCCATGGCGTGGCCGCCGTACTTGATGACGAAGGTCTCGCCCGCGAATCGACGGAGATAGGGCAGCGCCTCCGAAAGCGTCTTGGCGGTCTGCAAATAGCGCTTGATAACTGGTTTTGACGGGCCCGACATGGGCTGGGTTTGTAGACCAATCAGCCATCCGCCGCCAGCGCCGCCACCGCGGCCCGCAGCTCGGGGATACCGGCCCCGGTGCGCGAGGAGACCGCGGTGACGTCCGGATAGGCTGCCGGGTTGGTCTTGAGGCGGGCGGCCAAGGCGGTTCGCCGCGCCTCGATATCGCGGGCCTTGTCGGCCTTGGTTAAGACCGCGTGAAACGATACCGCGGCGCCGGCGCAAAGCCGCATCAGGGCCTCGTCCGCCTGAACCGCGCCGTGGCGCGAATCGATCAGGTGGTAGACCCTGCGCAGGCTCGCCCGCTCGTAAAGGTAGCGCTCGATGGCGCGGGTCCAGGCGGCGATCAGTTGCTTGGGCGCCCGCGCGTAACCGATTCCTGGCAGGTCGACCAAAAGAATGCGCTCGCCCAGGCGAAAGACATTGATCTGGCGCGTATGCCCCGGCGTCCGCGAGGTCCTCGCCAACGCCCGTCGCCCGGTCAGCGCGTTGATCAGGCTGGACTTGCCGACGTTCGAGCGGCCGGCGAAGGCAACCTCGGGCAGGCCGGGTGGCGGAAGCGACCTGGCGGAAGGGGCGCCAACGATGAATTCACAGGTCTGGCTAAACAGGAGCCGTCCCCGCTCGAGGTCCGCCGCCTCGCCATCGTCCACCACATTCCGATCCCTTTTTTTGGGGAATTATATCCTTGAATCCGCAGCGTTCAATCCCCACATCAGTGTAAGGAGGGATTGAAGATGGCAAGAAACGCAGCCGGCAAGCATCGCGAAGGCATCAGCCTAATTGAACTGGCCGAGATGTTCCCTGATGAAGCTGCGGCTACGGCATGGTTTGAGCTGGGGGCTTGGCCGAATGGAAGGCATTGCCCACGTTGCGGGAGTGTGGAGACGACTGAGACAACAAATCACAGAATGCCTTACTGGTGCCCGGCCTGCCGCAATCAGTTCTCGGTCACGGTCGGGACCGCCATGGAGCGCTCGAAAGTGCCTCTACGCAAGTGGGCGTTTGCGATCTACCTAGAAATGTCCAACCTCAAGGGCGTCTCGTCCATGAAGCTCCACCGCGATCTTGAGGTCACTCAGAAGACCGCATGGTTCATGCTGCATCGGATAAAGGAAGCGTGGGGGCAAGAATACAAGGTTCTGTTCGCTGGGCCGGTGGAGGTCGATGAAACCTACATGGGCGGTCGCGAGCGCAACAAGCACAGCAAGAAGAAGTTGCGTGCTGGTCGCGGCGGTGTCGGCAAGTCCGTAGTAGTTGGCGCCAAGGACCGGGCCACGAACGAAGTGCGAGCCGAGGTGGTAGAGGGGACCGACGCGGAGACGCTACAGGGTTTTGTCGCCGATCATGCCGCACCCGGCGCCACGGTCTACACCGATGAAGCCGCAGCCTACAAGGGGATGCCCTTCAAGCATGAGAGCGTCCGTCACAGCACAGGCGAGTACGTTAAGGATATGGCCCACACCAACGGCATGGAGTCCTTCTGGGCCACTCTGAAGAGGGCGCACAATGGCGTCTACCACAAGATCAGCGTCAAGCATCTTGAAAGCTACGTGCGCCAGTTCGCGGGCAAGCACAACGCCCGCGAAGCCGATACGATCACGCAGATGCAGAACGTTGTTGCGGGGATGGTCGGGAAGCGGTTGATGTACCGCGACCTGAGCGCCAACAACGGGCTAGCGTCAGGGGCGCGTAGCAGGTAGGATTAGTCAGGATCAGTCGGGCGTTCGTGCCATCGCCGCCAAGCACGCACGGAACGCCCCGAAGCACCTTGGAAATCTAACCCGAGGGGCTGATTTATGTCTACCCCTGATCTTTCGTCGGCAGGCTCATCCCCAGATACGTCTCAATCCCCTCCTGAAGCTTCCGCATCAGAAGAACCGCAGCCGGCGGGGAAAGAGCTAACAGACGTATCGGCGAAGCCATCTTGACCCCTCCGTCCAACTCAACGCCCAACACGAGTGCATGTTGGTCGGATGGAATTTCGACGTCTAGGGCTGCCACTCCCTTTGTGGTATGACCCTCGCCCTGAAGACTGAGAAGAATAACCCGGTCTAGCGAGACTGGATTATCAGCTATGACGTCATCAACAAATTTGCCCATGATGAAGCCTCCTTCTCATGGGTTAAGCCTCTTTTCTGAGTGTAGCGACGGGAAAGTTTCCGCTCATCTTGGTCTTGTCGTCAAACCAGTTGCAATGGGCAATTCCTTCCGAGATCGTAGCCACTACCATTCCTGGACCACTGGATTTTAGCATAAGGGCACCTCTAAAAATTCTCCTTTTTCTGGCGTCGTCGATTTAGAATCGGGTTGCCGATTTGTTGATAGCGGGAGGCGTGGTTGATGGGTCAGATGGGGTTTTTCGATCTTGGGAACCGGTATTCCGGTCTTGACGCCAAGAACGAGCCGCTTTTGAAGATCGACGGGGTGGTTCCGTGGGAAGACTTGCGCGCGCGTCTTGAGGCGGTGTGGCGGTGTGCGGACAAGGCGCGTAAATCGCGGGCGGGGCGCAAGCCGTGGGATGCGATTGTGATGTTCAAGACGATCATTCTGTGCGCGCTCTACAATCTCTCGGATGACCAAGTTGAGCATCAGATCCGTGACCGCCTGTCGTTCATGCGATTTCTGGGGTTGGGTCTGGAGGGCCGGGTTCCCGACGCCAAGACGGTGTGGCTGTACCGCGAACAGTTAACGCAAGCTGGCGTGATCGAGGCCTTATTCGAGACGTTCGATGGCTACCTGAAGGATCAGGGCTATCTGGCGATGGGCGGCCAGATCATCGACGCCTCGATTGTGGCGGCACCCAAACAGCGCAACAGCCGCGAGGAGAACGCGCGGATAAAGGCGGGCGAGACGCCGGCAGGCTGGGAGGACAAGCCGGCAAAGCGGCGCCAAAAGGATGTCGAGGCGCGGTGGACTAAGAAGCACGGCAAGAGCCATTACGGTTACAAGAACCATGTCAACGTGGACCGTCGGCACAAGCTGGTGCGGCGCTATCATGTGAGCGACGCGGCGGAGCACGACAGCCAAGTCCTCGACGATATCCTGGATGGGGACAACACGGCTTTGGGTGTGTGGGCGGACAGCGCTTACCGCTCGGCGGAGATCGAGGCGGTGCTGAAGGAGAAGGGGTTGCGGAGCCGGATCCATCGCAAGGGCCGCCGCAACAAGCCGCTGAGCGAGCGCGAGAAGCAGGGCAACAAGACCCGTTCGTCGGTTCGGGTCCGCGTCGAGCATGTCTTCGGGGCCCAGAGCAACGACATGGGCGGGACGCTGGTGCGTAGTGTCGGGCTGGTGCGGGCGAAGGCGCGGATCGGGTTGAAGAACCTCGCCTACAACATGCGCCGCCTGGTCCAACTGGAGCGTCTCGCGGCGGCCGTGTGACGATACTCGGAGAAGGAGACCGCCTGGGGACGGTCTTGTGGCGGAAATAACTCAATTGGAGCGTGGAAGACCCCGAAAATCTCGGCTCCGGCATGGCTGGAGCTGGTGACAGCCTGGTTAAACAATATCCTCCGACAACTCACCAATTCTTAGAGGTGCCCATAACAACATCTCCGACCTTAATTACGTCATCCATAATTAAATCCTCGTTCTCGTTGGGTTGAGAGCCCCGCCTGTTCCAGCGGGCGGGGCTCATTTCGTCGAACCATGGTAGCATCGGTTGACTCCCGAATCCACGGGGCCCAGACTCCTCCTACATCACAAGGGGGGTGCCCGGATGGGCGATCTGGTCAAGGCGGCAGCCATCATCGGAGCGGCCATCATCATCGCGGTAGCGATCAGCGTCTACTTCTCGCCGTTCCAAACGTGCAAGCGAGAAGTAGAGAGAAACAACGTAAACTCTGGGAAAGCTGGCGTTGTTTGTGCCATGCACACTAACCAGTGAGCGGAAGCATCACCGATGACCAAATCCCCGAAGCCTCCCAAGGACATCAAGATCGACGTCAAGAACCCCTGGCCTGCCCCCGATTAGTGGTCCAGCGCTTAAGTTAGAGTTTGGCGCGTTTGGCAAGATGGTTTCTGGGGCCGGCGGTCTGTATCCGAGCGAGCTATGCGGCCGGATGGTATTGTAGTGATGCCGCCATCGTTCGATCAGCACTTTGGCCTCCTTCAGTGTAGAGAAGATCTCCGTGTTCAGGATTTCGTCCCGGAGCTTTGAGTTGAAGCTCTCGTTGTATCCGTTCTCCCAAGGTGACCCGGGCTCGATATAGAGGGTCTTGACGCCGATCCTGCCGAGCCAGTCGCGGACGGCATGAGCGGTAAACTCTGAGCCGTTGTCGGAACGGATATGATCCGGCGGGCCATGTTGGACGAAGAGCTCGGTCAGACAATGGAGGACATTGTCCGAGTTCAATCTTCGCTCGACGACAACGGCCATGCACCGCCTGGTGAACTCATCGATCACGGTGAGCATGCGGAACTTCCTCCCATCGTGTGTTCGATCCATGACGAAGTCATAGGACCAGACGTGATTGGGCCAGCACGGCCGCAGACGGATGCAGGATCCGTCGTTGAGCCACAGCCTGCCCCGTTTCGGTTGCTTCTGTGGGACCTTCAGCCCCTCCCGCCACCAGATGCGCTGGACCCGCTTGGCGTTCACGTGCCAACCTTCGGTCCTGAGCAAGGCAGTGATCCGCCGATAGCCATATCTGCCATACTGGCTGGCCAAGCGGATGATCGCGGTCGTGAGTGCCTCTTCATCATCCCGACTACGGGGTCTCTTGCGCTGGGTTGAGCGATGTTGGCCTGCAACAGCACAGGCACGTCGCTCGGAGATTCCCAGTTCGGCCTGGAGATGATCAACACACCGCCGGCGACGGGCGGGGCTTAGCAGTTTCCCTCAAGCGCCTCTTTCAAGATCAGCTTATCCAACGTCAGATCCGAGATCGCCTTCCGGAGACGGCCATTCTCCTTCTCCAGGTCCTTCAGACGCTTGGCCTGGTCAGTACGAAGGCCGCCATATTCCTTGCGCCAGCGATAGTAACTCTGCTCCGATACGCCGAGCGTGCGACAAGCTTGACCAATGGACTGGCCCTGCGCCAAGGCCACCTCGGCTTCGCGCAACATGCTGATAATCTGTTCCGGGGTGTAGCGTTTACGGCTCATTTTGTCCTCCTTTCGAGGGGGCAAAACGCGCCAAACTCTCTTAACAAATCTGGACCACTTTTAGGGGGTCACTCCACTGGGCATGACAGAACATTAAGCGAACATTCCGCCGATGGCAACCGCAAACCCAACATGTCGTCAAACCGGGTTCAGAGGGATAAGCCTTTTCCCTTTTTTTGGCCGATCCCTACTTAGCCCATCCCTATTTCGCGACCGGGTTGGCGATGCCGTGGCGCCTCATGATGACCCACTGTTGGGCGATCGAGAGCAGGTTGTTCCAAGTCCAGTAAATGACCAGCCCGGCCGGGAAGGGGGCAAGGATGAAGGTGAAGAAGATCGGCATGATCATGAAGACCTTGGCCATCATCGGCTCGGTCGGCTGGGGATTGAGGCGGAATTGGAGCCACATGCTGAAGCCCATCAGCAGCGGCCACAGACCGATGTGGAGGAGATCGGGGTATTCGAATGGAATGATTTCCAACGGATTCAAGACGTTCGAGGGATCGCGCGCCGAAAGGTCGTTGATCCAGCCGAAGAAGGGTGCGTGTCGCATCTCGATGGTTACGAACAAGACCTCGTAGAGTGCAAAGAACACCGGGATTTGAATCAGCATGGGCAGGCAACCCATCATCGGGTTGGCCCCCTCCGTCTTGTAGAGCGCCATCATCTCCTGGTTCATTCTCATCTTGTCGTCGCCATAGCGCTCCTTGAGTTTGGCGACTTCCGGCGCCAGCTTTCGCATCGCGGCCATCGAGCGGTAGGACTTGTTGGCAAGCGGGAAGAACACGAGCTTGATCAGCACCGTCACCAGCAAGATGGCGATCCCGAAGTTCCCCACGGCCTCGTTGATCCACAACAGAAGCGAGAACAGCGGCTTGGCTATGAAGAACAGCCAGCGAAACGCGCCGGCCAGTTCGAAACGCGTGACTCCGTGGTCGCGTTCGTACGTCTCCAGCAGTTCCACGACCTTGGGTCCTGCGAACAGCCGGTCGCGCACCTCGATCGATCCGCCCGCCGGTGCGGTCTTGGCGGCCCGCAAAAAATCGGTCTGGTAGCGGTTGAAGCCCTCGCTAACCGTATGCACATAGCGGCCGGTGAACGGCTCTTCCTGGTCGGGCACCAGCGCGGTCAGCCAGTATTTGTCGGTGATACCGATCCAGCCTCCGGTGCTTTGCTGGCTGATGATACCGTCGTCCCGCATGTCGTCGTAGTCGACCTCGTCGAGGGTGCCGCCGAACACGCCGAGCGCACCCTCGTGCAGGATATAAAAGCCCGAGATGGCGGGGGTGCCCGTCCGCTTGACGCGGCCGTGCGGGAACAACGTGACCGGGTCCGCGCCCCGGTTGTCGATCCGGCGCGTGACCGTGAACATGTAGCTCTCGTCGATCGCGATTTCCTGATGGAAGATCAGGCCTTGTCCGTTGTCCCACGAGAGCGTAAGCGGCGATTCCGGCGTCAGTTCGCTGCGGTCGGCCTGCCACACGGTGTCCGGCCCGGGGACCGCGACCGCATTTCCTTCCTCGGCCAGCCAGCCAAAGTCGGCGAAGTAGGGTCCCGTCGAGTTCACCGCGTCCTGAGGAAGCAGGAACGAGGTCCGTTGCTCGCCCTCGGCGGCCGGCGATTCCGCGGGCGAGAACAGCACGATCTGGGGGCTGTCTTCCGCGGTGGTCTCGCGGTAGTGCAGCAGCGTGAGATCGTCGACGCGCGCACCGCGAAGCGCAATGGATCCCGCCAAGGTCGGCGTCACGATGGGAATCCGCGGGCTCAATGCCAGCGCGGCCTCGCGGGTCTCCACCGGAGCCCCGGGCGTGGCCTCGGCGGCGGCCGCGGGAGCGCCCTCGGGGGTTGTCGGGGCGGCCTCGCCCGGCGCCCGCGGCGCCAGGGCGGTGGCGGTCTGCCGCTCGCGCTCGGGCTGCTGCACGGGCGGCGCGCTCAGCGACAGATAGAGCTCGAACCCGAGAAAAATCAGGACCGACAGCGCGATCGCAAGAATCAGATTGCGTTGATCAGGCATCTCTAGAACCGTCGCGCCGGCTCGGGTACCGGGTCATGGCCCGACCCGCCCCAAGGATGGCATCGCGACAGTCGGCGCACCGCAAGCCAGCCGCCATGTATAGCGCCGTGCTGTGCCACCGCCTCGGCCGCGTATTCCGAGCAGGTCGGCAGATACCGGCAACTCGGCGCGAAAAACGGTGAGATCAGGGCTCGGTAGCCCCAAATGAGCGCGCGCAGCGCGAGTGCGACCGGGCTCACGTGCCGGGCTCGCCGTGCCACGCGCCAAGCCGCTTCAGCGCCGCCTCGAGATCGCCGACCAGCTCGCCGTAGGGTCGCTTGAGCGTGGCCTTGCGGCCGATCAGCACGTAATCGGCGTCCGGCGCCGCGACGTGCGGAATGACCTCGGCCGCCGCCGCGCGCAGGCGCCGCCGCACGCGGTTGCGAATGACCGCGTTGCCCACCCTTTTTGTGACCGTGAAGCCGACCTGTGGAGGGCCGCCTTCCCGGTTCCCTCCCTCCCGCATCTTTGCCGCTTGAAGTACCAAACCCGGCCTCGCACACCTGCAGCCGGCGCCGGCCACGCGCAAGAACTCCGAACGCCGCTTCAGGCGTCCGATCGTAGCCGCCGTGGTCAAGCGGAGAGGCGTTTGCGCCCTTTGGCGCGGCGCCGCGCCAACACCTTGCGCCCGGCCACGGTCGCCATGCGCGCGCGGAAGCCGTGCCGCCGCTTGCGCACGAGCACACTCGGTTGAAAGGTTCGTTTCACGAAGGAATCTCCAGCCCCCGCCCGGCCGGGGCGCGCTGAAACAGCGCCGCTGTATAGGCGCTCGTCCGAACGGAGTCAATTGTCCGTGCCAGTTGGTCGAGATCGACAGCACTAGTTCTCCTCGCGTCAGGGGCGGCCGGGTCACGCTTTGGTGAGTAGCTTTGGCTTGGCGCTACCCACAACTATAGTCGGGCTGGCACGGAAGGAGCCGAACAATTGAACGCGAGGACACGGGCGCAGGGCGCCGTACAGCCGATCCCGCGGATCGCGACGCGCGTTTGTTTCGCGGCCGCGGCCGCGCTCAGTGCCAGCATTGCCGCGTCCACGACGATGGCGGCGGCGCCAGACGCGCATGGCGCGGGACCTGAGGTCGCTGTGAACGCCGTCGATCATTCGCCGTGGGACGCCCTTCTCCAACGCTATGTGAGGGCGGGCGACGATAGCGTCAACCGTGTCGACTATGCCGCGGTCGATGCTGCCGACCGCGACGCTCTGGAACGGTATTTGCGCGCGCTGCAGGCGACGCCGGTCGCGGCACTTGACCGCGGCGCGCAGATGGCGTTTTGGATCAACCTCTACAACGCCTATACGGTCAAGCTCGTGCTCGATCATTATCCGGTGGCTTCGATCCGAGAGGTTCCCGCGGGTCGAGGACCCAGCCTGGCGGCGCTGTTTCGGTTCGACACCTGGGCCTCGATGTTCCTCGGCGGTCCGTGGGCGACGCCGATCGTCAGGGTCGAGGACAGGCGTCTCAGCCTCAACGATATCGAACACCGTATCTTGCGGCCGGGCTGGAGTGATCCGCGGATCCACTACGCCGTCAACTGCGCCTCGATGAGCTGTCCGAACCTGAGCCCGGTCGCCTACACCTCCGAAAACCTGGACGCGCTGCTGGAACGCGGCGCCCGCGATTATGTCAATCACCCGCGTGGCGCGACCGCGGAGGGAGATCGGCTCCATCTGTCCAGCATCTTCCGCTGGTACCGGGAAGACTTCGGTGGCACCGACGAAGCGATCCTCGCGCATCTCAGGGCGTACGCCGATTCCGGCCTTGCCGCAGCGCTGGACGGGGTTCAGGCGATCGAATGGTTGGACTATGACTGGTCGCTTAGTGATTTGCCGGACAAGCAGACGAAGCCCTAGGCGGACCCCACTCTGGAGATCGAGGCGATGGTCGAGCGGATCGAGGCCGATGTCTGTGTAATCGGCGCCGGCTCAGGCGGTCTGACGGTCGCCGCGGGGGCCAGCCAGATGGGCGCATCGACGGTGCTTATCGAGCGTGCCCGCATGGGCGGGGACTGTCTGAACTCGGGCTGCGTGCCGTCGAAATCGTTGCTTGCCGCGGCCCACGTGGCGGAGACGGTGCGCCGCGGCGCCCGGTTCGGGGTGACGGCGAGCGCCGAGGTTGATTTTGCCCAAGCCCAGCGCCACGTCCACAACGTCATCGCCGAGATCGCGCCCACCGATTCCGTCCAGCGATTCACCGGGCTCGGCGTCCGGGTGATCGAGGCGGCGGCGCGATTCATGGGACCGCGCGAGGTGGCGGCGGGCGAGGTCTCGATCCGCGCCCGACGCTTCGTCGTGGCGACCGGCTCCTCGCCCCTGGTGCCGCCGATCCCCGGACTCGACTCGGTTCCCTATCTCACGAACGAGACGGTGTTCGACAATCGGACCCGCCCCGAACACCTTATCGTGATCGGCGGCGGCCCCGTCGGGGTCGAGCTCGCGCAAGCGCACCGCCGCCTTGGCGCCCGGGTCACCGTCGTCGAAATGGCGCGCCTGTTAGGCGCGGCCGATCCGGAACTGGCCGAGGCCGTGCGCGTTGCGCTGCTGCGCGAGGGGATCGAGGTGTGCGAAGGTGCGACGGTCACCGCGGTTGGGTCCGGCGACGGCGCTACCGTTACCGTGAGTCTCGAAGAGGCCGGCGAGGGCCGCGAGATCGTGGGGTCGCACCTGTTGGTCGCCGCCGGGCGCAAGCCGAACGTCGATGGCCTGGGACTGGAGGCCGCCGGCGTCGCGCACGACAACCGCGGGGTGCGCGTCGATTCGCGCTTGCGAACGACGAACAAGCGCATCAGCGCGATTGGCGACGTCGTTGGTGCCCAGCAGTTCACCCACCTTGCAGCCCACCACGCCGGCATCGTTCTGCGCAACGTGCTCTTTCGCCTGCCCGCCCGCACGGATCGGCAGGCGATGCCGATGGTCACCTACACCGACCCCGAGCTGGCCGAGGTCGGGCTCAGCGAATCCGCGGCCCGCGCGGCGCAACCGGATCAGGCCTTGCGCATCCTCAGGTGGCCGTTTTCCGAGAACGACCGCGCCCGCGCCGAAGCGCGGTCCGAGGGGCTGGTCAAAGTGGTTACCACCGCCAAGGGGCGGATCCTGGGGGCGGGAATCGTCGGCCCCCACGCCGGCGAGCTGATCCAGCCCTGGGTTCTGGCGATTGACAATCGCCTCAAGATCGGCGCCATGGCGAAGTCGATCGTCGCGTACCCAACCCTCGTCGAGGTCGGCAAACGCGCCGCCGGAAGCTATTATACGCCTCGCCTGTTCAGCGACCGGACGAAAGCGGTAGTCCGCTTTCTCGCCCGCTTCGGCTGACGGGCGCCCGGCGAGCGCGCCGTGACGGCGCGCGGATCGGCGACGATCTATGGCACGGGACGGAATTCGCAACCCTGGCTCGGCGTCTGTGCAAACCGTCATGACAAGTCTCTCGGCCCGCCTTCTGGTGCTGACGATCTTCTTCGTCATGCTGGCGGAGGTGTTCATCTACGTGCCCTCGATCGCGCGATTCCGCCTGGCCTATCTGGAGGAGCGCATCGCGGCCTCGCACATCGCGACCTTGGCGCTCGAGGCGGCGTCCGACTACATGATTTCCGAGGAGCTTGAGACGCGGCTTCTGGCCCAGGCCGAGGTGCTCGCGGTGGTGCTCAAACGCGCGGAATCGAGGCGATTGGTGCTCGGCAGCGCCATGCCACCCGAGGTCGACGACGTGTTCGATCTGAGCATCGGCCCGACCCCCGATTCGCGTCCCTTCACGTTGATCGCCGATGCCTTCGAGACGCTCTATGCGGCGCCGGGCCGCACCATCCGCGTCATCGGCCCAACCGAATACGAGGAAGGCACGCTCGTTGACGTGATCATGGACGAGACGGCGATGCGTGCGGCCATGTACGCGTTCTCCGGCCGAATACTCGCGCTATCGATCGTCATTTCGGTGGTGGCCGCGGGGCTCGTGTTCCTCAGCCTCCATTGGCTGATGGTCCGGCCGATGCGCCGCATCACGCAGAACATGGTGCGTTTCCGCGACACGCCCGAGGACGAACGGGCTACGATGGCGCCCAGTCTTCGCTCCGACGAGATCGGCACGGCCGAGCGCGAACTCGCCGATATGCAGGCCGATCTCCGCGCTGCGCTCAAGGAGAAGACGCGGCTCGCCGCCCTGGGGGCGGCGGTCAGCAAGATCAACCACGACCTGCGCAACATCTTGGCAACGGCGCAACTGATGTCGGATCGATTAGTGGCGAGCGACGACCCCGAGGTGCGGCGCATCAGCACAGTCGTCGTCCGCGCGGTGGACCGGGCGATCAGCTTGTGCAGCCGGACGCTGCGCTACGGTCGTGCCGAAGAGGCGGCGCCCGAGCCGGTGCCCTTCGAGCTTCGCGACATGGTTCTCGAGGTCGGTGTCTCCTTGGGCCTGACCGACGATGGCCATGTGGCGTGGCGCAACGACGTCGACAATGGGCTCGCGGTCACCGCCGACCGCGAACAGCTGTTTCGCGTTCTCCTCAACCTCGGCCGCAATGCGGTCGATGCCATCGACGCCGATGGCGGCCGCGACGGCGGCGTCATCACCGTGACCGCGGGCCGGCGCGACGGCACCGCCGTCATCGAAATCGCGGACAACGGGCCCGGCTTGCCCGAAGCGGCGCGCGCCAATCTCTATCAGGCCTTCGCTGGTTCGGCACGCTCGGACGGCGTTGGCCTCGGCCTTTCGATCGCACGAGACCTCATGCGCGCGCATGGCGGCGACATCGAGCTGGTGAAAAGCGATGCCAAGGGCACGACGTTCCGCCTCGATTTGCCCGACAGCTAAGCGGCCGCCGCCTCGACACATCTGGCGCAATATAGAATGGTAGAACCCCATGGCATCCCTCGTTTCATGGCTGTCCCATCGAGGGCGTGCCGTCTCGCTGGCGGCAGCGCTGGTCGTCTTGGCGGGCTGCGAGACGATGGCGGTTTCGGCACTCAACGGCGCCGCCTCCGAGATCGCGAACCGCGATTGCGCGTTGGAGCGCCTGTTCACCCGGGACCCGATTTGCCTTGAGCGTACCGATCCGACTCTGCCGCCCGTCGTACCAACGGTATTCTGTTATGGGCACCTCTAAGAATTCTCCTTTTTCGGGCGTCGTCGATTTAGAATCGGGTTGCCGATTTGTTGATAGCGGGAGGCGTGGTTGATGTGTCAGATGGGGTTTTTCGATCTTGGGAACCGGTATTCCGGTCTTGACGCCAAGAACGAGCCGCTTTTGAAGATCGACGGGGTGGTTCCGTGGGAAGACTTGCGCGCGCGTCTTGAGGCGGTGTGGCGGCGTGCGGACAAGGCGCGTAAATCGCGGGCGGGACGCAAGCCGTGGGATGCGATTGTGATGTTCAAGACGATCATTCTGTGCGCGCTCTACAATCTCTCGGATGACCAAGTTGAGCATCAGATCCGTGACCGCCTGTCGTTCATGCGATTTCTGGGGTTGGGTCTGGAGGGCCGGGTTCCCGACGCCAAGACGGTGTGGCTGTACCGCGAACAGTTAACGCAAGCTGGCGTGATCGAGGCCTTATTCGAGACGTTCGATGGCTACCTGAAGGATCAGGGCTATCTGGCGATGGGCGGCCAGATCATCGACGCCTCGATTGTGGCGGCACCCAAACAGCGCAACAGCCGCGAGGAGAACGCGCGGATAAAGGCGGGCGAGACGCCGGCAGGCTGGGAGGACAAGCCGGCAAAGCGGCGCCAAAAGGATGTCGAGGCGCGGTGGACTAAGAAGCACGGCAAGAGCCATTACGGTTACAAGAACCATGTCAACGTGGACCGTCGGCACAAGCTGGTGCGGCGCTATCATGTGAGCGACGCGGCGGAGCACGACAGCCAAGTCCTCGACGATA
The DNA here is from genome assembly GCA_965219135.1 of Alphaproteobacteria bacterium. Lineage (GTDB taxonomy): Bacteria > Pseudomonadota > Alphaproteobacteria > VGEJ01 > VGEJ01 > CAYUNL01. The sequence goes on along the minus strand of CBDCMV010000003.1, from coordinate 3,016,950 downwards.
TCCTGGATGGGGACAACACGGCTTTGGGTGTGTGGGCGGACAGCGCTTACCACTCGGCGGAGATCGAGGCGGTGCTGAAGGAGAAGGGGTTGCGGAGCCGGATCCATCGCAAGGGCCGCCGCAACAAGCCGCTGAGCGAGCGCGAGAAGCAGGGCAACAAGACCCGTTCGTCGGTTCGGGTCCGCGTCGAGCATGTCTTCGGGGCCCAGAGCAACGACATGGGCGGGACGCTGGTGCGTAGTGTCGGGCTGGTGCGGGCGAAGGCGCGGATCGGGTTGAAGAACCTCGCCTACAACATGCGCCGCCTGGTCCAACTGGAGCGTCTCGCGGCGGCCGTGTGACGATACTCGGAGAAGGAGACCGCCTGGGGACGGTCTTGTGGCGGAAATAACTCAATTGGAGCGTGGAAGACCCCGAAAATCTCGGCTCCGGCATGGCTGGAGCTGGTGACAGCCTGGTTAAACAATATCCTCCGACAACTCACCAATTCTTAGAGGTGCCCTTATAGGAATATTGGCGGCGTGAGCTGCTACCCCGAGCCCGGCGAGATGGAGGATGCGGTGCGGCGTGACGTCGAGGAGCGCATGCCGCTGGGAAGCTGAGACGCGGATTATTCGGTTGTGCTCGCCCGTCCAAGGTGGAACCATCGGCAGGGCGAGCGTCCGGAGGGAGAACGGCCTGGACGATTTGCGGCGCTGGCCCTGGTTTGGACGGTGCCGGCGCTTGGCGTCGAGCCGGTCCAGCCCCAGCCGACAAGTGTTGAGCCTGGGCTCGAGGTGAGGTACTACTCGAAGGCGTTCAACCGCCTGCGCGAGATTCCCGATTGGGCCAAGTACAAGAAAGGCGCGGTCGGTCCGGTATTGCCCGCCATCAACTACGATTCAGGTTCCGGACCGGTCCTCACCAGTACGCTCGATGACGGCGTCGGCGCGCACATCGTCGGCCTTATCAATCTCAGCGAGGCCGGCACCTAACCAGTTCAAGGTGCGCTCCAACGACGGGGCGCAGGTGACGATCGGCGGCGAGCGAGTGGTCAAGGACGACCGCCCCCATCCCACCCGGTTCAGCAAGACCGCAACCCTCAGCGTTGGCGAGCCCGGCTGGTACGCGATCGACGTTCTCTACTTCGAAAAGAGGGGGACCTCGGTCCTCGAGCTGCATTGGTCGCTGCCTTCGGGCGGCGGATTCACGATCGTCCCGGCCGATGCTTTCGGCCATTAGCGGAACGCCTAGGAGGAATCGATGAGCAAACGTACTCCAAGTTACCTGGCCGGAATCATCGTCGCCGCGTTCGGCCTCGGCGCTTGCGCCGAAATGGGCATGATGGACAAAGACGACGAGATGATGGCCGACAAGAGCCTTTATGACAGGCTCGGCGGCCAGGGGGCCATTGTCGCGGTGGTCGATGAGTTTACGGTCCGAGTGGCGACCGATAGCCGCATCAACCAACGTTTCGCCAATACCGATGTCGTCGCCTTCAAGGCGCTGTTGGTCGAGCAGATTTGTGAAGACACCGGCGGGCCCTGCACCTACTCGGGCCGCGACATGAAGACCTCGCATTTAGGCATGAACATCAGCAACGAGGAATTCGCCTGGACCGGCGAGCACCTTGCTGGGGCGCTCGACAAGTTCAACGTGCCCGACAAAGAGAAGAACGAGCTTCTCGGCGCGATCGGCTCGATGCAGGGCGACATCGTCGGCCAGTAGCGCCCCGGAGCCTAGTCGCCCAAGGCGACACCCTCGCGGCGCGGGTCGGCGCCGCCGGTAAGCTGCCCTGCGGTCACGACGATGCCGTGGAGTCCGCTATTGAGGTCACGCACCTTCACCTCGTGACCCAGGGCCTCAAGCTGGCCGGCGGTGCGCGCCAGTCGCGTCCCCGCTTCGAGATCGGTGGTGCCGTTGCGGTTGACGTGATGCGGTAGCTCGATCGCTCGCTGGATGTCCAAGCGCCAATCGAGGACGGCGAGGATGGTTTTCGCGACGTAGCCGATGATGCGGCTGCCGCCGGGTGAGCCCACGCTCATGACAACGCCGCCGTCGCGATCGAAGATCAGCGTTGGCGACATCGAACTGCGCGGGCGTTTGCCCGGCTCGACTCGGTTGGCGACCGGGACGCCGCCGCGCTCGGCGCGGAACGAGAAGTCGGTGAGCTGGTTGTTCAGCAAGAAGCCGCGCACCATCAGCCGCGAGCCGAAGGCGCTTTCGATGCTCGAGGTCATGGCGACCGCGTTACCCGCGCCATCGAACACGCTGAGGTGGGTGGTCGACGGCGATTCCAAGGTCTCGCCGGGAGCCAATGAGCTGTGCGGCTCTACGGGCTCGCCCGCCTCGGCCCGGCCCATGCTCGCCCACGTCCGGACCTGTGCCGCGCGACGACGCAAGTACGCGGGATCGAGAAGCGCGTCCACCGGGATATCGACGAAGTCAGGGTCGGCGAGATAGAGGGCGCGGTCGGCGAAGGCTAGTCGGCTCGCCTCCGAGACCAAATGCACCGCCTGGGCGCTGCCGGGCCGATAGGTCGAAACGGCGAAGTGGCTGAGGATCCCCAGGGTCTGCAACAGCGTCACCCCGCCCGAGGTCGGCGGCGGCACGCCGCACACCTGCCAGGCCCGATAGGGCCGGCAAATCGGCTGGCGCTTGGGCGCCTGATAGCCCGCGAGGTCGGCCAGGGTCAGGTCTCCGGGATTGCGGCTCGCGCCGCGGACGGCGACGACGATCGAGCCGGCAATGGGGCCGCGGTAGAAGGCCTCGGCGCCATCGGCAGCGAGATGCCGCAGGGTGTCGGCGAGTGCGGGGTTCTTCAGGACCGAGCCCGCGGCGATGGGTGCGCCGTCGGCCTGATAGAACAGTGCCCGCGCCTCGGGGAACGTCGCGAGGAAGGGGTCGTTCGCGACCAGCATATTGAGCCGCGGCGAGACTTCGAACCCGTCCTTGGCCAAGCGGACCGCGGGCGAGAACAGGTCCTTCCACGGCAGCCGCCCGTGGTCGCGGTGGGCGGCCTCAAGCATCCGCACCAGTCCCGGCACGCCAACCGACTTACCGCCGACCACGGCCTCGAAGAACGGCTGCGGCTCGCCCTCGGCATCGAGGAAGAGGTCCTGCGAGGCCGACGCCGGTGCGGTTTCGCGCCCATCGTATGCGGCGGTCTCGCCGGCCCGCGCGTCGTGGTGCAGCAAGAAAGCGCCGCCGCCGACTCCCGATGACTGCGGCTCGACGACGTTGAGCACCATCTGCATCGCGATCGCGGCGTCCACCGCGCTGCCGCCGGCGCGCAAGATCGCGCGCCCCGCCTCGGCGGCGTACGGATTGGCCGCGGCGACCATATGCCGCGCCCCCACGGTGGGCCCTCCCGCCACCGCCGACGCGCCACAAAGAGATGCCAAAACGGCGATCACGAGGGCGAGGCCGAACGGCCCGCGGCAGCTTGACACATTAGTGATCGCTAATGTATTGTCCGGCATGGCCAACCTCGTGGCCCGTCGCGACGTCTTCCACGCCATCTCGGATGCGACGCGGCGGAGCATATTGGACCTCCTCAGTGAGCGGGAGCGAACCGTCGGCGAGTTGGTGGAATCATTCCGAGTCTCGCAGTCTGCGGTTTCCCAGCATTTGCGGATCTTGCGCGAATCCGGATTGGTTCGTCCGCAGCGCGTCGGGCGGAACCAAATTTATAGCATGGATCCTGCGCCGCTCATGGAGATTCACGATTGGCTCGGCCACTACCACCGGTTCTGGACCCGCAAACTGAGGGCGCTGGGCCGCTATCTCGATGACGAGCCATGAGGCGCGATCTTCGGTTCGAGTCGGTCTGTTCTCATCCACCGGAGCGGGTATGGGCGGCGCTCACCGACCCCGAGATTCTCGCACGATGGCTCATGCCGAACGATTTCCAACCCCGACTTGGGCACCAGTTTCAGTTCCGCACCGATCCGGCGCCCGGTTTCGACGGGATCGTCAACTGCCAGGTACGCACGATCGACGCACCGCGCACGCTGAGGGGCTGCAGGTCGGCGCGCTAGTCGGCGTGAATCCCGCGGGTTCGGCGGTCATGCCAGGATGCTCGACGCTGTGGGCGTGGGCGCTTGAGCAGCAGGACGAACTCGGCGGCCAGCCGGTGCCGGCCCGCCCCGGTGAACCACGCGCTGCGCTCGATCACGACTACGCCTTCGATGGACCGCTCGGCGCCAACACCACCATCGCCGCGGTTGCCACCAATGCCACCCTCGACAAGGCCCAGGCCACCCGAGTCGCGCTGATGGCGCACGACGGCATCGCCCGCGCTGTCTCGCCCGCCCACACACCCTTCGATGGTGACACCGTGTTTGCGCTGGCCACCGCTCGGCGCCCGCTTCCCGACACCGCGGCCGGCGAAATCGCGCGCATCGGCGCCATCGCCGCGGACTGCTTGGCACGCGCCATCGGCCGCGCGGTTGTCGCCGCTGACAGCCTTGGTGTTATGCCTAGCTACCGATCGCTGCACGGGCACGCACTGGGCGCCGCCGACCCGACCGCTCACCCCTAGTCACTTGTGGCCCGACGGGCGAAGGAAGCGCCCGTCGTATCGGCGAAGGCGATCGTCCATCGCCCGAACCAGAAATCCGGTGGCCGGGCGGGCGGGGCCCCCGTGTCCCTACCATCGCAGCCCGGTCATCGCGGCGGTGGGGCGGACCCCGGCGGCGGCACACGCGGCTTCGATGGCCGCCGCATCGGCGACCTCGCCCACGGTCATCTCCGCCGCATGTAGTCCGCCGGCGATAAAGATGCTGTCGATCCCTGCGCCGTTGGCGCCGGCGATGTCGGTGTGCAGGGCATCGCCGATGGCGACGATGCGCTGGCTCTGGACGCCCGGCAGTCGCTCGAAGCACGCGCTGTAGGCCGGGCGTTCGGGCTTGCCGTAAGAAACGACCCGGCCGCCGCGCCGCGCGTATGCGGCGGCCAGGATGCCCGCACAGGGCACCCGCCGGCCGCCCCGCACCACGGCATGGTCGGGGTTGGCACAGAGCATCGTGAGACAGCGCTCGTGGGCCTCGCCCAGAAACGATTCATAGTGCGTTTCGTCCTCGGTTTCGTCGTCGACCAGCCCGGTGTTGACGATGAAGGCGGCATCGGCGAGATCGGAAACGAGGCGCAGATCGAGATCCTCAAATAGGCCCCGGTCGCGTTCGGGTCCAAGGTGAAAGCATGCCGCGCCGGATCGCGCCGGTTCGGCCCCGGTGGCAAGCGCGGCGCGGGTGAGATCGCCGGAGGTGACGATTCCGTCGTAACGATCCGGCGCGACGCCGATCTCGGCGATGCGCCGGACAACCACGTCGGCACGCCGCGGCGCATTCGACAACAGGATGCGCCGAACCCCGGCATCTTCCATCCGGCCAAGACAGTCGATCGCGCCGTCATAGACCGCCGTACCGTCGTGAATCACCCCCCACAGATCGAGGATCGCCGCGTCGTAGCGCGGCACCAAGGCGGCAAAACCCGTCAGGATGGGGATGCTCGCGGGCGGCATTGCGTGTCGCGCGCGGGGTCGTTCGGACGCCGTCAGACCGTCTCTTCGCTCGGGCGCGGCTCGCCGAACAGGTACCCTTGGGCGTAGCCGAGCTCGTACTCGAGGAGGTCGATCAGGGTCTTCTCCTCTTCGATCTTTTCGGCCACGACCTCGATACCCATGGTCTTCAACTCCCGGGTCAGGTCGGCGGCGCGGATGGTCGTTCCGTTATGCTCGATCTCCGAGAGCAGCGTGTCGGCTCCGATCTTGATGAAGCGAAAGTTCCGCTCCGAGAGGTCTTCGAAATCAGCGTCGAGTTTGCTCACGCCGTCGAGGGATAGCGAAAAACCCAGTTCGGCGAGCTCGGCGATGTGGGATTCGGCGTCCCCGTCCTCAAGATCACCCTCGCGAAACTCGAACACCAGCCTCTCGGCAAGTTTGCGGCGGTTGGGCTGCAGGAATTCGATGAACTGGGGGAAGAATTCCTCGTCATTGAGGCTGTGGGAGGAGATGTTGCAGAAGAAACCGAGATCGCCCGGCCCCCGCTTTGCGCGCACCAGTTGGACGCAGCGGAGCAACAAGAGATTGTCGATGGTCGAAACCAGACCGCTCTCCGCGGCCAATTCGATGTACTGCTCGGGCAGGATCATGTCGCCGTCTTCGTTGCGAATGCGCGAGAACGCCTCGTAGAATCGCACCTTGCGCTGCGGCAGCCGCACCACCGGCTGCAAATAAAGATCGATCCGGTTGTCGACCAACGCGTCCCGAGTGATGTCGAGGATTTCCGCCTCGCTCGCCGAGGTCAGCACCCGCCGGGGCTTCGGCTTCGGCACCGGCTTTGTCGGGAGCGGCACGGGTTCCCTCTCGCACTCATCATTGGTGCGCCGCAGCGTCCCCGCCTTGGGGCTGACGTCCTTGAGCAGGCTGCGCAGCAGCCGCATCTCCTCCTTGCTGACCTCGGCCCCGCCGCCCGCCTTCACCTGCGCCAATTCGTCGCGCGCATCATCGAGCTCCTCCATGACCTCGAGGCTCAGCCGCCGCGTCGTTTCCACCGATTCGCTGAGCGCCACATGGCCGAGCCGACGTGTGATGATCTCATGCGCCAGGGCCGCGGCGACAAAGATGATGGCGCCCAACATATACGCAAGCGTCGGCTCGAAGGTTGGCTCGACGTCGGGCAGGCCTAAGGCGACCGCCGCCGCGATCACGGCATAAGCGAACAACAGTGCGGCGTGGGTGAGTGCTCCCATGGCGATTCCGTTGGTCCTCGAGCATCAGCGGCGCAGGCTACGCCCCAAGCCGTTGGCGCGAGATTAACGGCGCGCCACCGTGCCACCAACGACCGGCCAATATCGTGCTATTATGGGTGGTGGTGGCACAATAGCCAACAGGGGCGGCCCATCGGCCCGGACGGGGCCACCGCCGCACCCAACGACGACAAGCCCCAAAAGGGGCGCGAGGTTAGGAGAACCGGATTGGAAACCAGTGCATGGGCGCGGGCCGCTAGCGGTCCGTCAGCCGGCATCGAGTCCTACCGCGTCCCGCGCGTGGCCCAGCCCGTCGCGCTTGAGGAGACGCGCGAGCTCGTCCTTTATGGCCTTCACGAGACCCGGCCCCTGATAGACGAGCGCCGTGTAAAGCGCCACCAGCGAGGCGCCGGCGCGAATCTTGGCGTACGCCGCGCGCCCGGAATCGACGCCGCCGATTCCGATCAGCGGCATGGCCGCGCCGACCAGTCGATACACCTCGCGCAAGAGCGCCGTCGACGGCGCGAACAGTGGCGCGCCACTCAGCCCGCCAGCCTCTTCGCGGCGCTGGTCCGTGAGGTCTTGGCGCGCGCCGACGGTGGTGTTGGCGACGATGATTCCATCGATACCGCGCGCCAGCGCGACCTCGGCGATGGCTTCGACCTCGGCGCTCGCGAGATCCGGCGCAATCTTGACGAGCACGGGAATCGGCCGGGCGCCGGCGGCGGTGACGTCGGCGCGCGCGGCAAGCACTGCCTCGCATAACCCGTCCAGCGCCTCGCGTCCCTGAAGCGCGCGCAGACCGGGCGTGTTGGGCGATGAGACATTGATCGCGACATAATCGGCCAGTCCTGCGACCGCCTTGAGTCCGGTGACGTAATCGGCGACTGGGTCGGGACTATTGCGGCCGGCCCCAAGATTGGCGCCGATGATGCCGGCACGTCGGCGACGTGCGAGGCGGGCGGTTACGCGGGCGAGCCCGTGGTTGTTGAACCCCAGTCGATTGATGACGGCGCGGTCCTCGGTCAGCCGGAACACCCGTGGTCGCGGGTTGCCGACTTGCGGCTCGGGCGTGACCGTGCCCACTTCGACGAAGCCGAAGCCGAGGTCGAGCATACGTTCGGCGACCTCGGCATTCTTGTCGAAGCCGGCGGCAAGCCCCACCGGGCTGGGAAAATCAAGGTCCCACAATCGGCACCTGAGGGCCGGATCGTCGATGCCGCGGTCGGCGCCCACGACCCCGGCTCGGAGCGCCCACAGCGTGAGGCGGTGGGCCGCCTCGGGATCGAGCGCGTGCAAGAGCGGCCGCGCGAGCTCGAAGGCGCGCAAGCCCTGTCTCATGCGCTGGCGGCCGCCGGCCGGCGCCGCCACGTCTTGCCCAGGACGACCACGTTGCCGATCAGTACCACCGCCACGCCGGCGAGCGAGAGCGCGGTCCATTCGAAGTCCTCGAAGAACGTCGAAAGGCTGAGCGCAATGATCGGAAAAAGCACCGTCGCGTACGCCGCGCGGTCCGTACCGAGCCGTCCCAATAGCGTGAGATAGAAGACGAAGCCGAGCACCGTCGGGAACACGGCAAGAAAAACCAGCGTGCCCGCGTAGAGCGCCGTGTGCTCGAAGGTGAACGGAAGTCCGCGGACCAACGCGACGACGGTGGTCATCGCGCCGCCATAGACCAATCCGAAGGCCGTCGTCTGCACCACCGGCAAACCGCTTCGCTGAAGTTGCGCCGAGACCATGTTGCCGAGCGATACGATCACCGTCGCCGGCAGCGCCAATCCGAACCCGATCAACCCGCCAGCCGCGAGATCGAGGGCGCTGAGGTCCTCCCAGAACACCATGACCATTCCCAAGAGGCCGAACACCGCGCCCACGACGACGCGTCGGCGAACCGGCGTGCCGAAGAACAACGCCGCGAACAGGATGTTCCAGCCAACGATGGTCGAGAAGGTAACCGAGGCGAGGCCGCTGGGGATGAAGCCCACCGCGAAATAGAACAAGATGTAGTTGAGCGAGAACAACAGGGCGCCTTGCAGCAGCATGATCCGATGCGCGCGCCACCCGAAGCGCATGGGCAAGCCCTTGAACCAGCACCATCCCATCAGCACCGCCGAAGCGATCGCAAAGCGATAGACCACCGAGACTTCCGGCTCGACCACGCCGAGTTGGAAGGTGATGGCGATCCACGAGGTGCCCCAGAACACGACCGTCAGGCCGTAGAGGACGAGATTGTTCATGGCCCTAGATGAGGCGCGTTTCCGCGGCCGGTTCGATCAGCGAAGGATCGTCGTTGGCGACCTTGTTCACGCGCGGGCTGACCTCGAAGAAGACGAGCTCCGGCTCGGGAGCCGGACACAACAGCGCGTGCAGCGCGGGCGGGTCCGCCTCGGGGGTAAGCCATGCGCGGTGTTCCTCGGCATCGAGGATCACTGGCATCCGCGGGTGGAGCGGGGCCAGCAGCGCGTTCGCCGCGGTGGTGATGATCGTGAACGAGTTGATGGGTGGGCCCTCGCGCGGTTTGAACCGCTCCCACAGGCCGGCGAAGGCGAATGGCTCGCGGTCGCGGCGGGTTATCCAGAAGGGCCGACGAAGCTTACCTTCCTTGCGCCATTCGTAGAAGCCATCGGCGGCCACCAGGCAGCGGCGTTCGCGAAAGGCATCGCGAAACGCGGGTTTGCGCGCCACCGTCTCGGCGCGGGCGTTGATGGTTTTGGCCCCGATCTTGAGGTCCTCGGCCCACCATGGAATCAGCCCCCACCGCATCATCACGAGTTCGCGGACGTCACCCTCGCGCGCAAGGCGTACCACCGGCACCTCGTCCGTCGGCGCGATGTTGTAGCGCGGTTCGAGGTTGGGCCGACCCTCGTAGTCGAACAGCCGCCGCACCGATTCGGCGGGCGTGGTCAGGGAGTAGCGGCCGCACATGCGCCTCAGCCCAGCGTCTCGATCGGTGTGAACGGGGCGTCGATGCCGAAGCCAGGGGGGCCGAAGACGGCCAGCGCCTCGGGCGTACGCATGATCGGCGGCACCGCCACGGCCATGACGGTGACGCGCTGGCCATAACGCAGGGTCTCGGTGGTGATCGGCTCGGGGTCTCGGAATCGAGGACACAGATGAGGTCGGGGACGATGGCCTTGATCTCGCCGTCGTGGCGCGCCACCAGGTTCTCGTTTTGGATTTCGATCTCCATGGTCCCGGTCCAGCCCTCGAGCCCCGCGAGGCGCGCGTACCCCTTGGCAAAGCCCTGGGTGTTTTCGCGTCGGAGGTTGGCGATCTTGCCCTGGAAGATGATCTTGCCGAACGCGTAGGGCGTACTCGGCAGTAGCTTGAGAAGCGCGGCGAAGGGATCGGCGTGGGCCTCGCGGGCGCCGCGGATGCAGGCGCCGATTTCGATCGCGAGCGATAGCGTCCCCGGGACCGAGGTCCGCTTCGCCGTGGCGCCGTCCATGGCGTACTCGGCGATGAAGCTGGTGCCGCCCATGCGGATGGTGAGACCGCGGGCGAGCCACTCCAGCATGCGATTGTCGGCGGTCTCGATCAGCGCCGAATCGCCCCATTCGTTCGACACCGCCATCGGCGCGCCGGGCACGCCGTAAACGGCGAAGGTCTCCACTGCAGCTCGGGAAAGGCGCGGCCCATGCCGTCGGCGCCGCGCTCGAGTCGCATCACTCGACGACCAGGTTGCCGACCGCCTTGACCCGGATGCGGGTGGCGCTCGAGGGCAGGTAGGCGAGCGGCACCTCCTCGACTTCGACAATCTGCACCGTTTGGGCATCGGCGCCCGCCGCCACCGCCTTTTCGATGGCCTGTGACTTGGCCTCGTCCAGCGCCTGCTCGCGGCCCATGCCTTCAAGCGAGAACACCCGATCGACCTCGCCGCCGACCTGGGCGATCGCGGCGCCGATGGCGTTCGCGACGCCGGCGTGTTGGGGACGCACGATCTCGGTGGCTGCGTCCAAATCGCGGCTGATCAATACCGCGCCACCGCCGACCAGAATCACCGGTAGCGGCTCGGCGCTGGTCTTCATTCGGTCCACCGCCTCGTCGACCATGCCGTGCATGGTGTCGAGCCCGGCCTTCACTACGCGCGCCTTCAAACCCTCCACCCGCTTGCGTTCGCCGATGTCGGCAGCGCCCGCGGCGACCACGATATCGGTCGCCGTCATGACATCGCCGCCGAAGACCATCGCTTTCTCGGTGAGCTCATAACCGACCGAATCGGGGCCGATGCGGGCGCCGTCCTCACGCACGATGCTGCCGCCACCCAGCCCCAGGGCGAGCACGTCGGGCATGCGGAAGTTGGTACGCACGCCACCGATGTCGACCGCGACCGCGGCCTCGCGTGGAAACCCGTGCAGCAGCATGCCGATATCGGAGGTGGTGCCGCCGATGTCGACCACCATCGCTTCCTTGGACTCGGCCAGGAACGCCGCCCCGCGCATCGAGTTGGTGGGACCCGAGGCGAAGGTCAGCACTGGGTACTTCTCGACCGTGTCGGCCGACATCAGCGTGCCGTCATTTTGGCTGACGTAGAACGGCGCCGCGATCTCGAGGCGGGCAAGCGCCGCCCGGAACGACTCGACGACCGTGGCGGCGAGCTGGGTGAGGCAGGCGTTCATGATGGTCGCGTTCTCGCGCTCCAGCAGCCCGACCCGACCGATCTCATTGGAGATCGAGACGCCGATGCCGTCCACTTCCGCGCCCAGGATCTCGGCCGCACGGCGCTCCATGTCGCTATTGACCGGCGAGAATACCGAGGTCACCGCGGCCACCTGTAAACCCTTCTCGCGCATGTCGCGGGCGGCCTCGCGCAACGCGTCTTCGTCCAGGGGTGCGATCTCGCGGCCGTCGAATTCGTGGCCGCCGCCGATCAGATAGCGGTGGCCGCCAAGCGTCGCGCTCAGGTCCTCGGGCCAATCGATCATCGGCGGCAGCGCCTTGGTCGCCGGCAGTCCAAGCCGCACCGCGGCTACCGGCAACAGGCGCTTGCGCTCAACGACGGCGTTGGTGAAGTGGGTCGTCCCAATCATCACCGAGCGGATCTCGGCGGCGCCGACCCCGCCTTGCGCCATGACGCTGTCGAGCGCGGCCACGATGCCGCCGCCCACGTCCGGCGTGGTCGGCGTCTTGTGCCACGCCACTACCTCGATCCCGTCCATCAGGACGGCGTCGGTGTTGGTGCCGCCGACGTCGATACCGATCCGCTTGGTCATCGCCGCGCACCAATATCGGCCCCGCCCGCGACGTTCAAGGGCGACGTTTGCCGCCGCCGCTCCTAACCCGGTAGGCTCGGCCCCTGTCGAGGAGTTGGCGATGACCCAAGATCTGCCCGCGCGCGCCCAGACCATCGTCCGCAACGGCACGGTGATTGACGGCGCGGGGACGCCCGGTTTCCGCGCCGACGTCGCGGTCACCGATGGGCGCATCGACGCCGTCGGCGCGCTCTCGGCGATCGAGGCCGAACATGAGATCGATGCTGCCGGCCGCGTCGTGGCGCCCGGGTTCATCGATTCGCATACTCACGATGACCGCGCTCTGTTGTCCTCGCCGGACATGGCGATGAAGGCGAGCCAGGGGGTGACGACGGTGGTGGTCGGCAACTGCGGGATCAGCCTCTCGCCGCTCGATCTCAAGGCCCGGTCACCGCCGCCGATGGACATTCTCGGCGATCATGAGTGGTTCCGCTTTCCCACCGTGCGGTCGTATCGTTCCCAGTTGGAGGCGTCGCCGCCGGCGCTCAACGTGGGCATGCTGATCGGCCACTCGACGCTCCGTCTCGGCGCGATGAGCGATGTCGGCCGCGCCGCCAGCGAAGCGGAGATTTCGCGCATGCGCGAAGCGCTGGCCGAGGGCATGGCGGCGGGCGCGCTCGGCTTCAGCACCGGGCTCGTCTACGCAACCAACGCCGCGGCTCCGACCGACGAGGTCGTCGCCCTGGCCGAGGTCTCGGCCCGCTTCGGCGGTCTCTACGTGACCCACATGCGGAACGAAGCCGACGCGATCGAAACGGCGCTCGACGAGGCCTTTGAGATCGGCGAGCGCGCCGGCCTGCCGTTGATCGTCTCGCACCACAAATGCGCCGGCGCCGCGAACTTCGGACGCAGCACCGACACGTTGGCGCGAATCGATGCCGCCCGCGGCCGTCAACCCGTCGGCTTCGACGTCTACCCCTATGCCGCGGGTTCGACCGTGTTGATCCCCGACCTCGTCCAAGAAAGCGCGCGCGTTCTCATCACTTGGTCGGAGGCCAAGCCCGAGGCCGCGGGCCGCGACCTCGCCGACCTTGCCGCCGAGTGGGGCTGCTGCCCGCGTGCGGCGGCCGAGGCGCTGATCCCGGGAGGCGCCATCTATTTCATGCTGGACGAGGATGACGTCCGCCGCATCCTCGCCCACCCGCATTCGATGATCGGCTCGGATGGGCTGCCGCACGACGCCCACCCGCACCCTCGGCTATGGGGGACCTTCCCCCGCGTCCTCGGCCACTACGCGCGCGATCTCGGCCTGTTTTCCCTCGAAACCGCCGTCCACAAGATGACCGGACTGCCGGCGGCGCGCTTCGGACTGGCCGACCGCGGCGTCATTCGCGCCGGCGCCCACGCCGATCTTGTCGTGTTCGACCCCGACACCGTGATCGACCGCGCGAGCTACGACGATCCCACGGTCGCCGCGGCGGGCATCGAGACGGTGATGGTGAACGGCCGCACCGTGTGGCAGGGCGCGCGCGCGACAGGCGAGCACCCCGGTCTCGTCTTGGAGCGAACCGCGGCGACGACCTAGCGGTTGCTTAGGCGGCGTCGGGCTCGGCGCGGGGCGCGCCGCGTTGAAGCGCGCGACAAAGCGCAGCGATGGCGCGATCCGCGGTGCGCAGCTGGCGATCCAGCGCGGCCATCGTTTTCGCCATGTCGTCGGTATCGTCGCGGAGCCAGGTCCGCATCGTCGCGAGGTAGATCCACGACAAGCCCTCGATACGCACCAGCCCGCGCAGCCCGCCCGCGTCGAGGTTCGCCGCCTCGAGGGTCAGCGAAAGCACCCGGCACAGCGGCCCCGCGCGGCACGCGAGCGCCAGCGGATCGCAGCCGACGTCGCGGACTATCACCCGCACCGCCGCTTTGTGCGGGTTCAGGGCGTCGAAACGACGCATGACCGCGTCGAACAGACGGTCGCGCGCGCCCTCGCCCGCCGCGGGCTCGATCCCTGCCAGCATGGCGGTATCGACGCGCTGGCTGAGCGCCCGCAAGACCGCGGCCTTCGATGGATAGTGGCGATGAAACGTATCGAGCGGTACCCCCGCCGCGGCCGCCATCTCGGCAAGCGAGGTTCCCGACCAGCCCCGCTCGGCAACCAGTTCGAGCGCGCGGTCCAGCATCCGCCCCGGATTCGCGGGCCGTTTTCCCATGACGAGTCCTCCTCTCCGTCGATCTTCAGCACGCTGATCATAGACTAGCGCGCGCCCGCCGCCACGTCTTGCTCGGCGCTCGCGTCGGCGGCCACGAGTGGTGTAGCGTGCTTCCCGGAGGGAAGAACGGTGCGCTTGCCAAGCCCGAAACAGAAGCTGGTCGCCGCCGTGGTGTGCGGGGGCGTGATCGTGTGGCTGTCGGTCGGTACCCGCCAGTCGTTCGGACTGTTCCTGCAGCCGATCACCAGCGATCTCGGGTGGGGCCGCGAGCTGTTCGCGTTCGCGTTGGCGCTGCAGAACCTGATGTGGGGGCTGGCTCAGCCCTTCGCCGGCATGGTCGCGGACCGCTACGGCTCGGGCCGGGTGCTTGTGATCGGCGCCGCCGTCTATATCGCCGGCCTCGTCCTGATGTCTCAGACCGCCGCCGCCTGGCATTTCCACCTCGGTGCCGGTTTCCTCATCGGCTTGGCGCTTTCGGCCACCAGCTTCGCCGTCGTGTTGTCGGCGGTAGGGCGGCTGGTGGCGCCCGAGCGGCGCGGTCTCGCCTTCGGAATCGTCACCGCGATCGGCTCGTTCGGCCAGTTTGCGATGGTGCCCACCGGACAGGCCTTCCTTGCCGCCTACGGCTGGTCGACCGCCTTCCTGTTGCTCGGCGCCTGCGCCATGGCGATGGTGCCGCTGGCGACGGCGCTGACGGGCCGCCAGCCGGACGCGCAGGGGGTCCAAAGCCAAGGCCTTCGCGAGGCGCTGGTCGAGGCTGGGCGTCACGGCGGGTTCCGGTACCTCACGCTTGGTTTCTTCGTGTGCGGGTTTCAGGTGACGTTCATCGCCGTGCACCTGCCGGCATCGCTGGCCGATTCCGGGATCGCCACTTCGGTCGCCGCGTGGGCGCTCTCGCTGGTCGGCCTCTTCAACGTCGTCGGCTCGCTTGGCTTCGGCATTCTCGGGGACCGTTTCAGCAAGAAGTACCTCCTAAGCCTGCTCTATTTCGCCCGCGCGGTGGCCATCGCCGTCTTCTTGTGGATGCCGTTCAGCGCGGTCTCGGTGCTCATCTTCGCCTCGATCATGGGCTTGCTGTGGCTCGGCACCGTGCCGCTCACCAGTGGGTTGGTAGCGCAGATATTCGGCGCCCGTCACATGGGCACACTGTTCGGCATCGTTTTCTTCAGCCATCAATTGGGTTCGTTCCTGGGCGTGTGGCTTGGCGGATTCCTTTATGACGCCACCGGATCGTACGCGCCGGTGTGGTGGACGGCGGTGGTCCTTGGGCTCGTGGCGGCGCTCTTGCACTGGCCGATCGACGACCGCCCCGCGGCGCGGCTGGCGGTGGCTCTGGACTGAGCCCCGAGGGGGTGTGGAGACCGGCAATGGCAACTTACGATTTTGACCTCTTCATCGTCGGCGCGGGCTCGGGCGGGGTACGCGCCGCCCGGGTCGCGGCCTCGCACGGCGCCCGCGTCGGCATCTGCGAGGAATACCGTGTCGGCGGAACCTGCGTCATCCGCGGCTGCATTCCCAAGAAGCTCTTGGTCTACGGCGCGCACTACGGCGAATACTTCGAAGACGCGCGCGCCTTCGGATGGTCGAGCGAGCCGCCGCGCTTCGACTGGACGACGCTCATCGCCAACAAGGACGCCGAGATCGACCGCCTCAACCGGATCTATATGGATCTGTTGCACGATGCCGGGGTCGATCTCTTCGAGGTACGGGGCGCGCTCGAGGATGCGCACACGGTCGCGTTGGGCGGCAAGACGGTCAGCGCCGAGACCGTCTTGATCGCCACCGGCGCCGCGCCGATCAAGCCCGAGGTGCCGGGGATCGAGCACGCGATCACCTCGAACGAGGCCTTCCACCTCGAATCGCTACCCGGCAGCGTCGTCATCATCGGCGGCGGCTACATCGCATGCGAATTCGCCTCGATCTTCAACGGGCTCGGCGCGCAAGTCGTCCAGCTTTATCGCAGCGCCCAGATCATGCGTGGTTTCGACGACGACGTGCGCTCGGTGTTGGCCCAGGAAATGCGCAAGAAGGGCGTCGACATCCGGGTCGACCACCAGGCCCGCCATTTGGAGCGCACCGGCGAGGCGGGCATCGAGATCACGCTCAGCGACGGCTCCCAGTTGAGCGCGGATGTCGTGATAGCGGCGACCGGCCGGGCCCCGATCACCGCCGACATCGGCTTGGCCGAGGCGGGCGTGGCGCTCAACCCGCGCGGCGCCGTGATCGTCGATGAATTCTCGCGCTCCTCGGTGTCCAACATCTACGCCGTGGGCGATGTGACCGACCGCAAGAACCTGACGCCGATCGCGCTCAACGAGGGGCTGGCCTTCGCCGAAACCGTCTACGGCGGCACGCCGCGCAAGATCGACCACGACAACGTCGCGTCGGCGGTTTTCAGCCTGCCGAGCGTCGGCGTCGTCGGCCTCACCGAGGGTGAAGCGCGCGAACGTTTGGCCGCCGTGGACGTCTACAAGTCGACCTTCCGTCCGCTTCGCCACACCCTCAGCAAGCGCGATGAGATGACGTTGATGAAGCTCGTGGTCGATGGTGCGACCCAGCGGGTTGTCGGCGCCCACATGGTCGGCCCGGACGCGGCCGAGATCATTCAAGGCATCGCGATCGCGGTGAAAATGGGCGCGACCAAGGCCGATTTCGACGCCACCGTCGGGATCCATCCGAGCGCTGCAGAAGAGTTCGTCACCATGCGGGAGAAATTTGCCCAGCCGGTGGCCGAGGCGGCGGAGTAACGGTCTACCCCGCCGCGCCGGCGCTAGACCTTCGGCGCGATCAGCTGAATTGTCGGGAAATAGGTGCGGTAGCGGCCCGAGTCTCGACTGAGCAGCCGTAATCCCGCAACGGCGGCGTGCGCGCCGATGCAGAAATCGGGAAGGACCCCGCCCTTACGCCCACCCTTGCTGCGATAGGCGAGAAAGGCCTTCCCCGCAAGGAAGAGTGCGGAGCGCGAAATCTCCACCAGCTTGGCGGCAATCGCCGCAAGCACCCTGTCCCACTCTTCGATGCGCCGGAAACCGATTGAGACCTCGGCGTAGATCACTGGGTTGACGAACAACGGGCCCTGCAAGGCCGCCGCCTCCATCTGCCGCTGTGACCAGTTGGCCCACGTCGGATCGTCGGTCACGACGTCCAGAAGAACGTCGGTGTCGAGTAGGGTGCCGCTCACGCCCCTCCTCGCGTCAGCGCCAGAATCTCGTCGGTACTCATCGCCGCCGTTGCGCTTCCTCGAATTCGGCCGAGTGGGCTCGCCCTGCCTCGAATCCTTTTGCCGACCGCTCGGACCACGATCCGGCCATCCTGCCCTAGGAGCGTGCGCCGCAGAGAGGTCCGCGCGGCAAAGTTGATAGCGGACGGGTTGTGGGTGGATTTGCGCAGGGGGAAGTATGATCCGATACGCCAGTTGCGTATGGGAACTCCAGATGCCGACCACGTTTCGTGCCTACCGTTCTGCTCGCTCTACGCCGATCGGGCCTCGCACTACTGGCACACGCCCGAGGCAGGCGGCGGTGTGGACAAGGACAACCCGACCCAGGTCGGCCGGGCCTTGGCGCAGCTCGGCATCGAGTTGATCGCGGCCTATTCGCCGCAGGCCCGGGGCCGCTCGGAGCGCATGTTCGGGACCTTGCAGAAGCGCCTGCCCCAGGAGCTGCGCCTCGCCGGGATCGCCACCATGGCCGAGGCCAATCGCTTTCTCGAGGAGCTCTTCTGGCCGGCGCACAACGCCCGCTTCGCCCGCCCGGCCGCGGACACCGGCTTGGCCTTCGTGGCTTTTGCCGGCACGCTCGAGGACATCCTCTGCGCCCAGGAGGACCGCGTCGTCGCGGGCGACAACACCGTGCGCTACAAGAACCGCACGCTGCAGATCCCGGCCGATCGCCACCGCCACCACTACGTCAAGGCGCAGGTCCGGGTGCACGAATATCCCGACGGCCACCTGGCCGTCTTCCACGGACCCAGGTGTCTGGCGCGCTACCGCGCCGACGGCGAAACCATCGACGACGACAGGCTCCAGGCCGCGTGACCCGCTTCGGCGCGACCGAGCCAAACCACCACAACAGAAGCGGTCAATTCATATGGTACATAAAGCGGTCAACTCAGTTTGTTATCGACAGCCCCCGGGATCGGTGCTAAGCGTTCTGGAACGCCAGCTCAGCCGCCGGCGATGGGCGGCAGGATGAAAACCTCGCTGTCGGGCGGGATGGGCTGGAACCAGGCGTCGCGGTAGATCTCGCCGTCGATCGCGACGGCCACGCCGCGGTCGAGGATCGGCTTGAGGTGGGGATGCTCCTCGGCCAGGCGGGTCAACAGCTCGCGGATGTTGCCGGCCTCGACTTCGAACTCGGACTGGGCGCCCGCCGCCCCCTTCAGGGGCCCGCCAAAGGCGACCTGGACCATGGTTCAGCCTTTTGCCGCACGGCCTTCCTCCAGCGCCTTGAGCACCCGCGGCGGCGACATCGGCGCCTCGGTCACACGCACCCCGGCGGCGGCGGCGATCGCGTTGGCGACGGCGGCCATCGGCGGCACGATCGAGGTCTCGCCGACCCCGCGCACCCCATAGGGGTGTCCGGGGTTCGGCACCTCGACGATCACGGTGTCGATCATCGGTAGGTCCGAGGCCACCGGGACCCGATAGTCTAGGAAGCCCGGATTCTGCAACCGCCCGTCCTCGCCGTAGATGTACTCCTCGTTGAGCGCCCAGCCGATTCCTTGCGCCGCGCCACCTTGGTACTGGCCCTCGACGTAACTCGGATGCACGGCCTTGCCGGCGTCCTGGGCCACGGTGTAGCGCAGCACCGTCACCCGCCCGGTCTCGGGGTCGACCTCCACGTCGATGAGGTGGGTCGAAAAGCTCTGTCCGGCGTTCTCGGCAACGCACTCCTCGTGCCCGGCGATGGGACCGCCGGTGCTGCCCGAGGATGCCGCGATCTCCTTCAGCGAGAGCGGCTCGAAGTCTCCGGCGTTGGGACCGGCCGGGCGGGAGTAACCGTCCGACCATTCCACGGCATCGGCCGATATTCCCCACATCTTCGCGGCGCGGGCGCAGAGCTCGGTCTTGGCGTTCTTCGCTGCCTTGATGGTGGCCATACCGGCCGAAAACGTCGTCCGGCTGCCTTCCGATCGGTCGTTGTAGCCGAGCGAGCTCGAATCGGCGATTACCGCCCGCACCGATTCGTAGTCGATGCCCAGCTCCTCAGCCGCCATGAGGCACATCGAGGCGCGCGAGCCGCCGATGTCCGGGGTGCCGAGCGCAAGCGCGACGGTCCCGTCGACGTTGACGTTGAGGGAGACCGCGGTCTGGCCCCCGAAATTGAACCAAAAGCCGGTGGCCATGCCGCGTCCCTGGTTGGGGCCGAGCGGCGCGGTGTAATTCGGATGCGTCTTCACCGCCTCGAGCGTGTCGACCAGTCCGATGGGCCCGAACTTGGGGCCGTAGGCGGCCTTGGAGCCTTCCTTGGCGGCGTTCTTCAAGCGTAGCTCGATCGGGTCCATGCTGATCCGCTGGGCCAGCTCGTCAATGATGGTCTCGACGCCGTAGGCCGAGATCGGCGCCGACGGGGCGCGATAGGCGGCGAGCTTGGGCCGATTGACAACGACGTCGTAGCCGGTCGCCTTGACGTTGTCGATGTCGTAGCAGGCGAATGCGGTCATCACCGCTAGCTCCACCAGCGAGCCGGCGAAGGCTCCGCCCTGGAAATTGATGACGGCCTCGCCGGCGGTGATCCGGCCGGCCCTGGTTACCCCAATCTTGACCCGCATGCTCGCGCTTGCGGTCGGACCCGAGGCGCGAAAGACCTCTTCACGCGACATCACGAGCTTCACCGGCAGGCCCGCCTTGCGCGAGAGCACAAGCGCCACGGGCTCGATGAAGACGGTGGTCTTGCCGCCGAAGCCGCCGCCGATCTCGGATGCGGTGACGCGCAGCTTCGAAACATCCATGCCCACCAGCTTGGCGCACTGGTCGCGCACGCCGAAGTGGCCCTGGGTGCAGCACCAAAGCTCGCCCTGGCCGTCGTTGCCGACGCTGGCGAGACAGGCGTGCGGCTCGATGTAGCCCTGGTGCGAGGCGCCGACGCGGAATCGCTTCTCGATGACCTCGTCGGCCTCGGTGAAGCCCTTGTCCACATCGCCGATATCGAAATAGTAGCGTTCCGCGACGTTGGACGGCTGGCCCGGCTCGAGGCCGGTCTCGGCGTCGAACATCGGATCCATCGGGTTCAGCGTGTCGTGCAGGATCGGGGCGTCGGGACGCATCGCCGCCTCGACGTCGGTGACGTGCGGCAGGACCTCGTAGTCGACCTCGATCAAGCCTAGCGCGCGACGGGCGAGCGAGGCGCTGGCGGCGGCGACGGCGGCCACCGCGTGACCATCGTAGAGCGCCTTCTCACGCGCCATCACGTTGTAGCAGACGTCACCGATATCGCCGTCGAGGTCGGGGAAGTCGTCGCGCGTGACGATCGCCTTGACGCCGGGCAGTGCCGCCGCCTTGGCGGTGTCGATCGAGCGGATTCGCGCGTGTGGGTGCGGACTGCGCAGGATTCTGCCGATCAACATGCCGGGCGCGGTCATGTCGGCGCCGAAGCGGGCGCGCCCCGTGACCTTGTCGAAACCGTCGGGCCGGACCGGCCGGGTGCCGACGACGGTAAAGTCTTGTCCATTGCCCTTGGATTTCTTGTCAAGCGGCATGTCTTTCCTCCTTCGACGCTCTGGCGCGTCTCTCTTGCGGCCCCTGCTGCGCCGCCGCAAGATCGCAAGCGACAACACTAACACGGTGGCCGCGCCGGGGCGAGCGATTACACCGCGCCAACCCGCGCGGGACTCGCAATCGGGGGCCATCCGGCGTATACGCTCATTCGCCATGAGTGGAGATTGGACACCCGAGAACTGGCGCGATCGGCCGATCAGCCAGCAGCCGGGCTATCCCGACGCGGGGGCGCTGGCCGAGGTGGAGACGCGCCTCCGCAGCTTTCCGCCGCTGGTCTTCGCCGGCGAGGCGCGGCGCCTGCGCGACCAGCTGGCCGAGGTCGCCGAGGGACGCGCCTTTCTGCTGCAAGGCGGTGACTGTGCCGAGAGCTTCGCCGAGTTCCACCCCGACAACATCCGCGACACCTTCCGCGTGCTGCTGCAGATGGCCGTGGTGATGACCTTCGCCGCCGCCTGCCCGGTGGTCAAGGTCGGGCGCGTGGCCGGGCAGTTTGCCAAGCCCCGTTCCGAGCCGGTCGAGCGCCGCGACGGTGCCGAGCTTCCGAGCTATCGCGGCGACATTATCAACGGCATGGACTTTACGCCCGAGGCGCGGACGCCGGACCCGGCCCGGTTGCTCACCGCCTACAGCCAAGCGGCGGCGACACTGAACCTGTTGCGCGCGTTCGCCCAGGGCGGCTATGCCGATCTCCACCGGGTGCACGTCTGGAACCTTGGCTTCGTCGAGGAAAGCCCGCAGGGCGAACGCTACCGGGAGTTCGCCGACCGGATCGGCGAGTCGCTAGCCTTTCTGCAGGCGATCGGGCTGGGTCAGGATTCGGTGCCGGAGTTGAGCCAGGTCGACGTCTACACCTCACACGAGGCGCTGCTGTTGGGCTATGAGCAAGCGCTTACCCGCATCGATTCGACCTCGGGCCAATGGTACGACACCTCGGCCCACTTACTGTGGATCGGCGACCGGACCCGGGACCCCGATGGCGCGCACGTCGAGTTCGCGCGCGGCATCGCCAACCCCATCGGACTGAAGGCGGGACCGAGCCTGGAGCCGGCCGCCCTACTGCGCCTGATCGACGCGCTCGATCCCGAGAACGAGCCGGGCAGGTTAACCGTGATCGCGCGCATGGGCGCCGAGCAGGTCGAGGAAAAGCTGGCGCCGCTCGTTCGCGCCGTGGCCCGCGAGGGGCGCAAGGTGGCGTGGTCGTGCGACCCCATGCACGGCAATACGGTCAAGGCATCGAACGGCTTCAAGACCCGCCCCTTCGACCGCATCCTCGACGAGGTGCGTCGCTTTTTCGCCGTCCACCAGGCCGAGGGCACGTACCCCGGCGGCGTCCACTTCGAGATGACGGGGCAGAACGTCACCGAGTGCCTGGGCGGCGCCCAGGCAATCACCGAGCAAACGCTCTCGGACCGTTACCACACTCACTGCGACCCGCGTCTCAACGCCTCGCAGAGCCTCGAGCTCGCGTTCCTGATTTCGGAGACCCTGAAGCTCAGGCGGGCGGCCGGGGCGCCGGCGATCGCCGAAGCTTCCTGAACCAGAACCTCGACGGCCGGCGGGCCATGGACTTCGAGCACGACATTGCGCGGCGCACCGACCGCTACTTCGCGAAGTCGCGCGAAACCGTGGCCCGCTTCGGGGACACCCGCGTCACCTATGCGATCTTCATGCGCTGCCCGGTGATCGTCACGCCGCGTCTGATGGTCGAGTGGCTGGACGCGGCCGCGACGGCTCGCGGCGTGCACTTCGACATCGATCTCGTGCGCGAAGAAGGCGCCTGGGTCGGCGCGGGCGAGCCTTTGGTCTACCTCAGCGGCTCGCTCCACGAGCTCGTCGATCTCGAGACACTGTACCTGCAGAAGCTGGGCGCGCCGTGCGTTGCCGCGCTCAATGCCTATGCCATGTGCTGCGATCTCCCCAAGGTCGCGTTCCTCGCCATGGACGCGCGCCACTGCGCCGGCCTCGAAATGGCGGAGATGATGGCTTACGCGGCGAGCGTTGGCAGCCACGCCGCCCAACGCGATGCCGACGCGGTCGGTTTCGTCGGCAACTCCACCGACGCCACGGCCCACTACTTCGGCAATCAGCGCGGTATGGGGACCATGCCCCACGCGCTGATCGGCTACGCCGGCTCGACCGTGCGCGCGGCCGAGATGTTCCGCGAGACCTTTCCCGACGAGCCGATGACAGTGCTCGTCGATTACTTCGGCCAAGAGGCTACCGATTCCATCGCCGTCGCCCGCCGCTTCCCCGACCTCGCAGCCGTCGGCGAACTCGCGGTCCGTCTCGACACCCACGGCGGACGATTCGTCGAGGGACTCGATCCCCAGCGCTCCTATGCGGTGCTCGAGAAGTATGCGCCCGAGGCGGTGCGCCAATACCGCTCCGAGCAGGCGCTGCGCTGGCTGGTCGGTACCGGGGTCAGCGCCGCCGCCATCTTTAGCGTCCGCGAGGCGCTCGACGCCGCCGGCTGGGACAACGTCAAGATCACCGTCTCGTCGGGCTTCGGGCCGGCGAAATGCGAGGTGATGGCCAGCGTCGATGCGCCGATCGACACCATCGGCACCGGGTCGTTCCTGCCCGAACGCTGGGAGGAGACGTACGCGACCGCCGATGTCGTCGAGTACAACGGCCGCGCGATGGTCAAGACCGGGCGCGAATTCCTGGCCCGCAAGAAGACCTAGCGTTCGGACGGCGCCGCGAATCGCGCATGACCGAGGGCCTTGGAATCGCGCTTGCGCAGCTCAACCCGACGGTGGGCGACGTCGCGGGCAATGCCGACCTGTTGCGCCGGGCGCGGGCGCAAGCAGCCAGCCTGGGTGCCGACATCGTCATCGCCTCGGAGCTGGTCATCACCGGTTATCCGCCTGAAGACCTGATTCTCAAGCCCGCGTTCCAGGCGCGGGCCGAGGCCGCGGTGCGCGACCTCGCCGCCGAAACCGGCGACGGCGGACCCGCGCTGGTGGTGGGAACGCCGTGGCGCAACGAGAACAAACTATACAACGCCGGGGGATTGCTGGCGGATGGCGAGGTGGCGGCGATCCGCTTCAAGCGCGAGTTGCCGAATTACAGCGTGTTCGACGAGAAACGAGTGTTTGCCCCGGGCCCGCCGCCCGGCCCGGTCGATTTTCGCGGCTGCCGCCTCGGCCTCATGGTGTGCGAGGACTTGTGGGCGCCCGAGGTGCCCGAGTGCCTGCAGGAGAGCGGGGCCGACATCCTGATCGTCATCAACGGCTCGCCCTTTGAGCGCGACAAGCACGACCGCCGCATTAACATGGCGGTGGCGCGCATCGTCGAGAGCGGGTTGCCGCTGATCTACGTCAACCAGACCGGCGGCCAGGACGAGCTGGTCTTCGACGGCGCCTCGTTCGCGCTCAACGCCGACCGGTCGCTCGCCATACAGCTGCCGGCGTGGTGCGAAGCGGTGGTCGCCAGCCGCTGGTCGCGCGAGAACGGCGGGGGTTGGCGCTGCGAACGGGGCGCGTGCGCGACGCCCGCGCCGGCGCTCGAATCGGTGTACCGGGCGATGGTCACCGGGCTCGGTGACTACGTCACTAAGAACGGCTTTCCCGGCGTCGTTCTCGGCCTTTCGGGCGGCGTCGATTCGGCCTTGAGCGCGGCGGTGGCGGTCGATGCGCTGGGCGCGGACAAGGTGCACGCCCTGATGATGCCCTCGCGCTACACCTCCCAAGAGAGCCTCGAGGATGCCGCCGCCTGCGCCGCGGCGCTGGGCGTCGCCGTTGCGACCGTGCCGATCGAGCCCACCGTCGAGGCCTACGAGGGCGTGCTGGCCGAGGTCTTCGAAGGCCGCGCCCCCGACACGACGGAAGAGAATATCCAGGCGCGCAGCCGTGGGTTGATCGTGATGGCGTACTCCAACAAGTTCGGGCACATGCCGCTCACCACCGGCAACAAATCGGAGATGTCAGTGGGCTATGCGACGCTTTATGGCGACATGTGCGGCGGCTACTCGGTTTTGAAGGACGTGTACAAGACGACCGTCTATTCGCTCGCGAACTGGCGCAACCAGCAGCGCCCCGACGGTCTGCGCGGGCCCGCCGGAAGGGTGATCCCCGAGAACATCCTGACCAAGGCGCCGACCGCCGAGCTGCGCCCCGACCAGACCGACCAGGACACGTTGCCGCCCTACGCGGTCCTCGACGAGATTCTCGAATGCCTGGTCGAGGACGAGCTGGCGTTATCGGAAGTGGTCGCGCGCGGCCACGATGGTGCGATGGTCAAGCGCGTCGCCGCCATGCTCCATGCCGCCGAGTACAAGCGGCGCCAGGCGCCGCCCGGGGTCAAGATCACCGCCAAGGCGTTCGGGCGCAACCGCCGCTACCCGATCACCAACGTCTTTCGCGAGATGTGATGGCGCTCAGGCTCTACAACACCGCCTCGCGCAAGAAGGAGCCCCTGACCCCGCTGAAGCGCGGCCACGTCGGCATGTACGTCTGCGGCCCCACGGCCTACGACACCGCGCACATCGGCAACACCCGGCCGGTCATCGTCTTCGACGTGCTCTACCGGCTCTTGAAACGGGAGTTCGACACCGTCACCTACGTGCGCAACATCACCGACGTGGATGACAAGATCATCGACGCCGCGGCCGAGAACGGTGAGGCCATCGACGCGCTGACCGCGCGCACCATCAAGTCCTTCCACCACGATGTGGCCGCGCTCAACACCCTTCCCCCCGACGTGGAGCCGCGCGCCACCGCGCACATCGGCGAGATGATCGCCATGATCGAGAAGCTGATCGCCGGCGGCTACGCCTACGAGGCGGAGGGCCACGTGCTGTTCGAGGTCGCCACGATGGCCGAGTATGGCAAGCTTTCGGGGCGCGACCGCCGCGAGCAGGTTGCCGGCGCCCGGGTCGAGGTCGCGCCCTACAAGCGCGACGCGGCCGATTTCGTGTTGTGGAAGCCCTCGCCCGCCGAGCTGCCTGGCTGGGACAGCCCCTGGGGCCGCGGGCGGCCGGGCTGGCACATCGAGTGCTCGGCGATGAGCGAAAAGCACCTCGGCGCGCGGTTCGACATCCACGGCGGCGGCCGCGACCTTATCTTCCCCCACCACGAGAACGAGGTCGCGCAAAGCACCTGCGTGCACGGGCCGGGCTCGTTCGCCCAGACCTGGGTGCACAACGGCTTCGTCACATTCAACGGCGAGAAGATGTCGAAATCGCTCGGCAACGTGCTGACGGTGCGCGAGCTTCTCGGCCGCTGGCCGGCCGAGGCCATCCGCCTCAACATGCTCTCGGCGCACTACCGCCAGCCGCTCGATTGGAACGAGGCGGGCGTGCGCGGCGCCAAGCACACCCTCGACCGCTGGTACCGCACCCTCGACGAGGCCGGCGAAAACCGGGGCGACGACGACCCCGGTTTCATCGTCGCGCTGGAGGACGACCTCAACACACCCCAGGCCGTCGCCGAGATGCACCGGCTGGACGAGGCGGCGTCGCTTTCGCGCGGCGCCGGGGCGCGCGTCGCCAAGCGCAGGCTCAAGGACTGTGGCGCGTTGTTGGGTCTCCTGCAGCAGGCGCCCAGCGATTGGTTCGGGTGGCGGCCGCCCGGCGCGAGTCTCGATGCGACCGCCATCGAATCGCGTATCGCGGCGCGTGCCGCCGCCCGCGCGAAGCGTCAGTTCGAGGAAGCGGACCGCATCCGCGCGGATCTCGCGGCCGAGGGCGTGGTGCTCGAGGACAAGCCCGACGGTGCGACGATCTGGCGCCACGAGGGCTGAACCGGCGACGATGGCGGGGACCGACCATACCCGCGACGCGGTGACCGGCGGCCCGGCCGTCGTCCTGGTCGAGCCCCAACTCGGCGAGAACATCGGCGCGGCGGCGCGGGCAATGCTGAACGTGGGGCTGACGGACCTGCGCCTGGTGCGCCCGCGCGACGGATGGCCGAGCGATGCCGCGCGCGCGGCCGCCGCCGGCGCCGATGCAGTCGTCGACGGCGCCCGCGTCTTCGCCGACGTGCCCGCCGCGGTCCCCGAGGTTCGCCGCCTTTACGCCTGCACCGCGCGGCCCCGCGACATGGCCAAGCCGGTGCTGACGGCCGAGGCCGCAGCGGCCGAGATGCGCGTCTTCTCGCCGCGCGGCGAGGCTTGCGCATGGATGTTCGGGCCCGAGCGGGCGGGGCTGGGCAATGACGACGTCGCCCTCGCCGACGCCGTGGTGACGGTGCCGCTCAACCCCGGGTTCGCCTCGCTCAATCTAGCCCAGGCCGTGCTGCTGACGGGTTACGCCTGGCTGCGCGCGGGTGAGGGGGAACCGGCCAGCGAGGCGGACCACGGTCCGCCGGCGACAAAGGCTGAGCTGATCGGCCTGTTCGAGCACCTCGAAGGCGAGCTTGACGCCGCCGGCTTCTTTCAGAACCGCGAGCGCCGCCCAGTGACCGTGCGCAAGCTTCGCAACCTGTTGCAACGCGCCGGCCTGCGCGAGTTCGAGGTGCGCACCTTGCGCGGCGTCATCGCCGCCCTTGCCGCCCGCAACCGCGACTGACCGCGCTCCGGCGCATGCGCGGGTGGCAAGCCCCTTGCCGCGCACGGCACAGCCGTGCTCGCGCAGCCTCGCGAGCCGGTGCGGTTGGACATCGTCTGGATCGGCCGGTCGGAGCACGATCAAGAGTAGCCGCTCTGCGGCCTGAGCTCCCAGGCCGGCCGCCGTGCACCCGATGCCCGCTAGGCCGGCGCGCTCAACCCGGCGGCGAACGGTCACGCCCGGCCGGGCCGGCCGATCACCGCCGGCGGCCTCGCCGAGGAACAGGGCGTCGATTCGACGCCGGCGCGCGACCTCTTTCCGGAAGGCGTCGGCCGCTACCCCCAGCCGATCGTCGACAACGTGGACCGCGGTCCGTGTCGGGCTCTTTCTCCGGCACCGCGACGACAAGCCCGCCCGCGACGCGGGCCGGCCGGTTTGACACGGCGGTGCGGGCGCGACTATAACGCCGGGCCGTTGCAGCCGCCGAGATCAGCCCGCGATGTCCAAACGCCTAAGGTCGAAATACAAGCTCAGCCGCCGTCTGGGGGAGAACCTGTGGGGTCGGCCCAAGAGCCCGACCAATCAACGCGACTATGGGCCCGGCCAGCACGGCCCCAACGCGCGCCGCCGCCGCCGCCGCTCGGATTTCGGCACCCAGCTGGTGGCCAAGCAGAAGTTGCGCGGCTATTACGGCAACATCACCGAGCGCCAGTTCCGCAAGCACTACACCGAGGCGGTGCGCCGCCGCGGCGATACCTCGGAGAACCTGATCGGCATCCTCGAGCGCCGGCTCGATGCGGTGGTCTACCGGCTCAAGTTCGTGCCCACCGTCTTCGCCGCGCGCCAGTTCGTAAATCACGGACATGTCCGGGTGAACGGAAAGCGCGTGAACATCCCGAGCTACCAGGTCCAGGAAGGCGATGTCATCGAGGTGAAGGAGAAATCGCGGGCCATGGCGCTGGTACTCGAAGCGGTCGATTCGCGCGAACGCGAGGTCCCCGACTACATCGAGGCCGACCCCGCGAAAATGCGCGGCACCTTTTTGCGCACACCCACATTCGCGGATGTCCCGTATCCGGTGCGCATGGAGCCCAATCTCGTGATCGAGTACTACTCGCGCTAAACCGGCGCGGGTGAACGTTTCCCAGCGAACCGCAATCAAGCGAGCCGCGCCGTTGGCGGACCACCGGCGACCTCGGGTGGCCGCCACGCCCGCAGTGGCTAAGTCGCCTGCGCCTCGTCGAGGAGCCAGGTGGTGAAGGCTTTGACCTTGGGGGTATCGGCGGTCGCCTTGGGGCAGACGATGTAGTAGGCGTAGGCCGCGGGCAGGCTGAGCGCGAAGGGGCGGGTGAGCCGCTCGGCGGCGAGGTCGGCGGCGGCCAGCGCACCGCGCGCCAGCGCCACGCCCTGGCCCTCCACCGCGGCCTGAACCAGATTGCTCGAATCGGTGAAGATCGGCCCGCGCGTGGGTTCGATCTCGGGCAAGCTCGCGGCCAACAGCCAGGTGCGCCAGCCGTCGTGACCCTCGTCGTGCAACAAGGTGTGGTGGGCAAGGTCCGCGGGGGTTCGTAGGGGATGGCCTTCGGTTCCCAGCGCTGGACTGCACACCGGGAACACCTCCTCTTCCAGTAGCCGCACGGTGTGAAGCCCGGGGTAACGACCATCGCCGTAACGGATGCCGACATCGACGTCGTCACGCGCGAAATCCACCAACCGTTCGTCGGGTGCGACGCGCACGTCGATGTCGGGATGGGCTTGGCGGAAGCGGCCGAGCCGGGGCACCAGCCACTTGGCCGCGAACGAGGGCAGGAGGCTTACGGTCAGCGTGCCGCGGGCATCGTTCGAACGCAGGCGCTCGGCGGTCTCGGCGATGCGGTCGAAGGCCTCGCGCGCGGTACCCAGGCAAACTTGGCCCTGTTCGGTGAGCAATAATGCCCGGTTGAGGCGGCGGAAGAGCTTGAGCCCGAGGTGCTGCTCGAGCGCCTTGACCTGATGGCTGATTGCGGCCTGGGTGACGTTCAACTCCTCGGCGGCTTTGGTGAAGCTGAGGTGGCGTGCGGCGGCCTCGAAGGCGCGAAGCGCATTGAGCGGCGGGAGACGGCGAGCCATGGCGCCTGCTTAGGATAAGATTTTCTAATCTATCCCATTAGAAATGGTCGTTTGTCAATCTATGACGTAACCCGTAGCTTATCGAAACTGACGTTACTTCGCATTAGGAAATTTAATGATTATAAACGCCGAACTGACGGCGCGCTGGGGAAGTCGCGGGGCCCTCGCTTCGCTCTATGGCCGGCTTCTCGCCATGGCCCGCACCATCGCGCTGTGGCGCCAGCGCACGCGCCAGCGCCGCCACCTTTTGGCGCTGGAGGACCGCCTTTACCGCGATATCGGCGTCACCGCCGGTGACGTCTATCGCGAAACCCGCAAGCCCTTCTGGCGCGCCTAGCGGAACGCGGCTGGGGCTCGGCACGATTCGCAGCGCAAGAAACGGGTGGGGCCGGGGATCGGCCTCGATTATCGTCCGCAGGTTGTCGATGTCGACGCACTCGAAGAGGGAATTTTGATGATGACGAACGCCTGGTCATTAGCTCGCCACGGGCCCCACGGGCCCCTCGCCTCACTACACGCTGCGCTGGGGACCGTTGCGCTGTGGCACCAGCGCGCGCGCCAGCGTCGCCTGTCGATGGCAAACGAAAACTGGACATTTCTGGCAATCGAAAATTGAATACTTTGGGCGTGGGGGCGTACCCCCAAGCGGGTGTTGGGCTCGGTGGAGCTGTGGGTAACTGGCTTGGCGACGCGACCGCCGACGAGTCTGGCGGCGACAAGCCAGTTATCCACAGCGGGCGGGCGGCACGGTTGCCGTTTTGGCCGGCGACCACTACGCGGCCCTCTTGCGGCGCCGATCCGATCCGGCCTGCAGCAGGTTCTGATGATCGCGCATCCTGTAACTGTTCCCGCGGATGTTGACGATATGGCAATGGTGGACCAGACGGTCGATGAGAGCGGCCGCCATCACTTCGTCGCCGAGCACGCCGCCCCAGTCCTCGAAGCCCTTGTTCGACGTCAGAACCGTCGACGCCTTCTCGTGCCGGGCGTTGATGAGCTGGAAGAAGAGCACGGCGCCGTCCTGGTTGACCGGGAGGTAGCCGATCTCGTCGACCACCAGGAGCGCGGGATGGGTGAGCACGCGCAGCCTGCGCGACAGGTTGCCGGCGGCCTTGGCCTCGGCGAGGGACTCGATCAGCCCCGCGAGCGTGCCGTAATAGACGCGGCGTCCGGACTGCGCCGCAGCGATGGCCAGGCTTATGGCCAGGTGAGTCTTGCCCACGCCGGGTGGGCCGAGCAGGATCACGTTCTCGCGTCGATCGAGGAAGCCGAGCTCGTGCAGGCTCTCGATCTGCTCGCGCTTGATGCTGGGCTGGAAGGCGAAGTCGAACTGCTCCAGCGTCTTGACCGCGGGCAGCCGCGACGAGCGCATCGCGGTCTGGAGTCGGCGGTTGTTGCGCAGCACGATCTGGGCGTTCAGGAGCTGCTCGATGGCCTCGGCCGCCGAGATCGTGCCGCCGTCGGCCTCCGAGAGGATGCCGTCCACGGCCTCCAGCGCGCCGGGCATCTTCAGGTCTGCCAGCATCGCCCGCAGCCGGTCGCGCCGTGTCGGCGCCGGGGCCTTCATTGCAGCGCCTCCGCATAGACCTTGAGCGGTCGCCGCTCGACCTCCACGGTTGCCGCAAGGCGCCGCGGCGCTGGCTCCGGGGCCTGGCGGATGCCGAGGCGCCGGTAGGGGCAGTTGGCCAGGGGGAGAAGCACCGCCCGCTCGTCACGCTCGAAGCGCTCGACAGGGGGCTCTCCGATCGTGGCGTGCCGGCGAACGTTGGCCGTGCCCTCCAGCCAGCGCGCGGCCTGCTCGTTGAGATCGTTGTCGTTCGCGAACTCCCGCCCGTAGAAGAAGCTCTCGCGGATGTAGCGGATCGGGCGTTCGACCTTACCCTTGGTCCGGGCCCGGTAGGGACGGCAGGAGCGGGGAAGGAACCCCCAGTGCGCGGCAAAGCGCAGGAACTCCGTGTTGAGCACCAGGCCGCCGCCGGCGGCGCGGTCATCGGACAGCACGACGGCGCGCATCTGGTCGAACAGCAGCTCGTCGGGAACTCCGCCGAACGTCTCGAAGGCGCTCTCCAGCCCTTCCATCAGGATCGGCATCGTCTGACGCGGGAAGAAGCGCAGCCAAAGCAGCCGGGAGTAGCCGAGCACGACCACCAGCGCATGGCGCCGGCCCCAGGGAAGCGTGAACGTGCCGAAGTCCACCTGGCCCTGCCGGCCCGCCGGCGTCTCGAACCGGACCACCGGCTCGACCGGCTCGCACGGCCGGGCAACCCGCACGTAGTTCCGCACGCTCTCGTAGCAGCCCGGATAGCCCGCGGCGCGGACCTCGTCGAACAGCCGCTTCGCCGACAGCTTCGGAAACTCCTCGAGGCGCGCGTCGATGATCGCCTTGTAGGGATCCAGTTTGTGAGCCACCGGAGGGCGCGGCGAATACCCCCTCGGACCGGCGAGCAGATCCCGCTCCAGTTGGCCCGACTTCACCCAATGGTGGATCGTCGTGCGACTCACCCCGAAGCGACTCGCCAGCTCCGCCTTCGAGACGCCCTGGTCGAGATAGTGCTTGAGCAACATCCTGGTCTCCCATCCGTGCATCCGCACCCCGCATCCAGCTCTGTTGGAAAAGCCCACAGAGCGGGACGGGAACGCCGGAATCGACAAGCCAAAACTGTTCAGTTTTGGATTGCCACGAATGTCAGATTTACGAATGCCACCAACACCGATCCTGTCGTCTGCGTGGATGAGCGGGATGCCGTCGGTCATGCCGGAGTGCGCGTCGGTCTGAGCCGGTCGATGCGGCGCAGGATGTCGGCGAAGAGGTCTCTCGGGATGGCGACCTCGGCCATCTGGAAGATGACGCAGCGGCCGTGGCGGACAATCTTCGCGCCGATCTTGATCAGCTTCTCCCGCAGCGTCGTCAGCGACCACTGCTCCACGGAATCGGGCAACGCCAGGGTGCGCATGAAGTTGCCGAGGTTATAGGCCAGTGCATGCAGCTGGAGCCGGACGGCACTGTGGTCGAACTTGCGGCAGGACAAGCGGGTCCACTTGATGGCGTTCTTGCCTTCCTTGATCCATTGCTCGGCGGTGCCGCGCTGATTGTAGAACGCAACCACCCGCTCGGCAGGACGGCTCAGGTTGGTGACGATGAAGCCGACGCGGGGGTACAGTTCGCCGGGATGCCATTCGACCTTGGCAACCACACGACGTTTCTTGTTCCACGAACCGGCCTGATAGCTGAAGTTGGCGTAGTAGCGGCGAGCATGGTTGGGCGGCCGACCGACGGGCCGGGTCAACAGGTGGGCGATGCTTTCCTGGAGAACTGTGTTGGCCGGAAGGCGGATCGCATACAGAAAGCCCTCGGCTTCGAGGTATTCGTAAATGTCCGGCGAGGCAAACGCCGCGTCACCGCGAAAATAGAGCCAACCTTCGTGGCCTTGTAGCGTTCTACCACCGGCTCCAGAACGTCGCGCCATCCATCGGCACTGTGAACGTTGCCGGGACGTAGGCGACATCGCTCCAGGTCGCCAAACTGATTGAACAGGAACAGGGGGTGATAGCAGGTGCAGCCAAAGTGACCGTTGTAGGCCGTGCCCTCCTGGTCA
The DNA here is from genome assembly GCA_965219135.1 of Alphaproteobacteria bacterium. Taxonomy (GTDB): domain Bacteria; phylum Pseudomonadota; class Alphaproteobacteria; order VGEJ01; family VGEJ01; genus CAYUNL01. The sequence goes on along the minus strand of CBDCMV010000003.1, from coordinate 2,983,915 downwards.
CCGTAGGTCGGGCTGACGATGGAATCCATATCGAGAATGATCTTGACCGACGGCCGGCGGTCGTGAACCCGGTCGATCCAAAGCCCGGACAGGTCGGCAAGGGAGGTGAGGTTCTCGTCCTTGGACAGCAACCCGGTCTCGAAGCGGCTCATCTGGCTGGTCGATGCGCCGCATCGCAGGATCGCGCCCCAACCGGTCGGCGTCGTTCACGTTCTCATATCCGGCGAGACGTCCATAGACGGACTGACGCAGCAGCGCGGCCTTCACCGCGGCGACGGCCGAGCTGAAGGCGGCGGTCGACGAGCTGTTCTCAGGGGCCGAACGGGAACTGGCCGCCCTGCCACCGGAGGCTCGCGAGGGCAAGGCGTTGCGTTCGTTGGTGAACCATCGCGAGGGATTGCGCGTCTTCATCGACCGCCCGCAGGTGCCGATGGATAACAATGCCGCGGAGCGCGCACTCAGAGGCCCAGTCATAGGAAGACGGCTGAGCTTCGGCTCCGACAGCGAGACCGGCGCGCCGTTCACTGCACTGATGTACTCGGTTATCGGCACCTTCGCCTTGAACGGCATCGATGTCCTGCGCTGGCTGGAGGCGTGGCTCACGGCGTGCGCGGAGAATGGCGGTAGACCACCGGACGACCTGTTGCCGTGGCTGCCATGGTCGATGGACGAGGAACGCAGGCGCGCCCTGAAGGCGTCCGGATGACCGGCGCCGTCGAGTGCCGCTACTACGAGCGCGACTGGCGCTGCTGTGCGCGCTGATCGCCGGCCCTCCGCCGCTGAACCGCCACGCCCTGTCGAAGGAGTTCTGCCGGCGCATCGGCTGGTTCAAGCCCGATGGCGGGCTCAAGGACATGATGGCCCGGGTGACCATGCTGGCCATGCACAAGGACGGCCTGATCGCGCGCTCGTTGTAGGCGGCGCCGAAGCGTTCGTATTCGTGGCCGTAGCCGTAGAACTCGCTCAGCGGCTGGCCCAGCGCCTGCCACAGGAAAAGGCCGATGGCGTAGCCCGCGAGCCCGCCCGCCACCGAGGCGACGGTGCAGACCCCGGCGATCAGCCAGGCCCGCCGCCGCGCCACCAGCACCATCGGGATGAGCATGACATCGGGCGGAATGGGGAAGATAGAACTCTCGATGAAGGCCACCAGCCCCAGCAGCGGCAACTAGTGGATCGAATCTAACGCTTGGTGCCCACGTTTGACGGCGGCGACGATCTTGTTGGGATTGGCGGTCCAAACGAACGGTGTGGGGTCGTCGTTGGTTTCGGCGATGAAGCGGTTGATGGCGGTCTGGAGATTGACGATCGAGTGGAACACTCCTCTTTTGAGTCGGCGTTTGCTGAGCTTGGCGAAGAAGGTTTTGACGGCATTGAGCCAGGAGCAAGAGGTCGGCGTGAAGTGAAAGACGAACCGAGGGTGGCGCTCGAGCCAGGCCACGACCTTGGGATGCTTGTGAGTGCCGTAGTTATCGAGGATCACGTGGACGATCTTGCCCGCCGGCACTTCGGCCTCGATGGCGTTGAGGAAGCGGATGAACTCCTGGTGCCGATGGCGCTGCATGCAGCGCCCGATCACCTTGCCTTCCAGGACGTCGAGGGCGGCAAACAGCGTCGTCGTGCCGTTCCGTTTGTAGTCATGGGTGATCGTCCCGCAGCGTCCCTTCTTCAGCGGCAGCCCCGGCTGGGTGCGGTCGAGGGCCTGGATCTGGCTCTTTTCGTCCACCGACAGCACGACGGCATGGGCGGGCGGATCGACGTAGAGACCGACGATATCGCGCAGCTTAGTGACGAACTCGGGGTCGGTGGAGAGCTTGAAGTGGCGTACCCGGTGCGGACGGAGCTTGTGAGCCTGCCAAACCCGCTGCACCGAGCTGATGCTGATCCCGACCACCTTGGCCATCGCCGCCGCCGTCCAGTGCGTCGTCTCTCCGGGCGGTTCGGTGGAGGTCAACTCAACCACCCGCTTGACAATGGCACCAGGCAGCGGCGGGATGCGCGAGGGTCGGGTCTTGTCGCGCAAAAGTCCACCCACGCCTTCGTGCATGAACCGCTCCTGCCAGCGCCAGACGCAGGGCTTGCTCTTGCCCGTCCGCCGCATGATCTCAGCGGTGCCAAGACCATCGCCGGTCAGCACGATGATCCGAGCCCGCCAGACGTGCTTCTGCGGGCTGCTCCGGTCCGCAACAACCGCCTCAAGACGAGTACGCGCGGCGAAACTAACGTTCACATGGATACCGTTTCGCATTCCAAGAGACTCGCACATCGTGCAAGCCATGGGAATCTTTTGTTAGAGTTGATCCACTAGCGGCGGTGCCTGGCGAACCCCATCGTCCAATCGTAGAGCCGGCGCAGCATGGCGCCGGGCTATACAGCGTGCGGGCGTTCAAGGCAATGCGGAGGGGCGGGGCGACTTCCGGCTTCGGGCGGCGTTTTTTCTGATTGGCGAGTCGCTTCCAGCGGCGATACGCTCGCGTCCATGCGCGTGCAATGTCCGCGACGCCGTTGGGTGGCCATGTTGTTCTCGGCCCTGATCTACCTGACCGCCGTCGCGGCGCTCGGCCAGGAGGCGCCGCCCGCGGGTAAGAAGAGCGACGTCGAACGCCAGGATAATAGCGAATTGGCGCGTCGTGCCGAGGCGCTTGCAGACCTTTTGGAGCGGAGGGCCAGCGATGCCGACGAGCGCGGCGACGTGATCGAAGGCCTGGCCGAGGGAATCGACGCGCTCCTCACGCAGTTGAACGCGGCACAGACGTCGAATGAGGCGTTGCGCTCAAACATCGCCAGGCTCAGCGACCTTCTGGCGCTCGAGCAGCGGTCGAATGCGGATCTGCATCTGGACGTGGCGCGGCTCGAGGCTTCGTTGCAGAGCTCGGCGGAGCAACGCGACGCGCTGGTGCTGGAGCTGCGATCGCAGAGCGACCGCGCGGAGGCGGTGCAGCGGACGATGGAGGCCGACCGCGAGACCATCGCCACCCAGCTCGCGGAGCTGGAACGGCTGCGCCGGGATATCGCCGCCCTGCGCGAGGTGCGCGCCGGAGCCGAAGCGGAGGTCGCCCGACTTGCGATGGCCCTGGAGGAAAGGGACTCCGTCGTCACCGCGCTCAGGGACCGCGCGCGCGAGCTGGAGGCACGGCTGTCGAGCGAGGAGGAGCGCACGGCGCTGGCGCAAATGGGGATCGAAGAGCGTGAGATTCGTCTCGCCGAGGTGTTGACCCTCCAGCTCCAGGCCGAGCAGGAACGAGACGGCGCGCGCCAGATCTCGGCGCAGGCCCGTGCGCGGGTGGAGCTCCTGAACCAGCAAATCCTGGCGCTGCGCGAGCAGCTGGTGCGAATCGAGGACGCGCTCCAGGTGGCCGCGGCCAAGGACCGCGATCAAAACGTGGTGCTCGCCGATCTCGGCCGGCGGCTCAATCTCGCGCTGGCGCAAAAGGTCGAGGAACTGGCGCGCTATCGCTCGGAATTCTTCGGCCGCTTGCGCGAGATCTTGGGCGAGCGCGGCGATCTCACCATCGTGGGCGACCGTTTCGTGTTTCAGTCCGACGTTCTCTTCGCCTCAGGCTCGGCCCAGCTTGGCGAAGCGGGAAAGGCCCAACTCGCGACGTTCGCGACGACGCTGCTGGAGATCGGGCAAAAGATTCCCGGCGATGTGCTGTGGATCCTGCGCGTGGACGGCCATACCGACCGCGTGCCCATCGATACGCCGGCGTTTCCGTCGAACTGGGAGCTGTCCTCGGCGCGGGCGACCTCGGTCGTCAAGTTTCTCGTCAGCCGGGGGGTTCCGCCGGCACGGCTGGCCTCGACGGGCTTCGGCGAATACCGGCCGATCGATCCGCGCGATGGCGAGGAGGCCTATCGGCGCAATCGCCGCATCGAGCTGAGGTTGACCGAACGCTGAGATGGCCCGCGCGTCCGGGACGTCCGGAAGGGCCGGCGCGGGGCTCGGCGATGCGTTACGATAGTGTGCGGGCAACGAATCACCGTGTGGTCATGTGGAGTTCGCGGCCGACCCCTCGATCGCCGCCACGAAGGATACCCAATGCCATCATCTATCAGCGGCGTACTCACTCGACTCGTGTCGCAACAGGGGCCGGGTGAATGAGCGATGGTCGGGAAGAAGCCGTAGCGGGATATGGCGCCCGGCCAGAGCCAAGTTCAGGCAGGGGAGTCGGATAGCTGCGATCCGGCCTCGCGCCGAGCCATCTCTTCCGCGACCAGCTCCTTCTTCGACAGCTTGCCGATAGCTGCGATCCGGCCTCGCGCCGAGCCATCTCTTCCGCGACCAGCTCCTTCTTCGACAGCTTGCCGATCATGGTCTTCGGCAGCTCATCGCGGAACTCGATGTGCTTCGGCATCTCATGCTTGCCCAGCTTGTCCGCGAGGAACGCCTGAAGCTCGCCGGCTTCGAGCGGCGAACCCTCCTTGAGCTTGACGAAGGCCTTGACCGCCTCGCCGGTGTATTCGTCGGGCACGCCGATGACGGTGACCTCGGCCACGGCAGGATGGCGGTAGATCCCCTCCTCCACCTTGCGCGGGAACACGTTGAAACCGCTCACCAGAACCAGGTCTTTCTTGCGGTCGATGATGAAGACGTACCCGTCCTCGTCCATGTGGCCGACATCGCCCGTGCGCAAGCGGCCTTCTACGATGGCCTCGCCCGTCTCATGCTCACCCCGCCAGTAACCCTTCATCACCTGGGGCCCGGAGACGCAGATCTCTCCGTCCTCGCCGAGCGGCAGCACCCTGTGAGGATCGTCCTTGTCGACGATGGCGATCGAGGTGCCGGGCAGCGGCACGCCGATCGATCCTTCCTTGTTGACACCGTCGAACGGGTTGGCAGTCGCTATCGGCGAACCTGAAGGGCGCCGACCACCAGCTTCCTGATCCGGGTGTGCCTCAGGAGCGCCGCCATCTTCGGGTACAACGCGGCCAGGCTCAGCGTCACCATGATGTCGGTCCGGGAGTCCTCGATCTGCCGGGCGAGCTGGTCCTCCGACGAGAGGGGGCTGTAGTTGACGACGGTCCCGCCGGCCTTGAGGATCCCGAAGTAGGAAACCACGAACTGGGGGCAGTTGGGCAGGAACAGGCCCACCTTCACTCCCTTGCCGACGCCGAGCCTCTGAAACCCGGTGGCGGCGCGGGCGACCATGTCGCCGAGGGCGGCATAGGTGTAGGTCCTTCCGAGGAAGTCCATGCTTTCGTGGGTCGGGTAGCGCTCAACCGCGTCGTCCAGGATCGAGAACAGCGGCCCTTCGGGAATCTCGGCATCCCAGGCGATGTTTTCCGGGTACGTGCCGAGCCACGGATGCTGGTCGCTCACCTTCTTCGTCCTCCTCGATGGCCACGCAAGATGGAGGCCGCCGATCCTAGCGCACCCTTGGCGCGATTGGCGACATGCGGATGGACAGGACTCGGGGCTGAACGTCGACAATGCGGGCTGCGAGGGCGCGGATCGGGTGGAGGCCCGGTACCGGCCGGGTAGGAGGGGTCGTTACCGAGCCCCTTGTATCTGGATATTGGCATCGTGATGTGGTGAGAGCGGTGCTGTGCGGGGACCGGTCATGACCGGTCCCCGCACGCGGCGGTCGGCAACGTGCCCAGACGCGCCCGCGACAGCGACGCCTCGAGTTCATCGAGAAGATCGTTCGCGTAGGAGAAATTCTTGACGCTTGGCCTCCGCTCCGCCATATTCGCCTTGTACACTCCGGATCCGCCTCTGCCATCAGGTATGCGCCCGGGGTTTTCATTTTGTAGCCTCGACCCGCTCAAGCCGGTTTCCGCTCGCCGGCCGCCCGCATCGCCGCGAGCATTGCGGTGCAAATCCCGCAGCTATTGTCCGGACTCGGCGGTCGACCCCTCGGAACCACGCGGGAGCGGCCGGCCCGCTGCCGTCAGTTCACCGCCTCCCTGAGGGCCTTGCCGGCCTTGAAGGACACCGAGCTCGACGCTCCGATGGCGATGCGCTCGCCGGTGCGCGGGTTCCGGCCCTCGCGAGCCGGCCGGCTCTTCCTGGTAAACGTCCCGAAGCCCATGATTGCGACGGGCTCGCCGCGCGCGAGCGCCTCGCCGACGGCCGAGAACACCGCGCCGACCGCGGCCTCCGCGGCATCTCTTGTCACCTGCGCCTCGCCGGCGACGCGATTCACCATCTCCGATTTATTCATTCGATCACTCCCCGCTCTTGCGGACCATGGCAGCGACGGCCCGGGACCGCGCCGTCTCTCCGCCTCGCGTTCGATACCGGCGCCGGCGCCGCCGTTGCCCGATCCTTAAGCGCGCCCGCCGCCCCCGTCAATCGCGGCCACGTCGACATGGCCGGCGATTTCGCCGTTCCTCGCGAGGTCTGCGAACCCCACCAGCTCTGCCGGCACGTCCAAAGCGTACCGCATCCCCCCGCAGTGCGGGCACGCCGCCGAGAGGGCGAGCCTGGCCGTGAGCGGGGCGGCGGGCCGGCGTCCGGGGGAGGACGTTCCCGCCGTTCCCGGCATTCGGCACGAAGGAGACGGCACGATGAACACAGCCATGGCGCTTCCCGGCAACTCCGACAGCACCTTTCTCACCCACCTGTTTGCCCGCGGCTTCGAGGACCAGCGCTACGTGGTCGAGCGCTTCCAGGCCATGGTCGATGGCGACATCCGCCGCTGGCCCAGCGACGAGAAGACGGCGAAGGGCCGGCGCAAGGCGAAGCGCACGACCGTCTCGCTGAAGGACGTCCAGGCGCTGCGGCCCGCGCACAACGAAGTCATCGTGTGCACCGGCATGCGCATCAGGAGCAGCGGGGTCCAGTACTGGGGCAGCGTAGCGACGGGCCTTTTCTACGACCGCAAGCAGAAGGGCTGAACCGCGTTCTCCGGACGTCCGGCCGGGCCCCAGCGCGCCCAGCGCCGGCCGGGCGTCCTTCGCCTGCATTCCAACCCCGGCAGGGAGGACACCACGATGGCCGACCTGGACCTCGAGATCAGGCGCGCGCGCGACCTGGAGCGCTACCACCGGCGCACCGCCGAGCGCCGCGCCCAGGGGTTGTGCCTGAAATGCGGGAAGCAGCCGCCTGCGCCCGGGCGCAGCCAGTGCGAGCCCTGCGCCGGGAAGAAACGTCTCGCCGACCGCGCACGCCACCACCGGCGCGCCGCCGAGCGTACCACCCAGGGCCTGTGCCCGAAGTGCGGGAAGCAGCCGCCCGCGCCCGAGCTCAGCGTGTGTGCGCCCTGCGCCGAGAAGAAGCGCATTGCCGGCTGAACGCAGGTGATTACAGAGACTGAGATCGGACGCTCGGCACGGGAGTTGGTCGAGCTATTACGGTCGACAGGCCATAGGCATCGCCCAGGATCGCGTTGAGGAACTGCGGAATAGCGGTGACTACCTGGCGATGGATGTGGCTCTCCGTATCCTTACCCAGTGCGAGCGTCTCCTCGACAAAGGAAGGGGGTTCGAGCCAACGGGTGACTGAGGTTTCGGCCAGGGAATCGGGATCATCACTCTATCGGGATCATCACTCTAAAGCCTTCGGCATCCCCTCGGTTAAGGTCGTGCTGGTTGCCATCATGCGGTATCAATGGTGCCGGATCGTAATTTTCGTTTATGCCGCTGGATCGGGAGGCTTTGCGTATGCTGAGATTCGCTGAAGAGATCATGCTGCTTCTGCTTGATGACAAGGGCGGGCGTTTTATTGACACACGTTCGACGTCGCGGGAGTGCGCACTTGCCGGCGCGGTTCTGATGGATTTAGCCCTGGAGGGCCGAATTGACACCGACCCGGAACGGCTCTTCATGATCGACCCGGCACCGCTTGAAGATGATCTGCTCGATCCGACGCTTGCCCGCATCGCGCAATCCGTGGAGACACACGACCCCGGCCACTGGGTCAACCAAACGGCCGCCTATGCCGGTGATATCCAGGAACGCTCCCTCGCCCGTCTCGTCGAGCGCGGCATTCTGCGACGGGAGGATGACCGCTTCATGTGGGTGTTCCACGAGCGGCGCTACCCGATCATCAACAACAAGACCGTCCGGGAAGTGAAGCTGCGGATCATGGGGGTCCTGTTCAGCGATGAGATTCCGGATGCGCGCGATATCGTCATCATCTCCCTTGCCGATGCTTGCGGTATATTCGGCGGCATTCTTTCTGGACGGGAGTTGGCGGGCGCCGCCCAACGCATCGCTCAGGTCCGCAAGATGGACCTGATCGCCCGGGAGGTCTCGAAAGCGGTGCGGGATATCGAATTGTCCCTCGCCACCGCAATGGCGCCGATGCTCTGAAGCGCGACCACCCGGAACCGCCGGGTCACTTGTAAATTTTCTCTTCCCGGCCAACCACACACATACCCACTTCCACGCAAGATTGAGTATGGGCGATCGAGCTAATACAACGTATGAACAGCACCAGCAGGGACTTGGGAGACGAAGGCGATGGATGTCACGACCGAACGGCAAGACGGTGTATTGTCCGCCCAGGTGGGCCGCCTCGACCTTCGCCGGGGTCTGCCCCAGCGTGATCGCCGGCAAGACCGGGCGTCACACCTACGTCGATTGGGACCAGGTGCTGATGGGCCAGGGCGCCGACCACCCGGCCATGAACCCCTACAACATGGAGGCCAACAAGGACTGCCGGCGCACCTATTCCAAGGACATGTGCCCGCGTTCGCTCGAACTCCTGGACCGCACCGTGATGGTGCCGATGAACCCCGAACTCACCGAGGCCGACGTGGAACAGACGATCCGCAATATCGAGGCCGGCGCCCGCGTCGCCGCCGGCGAGATCACGCGCGATCAGGCCGAGGTCCGGCAAGTCGACAAGATCGACCCCCGCAAGTACGACGCCGACGTCGCCGCCTACGGACTTGGCTGATTTGTCGCGGAATCGGCGCCGCTTGCGGTAGTCTTCGTCCATGGCACTATCTGAGGACCAAGTCGGACGTTGGCGCAGAGACGGGTTCGTTTCCGTCCCCGACTTCTTCGGCGCCCTCGAGGTGCGGGCGCTACAGGCTGGGGTAGAAGAGCTCAAGGCCGCGGGCAAGTTCTTCAATGTCGCCACCGACGGCGACGGCGAGACCCACGTCGATACAAAGCAGAACCTGCAAATCTGCCCGCTCTCTTTTCATCATCGGCTGTTCGCGGCGATGCCGTTTCACCCCAAGGTGCGCCAAGCGGTGGCACAGCTATTGGGCGATTCCGTTTACAAGTTCCAGGACCAGGCGGTCCTCAAGCCCCCCGGCGTCGGCTCGGCCACCAACTGGCACCAGGACAACTATTACTTCGAGGTCGGCGACACCCTCAGGGGCACCGCGATGTGGACCGCGGTGCACGATGCGACGATTGCGAACGGCACCATCGGCATGGTCCGCGAGCGCACCACGCGCTGCTGCCACACCGGCGCGATCCCGAATCCGACCACGACCGTCGCTGCGATCCACCCGACGAAGATGCGGTGCCCATCGAGATGAAGGCCGGCGGCGTCGTATTCTTTTCCCTCGGCGTGGCCGAGGCTCTTGCGGGCTGAAACACGCCGACCGAGAGATGGGCCTCGCCTCCGGAACGCTGCGCCCGCAGCAAGCGGGATCGAGGGATGGTTCCGGCGCACCGTCTCCGAAAAACCTCCCGGATAAGAGTTGGGTATGCGCACAAGCGCGACCGATGCGAAGAGCGTTCCGACCTGGCTACAAGGCAAACCAACCGTCAATCCGACCAACCCAGAAAGCGAGTTCGCCATGCAGTAAACCCAACCAACTTCTCCGCTTGACTGCGTCTGCCCTCATAAGAGCGAGAGCCTGGCCGTGAGCGGAGCGGCGGGTGGATGTCCGGAGGAGGACGTCCCCGCCGTTCCCGACATTCGGCACGAAGGAGACGGCACGATGAGCACGGCAATCGCGATACCCGGCAACACGGCGTCCACCTTCCTGGTCCATTTCTTCGGCAGCGGCCTTGCCGACGAGCGCTACGTCGTCGAGCGGTTCAAGGCGCTCGCCAACGGCGACATCCGCCCCTGGTCCGGCAAGGAACCGGCAATGGGCAAGGGCCGCAGGGCGAAGCGCGTCACCACCACGCTGAAGGCGGTGAAGGAGATGCGACCCGCCCGTACCGAGATCATCATCTGCACGGGCCTGCGCACCCGCGGCGGCCAACAGCTCTGGGGCACCGTGGCCGCGGGGCTCCTATGCGACCGCAAGCAGCGGGGCTGAGCGGTCTTCTTCCAGGACGTCCCGCCGGCACCGCACAGCACCGCGCCGGCCGGGCGTCCCTCGCCCGGACTCCAACCTCGGCAGGGAGGACACGACGATGACCGAGCAGGACATCGAGACCAGGCGCGCCCGAGACCTGGAGCGCTACCACCGCCGAACCGCCGAGCGCCGCGCGAAGGGCCTTTGCCTCAAATGCGGGAAGCGCCCGCCCGCGCCGCATCGCAGCCAGTGCGAGCCGTGCGCCGAGAAGCGGCGGCCCGCCGACTGCGCACGCCATCCCCTCCCGGTGGCACAGCTCGGCGATGCTGTCCTCGCCGCGCAGGCCCGACACCACGATCCGGATCTTCTCCTCAGCCGAATACTGCTTGCGCGTCTTGCGGCGAATATCCCGAACAGCTCTTTCCGCCGGGTCGTTCTTGCTCATGGATTGCTGCCTCATCTTCGTTCCCTTCGGTCACTACGATGAGCCAGAAATCCTCCGTTATCCAATTACCTCAATTTGTCCCATAAGCGCTGACGGGGAACACTCGCGCCGGAAGGCCGGGCCGAACGGTTCCTCGCCCATGTAGGCGAGCACCCGGTCGGCGGTAGCGAGCCTGGGCACGAGGCCGGCGGCGAGCCGTGCCACCAGCGAGGGGTTGCCCGTGGCTTCCCGGCCGAACCGGCCGCGGCCCATGCTGTGCCGGGCGAGGAAGCCGGCGATGGTCTTCTGGAGGGATGTGTTCCGGTCCGTCATGGGACAGGAACATAAGAAGAACTTTAGGCCTTGACAATAGGCATTTATAGGCGATAAGCTACATCAACAGACAGACATGCGTGGCCTGCCCCCGATTAGTGGTCCAGCGCTTAAGTTAGAGTTTGGCGCGGGTTAAGTTGATGGGCCAACCATAGCCCATCAACAGCGTAGGTTGGCCCATCAACGTTTGGCAAGATGGTTTCTGGGGCCGGCGGTCTGTATCCGAGCGAGCTATGCGGCCGGATGGTATTGTAGTGATGCCGCCATCGTTCGATCAGCACTTTGGCCTCCTTCAGTGTAGAGAAGATCTCCGTGTTCAGGATTTCGTCCCGGAGCTTTGAGTTGAAGCTCTCGTTGTATCCGTTCTCCCAAGGTGACCCGGGCTCGATATAGAGGGTCTTGACGCCGATCCTGCCGAGCCAGTCGCGGACGGCATGAGCGGTAAACTCTGAGCCGTTGTCGGAACGGATATGATCCGGCGGGCCATGTTGGACGAAGAGCTCGGTCAGACAATGGAGGACATTGTCCGAGTTCAATCTTCGCTCGACGACAACGGCCATGCACCGCCTGGTGAACTCATCGATCACGGTGAGCATGCGGAACTTCCTCCCATCGTGTGTTCGATCCATGACGAAGTCATAGGACCAGACGTGATTGGGCCAGCACGGCCGCAGACGGATGCAGGATCCGTCGTTGAGCCACAGCCTGCCCCGTTTCGGTTGCTTCTGTGGGACCTTCAGCCCCTCCCGCCACCAGATGCGCTGGACCCGCTTGGCGTTCACGTGCCAACCTTCGGTCCTGAGCAAGGCAGTGATCCGCCGATAGCCATATCTGCCATACTGGCTGGCCAAGCGGATGATCGCGGTCGTGAGTGCCTCTTCATCATCCCGACTACGGGGTCTCTTGCGCTGGGTTGAGCGATGTTGGCCTGCAACAGCACAGGCACGTCGCTCGGAGATTCCCAGTTCGGCCTGGAGATGATCAACACACCGCCGGCGACGGGCGGGGCTTAGCAGTTTCCCTCAAGCGCCTCTTTCAAGATCAGCTTATCCAACGTCAGATCCGAGATCGCCTTCCGGAGACGGCCATTCTCCTTCTCCAGGTCCTTCAGACGCTTGGCCTGGTCAGTACGAAGGCCGCCATATTCCTTGCGCCAGCGATAGTAACTCTGCTCCGATACGCCGAGCGTGCGACAAGCTTGACCAATGGACTGGCCCTGCGCCAAGGCCACCTCGGCTTCGCGCAACATGCTGATAATCTGTTCCGGGGTGTAGCGTTTACGGCTCATTTTGTCCTCCTTTCGAGGGGGCAAAACGCGCCAAACTCTCTTAACAAATCTGGACCACTTTTAGGGGGTCACTCCAGCATGCAACCCGATGTCGGGTGCGCCGCGATGCAGGCCGTCGTCCTCGGTGACGGCGACTTCGAGCGTCGCGCGTTCCGTGAGCCCTAACGCGCCGCCGAGGCCGATCATGACGCCCGGGTCGGCGAGCGGCGGCACGCCGGAGGCGCCTTAGGGCGAGGAATGGGCATCGAGCTGCGCCGTCAGGGTCAGACGCCTCAGGGGCCGCCAGATCACGCCGACGCGTCCGAAGGCGATGAAGCGGCCGCCAAGGTCCGCAAGACCTCGCGGCGCCTCGGCGGCCTCCGTCGTGACCGTGCCGGCGTGTTCGACGAAACGAATACGGACGGTGCCGCCCGTGACCTCGATGCCGCCAGGCGGTCGGAGGCCGGTCAGCGTGACCACCGGCGGCTCGCCGTTCTCAGTGAAACGATCCGGAACGGGGAGCGCGGTATCGCCCCAGGGGTCTGCGTCCTCACCCTTGGCCAGGGCCTCGATGAATGTTTGACTGGCTTGGTCGACGGACTTCCAGTGGGGATCGTCGGCTCGATGGCCTTTTCCAGCGCCGCGTCGAGGGTATCGGCTTCGACCGTTACAGTGTTGTGGTAGTGGGATGCGTAGCCGCAACAGACGGAGCCGCCCCATGGAACGCTTCCCCGATGGCCTGATCGCCTTCCAGCGCATGTTCCCCGATGATGAGGCCTGCGCCGCCTGGCTGGCGTCGGTGCGATGGCCACGGGGTTTCACATGCCCCGGCTGCGGCCATGGTCGTGGCTGGACACTCCGCGGCAAAGCTCACACCTTCGAATGCGTGCGCTGCCATCGCCAGACCTCGGTGACGGCGGGGACCATCATGCATGGCAGCAAGCTGGCGCTCACCGTCTGGGTCTGGGCCGCCTACCTGATGGCGACACACTCCAACGGCATCTCCGCCCTGCAACTCCAGAAGCAGCTCGGCATCGGCTCCTATCGCAGCGCCTGGTTGCTGGCCGCCAAGCTCCGCCGGGCCATGGTCGATCCCGACCGCAACCCCTTGTCGGGCTTGGTTGAGATCCGCGCCTACGCCAACGGCGCCCAACTCAACACGACGCCTACGGTCACCGAGCAATCCAGGAAGCTCTTGTTCGGGCAAGGTGCCCCAAAACTAGCCGCCTGACCGACGCCGCGCCGGTTGCGGGGCCACGGTGGCGGTCCTATAACGCCGAGCATGGGGCTTGGGTTCACCAAGATGCATGGGCTGGGGAACGACTTCGTCGTTCTCGATGGGCGGCGGCAGGCGCTGGCTCTCGATTCCGCGCTGGTGCGGGCAATCGCCGACCGGAGAACGGGGGTCGGCTGCGATCAGCTGATCGCGATCGAAAACTCGGCCTCGGCCGATGTGTTCATGCGGGTCTACAACGCCGATGGCGGCGAGGTCGGCGCGTGCGGCAACGGTGCGCGATGCGTGGCGGCGCGCCTGATGGCCGAGGACGGCGCCGATTCGCTTAGCCTCGAGACGCTGGAGTCCACGCTGCACGCCGAATCGCTGGCAAACGGGATGGTGCGGATCGATTTGGGGCCGGCGCGCCTTGGTTGGCGCGACATTCCGCTGGCCCGCGAGGCGGACACGCTCCGCATCGGCATGGCCTTGGGCGATGCCGTTGCCGTCAACGTCGGCAATCCGCACGCGGTATTCTTCGTCGAGGACGCCGAGGCAATCGATCTTGCCCGGCATGGCCCGGCAATCGAACGCCACGAGTTGTTCCCCGAGCGCGCCAACGTTTCGGTTGCCCAGGTCCTGGAACCGAACGCAATCCGGCTGCGCGTGTGGGAGCGCGGGGTAGGTCTTACCCGCGCCTGCGGCACGGCCGCCTGTGCGAGTGTGGTGGCCGGCGTCCGCCGCGACCTGTGTGCCCGCGCCGCGGACGTGCGGCTTGACGGCGGTGCCCTTCAGGTCGAGTGGCGCGAGGATGGCCGGGTGATGATGACCGGTCCGGCGGCGACGAGCTTCGAGGGGATACTCGACCCCTCGCTCTACGCGGGCGTGACGGCGGACCAGGAACGGGGAGCCGCGTGAGCCGCGCCGGGACCGAAGTGGTGACCTTCGGGTGCCGCCTCAACGCCTATGAGTCGGAAGTGATCCGGCGCAACGCACGCGCGGCCGGCCTCAAGGATGCGGTGATCGTCAACACCTGCGCGGTGACCGCCGAGGCCGAGCGTCAAGCGCGCCAGGCGATTCGGCGCGCCCGCCGGCGCCGTCCCGACGCCGAGATCATCGTCACCGGGTGCGCCGTCCAACTCAACCCGCACGTCTACGCCGAAATGAACGAGGTGGACCGGGTGCTGGGCAACGCCGAGAAGCTCAAGGTCGAATCGCTCGCACCCGGCGAACCACCACTGGCGGTCAGCGACATCATGGCGGTGAGAGAGACCGCCGGCCATCTGATCGAGGGCTTCGAGGGCCGCGCCCGCGCCTTCCTGCAGGTGCAGAACGGCTGCGATCACCGCTGCACGTTCTGCATCATCCCCTTCGCCCGCGGGCCAAGCCGTAGCGTCCCGGTTCCCGCCATCATTCGCGAGGCGCGCGCATTGGTCGCGGCTGGCTTTGCCGAGCTGGTGCTGACGGGCGTCGATATCGGCGATTATGGGCGCGATCTTCACAGTGGCCTGTCGCTGGGCGAGATGGTACGCACCCTGCTGCGGGAGGTGCCGGAGTTGCCACGCGTGCGGCTTTCGTCGATCGACCCGATCGAGGTCGACGCCACGCTGCGCGGCCTTTTCGGGGACGAGCCGCGCCTCATGCCGCACCTCCACCTCAGCCTGCAATCGGGCGACGATCTGATCCTCAAGCGGATGAAGCGCCGCCACCGGCGCACCGATGCGGTGGCGCTGTGTGAAGAAATCCGCCGCCGCCGTCCCGAGACCGCGTTCGGGGCCGACCTGATCGCGGGTTTCCCGACCGAGTCCGAGGCCGCGTTCGCGAATACCCGAGCGCTGATTGCCGACTGCGCGCTCGACTTCCTTCATGTCTTTCCCTATTCCGAGCGGCCGGGCACCCCCGCCGCCCGAATGCCGCCGCTTGCCGTAGCCGAGCGCAAGCGGCGCGCCGGCGCCTTGCGCGCCGATGGCGCGTCGGCACGGCAGCGCTTCCTGCGAAGCCGCGTGGGGTCGGTGGCCGAGGTGCTGGTCGAGCAGGCCAACGCCGGACGCGGCGCGGACTTCGCACCGGTGCGGCTCGACCGCCCGGCGACGCCGGGCCGCATCGTCACGGCGCGGATTACCGGGCTCGACGGCGATGCGCTGCGCGGCCACGTCCTGAACGCCGCGTAATGCCCGGCGGGGCGGCGCCGCGCTCGGGGTGGCTGAGCCGACTGCGCGCGGGCCTGGGCGGCTCGTCCAGTCGGTTGAGCGGCGGCATCGCCGGCATCTTCGGCGGTGGCCAGCCGGACGTTGCCACCCTGGAAGCGTTCGAGGAGTTGCTGATCTCGGCCGATTTTGGGGTCGGCGCGGCGCGGACGTTGACCGCGCGGATCGCCGGTGCCGGCCTTGGCCGCGCAGCCGCGGCGGATACGGTCCGCGAAGCGCTAGCGGCGGAAATCACGGCGATTCTTGCACCGATTGCGAAGCCAATCGAGGTCGCGCGCGACCACCGTCCGTTCGTGATCCTGGTCGTCGGCGTCAACGGCACCGGCAAGACCGCGACCATCGGCAAGCTCGCCCATCGCTTTCGCGCCGAGGGACGTTCGGTGGTGCTGGCCGCCGCCGACACCTTCCGCGCCGCGGCCATCGATCAGCTTCAGCTTTGGGGCGAGCGCGCCGGCGCAACGGTAGTTGCGCGGGCGCCGGGCGCCGACGCCGCGGGCGTCGCCTACGAGGCGCTCGAGTTTACCCAGCGCGGCGCTGCCGAGGTGTTGCTGATCGACACCGCCGGGCGACTGCAGAACAAGTCAGAGCTGATGGCCGGGCTCGAGAAGATCGTCCGCGTGCTGCGCAAGCTGGATGCCGCCGCGCCGCACGCGTGCGTCTTGGTGCTCGACGCCACCACCGGTCAAAATGCGCACGCCCAGGTCGAGGTGTTCCGCGAACGCTGCGCGGTCAGCGGTCTGGTCATGACCAAGCTCGACGGCACCGCCAAGGGCGGCGTGTTGGTCGGCATCGCCGAGCGCTTCGCGCTGCCGGTGCACGCGATCTGCGTGGGTGAGGACATCGAGGATCTTCAGCCCTTCGAGGCCGAGACCTTCGCCCGTGCCCTCGTGGGCTTGGGCTAGCGTGTGCTCACAACGGCGTTGATCGAGCGCCCGAGCAGGAAACGATCGCTACGCCCCGGCCTTCTTCGCCACGATAAACACGCCTTTGCCTTTGCCGGGCTGCCATGGGTGGGAATCTCAAATCCGGCATCGGTCATACTATCTTCCAATTCCTTAGCGGTAAAAATCCTGAGCACGGGCAAGACGCCAAAGAATTTTCCAATCGGCGCAATGAGCTTGAAATACTTCATCGTATCACCCATACACGCCGTGCTGGTGATGAAGACGCCACCTGGCTTGAGCATTTTGTGAACCTTGGCAATGACCTTTTCCTTGTTTTCCAGTAGGTGCAAGATACTGAGTCCCAGTACGGCGTCAAGGGTCTGATCGGGCGCGCTGAATTCATCGATGCCGGATCGTTCGAAATACACATTCTTGACGTTGTTCGCGTCGGCCTTCCCTTGGGCGATTTCCAGCATCTTTGGCGAGACGTCAATGGCTTGAATATGTTTCACGTGCGCTGCGAGCCCGTCCCGCAGCCAAACTCTAGGGCACCTCTAAGAATTGGTGAGTTGTCGGAGGATATTGTTTAACCAGGCTGTCACCAGCTCCAGCCATGCCGGAGCCGAGATTTTCGGGGTCTTCCACGCTCCAATTGAGTTATTTCCGCCACAAGACCGTCCCCAGGCGGTCTCCTTCTCCGAGTATCGTCACACGGCCGCCGCGAGACGCTCCAGTTGGACCAGGCGGCGCATGTTGTAGGCGAGGTTCTTCAACCCGATCCGCGCCTTCGCCCGCACCAGCCCGACACTACGCACCAGCGTCCCGCCCATGTCGTTGCTCTGGGCCCCGAAGACATGCTCGACGCGGACCCGAACCGACGAACGGGTCTTGTTGCCCTGCTTCTCGCGCTCGCTCAGCGGCTTGTTGCGGCGGCCCTTGCGATGGATCCGGCTCCGCAACCCCTTCTCCTTCAGCACCGCCTCGATCTCCGCCGAGCGGTAAGCGCTGTCCGCCCACACACCCAAAGCCGTGTTGTCCCCATCCAGGATATCGTCGAGGACTTGGCTGTCGTGCTCCGCCGCGTCGCTCACATGATAGCGCCGCACCAGCTTGTGCCGACGGTCCACGTTGACATGGTTCTTGTAACCGTAATGGCTCTTGCCGTGCTTCTTAGTCCACCGCGCCTCGACATCCTTTTGGCGCCGCTTTGCCGGCTTGTCCTCCCAGCCTGCCGGCGTCTCGCCCGCCTTTATCCGCGCGTTCTCCTCGCGGCTGTTGCGCTGTTTGGGTACCGCCACAATCGAGGCGTCGATGATCTGGCCGCCCATCGCCAGATAGCCCTGATCCTTCAGGTAGCCATCGAACGTCTCGAATAAGGCCTCGATCACGCCAGCTTGCGTTAACTGTTCGCGGTACAGCCACACCGTCTTGGCGTCGGGAACCCGGCCCTCCAGACCCAACCCCAGAAATCGCATGAACGACAGGCGGTCACGGATCTGATGCTCAACTTGGTCGTCCGAGAGATTGTAGAGCGCGCACAGAATGATCGTCTTGAACATCACAATCGCATCCCACGGCTTGCGTCCCGCCCGCGATTTACGCGCCTTGTCCGCACGCCGCCACACCGCCTCAAGACGCGCGCGCAAGTCTTCCCACGGAACCACCCCGTCGATCTTCAAAAGCGGATCGTTCTTGGCGTCAAGACCGGAATACCGGTTCCCAAGATCGAAAAACCCCATCTGACACATCAACCACGCCTCCCGCTATCAACAAATCGGCAACCCGATTCTAAATCGACGACGCCCGAAAAAGGAGAATTCTTAGAGGTGCCCTCTAATACCTCCATATCCGGACGAAAGTATTCGCGCGTGACCCGCAGTTTCTGTTGGTACGACTCTTCGTCAGCCACGGGCTGTTTCGAATACTTTTCGGCAATCTTGTCCCAAAACCTACCGGGCTGATTCATCGTCGTTCTCCCGTGCCGTCCGCCCGCATGTTAGCCGGTTCGGCGGCCGGGGAAAGCACCGACGGACTAGAGAAAGCTGTAGGGATCGACGTCGACCTGGACTCGGACGCTCGAAGGGACCTTGACCATGGCGAGCCAGGCACGCAGCGGAGCCTGGATCTTGATCGAACGCGCAGCCTTCAGAAGGAGGCGATGGCGGTGGCGGCCGCGCAGCAGCGAGAGCGGGGCCGGCGCCGGGCCGAGCACGCGAAGACCCGTTTCCGCGGGCGCCGCCCTACCGAATGCCCGGGCCACGGTCATGACCTTGGCCTCGTCCGCGCCCGAGACGATGAGCGCGGCGAGGCGGCCGAAAGGCGGCATCGCCAAGTCGCGCCGCGCCGCCGCCTCGCGGGCGAGAAAGGCGTCGCGGTCGCCCGAGACCAGCGCGGCCATCACCGGATGCTCGGGCATATAGGTCTGCAGCAGCACCCGGCCGGGACGCCCAGCGCGACCCGCACGCCCGGCCACCTGGTGCAAGAGCTGGTAGGTGCGTTCCATCGCCCTGAGATCGCCGCCCCCGAGGCCCAAGTCGGCATCGACCACACCGACCAGGGTCAAGAGCGGGAAGTTGTGGCCCTTGGCGACGACTTGGGTGCCGATAAGGACGTCGATCTCGTGTCCGGTCACGCGCCGAATCACCGCCTCGGCGGCGCCCGGTCCGCGCAGGGTATCGCTGGCGACGATTGCCGCGCGCGCCTGCGGGGCAATCTCGGCAACCTCGTCGCTCAGCCGCTCGACGCCGGGACCGCAAGCCGCCAGCCGGTCGTGCGCCGCACACGCCGGACACGATTTGGGCAACCCCCGGGCGTGCCCGCAGTGGTGACACTGCAGGCGACCGGCCAGCCGATGCTCGACCAGCCAGGCCGAGCAATTGGGGCATTCGAGCCGGTGCCCGCAGGCACGACAAAGGGTGAGCGGCGCGTAGCCGCGGCGATTGAGAAACAGCATCGCCTGCTCGCCCGCGGCCAAGGTCTTGCTGAGCGCGGTGGCGAGCGTGGGCGAGAGCCAGTACCCCCGCGGCGGCGGTTCGATGCGCATGTCGACGACGGCAATCTCGGGCAGACGCGCGGCGCCATGGCGCTCGGGGAGGTGCACCCGGGCGTAACGTCCGGCTTTGGCGTTGACGACGGTTTCGAGCGACGGCGTCGCCGAGGCGAGCACGATCGGGATCTCGGCCAACCGCGCCCGCACGACGGCCATGTCGCGGGCGTTGTAGACGACGCCGTCTTCTTGCTTGAAGGCGGCGTCTTGCTCTTCATCGACGACGATCAGCCCGAGGTCGGCGAAGGGCAGGAAAAGCGCCGAGCGGGCGCCGACCACGATCTTGGCGCGGCCCTGGGCGGCCGCCCGCCAGACCTCGCGCTTGACGCCGCGCCGGATGTCGGAATGCCACTCGGCCGGGCGGGCGCCGAACCGCGCCGAGAAGCGCTCGAGCCATTGGGCGGTGAGCGCGATCTCGGGCAAAAGCACCAGCGCCTGGCGACCCGCCGCGAGCGCCGCGGCGATGGCCTCGAAGTAGACCTCGGTCTTGCCGGCGCCGGTGACCCCGTCGAGCAGCGTGGCACTGAATCCGCCGTGGGCGACCGCCCGGGACAGCGTCTCGGCGGCGGCGGTTTGGGTTGGCGAGAGATGCGGTGCGATCGTGTCCGGGACGGGGGCCGGAACGGTGGTTGGATCGGCCAGCCGCACCGCCTCGAGCGCCGCCTCCCTGACCAGACCATCGATGACCGACACGCTAACGGCCGCCTCGCGCGCCAGCTCGGTCTTGAGGCGTGGCGGACCGGCTTCGGCGACCGCTAGGACGCGTCGGCGGTGCTCGGTGAGCCGCTCGGGGTCTTCTCCGGTGGCGCGATAGGCCATGCGTGGCGGTGCCGGTTCCAGCGCCTCGCGGACGCTCATCGCCATGCGCAGGACCGAGCCGGGCGGCGCCAGAGTGTATGCCGCGACCCAGTCGATGAGCTCGCGCAGCTCCGCGCCAAGCGGCGGACAGTCGAGCGCCGCGATCACGTCCCTGAGTTTGGCCGGGGCGACGCCGCCCTCGGCCGCCCCCCACACCGCACCCACCGTCTCACGCGTGCCCAGCGGCACCCGGACGAACACCCCCGCGGCAAGGTCGCCGAATGCGCGGGGCACGCGATAGTTGTAGGCGCCGCCCAACGGCAACGGTAAGAGAACGCGGACGCGCCCCAAGCCCTCGAATCGGGGGGAACTGGTACGCTTCCGAGCCATCCGCTACACTGTGCCAAGCCAACGTCTGGCGGACAAGCACGGGACTCAGCACAGCATGCGGCACAGCCGATGAAGTTCTTCGCCGATACCGCGGATGTCGATGAGATTAAGGATCTTGCGGCGACCGGACTGTTGGACGGGGTGACGACCAATCCCTCGCTGGTCGCCAAGACCGGGCGCGATCTGTTCGAGGTGTTGAGTGAGGTGTGCGCCGCGGTCGAGGGCCCGGTTTCGGCCGAGGTCACGGCCACCGCGGATGAAGACATGGTGGGCGAGGGTCGCCGGCTCGCCGAAATCGCCGACAACATAACGGTCAAGGTGCCGCTTACGTGGCACGGGCTGAAGGCCTGCCGGACGCTCAACCAATCGGGCGTCGCCGTCAACGTGACGCTTTGCTTCTCGGCCACCCAGGCCTTGTTCGCGGCCAAAGCCGGAGCCCGCTTCGTTTCTCTGTTCGTCGGCCGGCTGGACGACATCGCCCACGACGGCATGGCGCTGGTGCGCGACGTGCGCACGATTTACGACAACTACGAATCGCTCGATACCGAGATCCTGGTGGCCTCAGTGCGCAATCCGCTGCACGTTGTCGAGGCCGCGCGGATCGGCGCCGACGTGTGCACGGTTCCGCCCGCCGTGCTGCGCAAGCTCGCGTTGCACCCGCTGACCGACAAGGGATTGGACGCGTTCCTGTCGGATTGGCGCGAGACCGGTCAGCAGATTCTCGAGGGTTGAGATCGGTCATGCCCGAGCGCGCAGCCAAGCCCCGCGCCGCGAGGACCGAGGAGATAACCGACGCCGACGTCGCCTCTTACCTGCGCGAGCACGGCGATTTCCTCATCCGCCACCCAGACCTCTTGGGGGTGCTGACGCCACCAGCATGCTACAAAGGTAAGGGCCTGTTGGACCTGCAAGCCTTCATGATCGAGCGCCTGCAACAAGCGGTGCGCGAGGGCGGAAACCGCGAGGATGCGCTGCTGGGCGCGGCGCGCTCGAACCTGGTTTCTCAGGGCCGCATTCACGCGGCGGTGGTGGCTTTGATGGAGGCGCGCGGCTTTGCCGAGCTCATCGAAACGGTGACCACCGATCTGGCCACCCGGCTGGACGTAGACGTGGCGGCCCTTTGCATCGAGGCGGTGCCAGGTGAATCGGCGCGCGCGTCCGCGACCGGCATCCGCGTCCTGGAAGAGGGCGCTGTCGACGGGTTTATCGGCAGGGGCCGCGAATGCCTGTTTGGTGCGGATGGTCCCGGCGGGGCGGCGCTGTTCGGCGCCGCGGCCACGCTGGTGCGCACCCAGGCGCTCGTCCGCGTGCGTATCCGCGACGAGGGACCGACCGGCCTGCTAGCGCTGGGCTCCCGCGATCCCGACCGATTTCACGCGGGCCAGGGCAGCGAGCTGCTGGTGTTCCTCGGCGCGACGCTTGGCTTGTCGATTCGCGGATGGCTGTGCCGCGGCGGCTAGGCCGCTCCGCCGAGCTTTCCCCCGACGCCCGGGCGTCCCGCGAGGTGGCGGGTGCGATCGTTGATTGGCTCACCTGGCTGGCCGAGGAGCGCCGGTTGTCGCCGAACACGGTTGCCGCGTACCGCCGCGATCTGGCGATCTTCTGCGATTTCCTGTACGGCCATATCGGCGGCCCACCCACCCTGGCTGACCTCGGCCGGTTGCGCCCCGTCGACGTGCGGGCCTTCCTAGCGGCACGGCGCAATGCGGGAAGGGCGGGGGTCACCCTCGCCCGTGCGCTTTCGGCGCTACGCAGTTTCTTCGGCTTCCTCGATCGTGCCGGCATCCTCGGCAACGACTCACTGGCCGCTGTGCGCGCGCCCAAGCGCGCGCATCGCCTACCGCGCCCGCTTTCGGAAGCCGCCGCACGGTCGGCGCTGGAGGCGGTCGGTGGGATTGGTGCGGTGGACTGGGTGGGGCGGCGCGACGTTGCGGTCTTGACGCTTCTGTATGGCTGCGGACTGCGCATCTCGGAGGCGCTCGGTCTCGACCGGGCCGAGGCACCAGCCCGCGGCCAGGGCTCGATGCGGGTGCGCGGCAAGGGCGGCAAGGAGCGCCTGGTTCCGCTGCTGCCGGTGGTGATCGAGGCCATCGCCGCGTACCTCGATGCCTGCCCCTACGCGGCGGGTCCGGGCGGAGCCCTGTTCGTGGGCGTCCGCGGCGGGCGCCTCAACCCGGGGGTGGTGCAGGCGACGATGCGCCGATTACGCGCCCGTCTCAATCTTCCCGACAGCGCCACGCCGCACGCCTTGCGCCACAGCTTCGCCACCCATCTACTGGCCGCCGGCGGCGATCTCCGCACCATCCAGGAGCTGATGGGGCATGCCTCGCTTTCGAGCACCCAGGTCTATACCGAGGTCGACACCGCACGCCTCATCGAGGTGCACCAAGACGCTCATCCCAGGGCGCTGCCCAAGACCGGTTAGTGGGCCCCGATTAGCGAATCAACGCTCCCTTCGCCGGGAGCAGGCGTGCTAGGAGCGTGCGCCGTAGAAGTTTTGATGTTGGGCGATTGGCGCGCGGCCGCCGGAGAGGTTGGATTTTGGCCCGAGTGTGGACATCTGGCCCGCCCGACTCTGGGATGGAAAGCCCGGACCGGAAGGCCGGAACGGAAGAGATTCGCGTTTCATACGCGGTCGATGGGCACTGCGCGCCCCGGAGCAAGTGCGTTGGCAGGCCAGCACCTGCCTCAGCACGTGGCCACCGTCCCCATCCGCTTGATGTTCAACGCCAAGCACACGAGGTCCCACTCGCCGCGCACCTTCGCCAAGCCTCGCAGGCTGAATCGTCGGAATCCGAGCACCTCCTTGATCCACCCGTTCGGCGCCTCCGAGAGCCACTTGCGTTGCGCGTACCGGGCTTTGCCCGCGGGGCTCGCCAGTTTCTCACCCATGCGGTGCGTGGCAGGGAGCCGGGCCGGGTCGACCGCCACCTGGGACTTGCCTTCACGCCCCAGCGCTACGTGCGCGTCGATGCCGCGATCTTCCAGCTCCAACAGATCCGGCTCGTTGCAGTAGCCCGCATCGGCCAGTACCACCGCAGGCTCGACCCCAAACGTCTCGTTGATCTCGTCGAGCATCCCCACCAGCTGACCCTGGTCGCTGGCCTGTGGCCCCACCTGAGTCGCGACGATGATCTGGTGCTCCCCATCGACCGCCATCTGCGCGTTGGAGCACTGCTGGAATCCCTCGCTGCTGGTCTTCATGATCTGGCTCTCGGGATCGGTGAAATTGCTCTGCGCCTTCGGCTCGGGCTCGCCGTAGGCCCGCTTGTAGGGCCGCCCGCCCCGGGGATTGCGGTCCTGCCCAGGCTCGCGCCCGCGCTCATCGTCGCGCCCGCGTTGCGCCGCCTCCAAACGCGCTTTGGCTGCCTGGATCGCCGCCAGGCGCTTCTCCCTGCGTTGCAACTCCTCGGGCAACTCGTCGCCCCGGAAATCCTCGCCCCAACGCTCGTCTTCTTCGGCGTCCACCATCCCCGCCTTCGTCAGCAGCGCCTCGATCTCCGCCTGCAAGCGAGCCGCCTCTTTGCCCATCCGCTCATAGCTCATCGCCTTGCGCTTGCTCGCGTTCGCTCGCACCTTCGTCCCGTCGACCGAGAGCTTGCCGAACCGCGCCAGTCCCATCTCGCGCGCCACCTGCACCACCCCCACAAACAGCTCGCTGAACTCCGCCAGATGTCGGCGTCGGAACTCACATACCGTGCGATGTTGCGGGAAGTTGCCCGCCGCGAGCATCCGAAACGCTACTTCCTCCTCCAGCTTCCTCGCCACCGCGCGCGAGGAGAATGTGCCCGTCGCGTAGGCATAGATCAGCACCTTGACCATCATCGACGGCTCGTAGGGGGCGTTGCGTCGACCGTCCCCCTCGTTGGGCGCATAGAACGCCGTCAAGTCCAGTGCATCGACCACATCGCTGACGTGATGAGCCAGGTGCCCTGGGGGAACCCACTCCTGCAAGTCCAGCGGCAAAAGCAAGGGTTGGTCCGGCTGGTAGGCACGAAACGTGGTCGGCATCTGGAGTTCCCATACGCAACTGGCGTATCGGATCATACTTCCCCCTGCGCAAATCCACCCACAACCCGTCCGCTATCAACTTTGCCGCGCGGACCTTTCTGCAGCGCACGCTCCTAGGTTGTCGTCAGCCATGGCAGCCGTCACCGAAGACGAACTCAAGACCGTCTTGGACCTTCACAAGCGCTGGGTGAAGGGGCTGGTTGGCGGGGTGCGCGCCAATCTCGCGCATCGCGATCTCGGCGGCGTCAATCTCGCGAAAGCGAATCTGGCGGAGGCCAGCTTCGCCGGCGCCTCCATGGCGGCATCCAACTTCGCCGGTGCCAACCTTGCCGGCGCCGACCTGTTCGCGTGCGACCTTTCCAGCACCGACCTGCGGCGCGCGCTGCTGTCGCGCGCGGACCTGCGGGGAACCAAACTCGGCGGCGCCAAGATCGACGGTGCCGACCTCCAGGATGCGGCGTTGAGCGATGGGGTCATGATCACCGTCTCCCGCCGTGGCGAGCTCACGTTCTCACGCGGCGACGGCGCCGATATGCAGCTCGCGGATGCCTCGCTGCAAGGGGCCAACCTCAGCGGTGCGGTGGCTGCGGAAGGTAAGGCAGTTGTGGTCGGCGAGTTCGTGAGGCGCCGCCGGGGTCCCGGCCCGCGCAAGATAGGCGGGGCTCGCGCACAGCACCCGCCGCCCTTCGCCGATCTTGCGCGCAATGAGACTGGAATCGCGCAGCCGCCCAACGCGGATGGCGACATCGAACTCGCCCTCGATCAAATCGGCCACCCGGTCGCTTGCCGAGAGGACGACGTGAACCGCCGGGTGACGGGCGTTGAACGCCGCGAGCGCCGCGGCGAGGTGGAGGCGGGTCAGGCTTGCCGCCGCCGTCAGCCGCAAGATTCCGCTCGGCGCGCCGCCGATTACGCTCGCGAGGCGGCCGAGGCGGCGACGCGCCCGACCGTGATTGCGCCAAGCTTCGCGCTTCCCGGCCTGCACGTCTGGGGTGCTTATGCCCAGTACATCGAGGCGCCCGCGCGGGCGGTGGTAAGGGACACGACTGGGCTATCGCCGGAAGAAGCGGCAACCCTTCCGGTGGTACTGGCGACGGCGGTCCACGCGGCCAAGGGCGTCGGCGGGATCACCGCGGGCGACAACGTGCTGGTGCACGCCGGGGCGTCGGGCTCGGGCTCGATGCTGATTCAGGTCGCCAAGGCGCTCGGCGCCCGCGTCACCACCACGGTGCGCGACCGCGCCAAAGGCGGCTTCGCCAAGGCTGCGGGTGCGGACTTGGTGATCGACTCCCGTTCCGAGGACGTCGTGGCGCGCGTGATGGCGTGGACCGAGGGTCGTGGCGCCGACGTCGCGATCGACAACCTGGGCGGCGCGGTGCTGGCCAAGAGCATCGAGGCGGTCAAGCCCCAAGGCGTGGTCGTCGCTTACGGCTTCGCCGCCGATCCCGAGGTGCGCTTCGATATCCGCAGCCTGTTCTTCGCGCAAAAGCAGATTCGCGGATCCATGGCGAGCGACATCGAGGACCTCGAGTGGGGTTTGGCGCAGGTGAAGGCTGGCAAGATCAAGCCGCTTCTCGACCGCGCGTTGCCGCTTGAACAGGCCGCCGAGGCCCACCGACTGATCTCGGAGAACGCGGTCAAGGGCAACCTCGTGTCCTACCCTGGGCCGCCTAGATCGGTTCAGCCGCGGCCGATGTAGGGCATCTTGGTGGCCATGACGGTCATGAACTGAACATTGGCATCGAGGGGCAGGCTGGCCATATAGGCGACCGCGCGGCCGACGTTGTCGACCGCCATCGTTGGCTCCGGCGCCACCGTACCGTTGGGCTGCGCGACCCCGTCCTTCATCTTCGCGGTCATCGGGCTGACGGTGTTGCCGATGTCGAGCTGGCCGCACGCGATGTCGTACTTGCGGCCATCGAGCGAGGTCGCCCGGGTAAGCCCGGTGATGGCGCTCTTGGTTGCCGAGTAGGGCGCTGAATTGGGCCGCGGAACGTAGGCCGAGATCGAGCCATTGTTGACGATCCGCCCGCCCATCGGATCCTGCGCCTTCATCATGCGGAAGGCCTCTTGGGTGCACAGGAATACGCCGGTCAGGTTCGTTTCCACCACCGCCGTCCACTGTTCGACACTCAGGTCCTCGAGCGGTATCGGCGGCGCGCTGATGCCGGAGTTGTTGAACAGCACATCGAGCCGCCCGAACGCGGCTTTGGTCTTGGCGAACAGCGCGGCCACGGATTCGGGATCGCGCACGTCGGTGGCGACCGCCAGCGCGTTGCCGTGGCACGCGGCGCGGGTTTCTTCCAGCGCCTCGGCACGGCGCCCGGCGAGTGCCACCGCATAGCCCTCCCGAGCCAGCGCGAGCGCGGCTTCCTTGCCGACACCGCTGCCGGCGCCGGTAACGATGGCGACCTTGCTTGAGGCGTTCATTGGCATGAGATTATCGTACTTTGCGCGCGACTTCGAGCTTGTGCGGGGGACGGTGATGGCAGCCGGTGGGATCGACGAGCAAGCGCTGGTGGCGTGGCGCGCGCGGCGGGTGCGCGAGGCGCTGGCGCGCGCCGACCTGGCGGCGGCGGTGCTGTTCGATCCGATCAACATCCGCTACGCCACCGGCAGCGCCAACATGCAGGTGTGGACGCTGCACAACCCGGCCCGCTATGCGTTCGTCCCTGCCGAGGGTCCCACGGTTTTGTTCGAGTTTCATGGCTGCGCGCACCTTTCGCTCGACCTCGACACCGTGGACGAGGTTCGCGACGCGTGCACCTGGAGCTACTTCGGCGCTGGTCCGCGGGTTGAGGAAAAAGCGGCGCGCTGGGCCAGCGAAATTGCCGACCTGGTAGCCGCCCACGGCGGCGGCAGCCGCCGGCTTGCCGTCGACCGCCTCGATCCCGCCGGCACGTGGGCGCTACAAGCCTTGGGAATCACGCTGTGCGAGGGCCAGGCGGCGATGGAGCGCGCGCGCGCGATCAAGGGTGCCGAGGAGATCGCCGCCATCCGCGCCGCGATCGCGGTGTGCGAAGAGGGTATGCGCCGGATGCGCGAGGCGTTGCGACCGGGAATCATCGAGAACGCGCTGTGGTCCGTCCTCCACCAGACCAATATCGCGCTCGGTGGCGAGTGGATCGAGACCCGCCTGCTGGCCTCGGGACCGCGAACCAACCCGTGGTTCCAGGAATGCGGGACGCGGGCGATCGAGGCTGGCGACCTGGTCAGCTTCGACACCGATCTCATCGGTCCGCGCGGCTATTGCGCCGACATCTCGCGCACCTGGCGGTGCGGCGAAGGCCGGCCGAGCGACGACCAGCGTCGGCTGTATGCGCTTGCCCACACCCAGCTCCAGCGCAATATCGAACTTCTGCGCCCGGGCCTCGGGTTTCGCGAACTGGCTGAGAAGGCCTGGCCGATGCCTTCCGCCTACCGGCACAACCGATACTCGGTGCTCGCCCACGGAGTGGGCATGTGCGACGAGTACCCCCACGTCGCCTACGCCCAGGACCTGGAGCAAAGCGGCTACGACGGCGTATTCGAACAAGGGATGGCGGTTTGTGTTGAAAGCTACATCGGCGAGGCGGGCGGCACCGAGGGCGTCAAGCTGGAGGAACAAGTGCTGATTGCCGAGGACGGCGCCGTCCCGCTCTCGAGCTATCCCTTCGAGGAGGATTTCATTTAGATCGACCCCGATGGACTTGGCCGATCCTCCTGGCGTTGTATCGGCCACCATGGGTTTCCACCTAATCGGGCGTGAAGGACGTTGAACGATCGCATCCCTCGACAGCGGGCCGGCGCCGCATCCTAGCGCTCGCGGTGGCGCTCCTCCTTTGGCCGGCGGCATTGTTCCTGGAACTTGCGCTCTTGATGCGCGAGAAGTTCATCGGTCCGGAGAACCCCGCGGTCACCGAAACCCTTGACGCGCTAAAGCCACTCGAAGGTTCCCAAGACGGTGGTTCAGCGCGGGCGCCGGTACAGGCGCACGACGAATAGCGCGAAGCCGCTGGCCACCGCACAATAGACGCCGCCCACCAGCGCGATCGTCTCCATGGTCGTGCCGCGGTCGAGCGCCGCGCCCACGACCACCGGCGAAAGCGCGCTCGCCAGCAGCGTGAGCGAGAAGGCCAAGGCGCGGATCGCGCCCAGGTGCCGGGTACCATAGACCTCGGCGAAAAAGGCCCCGACGAAGATGTTGGCCATGCCGACCGAAATACCGGCGAAGACCATGTAGCCCCACGCCACCAACGGATCGTCCGATAGCGTCAAAAGGAAGCAGGCGATGGCCAGCGGGGGTAGTAGCCACGGCACCGTGGCCGGCGCGCCGAAGCGGTCCGACAGCGCGCCGAATATGAGCCCCGAGGTGACGCTTGACGCGGCGTACGCGACATAGGTGGCAGCCCAAAACTCGAGCGACCAGCCCTTGGCCTCGACCAGGAAGACCTGGTGGAAGACGATCCCGGTGCTGATGAATGGCGTGGCCAGGAGGACTGGCAACAGAAAATAGAACCGCGAATCGCAAAGGACCGCTTTGCGTGTCCAATGGACCGGCGGTGCGGTGGACGGGCCGTCGACCGCTGGGGTCTCGGCCCCGGCGCCGTTGAGGTAGCGTTCCTGGCGCCGGTCGTGACCGCGCAAGAGCCAGATTGATACCGGTAACAGCACGAAGACGAGCCCGGCGCCGAAACCGAACCAGGTCCCCCGCCAGCCGATCGCGGCGACGGTCGCCACGACGATCAACGGAAGGGTTGCCTCGGCGAGCGGTTCGCCAAGGCCGGCCGTCGCCACCGCGCGGCCGCGCGCGTCCTGGTAATAGCGGCCCTGGCTGGTGATGGCGGTGTGGAAGATCAGCCCTTGTCCCAATTGCCGGAGGAGGAAGATGCCGATGACCAGCATCCACACGTCCTGGGCCGACGCCATCGCCGCGCAGGCCAGCGCGGAAAGGACGATGACGATGACCGTCCACCGCCTGAGGTCGACGCGATCGATCAAATGACCCGACCAAGCGAACAGCGCGGCGCTGGCCAACGTGCCGGCGGAATAGATCGCGCCGAACTCGCCGCTGCTGATCGCGAAGGTTTGCCGGATCTCGCCCGAGAAGAGCGAGATGAAATAGGTCTGGCCGAATCCCGAGCTGAACGTTAGCAGGAGCCCGTAGACCAGAAGGCGCGGGTCGGCCCGCACGAAGCGTAACGCACGAAACGAAAAGACGGAGGCCACGTGCGTCGATTACCCCGAAGTGCGGTCAGGAATGTTACGGAGGATGCGGGTCGATGGGCGACCCCGCGAGAGAGGGTCAGGCTAGCACGCAGCTTCGCGCCCGACCACGGCATCGTCCGAGAGAATGCGGCCCGGCGGAACCGTCGCCGCGCGCTTCAGATCTTCGTAGTAGGGCGTGAAGTCGGGCGCGGTGGCCTCGAACAGCTGGTCGTAGCTATCGATAACGAAGTAGATGTCTTGGTAGTCGTCGATCCGATAGTCGGTGCGCATGATGCGCATGAGGTCGAAGGCGACGCGTTTGGGCTTTGCGCTTTCGAGGCAGTAGATCGACTCGCCCTTCGAGGACACGATCCCCGAGCCGTAGATGCGCAATCCTGCGGGCGTGCGAATCAGCCCGAACTCGACGGTATACCAGTAGAGCCTCGCGAGGTAGGTGAGCGCCCCGAGGCGCAGCGCCTTGACCCCGCCACGGCCGTACGCCTGCAGGTAGTCGGCGAAAATCGGATTGAGGAGGAGCGGCACATGGCCGTAAACGTCGTGGAATACGTCAGGTTCTTGGAGGTAGTCGAGCTGGTCGCGGCGGCGGATGAACTTGGTTGCCGGAAAGCGGCGGTTGGCGAGGTGGGAGAAAAAGACGTCGTCGGGCACCAGGCCCGGCACCGCGACGATACGCCAGCCGGTCGCCGCATCGAGGACCGCGCTCAAGCGTTCGAAATCGGGGATGCCCGCGGCAATGCCGAGGCCCTCAAGTCCCTCGAGGAACTCGGGCGCGGCGCGCTGGCCAAGGATACCTTGCTGGCGGGCGAACAGGAGGCGCCACGTCTCGTGCTGTTCCTCGCCGTACGACGACCAATCCTGCTCAATGACGAAGTCCCCGCCCATACACACTACCTTTGTTCGTCGCGACGGCGAATCAAGCCAGGACCGGACTAACGCGGTTGCAACGCGGCGCCAACCTCGTCGGCCGTCAGGTCGGCCAGCGAGGGACGGCGGAGCACCGTCACGTTCTCGCCCACCGGCGCGGTCCGGGTGGGATCGGAGGCGGCCGAGAACAGCACCACCGCCGGGCAGCCGCAGGCGGCGATCAGGTGCATTGGCCCGGTGTCGTTGCCGAGCGCCAGTCGGGCGGCGCGTGCGAGCGCCGCGATTTCGGCAAAGCTCGTTTGGTCGCAGAGATCGAGCGCTTCGGGCACCTCGGTTGCGATCTCGCCAAGCACCGCACGCTCGTCGGTCCCGCCGATCAGCACGGGCCGCATGCCCTGGGCGTGCAGCTGCCGCGCGAGCTCGACGTAGCGCGCCGCCGGCCAGCGCTTGTCGGGGCGGTGCGCGGCGCCGCCCGGGACCATCAGCGCGAAGCCGCCGTCCAGCGCGAATCGACCCACGTCGCCATTGGCCCAGTCGAGGTCCGGGGGCGGCACCGGGGCGATACCTGCGATCGCGAGCTGCCCGGCTTGGCGGTCGAGGGTGTGCAGGTTCCGGCGCTCGGGGTCGCGATGGGAGTGGGAGCAACCCGGCGCGATGCCCGACCACTCGCGCACGCGGCGCCCGAGCAGGAAAAAGTAGGCGCGGGTGCGGTCCGAATTCTGCAGGTCGTAGACGCGGTCGAAGCGCGCGTCCCGCAAGCGTCGGGCGATCCCGAGCCAGCCGCTCGCCTCCCACAGGCGGGGTCGCGCATCCTCCCACACCGCGTCGAACCAGCCGCACGCGCGTCCGAGCGCCGCGTGGTCCGGGCTCGTCATCAGTGTAACTCGGGCAGCCGGGTGGTGGCCGCGGATCGCCTTGAAAGCGCCGGTGGCGAGGATGAAGTCGCCAAGCGCCCCGTGCTTGATGACGAGGATTCGGTTGTGATCGGGCACCGGCTTGATCAATCGGCATCCAGTGTATCACGGGCCGCCGCCGGCGGTTTCCCTCGCCATTGTACGCGCCGACGCCGTGTGTCAGGGTGCGCCGCCCTCGCCATGACGATTCCATCCCCCGCAATGCCCGGCCCCCACGTCTTCGCCGGCAATCCCTATGACCGGGCCCAGCATCTGCGCCGCGATGCCGGGTGGCTGGCCAAGGCGATCGAGGACCGGGCCAGCCGCTTCCTGCCGCTATGGCGGCTGATGCCGCTGGTGACCGACGGCGACCAGCCGGCGCTGGCGTGGCAGCCGCCGGGTCTGATGCGAGACCTGGCGACCGAGGGCTCGGTGGTGTTGCTGGGCCTGGAGGGGGGCCGCCCGCGCTTCGCCGCCGACGTCTCGGCGCTCCCCGAGCCGATCGAAGAAGAGCCGCTGGGCCGGGCCGGAATCTTCGCCGAGGTTCGCGCCTTGGCGCCGCGGCTTGCCGCCGGCGAGGCCGGCATTGTCGCGCAAGCGCGGGCGATGGTGGACTGGCATCTCCGCCACACCTTCTGCGCCGTGTGCGGCGCCAAGACGGCAACGCGCGAGGGTGGCTACATGCGGCGCTGCGAGTCGTCGAGCTGCGAGGCCGAGCACTTTCCCCGTACCGATCCGGTGGTGATCATGATCGTCGCGCGCGGCGATTCGTGCGTGTTGGGCCGGCAAACGCACTTCCCCGAGCGTATGTACTCGGCGCTCGCCGGTTTCGTCGAGCCCGGCGAGAGCATTGAAGAGGCGGTGCGCCGCGAAGTCGCCGAGGAGGTCTCGCTCGAGGTCTGCGTGGTCCGTTATCACTCTTCACAGCCGTGGCCGTTCCCCTCGTCGCTGATGATCGGCTGCATCGCCGAGACCGCGGAGCAAACAATCACCATCGACCCGGCCGAACTCGAGGACGCCCGCTGGTTCACCCGCGCCGAGGTGCGCACCGCGCTCGCCGCCGCCGAGGGCGATGCGGGGCTGCGGATGCCGCCGCCCATGGCGATCGCCCATCAGCTGGCGCGCTGGTGGGCGGCGCAGTCGTGATCAGGAAAGCCCGCGGAAGGCGTGAGCGGGATAGACCCCCAAGACCTTGAGTTCGGCGCAAAAGTAGTCGAGTTCGTCCAACGCGCGGGCGACCGGCGGATGCTCGGGATGACCCTCGAGGTCGGCGTAGAACTGGGTCGCGTTGAAACTGCCGCCGAGCTGGTAGCTTTCGAGCTTGACGATGTTGACGCCGTTGGTGGCGAAGCCGCCTAGGGCTTTGTAGAGCGAGGCGGGGACGTTGCGGACCTGAAACAGAATGCTGGTCATCACCGGCGGGCCATCGGTCGCCGGGCGCGCGTCATCGCGCGCCATGATGACGAAGCGCGTCGTGTTGTGCGATGCGTCCTCGATGTCCGCGCGCACGATGTCGAGCCCGTAGGTCTTGGCCGCCAGCGCCGAGGCGATCGCGGCGTGCGCGGGATCGCCGAGCGCGGCCACGTCACGGGCGGCCCTGGCGGTATCGCCATGCACCGCTTCCTCAAGGCCCAGCGCGCGGACCAGGCCGCGGCACTGCGACAACGCCTGGACGTGGCTGTGCACCACCCGCAATCCTTCGACCGCGGCGCCGGGGCTCGCCAGCAACTGATGCTTCACCCGCTGAAAGCTCTCGCCGACGATGTAGAGCCCCGAATCCGGCAGAAGATGATGAATGTCGGCGACCCGCCCGGCGATCGAGTTCTCGATCGGGATCATCGCGAGCTTGGCGCGGCCCTCGCAGACGGCCGCGAAAGCGTCCTCGAAGGTGGCGCAGGGAAGCGGTTCCATGTCGGGGCACGATTCGGCGCACGCCATCTGCGAGTAGGCGCCGGGAGCGCCCTGGAAGGCGATGGTGCGATCGGCGTTGGTCGAAGGTTCGGTCATCGGCGCCGCTCAAGCCGGCTCGGCGGCCATGATGGCGCGGATGCGGGCGAGATCGGCCGGAGTATCGACACCCAGCGGAACGGTGTCAACGAGCGCCACCGCGATCCGCATGCCGGCTTCGAGCGCCCGCAGCTGCTCCAGCTTCTCGCGCCGCTCGAGCACGCTTGGCGGCAGCGCCACGTAGCGCGCCAGCGCGTCGCGGCGAAAGCCATAGACGCCGATGTGGTGATAGAACGGGCCCTCGCCCGCCGGCACCGGCGCGCGCGAGAAGTAGAGCGCGCGCCCGACGCTTGCCCCCGGCTCGAGCGCCAAGACCGCCTTGACGACGTTGGAATCCTCGCGCTCGCCGGGCTCGGCGATCGGCGCCGCCAGCGTCGCGATATCGACCGCCGGATCGGAGAGCGGTTGCAGGACGGCGCCCACCGCGGCCGGCGCGATCGCCGGCAGATCACCCTGAAGATTGATCGCGGCGTCGTAGGTCCCGTCGGGATCGACCGCTTGCAGCGCCTCGAAGACCCGGTCGGAGCCGCTCGTGTGGTCGGGCCGGGTGGCGACCGCCCGGCCGCCCGCGGCCCTTACGGCGTCGACGATCTCCGGTTCGGCCGCGGCCACCACCACCGGACCGATTTCCGCCGCCTCGGCGCGGCGCAGGACGTGGACGACCATCGGCGTTCCCTCGATGTCGGCCAGGGGCTTGCCCGGCAGGCGCGAAGAGGCCATTCGGGCGGGGATGATAACGATGGCGCGGCTCATGGGATTGGCGGGCCGGATTCGATTCTGCGAAACCGCGGCGCCGCCCGTTATACGGGTTGCACCGGGGCGGCGGAAGCCGCTAGTCTTCCGCGCGCGCCGATCCCTTCCACGCCGGGCATCGCATGAAGGCTTTCGAGTTCAACAAATACGCAGGGGCGATTCTATTTACGCTGCTGGGGCTCTTCATCATCGGGACGTTGGGCAACAACCTCATGGACGCTCCCGAGCCTGCACTGCCTGCCTACATCGTCGAAGGGGTCGACGAAACGGCCGCCGTGGCTACCGAAGCGGCGGACGAGACGCCGCCGCTCGGCGTCCTGCTTGCGTCCGCCGACGTGGGCGCGGGCGAGAAAGTCGCGAAGAAGTGCGTCAGCTGCCACACCTTCGAGCAGGGCGGCAAGAACAAGATCGGTCCCAACCTGTGGAACGTCGTCGGGCGCGACCGCGCGAGTACCGAGGGATTCAGCTATTCGGACGCCTTAAGCGGGATCGGTGGCGCGTGGGGCTATGACGAGCTCGACGCCTACCTGACGAAACCGACGGAAGCCATTCCCGGCAACAAAATGACGTTCGCGGGCCTGCGCAAGCCCAAGGACCGAGCCAGCATCATCGTTTACCTGCGTAGCTTCAGCGATTCACCGCCTCCACTGCCGCCTGCCGAATAGAACCGTCCGCCGGCAGGCGCCGGCCCCCCATGAACCAAGCCGAGCCGGCGTGCCCCGACCACTTGGTGGCGCTCGCCCATCGTATGGCCGATGCCTCCGGCGAGGTCATTCGCGGCTATTTTCGGGCCCCGATCGAGATCGTGACAAAAGACGACGCCTCGCCGGTGACCGCCGCCGACCGCGAGGCCGAGGCGGCGATCCGTGAGATCATCGAGGGCGCCCACCCCGACCACGGCGTCATCGGCGAGGAGTTCGGGTCCGCCCGCGAAGACCACGAGTTCGTTTGGGTGCTCGATCCGATCGACGGCACCCGCTCGTTTATCGTCGGCAAGCCGCTGTTCGGTACCTTGATCGCGCTCTTGCGGGACGGTGCCCCGATTCTCGGTATCATGGATCAGCCGATCAGCGGCGAGCGCTGGATCGGGGTCGCGGGGCGGCCCACCACCCTCAACGGCACGCCTGTGCGCGCCCGCGCCTGTCCCAATCTCGGTGCCGCCGCGCTCTTCACCACCGGGCCCGAGCGGTTTGAGGGCCACGAGACAGCGGCGTTCGAGCGCCTGCGCGACGCCGTCGGCATGACCCAGTACAGCGCCGATTGTTATGCCACCGCACTTCTGGCCAGCGGCTGCGTCGATTTGGTGATCGAAAGCGGCCTCAAGGTCTATGACTACCTGGCGTTGGTGCCCGTGGTCCTGGGCGCGGGCGGCAAGATCACCGAATGGGGCGGCGGCACGCTCGGATTGCAGAGCGACGGTTCCATGCTGGCCGCGGGCGACGCCGTTGCCCACGCGGCGGCATCGGCGCTCCTCTCCGCGGCCTAAGTTGGGGCAATCGTGGGTTTGGCGTTTTGACTAGTCTTAGACTGGTCTAAATATTAGTAAGGCTTCTCCCTTTGCTTCCGGTCACACCAGATGTTGATCGGCCTTCTACGTTCCAGGCACGGTTCTTGGACCGTGCCTGGCGATGTGCGGGAGCTTTTGGCCTTGGGGAAGTAGGTTTCGAGTGCTGTCAGGCAGGCTGGAGGGCCGGTATTCGGCCCCGATTGAGGCGGATCGGAGGGCGGGCGGTGGCTGGCGCCCGGCCTGCCGGGATCAGCCGCGTTGTCCGACGATGTCGCGGTAGTCGGCGGGTCGGAGGCGCGTGCCGATGCCGAGCAGGGTGTCGAAGGCCGTTGCGGTGTGGCGGCGGCGGTTCCAGCGGAACACGAACTCGTCGAGATAGCGGCGCAGATGGGCGCGGCGCAGGCCATGGAAGGTTCCGAGCGCCCAGCGCTTCAGGTTCGAGAACACACGATGGATCCAGATCAGCACGAGATGGGCGGGCGTTGCACCGACGACCTTGGGCTGGTGGTCGTGGTCGGGCAGGCCAGGATAACCGCTCCAGCCATCGGTGATTACCCGCGCGCCCGGCGCCGAGGTCCCGGCAACGAAGGCATGAAGGCTGCGCGCGGAGAAATCCCCGATCGGCGCCAGCCGGATGCGACGTGGCTCGCCCTCGGGCGATAGCTCGACCGCGCCAGCAATGCGCATCTTGCCTTGCCGGCTGCGACCTTGCCCGCCTGTGGTCGGGTCTTTTACGGTGCGGAACGGTAGGGTGGCCTCATCGATCTCGACCAGGTCCTCAAGCAGGCTGCGATCCGGATCAACCATGGCACGGCGCAGCTTGTGCAGCAGGAGCCAGGCACTCTTGTAACTGCCGAGCCCGAGCTGGGCCTGGAGTTGCAGGGCGGAGATACCGTTCGAGTGGCTGGTCACGATGTGAACGGCCATGAACCAGGTCTTCAGGGGCAAGTGGCTGCGGTGCATGATCGTGCCCGCGGTCACCGAAGTCTCCTTCCCGCAGGCCGCACATTCCCAGCTCGTCCGGCGACGCTTCAGTTCCCAGCCCCTGTCATGGCCGCAGGCGGGGCAGACGAAGCCGTCGGGCCAGCGCTTGGCTGCAAGATGCCGGGCGCAGGAGGCTTCATCGGGAAAGCGCGCCTCGAAGGCGGCGCGGGACATCGGGCGGTCGTATTTCCAGCGGCTGGGCATGACAGAACATTAAGCGAACATTCCGCCGATGGCAACCGCAAACCCAACATGTCGTCAAACCGGGTTCAGAGGGATAAGCCTTATATTAGTATGCCATCCGATGGTGGTCGAATCGGGTGAGGGATGGATGGCCGAAGTTGGCGCCTATGAAGCCAAGACATAGCTGTCGCGACTTCTCGATCGCGTCGCGGGAGGCGAGCGCATTACGATCACGCGCCACGGCGTACCGGTCGCCGACCTGGTTCCGGTCGGCCCGCGCGCGCAGGAATCGGTGTCGGAGACGATCGAGGCATTGAAGGAGTTTCGCCGAGGTCGAAGTCTTGGCGGTGATTTGCTGCGCGACATGATCGAGGAAGGACGCCGGTGAGTCGATTCGTCGTCGACTGCTCGGTGACGATGGCATGGTGCTTTGCGGATGAGGAGGACGCGTATTCGCTTTCGGCTCTCGTGGCGCTAGGAGCGTGCGCCGTAGAAGTTTTGATGTTGGGCGATTGGCGCGCGGCCGCCGGAGAGGTTGGATTTTGGCCCGAGTGTGGACATCTGGCCCGCCCGACTCTGGGATGGAAAGCCCGGACCGGAAGGCCGGAACGGAAGAGATTCGCGTTTCATACGCGGTCGATGGGCACTGCGCGCCCCGGAGCAAGTGCGTTGGCAGGCCAGCACCTGCCTCAGCACGTGGCACCGTCCCCATCCGCTTGATGTTCAACGCCAAGCACACGAGGTCCCACTCGCCGCGCACCTTCGCCAAGCCTCGCAGGCTGAATCGTCGGAATCCGAGCACCTCCTTGATCCACCCGTTCGGCGCCTCCGAGAGCCACTTGCGTTGCGCGTACCGGGCTTTGCCCGCGGGGCTCGCCAGTTTCTCACCCATGCGGTGCGTGGCAGGGAGCCGGGCCGGGTCGACCGCCACCTGGGACTTGCCTTCACGCCCCAGCGCTACGTGCGCGTCGATGCCGCGATCTTCCAGCTCCAACAGATCCGGCTCGTTGCAGTAGCCCGCATCGGCCAGTACCACCGCAGGCTCGACCCCAAACGTCTCGTTGATCTCGTCGAGCATCCCCACCAGCTGACCCTGGTCGCTGGCCTGTGGCCCCACCTGAGTCGCGACGATGATCTGGTGCTCCCCATCGACCGCCATCTGCGCGTTGGAGCACTGCTGGAATCCCTCGCTGCTGGTCTTCATGATCTGGCTCTCGGGATCGGTGAAATTGCTCTGCGCCTTCGGCTCGGGCTCGCCGTAGGCCCGCTTGTAGGGCCGCCCGCCCCGGGGATTGCGGTCCTGCCCAGGCTCGCGCCCGCGCTCATCGTCGCGCCCGCGTTGCGCCGCCTCCAAACGCGCTTTGGCTGCCTGGATCGCCGCCAGGCGCTTCTCCCTGCGTTGCAACTCCTCGGGCAACTCGTCGCCCCGGAAATCCTCGCCCCAACGCTCGTCTTCTTCGGCGTCCACCATCCCCGCCTTCGTCAGAAGCGCCTCGATCTCCGCCTGCAAGCGAGCCGCCTCTTTGCCCATCCGCTCATAGCTCATCGCCTTGCGCTTGCTCGCGTTCGCTCGCACCTTCGTCCCGTCGACCGAGAGCTTGCCGAACCGCGCCAGTCCCATCTCGCGCGCCACCTGCACCACCCCCACAAACAGCTCGCTGAACTCCGCCAGATGTCGGCGGCGGAACTCACATACCGTGCGATGTTGCGGGAAGTTGCCCGCCGCGAGCATCCGAAACGCTACTTCCTCCTCCAGCTTCCTCGCCACCGCGCGCGAGGAGAATGTGCCCGTCGCGTAGGCATAGATCAGCACCTTGACCATCATCGACGGCTCGTAGGGGGCGTTGCGTCGACCGTCCCCCTCGTTGGGCGCATAGAACGCCGTCAAGTCCAGTGCATCGACCACATCGCTGACGTGATGAGCCAGGTGCCCTGGGGGAACCCACTCCTGCAAGTCCAGCGGCAAAAGCAAGGGTTGGTCCGGCTGGTAGGCACGAAACGTGGTCGGCATCTGGAGTTCCCATACGCAACTGGCGTATCGGATCATACTTCCCCCTGCGCAAATCCACCCACAACCCGTCCGCTATCAACTTTGCCGCGCGGACCTTTCTGCAGCGCACGCTCCTAGGCGAGGATTCCGCGGTCGCGCCGTCGATCTGGCCGCTCGAGGTGGTAAACGTGCTAATTGACGCGGAGCGCCGCGGTCGCCTGAGCGAGACCGCGGCGCTCCGATTCCTTGCGCTGCTCGACGGCCTGCCCATCACCATTGACAGGGCCATCTCGGCATCGCGGATGCCCCAGCTTGTTGCGCTCGCCCGCAGGCACCGCCTCTCGGCCTACGACGCCGCGTACCTCGACCTCGCGCAGCGCGAGGCGGCGCCGTTGGCGACGCGCGACCTATCCCTTCGGCGCGC
Source organism: Alphaproteobacteria bacterium (assembly GCA_965219135.1). Classification (GTDB taxonomy): domain Bacteria; phylum Pseudomonadota; class Alphaproteobacteria; order VGEJ01; family VGEJ01; genus CAYUNL01. The sequence continues at coordinate 2,944,378 of CBDCMV010000003.1, read as the reverse complement.
CATGCACGAGGCGGGCATCGAACCGGCGGTCTTCGTCAAGAGCTAGGGGACCGCCTGGACCGGCGGTCACGGAGGTGTGCGCTAGGCGGGCGGGGGACTTTTGGACTATGGTTGCGGGACCCAAAGACACGGGGTTGGAAACGCCATGGGTGCCACGCGAATCAGTGTTCTTGCCGCAACCCTCGTCGCCTTGGCGTGGACGGCGGGTGCGCAGGAGAACATCACCGTCGGTCACGCGCTCTCACTGACCGGCGAGCCGAAGTACGGGTCCGACTTCGCCCATCTTGACTACGTCGATCCGACCGCGCCCAAGGGCGGCAATCTGAAGCTCTACGCCATCGGTAGCTACGACAGCCTCAACCCGTTCATCGTCAAGGGCGTGTCGGCGGCGGGCCTGGGCCTCATCTACGAGGCCTTGATGGCCTCTCCGGGCGATGACGTTTCGGCCGAGTACGGCCTGATCGCCGAGAGCGTCGAGTTCCCCGAGGACCTGTCCTGGGTCGCCTTCACGCTACGCCCCGAGGCACGCTGGCACGACGGCAGCCCGATCACCGTCGATGACGTGATCTTCAGCTTCAACATGCTGCGTGAAAAAGGGTTGCCGTTCTACCGGTTTTACTACGCCAACGTCGTCGAGGCCGAGGCGATGGGACAGCGCAAAGTGCGGTTCACCTTCTCGGGCCCGACCAACCGCGAGCTGCCCCAGATCATGGGTCAGCTGACCGTCCTCCCCAAAGCGGCATTTGAGTCCCGAGATTTGAGGAGACCAGCCTCGATTCCGCCGATGGGTTCCGGCCCCTACCGAATCAAGGAGCTCGATCCCGGCCGCTCGATCACCTACGAACGCGTGCCCGACTATTGGGGGGCGGATCTCGCCATCAACCGGGGCCGCTACAACTTCGACAGCCTGCGCTACGACTATTACCGCGACCAGACGGTGGCGCTCGAGGCGTTCAAGGCGCACGAGTACGATTTCCGTGCCGAGAACAACTCTAAGGACTGGGCGACCGGCTACGACTTTCCCGCTCTACACCAGGGACTGGCGGTGAAAGCCGAGGTGCCGCACGGCAGCCCGACCGGCATGCAGGGGTTCGCCTTCAACCTGCGCAAGCCGAAATTCCAGGACCCTGAGCTCCGTCGCGCGCTGGCCTACGCCTTCGATTTCGAATGGTCGAACAAGAACCTGTTCTACGGCCAGTACGATCGCACTACCAGCTTCTTCTCTAACTCGGAGTTGGCCTCGAGCGGTCTGCCGGAGGGCGCCGAGCTGGCCGCGCTGGAGCCGTATCGCGACCAGCTGCCGGCAGAACTATTCACAACCCCCTTTGACCTGCCTATATCGGACGGATCGGGAAACATCCGCGGCAATCTGCGCCAGGCGATCTCGATCCTTCGCGGGGCGGGGTGGCAGCTAGAAGACCGCAAGCTGATCGATCCCAACACCGGCGCGCCGCTCGAGATCGAAGTCCTTCTGGTGAGCCCGGCGTTCGAGCGGATCGTCTCGCCATTTGTCCAAAACCTCGAGAAGCTGGGCGCCGCCGCCAGCATTCGCATCATCGATCCGGCGCAGTACCAGAACCGCATCAGCGCGTTCGACTTCGACATGGTCGTCTCGACGTTCGGCCAGTCGGAATCGCCGGGCAACGAACAGCGCGATTTCTGGGGCTCGGAATCCGCGGCCCGCGAGGGCAGCCGCAACATCATCGGCATCGAAAGCCCGGTAATCGACGCGCTGATCGACAAGATCATCTTCGCCCCCGACCGGGCCAGCTTGGTCGCGGCGACGCGGGCGCTCGACCGCGTACTCTTGTGGGGACACTACGTCATCCCGCAATGGCACATCCGCTACGAGCGCATCGCCTATTGGGACAAGTTCGGGCGCACCGAGGTCACGCCGAAGTATGGGACCGACCTGTTCGCATGGTGGGTCGATCCGACGAGGGAGGCGGCGCTTGCCAGCGGCAAGGCGGCGATGGAGTAGCGTCCGTTGAGCGGACACCGCCGGACTAGCGTGCTGAAGGCGGTTGTCGTGATCGCCCTCGCGCTTGCCGGCGCGCAAGGGGCACTCGCCGAGTCGACCACCAGCCACGGCCTGTCGATCTTCGGCGACCTCAAGTACGGGCCCGACTTCAGGCACTTCGATTACGTCAATCCCGATGCCCCCAAGGGCGGCACGGCACGGCTCGGGCATGCGGGCTCGTTCGACAACCTCAATCCCCTGATCGTAAAGGGTACCGATCTAAGGGGAATCGGCGGAAGCGCGATGCTGTTGCCGGTGGAATCCCTGATGACCTCGGCCGAGGACGAGCCCGACTCGATGTATGGCCTGATCGCCGAGACCGTCGAGCTGGCCGAGGACCGCAGTTGGGCGGTGTTTAGTTTGCGGCCGCAGGCGCGCTGGCACGACGGCAGCCCGATCACGGCGGACGACGTGGTCTTCAGCTTCGAAACCTTGGTCGCCGAGGGTGAGCCGGGCTTCCGGCTCTCCTATCGCGATGTCGAGCGGGTCGAGGCGCTGGCCCGTGATCAGGTCCGGTTCACGTTCGCCCCCGGCGCCACCCGGGACCTACCGAACCTGGTCGCCGGAATGCCCATCCTGTCGAAGGCTTATTACACGGCGAACGTATTTGACGAAACCACCCTTGAGCCGCCGCTCGGTTCGGGGCCGTACCGCTTCGGCCGCGTCGATCAGGGCCGGGTGCTGGTCTACGAGCGGGTCAAGGACTATTGGGGGCGCGAGTTGCCGGTCAACCGCGGGCGTTACAACTTCGACACCATTCGCTTCGATTTCTATCGCGACCGGACCATCGAGTTCGAGGCCTTCAAAGCCGGCGAGTACGATTTTCGCGAGGAGTTCACCTCGAAGACCTGGGCCACCGGCTACGACGCGCCGTCGGTACGCGAGGGGCTGATACGACGCGAAACCCTGCCCGATGAATCGCCCTCGGGCACCCAGGCGTTCTTTCTCAACACCCGGCTCGCCAAATTCGCTGACCGGCAGGTGCGTCAGGCGCTCGGCTACGCCTTCGACTTCGAGTGGACCAACGAGAATCTGTTCTTCGGGCTCTACGACCGCACCGCCAGCATGTTCGAGAACTCGGACCTGCGCGCCCGTGGACCGATCACCGATGCTGAGCGGGCGCTGCTGGAGCCGTTCCGCGCCGAGCTGCCGGAAGCCGTTTTCGGCGAGGCCTACGCACCGCCGGCCACTGACGGCTCAGGCAATATCCGCCAGGGGCTGATGCGCGCGCGCGAGCTTCTCGACCAGGCCGGATGGACCGTCGACGACGGTCGCTTGGTGGATCCCGCGGGCGCGCAGATGACGATCGAATTCATGATCGACACGCCGCTGTTCGAACGCATCATCGCGCCCTACGTCGCCAACTTGAAGCGATTGGGGATCGATGCCCGCATTCGCATCGTCGATTCGGCCCAATTCATGAGCCGCGCGCAGACCTACGATTACGACGTCATGATTTCGCGGTTCACCATGCGGCGCACGCCCGGTGTCGAGCAGCGCAACTTCTGGGGTTCGGATGCGGTGGACAATCCCGGCGGCAACAACCTGGCCGGGGTGCGCCATCCGGCGGTGGACTCCCTCATCGAGCGCCTCGGCACGGCGCAAAGTAGGGCTGAACTGAAGACGATCGTGGGGGCGCTCGACCGGGTGTTGACGTGGAACCATTACACGGTGCCGCAGTGGTACAAGGCCTCGCACTTCGTCGCCTATTGGGACAAGTTCGGCCGCCCCGAGACCAAAGCGCGGTTCAGCCTCGGCTTCCTCGACACCTGGTGGGTCGATCCGGTCAAGGAAGCCAAGCTCAAGGCGGGGCGGGGCACGTCCGCCGAGTAGCGCAACCGCGCCATGTTCGCCTACATCATTCGCCGATTGCTGCTGATCATCCCGACGCTGTTCGGGATCATGGTGATCAACTTCGCCGTGGTGCAGCTCGTCCCCGGTGGTCCCGTCGAGCAGCTCATTGCCCAGATCACAGGCGCCGCCGTCGAGGCCACAGCGCGTTTCGGCGGCGGCGCGGGCTCGGAGGTGGGCGGCGGAACGGCGCCGCAGACCGGCGGCGGCGACGCCGCGGCAACGTCCAAGTACCGCGGCGCGCGGGGCCTCGATCCCGAGTTCATCAAAGAGATCGAGGAACTCTACGGCTTCGACCGGCCCCCCGGCGAGCGCTTCGTGCACATGCTGGGCAATTACATTCAGTTCGATTTCGGCGAGAGCTATTTTCGCGACCGCACGGTGGTCGACCTGGTGATCGACAAGATGCCGGTGTCGATCACCCTGGGGCTGTGGACGACGCTACTGGCCTATCTGATCTCGATTCCCCTGGGTATCCGCAAAGCGGTGCGCGACGGCAGCCGGTTCGATGTCTGGACCTCGGCCGCGATCATCGTTGGCAACGCGATCCCCAGCTTCCTGTTCGCGGTGCTGCTGATCATTCTCTTCGCCGGCGGCAGCTATCTCAACGTCTTTCCCCTGCGCGGCTTGGTTTCACCCGACTGGGACGCCTATTCCTGGTTCGGATGGCCCAACAAGATCCTCGATTATCTGTGGCACATCACGCTACCCATCGTGGCCATGGCGATCGGCGGCTTCGCCACGCTGACGATGCTGACCAAGAATTCCTTCCTCGACGAGATCAACAAACAGTACGTGCTGACCGCCCGCGCCAAGGGTCTCAGCGAGCGCCGCGTGCTCTACGGCCACGTCTTCCGCAACGGCATGCTGATCGTCGTCGCCGGCTTTCCCGGCGCCTTCGTCGGCATAATGTTCGGCAGCTCGGTGCTGATCGAGGTCATCTTCTCGCTTGACGGCCTGGGCCTCTTGGGCTTCGAGGCGGCGATCAACCGCGACTACCCGGTGATGCTGGGAACGCTCTACTTCTTCACCCTGTTCGGACTTCTCTTCAATCTCGTCGGCGACCTGATGTACGTGATCATCGACCCTCGCATCGACTTCGAAAAGCGTGAGGCGTGATGACCGCGGCCACGGTGGGCTACCGACGCGGTCCCCTGGGGATTCATATCTCGCCGCTGAACTTGCGGCGGCTGCACAACTTCCGGGCCAACCGGCGCGGCTATTACTCGCTATGGGTATTCCTGGTGCTGTTCGTTTTGAGCCTATTCGCCGAGTTCATCGCCAACGACCGCCCGTTGATCCTGTCTTACCGTGGCGACATTTACGTTCCAGTCTTCGCGGACTACGCCGAAACCACCTTCGGCGGTGATTTCGAGACCCCTGCCGACTATCGCGACCCCTTCGTCGCCGGGCTGATCGACGAAGATGGCTGGATGATCTGGCCGCTGATTCCCTTCGCCTACCGGACCATCAACTACGACCTTACGGCGCCCGCGCCGGCGCCGCCGTCCTCGCAGAACTGGCTCGGCACCGACGATCAGGGCCGCGACGCGGTGGCTCGCCTGATCTACGGCTTCCGCATCTCGGTCCTGTTCGGCCTGGTGCTGACGGCGGTGTCCTCGGTCATCGGCGTCGCCGCCGGCGCGATTCAGGGCTACACCGGCGGCTGGACCGACCTCTTGTTCCAGCGCTTCATGGAAATCTGGTCGAGCCTGCCGACGCTCTATCTGCTGATCATCCTGGCTTCGATCGTCGAGCCCAACTTCTGGTGGCTGTTGGGGATCATGCTGCTGTTCAGCTGGATGGCGTTGGTGGGCGTGGTGCGCGCCGAGTTCCTGCGCGGCCGCAACTTCGACTATGTGCGGGCGGCGCGGGCGCTGGGGGTACGCGACCGGACGATCATGTTCCGCCACGTCCTGCCGAACGCCATGGTCGCGACGGTCACGTTCCTGCCCTTTATCCTCAACGGCTCGATCATGACACTGACCGGTCTCGACTTTCTCGGCTTCGGAATGCCGCCGGGCTCGGCCTCGCTGGGCGAGCTCTTGAACCAGGGCAAGGCCAACTTGCACGCCCCGTGGCTCGGTTTCTCCGCCTTCTTCGTCATCGCCGTCATGCTGACGCTGCTGATCTTCGTCGGCGAGGCGGTGCGCGATGCCTTCGATCCGCGCAAGACTACCGCATGAACAACGACGCCTACCTCGAGGTCAAGGACCTCGCGGTCCGCTTTCGCGTCGAGGGCGGCGCGGTCGAAGCGGTGCGCGGCATCTCCTTCGAGGTCGCCAAGGGCGAGGCGGTGGCGCTGGTCGGCGAATCGGGTTCGGGCAAGTCGGTAAGCGCGCTCTCGGTCCTGCAGTTGCTTCCCTATCCCAAGGCGAGCCACCCCTCGGGCTCGATTCGGGTCGACGGCGCCGAAATGATCGGCGCCGGACTCGAGACCCTGCGCGAGGTGCGGGGCAATGGGATTTCGATGATCTTTCAAGAGCCGATGACGTCGCTCAACCCGCTGCACTCGATCGAGCGCCAGGTGACCGAGGGTCTGTACGTGCATCGCGGCTTGAGCAAGACCGCGGCGCGGGCTCGGACCGTGGAGCTCCTCCATCTGGTGGGACTAAAAGAAGCCGAATCGAGGCTCGATGCCTACCCCCATCAACTGTCCGGCGGCCAGCGCCAGCGGGTGATGATCGCCATGGCCCTTGCCAACGAGCCCGAGCTGTTGATCGCCGACGAGCCGACAACAGCGCTCGACGTCACCATCCAGGCGCAGATATTGGAGCTATTGAGAGGATTGCAGGCGCGGCTCGGCATGGCGATGCTGTGGATCACCCATGACTTGGGGGTGGTCCGCAAGATCGCCGACCGCGTGCTGGTGATGCAGGCGGGTGAGATCGTCGAGCGCGGGCCGACGGCCGAGGTCTTTGCCAACCCCCAGCATTCCTATACCTGCCACCTGATCGAGGCCGAGCCCAAGGGCCGCCCGCTGGCCGCCCATGCGGACGCCCCCGCGGTCATCGCGAGCGAGGCGCTGAAGGTGTACTTCCCAATCAAGGCGGCGCAGGCGATCATCTTCCGCAAGACCGTGGGGCATATCCGCGCGGTCGATGACGTCGCGCTCACGGTACACGAGGGTCAGACCGTCGGCGTGGTTGGCGAATCCGGCTCGGGCAAGACCACGCTCGGCCTCGCGCTCTTGCGGCTGATCAAGAGCAAGGGCTCGATCGCGTTCCGCGGGCGCGAGATCCAAGGCGCGAGCTTCGAGGCGCTCAGGCCGCTGCGCCGCGAAATGCAGATCGTGTTTCAGGATCCGTTCGCGAGTCTCAGTCCGCGGCTCTCGGTCGGCCAGATCGTCGAGGAAGGGATGCGGGTGCACGGCCTGGGTGGCGATTTGGATGAGCGCCGGGTGCTGATCAGCGGCGCGCTGGAGGAGGTCGGCATCGACCCGCAATCGCAGGACCGCTACCCCCACGAGTTCTCCGGCGGTCAGCGCCAGCGCATCGCCATCGCCCGTGCCATGGTGCTCGAGCCGCGCTTCGTGGTGCTTGACGAACCGACCTCGGCGCTCGACATGTCGGTGCAGGCCCAGATCATCGATCTCCTGCGCGACCTTCAGGCGCGCCACCGCCTCGCCTATCTGTTCATCAGCCACGATCTCAAGGTCGTGCGCGCGCTGGCCGACACGGTGATCGTCATCCGCGACGGCCGCATCGTGGAACGCGGCACCGCCGAGAAAATCTTCGAGGCGCCCGAGACCGACTACACCAAGGCCCTGATCGCCGCCGCCTTCGACATCAAAACCGTCGAGGGCGACGTGGTACGGACCTGAGCCGGAGGAGCCATGGCGCTGGTGTTCATTTCGAAGTCGGACGATCCCGACGAGTACACCCGGCAGATGCAGGCGCTGATGCCTGATCTCGAGGTGCGGGTGTGGCCCGACGTGGGTGATTTGGCCGAGGTCGACTTCGCGCTCACCTGGAAAGCCGAGCCCGGCGTGCTGGCGAGTTTTCCTAACCTCAAGGCGATCAGCTCGCTGGGCTTCGGCGTCGATCACCTGTTCGACGATGACACCCTGCCCGACGGCGTGCCGCTCGTCCGCCTGGTCGAGGAGACGCTGACCGGCCAGATGAGCGAGTACGCGATCCTCGGCATCTTGCGCCATCACCGCATGCTCGCTGGCTACGAGACGGCGCAGACCGCGGCGCGGTGGTTCCGCGAGCTGCCGCCCGATACCGCCGCGACCCCGGTCGGTCTGTTGGGCCTCGGCATCACGGGCGCCGATTGCGCGGAAAAAGTCGCGAGCCTGGGCTTTCCGATTCGCGGCTGGTCCCGCTCGGCCCGGACACTCCCGGGCGTCGAATGCTTCCACGGCGCCGACGGGTTGGAGCCGATGTTGGCCGAGAGCCGTTTCCTGGTCTGCCTGCTGCCTCTCACCCCCAAGACGCGCGGCATCATCAATGCCCGCACGCTCGCGGCGCTGCCCCGCGGCGCTTACGTGATTAATGCCGCGCGCGGCGGCCACGTGGTCGACGACGATCTGCTCGCGGCCCTGGAATCGGGCCACCTCGCGGGCGCCATGCTCGATGTCTTCAACCACGAGCCGCTGCCCCGCGACCATCCCTACTGGAGCCATCCGAACGTCACCGTGACGCCGCATATCGCCGGCCTTTGCGTGCCCCGCCTGATGGCCCCGCAGATCGTCGAGAACGTACGCCGGGTACGCGAAGGCCGCCCGCTTCTCAACCTGGTAGATCGGGCTCGGGGCTACTGAGCCTCAGAGCAGCGGAACGTCGCAGGGCGGCATGGCCGATCTCGCGCTCGTCATCGGCGACAAGCGGCTGTCGTCGTGGTCGTTTCGCCCCTGGCTTGCGCTCAAAACCTCCAACATCGCGTTCGAGGAGGTGACGATCCGCCTCGGCCGGCGCGACACCGCAGAGCGGATTCGCGCGGTCTCGGGGGCCGGGCGGGTGCCGGTGCTGCGAATCGACGGCACCACCGTGTGGGAATCGCTGGCCATCTGCGAGTGGGCGGCGGAGCGCTATCCCGCAGCCAGGCTGTGGCCCACCGACCCAGCAGCCCGGGCCCACGCGCGCGCCATCGCGCACGAGATGCACGCCGGCTTTCCCGCCGTGCGTGAGACGCTGCCGTTCGATGCCGCGCGCTCGCTGCCCCGTCCCCCGCCGAGGCGCGAGGTCGAGGGCGAGATCGAACGGATCGTGGCGATCTGGAACGACTGTCGCCGCCGCTATGGCGGGGCCGCGGGGGACCACGGGCTGTTGTTCGGCGGATTCACCATCGCGGACGCGATGTATGCGCCGATGGTATCACGATTCCTGACCTACGGGATCGCCGTCGACGGCGCCGCCGGCGCTTACGTCCGCGCCGTGTCCGCGCTTCCGGCGTTCGCCGAATGGCACGAGGACGCGGCGCGCGCCTAGTACGCGATCAGCGCGTTTTGCCGAGTTCGCTATAATATCGCGCCGCGCCGGGATGAAGCGGGATCGTCAGCCCGTTCAGCGCGGTTTCGGGTCGGATGAGGCGCGCCTTGGCGTGGCCCGCGTCAAGCAAACGGCGGTTCTCCGGGTGCCACAGCGCGGCCGTGATGGCATATACGAGATCCTCGGGCTCGGTTGCCCCGACCACCCATTGTGCGCCCACGCTCAACGTCTCGACGCCCTCGACTCCGGCGTAGGCGTTACTCGGGATGCGGTCGGGGGAGAAGAAGAGGTGGGTTTCACGGAGCGCCTGAGCCGGCGGTCCGTCGATCGGCACCAGGGTGATGAGATCGAGCGCGGCGAGTGCGTTCACTCCTGGCGCGGGGTAGCCGCCCACGAAAAAAAGCGCGTCGATCTCGCCCGCCTCGATCATGTCCGCGGCGCGGTCGAGCGAGGCGTAGATGGGCACGATGTCGTCTTTGCCGAGGCCGAAGGCCGCCAGGATGAGCTCGGCGTCGGCGCGGGTTCCCGAGCCGGCGGTGTCGAGCGAGACGGCGCGGCCCTTGAGATCGGCCACCGCCGAGATGCCGCTGTCGCGTCGCGCGACGAGGTGGACGCTTTCGGGGTAGAGGTTGGCGATGGCGCGAAGCGCGGTGTTCTCGCCCTGGCCTTGCAATGGGCCCTCGCCCGAGTACGCCCAATGGACGACGTCGGCTTGCGCCAGCGCCGAGTTGAAGCGGCCCTCGGCGATGGCGGCGAGATTGGCGACCGAGCCGTCGGTCGCCTGGGCGACGGCGATCAGGCCGGGCACCCCGCACCCGCACCCGTCCTCGCACGAGGGGCCGCCCTCGGGCCCCGAGATGATGCCGGCGATCAACGCCCCGATCGGGAAGTAGGTGCCGGCCGTCGGACCGGTGGCGATGCGAAAGTGGCGCACCCCCTCCTGGGCCTGTGGCGCCGAGGTGGCCGCCGTCACGGCAAGCACCGCCAACGCCGCGAGCATCCATTTCCGCGCCCGCTGCCTCATGGGGCCCTTATACGCCGCGGCCCCGACAATCCAAAGCATCGGTCCCGAAGCATCGCCATCGCGGGGTTGGCCGACCGGACGCAAGCCAATTAGAGTGCCGCCGGTGTTTGGACGCGCAACGATTGGAGGGGCCCTCGCCGCCGCGCTGTGCTGCGCGAGCGGGCTCGCGAGCGAGATTCGGGTGGCCGAGGTGGCCGTCGGGCTCGACGATCCGGTCTACTTGACCCACGCCGGCGACGGCTCGGGACGCACCTTCGTCATCGAGCAGGCCGGGCGAATCCGGGTCCTGCGCGACCGCAGGCTCGAGCCGGCGCCTTTCTTGGATATGACCAGCCTCGTTCGCAGCGGCGGCGAGCGCGGGCTTCTCAGCATGGCCTTTCATCCCGCCTACTCGCGCAACGGACGCTTCTACGTCAACTACACCGACCGCGAGGGCGACACCGTGGTCGCCGGCTACACCGTTTCAGACCATGCCGAGCGCGCCGATCCCACGAGCGCGATCCAACTAATCGCGATCGAGCAGCCCTATGGCAACCACAACGGTGGCCAGGTCGCGTTCGGACCCGATGGCTACCTCTATATCGGCATGGGGGATGGCGGTTGGGCTGGGGATCCCCGCAACCGGGCCCAGAACCCTCGCTCGCTGTTGGGCAAGATGTTGCGCATCGACGTCGATTCGTCCGCGCCGTACGCGATCCCGGCGGACAATCCGTTTGCGAGGTCGGACGATGCGGCGCCGGAGATCTGGGCGCTGGGCCTGCGCAACCCGTGGCGCTTCAGCTTCGACCGGTTGACCGGCGACCTCTACCTCGGCGATGTCGGTCAGAACAAGTGGGAGGAAATCGACGTGCAGCCGGCGGCCAGCCGCGGCGGCGAGAACTATGGTTGGCGCATCATGGAGGGCGCCCATTGTTTCAATCCCGCCACCGGGTGCGCGCGCCCAGACCTGACCGCGCCGATCCACGAGTACAGCCAGGCGCAAGGCTGCTCGGTGACCGGCGGCTACGTTTATCGTGGCGTCGCGATTCCCGACCTCGCCGGCACTTACCTCTTCGCTGACTATTGCGCTGGAACGATCTGGGGCCTGACCCAAGACGACGGTGGGGCGTGGTTGCGAACCACACTTCTCAAGACGGGTTTCGCCATCAGCTCTTTCGGCGAGGACGAGGCGGGCGAGCTCTACGTCCTCGACTACTCCGCCGGGCGGCTGCTAAAGCTGGTCACCGCTGCCGATTAAGAGAATCTTGACACGAGAAAGCTTATCTTTACACTTGCTATCGCTCGCCTGGGCGGAGCACCAGGGCGCATGATGACAACCCAAGAGGAAGCACTTCACCGAGCGATCGATCTCGCCGGCGGTGTGCGCGCATTGGCTCGTAGGCTAGGGATAACTCCCCAAGCCATCTCGCAGTGGAAGCGCGTCCCCGCGGCAAGAGTTCTCGCGGTCGAGCGCGCGACCAGCGGTACGGTCGCGCGGACAATGTTGAGGCCGGATCTGTATCCGCCCGATCGCGAGCCGCCTGGCGAGATCAGCGCCCTTGGGGCGCGTCTCATCAAGATTCGCGAACGTATCGTTGCCTCGGGCGAGCCCCTTCTCGACTGGGATGATATCGAGCGCGAGGTCCGGGAACGGCGCGGGGGTGCGGAACGCCTTGAGACATGACGCTCACGTTTGTTGACGCCGGTGTGTTGATTGCCGCCGCTCGTGGAAGCGGCGGGATTCATCGACGCGCGCTAAACGTTCTCGCTGACCCCCAACGCTCGTTCGCCTCCAGGGCACCTCTAAGAATTGGTGAGTTGTCGGAGGATATTGTTTAACCAGGCTGTCACCAGCTCCAGCCATGCCGGAGCCGAGATTTTCGGGGTCTTCCACGCTCCAATTGAGTTATAAGGCTTCTCCCTTTGCTTCCGGTCACACCAGATGTTGATCGGCCTTCTACGTTCCAGGCACGGTTCTTGGACCGTGCCTGGCGATGTGCGGGAGCTTTTGGCCTTGGGGAAGTAGGTTTCGAGTGCTGTCAGGCAGGCTGGAGGGCCGGTATTCGGCCCCGATTGAGGCGGATCGGAGGGCGGGCGGTGGCTGGCGCCCGGCCTGCCGGGATCAGCCGCGTTGTCCGACGATGTCGCGGTAGTCGGCGGGTCGGAGGCGCGTGCCGATGCCGAGCAGGGTGTCGAAGGCCGTTGCGGTGTGGCGGCGGCGGTTCCAGCGGAACACGAACTCGTCGAGATAGCGGCGCAGATGGGCGCGGCGCAGGCCATGGAAGGTTCCGAGCGCCCAGCGCTTCAGGTTCGAGAACACACGATGGATCCAGATCAGCACGAGATGGGCGGGCGTTGCACCGACGACCTTGGGCTGGTGGTCGTGGTCGGGCAGGCCAGGATAACCGCTCCAGCCATCGGTGATTACCCGCGCGCCCGGCGCCGAGGTCCCGGCAACGAAGGCATGAAGGCTGCGCGCGGAGAAATCCCCGATCGGCGCCAGCCGGATGCGACGTGGCTCGCCCTCGGGCGATAGCTCGACCGCGCCAGCAATGCGCATCTTGCCTTGCCGGCTGCGACCTTGCCCGCCTGTGGTCGGGTCTTTTACGGTGCGGAACGGTAGGGTGGCCTCATCGATCTCGACCAGGTCCTCAAGCAGGCTGCGATCCGGATCAACCATGGCACGGCGCAGCTTGTGCAGCAGGAGCCAGGCACTCTTGTAACTGCCGAGCCCGAGCTGGGCCTGGAGTTGCAGGGCGGAGATACCGTTCGAGTGGCTGGTCACGATGTGAACGGCCATGAACCAGGTCTTCAGGGGCAAGTGGCTGCGGTGCATGATCGTGCCCGCGGTCACCGAAGTCTCCTTCCCGCAGGCCGCACATTCCCAGCTCGCCCGGCGACGCTTCAGTTCCCAGCCCCTGTCATGGCCGCAGGCGGGGCAGACGAAGCCGTCGGGCCAGCGCTTGGCTGCATTACGCGCCTTGTCCGCACGCCGCCACACCGCCTCAAGACGCGCGCGCAAGTCTTCCCACGGAACCACCCCGTCGATCTTCAAAAGCGGCTCGTTCTTGGCGTCAAGACCGGAATACCGGTTCCCAAGATCGAAAAACCCCATCTGACCCATCAACCACGCCTCCCGCTATCAACAAATCGGCAACCCGATTCTAAATCGACGACGCCCGAAAAAGGAGAATTCTTAGAGGTGCCCTTACGTCTTGTCGACCAAGGTCGGCCGCTGGCTGACCCCGGCGCCTCCCGACAGCTTCGACCACGACGTCTGGGTCGGACCGCTCGATATGGCGCCGACGTTCGACTACACCTATGACGGTTTCATGCGCTCGGTCGAGCAGTCGCTCCACCGCCTGGCCACGCATCGCCTGGACATACTGCTCATTCACGACGCCGACGTGGTCCACCACGGCGAACGCACGGACGAGGTCTTCAAGACGGCGATGGACGACGGCTATCGCGCGCTCGAGGAGCTACGCCGCAGCGGCGACGTGGGTGCGATTGGCGTCGGCGTCAACGAATCGGAGATGTGCGTCCGCTTCGCCCGCGCCGGCGATTTCGACTGCATGTTGCTGGCCGGACGCTATATCCTGTACGAGCAGGGCGCGCTTGACGAGTTCCTGCCGCTCTGTGAGGAAAAAGACATCGGCGTCATCATCGGCGGCGCGTTCAATTCCGGAATCCTTGCCGTGGGGCCGACCGAAGCCGCTACGTACAACTACGGCCCGGCGTCCGAAACGGTGCGGGCCACGGTGGGCCGGATCGAAGCCGTGTGCGAGCGGCACGGCGTGCCACTGGCCGCGGCCGCCATCCAATTCACACTCGGCCACCCAAAGGTCAGCACGGTATGCCTCGGTATGGCCAAGGCCGAGCGGGTCCGGCACAACGTCGAGCTGATACGGCGGCCGATCCCGGCTGCACTGTGGGACGAGCTCAAACACGAGAAGCTCGTACGCGCAGACGCGCCCGTTCCGGCCACGGCGTAGCCGGCCATTAGGACGCGCCTTGGCCACACGTGCCGCCTGGCGCCGCCTCACCAGGCGCGGTCGAGGGTCAGGCGGTCGAGGTCGATGCCGGCGGGCCGGCCGTCGACGAGGTTGGCAACGACCTTCCCCGAGCCACAGCCGAGCGTCCAGCCGAGGTGGCCGTGCCCGGCGTTGATAAAGAGGTTGGCGATCGGGGTCGCGCCCAGGTAGGGGGTGCCGCCCGGCGTCATCGGCCGTAGCCCGGCCCAAAACTCGGCGGTCTCGGGATCGTAGCAGCGCGCGATATCGGGAAAGACGGAGATCACGTTGTCGACGATGGCTTGGCACCGAACCCGGCTGGGCGTGGCGTCGTAACCGCCGATCTCGGCCGAGCCCGCCATCCGCAGGCGTCCGCCGAGCGGCGCGAGGCCGAACATCCGGCTGTCGTGGAGGATCGGCGTCGAGATGGCGCCGTCCCAGCCCGCGCTCGATACCGTGATGGACACGCCCTTGACGGGGTAGATCTGCGCCTTGACGCCGAGTCGGCGCAGGAGAAGCGGGCTGTAGCTGCCCAGGGCAATGACGAAACGATCGCCCGTGATTGATCCGCGATCGGTGGTCGCCGCCGCGATCTTCCCGCCGCGAACCTCGAGCCCCGCGATCGTGGTATCGAAGTGAAACGCGACACCCAGCGCGCGGCAGCGATCGGCGACCCCAAGCGTAAACTTGTGGCAATCGCCAACTTCGTCGTCACGGAAGCGAAGGCCGCCAGCCAGTCTGTCGGCGGTCGCTTGAAGCGCGGGCTCGACCGCCACGCAGCCAACGGCATCAAGGGTCTCGTGGTGGAGACCGAACTCGGTCAAGGAGTCGAACATTCGCCGGGCGCCGTCGAAGGCCGTGGAGTCGTCGAAGATCATCAGCGTGCCGCTCCCGTGGTCGTACGCCACGTCGATGTCGGCGCGGACCTCGGCGAAGGCCTCGAGGCTGTGCAGCGCGAGACGCAGGTTCGCGACCGTGTTTCGGCGATACCGCGCAGGCGTGCAATTCAACGCGAAACCGAGGCCCCAGCGCCACATCCGCGGGATGGCGCCGATCCGCAACAGCACCGGCGCGTCCTCGCGCCCTAGCCAGCCGAGAATCTTCATCGGCATACCGGGGCGCGACCACGGCATGGTCTCGCTCGCGTGGACGATGCAGCCGTTGGCGTAGCTGGTTTCCAGCGCCGCGCCGGGGCGCCGCTCGATCACCGCGACGTCGTGCCCCAGCAGGGCCAGGAAATACGCGGTCATCACGCCCGCGACGCCGCCGCCCATGACGACGGTTTTCACAAGACCAACCCTGCCCGACCTCGCGCGCGGGGCGCGCGGTTAGTGAAGAACGCGCTGGGTCTCGGGGTCGATGACGATGGCGCGTTTCATGTCGACGTCGAGGTCGAAGGTCTCGCCGGGCCCGCCGACTTCGCTCGGTTCCAGCTCGGCCAGCATCGAATGCCCGTGGAGATCGAAGTTCACGAAGGTGCGCGATCCGGTGGGCTCCACGAGTTCGACCTTGATCGCAATCGTGGCGACGTCGGGGCCGGCCTCGCCGCGGGCCTTGTTCAGGTGCTCGGGGCGAACGCCGAGCACGACCGCGCGGCCGACGTGGGTCGCCAGGGTCTCCTTGCGCGCCGCTGGCAATGCCAAGTCGAGCGTGCCGATCCTCAGCCCAAGCGACCCGCCGGCGTCAACGATCTCGGCGTCGACGAAATTCATCGCCGGCGAGCCCAAGAAGCCGGCGACAAAGCGCGTCTCGGGACGCTCGTAGAGTTCGATCGGCGCGCCGACCTGCTCGACCCTGCCCTGATTCAACAGCACGATGCGGTCGGCCAGCGTCATGGCCTCGACCTGGTCGTGGGTGACGTAGATCATCGTCTTGCCCATCGCCCGATGGAGCCGCTTGATCTCGGTCCGCATGTCGTCGCGCAACTGGGCGTCGAGGTTGCTCAGCGGTTCGTCCAACAGATAGAGCCGCGCGTCGCGAACCAGCGCGCGCCCCATGGCCACGCGCTGACGCTCCCCGCCCGAGAGTTGCCGCGGGAAGCGGTCCAAGAGATGCGAGATACCCAACAGATCGGTCGCTTCCTCGACCCGGCGGCGGATTTCGGTATCGGGCATCTTGCGCACCCGCAAACCGAACGAGATGTTCTCGAACACCTTCATGTAGGGGTAGAGCGCATAGTTCTGGAAAACCATCGCGATGTCGCGGTCCTTGGGGCGAACCCCGTTCACCACTTCGCCGGCGATTTCGACGGTGCCGCGGTCGACCTCCTCGAGCCCGGCGATGATGCGCAACAGCGTGCTCTTGCCGCACCCCGAGGGGCCGACCAGCACCGTGAACTCGCCGTCGGGAATCGCCAAATCGACGCCGCGAATGGCTTCGACCGTCCCATACGACTTTTCGATCTCGCGCAGTCCTACGTTGGCCACCTACTCCCTCCTCCGGCCTCTCACTGGGCCGAGAACCCGCCGTCAATGACCAGCTCGGCGCCAGTTACGAAGCTCGATTCATCCGAGGCCAAGTAGAGCACGCCATAGGCGATGTCATCGGCCTCGGCGATGCGCCCCAACGGCGTCAGTCCGCGGATCATCGCTAAGCCTTCCTCCAACTCGCCCTTCTTTCGCCAATAGGCCTCGGTCATCGGCGTATGGCAAAAGCCGGGATGGAGTGAGTTTACACGAATCCCGTGGCCGCCGGTCGCGCAATGGAGTGCCGCCGATTTGGTCAGGTTGCGCACCCCCGCCTTGGCCGCGCAATAGGCGGCTAGCGAATCGCCGCCGACCAGACCGTAAATCGAGGAGACGTTGACGATCGAACCGCCGCCGCTTTCCTTCATCGCACGGACGCCATACTGGGTGCCGAGGAAAACGCCGTCGAGATTGACCGCCATATGTCGGCGCCAGTCCTCGAGCGTGGTGTCCTCGACACTACCGTCGAGCGGGATCGCCGCCATGTTGACCAGGATATCGAGCTTGCCGTAGGCATCGAGCGCCGTCGCGATCGCGTCTTGCCAATCGGTCTCGCGCGAAACGTCGTGGCGGTGGAAGATTGCCTCTCCGCCGCGGCCGAGGATCTCCTCGACCACCGAGCCGCGTGTCTTTGCGGCGATGTCGGTGGCCACCACCTTCGCGCCTTGATCGGCAAGCATCAGCGCGCTGGCGCGGGCAAGGCCGACGATCCCGCCCGCGGCGCTCTCGGCGCCGGTCACCAGCGCCACCTTGCCCTCGACCCGACCGCTCACTGGGCGAGGAAGCCGCCGTCGATGACAAGCTCGGCGCCGGTCATGAAGCTCGATTCGTCCGAGGCGAGATACAGAATGCCGTAGGCGACGTCCTCGGGAGTGCCGAGGCGGCCCATCGGGGTTTCGCCAAGGTTCTCGGCCATGCCTTCCTCGACGCTGCTCCGGGCCGACCAATATCGCGTGTACATCGGCGTCAGGCACGAGCCGGGATGCACTGAATTCACGCGAATCCCGTAGCCCGAAGCGGCGCACTGAAGCGCCGCCGACTTGGTCAGATTCCGCACCGCGCCCTTGGAGGCCGAGTAGCCGCGATTTCGCCGGGTACTGGGAGTATCTGCTGGAAGACGCCATTTTTACCGCGCCCCCGTACCGACACTTTGCCGGCGCCGCGCTCATCGGCCCCGATGGCAGTCTCCTGGGCGTGGGCTCGCTGATGGTGCGCAACGCCTCCGGTCCGGACCACGCCATGAATGGCAACATGTTCGTGCCGATCGAAGCGCTGACGCCGATCCTCGACGAGCTGATCGAGAAAGGCCGTTCGGCCGCATCGACCCGGCCCTGGATTGGCATCTTCGCCCGCGAGTTACGCGGTCACCTGTTCGTCGACAGCGTCTCGGAGGACGGCCCGGCCGCCGCCGCCGGGATCGCGACCGACGACGTCATCGTCGCGGTCGATGGCGCCCCGGTGAACGACCTCGCCGACTTCTATCGCAAACTCTGGGCGCTGGGCGTGCCCGGCGTCACGGTGCCGCTGACCGTCCTCACGCGCGAGGGGCTGCGCGAGATTCGCGTCCGCTCGGGCGACCGCTATGACTACTTGAAGCTCGACACCGGCACCTAAGCGAAAACCGCGCGTCGTGGGCAGGGTCGAGGGCAAGGTGGCGTTGGTGACCGGCGCCGAGAGCGCCGACGGCGAGGTCATCGGCCTGGGCCGCGCCGCGGCGTTGATGCTGGCGCGCGAGGGGGCGAAGGTGGTGGCCACAGACATCGCGCCGCGCGAGTCAGGTTCGGTGGTCGACGAGATTCGCGGCGCGGGCGGCGAGGCCATCTTTGTCCGCCACGACGTCTCGGTTGAAAGCGACTGGCTCGCGGCGATCGATGCCACCCTCGGCGCCTTCGGAAGGCTCGACATACTGGTGAACATGGCCGGCCTCAGCCAGGACGGGAGCATCGAGGATGCCGAGCTTGAGGATTGGCGGCGGCTGATGGCGGTGAACCTCGACGGTGTCTTCCTCGGTACCAAACACGGCGTCCGGGCGATGAAGGAGAGCGGCGGCGGACCTTCGGACTGTAGCACGCCGTGCCCCCGCAGCGCACGAGTGGTATGCTCGGCCGGCGATGGACATGCGCGCGCTTCATCTCTTCTGGTGGCAGACGCTCCAGGCGCCGGAGCAGATGCTCGATGACCTTGCCCGCCACACCGACATCAACACGCTGATCCTCGACGCCTCCTATATGCCGGTGGACGATCCCGACGAGGTCACGGTGCTGGCGCGGGTCTACGGCAGCCAGTATGTCCTGCCCTCGACCGTACCCTTCGGCGCGCTGCCGATTTCGGTGGTCGATGAGGCGGATTACGCCGCCGCGCTAGGCTTCATGGACCTCGCGCGGAGCCGCGGCTTTTCAATCTCATGCCACGTCCTGCCGCTGAATCCGAACACGCAGGATATGGCGGACACGGCGTGCCGAGACATAGCCAGCCATCCCGTGCTCGATGAGGATGTCACTGGCGGGCGTGAGCTTGGTGGCGCTAAATACGCTCACGCCTGTCCCAACAACCCCGAGGTCCAGCACTTCGGCGAGGGGCTGGTTCGCGGCGCCATCGCCGCGTGGCCAGGCCTTGAGATGCTCGACCTCAACCACCTCGAATACCCGCATTGGCCGCGCACCGGTTTGGCCGAGCTGTTCGTGTGTTTTTGCGATTTCTGCGCCGCGGCGGCAAGGGCGCAGGGCATTGACTTCGAGGCCATGAAGCGTGAGGTCGCGTGGCTCCATGCCGCGCTCGGCACCCCCGGCGAGCGGCGCCGGGCGGGGCTCTCGGCCAATGACGTCGCGACGGTGTTCCTTCGCCGGCCGCAACTTGCCGTTTGGCTCAACTTCCGGCTCGCCTCGATGTCCGCCTACATCGAGCGGCTGGCGGCCGCCGCGCGTGAGGCCGCGGCGGCGCACAATCCCGACCTCAAGCTCGGCATCGACGTACATCTGCCGGCGATCTGCGCCTTAGTCGGCACCGACCTCGAGTTGTGCGGGGGGCGTTTCGACTGGGTCTCGCCCAAGTTCCCCGACTACATGCCGGGTTCGGTGATTCCGCTTACCGCCGCAGCCGTTGCCGCCGCGGGCCGCTATGACGAGGCCGACCTGCGCCAGACGATGCGCGATCTCTGCGATCTCGGGCCGGGGCCGGCGGCGTACGTCGCGACCGCGATGGACGAGGCGGGCGCGGTGCTCTACCCCAACGCCTACGACCCGGCGATCATCGCCCGCCAGATGCCCCACCTCGCCGGCCTCAAGGGCACCATGCCGCTCTACGCCTGGACCTGGCTCGACAACCGCGACACCGACGGCTGGCGCCGCAAGTTCGACGTCTTGCGCGAAAACGACCTCGACGGCTATTTCCTATGGTGCTGGGAATCCGACCTCACGCCGAAGGCGCTTGCGGAATCGCGCGGCATTTTCTAACGACTCGGCGTTCCGCGCGAAGCACTGGCTTGCTGGCGATGCCAAGCAGCACCGTCCAGCTACTCCAGTGAAATTACGATTCTCTCGTTCTTTTTGTGGTCCTCGACTTCGACGATCGTCCCCTGCACTTCCGGGTTCCGCGACAGCTGGACTATCTCTTCCAGGTCAATTCCCTTGTCTTGAAGTGCTGCAGCCGCCTTCTTGGGAATTAACTTGGAGGCGACCGTAATCACGCTTCCTGGAATCGTGACAGTGGTCTCCGGCTGCGCTTCGTCGCCCTTGAACACTCGAATCTTTACATCAGCCATGATTTCCTCCTTCAGAAGGCCCGGGCCTTTAGCGCCATTACGGGCTCGGCGCCCGAGGTGATCTTGGAGAGGAGCGAAGAGGTTTCGGGCAGCACGCGAGCCATAAAGAAGCGGGCAGTCGCGAGCTTGGCCTCGTAGAAATCCGCCTCCTCGGCGCCGGCGTCGAGACGCTCGCGGGCGATGACGGCGGTGCGCGCCCACAGGTAGCCGAGCGCCACCAGGCCGAACATCTTGAGGTAATCCGAGGCCCCGGCCGCCGCCTGGTCGGGATCCGCGAGACCCTTTTCGCCGAGCCAGCCGCTCGCCTGCTGCAGTCGGGCGAAGGACTTGGCGAGTGGCGGCACATAGTCCTTCAGCGCCGGATCGGTGCCGTGGGTCTCGATGAACTCGGCGACGGGGTGGAAGAATTGGCGTAACGCGCGGCCGAAATGCGCCGGCATCTTACGGCCCACGAGGTCGAGCGCCTGGATACCGCTGGTGCCCTCGTAGAGCTGGGTGATGCGAGAATCGCGCACCAGCTGCTCCATGCCGGTTTCGCGGATGTAGCCGTGGCCGCCGAAGCACTGCACGCCGAGGTTGACGCACTCGAAACCGGTGTCGGTGAGGTAGGCCTTGACCACCGGCGTCAGCAGCCCGACGAAATCCTCGGCGTCGCGACGGGTGTCGGCATCGGGGTGGCGGCGCGCGAGGTCGAGCTGAAGCCCGGTCCAGAGCGCGAGGGCACGCGCCCCTTCACTGAAGGTGCGCATCGTCAGCAGCATGCGCCGCACGTCGACGTGGACGATGATCGGATCGGCCGCCTTGTCCGGCGCGGCCGGACCCTTCAGCGCGCGCCCTTGCACGCGCTCTTTGGCGTAGGCGGCGGCGTTTTGATACGCGAGCTCGGCGACACCCAGGCCCTGCACCCCGACCGCAAGCCTGGCCGCGTTCATCATGGTGAACATCGCGCCCATGCCTTTGTGGGGCGTGCCCAACAGGTAACCGGTAGCGCCCTCGTAGTTCATCACGCAGGTGGCCGAGGCCTTGAGGCCCATCTTGTGCTCGATAGAGCTGCAGCTCACGGCATTGCGGGCGCCGAGCCCGCCGTTCGCCGCCGGCAGGACCTTGGGCGCGATGAACAGGCTGAGGCCCTTGATGCCCTCGGGTCCGCCAGGAATTCGCGCGAGAACCAAGTGGACGATGTTCTCGGTCAGGTCGTGCTCGCCGGCGGTAATGAAGATCTTGGTGCCGGTGATGCGGTATTTCCCGTCCTCGGCGGGTTCGGCGCGGGTGCGGATAAGCCCGAGATCGGTGCCACACTGTGGCTCGGTCAGATTCATCGTCCCGGCCCAGGTGCCGCTGACGAGCTTCGGCAGATAGGTCTCTTTCTGCGCCTCGGTGCCGTGGGCCTCGATCGCGTGATAGGCGCCGCCGGTGAGGCTGGGGTAGCTGGCAAAGGCGAGCCCGGCGCTCGACAGCATCTCGCCCATGACCGCGCCCAGCACGTGGGGCAGCCCCTGGCCGCCATACGCGGGGTCGGCGTCGAGCCCGATCCAGCCGCCCGCGGCGTAAGTGGTGAAAGCATCCTTGAAGCCCGCGGGTGTGGTCACCTCGCCGGCGTCGAAGCGGCATCCCTCGGCATCGCCCAGAGCGTTGAGTGGAGAGATTACGTCCTCGCAAACCCGCGCGCCCTCTTCGAGGATAGCGCCGATGACGTCGGCGCTATCCTCGAATCCGGGCAGGTTGCGGTGGTGCTCGATCGCCAGGAGGTCGTCCAGCACGAAACGGATGTCGCGGACCGGCGCGCTATAGGTGGTCATGGCGTGCCCTAGTTCCTGAGCGGCTTGCCGGTTTCGAGCATGTGCTCCATGCGGCGGAGCGTCGCGGGTGCGCGGATGAGACGCAGGAACGCCCCGCGTTCGAGCGCCAGCATATCCTTTTCGCTCACCGTCTCGGTCAGGTCGGTATCGCCGCCCGAGACGATCTCGGCCAACGCGCCGGTCACTACCTTGTCGTGAGCGGTGGCCTTACCCGCCCCGACCAGACCGTCGACCACCATGTCGAGCGCGAGCCGCGCGCTGGGGCCCGGCAGCACGATCTCGCGCGGCTCGGGCGGGGCGTAGTCCGCGGCCAGCTGAAGCGCCTTTTGCTTGGCGTCGGCCAGTACGCGGGCACGGTTCATGGTGATCCCGTCGCCCTCGCGCAAATAGAGGAGCGCGCGGGCCTCGGCCGCCGAGGTCGAGACCTTGGCCAGGCTGATGGTCTCGAACGCGCACACCACCGGCGGCACCGGGCCGCCGGGCCGCCCCGGAACCAGGGTGTGGCGGGTCACGAGCTCTTTGGTGCCGCCCCACGCCGGAACGATGCCGACGCCCACCTCTACCAGCCCCATGTAGGTCTCGGCGTGTGCCTGCACCGCGTCGCAATGCAACAGCACTTCGCAGCCGCCGCCGAGCGCCATGCCCGCCACCGCGCCAACCACCGGGAACGGCGCGTAGCGGAGCTTGAGATAGGCGTCCTGGCCCTCGCGCACGGTGTGCTCGATCACCGGCCACATCGCCGTGTTGGCGGCAAACAATGCGAGCCCGATATTGGCGCCGGCCGAGAAGTGATCGCCGTCGTTGCCGATCACCAACGCCTTGAAGCCGCGCTCGTCGACCTTGGCCGCCTCGCGCACCATCGCCATCGTCTGCGAATCGATCGAATTCATCTTGGAGTGGAACTCGAGGCACGCGACTTGGTCGTCGATGTCCCACAGGCTTGCCGAGGCGTTCGAGGCCAGCGGCTCGCGCCCGCGCTTCTTGTCGGCCAACGAAAACGCGTCCTCGGTGCGCGCGACGGCAGCGTAGACGCCGTCGAGCGAAAGCGCTTCGGCCAACGCGCCGCGGGCCCGGTAATAGGTGCGCAGGCCCGCCGTCCGCAAGAGCGCGGGCACCGGGCGGCCTTCCGCCTCAAGCCTTTCGGCCAGCCATCGCGCGCCGAGTTGATCGATCTGCTCGAAGGGACCGCGTTTCCACGCGTACCCGGTGCGCATCGCCCGGTCGACGTCATCGACCGAATCGCTGATCTCCGGCACCAGCGAGGTGGCGTAGGCAAGCGTGTGGCTCAACACCGCCCACGCATAGCGGCCACCCTTGTCGGGATGCTCGACCAGCGCGCGCAGTCCGTCCTTGGCGGCCGCGGCGCTCGCAAACTCTGGCTTGCCGGCGGCCCGGTACTCGCCGGTTTCGAGATCGCGCGCCTCCTTGATGCGCGCGCCGTTCGATTCGTTGAGGCGATAAAATCCGCCCTTCCCTTTGCGCCCCGTGTAGCCCGCGGCGATCATCTCCTCGATGAGCTTGGTGAGCGCGGACCCCTCGTCGGCGACCTCGTGAAAGGGATCGCCCTTGGGCAACAGCGTCCGCATGCTGCGCACGACGTGCGGCATGAGATCGAGGCCGGTCAGATCGGCCAGCCCGAAGATGCCGGTTTTGGGGATGCCCATCGGCCGGCCGACGATGCTGTCGGCCTCCTCGACCGTGAGGTGGGCGGTTAGCGCCTCCTGCATCGCCACGGTGCTCCAGTAGATACCGATGCGGTTGGCGACAAAGCCTGGCGTGTCCTTGCAGCGAACCACCTCCTTGCCGAGCGCGAGGTCGGCAAAGGTGCAGAACGGCTCGATCGCCTCGGCGCCGCTCTGGCGTCCGCCGACCACCTCCAGAAGCCGCATGTAACGGGGTGGATTGAAGAAGTGGGTGATCGCGAAATCGCGGACGAAGGGCGCCGGGAGTCCCTCGGTCAGCGCGCTCAGCGGAATCGTCGAGGTATTCGAGGTGACCAGCGAGCCCTTTTTGCGCACCCCGTCGATTGAGCGATAACAGGCCTGCTTGACATCAAGATTCTCGACCACCGCCTCGAGAATCCAGTCGCACTCGGCGAGAAGACCGAGGTCGTCTTCCAGGTTGCCGGGCGTGATGCGCGACGCCGCCGCCGCCTCCATGAACGGCGCGGGCCGGGCCTTCAGCATCCGCGCAAGCGCGCCGACACTCAGCGTATTGCGATCCTCCGCGCCGGCCGCGACCACGTCGAGCAGCACGACCGGGGTACCCGAATTGGCCACATGTGCGGCGATCGCGCTCCCCATGACGCCGGCGCCGACGACGCCGACCTTGCCGATGCCGGCCATCACGCGGCTTCGAGGACCGTCGCGATGCCCTGGCCGCCGCCGATGCACTGGGTGGCGAGCGCGTAGCGCTTCCCCTCGCGGTGAAGCAGCGCGGCCGCCTTCCCCGTGATGCGAGCGCCGGTCGCCCCCAGCGGGTGGCCCAGGGCGATGGCGCCGCCATCGAGATTCATTTTGGCGGGATCGGTTCCCGTGTCCTTGACCACGGCCAGCGCCTGCGCCGCAAACGCTTCGTTGAGCTCGACAACGTCGATGTCGCCGATGTCAAGGCCGGCGCGTTTCAGCGCCTTGGCGGTGGCGCCGACCGGGCCGATACCCATGATTTCGGGCCGGCAGCCTGACACCGCCACGCTTTTTACCCGGGCGAGCTTGGTCAGGCCGTTGGCCTCGGCGTACGTGTCACTGCACACCAGCACCGCGGCGGCACCGTCGGTCAGGGGCGAGGAGGTTCCGGCGGTAATCGTGCCGGCGGGGTCGAACGCTGGCTCCAGGGTATCCAGCACGTCTTGCGTGGTGTCGGGGCGAATACAGCCGTCTTCCTCGACTCGCAGATTGCCATCGACGATCGGCACCAGCTCGTCGTCGAACCGGCCCTCGCTTTGCGCCGCCGCCGCCTTGGCGTGGCTCTCCACCGCCAGCTCCTGCTGGGCGGCGCGGGGGATGGCGTAATCGCGCGCCAGATTCTCGGCGGTGTCGCCCATGGCGATATAGGCCTGCGGGCAGCGCGCGTAGAGGCTCGGGTTGGGCGCCGGGTTGTAGCCGCCCATCGGCACCCGGGTCATCGATTCGACGCCGGCGCACACGAATGCCTCGCCCGCGTCGAGCTGGATGGCGCCGGCGGCCATGTGTATGGCCTGCATCGAAGAGCCGCAGAAGCGGTTGACGGTCGCGCCGGCGACCGAAATCGGGACCTCGGCGATGAACTCGATGATGCGCGCGACGTTGAAACCTTGCTCGCCTTCGGGAAACGCGCAGCCGACGACGACGTCCTCGATGTCGCTGGGATCGATGCCAGACCGATCGATCAGCGCCTTGACGACCTGCGCCGCCATGTCGTCGGGTCTGACCTTGGCCAAAGCACCTTTCTTGGCTGGGGTAAACGGCGAGCGGGCGAACCCCGCGATGATGACGTCGGTCATGATTCTTGCTCCTTCCCTACCCCGCCAAGCTATCCGCCACTGTATCTCTCGGCGGCTCAATGTCGAGGGCTTCATACCGTGCCAGCGCGTCGAAGGGCAGCCGCGGTTCGTCCTCGGCAGGCACGATACCGCGGCGCGGCGGCGGCTCGAGCCGCGCCGCGAGGAAGATGGGCGCCACCGCCGCTTTGCGCCCGTCTCCATGGGCGTGACCGTACGTGGCCTCCTCGAGCAGCAACGCCGCGGCCAGCGTATCGGCCATCAGGTCGGTCAGCTTGCGGGCGTGGCGGCGCACCCGCTCGGGCCTGCCGGCGAGGCGCGCCGCCGCCTCGTCGCATTCGCCGCACGCCTTGGCTATCGCCGCGGCCACGTCGCCAAGGGCTTCGGGCGCGGCTGCCAGCACCTCGCCGACGCGTCCCCGGAAATCGGCCATCGCAGAGCCCTCACCGCCGAGGATGCGCATCACTTCGAGCGCCTGGATATTGGCCGGGCCCTCCCAAACCGTCATCACCTGGGCGTCGCGCAACAGGCGGGGGGTCACATAGTCGTCGGTGTAGGCGTTGCCGCCCATGACCTCGATCGCCGTCCGGCAGGCGACGTTCGCGTCCTCGCCGGTGCGGTATTTGGCGAGCGCGATCAGCAGCCTCAGCCACGAGGGGTCGACGCCCGGATCGGCGTGATGGGCGTCGAAGGCCCGCGCGGCTTCGAGCGCGAGTCCAAGGCCCGCCTCCAGCGGCAGCATGTGGTCGCCGGCCTCGCTAGCCGTTGTCGTGGTCGCGCCGAGGTCCGAGCCGCCACTTTGCTCGGTCGCCCAGGTGCCGCCCGACGACGCCCCGCCATCGGTGCGCACGAGCATGGGCAGATAGGCGGCCTTGACCTTCTCGGGCGCGAATCGGTCGAGCACGTAGGCCATCGCACCGGTCATCGCCACTGGGCAGTGCAGCGATACGTCGGCCTGCGAGAGCAAATAGCCCATGATGAAGGTAAGGGTGAACGGCGCGGCGTCGGCGCCATAGTTGAGCCCCACGGCGCCGCGTTGGTACACCTCGCGCGAGACCGCGTCCCACGCCGGGTTGGTGCGGATGCGATTGACCGGATTGCCGTCACGGTCATAGGGCTCGAGCGCGGGACGGCCGCGGCCGTCAGTGTAGGCGGCCGCCGCGTCGACGGTATCCCCTGCCCACGCGCCGAAGGCCGATAGCGTCGCCTCCCAACGGGCCCATTCTTCGGGCATCACGCGGCGCAGCGCGCTGTGGAGGTTGGCGTCGAGCGCGTAGAAGTTGTGACCGGACGTTTCCGCCTCGTACCGCATCTCAGGCCGGTTCATGGGTGCTTGATGGGTACCTAGGGTGAGTCTAGGCTGGCGTCAACGCGTCAGTTGAAACCGGGACCGTGTCCGAGCAAATCGCCAACTACGCCGGGTTTTGGCCGCACTACCTCCGGGAACACGCCAATCCCCTAACCCGTGCCCTCCACTATCTCGGCACGTTGGGGGCGATCGCATTGCTGGTTCTTGCCGTCGCGCTGGAGAGCTGGTGGTACGTGCCGGCGGCGGTGATTTGCGGCTATGCCTTCGCGTGGATCGGGCACGCGTTCATTGAGCGCAATCGGCCGGCGACGTTCACCCACCCTTTGTGGTCGCTCTATAGCGACACACGCATGTGTATCCTTATGCTGACCGGCAGGCTTGGCCCCGAGCTCGAGCGAGCGGGTGTGGCCGCGGTGCAACACTAGCTGGCTTACGGCCATATCCCAGTGGATTTGCCACAAGCGACCCGCTATAAATCGCAAATCCCGAGTTGAATCTAGTCTGGGAGCACGCGAATGAGGCCGAAGGTGCGTTGGGGCCTTGCCACCCTGGCCGTGGTGTTGACGCTGGCGCTCGGGGCGCTTCCGGCTGCCGCGCAAGCAGTTCAGGACGCGGAGGAGTTGCAGGCGGAGTACGACGCCCTCTTCGATCAGATGTTCCGCGATCCCGCCAACCTCGACGTCACCTTCCGTTTCGCCGAAGTTTCGGCGCTGTTGGGTAACTTCGAAGGGGCGGTCAGCGCGCTTGAGCGTATGCTCTTGTTCAACCCGGATTTGCCACGCGTGCGGCTGGAGCTCGGCGTGCTCTACTTCAGGCTGGGCTCTTACGCGCTCGCACGCACCTACCTCACCCGTGCCCTTGAGGCCGAAGAGATTCCGTCCGAGGTGGAGGAGCGCGTCCAGGTGTTCTTGGCCGAGATCGATCGGCGCCTGTCGCCTCACCAATTCTCCGGCGCGATTTATTCCGGGCTGCGTTATCAGACCAACGCGAACTCGGGTCCGTCCTCGACCGCGGTGCGCGCGGCCGGCGCCGACGCCACGCTCAGCGACCAGTTCACCAAGAAATCTGATCCCAACCTGTTCCTCTCGGGCAACGTGCGGCACCTGTTCGATACCCAAACCCAGGCTGGCACGATATGGGAAACCAACGGCTTCTTCTATTTCACGCAGCAGAGGAACGAGGGGCAGATCGATCTTTTGCTGTTCGCGCTTGATGTCGGGCCGCGGGCCTCGCTGCCCTCGGACCTCGTCCCCGGCACCACCATCCGGCCCTACGCCACGACCGATCAGATCTGGTTGGGGGAATCGCACTTCCTCCAGTCCGCCGGCGTCGGGCGCGCTCACCATCGGCCCCGATTCCGAAGTAGTCCTCGATGAGTTCGTTTACGACCCCGACGCCGAGACCGGCACCATCGTATTGAACGCGACCAAAGGTCTGTTCCGGCTGGTCGGCGGCAAGATCAGCAAGGATGGGCCGGTGGTGCTCAACACGCCGACCGCGACGATCGGCATTCGCGGCGGCATCATTCTCGTCGGGGTAGCCGACAACGGGGCGACCCAGGCGACCTTCTTGTTCGGCCAGTCGATGGATGTGACGAGCGGCGGCGTGACCAAGGAGGTCTCGCGGCCGGGCTTCGCCATTGCCGTTGATTCGGCGGACCAGGCGCCGTCGGACCCGGCACCGGTTTCGGCTGATAGCCTCGCCGCCGCGCTCGGTGGCCTTGAGGGGAGCGAAGGCGAATCCGGCGGTACCGATGACACGCCGCAGGATTCCGACGTCGCCGCGTCGGGCATCGGCGAGGCCGGCTCGGATCAGGCCCCCGCCGACATCGCCCCCCAGGACCTCGCCAGCCTCTCCGATCTGCAGGACCTTGGCAACAGCGCCGATGACGCCGAGGACACGGCCGAGCAAGACGAGGCGAGCCAGAACACCGCCACCGAGAGCTCGACGGGACTCACCCTCTCCGGCTTCTCGGGCCGCTACAAGCACTCGAAACTGCTGGGATCTAGCGCCGCGACACTCGGCACCGGCGATGGCGTTGGCACCTTCGACATCGCCTTCTCTGGCGCTTCCATCTCCAGCGGCACGTTCTTGGCCGACAGTAGAGTTGAGGACTGGCGCGCCAGCTTAAGGGTCCGGTGGCTGTTCCGTCGCTTTCGCTCCGGGCCTCAGTCCGGCTCCCATGGCCACGTTTCCAGTCCCCGCTCGTCAAACCGGACGTGCGGATTTCCCGCATCCGGCTTTCGGACGAGATCATGCCTTCGCGCTCGGAAGGCCCAATGCGTCCCGCGTCAGACGGGTGAGGCCGTATTCTTCGTATAGCCTCTCCTCGGGGTAGCGCACGACCGCCCCGTGCCGCGTCTTGTGCTTTCGGCAGAGCCACTGGCGCAGCCGCCGGACCGCATGCCGGTTAACGGCGTTGAAGGCCGGGCTGACCTGCCCGAGGCTGTGAAGTAGTTCGCCCACCCGGTCATAGTCCGGTTCAGACGTCCCACCATCACCTCCGATGGTTGCCCACCGTACCCCCTTACCGTCATGTCGCTGATCCTGCGGCAGATGCTCTGGACGCTCGCCTTGCTGGGCCGGGTGCCGATGTAGGCCCCCTTCCCGTTCGGGCGGTAGGTGTGTCCGATGCGGTATCCCAGAAACTCCAAAGGCTCCTCCGGGCACCGCAAGCATCGGGTTTTCCGCGTGTTGACCGTGAGCTTCAGACCCGCCATGAGCCGCTCGACCGCCGCCAGCATTTCCGCCGCCGGGGCCTTGCCAAGTACACAGAGGTCATCGGCATAGTGCCTGCGTCGTTCGCTTCCCAACCAATGGCAGCCTTCCCCGGAGAACGGGCGGGTCGGCTCCCACGTCGCTAGTTTCGAGGCCTGCTCGGCGTTCACTCACGTTGCAGCCCGCATGGTCGCTGAGTCGCCCAATGGCGGCCCGTTCCATCGAAGTGCTTCAGGCTATGTCGTTACCTCCATAACTCGCTCCGATTGCTACCGGCTGGAACGACAGTTGCCGGGCGGGATTTGCACCCGCTGTAGGATGGTGCCTTTCACGGCACACCGCCCTCGCCTACGCTACTCCTCAGTATTCCCGGCGTCACGGTCGGCAGCTTCTCGTTCCTCAACGCGCTCGGCACCAAGTTCTTTGCCCTGCAGAACGACTTCGTGCTCAACTCCAACATCCCGTTCGTTTCGAATGCCTTCGGCGGCAGCCTCATTCCGGGCGAGGCCGAGGGCATCGCCGACACAGCAATAGTGTTCGATGCCTCGGGCTCGACGACGGCGCAGCGCGCATGGGGGCACCGCACGATCTCGATTAACGGCCAGGGATCGAGCCAGACGTCGGCGGCCTCCGTTGCCGGCGGCTTGGCGCTACTAGAACGAAGGTAACCGCCTGTTCCTCGAAGGCGGCATGAGCGGAAGCTCGCGGCTTTCCTCTACGGGCGCGGTCAATTACTTCGAGGGCGACGTGGCGAGCGTTGACGATGCGCTCTCGAACGACTTCTTTGGCGACACTGCGCCGGACTATTTCGTCCTCGACGGCACCGAGGTGAACTCGGTCGACGGGTTTGTCACCCGCGGTATCTTCTTGAATACCGGCGACGTCGACGTTACGGCGAGCACTTTCTTTCCCAACAACGCGGCGCTGGTCGTCTCGGCGACGCCCGAGTCCACGCTCGGCACGCGGACCACGCGCCAGATGTTCGGCTACACCGCGGGCGTCCTCCAGACATACAGCTCGGGGAGCTCGACGCCCGCTTCGACGACGTTGTTCCGAAACGAGACCGGAGACCCGACAAGTCTAAATCCCGCGCTGATTGATCCCTCGGACGTCGAGGTCTTCACTAGCGCCGAGACCAACAAGGTGCAGGCCGACATCGAAGTCAGCGAGTTCATCGAGTCGAGCGGTTCCAGCATTTTCCTTTCGTCCTCGAGCGCCGAGAGGTTTCTCGCCGATTTCGGCGATGACGACGCCGCGTTCGGCGATACGACGCCGACCAGCGGCGAGAGCGTGTTCGTCGACGACTTCGCCTTCGGTGCCGGGCAATTCGGAGGCGTGTCCGTCGCCGTGAGTATCCTCGAATTCTCCGGCAGCCCCGCGGCCGACGCCGCGGCGGCGGCCGAGCTCTACATGGTCCGGGTGGATACCGCGAGCGAGTTCTCTAGTGGCTTCCTGCCCTCGGGCGTGACCGTCTGCGACTGCGATTTCTTGACCTGGGGGTTCTGGGGCGCCGACATCGCGCGCTCGTCCAGCAGCAGCACCGAGCTCATCCACCTTGCCAACTGGGTCGCCGGCAAGGTGCCGGCCTTCGCCGACATCACGACCAGTGGCTCGGCTATTTACTCGGGACACGCCATCGGCACGGTGTTCAACGCCGGCGGTGTCTACCAAGCGATCGGCGATCTCGCGGTGACGTTTCGTGGTGTCGGGCCTGCGCGGCGAGGACAGCATCGCCGAGCTGTGCCGCCGGGAGGGGATCGCAGAGAGTCTTTACTACAGCTGGTCGAAGGAGTTCCTCGAGGCCGGCAAGAAGCGGTTTTCGGGAGATACCGCCCGCCAAGCGTCCTCGGGCGAGGTCAAGGACCTGCGCCGCGAGATGCATGACTTCAAGGAGGCGCTTGCCGAACAGGTGCTGGAGAACCGGCTGCTTAAAAAAAGGGCACCTCTAAGAATTGGTGAGTTGTCGGAGGATATTGTTTAACCAGGCTGTCACCAGCTCCAGCCATGCCGGAGCCGAGATTTTCGGGGTCTTCCACGCTCCAATTGAGTTATTTCCGCCACAAGACCGTCCCCAGGCGGTCTCCTTCTCCGAGTATCGTCACACGGCCGCCGCGAGACGCTCCAGTTGGACCAGGCGGCGCATGTTGTAGGCGAGGTTCTTCAACCCGATCCGCGCCTTCGCCCGCACCAGCCCGACACTACGCACCAGCGTCCCGCCCATGTCGTTGCTCTGGGCCCCGAAGACATGCTCGACGCGGACCCGAACCGACGAACGGGTCTTGTTGCCCTGCTTCTCGCGCTCGCTCAGCGGCTTGTTGCGGCGGCCCTTGCGATGGATCCGGCTCCGCAACCCCTTCTCCTTCAGCACCGCCTCGATCTCCGCCGAGCGGTAAGCGCTGTCCGCCCACACACCCAAAGCCGTGTTGTCCCCATCCAGGATATCGTCGAGGACTTGGCTGTCGTGCTCCGCCGCGTCGCTCACATGATAGCGCCGCACCAGCTTGTGCCGACGGTCCACGTTGACATGGTTCTTGTAACCGTAATGGCTCTTGCCGTGCTTCTTAGTCCACCGCGCCTCGACATCCTTTTGGCGCCGCTTTGCCGGCTTGTCCTCCCAGCCTGCCGGCGTCTCGCCCGCCTTTATCCGCGCGTTCTCCTCGCGGCTGTTGCGCTGTTTGGGTGCCGCCACAATCGAGGCGTCGATGATCTGGCCGCCCATCGCCAGATAGCCCTGATCCTTCAGGTAGCCATCGAACGTCTCGAATAAGGCCTCGATCACGCCAGCTTGCGTTAACTGTTCGCGGTACAGCCACACCGTCTTGGCGTCGGGAACCCGGCCCTCCAGACCCAACCCCAGAAATCGCATGAACGACAGGCGGTCACGGATCTGATGCTCAACTTGGTCGTCCGAGAGATTGTAGAGCGCGCACAGAATGATCGCCTTGAACATCACAATCGCATCCCACGGCTTGCGTCCCGCCCGCGATTTACGCGCCTTGTCCGCACGCCGCCACACCGCCTCAAGACGCGCGCGCAAGTCTTCCCACGGAACCACCCCGTCGATCTTCAAAAGCGGCTCGTTCTTGGCGTCAAGACCGGAATACCGGTTCCCAAGATCGAAAAACCCCATCTGACCCATCAACCACGCCTCCCGCTATCAACAAATCGGCAACCCGATTCTAAATCGACGACGCCCGAAAAAGGAGAATTCTTAGAGGTGCCCAAAAGCATGATCGGGGATGGGGGAGACGGCGCATGAGGTACCCCGCGTCTGAGGACCGCAGCCCCGAACCAACTGTGGCAGACCGACTTCACCTACCTCAAGGTCATCGGCTGGGGCTGGTTCTATCTGTCAACGATCCTCGACGACTTCTCGCGCTACATCATTGCCTGGAAGCTGTGCACCACCATGCGGGCTGAAGATGTCACCGACACGCTCAAGCTGGCCCTCGAAGCGTCAGGTTGCAGCAGCGCGGAGGTCGTTCACAAACCCCGGCTCCTCAGCGACAACGGCTCGTCCTACATCGCCGGCGATCTTGCAGCCTGGCTTGAGGATCAGGGTATGGATCACGTCCGCGGCGCACCGAACCATCCCCAAACCCAAGGCAAGATCGAGCGTTGGCATCAGACCCTGAAGAACCGTGTCCTGCTGGAGAACTACTATCTGCCGGGCGATCTCAAGGCCAGCGTCGGCACCTTCGTCGAGCACTACAACCACCGCCGCTACCACGAAAGCCTCGCCAACCTCACCCCCGCCGACGTCTACTTCGGCCGGGACCACGCCATCATCGAGAGAAGAAGAAAGATCAAAAACCTGACCATCAAAAAACGCCGCTTGGCCCATCACAACCAAGCAGCTTAACATCAACCAGGATGAGCCAGAGCCTCCGTTAAGAAACAGGCCCAGATGTCCCAAATGTTTTGATGACGGACACCTGACGTGGGGATTCTGGAGCGCCGACATCGACCGCTCAGTGACCAGCCACAGCGAGCTCATCCACCTCGCCAACTGGGTCGCCGGCACGGTGCCTACCGCGGCCGAGATACTGGCGCTCACCGGGACCGCGACCTATTCGGGACACGCGATCGGAACGGTGTTCAACGCCGGCGGCGTCTACCAGGCGATCGGCAACTTCACGAGCACAGTCGACTTCGGTTCCGAATCCATCACCGGCGAAATCAACAGCTTCGATGGCGGCAACTTCGACCTTAGCGGCGGCATCATCAGCAGTTCCGGCGGCTCTATCCTCCCCGGCGCCTCGACCGCGAGCAACCTCTTCTCCAGCAGCGTCATCGCCGATTCCTCGAACCCGGGAACGGCAACGGGGCGCTCGGGCTCGTTGGTAGGCTCCTTCATGTCGGGCAGCGGCCTGGGCGGCGACATCAGTTCCAACATGGGCGGCCACTTCCAGATCGAAGACGGCAGCACCTACTCCGCCTCGGGCATCTTCGCCGCCGCCAAGTAGACGCCCGAGTCTTTACGCCTCGCGCGCGCCGTAATAGAGCGCCGCGGTGTGCGTAGCCTCGGCGAAGAACAGCCAGCGCTCGTTGAGGGCGCCAGCAGTCGCCAGCAGCGCGGCCAGCAGCGCCGCCAGCGCGCCGGGCCATCCGCCAAGGCTTTCGCCAAGCGCGATCAAGGCAAGCGGCGCCAGGAAACCCGCGCCCACCACGGCATCGCGCAGCCGACGCGCGTGTTTACGGGCGATGCGAAAGCCCATCTCGTCCTGCACGAAGTTCTCCTCGGTGTGCGGTGGGTCCAACGACCGCACCGCGCCATTCGCCCCGAGCGCCGTGGCGGTCTCGGGGGTAGTCGCGGACTTCGTGCGGTCGATTGCGCGCCAATAGCCGAGCTTGACGAGGAAGGCGGCGAGCACCAGCGCGCCGGCCAGCCACGCCATCCATAGTCCGGCCGCTCCGAACATCCGGGCCAGCGCAAACAGCCACGCCGCGCCGGTCATCGCGCCCAGAAGCGCGTAGCTCGCGGGCACCCACCCGGTGTGCCATTGGCGCACCGGCTTGAGGCTCGCATAGATCATCGCCGTCGCCACGACGGTAAGCGCGCAGAGCACCGCCAGTGCCGCGGCCGCGGCGAGGAACCCGACGTCCAACCGCGCAACGCCACGGCCGGCATCGGCAAAGAACAGCCAGCCGATGGCGAAGGCGCCAGCCGCGGGGTAGGTCGCGACCGCCAGCACCGCCTCGCGCGAAAGCCATGACGAGCGCACCTGGGTGAACGCGCGCCACATGCGCGCGGGGCGCCCGAGATGGCCAACCGAGGCCAAGAGACCCGCGGTAATGAACCCAAGCGCCAGAACGAGCGCGAGCGCGGCAACGCCGGCGTGCGCCGGAAGTTCTCCGGCGAGTCCGGCGACCGCCAGCACGAACAGCAATCCGTAGCCGGCGCCCGAGGACACGGTGAAGAAGATGATTGAAACCGTCGGTCGCATGCCGGCTAACGCGAGAACAAATGGTCGACCCAGCGCAGAAACTTGCTCTCAATCTCGACCGCCACACCGCCTTCGAGGAAGGTTTCGGCCAGACTCGGCGGCGCTGCCATCTTGGGCCGCGGCGGAAGGTACTTGTTGGTCGGGCGATAGCCCATCTCGGGCGCGAGATCGACGCCGCTGCGCGCCGCCACCAGCCGCGATACCTCGGAAGCGGTATCGCCCAAGTCGCCGAAGTGGCGCGCCGACACCGGACAGGCGGTGACACAAGCGGGCACCCGATCGACCTTGTCGAGGTTCTGGTTGTAAATCCGATCGATACAAAGCGTGCATTTCTTCATGACGCCGGCGTCGGTGTCGAACTCACGGGCGCCATAGGGACAGGCCCACGCGCAGAGCTTGCAGCCGATGCATTTTTGCTCGTCGACCAGGACGATGCCGTCC
The DNA here is from genome assembly GCA_965219135.1 of Alphaproteobacteria bacterium. Classification (GTDB taxonomy): domain Bacteria; phylum Pseudomonadota; class Alphaproteobacteria; order VGEJ01; family VGEJ01; genus CAYUNL01. Next base: position 2,908,642 of record CBDCMV010000003.1, on the reverse strand, counting down.
TCGACGCGTTTGTATGAGGCGCCGGTCGGACAGACGCTGACGCACGCCGCATCCTCGCAATGCAGGCACGACCTCGGAAAGTGCACCGTGCGCCCGTCCTCGCCCTCGCCGACCTCGAAGCCATGTACGCGGTTGAACCACACTCCGGTGGCGCCCGCGCCATAGGGATTGACGTCGGTGAGCGGCGGGGCAAAACCGCCCGCGTTCCATTCCTTGCAGCTGACCGCGCAGGCGTGGCAGCCGACGCAGGTGTCGAGGTCGATGACCAGTCCCAACCGCTTGGCTGGGCGGTCTTGGGGGAGGCTGGTCATGCCTCGCGCGCAGCGAACCGGAAGCGCGCGCCATAGCGCAGCACGCGCGGCGGCGGCGCCAGGCCCGCGAGTGGGGCAAGCGGCGAAGGTTGCGGCCAGGTCTCCGCCGCTTCCTCGGATGCCGCCTTCTCGATGCGCACCCGCAAGTCGTACCACGCCGCCCGACCGGTCACCGGATCGGCGTTCGCGTGGCGCGCGCCGCCGGCCCGCGACGGCAACAACTCGGAAATGATGTGGTTCAACAAGAACCCCTTCTTGGCCTCCGGCGAATCGGGGCTCAGGCTCCACGAGCCGGCGCGTTTGCCGATGCCGTTCCAGGTCCACACGGTGTCGCGGTTGACGCCGTCCATCAGCCGCGCCCGGCCCTTCACCCGCCCGTGGTGGCTGGTGATCCATACCCAGTCATCGTCGTCGGTGCCAAGCCGGTCGGCCGTTTCGCGATGGACGTAGAGCCGGTTGTCGCAGTGTATCTGGCGTTGCCAGGCGTTCTGCGAATCCCAGGCGTGGTACATCGCCATCGGCCGCTGGCTAACGGCGTTGAGTGGGAAGTCAGGCTCGTCGAGCGCGGCTCCCTCGAGGGGCGGGTACCAGAGCGGTAAGGGATCGAAATAGGTCTCGATGCGCGCACCGTCGGCCTCGGGTGGCTGCACCAGGCCGTGGCCGCGGGCGGCAAGGCGGAAGCGCTGCAGCACCTCGCTGTAGAGCTGCATCACCACCGGTTCGGCCACCTCGATCAAGCCCATCCGCTCGGCGTATTCCAGGTAGCCGCGGTTCGCATGCTTGAAGTACTTGTGGCCGTCTTCGAGCTCGCGACGCCAGAAACAGTCGTTTGCGGCGTACGCCGAAAGCTGGTCGGAGTTCGGCGGACCCACGCCCTCGTCCTCTCCGTTCTCACCGCGCCAGCCGGCTAGCAAACCGACCCCCGGCTTGCGCTGGTGATGGACCATGTAGTCGGGATAGCCGCCGGGGTAACGGGGGCTACCATCCGCGCGCACCATGCCGGGAAGCTCAAGCCGGGCGCCGAGGTCCAAAAGCACGTCCTGGAAGGGACGCACGTCGCGGTCCGGCGCAAGCACGGGACGGCGGATCGAATCCGCCACCCCATCGGCATCGGAGATCGGCCGGTCGAGAAGCGACATACAATCGTAGCGCTCGAGGTAGGTTGTGTCGGGCAGAACCAGGTCGGCGTAGGCGACCATCTCGGAGAAGAACGCGTCCGAATAGATGACGTGCGGGATGCTGTACTCCCCGCTCGCCGGGTCTTTGGCGGTTAGGCTATCGTGGACGCCGCCCACGTTCATGGTCGAGTTCCAGCTCATGTTCGCCATGAACAGCATCAGCGTGTCGATCGGGTAGGGATCGGCATTGGCGGCGTTGGTGATGACCATCTGCATCATGCCGTGCGCGGCCAAAGGGGCGTCCCATGAAAACGCCTTGTCGATCCGCAGCGGCGTGCCGTCGCGATCCACAAGCAGGTCCTCGGGTCCGTGGGGGAAGCCGAGCGGCGGGCCAGAAAGGGGCTCGCCCGGGGCCGCAGTTCCCGCGGGCGCCGGCACCGGCGGGATGGGGCGCGGATAGGGCGGCTGGAAGCGAAACCCGCCGGGGGTGTCGATGGTGCCCAGCAGCATCTGCAAGACGTGGATCGCACGCGCGGTGTGGAAGCCGTTGGCGTGCGCCGAGATGCCGCGCATGGCGTGCATGCTGACCGGGCGCCCGATCATGCTCTCCTGACGTCGGCCGGCCCAATCGGTCCACGGTACGTCGAGAACGATCTCCTCTTCGAAAGCCGCGTGGGCTAGCTCTGCGGCCAGTCGACGAATGGTGGGGGCGGCGATGCCGGTCTGATCGGCGACCGTCTCGGGCGAGTAGGCCGCATCGAGGAACCGCCGCGCCATGAGTTCGAAGGCCGGCACCGCCGCGCGGCCATCCTTGAGCATGGCGCGGCCGACCAGCGCCGGGCGCACCTCAGGCTCGAGCACGCGGGCGAGCGCTTTCCGCTCCGGCTCCCAGCATAGTGGCGCGCCGTCCGGCGCCCGGGCGAACAGGCCGTCCTCGGCCCCGCTCGGATCGTCGATCACCAGCCACGGCGCGTTGGTGTAGCGAACCAGGTACGAGAAATCGACCCGGTCGGCCAGCAGCAGCTCGCGCACCAGCGCGAACACCAGCAACCCGTCGGTGCCCGGTCGTATGCCCAACCACTCATCGGCGATCGCGGAATACCCGGTGCGCACCGGGTTGACCGAGACGAACTTGGCGCCGCGTTCCTTGAGCCGCCCGAGCCCGATCTTGATGGGGTTCGAATCGTGGTCTTCGGCGCAGCCGAACATCATGAAGTATCGGGTCTTCTCCCAGTCGGGTTCACCGAATTCCCAGAACGAGCCGCCGATCGTGTAAAGGCCCGCCGCCGCCATGTTGACCGAGCAGAAACCGACGTGGGCGGCGTGGTTGGGGGTGCCGAACTGGCTCGCCCACCAACCGGTGAGCGCCTGGCTCTGGTCACGGCCGGTGAAGAAGGCGAGCCGCCGGGGGTCGGTCTTGCGGATATCGCCAAGCCAGCCGGCGGCGATTCCAAGCGCCTCGTCCCACGAGATCTGGCGGAACGCGGCCTCGCCGCGCGGCCCGGTCCGCAATAACGGCCCGGTGAGCTTGGCCGGAGAGTTCTGCTTCATGATCCCGGCCGCGCCCTTGGCGCACAGCACGCCTCGGTTGACCGGGTGGGCGCGGTTGCCCTCGATGTAGCGGATCGCACCGCCCAGCAGGTGCACCGAAATGCCGCAACGGCACGCGCACATATAGCACGTGGTAGTTTCGACCCGGTCGGACACGGCGGGCGAGGTTTCGATCTCGGGATCGCTACGCGGCACGGCGGCCGCCGCCGGGTGGGGGTCTGTCATGTGGCGTCTGAATCACCTTAGCACAGAAGGATGCCTTTCACAGCGCGCGCCATGCGCCCATAATCGGCGCGCCCCGTATTCGGGCGCGGAAGCAGCTTTCTTGAGACCGTCAAGCGTCGGCTGAATGCAAATTTACCTGCCCATCGCCGAGCTGTCGGTTAATGTTTTCCTTCTACTGGGCATGGGTGGCGCCGTCGGGTTCCTCTCCGGCATGTTCGGGGTCGGCGGCGGATTCCTGATGACCCCGCTCCTGATCTTCGTCGGTATTCCACCAGCGGTGGCGGTCGCCTCCGAGGCCAACCAGATCGTCGCCGCTTCGGTCTCGGGCGGGATCGCACACTGGCGCCGGGGCACGGTGGACTTCAAGATGGGCGGCGTCATCCTGATCGGCGGCGCGCTCGGCTCGACGGCGGGTATCTTCATCTTCCGGGCGCTTCGCCAGGCCGGCCAGGTCGACCTTTTGGTGGCGCTTGCCTATGTCATCTTCCTGGGCGTGATCGGCGTGATCATGGCGGTCGAGAGCGGCCGCGCCATTGTCCGCGCCCGCACCGGGCAGCGCCCGCGCCGCAAGGCCCATCGCCACACCTGGATGCACGGGCTCCCGTTCAAGGTCCGCTTCCACAAATCGAAGCTCTACATCAGCGCCATTCCGCCGGTGCTGATCGGCTTCGTGGTTGGGGTCCTCGCCGCGATCATGGGGGTCGGCGGCGGTTTCATCATGATCCCGGCGATGATCTATCTCCTGGGGATGCCGACGGCGATGGTATTCGGCACCTCGCTCTTTCAAATCTTCTTTGTCACCGCCAACGTCACCATCCTCCATGCGATCAACAACAAGACCGTCGACGTCACGCTTGCCTTTCTGCTCATTCTTGGCGCCGTGATCGGGGCCCAGTTCGGCGCCCGCTTCAGCGCCCGCCTCAAGGGCGAGCAGCTCCGCGGTCTCTTGGCGATCCTGGTGCTCGCGGTCTGCGGCGGGCTCTTGTTCGGCCTGGTGGCGAGACCCGATGATTTGTACTCGATCGCCGCCACGGTGGTGCGGTGATGCGCGCCGCCGGATTGGCGCTCGGCGCTGCGGTGGTTGCGTTTTCGCTTGGCCATGCGCCCGGCGCACGGGCGGTGGAAACGTTGGTCGCGGACCTCTCCTCGTACCGCATCTCCATCACGTCGAACTTCCAGGGCGCCGACGTGTTGTTGTTCGGCGCGACGGAGGGTGGCGGCGATGTCGTCGTCGTCGTGCGCGGTCCTACCGAAGACCTGGTGGTACGCCGCAAACGGCGGGTCGCGGGCATTTGGGTGAACCGCGGCGCCATCAAATTCACTGATGTGCCTTCATATTACGCGGTCGCCGCGACGCGGGCGTTGGATGAAGCGCTGTCGGAATCCCAGCGTCGGCGACTGCAGATCGGGACCCGCTATCTCGCGATGCGACCGAGCGAGGCCGGCCTGGACGAGGCCGAGGTCGACCGCTACCGCGAAGCGCTGACCCGCAACAAGGAGCGCGATCGCTTGTTTCATGAAGCCCCGGGGACCGTCGCCTTTCTCGATTCGACCCTGTTCCGAACCAAGGTGCACTTCCCCGCGAACGCGCCGGTGGGCCGCTACAATGCTGAAGTCTACCTGGTCCGCGACGGCCAGATCATTACCGCCCAATCGACGCCGCTCTTCATTTCGAAGTCCGGCGTCGAGCGCGCCCTATTCGATTTCGCCGATCGGCGGCCGGCGAGCTATGGCATACTTGCGGTCATCCTGGCCGCGCTTGCTGGCTGGCTGGCTTCGGTGGTTTTCCGCCGAACCTAAGGGTGCAGGGCGCCGCCGCACGGCCACGACAACGTGATTGGCCATGGTCGCCGGCCCCGATTATGTGTTGGGCTCCACAGGCAAGGACGGTATCCCGCGGTGGGTGGCTTGGACATCTCGTTCGCACTTGCGGCCGGCGCCGGCGCGCTGAGCTTTCTTTCGCCGTGCGTGCTGCCGCTGGTGCCGGCTTACCTTTGCTTCGTTGCCGGTACCAGCCTCGATGAGGTTGCGGCGGCACGGGGCGGCGCGGTGATGGCCGGTGCGGGCGGCGGCGGGATCATCGTCGAGGGTGACGATAGCGGCACGGCCGGGCTGACGCGGCGCGTCGCCCGTTATGCGCTCGCCTTCGTGCTCGGCTTCAGCACCGTCTTTGTCGCGCTCGGCGCCACCGCCTCGGCGGTAAGCGCGCTCCTTTTAGAGCACCTCGACGTCATCAGCCAGGTCGCCAGCGCGGTCATCGTTATCTTTGGTCTTCACTACATGGGGCTGTTTCGCATCAAGCTCCTCAATCGCGAGGCGCGGTTTCAGGTCGGCAAGGCGCCGGGCGGCCTGTTGGGGGCCTATGGCGTGGGCCTCGCCTTCGCCTTTGGCTGGACCCCGTGCATCGGACCCATTCTCGCCACCATCCTGACGGTCGCCGCGAGCACCGATTCGGTCGGCTACGGGATCTCGCTCCTGAGCGTCTACGCGCTCGGCCTGGGAATTCCCTTCATGGCGGCGGCGCTCGCGGTGGGCCCCTTCATGGGCTTCCTCAGCCGGTTCCGGCGCCACCTTCACAAGGTCGAGATCGGGGTCGGCGCGCTCCTGGTCGCCACCGGGCTGATGATCTTCTTCAACCGACTGTCCGACCTCAGCTACTACCTGATCGAAGTCTTCCCGGTCCTCGCCGAAATCGGCTGAACCGAGCAGCCGTGTACTGCTGCAGTTAGTTCCCGCCGCTGCTATGCTGGCGGCGCCTGGGCGGCCGCGAGCGCGGGCGGGGGCGATGGACGCGATCAGGCGACGCACGCACGAGATTCTCGAAGGCACGCGCGAGGGCGACCTCGTCAGCCGCGCTTTCGAAGTCTTCATGGTGATCTTGATCGCCAGCAACGTGCTGGCCGTGATCATCGAGACGGTGCCCAGCCTCGACGCAGCGTACTCGGGGTTCTTCTTCGCTTTCGAGGTCTTCTCGGTCGCGGTCTTCACGGTCGAGTATGTGCTGCGGGTGTGGGCCGCGGTCGAGAACCGCCGCCACGCCAAGGTCACATCGGTGGCGGGCCGGCTCCGCCACATGCTCACGCCGATGGCCATCATCGACCTGCTGGCGTTCCTGCCCTTTTACCTCAGCGCGTTCTTCGCGCTGGATCTGCGCTTCCTCCGGGTCCTCAGACTTCTCCGCATTCTCAAGCTCACGCGCTATTCGCCGGCGCTCGAGACCTTCGCGCGGGTACTCCGGAACGAGCGCAAGCCCCTGGTGGCGGCGCTGCTCATGCTCGGCGTCCTCCACATCTTCGTCTCCAGTCTGATGTTCGTCTTCGAGCAATCGGCCCAGCCCGAGGCGTTCGGCTCGATCCCGGCGGCGTTGTGGTGGGGCATCGTGACGCTGACCACGGTGGGATACGGCGACGTAGCGCCGGTGACGGTGGGTGGCAAGATCTTCGGCGGTCTGGTCACGGTGATGGGCGTGGCCATGTTCGCCCTTCCCGCCGGCATTCTCGCCTCGGGCTTCAACCAGGAGAAAGGCGGCGGCTAGCGGTGTTCCTCGACCAGTAGGTGCGCATGCATGTTGGCGAGCCACACGCGGCCGGCACCGGTGTAGCCCAACAGCTCCATCGCATCGCCGATCAGCGGGTGGAGGACGCGCCAGAAGAAGACGGGATAGCGGGCGATGAATTCGGGAGCGGTGGCGTAGCCGAGCTGCTTGGCGATCCCCGATTCGCGCGCCTGAAGGAACAACCGGTTGATCTTGAGCGCGAAGTTCGGGTCGGCGACGGTGGCGATCAGGTGAGCGGCGCGCAACAGCCCGGGGTAGGTCGCGATTTCGTGGTCGCGGTCCAGCGGGGGTGGAAAGCCGGCGTACTCGATATTCGCCGCCAGCGCCTCCCAGCCAAGAACGGCGTGGTCGCGAAAGTGGTGGCGCACGAAAATCTGCGAGCGCGCCGCACGGAAAGGCCACAAGGCGCCGTCGGTGGCGCCGCGCGGCAGCTCGATGGGCTCGGCACCCTCGCCGGTGCACAGCGATTGCCTTCGTCCTCGGGACAGGTACCGCGGACGATGCCGACGTTCGAGCACAGAATCGAGGCCAGAAAATGTACCCAGTCGTTGGACGCGACGTCCGCATCGCGCGCGATCCGGCCGCACAGGATGTCCTGGCCGACCAGGGTGACGAGCATCGTATAGACGAGATCGTGGTAGAGCGCGTCGGAGCGCGCGACGCGGGCGAGCGCCATCGGAGCCACCTGGACCAGCGTGTCGCGATGTTCGGCCGGACCCCCGCCAAAGGCCTCGCCGTAGTCCTGGCGCAGCCGCGCGACGAACGCGTCGATGACGATGTCAGAGGGGCGGAACATGTACCGTCAAAGCACGTGCCGATGTTCCTCGGCGAAGATGTGTGAGTAAAGACCGGCCTCCCATTCCCGGCCCTCACGGGTGACCCGCAGATACTCGAGCCCTTTGTGGATGTGTTCGTTGACCATCTTCCAGTAGAAGTTGGGATAGCCCTCGCGAAGGTCCTCCGGGGTTTCGTAGCCGAACAGCTTGGTCGCGCCGGTTTCTTCGAATTCGTGGAAGAGCGCCGGCAGCTTGCGCAGGTAGTCGGGATCGGCGAGCTGCCCGATCAAGTCGGCGGCGCGCACGAGCCCGGGATAATCGCCGACTTCCGTTGAATCGCCCTCCTCGGGAACCGGAAAGCGTGTGTTCTCGATGTTCGAGATGATGACCTCGGGGTCAATGATCGAATGGTCGCGAAACCGCCAGCGAACGAATAGCTTGCCGCGCTCGACGTGGTGGGGCGTAAGCGCCGCGTCGGTGGCGCCCGGCGGCAATGGCATCGTCCCGCCCGCGCCGTCGATGACGGCGATGCCGTGGCGGTCGCCGGGGCAGATGCCGCGGACGTAGCCGATGTCGTGGCACAGGAGCGAGACGATGAAGTGCACCCACTCCTCGGCGCCGACCCCGCCGTCGCGCAGGTACTTGCCGCGGACGATCTCCTGGCCGATGAGCGTCACCATCATACTGTGCTCGGCGTTGTGATAGAGCGCATTGGAATTGGCGATGATCTCCATCGCCATCACCGCGGCGGTGTGGATCACGCTCGGGTATTCGGGCGTATAGCCGCCGTACATGCGCTGGTACGTCGTCTCCAGGCTGTCGAGGAAATGATCGACCAGAATCGCCGTCGAGTTGAACGTCGCCATGCCGGCCTCCGCGCCTGCGTTCAATCTCGGCCGCGATCGTGGAGCGTGCGGATTGCGATCGCCGTCGTCCGATGCATCGGACGGCCAGGTTTCTCCGTCGTAACCAACTCCTCAGCGCCCAGAAGCGTAGCCGTTGCGACATGAATCGCATCCATGGCCGATAAGCCGTGCCGTGATGCCTCCTCTCGCGCGCGCGTCACGACCGGCGCGGGATCGTCGGGCCAGCGCGACACTGACTCGAAGTACTCCTCGTAAAAATCCACCTCGTCCAGCCGCCGGTGGAATATAGCCTTCGGAAATACCTCCAGCCAAAGGAAGTTGCTGGAGGGCACCTCTAAGAATTGGTGAGTTGTCGGAGGATATTGTTTAACCAGGCTGTCACCAGCTCCAGCCATGCCGGAGCCGAGATTTTCGGGGTCTTCCACGCTCCAATTGAGTTATTTCCGCCACAAGACCGTCCCCAGGCGGTCTCCTTCTCCGAGTATCGTCACACGGCCGCCGCGAGACGCTCCAGTTGGACCAGGCGGCGCATGTTGTAGGCGAGGTTCTTCAACCCGATCCGCGCCTTCGCCCGCACCAGCCCGACACTACGCACCAGCGTCCCGCCCATGTCGTTGCTCTGGGCCCCGAAGACATGCTCGACGCGGACCCGAACCGACGAACGGGTCTTGTTGCCCTGCTTCTCGCGCTCGCTCAGCGGCTTGTTGCGGCGGCCCTTGCGATGGATCCGGCTCCGCAACCCCTTCTCCTTCAGCACCGCCTCGATCTCCGCCGAGCGGTAAGCGCTGTCCGCCCACACACCCAAAGCCGTGTTGTCCCCATCCAGGATATCGTCGAGGACTTGGCTGTCGTGCTCCGCCGCGTCGCTCACATGATAGCGCCGCACCAGCTTGTGCCGACGGTCCACGTTGACATGGTTCTTGTAACCGTAATGGCTCTTGCCGTGCTTCTTAGTCCACCGCGCCTCGACATCCTTTTGGCGCCGCTTTGCCGGCTTGTCCTCCCAGCCTGCCGGCGTCTCGCCCGCCTTTATCCGCGCGTTCTCCTCGCGGCTGTTGCGCTGTTTGGGTACCGCCACAATCGAGGCGTCGATGATCTGGCCGCCCATCGCCAGATAGCCCTGATCCTTCAGGTAGCCATCGAACGTCTCGAATAAGGCCTCGATCACGCCAGCTTGCGTTAACTGTTCGCGGTACAGCCACACCGTCTTGGCGTCGGGAACCCGGCCCTCCAGACCCAACCCCAGAAATCGCATGAACGACAGGCGGTCACGGATCTGATGCTCAACTTGGTCATCCGAGAGATTGTAGAGCGCGCACAGAATGATCGTCTTGAACATCACAATCGCATCCCACGGCTTGCGTCCCGCCCGCGATTTACGCGCCTTTCTTAGAGGTGCCCTTAAGTCTCGATTGGCGGACATGGTTGAGTTTCCGTTTGCGTGTTCTTTGCCGTTGACGGACTCCGCGCGCGGCGGTCCAATCCGGTTTTTCTCGGAGGGTGCGCATGGCCGAGCCGTCGTCGATGCCGTTCCGGCTCTCGGTATGCGGGCTCGCGGAGTTGGCGGACATCGCTCAGGTCGGGCCCACCCATGTCGTCTCTATTCTCGATCCCGAGACGCCCGAGCCCGAAGTCTTGGCGCGGTTCTCCGATCGCGCCCGCGCGCGGCTACGCTTCCATGACGTGAGCCAGGAGACGCCGGGCTATTGCGCGCCGCAACCCAGCGACATCGACGCGCTTCTCGAATTCGGCCAGGCGATTGCGGCCAGCCCGGCCGCGCACGTGCTCGTGCATTGCCACGCCGGCATCTCGCGGTCGACCGCCGCGGCGGTCATCTTGTTGGTCCAGCGTCGCCGCGGCGCCGAGCGCGAGGCCTTCGAGTACGTGAGCCGGGTCCGTCCCGTGGCCTGGCCCAATGCCCGCATGATCGCCCTCGCCGACGTGGCACTCGATCTCGACGGCGCCCTGGTCTCGGCCCTGGCTTGGCACCGCCGCGAAATCCCGGCGGCGTGGGCCGCAGCCATAGACCCGGCGCGGTGACGCGCCCTCCGGCCACCGCCGCGACGCGCCGCGACCTGGCCCGCGCCTTGGAGGCCGCGGACGCGCATTACCGGGCCGGAAGATCGGCCGCCGCCGAGGCGTCGTGCCGGCGCGTGCTCGCTTCCTCCCCCCGCCAGCCGGACGCACTCAGTCTCCTCGGCACCATTCTCGCCCAGCGCGGCGACCTCGGCGCGGCCGAGCGCTTGATGCGTGATGCGCTCGCGATTTCGCCCACCACCGCGAGGTATTGGAACAACCTTGGCGTCATCCTCAAGAAAGAGGGCAAGCTTGCCGACGCCGTCGCCGCCTACCGCGAGGCTCTGGTGCACGATGCAGCGCTTGCCGGCGGCTGGTCCAATCTCTGTGACGCCCTGCGCGCGCTCCCGCCCCAGGACATCGATCCAGCCATAGGCCGCGATATCGGGAGCGATTTCCCGACGATCCTACCGCCACCTCGCTCGAAAACTGGCATCGCTACGAGCGCGACAACCCGGCCATCTTCGCCAGCATGTACGCCTTTTGGGTGCGTCCCGACGACCGGCCCGCTTGATCAGCCGCCCTGCTTCTTTGCCTTCTTCTTGGCCTTCTTGGCCTTCTTGGCCTTGGCCGGCATCGCGCCGACCCAGTCGAGCGCGCGGCTGACCCACACCACCACCTTGTCCGGCTCGTCCCGCCACGCCTCGGGGAACGACACGTACTCCTTCATGGGCCCGCCCCGACATGGGCTCGAATACCGCGGCACCCGGCTCGTTCAACAGCGCCGCGCGGTCGCCCTCGTCAAGACGTACGAACACCGACTCGCCGAACACGCCGATGAACATGTTGCCGTTCACGAAGCCCGCGAAGTTGCCGAACATCGGTTTGACCTGCACGCGGGGATCGTCGGGTACCACGGAATCGAAGAACGCCTTCGATGCCGCGTCTGGGCGGGGAAACGCCATGTCGGACTCCTTATGGCTTGATGGCGCTCATTTCGATTTCCAATACTTGTCGACATAGTGCTGGATGCGCTCGCGCATGAACGTCGAGGACTCGACCGCCTTGTCGGGCAAGTAGGCGAACACCTGGCTCGACATGATGCCGTCGAAATCGACCTCGGCCAGGGTCTTGAAAAAGACCTCCCAATCGACCTCGCCCTCGCCGATGTTGAGGTGCTGGTGAACCCGCGCCGTCGAGCCCGCGGGATTGACGACATAGCGCCACCCCGCTTTGTGGTCGAACGAATCGGCCACGTGGACGTGGGTGAGCACCGGCGCGGCGTAGCGGATCATGTGCGCGAGATCCTCGCCGAGATGAAAGGTGTGCGGCCCGCAATAGAGATACTTGACAAATGGCGAGCCGATCGCCTGCACCATGTCGACCGCCAGATCGTTGTCCTCGATGAAATCGTCGGGATGGGCCTCGAGATGGAGAGGCAGCTTCTCGCGTTCGAAGATGGGCACCAACTCGTCCATCGATTTCCAGAACGCGATCTCGCACTCCTCGGCCATCTCCGGGCCGACGCGAAAGTTGCATCGTTGCGGCGAGGGCCCGCGGTCGAAGATCGAGTTCACCGTTTGGCATTCGAGCTCGAGGGCGATCTCGATGGCGCGCTTCCAGTAGCGGACGGCCGCCTCGCGCTCGTCCTCGAACGGGCTCGACCAGCGATAGGTGACCAGCATCGTGGCCAGCTCGACCTTGGCCTCGCGAAGCGCCTTCTTGAAGTCGGCAATGCGCTCCTTGTTGGCGCGCGGTGGGAAGTACTCGGGGATGAACTCGTCGCGCGAGCACATTTCGAGGTAGTCGTACCCAAGCTCCGCCGCCATACGTGGAATCTCGGGAATCGAGAGATCCGCGTGCATCAAAGGATCGAGAGCTATCTTCATGTCCCCCCAACACGGTTTCGGTGTCCCAGATTAGGCGCTAGGGTGACGGTCGGAAAGCCTAAACAGCCCGTTGATTAAGTCGGCGCCGTCTGATTCTCTGGTTTTCTGAATTGCAGGGGGATTTGCCGATGGCGATGGGACGGCAGAAGGATGGTCAGGGGGACCTGATGGTGAGCTGGTCGGAGATGCCGCGCTCTCCGGGTCATGTGTTTTATGACCGCGTGCAGTCGGTGCTGATCGAGGGCGGCTTCGACGCCTTTGCCGAGGCGAGCTGCCGGCCTTATTACGCGGCCCGGATGGGCGCGCCCTCGGTGCCGCCCGGGCGCTATTTCCGGATGCACCTGGTGGGCTACTTCGAGGGCATCGACAGCGAGCGCGGTCTGGAGTGGCGCTGCTCGGACTCGCTTTCGCTGCGGGCGTTCCTGCGACTGGGGAGCCGTGATCGGGTACCGGACCATTCCTGGCTGTCACGGAGCCGCACGCGCCTGCCCCATGAAGTCCACGCGGCGGTCTTCGACTGGGTTCTGGTGCTGATCGCCGAGGCGGGGCTGATCAAGGGCGAGCGCATCGGCGTCGATGCCTCGACCATGGAGGCCAACGCGGCGCTGCGGAACATCGTGCGGCGCGACAACGGCGAAGGCTACCGGGAGATGCTGGAGCGCCTGGCCCGGGAAAGCGGGGTCGAGACACCCACGGCCGAGGACCTGGCGCGTCTGGAGCACAAGCGCAAGGGCAAGAAGCTTTCCAACACGGATTGGGTTTCGAAGAGCGACCCCGAGGCCAAGATCGCCAAGATGAAGGACGGCACGACGCATCTGGCCTACAAGCCCGAGCACGCGGTGGATCTGGACACCGGCGCGGTGGTGGCGGCCGAGCTGCACCCGGCCGATGAGGGCGACACCACGACGCTTTCCAAGACCCTGGCGAAGGCCGAGGCAAACCTCGAGGCGGTGGATGCGGCACCGACGTCGGAGGACCCGGCCGAATGCGTCGCCGACAAAGGTTATCACTCACGGGCGGTCTTGAGGGCTCTGAACGACAGTCCCTGGAAGACCCGGATCGCGGCGCCCAAGCAGACCGGCTTTTCGCGCTGGCACGGTGATGAGGCGGCGCGGCGCGCGGTCACCAACAACCGTGCGCGGCTCAAGTCCGGGGTCGCCCGCGAGGCCTTCAAGCTGCGCGCCGAGATCGTCGAGCGCTGCTTTGCCCACAACCTCGATCGTGGCGGCATGCGACGAACCTGGCTGCGCGGGCGAGAGAATGTGCACAAGCGATACCTGCTCCACGTCGCCGGCCACAATCTATCGTTACTGATGCGCCAGCTCATCGGCGCCGGCACCCCGCGGGTGGCGAGCGGATATGGCGGTATTTTCGTTCTGCTCACGCCCACCGGGGCCATGCTGGTGCCACGGGGGGTCTCGCAAAGCGGCCAGACGGCTTTCGCCGCCGCATTCCTCATCTGGGAGTGAGAGCCGGAAAAAGCCACTTAATCAACGGGCTGTAAAGGTTCCCGCATGCGCAAGAACGCCGCCGTCTCCACCATCGCCGCTGCGCTCGCGGCGGTGCTCGCCATCGGCGTGCTTGCCGCCCAGGAGCCAAAGCTTCTCCGTGTCGGCGACAGCATTGTGGTGAGCGATGCGTGCCTGGCCAACGGTCATGCGCAGATGACCGCCCCCGAGGTAACCGCCAGTCGGCAGGCGACGATGGACACCCTGGCCCGGCTGCGGTCCGAGCAACTGTGCTTTCGATTCGCCCAGGCCCAGGTCATCGTAACCGAGATCGCCGAGCCGCTGCTGATCGAACGGCTCGGTGAGAAACTGTTCGGATTTCGTTTCCGTCACCTCGACCGCGACCTGTGGGCGGCGTACTACGAGCCGCAGCCTTGAGGACACTTGGTGCCAACTTTTCGGTGATCGTGGCGTTATGCGCCCTTCTCGCCGGATGCTACCTGCCAGGCGATTTCACGGCAGAGATTCGCGTCGACGCGGGGAGCGGCGCCTATGATGGTGCGCTATGACGGCGAACTCATCGACTCGGGCTTGCTGCAGAAGCTCGCCGAGGGCTCTCTGGGTGCCGACGAGGAGTCCGAGAAAGCCGGCGCCGCCGCGCGCGATCTCGGGCGCGATAGTGCCTTCCGCAGCATCGAGTATCGCGGCGGCGGCGTCTTCGATGTTCTGTACGCGCGGCGAGGGAACATTCACCGACACCGTCACACCACCTTCGTCAGCTAAAACAGCCGCGTCGTCTCGATCAGTTACATCGAGGACGACGACGTCATCAAGGTGCTCGGCGGTGCGGTCCCGAAGTCGTATCACGAGCAACTTCTGGCGATCGGCTATCGCGTCCGCGGCGAGCTTCGCGTCGTTACCAACGGCGCGGTAAGCGATCACAACGCCACCCAAGTCGTGCGCGACGCCGAGACAACCTATGTCTGGATCTTTCGCAACATCGACGATCCGCCGGCGCGGCTGATCATCGGCTGAGGCCAGAGATGGTCGGCATCGCCAACAAGATCGCGGCCGCCTCGGCGTTCCTGCCCTTGCTGTTCGCCGGGCCAATCGCCGCCGAGGAGCCGCAGTACATCCGCGTGGGCGATGAGATAAACGTTGTGGTCGGCTGCACCGCCGAGGGGCACGCGGTGATGACGTCGGCCGCCGTGACCGAGAGCCGCGCGGCTACCTCGGAAGCGCTGGCCAGGATGCGGGAAGACCGGCTGTGCATCGGGATTGCCGGGCGCGGTGTCGAGGTCCTCGAAATATCCGGGCCGGTGTACGTACAACGGCTCCAGAAAAACCTGTTCGGCCTCCGATTCCAGCTCAACGGACGCGACCTTTGGGCCGTGCACTACGAGGTGGTCTTCCGCGACAGGCAATGAATGCCGACGGGACCACGAGCGCCGAGCGCGCAGGAAGTCGCCGAACTGGCCCGCGACTTCGAGATCGAGCTGAGTGCCGCCGAGGCCGAGAGTTACGCCACGATGATCAGCGGCGCGGTTCACGCCTACCGCCGGATCGAGGAGCTGCCTGAGCGCAAGCCACCGGTCAAGTATCCCCGCACCCCGGGGTATCGTCCCGGCCCCGACGAGAACCCCTACAACGCGTGGTATTGGAAGACTGAGATCAGCGGCGCCGCCGAAGGCCCGCTAAAAGGTGAGCGCGTCGAGGTGAAGGACGCGATCTGCGTCGCCGGAGTGCCGATGATGAACGGCTCGGCACTGATGGAAGGGTTCGTCCCCGACATCGATGCCACGGTGGTGACACGGCTCCTCGATGCCGGCGCCACGGTGGTTGGGAAAACGAACACCGAGGACTGCTCGTTGTCCGGACTGGCCACACCTGCGCGTTGGGGCCGGTGCGCAATCCGCACAAGCCGACTCACGGACCCGGCGGTTCATCGGCGGGAAGCGCCGCCGCGCTCGCCGCCGGCGATGTCGACCTGGCGCTCGGGGGCGATCAGGGGGGATCGATCCGCCGTCCGGCGGCGTGGTCCGGCGTCTATGGCCTCAAGCCGACCTATGGCCTGGTGCCGTATACCGGCTGCGCGATGATCGAGATGACGCTCGACCATATCGGACCGATGGCCAATTCGACCGAAGGCGTGGCCCGATTACTCTCGGTGATGGCGGGAAACGATCCCTTCGACCCCCGCCAGCGCGGCGTGATTCCGCCCGATTATGTGCGCGACTATCGCCCGGCGCTCGACCGCGGTGTGGCCGGCATGAAGATCAGCCTCGTCAAGGAGGGCTTCGGCCAGCGCCGCCGCGAGGATCTGGGCTATCCCGGCAGCGAGGGTATCGTCGACCAAAAGGTCATGGCCGCGGCGCGGCGCTTGGAGGGTCTCGGTGCCGTACTCGCCGAGGTTTCGATCCCGATGCACACGACCGGGCCCCATATCTACCGCGGGATCATCAACGAGGGGGCGGCCGACTTCATGATCCGGGGCAACGGCGTGGGCACTAATTGGACTGGATTCTACGATACCACGTTGCCGAGGCATTTGCTCGCGGGCGCCGTGCGCGGGCCCATGACCTCGCGCCGCCGGTACGGATGAACCTATTCATGGGCGCCTACCTTCAGCGCCACTACCACGGCCGCTACTATGCCAAAGCCCAAAACACGCGCCATCTCTTGAACCACGCTTGCGACGCGGCGCTCGAAAGCCATGGCCTGTTGATCTTGCCGACGGTGCCCTTCCGCGCGCCGCCGTTACCGCCGCCGGACTGCTCGATAGAGGAATGCGTGGCCGTGGCCGCGAACATGGCCAACAACACCTGTCAGGCGAACGTCACCGGACACCCCTCGATGAGCGTTCCATGCGGCATGGCGGACGGTCTGCCGATCGGCATGATGATCACAGGCCGGCACTTCGACGATTTCACGGTCATCGCGGCAGCGGCGGCCTTCGAAAGCCTCGCCGATTGGCGCACCATGCAAGGTGGCTCACCAGCCGCCGCCAGTCCATGCGGCGTCGCCGCTGATGGCTTGAGTGCCCCGGCCTAGGCGGGCGCTTGCTTCGCCCACTTCCGCGCTTCCAGCCGCCGGTTCATGCGCTCGTGCGCTTCTGCGGAGCCATCATGGTAAGTGCCCATCAGCTTGTCGACGATCGGTAGTCCGTCGCCGCCGTAGTTGCACTCGAAATACTGGTGGTGGAGGAAGTGCATGTAGGTGCCGATGCTGACGCCCCGTTTGCCTTCGGCGCCGATCCGGTCGTAGCCGCTGTGGCCGGCCGCGGGAGAGAAGCCGAGGTGGAACAGGTGATACATGGCGTGGATCGGGTGCGACACAATGACCCAGTGGACCAGCACGCCGGAGAAATACAGCACGTGCTCGACCGGGTGCATCGACAGGCCCGACCACGGCCCGATGTTGACGTTGCGATGATGCAGATGGTGGGCCAGCTTGTAAATCGGCTTCCAGTGCAACAAGCGGTGAACCACGTAGAAATGGACCTCGCGGATCAGTGGGATCAGCACCAGCAGCGCAACGAACCACACCGGGTTCGACGCCCAGGTCATGAACGGCAGCAGGCCGTTGGCATAGGCCCACCAGGTCACCACCTCGTAGGCCGTCCAGATGGTCACGCCGCTCGCAAGCGTCACGAACATATTCTCGCGCACCTGGTCGCCGAACAGATGGATCTTGCTCTTTCTCGCCAGCCCGCGCGTCGAGTACTTGAAATCCGTCCCTTGGCCGTTGGCCATGTAGAAGTAAACATGCAGACTGCCGTAGTACAGCAGAGCCAGCCCGATATTGCGGGCGAGGATCAGCGCGATCCACCACAGCTCGAACGTCTGCATGGCCGATAGGGCCGGCGTCAGGAAGAACCAAGCGGCGAGCGCCATACCCAGCCACAGCGTGTTCCACGGCCACAAATAGCCTGGCCACCCGAACAACCATTTCAGCGTGCCCAGAAGCCGCGGCGGCCACACCATCGGCGCCGGCATCTCCCGGAGGTAGGTCGGCTCCCAGTTGCCGCGCTCGTCACGCGTACCCATCGTCGTATCCGCCATCGCTCCGTCTCCCGCATACCTGGCGCATCGCGCAAGGTCCATTAGGATAAGCCCAAGAGCGGGCCATCGCAATCGTGAGATGTCTGGTGAGATGTCTGGTCGGCGCGGATGCTCGAGAATCGCCGGTGTGCGCAAAAACGCCGCTGGCCTTGGCCGGACCGGCGGGATAGTCTTTGCGCGGTCGTGGCGGAGTGGCGGTCCATGGCACGACAGGAACGAATCGTTCACCGATGTGGAATCGGCGCCTCGCGCGGCGTGGTCGACGCCGACCCGATTACCACCGAGATCGTGCGCCATTCGCTGAATTCGATCGCCAATCAGATGAAGCGGGCCCTCGTCCGCACGGCGTTCTCTCCGGTCATTTACGAGGTCTTGGACTTTGCGGTCGCGATCTACGACCGGGACGCGCGACTCCTCGCCCAGGCGCCGAGCATGCCCGTGTTCATGGGAACCATGAGCTTCTGCGTCGAGGCCGCGGTGGCGGCCGCCGGCGGCGAGGAAGCGCTCGAAGCGGGCGACGTCTTGCTCTACACCTGGCCCTACGGATCGGGCTCCCACGCCCAGGATGCGGCGGTCGTCATGCCGGTGTTTCTCGATGAAAAGCAACTGATCGGCTACACCAACCATCAAGGGACACTGGCTGGACATCGGGGCCAAGGATCCCTACTGCACCGACACCGTCGATGTGTTTCAGGAAGGCAAGGTATATCCAGGCGTCAAGCTTTATCGGCGGGGTGAGCGGGTCGAAGACATCTACCGCACGGTCCTCGCCAACTGCCGAGTCCCGAAGTCGGTGGCGGGAGACATCCTGGCCGAGGTGACCGGAGTGCGCCTCGGCGCCGAAGGGCTGATCGCCTTGATTCAGCGCTTCGGGCACGGCGCATTCATGAATTCCGTCGAACGCATGTTCGACTACGGCGAGTCGGTGGTTCGCGCCTACTTTGAGCGAATCCCCGACGGCCGTTATGTCGGGCGCGGCACGATGGATAGCAACGGAGTCGATGATCAGCCGATCCCCTTCGAGATCGCCGTCGAGGTCGACGGCTCGACGGTGCGCCTGGACTACGGCGCGGTGCCGGATTCTCAGGCCGGTCCGGTCAACTCCCCGCTTCCCGGCACGGTCTCGGCGAGCCGCACCGCCATCAGCGTGCTCGCCGGCCAGGGCGAGGCCCCGAACGAAGGACACTTCCGTCCGATCGAGGTGATCACCCGGCCCGGCTCGATGTTTCATCCCCTGCCGCCGGCACCCTGTTACCTTGGCGGCTGGCCTGCGATCCAGGCCGTCGAAGTGGTCTACAACGCATTCTCCAAAGTCATTCCCGAGGCGGTCCCTGCCTCGAGCAACGGCGATGTCTGCGGCCTGATCTGGTGGGGCGTCCGCGAAGGAACCGGAGAGCCGTGGGCGGACGGGTCTCCGCACCCCGGCGGCCAAGGGGCGCATCGCGGCAGCGACGGGGGCAACAGTCTCATGCACATCATCCAGACCGCGACACGCTTTTCACCGGCAGAGGTGTGGGAGGCAAAATTTCCGTGGCTGCTCGAAAGGATCGAACTGGCCCAGGATTCCTGCGGCCCGGGTACCCATCGCGGCGGCCTCGGGGTTGAGATGTACTTCCACATGCTGGAGGATTCGTACGTGACGTGTGCGGTCGAACGAACCAGCAATCCGCCGTGGGGGATCGCCGAGGGCGGCTCCGCCCGTTCCAACGTGGTCGTCCGCCGCCTGCCGGACGGCACGTCGACGCGACACGGCAAGGTGACGCGCCTCGAACTGCCCAAGGGAACGACGCTGGAACTCCACACCGGCGGCGGCGGCGGTTACGGTCCACCGAACCGGCGAGATCGCGACGCGGTCCTCGCCGACCTGGCCGACGGCTACATCACCGAGGGGCACGCGAAGACCCATTATCCGCACGCCTTCGAGCCCACCCGCGCCCGGCACGCCGCCGAGTGAAACTGCTCGCGGGCGAACCAGCGTACGGCGTTGGCTAGAACGACCGCCGTGAATTGTCGCCAGCCGCCGCGGTGACGACCCGGGCGCCCGAGTTGGACGGGGTGATCGTCGGCGCCGGATTCGGCGGCCTTTACATGCTGCACCGGCTGCGCGGCATGGGTCTGTCGGCACGAATCGTCGAGGCGGCGGGCGGTCTCGGCGGCACCTGGTACTGGAACCGCTACCCCGGAGCCCGCTGCGACGTCGAGAGCATGCAGTATTCCTACCAGTTCGACGATGACTTGCAGCATGAGTGGGAGTGGACCGAGCGCTACGCCACCCAGCCTGAGATCCTGCGGTATGCCGAGCACGTCGCCGACCGCTTCGACCTTCGTCGCGACATCCAGTTCAACACCCGCGTGAAATCGGCGGTCTTCGACGAGGCGGCGGGGCGCTGGACGATTCTGACCGACGACGGCGCCGAAACCTCGGCGAGTTTTTGCATCATGGCGACCGGCTGCCTGTCGGCCATCAACCTGCCTAACTTCGCGGGCGCCGAGAGCTTCCAAGGCGCCATCTACTTGACGAGCCGCTGGCCGCACCACGAGGTCGACTTCACCGGCCAGAGGGTCGGTATCATCGGCACGGGTTCTTCGGCGATCCAGTCGATTCCGCTAATCGCGGAGCAGGCCGCGCACCTGCACGTCTTCCAGCGTTCCCCAAATTATTCGGTACCGGCGCACAACGCGCGGCTGGACCCGCGCGAGGTACGCGACATCAAGGACAACTACAAGGCGCTGCGAGCCCTCGCCAGAACCGTGGGCGGCGGCCTCTACTATCCCACCAACGAGGTGGCGGCCCTGGAGGTGGACGCCGATGAGCGCCAGCGTGTCTATGAGGAACGCTGGGCCTTTGGCGGCGTCACGTTCATGGATTCCTTCGCGGACCTCCTCCTCGACGCCGAAGCCAACGCCACCGCGGCCGAGTTCGTGCGCGGCAAGATCCGTGAGATCGTGAACGAACCGGCGGTCGCCGAGCTGTTGTCACCGCGCGATGTCATCGGCTGCAAGCGACTATGCGTCGATACCGGCTACTATGCGACCTTCAACCGAGACAACGTGACCCTGGTCGACGTCTCGACAACGCCGATCGAGGCCCTCACCGCGGCCGGCCTGCGCGTGAACGGCCGCGACTATGCCTTCGACGCCATCATATTCGCCACCGGCTTCGACGCCATGACCCCAGGCCTTGCGCGACAAGTGGGCCGAGGGGCCGCGCACCTATCTGGGTTTCCCCAATCTGTTCACCATCACCGGGCCCGGCAAGCCCGTCGGTGCTCGCCAACATGGTGCCCGGCGTCGAGCAGCACGTGGAGTGGATCGGCGATTGCGTCGGCTTTATGGCCGGACGGGGTGCCACGCGGATCGAAGCGACGGTCGAGGCCGAGGACGAATGGGTCGCCAGCAACCGCCAAATGGCCGAGAGCCACCTGCGCTCGACCTGCAATTCCTGGTACCTCGGCGCCAACCTCCCCGGCAAGCCGCGCGTTTTTACGCCCTATATCAGCGGCCTGCCGCGCTACCTCGAGGAGTGCGAGCGGGTGACGGCGGCGGCCGAGTAGACATTGCGACCGCCGACGTGTCCGACGTGGACGCGGTCGAAACGGCGCTCGCCCGCACCGTCGAGCGCTTTGGCGGCATCGATATTCTCGTCAACAGCGCCGGCATCCTGGGTCCCACGGTCAGCACCTGGGAATGCACCCTCGAGGACTGGAACCGCGTCATACGCGTCGACCTCACCGGCACCTTCATCTGCTGCAAGTCGGTGGTGCCGGGGATGCTGCAGCGGCGCTACGGGCGCATCGTCAACATCGCCTCGATCGCCGGCAAAGAGGGGAGCGTCATCGATCCGGGTTATGCCGCCGCCAAAGCCGGCGTCATCGGCCTCACCAAGTCGTTGGCCAAGGAAGCGGTGAGGTCCGGCGTGCTCGTCAATTGCGTGACTCCGGCCGCGATCCGCACCGACATCTTCAAGCAGATGCGCCCAGAACGCTTCCAAGACCTCCTCGCCACCAACGACGGTCTGCCCATCGGGCGGTTCAGCGATGCCGCGGAGGTTGCCACTCTCGTGGCGTGGCTGTGCTCGGAAGACTGTTCGTTCTCGAGCGGCGCCGTATTCGACCTCTCCGGCGGCCGCGCCACCTATTGTTGAGGGCGATCCACCGCCGTCTCAGCTTGCCGGCGCGATATATGTCGAGGTCGGAGGTCACCGATCCGAGCTCCGCCAGGTCCCAGGGCTCCACGAAATCGCCGGCCCATGCGCCGACACCGGCTTCCCGGGCATTTTCCTCGAGCGCCACAAAGAGCATTGAGTAGGCGCGGCACGCGATCGCCAGGCCTGCCTTCACGGGCTCAGCATTGAGGTCCTCCACTCCGCCCGCATCGCAGAACGCCACATCGGGGGCGTACATTCGTCGACGCCAACGCAGATGACGACGCGTCTGCCCGCATTGCACAGTATGTTACGGCGATGAGGTGCGCCATCCAGCGCAGCGTTCTCGCCACCCTGATCTCGGTGGCAGTTGCAGCGCCGGCTTGGGCCGATTCGGGGGAGATGCTTGCCACCGCCCGCGCAGTGCTGGCGGAGGCGATCGAACTCGGCGACAACGACGCCATCGCCAAAGCTCAGATCGCGATCGGCAATATTCATTACAGAGGGCTGGGTGTCTCGAGGGATATTGGCGAGGCCGTCAAGTGGTATCTTGAGGCCGCAGAGGCGGGCGATGCGGAGGCCCAGTATTACGTTGGTTCGATATCCTACGTCGGCGACTACTCTGCGCCGGGCCCGTCTTGGGACGTTGACTCACCCCATTCTTTTCGAGGACTAGGTTGGATCCAGAGCGCCGCTGAGCAAGGCTACGTCGGTGCCCAGCTAATGCTCGGCCAGATATTCAGCGAAGGCGCGAGAGGCGTGCCAACTGATTCTGCCGAGGCAGTGAAATGGTATCGCGGCGCAGCTGACCAAGGGAACGCCGAGGCCCAGTTCAACCTCGGGATCATGTACGGCAAGGGTCGAGGGGTAGCGCAGGACCATGCGGAGGCGATGAGATGGTACCGAAAGGCTGCTGATCAGGGGGACGCAATCATACGGATCAGGCTCGGCAATCGGTACTTCAACGGGGAGGACGGAGTTCCACAAGACTTGGTCCAGGCGCACATGTGGTTAAGCGTCGCGATGTTGCAAAAGGACACCGTCCCGAGGGCGAAGGGAGCAGACTGGGACGAGGCTGAGCTTACCCGCAAGGTGGCTGATGGTACTGCGACGCAGCAAGAGATACACAGTGCATTCGGGGCTGCTGCTGACGCCGCCCTTTTCGCTACAGCGGAGAGCACGATTAACCTAATGATGTCTCTCATGACGCCAGAGGAGATCGAAGAATCCGAGCATCTCGCGCGAGAATGGTTGGAGAGTAGCGGGCGATAATCGATCAACCGCCGATTGGTTCACTAAAAAGGGTGTCCAGAACGCGCTGCGCGAGATCGGCTGAAAATCGGTGATCGAGGCCGAGCGTTCGGCGCAACCGGGTCTTGACGACGAGGATGTATCGAGGGCAATCCAACGCCGTCTCAATCGGGGTACCGCGACACCACACCCATCATCGATTCGTTTGTCGAACTCGGCGTTCAGGGCATACACGGCCAGAACGTACCGATGCTCTCCGTTGGGTGGGCACATTCCCTGATAGGCTCTTTTTCTCGAGGTGTTGTTTCCCAAATCTCCGTATCCGATTTTCTTTCCCCGTTTCTTAGAAGGGAGTGATTCCGTATCGGAAGGAATATTGCTTACGTTCCAGTGCACCCAGGTCTTCCCAGCCACCGACTGCGCATCGGGATCATCCATGATAATTACCAGCGTAGCCGCACCGTCGGGAACGTCACGGATGTTGATCTCCCACGAGTGGTCTTTTCCACCCTGCTTGGCGCAGGCATAGACCTCAGGCAGCGCTCCGCCATCTTCGAACGCGGGCGAGGTCACCTCGAAGGCGTGGGCGGCAACGGAAAAGTACAGCGCACACAAAACGGTTGCCGCAACGAATACGGACTTTTTCAAGTTCTCACCTCCACGCGATAGGCTCCGGACGGCTCAGTCTACCGATCTCCCGCCACGTCAGGCGGAGGAGCCACGAACTCTCTTGGTCGCGCTCTCTCGGAGCAGCGCAAGCGCGACCGCCTTGACATCGTCGAGATCATACGCCTCGCCGTTGCCGAGCACCTCTCCGCACTGCCCACGATTGACGCTGGTGATCTTGGTGTCGTTCGGGTCGGCGTAGCGGTAGGCCCAAAACTTGGCGCCGCTCGGCTCGTGTCTCACCTCGCGATCGTCCAGCATCACAAACTGTTCGCGGGTGGCTTTTGTCGTTCCCATCGTGATCGCCGCTCCGCGTGTCGCCTCGGTGGTGGCTCCGTCGTGGCTTATCGAGGCGCTCTTTCACGCCACGCTTACGCAACCCCTTGAAAGATTGGTGGAGCCGAGCAGAATCGAACTGCCGACCTCTTGAATGCCATTCAAGCGCTCTCCCAACTGAGCTACGGCCCCACGGGCGCGGCCTTGCGCCGCGTTGGTGCAACCTAAGGCTGGGCCGCGCTTGATTCAAGACGCACGGGGTGCGGCGCGTTCTACCCGATTTGGCTTCGTTCGTCGACGTCCTCGGGAGGGACCGCGCCCACGTCTTCGTCACCGCCGAGCTCGGCGGAATCCTCGACCGCGTCCGAATCCTCGTCCGCGTCATCTTTCGACCCAATCTCGACGAGTTTGGTCCCCCCCTCCGCCGGTGTCGATTGCGGCGCCGATCGTTTTGGCTTGGGCGCCTGTCGGCGCGGTTTCGGTTCCGCAACCGCGGCCACCGCGCCGCACTGCGGACATGCCGCGGGCTGGCGCATAAGGTCGTAGAAACGCGTTCCGCACGATTCGCATCGATGCTTATGGCCCCACGCGGGTTTCGCCACTCAGTCCTCCAACCGCTGCGGTGCGCCGGATTGTCCCCAATGCCACGATCGCCCTAACCTGTCAAAGCGTTTTGTTGGCGGCGCCAGTGGGCGCCGCTATGGCGGGCGCCGGGCGCGTTGTGGTACACACGATCAAGCGCATTTCCCCAACCCATCACGCCGACCGCAGGTTGTCATCAGCGCCTTGATCGCTCCTCCCGCTGGGCCGCTGTCCGGCGCCACCGATGTCCCGGGCGACAAATCGATTTCGCACCGAGCCCTCATCTTGGCGGCGCTCGCGGTCGGCGAGTCCTCGATCGAGGGGCTGCTCGATGCCGAGGACGTGCACCGCACCGCCGCCGCGATCGAGGCCTTGGGCGCCGAGATCGTCCGCGAGGGGCCGACGCGTTGTCGTGTCCACGGCCGCGGCGTGGGTGGCCTTCGCGAACCCCGTGACGTCCTCGATCTGGGCAACTCGGGCACTGGGGCGCGGCTGCTGATCGGCGCGGCCGCGAGCCACGATCTCACCGCGTACTTCACCGGCGACCGGTCGCTCAGCGCCCGCCCCATGGACCGGGTCGCCGAGCCCCTGCGACGAATCGGTGCCCGGCTGGTCATGCGTGAGGGTCGTTACATGCCGCTCACGGTGAGAGGAACGGCCGCCCCGATCCCGATTAGCTACCGCCTCCCGGTGCCCTCGGCCCAGGTCAAATCCGCCGTCTTGCTCGCGGGGCTCAACACCCCGGGGACAACTGCCGTCATCGAGCCCGTACCCACGCGCGACCACACCGAACGCCTGCTCGGGCGCTTCGGCGCCGAGGTCGCCGTCACAGACGGCCCCGGAGGCGAGCACTGCATCGCGCTCGAAGGCCAGCCCGAGCTGGAGGCAAGCGCGATCGCCATTGCCGGCGACCCCTCGTCCGCCGCCTTTGTGGCCGCGGCGGCGCTGGTGGTGCCAGGATCGGCAGTGACCATTCGAAACGTCGGCGTCAACCCGCTGCGCACCGGCCTGTTCGCGTGCTTGAGTGAGATGGGTGCCGAGCTGCACCTCGACAACCCGCGCAAGGTGTGCGGCGAGGAGGTCGCGGACGTGGTCGTGCGGGCGGCTTCGCTGCGCGGCATCACCGTGCCCGCGGCGCGCGCCGCCTCGATGATCGACGAGTATCCGATCCTGGCGGTGGCGGCCGCGTGCGCCGAGGGCGAGACCGAGATGGACGGCCTGGCCGAGCTTCGGGTCAAGGAAAGCGACCGCCTTGCCGCGATCGTCCGCGGTCTCCGCGCCTGCGGCATCGCGGCCGAGGAAACCGCGGCGGGTATGATCGTCGGCGGGGCGGGCGGCCGCCCGGCCGGCGGCGGCACCATCGCGGTCGCGCAAGACCACCGCATCGCCATGGCCTTTCTGGTGCTCGGTCTGGCGGCGGAGAAGCCCGTCCGCATCGATGACGGCGCGGCCATTGCGACCAGCTTTCCGCGGTTCGCCGCCTTGTTCGCGACGCTCGGCGCGAACATCAAGACGGCGCGCCCGGCGTGATCGTCGCCATCGACGGGCTGGCGGCGTCGGGCAAGGGAACGCTCGGCCGCCGTCTCGCCGCGCGCTTCGGATTCGACTATCTCGATACCGGCGCGCTCTACCGCGCCGTCGCACTCCGGGTGCTTGGCGGGGGCGGCGATCCCGACGATCCCGAGACGGCGGTCGCCGCGGCCCGGACGCTGCAGAGCGCCGACTTCGACGATCCGCGGTTGCGCGACGAGGTCGTGGGCGCGGCCGCCTCGCGCTTCGCGGTGATCCCGTCGGTGCGCGAGGCTTTGCTGGCGTTTCAGCGGGACTTCGCGGCCAACCCGCCCGGCGGCCGGGGCGCGGTCCTCGACGGCCGCGACATCGGCACCGTCGTCTGCCCCGAGGCCCAGGCCAAGTTGTTCGTCGAAGCCAGCCTCGAGGTCCGCGCCCGACGCCGCACCGCGCAGATCAGGGACGGCGGCGGTGACGCCGATGAGGCACAAGTGCTTGCCGCCATGCGCGCCCGCGATGCGCTCGACCTCAGCCGCGGCCCGGCCC
This sequence comes from Alphaproteobacteria bacterium, assembly GCA_965219135.1. GTDB lineage: Bacteria > Pseudomonadota > Alphaproteobacteria > VGEJ01 > VGEJ01 > CAYUNL01. The sequence goes on along the minus strand of CBDCMV010000003.1, from coordinate 2,881,851 downwards.
CGGCAAGAAAGGCGCCGGACGCTCACTTGCTCGATACCACCGATTTGGATATAGACTCCGCCTTCGCCGCCGCTGAGGCCTTCGTTTACCGACGCCTCGGGCGGCCCACCGCGTACAACCGTTAGGGAGAATGCCGTGAGCGACGAGACGACAAACCCCGAATCCCAGGACGTCGACCCCGCCATGCCGCCGACCGACGAGAACTTCGCCGAGTTGCTGGACGGCGCCTATGGCACCGAAAAGAACCTCGAGGGCACGGTGGTGCCCGGTACCGTCATCGCCATCGAGAACGATGTCGCGCTGATCGACGTGGGGCTCAAGGCCGAGGGTCGGGTGCCGCTACGCGAGTTCGCCGCGCCCGGCCGCGCCGCCGAACTCAAGATCGGGGACACCGTCGAGGTCTACCTCGAGCGCATGGAAAGCAAATCCGGCGAATCGATTCTGAGCCGCGAGCGGGCGCGCCGCGAGGAGGCCTGGACCAAGCTTGAACAAGCCTTCAACGATGGCGAGCGGGTCGAGGGGGTCATCTTCGGCCGCGTCAAGGGCGGCTTTACGGTCGACCTCTCGGGCGCTGTCGCCTTCCTCCCCGGAAGCCAAGTCGACGTCCGGCCGGTGCGCGAGATCGGGCCGCTCATGGGTTCGAAAGAACCCTTCCAGATTCTCAAGATGGATCGCCGCCGCGGCAACATCGTGGTCTCGCGCCGCGCGGTGCTCGAAGAGGCCCGCGCCGAGGCCCGCGCCGATGTCGTCGCCAATCTGGCCGAAGGGCAGATTCACGACGGCGTCGTCAAGAACATCACCGATTATGGCGCCTTCGTCGATCTTGGCGGCATCGACGGCCTGCTGCACGTCACCGACATGTCGTGGCGGCGCGTCGGTCACCCCAGCGAGATCCTCAGCATCGGCCAAACCGTCAAAGTCCAGGTGATTCGCGTCAACGTGGAGACGCAGCGTATTTCGCTCGGCATCAAGCAGCTCGAGGCCGACCCTTGGGACGGGGTGGCCGCGAAATACCCGGTCGACGCCAAACTCACCGGCCGGGTCACCAACATCACCGACTACGGCGCCTTCGTCGAGCTGGAGGCCGGGGTCGAGGGCCTGGTCCACGTCTCGGAGATGAGCTGGACCAAGAAGAATGTTCATCCCGGCAAGATCATTTCGACCAGTCAGCAGGTCGAAGTCATGGTGCTCGACGTCGATCCGGTAAAACGCCGCATCAGCCTGGGCTTGAAGCAGTGCCTGGAGAACCCGTGGGAAAGCTTCCTCGAGAAGTATCCGCCGGGCTCGGTGATCGAGGGGAAAATCAAGAGCATCACCGAATTCGGCCTGTTCGTCGGCCTCGATGAGGAGGTCGACGGAATGGTGCACCTATCCGATCTCAGCTGGGAGCGGCCCGGCGACGAGGCGATTGCCGAATTCAAGAAGGGCAATACCGTCAAGGCCAAGGTCCTCGACGTGAGCGTCGAGCGCGAGCGGATCAGTCTCGGCATCAAGGAACTCACCGACGACCCAATGGCCGCAGACGACATCAAGCGCGGCGCCCGGGTCACCTGCACCGTCACCGCCGTCAAAGACAGCGGGATCGAAGTCGTGCTTTCGAACGGCGCCACCGGATTCATCCGCCGCTCGGATCTCGGGCGCGACCGCTCGGAACAACGCACCGACCGATTCGCGGTCGGCGAGCGCGTGGACGCCAGAATCAGCAGCATCGATCGCGACGCCCGCCGCGTCACGCTGTCCATCAAATCGCTCGAGATCGCAGATGAGAAAGAGGCAATGGCGCAATATGGCTCGTCGGATTCCGGGGCCAGCCTTGGCGACATCCTCGGCGCAGCCATAAGTCGCAGCCAAGCGGCTCGCGATGCTGCCGAGGGCGAACCCCCGGTGACCGACGAGGATCCGGCCCCAGCCGAGGCCGCGCCCGAGGTTGCGGAGGAGACACCGACCCAGGCCGAGGCCGCGCCCGAGGCGCCGGACGAGACCCCGACCGAAGTGCCGGAGGAGACGCCGACCGAGGCCGAGGCCGCGTCCGAGGCGCCGGAGGAGACACCGACCCAGGCCGAGGCCGCGCCCGAGGCGCCGGAGGAGACACCGACCCAGGCCGAGGCCGCGCCCGAGGTTCCGGACGAGACACCGACCCAGGCCGAAGCCGCGCCCGAAGTGCCGGACGAGGCCACCGCCGAGTCGACGGCCGAGGTTGCTGGCGCCGCTGCCGCGGCCGACGACGGGGCGGCCGCCCCGGCAGGGAAGCCGACACCAAAGGCGAGCGAAAAATCACCGCCAACGCCAAAACGCAAGAGCGCGGCCAAGGAGAAGGCCAAGACCAAGGCCGCGAGCGGCGCCAGCGCCAAGGCGACCACCGCCAAAAAGAAGGCTCCGGACAAGAAAAAGTCTGAACCCAAGAAGTCAGAGGCCTGAGCCGCGACGTCGCCTGGCCGCAAATGGCGGGACGGGGGAACGCCACAGCCAAAAAATCATTCTTTCAGAAGCACTTATGCTTGACGGCAGCCGTCCGGTTTGGCACCCTGAGGCGGTGGCCGATCGCTGGTTCGGTGGCGCGCGGGGTTAGGCGGGACTGATAGCGAGCGTGGCATGGTCAAATCGGAACTGATTTTGCGGCTCGCCGAGCGTAACCCGCACCTCTATCAGCGCGACATCGAACGCATCGTTTCGACGATTTTTGAAGAGATCTCCAGCGCCCTGGCGAGCGGCGACCGCGTCGAGCTCCGGGGTTTCGGCGCCTTCTCGATAAAACACCGCGCAGCACGTCTTGCGCGCAACCCGCGCACCGGCGCCTCGGTACACGTCGGCGACAAGCATGTCCCCTTTTTCAAGGCCGGCAAGGAGCTGCGAGAGGGTCTCAACGGCGACAAGCCCCGCACCGAGACGTGAGCGGAGGGGGGCGTGAGGCTCGCCTCCTGGGTTCTGGCCATCGCCGTCGCCATCGGATTCGCCGCCTTCGCCGTGGCCAATCGAGAGTGGGTCGAGGTGAGTTTGGCGCCGTTGCCGATCGCGTTCGGCTTGCCGTTGTTCGCGATAATTATCGGCGGGCTCTTTCTTGGCACGATCATTGGCGGCGCAGCGGTGTGGCTCTCGGGCGCGAAACACCGGCGTTTGGCGCGTCGTACTCGGCGGCGCGCTGGGCAGCTGGAGCGCGAATTGTTTCGCGCCCGCGCCGAGATGGCCAGCGCGTCGCTTGAATCTCATAGCGCGTCGCTCAAGTCGGTCCCGGCGCCGACCTCGGAGCGCGCCTGATCTGACCGTCGGCCGGCGATGGGTCGTCGTTTCGCGGCCGCTGGAATCGGAGTATAACGGCGCCCTTCCGAATCGCGGCGAGGAGACGGCATGAGTGTTCGCGCCAAGATTTGCGGCGTCAATACCGTGGATGCGGCCGAGGCAGCGGCATCGAACGGCGCCGGATTCGTTGGCTTCGTGTTCTACCCGCCCTCGCCCCGCGACGTCGCCCCGGAACGGGCGGCAGACATTGCCCTGGCCCTGGGCAGCCGGGTCTCGACCGTCGGCCTGTTCGTCGACGCCGACGATACGACCATCGCCGGGGCGCTCGCGCGGGTACCGCTCGACATGCTTCAATTGCACGGTAGCGAGAGTCCCGACCGCGTGCGCGCCGTTCGTGCTCGCCACGGACGCCCCGTGATGAAAGCGATCGCCGTTGCTGCCGCCGCTGACCTCGACCGCGCCCGTGCCTACGACGCGGCGGCCGATTGGCTATTGTTCGATGCCCGTGCAACCGCCGAATCGGATCTGCCGGGCGGGAACGCGCGTGCATTCGACTGGCAGCTGTTGAGCGGCGTGCGTTTCTCGCGTCCGTGGATGCTCTCGGGTGGCTTAAGTGCGGCCAACGTGGCCGAGGCAGTGGCGGTGACCAGCGCCGAAACCGTCGACGTTTCCTCGGGGGTCGAGGACCGCCGCGGGCACAAGGACCCGGATTTGATCGCCGCCTTCCTGAGCGCGGTCGGGAACTGCTGAACCGCGATGACGGCGAACCCCATGGCGTCGCCCAAGCCGACCCCGACTAGCTTCGCCGCCGGGCCCGACGAGAACGGGCATTTCGGCATCTACGGCGGCCGCTACGTCGCCGAGACGCTGATGCCGCTGATCCTCGAGCTCGAAGAAGCCTACGAGGCGGCGCGCGCCGATCCCGCCTTCGCCAAGGAAATGGCGTACTACAACCGCCACTACGTGGGACGGCCGAGCCCGATCTACCTGGCGAGCCGGCTCACCGCGCACTTCGGCGGGGCGAGGATCTACTTCAAGCGCGACGAGCTCAACCACACCGGCGCTCACAAGATCAACAACTGCATCGGCCAGATTCTCCTGGCCCGGCGCATGGGCAAGACGCGCATCATCGCCGAAACCGGGGCCGGCCAGCACGGCGTCGCCGCCGCCACCGTAGCGGCGCTGTTCGACCTTCCATGCACGGTCTACATGGGCGAGGTCGATATCGAGCGACAAAGGCCCAACGTCTTCCGCATGAAGCTTCTGGGGGCCAAGGTACGGCCGGTCGCCACCGGATCGCGGACGCTAAAGGACGCGATGAACGAGGCGTTGCGCGATTGGGTCACCAACGTCGCCGATACCTTCTACATCATCGGCACCGTCGCCGGGCCGCACCCCTATCCGGCGATGGTTCGCGATTTTCAGTCGGTGATCGGGGCCGAGGCCAGGGAACAGATGCTCGAGGCCGAGGGGCGCCTGCCCGATACCGCGATCGCCTGCATTGGCGGCGGCTCTAACGCGATCGGCCTGTTCTCGGCCTTCCTTGACGAGCCAGCAGTGTCTCTGATCGGCGTCGAGGCGGCCGGGTATGGCATCGAGAGCGGCGCCCACGCGGCCTCGTTGAGCGCCGGCGCGCCCGGAGTCCTGCACGGCAACCGCACCTACCTCCTGCAAGACGACGACGGACAGATTCAAGAGGCGCATTCGATCTCGGCCGGCCTCGATTATCCCGGCATCGGCCCCGAGCACGCCTGGTTGCGCGATGCCGGGCGGGTCAGCTACGTCGCCGCCACGGACGACGAGGCGTTGGCGGCATTCCAGCTTTGCAGCCGCCTCGAGGGCATTATCCCGGCGCTCGAGCCGGCGCACGCGCTCGCGCACGTCGCCAAGATCGCCCCCGATCTTGCGCCGGAACACCTCGTCTTGATGAACATGTGCGGGCGCGGCGACAAGGACATCTTCACCGTCGCCGAGGCGCTCGGCGTGAGCTTGTGACCGCCTCACGCATCGAGCGGCGGTTCGCCGCGCTTGCCGCCGCCGGCCGCGCCGGGCTCATCACGTTCGTCACCGCCGGCGATCCCGACCGCGCGACCTCGGCCGCCATTCTCGGCGGCCTGCCCACGGCCGGCGCCGACCTGATCGAATTCGGGATGCCGTTCACCGATCCCATGGCCGACGGTCCGGCGATCCAGGCCGCCAGCCTGCGCGCGCTCAAGGGCGGCGCGTCGATGCGCCAGACGCTGGCCATGGTGGCCGAGTTCCGCCAGGGCGACGACGCGACCCCGGTGGTCCTGATGGGCTACTACAATCCGATCTACGTCTACGGCGTGGACGCCTTCCTCGCCGACGCCCTTGCCGCCGGCGTCGACGGGGTCATCGTGGTCGACCTGCCGCCCGAAGAGGACGATGAACTGTGCCGGCCGGCGCTCGACGCCGGCCTCAACTTTATCCGCCTGGCCGCCCCGACGACCGACGAGAAGCGTCTGCCCGCGGTCCTCGCGAACACCGCCGGGTTCGTCTACTACGTCTCGATCGCCGGCATCACCGGCGCCGCCTCGCCCGAGATCGCCGAGGTCGCGGCGGCGGTCGAACGGTTGCGCCGCCACACCAATCTGCCCATCGCGGTCGGCTTCGGCATCAAGGACGCCGCGCAGACCCAAGCGGTCGCCGCGGTGGCCGACGCCGCGGTCGTCGGCTCGGCGTTGGTCGGCCGCATTGCCGCCGGCCTCGACTCCGAGGGGCGGGCGCAGCCGGGGCTCGTCGATGCGGTGCTCGAATTCGTGCGCGAGCTCAAGCGTGGGGTCGAGGTCGCGGCGGAGGAGGTTGCATGAGCTGGCTTACCAGCTTCGTCCGGCCCAAGATCCAGGCCCTGGTCCGCAAACGCGATACGCCCGAGAACCTATGGGTGAATTGTCCGGAGTGTTCGCAGCTCATCTTTCACCGAGATCTTCTCGCCAACCTCCACGTGTGCCCGCACTGCGACCACCACATGCGCATCGGCCCCGCCGAGCGCTTCGAATTCCTTTTCGACGGCGGCGCCTACGAGCGCATCGTCTTGCCCGAGGTTGTGACCGACCCGCTGAAGTTCCGCGACGAGAAGCGCTACTCCGAGCGGCTGCGCGAGACCCGCGCCAGTACCGGCGAGGAAGAGGCGGGCACGGTCGGACATGGCCGGCTCGGCGGCATGCCCGCGGTCATCGTGTGCCAGAATTTTGCCTTCATGGGCGGCTCGATGGGCCTTGCCATGGGCGAGATGGTCGTGACCGGCGCGCGCCTCGCGATCTTGCAGGAGGCCAGCTTCATCACCATCTCCTCGGCCGGCGGGGCGCGTATGCAAGAGGGCATTCTCTCGCTCATGCAGATGCCGCGCACGACGGTCGCCGTCAACGAGGTACGCGAGGCCGGCCTCCCCTTTATCAGCGTGCTCACCGATCCCACCACCGGCGGCGTCACCGCGAGCTTCGCTATGCTCGGCGACGTGGCCATCGCCGAGCCGCGCGCCTTGATCGGTTTCGCCGGCCCCCGGGTCATCGAGAACACCATCCGCGAGAAGCTTCCCGAAGGCTTTCAGCGCGCCGAGTACCTCTTGGAGCACGGCATGATCGACATGGTGGTGCCGCGCAAAGAGCTGCGCGCGACTTTGGCCCGCCTCACCGACCTTCTGCGCAACCCCCGCGCGGTCGAGGAGGTGGCGCCGGAGCCCGCGGCCGAGACCACAGCAGGGGCAGAGGAAGCGCCGCCCTGAGCGCCGATCTCGTCCTCGACCGCCTAAGCAAGCTACACCCCAAGGTCATCGACCTCTCGCTCGGGCGCATCCATCGGCTCCTGGCGCGGCTCGGCCATCCCGAGCGTCAGCTCGCTCCCGTGGTCCACGTCGCCGGCACCAACGGCAAGGGCTCGCTGATCGCCTTCCTGCGCGCCATCCTCGAGGCCGCCGGGCACCGCGTCCAGGCGTACACCTCGCCACATCTGCTGCGCTTCGCCGAGCGCATTCGAGGGGTGGACGGCCTGATCGCCGAGGACCGGCTGGTCGCCCTCCTCGAGGAGTGCGAAGAGGCGAACGGCGCCGAGCCGATCACATTTTTCGAGATCACCACCGCCGCCGCGCTCTTGGCCTTCGCCCGCGAGCCCGCCGACATCGTGCTCCTCGAGGTCGGTCTCGGCGGCCGCCTCGATGCCACCAACGTCCTCGCCCAACCTCGGCTCTCGGCCATTACGCCGATCTCGCTCGATCATGCGTTCTACCTCGGCGAGACGCTACCGCTCGTGGCCGCCGAGAAGGCGGCGATCCTCAAGCCCGGCGTCCCAGCCGTGATCGGCCCGCAGGCCGCCGCGGCGGCGCGGGTGATCACCCGGCGTGCCGCGCGGGTCGGTGCACCGCTCGTGCGCTACCGCCGCCGCGGCCCGTGGGCGCACGGTTGGAGCGTACGCGACAACGCGGCCGGCCTGGCGGTGCGCCTGGGCGAGCAGATCCTGGCGCTGCCCCGCCCGGCGCTGGCGGGACCCCATCAGGTGGAGAACGCGGCGGCCGCCGTCGCCTGCGCCGCGGCGCTCGAGGAGTATGCCATCGAGCCCTCGCACATGGCGGAGGGCCTCGACGCGGTGCACTGGCCGGGCCGTCTGCAGCGTCTCGATTCTGGCTTCTTGCGCGACCTGTTGCCGAGCGGCGCCGAGCTCTGGGTGGACGGCGGCCACAACCCCGCCGCCGGCGTTGCGCTCGCCGGGTGGTGCGCGGAATGCGATAATGGCGCACCCCTCCATCTTGTAGTCGGCATGCTCGACACCAAGGACGCGGGGGAATTTCTCCGCCCCCTGGCGCCTCACACGGAGGCGGCGCTCACGCTTACGGTCCCCGGCGAGCCCGCGGCCGTGAGTGCCAAGGCCCTGGCCGACGCTGCGACGGCCAGCGGCATCGCGACACGGGCGGCGCCATCGCTAGAAGCGGCGTTGGCCGCGGTCGCGGCCACGTCAGCGAGGGCGCCGCGGGTACTGATTTGTGGCTCGCTTTACCTTGCCGGCCAAACCTTGGCCGCCAATCTCACGCGGCTGTAGCGGCGGGTTGAAAGCCCGCCCGACGCCCTAGGCGGCGGCCTCGGGCGGGTCGAGGACCGAGTCGATCCACTCCAGGAGCTTGCCCTTGGGCAGCGCGCCGACCTTGGTACCGGCGACCTCGCCATCCACGAACACCATCAGCGTCGGGATGCCACGCACGCCGAACTTGGTGGGGGTTACGGGGTTTTCGTCGATGTTGAACTTGGCGACCGTCAGCCGCCCGTTCATCTCCTCGGCGATCTCGGCGAGATGCGGCGCGATGTCTTTGCAGGGCGCGCACCACTCGGCCCAATAATCGACCAGGACGGGCCCTTGCGCCTTCAGCACGTCGCTCTCGAAAGAAGCGTCGGTGACGGTTACGGTGCTCATGTCGTGTCCCTCGATCTTAGGCAGCTAGCACCGGCCTTTGGCGGCCGGCTTCACGCGCCGCAAGCACCGACGAATCTAGGAAGGCGCTCCGGCGTCGTCAAGGAAACTCACTCTACTTCGTGATTTGTTTATGTTTTATGTCCATTAATATCCACCAATAACACGCATATGTTCTTGTCCGCCCCGCTGAAGCCAAGAACGGTCGGCCGGCCCGCGGCGGCGCCCTTGCGCTCGCCCCCGGCGGACGCTAAAAACCACGCCTCGGCGCGGGCGCGTAGCTCAGCGGAAGAGCACTACGTTGACATCGTAGGGGTCGCTGGTTCAATCCCAGCCGCGCCCACCACCGAGTTCCGCGGGTTTCAACGGTGTGGGGCCGATTCCGGGTCGTTCGGGGAGCGACCCCTTCGAGCATTTACGGTACTTAACGGGCTGAATCTGCCCCAAAATGACTGGGAAAGCCGGCAAAATCTGGGCAAGGCCGTTCGGCGCATGTTCCGGCACGTCGGATTCTGGCACGCACGCGAGTGGGCACAGCGCCACCCTAATGGTAGGAGGTAGGAAATGGCGGACCAAGCCTACAATTACGTGGCGGGCGCGCGCGCCGGAATCAAGATGTGGACGCGCGGGGTGCCGGTTGAGGAAAGCGCGATGGCGCAGGTCCGCAACGTCGCCGGGCTCCCGTTCATTCACAAGCACGTCGCCGTCATGCCGGACGCGCATTGGGGCATGGGCGCTACCGTGGGCACGGTCATAGCGACCAGCGGCGCGGTCGTTCCGGCAGCTGTGGGAGTCGATATCGGTTGCGGCATGATCGCCCGCCGGACCAACCTGACGGCGAGCGATCTTCCCGACAATCTCTCGGGGTTGCGATCGTCGGTAGAGGCGGCTGTCCCGCACGGGCGAACTAGCCACGGCGGGGCAGGCGACCGAGGGGCGTGGGGCGAAACCATCCCCGGCAACGCCGGAAAGGCCTGGGACCGCCTTCAGGACCGCTACAACACTATCACCGACAAGCACCCGAAGGCCGGCGCGCAAAACAACTTCAGGGCACCTCTAAGAATTGGTGAGTTGTCGGAGGATATTGTTTAACCAGGCTGTCACCAGCTCCAGCCATGCCGGAGCCGAGATTTTCGGGGTCTTCCACGCTCCAATTGAGTTATTTCCGCCACAAGACCGTCCCCAGGCGGTCTCCTTCTCCGAGTATCGTCACACGGCCGCCGCGAGACGCTCCAGTTGGACCAGGCGGCGCATGTTGTAGGCGAGGTTCTTCAACCCGATCCGCGCCTTCGCCCGCACCAGCCCGACACTACGCACCAGCGTCCCGCCCATGTCGTTGCTCTGGGCCCCGAAGACATGCTCGACGCGGACCCGAACCGACGAACGGGTCTTGTTGCCCTGCTTCTCGCGCTCGCTCAGCGGCTTGTTGCGGCGGCCCTTGCGATGGATCCGGCTCCGCAACCCCTTCTCCTTCAGCACCGCCTCGATCTCCGCCGAGCGGTAAGCGCTGTCCGCCCACACACCCAAAGCCGTGTTGTCCCCATCCAGGATATCGTCGAGGACTTGGCTGTCGTGCTCCGCCGCGTCGCTCACATGATAGCGCCGCACCAGCTTGTGCCGACGGTCCACGTTGACATGGTTCTTGTAACCGTAATGGCTCTTGCCGTGCTTCTTAGTCCACCGCGCCTCGACATCCTTTTGGCGCCGCTTTGCCGGCTTGTCCTCCCAGCCTGCCGGCGTCTCGCCCGCCTTTATCCGCGCGTTCTCCTCGCGGCTGTTGCGCTGTTTGGGTACCGCCACAATCGAGGCGTCGATGATCTGGCCGCCCATCGCCAGATAGCCCTGATCCTTCAGGTAGCCATCGAACGTCTCGAATAAGGCCTCGATCACGCCAGCTTGCGTTAACTGTTCGCGGTACAGCCACACCGTCTTGGCGTCGGGAACCCGGCCCTCCAGACCCAACCCCAGAAATCGCATGAACGACAGGCGGTCACGGATCTGATGCTCAACTTGGTCATCCGAGAGATTGTAGAGCGCGCACAGAATGATCGTCTTGAACATCACAATCGCATCCCACGGCTTGCGTCCCGCCCGCGATTTACGCGCCTTGTCCGCACGCCGCCACACCGCCTCAAGACGCGCGCGCAAGTCTTCCCACGGAACCACCCCGTCGATCTTCAAAAGCGGCTCGTTCTTGGCGTCAAGACCGGAATACCGGTTCCCAAGATCGAAAAACCCCATCTGACCCATCAACCACGCCTCCCGCTATCAACAAATCGGCAACCCGATTCTAAATCGACGACGCCCGAAAAAGGAGAATTCTTAGAGGTGCGGTCCGCAACAACCGCCTCAAGACGAGTACGCGCGGCGAAACTAACGTTCACATGGATACCGTTTCGCATTCCAAGAGACTCGCACATCGTGCAAGCCATGGGAATCTTTTGTTAGAGTTGATCCACTAGGCACGCTCGGTACCGGCAACCACTTCATCGAAGTCTGTCTCGACGAGGACGACCAAGTTTGGGTCATGCTCCACTCAGGCTCCCGAGGGTGTGAAAATCGGATCGGCACCTACTTCATCGCGCGCGCTAAGGAAGAGATGCGCCGCTGGCACATTAACCTGCCCGACGCCGATCTCGCCTATCTCCCCCAGGGGTCGGACCTGTTTGACGACTACATTGATGCGGTCGGGTGGGCGCAAGAGTTCGCCTACGCGAACCGCGAGATCATGATGCTGGCTACCCTGGATGCCCTCACTTCATCCGTGAAGGAGTTCACGGTTGACGATGACGGGGCGGTGAACTGCCACCACAACTACGTCCAATGGGAGAACCATTTCGGCAAGAACGTGCTCGTGACTCGCAAGGGCGCTGTCCGGGCGCGGGACGGTGACATGGGGATCATTCCGGGGTCGATGGGCGAACGCTCATTCATCGTCCGCGGCAAGGGCAACCGCAGAGAGCTTCCACTCATGTTCGCATGGTGCCGGGCGAGTGATGTCTCGGGGCGAGGCGAAGAGCCGCTTCAGCGTCGAGGATCATGAGGCCGCCACCGCTGGCGTCGAATGCCGCAAGGATGAGGGCGTGTTGGATGAAACGCCCGGCGCTTACAAGGACATCGACGCCGTGATGGCGGCACAGACCGACCTCGTGGAGGTCGTCCACACGCTCAAGCAGATCGTCTGCGTGAAGGGCTGACGCCGCTGGCGATGGTCTAATGTGGCAATCGCTGGGCAAGCCAGACGAGCGTGGTTAGGATGTTCCTTGTGGAACAACGGCTTACCGAATAGCGCCCTCGCGTTGAAATCGTAGAGGTCGCTGGTTCAATCCCAGCCGCGCCCACCACGCCGGGCCCGAGAGAATCGGGCAACTTCAAGGCGTTACCGTCCTGCCCGGCAAGCCCGTTGGCCCCGGGGTACGCATGGTAACAAACGAACGCGAACGCATGTGAGCGGCGCCCGCAGAATCGACAGCCACCAGCATTTCTGGCGCCGCCAACGCGGCGATTATGACTGGTTGAGCGCGGACCTCGAGCCGCTGTTGCGCGACTTCATGCCCGAGGACCTAGAGCCCCATCTCGAGGCGGCCGGCATCCACCACACCGTACTGGTGCAGGTGGCGAACACCGCGGCCGAGACGGACTTCATTCTCGATCTCGCGGCGGCCACCGACATGGTGGCCGGCGTCGTCGGCTGGGTGGACATGGAGGCGGGCGAGGCGCCGCGCGCGATCGCCGCGTTGGCGGCGCGGCCCAAGGCTTGCGGCGTCCGGCGGATGAATCAGGATATCCCCGACGAGAACTGGATGCTGCACGAGGGTCTGACGCCGGCTTTACGCACGCTGGTGGAACATGGCTTGCCCTTCGATGCGCATATCTATCCCCGGCATCTGAAGAACCTGTTGACGATCATGCGGCACCATCCCGACCTTGCCGTCGTCATCGATCACGCCGCCAAACCGCGGATTCGCGATGGCGCCTTCGACGACTGGGCGGCCGACATCGCGGCGGTCGCCGCCGAGACCGGCGCCTTTTGCAAGTTTTCCGGCCTGATTACCGAGGCCGCGCCGGACTGGACCTCGGACACGCTCGCGCCCTACATCGAGCACCTGTTCGCGTGCTTTGGGCCCGAACGCCTGATGTGGGGCAGCGACTGGCCGCCGGTGACGCTGGGCGGCGGCTACAGTGTCTGGTGGGAGGCAACCCAGCGCGCCCTGGCCACGCAGGATGAGGCCGCCCGCGATGCCGTGCTCGGCGGCACCGCCGCTCACTTCTACGGTCTCTGATCGCCGCTCAGAAGCTCTTGATCCCGTCGACCCGGCACTCGCCCTTGGTCCAGCTCTGATTGATGCGGCAACGCCGGTTCAAATCGATGACCACCGAGCCCTTGCAGGAATCGAGATTCCCCCAGGCGGTTACCCCATTGAAATCTTTGCTGACGCGGGGCAGCCCGAATTGCGCGCGCGCGACGTACTTGGGTATCGTGCTGATCCCGGCAATGTCCGCCTCGGCGACGTTCAGCTCCGCAAGCCGGTCCGCCACTTCGCTCTCGCACCGCAAGTGCTCGCGCCCCATCGCCTGCGTCCCGGCGAACACCAGCGCCGCCACGATCACACCGATCGCGAGAACACGATCCATAGCGTCTCACCCCATTCGCAACGTCCGATCATTCCACTCTAGTCTACCACCCGGTCGCCGAAACACCAGAGAGCGAGCCTCGGCGTGTCGCTAACACACGATATGACCGGTCTATGTAACAGATGATCTGTCCGGTTTTAGATTTCCTCCAAATCTGGAGGAATCGGATGCGCCGGACGGAGCAGTTGCAGGGACTGAGATTTGATGAAGTTCGAGGATGTCTACGGACGTTGTTATCGGGGTGATTTGAGCCAGGCCGAGGCCTCGGAGATCCTGGGCATGTCGGAGCGGACGTTCCGGCGCTGGCGGGAGCGCTATGAGGCCGAGGGTGCCGAGGGTTTGTACGACCGGCGCCTTGGGCGGGTCTCGGCGCGCTGCGCGCCGGTGGACGAGGTGATGCGGGTGCTGGAGCTGTTCGAGACGCGCTACCCGGACTTCACGGCCAAGCACTTCCACGAGAAGCTGGTCTGCGCATGGCTTCGGGCTGAGCTACAACTGGCTTCGCCTGAGCTTGCAGGCGCACGGCAAGATCAAGCCGGCGCCCAGGCGCGGGGCGCACCGCCGGAAGCGGCCGCGCCGACCGGTGGTAGGGATGATGCTGCACCAGGACGGCTCGAGCCACGAGTGGGTTGCGGGCCAGTGGTGGGATCTGATCGTGACCATGGACGATGCGACATCGGAGGTCTATTCGGGCTTCTTCGTTGCCGAGGAGGGCACGATGAGCACGTTCCGCGGGCTCGGCGAGGTGATCGCCGAAAACGGGCTGTTCTGCTCGCTCTACGCCGATCGGGCCTCGCACTACTGGCACACGCCCGAGGCAGGCGGCGGTGTGGACAAGGACAACCCGACCCAGGTCGGCCGGGCCTTGGCGCAGCTCGGCATCGAGTTGATCGCGGCCTATTCGCCGCAGGCCCGGGGCCGCTCGGAGCGCATGTTCGGGACCTTGCAGAAGCGCCTGCCCCAGGAGCTGCGCCTCGCCGGGATCGCCACCATGGCCGAGGCCAATCGCTTTCTCGAGGAGCTCTTCTGGCCGGCGCACAACCCGCTTCGCCCGCCCGGCCGCGGACACCGGCTCGGCCTTCGTGGCTTTTGCCGGCACGCTCGAGGACATCCTCTGCGCCCAGGAGGACCGCGTCGTCGCGGGCGACAACACCGTGCGCTACAAGAACCGCACGCTGCAGATCCCGGCCGATCGCCACCGCCACCACTACGTCAAGGCGCAGGTCCGGGTGCACGAATATCCCGACGGCCACCTGGCCGTCTTCCACGGACCCAGGTGTCTGGCGCGCTACCGCGCCGACGGCGAAACCATCGACGACGACAGGCTCCAGGCCGCGTGACCCGCTTCGACGCGACCGAGCCAAACCACCACAACAGAAACGGTCAATTCATATGGTACATAAAGCGGTCAACTCAGTTTGTTATCGACAGAGAGCGAGCCTCGGCGATGCCCGCTTGATCTGATACGCTTAGGGCCATGGAAAGCAGTTTGGAGAAAGTGCTGGATCGGCGCCAGGTCTTGGCGCGCGCCGCGGCGCTGGTCGGCATGGGTGCCGCTGCAGCGGCGTGCCAGCACGCGAGCGGCCTGTCCGGACCGCGCGGTAGATCGGATGGCGAAGAGGGCTACGAGAGTCACTCGACGACACCACCCTCGGGCGTTTGACCGTGGGGAAGAGCGCCGTGGTCGAGCAGTGGATGGACGAGGTAGATCATCCGCTGAAGGACGCCATCGTTCGGGTCCGCGAGATCATCCTCGGCGCCGACAAGCGGGTCGAGGAGTGCATCAAGTGGAAAAGTCCGACCTTCACCTTCGACGGCAACATCGCCAGCATCAACCCCAACACCAAGAAGAAGGTGAGCCTGATGTTTCATCGCGGCGCCGAGATTCCGGGCGAAAATCCCGGGCTGGTCGGCGGCGGCGGCACCGTCAGGTACATGTATTTCGCCGATTCCGGTGACGTCGAGTTGCAGCGCCCGGCGCTCGAGGCCGTGATACGCGCGTGGTGCGCGATGCGGGAGGGTTCGTCCTAGGCCGGAGCGTACGTCTCGCGGACGCCGCGTAGCATGACCTCGACCAAGCTCGGCAGGTCAACATCGGGCGACCAGTCCCAGTCGCTCCGCGCGGTCGAATCGTCGACCGAATCGGGCCATGAATCGGCGATCGCCTGGCGAAAGTCGGGCGCATACTCGCAGGTGAAACCCGCGACCCGCGCGGTGACCTCGGCCGCGAGCTCGGCGGCGGTGAAGCTGAGCGCGCCCAGGTTGTAGCTGGTGCGCACCGTGATCCGCTTGGCGGGCGCCGCCATCAGGGTCAGCGCCGCCTTGACCGCATCGTCCATGTACATCAGCGGGAGCGTGGTTTGCGGCTCGACGAAGCAGGTGTAGCGGCCCGCTTTCACCGCCTCGATGAAGATCTCGACCGCGTAGTCGGTGGTGCCGCCGCCGGAGAAGGTCTTGTAGGTCACCAAACCGGGATAGCGCAGGCTGCGCACGTCAAGCCCGTAGCGCAGCGCGTAGTAGTGGCACAGGTTCTCGCCCGCGAGTTTGGTGACGCCGTAGATCGTCGTCGGTTCCAAGACCGTTCGTTGCGGCGTCTGCTTTTGCGGGGTGGTCGGGCCGAACACCGCGATGGAGCTCGGGAAGAAAACTTGCGTCATGGTGTAGGCCACGCCCACGTCGAGCACGTTCTTGAGGCTGGCCATGTTGACATGCCACGCGAGCTCGGGGTTCTGCTCGCCCTCGCCCGACATGATCGCCGCCAGATGGTAAATCGCCGAGATGTCGTGACGCTCCACCACGGCGCCCAAGGCGGCGGAATCGGTGGCATCGAAGAACTCCGAGGGTCCGCCCTCGCCGACCGCGGCCACGGGCTGAGCCTTGTGGCAGCCGGCGATCACGCTCTCGGCGCCATGGCGGGCGCGCAGCGCCGGCACCAGATCGGAGCCGATCTGCCCCGCCGAGCCGATCACCAAAACCTTCGCCGTCTCCGCCGCCATCTCCGCCTCCATGCTAGCGAAACCCTCGATCGGCTCATAGTAACCTCATGTTGGCCGCCCCAGAACCGTGTCCGCCACCGGAGCCGTCCGGGTGCGCTTGACGCGCTATGCGCGCGCGCCTACGGTTCGGGGTAGAGAACAGGAAAAACCACGCACCAACTTGGGAGGAGCGCAGTCATGTCACCAATCTCAGGTCTTCCGCCACCGTCGCCGCGTCCGCGCCGGCGACGCCGCGCCTAACTCATCTCGACCGTGAACGGCGCGACGCTGTCGGTCATCCAGCAGCCCGGGCAGCCGCCCCCGAGCTGGCGCGAAAGCGTGAATCGATAACCGAGAATGGTGTCGTCCTTGGTCAGCAAGATCACGTCGATCGAGGCGTTGTCGCCGTCGATCACGATGTTCTCGAAGCTTGCCGAGCGGTGGTTCACCATGGGCTCGTAATGGGGGCCGTGGACCATGACCTTGAAACGCTCGATCGGTCCGGTCATCACCTTGTTGGCGGGCGAAGCGAAGCGGAAGCTGGTTTCGATGCCGGCGTCCGGCGACGGATTGTCGTTGTCGCCAAGCGCGCCCACCTGAATCCGCACTACCTCTTCGGGCGAGAGCGAGGGATTGGGCATGGCCTCGTCGTACTCGCCCGCGGCCAGCCCCGTGGCGACCAAAAGCGCCGGGGCGAGTCCGAGAATCCCGCGGATCATGGGCCGAATTCCTCGGGCGGCGGCAAACCCTGGAGCTCCACCGTCGTCGCGCCGGCGTCGATTCGCTTGATGATCTCGCGTTCCTTGGCGATCCGCGCAGTGCAGCGGTCGTAGAGGCCGGGCATCTGCGCCGCCGCGACCACCACGATTCCGTCGTCGTCGCCGACCACCAGGTCGCCGGGGTTGACCGCGACGCCACCGCACTGGATCGGCACGTTCACCGCGCCGCCCCATCCCTTGTGGGGCCCGCCGGGTACCGCCCCGCGCGCGAATACCGCGATCCCCGATTCGCGGAGCTCGGCCACGTCGCGCACGGCGCCGTCGACGATCACCGCGGCCACACCCCGCTTCACCGCGGCGTAAGTCAGGATACCGCCCCACACCGCCGTATCGATGTGGCCTCGAGCGTCAACCACGATGGCCGCGCCGGGCCACGCCGTGGCCAGGCCGTAGTGAAGCGGGGCGTTGTCGCCGACCATGGTCTGCACGGTCAGCGCCTGGCCGGCGAAGGCCATTCCCGGCGCGAGCGGCGCGATGGCAGCGGCCATGGCGCCGGTTCGATTGAGCTCATCGCTAATCACCGCCGGCGGCACCGCGCGCCACGGCTCGAGTTCGGTATCGGACATGCGCGTCGCCAGCGCATCGTTGACCGTCAAACCCATCGTCTTCCCCCAGCCTCTTGCGGGCATGACCCTGCCGCGCTAGACCGGCATCATAGCGCCGCCGCTGGAGGAATGGCATGTATCTTGAGAAGTACCATCTCAAAGGCCGCGTGGCGGTCGTCACCGGCGGCGCCGGCGGCATCGGCCTCGCTTCGGCCGCGGCGCTGGCCGAGTGCGGCGCCGAGGTCGTCATCGCCGATGCCGACGAGGCCGCGGGCCAGAACGCCGCCCACGAACTTCGCGACGCCGGGCGCGCCGCGCGGTTCGCCAAGCTGGACGTAACCGACAGCAGCGGCGTCGAGCGCTGCGCGCGGTCGCTGGCCGCCCACGGCGGCGGGTGCGTCGATATCCTGGTCAACTGCGCCGGCATCAGCCGCGGTTCCCCGGCGGCGGAGGTCGCGGACGAGGACTGGCGCCGCGTCCTCGAGGTGAACCTCACCGGCCTCTTCTGGTGCTGCCGCGCCTTCGGCGCGATCATGCTCGACCAGGGCCGCGGCAGCATCGTCAACATCGGCTCGATGTCGGGGCTGGTCGCCAACCGGCCCGACCTGGAAGCGCCCTACTGCGCCTCGAAGGCGGGCGTGCACATGCTGACCCGCTCGCTCGCCGGCGAGTGGGCGGCCAAGGGGATTCGCGTCAACGCCGTCGCCCCCACCTTCATCGAGACGCCGATGACCCGCAAGGCCATGAACGAACCTGGGCGCCTGGCGGTATGGCTCGCGCACTCGCCGATGGGCCGCGTCGGTCAGCCCCACGAGGTCGCCTCGGCGGTGCTGTTCCTCGCCTCCGAGGCGGCGAGCCTGATGACCGGGGCGGTGCTCGTCGCCGACGCCGGCTACACGGTGTGGTAGCAAGTGGGGCTCGCGGCCGATTGACACCCCGGCCGCCCATCCCTATCGTGCGCCGCCCATGAAGGTCCGACACTCTCTCAAATCGGCCAAGCGGCGCCACCGCGACTGCCGTGTCGTGCGCCGCCGCGGCCGTATCTACGTCATCAACAAGATGCGCCGCCGCTTCAAGGCCCGCCAGGGCTGACCTTCCAAGCGGAGCCATCCGCCCCTAGGAGCGTGCGCCGTAGAAGTTTTGATGTTGGGCGATTGGCGCGCGGCCGCCGGAGAGGTTGGATTTTGGCCCGAGTGTGGACATCTGGCCCGCCCGACTCTGGGATGGAAAGCCCGGACCGGAAGGCCGGAACGGAAGAGATTCGCGTTTCATACGCGGTCGATGGGCACTGCGCGCCCCGGAGCAAGTGCGTTGGCAGGCCAGCACCTGCCTCAGCACGTGGCCACCGTCCCCATCCGCTTGATGTTCAACGCCAAGCACACGAGGTCCCACTCGCCGCGCACCTTCGCCAAGCCTCGCAGGCTGAATCGTCGGAATCCGAGCACCTCCTTGATCCACCCGTTCGGCGCCTCCGAAAGCCACTTGCGTTGCGCGTACCGGGCTTTGCCCGCGGGGCTCGCCAGTTTCTCACCCATGCGGTGCGTGGCAGGGAGCCGGGCCGGGTCGACCGCCACCTGGGACTTGCCTTCACGCCCCAGCGCTACGTGCGCGTCGATGCCGCGATCTTCCAGCTCCAACAGATCCGGCTCGTTGCAGTAGCCCGCATCGGCCAGTACCACCGCAGGCTCGACCCCAAACGTCTCGTTGATCTCGTCGAGCATCCCCACCAGCTGACCCTGGTCGCTGGCCTGTGGCCCCACCTGAGTCGCGACGATGATCTGGTGCTCCCCATCGACCGCCATCTGCGCGTTGGAGCACTGCTGGAATCCCTCGCTGCTGGTCTTCATGATCTGGCTCTCGGGATCGGTGAAATTGCTCTGCGCCTTCGGCTCGGGCTCGCCGTAGGCCCGCTTGTAGGGCCGCCCGCCCCGGGGATTGCGGTCCTGCCCAGGCTCGCGCCCGCGCTCATCGTCGCGCCCGCGTTGCGCCGCCTCCAAACGCGCTTTGGCTGCCTGGATCGCCGCCAGGCGCTTCTCCCTGCGTTGCAACTCCTCGGGCAACTCGTCGCCCCGGAAATCCTCGCCCCAACGCTCGTCTTCTTCGGCGTCCACCATCCCCGCCTTCGTCAGAAGCGCCTCGATCTCCGCCTGCAAGCGAGCCGCCTCTTTGCCCATCCGCTCATAGCTCATCGCCTTGCGCTTGCTCGCGTTCGCTCGCACCTTCGTCCCGTCGACCGAGAGCTTGCCGAACCGCGCCAGTCCCATCTCGCGCGCCACCTGCACCACCCCCACAAACAGCTCGCTGAACTCCGCCAGATGTCGGCGTCGGAACTCACATACCGTGCGATGTTGCGGGAAGTTGCCCGCCGCGAGCATCCGAAACGCTACTTCCTCCTCCAGCTTCCTCGCCACCGCGCGCGAGGAGAATGTGCCCGTCGCGTAGGCATAGATCAGCACCTTGACCATCATCGACGGCTCGTAGGGGGCGTTGCGTCGACCGTCCCCCTCGTTGGGCGCATAGAACGCCGTCAAGTCCAGTGCATCGACCACATCGCTGACGTGATGAGCCAGGTGCCCTGGGGGAACCCACTCCTGCAAGTCCAGCGGCAAAAGCAAGGGTTGGTCCGGCTGGTAGGCACGAAACGTGGTCGGCATCTGGAGTTCCCATACGCAACTGGCGTATCGGATCATACTTCCCCCTGCGCAAATCCACCCACAACCCGTCCGCTATCAACTTTGCCGCGCGGACCTTTCTGCAGCGCACGCTCCTAGCCGCGCCAGAAGGGCTTGCGAGATTCGCGGTAGGCATCACCGGCGGTGACGCCGATGTCACTGTAGAGCCGATCTTCCAAGGCCGACAGATGGCGATGTTGGTGGCATTCGTAAATCTGACATTCGTGGCAATCCAAAACTGAACAGTTTTGGCTTGTCGATTCCGGCGTTCCCGTCCCGCTCTGTGGGCTTTTCCAACAGAGCTGGATGCGGGGCGCGGATGCACGGATGGGAGACCAGGATGTTGCTCAAGCACTATCTCGACCAGGGCGTCTCGAAGGCGGAGCTGGCGAGTCGCTTCGGGGTGAGTCGCACGACGATCCACCATTGGGTGAAGTCGGGCCAACTGGAGCGGGATCTGCTCGCCGGTCCGAGGGGGTATTCGCCGCGCCCTCCGGTGGCTCACAAACTGGATCCCTACAAGGCGATCATCGACGCGCGCCTCGAGGAGTTTCCGAAGCTGTCGGCGAAGCGGCTGTTCGACGAGGTCCGCGCCGCGGGCTATCCGGGCTGCTACGAGAGCGTGCGGAACTACGTGCGGGTTGCCCGGCCGTGCGAGCCGGTCGAGCCGGTGGTCCGGTTCGAGACGCCGGCGGGCCGGCAGGGCCAGGTGGACTTCGGCACGTTCACGCTTCCCTGGGGCCGGCGCCATGCGCTGGTGGTCGTGCTCGGCTACTCCCGGCTGCTTTGGCTGCGCTTCTTCCCGCGTCAGACGATGCCGATCCTGATGGAAGGGCTGGAGAGCGCCTTCGAGACGTTCGGCGGAGTTCCCGACGAGCTGCTGTTCGACCAGATGCGCGCCGTCGTGCTGTCCGATGACCGCGCCGCCGGCGGCGGCCTGGTGCTCAACACGGAGTTCCTGCGCTTTGCCGCGCACTGGGGGTTCCTTCCCCGCTCCTGCCGTCCCTACCGGGCCCGGACCAAGGGTAAGGTCGAACGCCCGATCCGCTACATCCGCGAGAGCTTCTTCTACGGGCGGGAGTTCGCGAACGACAACGATCTCAACGAGCAGGCCGCGCGCTGGCTGGAGGGCACGGCCAACGTTCGCCGGCACGCCACGATCGGAGAGCCCCCTGTCGAGCGCTTCGAGCGTGACGAGCGGGCAGTGCTTCTCCCCCTGGCCAACTGCCCCTACCGGCGCCTCGGCATCCGCCAGACCCCGGAGCCAGCGCCGCGGCGCCTTGCGGCAACCGTGGAGGTCGAGCGGCGACCGCTCAAGGTCTATGCGGAGGCGCTGCAATGAAGGCCCCGGCGCCGACACGGCGCGACCGGCTGCGGGCGATGCTGGCAGACCTGAAGATGCCCGGCGCGCTGGAGGCCGTGGACGGCATCCTCTCGGAGGCCGACGGCGGCACGATCTCGGCGGCCGAGGCCATCGAGCAGCTCCTGAACGCCCAGATCGTGCTGCGCAACAACCGCCGACTCCAGACCGCGATGCGCTCGTCGCGGCTGCCCGCGGTCAAGACGCTGGAGCAGTTCGACTTCGCCTTCCAGCCCAGCATCAAGCGCGAGCAGATCGAGAGCCTGCACGAGCTCGGCTTCCTCGATCGACGCGAGAACGTGATCCTGCTCGGCCCACCCGGCGTGGGCAAGACTCACCTGGCCATAAGCCTGGCCATCGCTGCGGCGCAGTCCGGACGCCGCGTCTATTACGGCACGCTCGCGGGGCTGATCGAGTCCCTCGCCGAGGCCAAGGCCGCCGGCAACCTGTCGCGCAGGCTGCGCGTGCTCACCCATCCCGCGCTCCTGGTGGTCGACGAGATCGGCTACCTCCCGGTCAACCAGGACGGCGCCGTGCTCTTCTTCCAGCTCATCAACGCCCGGCACGAGAAGGCGTCGACGGTTCTGACGTCGAACAAGGGCTTCGAGGACTGGGGCGGCGTGCTCGGCGACGAAGTGATGGCGGCCGCTCTCATCGACCGTCTGGTCCACCATTGCCATATCGTCAACATCCGCGGGAACAGTTACAGGATGCGCGATCATCAGAACCTGCTGCAGGCCGGCTCGGATCGGCGCCGCAAGAGGGCCGCGTAGTGGTCGCCGGCCAAAACGGCAACCGTGCCGCCCGCCCGCTGTGGATAACTGGCTTGTCGCCGCCAGACTCGTCGGCGGTCGCGTCGCCAAGCCAGTTACCCACAGCTCCACCGAGCCCAACACCCGCTTGGGGGTACGCCCCCACGCCCAAAGTGTTCAATTTTCGATTGCCAGAAATGTCCAGTTTTCGTTTGCCATCGACATCGGTGCATCTGGTATGCAGCCGAATGGTATGCAGCCGAAGAGTCCGTTTGCCCCGCCACCCCCGACAATTGTCCCTCCATCCGATGGAATCGGATTACAGGCGGCCGCAGGACGCAAGCCAGTTGCAATGCGAGCGGTTCCGATTCACGATCAACTCGCCGATAAGGTGTCCAAATGGGGAATCTCGGATCAATGGTCTCGGTGGGCTGGCCGTCCATCGTCGGCCTCCTGATTGGAATCGTAGCTGCGGCCCCCGCGGCGATCGGTTCCGTTGCGCCGGTCGATGGTGCTCAGCCGATAGCCCAACACCGCGAGCCCGTGCTCGATGTCCATCGCCGCGTCGATGCCCGAGAGCTCCAATCCCATGTCCAATAGGGTGATCGCCACCTCGGGCTGAATGCCGACGAGCACCACCCGCGTGTTCATGATCCGCGCCATGCGTGCGGTCTCGGTCAGCACCCGGGCGATATAGGTTCAACTGCGTTGGTGTGACGCCGAACTCGGTAGCCAACCTGCTATGCGTCGCACCCGGCTCCAACAGCCGGGTAACCGACTTTTCCTTGTATTCCGGCGAAAATCGCCGTCAATACCTTGTAGCGTCCGTAGGGGCTCTGTCATGGCGCACCCGATGGGTGAAGCGAATCTGATCCCCCATCGGGCGACCGACGCCAAGCGCCCCGCAAAAGCGCCGGCGTTTCGTGCTAATGCGCCTGGCCCCCGCGAACGGCGGCGTTCGACAGCTCCCTTGGCGCCAAGTCGCCTATGGAGGCGGCTTCGGGTTCCTGTGCCGCCGACGCACCATCGGCCGGCGTGGGCACCGGCGTGTCGAACTGATAGCCTGGATCTTCCTGCTGTCGACGCCAGGTCTCGCGCATCTCCCGCCAGGCCCCGACGAGCGTCCGCGGCGTCGGCATGTCATGCGCCACGGCGCGATGCAGGGCCTTCAGTCGGTAGCATGGGATGCCCGCGAACATGTGGTGTTCAAGGTGCCAATTCATGCGCCAGTAGAGGAACTCCGACAACGGATCGAGGGTGTTCGTGCGCACGCACTTGCGGAAATCCGGCACGTTGTCGCGCAGACCGCAATGCATCGGCACGGCGACGAAATAGCGCCACCAGTTCGCGATCGCCGGCGCCAGGCTGAACAGGACCGGCACGATCCACAGGCCGTAGGCGAACGATACCGCGGCCACGGCGACGTGGATCAGCAGCACGACGCGGGCCCAGGTGACGGCGCGCCGCCGCGCCGCGGGCTGGTTGGCGTACAGCGCCTCGAGCCAGCCCGGCGTGCTGAGCACCGTGTAGCGTCCGAACGCCGTCTTGATGATGCCGCCGATGATGTTCCTCGCCCCGCGCGACTCGAAGCCGCCGGTGACGTTGAACGTGAACAGCTGCAAGAGATAGAGCGGTGCCAACGACGGCGGCTTCGGCAGCACGACTTCCTTATCGGCGCGCGGATGCAGCGTGTAGGTGTGGTGGTAGGTGTGGCTCATCGCGTATTCATGGAAATTCCACCAGGTGAGCACGCCGTAGAGGCGCAGAAACGCGGCGTTCAGCCACCGCGTCTTGAACACGGTGCCGTGGCCGAGCTCATGGCAGGCGAAGATGTAGTGTGAGGAAACGGTGCCGTGGGCGAACAGCGCCACGGCGAAACCCAACCACATCTGCCGCTCGAAGAAAACAAAGGTCAGCGCCGCCGTTACCGCCGCCAACACCAGGTGGCCGAGCGCCTGAAACAGCCCCTGGCCGTCGCTCCTTTGCGCCAGCCCGCGCAGTGTCGGCCGATCGATCGGGCAGCGGTACCAGTCGACCGTGTAGCTCTTGAACAGCTGGTCCAGGGACTCGGCGTCGGTGCTCATTTTGTCCTCTCCTCCGATTGGGTCGCGTCCCGGCGGCGACGTGCCTCGGCGCCACCCAAAGGCCCGATCCACGCTGCCGGCGTTCACCACACTGGAGCCTCCAGGCATGCCACACCGGCTTTGCGCCACGCTCGGCGACCGCCGTGGCCCACGCACGTCGACGCATCTAGACACATCCCTGTGGCGCGAGCAACGATCGGCGTGACCGCGGCGAATTTTCGAGCCGCACCGGCCCCGCGCTAGCGTACCGTGAGCAGCTCAACGTCGAATATCAGCGTGACGTTCGGCGCACTCGTCGTGGCAACGCGTTCAGGGGTGCTGATCTGGATCCATCGTGTGTTCTCGAACCTGAAGCGCTGGGCGCTCGGAACCTTCCATGGCCTGCGCCGCGCCCATCTGCGCCGCTATCTCGACGAGTTCGTGTTCCGCTGGAACCGCCGCCGCCACACCGCAACGGCCTTCGACACCCTGCTCGGCATCGGCACGCGCCTCCGACCCGCCGACTACCGCGACATCGTCGGACAACGCGTCTGACCCTGGCAGGCCGGGCGCCAGCCACCGCCCGCCCTCCGATCCGCTTCAATTGGAGCCGAATACCGGTCCTCCAGCCTGCCTGACAGCAATCGAAACCAACTTCCCCAAGTCCAAAAGCTCCCGCACATCGCCCGGCACGGTCCGAAGACCGAGCCTGGAACGTAGAAGGACGATCAACATCTGGTGTGACCGGAAGCAAAGGGAGAAGTCATCAAGATCGGAGCGAAGATCGTGCGCCACGGGCGCTACGTTACGTTCCAGATGGCCGAGGTTGTCATTCCTCGTGACCTGTTCGCCGACATCCTGCGCCGTATCGACCGGCTCAGACCGCCGCCAGCCCCGGCATGAGCGACGGCACCCCGTTCCTTCGCGTCGCCGCCGACAGGATCGGTGCGCCCGGATCGCCGGCAAAAACTGCCATTCCGCGCCACCAACGCCGCCAGTCAGTCCACAATCATCCGGATGCGCGAAGATGGCCGTCATTCGATGGCGAATTGCACGTCGAGCGGTTTCGAATCACACTCAACGGGCTGGGAGGGTTCCATATGGGGAATCCCGGCTTAATCCCCTGTCGATAACAAACTGAGTTGACCGCTTTATGTACCATATGAATTGACCGCTTCTGTTGTGGTGGTTTGGCTCGGTCGCGTCGAAGCGGGTCACGCGGCCTGGAGCCTGTCGTCGTCGATGGTTTCGCCGTCGGCGCGGTAGCGCGCCAGACACCTGGGTCCGTGGAAGACGGCCAGGTGGCCGTCGGGATATTCGTGCACCCGGACCTGCGCCTTGACGTAGTGGTGGCGGTGGCGATCGGCCGGGATCTGCAGCGTGCGGTTCTTGTAGCGCACGGTGTTGTCGCCCGCGACGACGCGGTCCTCCTGGGCGCAGAGGATGTCCTCGAGCGTGCCGGCAAAAGCCACGAAGGCCGAGCCGGTGTCCGCGGCCGGGCGGGCGAAGCGGGCGTTGTGCGCCGGCCAGAAGAGCTCCTCGAGAAAGCGATTGGCCTCGGCCATGGTGGCGATCCCGGCGAGGCGCAGCTCCTGGGGCAGGCGCTTCTGCAAGGTCCCGAACATGCGCTCCGAGCGGCCCCGGGCCTGCGGCGAATAGGCCGCGATCAACTCGATGCCGAGCTGCGCCAAGGCCCGGCCGACCTGGGTCGGGTTGTCCTTGTCCACACCGCCGCCTGCCTCGGGCGTGTGCCAGTAGTGCGAGGCCCGATCGGCGTAGAGCGAGCAGAACAGCCCGTTTTCGGCGATCACCTCGCCGAGCCCGCGGAACGTGCTCATCGTGCCCTCCTCGGCAACGAAGAAGCCCGAATAGACCTCCGATGTCACATCGTCCATGGTCACGATCAGATCCCACCACTGGCCCGCAACCCACTCGTGGCTCGAGCCGTCCTGGTGCAGCATCATCCCTACCACCGGTCGGCGCGGCCGCTTCCGGCGGTGCGCCCCGCGCCTGGGCGCCGGCTTGATCTTGCCGTGCGCCTGCAAGCTCAGGCGAAGCCAGTTGTAGCTCAGCCCGAAGCCATGCGCAGACCAGCTTCTCGTGGAAGTGCTTGGCCGTGAAGTCCGGGTAGCGCGTCTCGAACAGCTCCAGCACCCGCATCACCTCGTCCACCGGCGCGCAGCGCGCCGAGACCCGCCCAAGGCGCCGGTCGTACAAACCCTCGGCACCCTCGGCCTCATAGCGCTCCCGCCAGCGCCGGAACGTCCGCTCCGACATGCCCAGGATCTCCGAGGCCTCGGCCTGGCTCAAATCACCCCGATAACAACGTCCGTAGACATCCTCGAACTTCATCAATCTCAGTCCCTGCAACTGCTCCGTCCGGCGCATCCGATTCCTCCAGATTTGGAGGAAATCTAAAACCGGACAGATCATCTGTTACATAGACCGGTCATATCGTGTGTTAGCGACAATCCCGGCTTAATCCCCTTGCCTTGCCGCCACGATACTCCTAAAATTATATAATGGAGTGGTGTTGACGCTGGTCGCCGCCTCGTCGGCCAGAACAGGCAAGCCCAAAATAGTGAGGGGGATGAAATGAAGATTCCATCAATCGGTTATAGCCAACATTTTTGGCGCCGCTGGACGGCGTCTCTAGGGGCGGCGCTGCTGGCTGTCGGGCTCGTCGGAACAGCCCTGTCGCCCGCGGCAATGAGCCAGGAGGAGAAGCTGCTCGTTATCTTCTTGGGAAATTCGGCGTCCGAAAAGTTCTGGCAGCCCATTATGAAAGGGTTCGAGCAAGCCGGCGAAGACTTGGGCTTCAAGGCGATCTACCGGGCGCCGGGGCCCAAGGGATACGCATCGGCATTCGACTACAGGATCGCGGTCGAAAACGCCATTGCCGCCGAGCCGGCTGGCATCATCGTCGCCAATCCACGACCGGAAGCCATGAACGCCAGCATCAAGCAGGCTGTCGACATGGGCATTCCCGTTGTTCTGGCCAATTCCGGATTCGGCCAGCAGAAAGCCACCGGGGCGCTCACATTCGTCGGAATGGATGAACGGAACAACGGCCTCATCGGCGGAGAACAGATGAAGAAGACCGGCGCCAAGCACGCGCTGATCGCCACGACTGCCCCCGGTATCCCCGATATCGATAACCGGGTGGCGGGATTCATCGAGGGCTTCCAGCCCGGGAAAACGACGTTGGTCGAGGTGCCGGAGACAGTCCTCTTCGACACGCCGAAGTTAGTCAACGCCATGATGGCGACGCTCGAAAAGGATGAGACGATCGACAGCATCTTCTCGACCGGCGGATGCTGTGCGCCGGGAATGCTCATAGCCAGGGAACGGCTCGGCGAGCGTGGTAAGAGCATGCATTTCGGGACCATCGCTCTCGACGGTCCCGTGGTTAGGGGGCTGGTCGACGGAAAGCTCGACTTCGCGCTGGATTACCAGCAGTACCATCAGGGCTATCTGCCGGCCGTGTTCCTGATTCACTACCTACGGTATGGTATCACGCCGGGGACCGATTTCATTCCTACCGGTCCCGGCATTGTCACTCCAGAGAACGCCCAGCAGATCATCGAGCTTTCGGCTCAGAACTTTCGCTAGCAGCACTTTATCGTTTTCCGCCGACAGGCTCGCGATACGCGAGCCTGTCGGCAATCGTTGCTGCGACAGTGTATCAACCCACGAACGAGACTAGGCCCGGTGGAATTCGCTAGCCCAGGGACGTCTCAACGGAGCGCGGTTTCTATGGACAGATCGCGGGTTTGGCTCCGCGCGTTGATACTGAGGCCGGAACTCACCGCGGTCGCCGGGACTGTCCTTGTGTTCGTTTTTTTTGGCAGCCTCGCCGGCGACGCCGGTTTCCTCTCTTTCTCCGGAACGCGGAACTATTTGGAGGTTGCGGCATCGGTCGGCATCATCGCGGTCCCGGTGACGCTTTTGCTCATTGCCGGCGAGTTTGATCTGTCGGTCGGCGTGATGGTCGGGGCCACGGGCATGGCCGGAGCCTTCACGATTGTGTTCCTCGATGGGCCGCTCTGGGCGGGCTTGCTGACCGGAGGCGCCTTGGCGGCTTTGGTCGGCCTGGTCAACGGGTTCGTTGTCGTTCGGCTCGGCATCCCATCGTTTCTGGTCACGCTCGCAATGATGTTCATGATCAGAGGCGCCGGACTGGCGATCGCTCTGATCGTGGTCGATACCTCCTATATCTTTCAAGTGCGGTCGGCCGTCCGTGACGACGTGCTGTTCCCACTTTTTGCCGGCAAACTTTGGGGCCTAAACGTCTCACTCGTGTGGTGGATTGGCTTGACGCTTGTGGCAGCCCATGTTCTGGAGAACACGCGTTTCGGCAACTGGATTTATGCCTCCGGCGGCGATCGCGAGGCGGCCCTGAAAATGGGCGTTCCGGTTTCCGCCGTGAAGATAACGCTTTATGTCATGACCGCGATGTCGGCGATGCTTGTCGCGGTTCTCACGATGGTCCTCGTCGATCAAGCTGACGTCGCCGAGGGGAGGTTCAAGGAATTCGAGGCAGTGACCGCCGCCGTGATCGGCGGCGCGGCGATTACCGGGGGCTACGGATCGCCGATCGGCACTTTCTTCGGGGCCTTGATGTTCGGCATGGTCAGCCAGGGCTTCTTCTATACCGAGATAAGAGACACCTGGTTCTTCTTCTTTGTCGGCGGAATTCTATTGGTGGCGGTGTTGGTCAACAAATACATCCGCGAGACGGCCGCCCGCCCAACCAGGAGCAGATAACAACAGTTGGCGCAAGCGATCCTGACGGCCGCCGGCATACGAAAGGCGTACGGGCCGCCGGTCGTTGCGCTCGACGGCGTCACGTTCAGCGCCGAGGCCGGCAAGATTACGTGTCTCCTCGGCGATAACGGCGCGGCACAGCATGGCGAGATCGTCGTCGGCGAAGATGTTGAGACGGGGCACCACATCCACAAGTTCCCTGATGTTCTCGATCAGGCTGTCGCGGAACACCAGCGGTTTGCTGTTCTCGTCCTCGCGCAAGCGTTCGCCGACACGCTCGGCCGCCTCGCCGAGGCGCCGGTAGAGATCGCGCTGAGCATCGTTGAGACGGGCCCGGACCTGTTGCTCGATATCCCGCTTGACGCGCTCGGTCTCGCCCTGGGGCCAGATCGGCAATGAAGTGGCGCGCGTCGGGGACCGGAACGATGCTGGCGAACTTGCCCTGAAGCGTCTCTGTGCCGGGATAGTCTTCCAGGCGGAACATCCGGCCGAGGTCGAGGCGGGCCTGGTCGACGTAATCGTCATAGTCCTCGATGAAGCGGGCGCGCTCGCGCACCACACGCTCGATCAATGTGTCCAGAGCACCAAATCGGTCCTTGCCATCGGGAGGCGGATCGTGTCCCGGCACGTGGTGTAAGACCTGGCGTCCTACGCGGTAATCCGGCGGGTAGGGCCGGGACGCTCAGGCGCTGCCACGGTGGGCAGGAGTGTGAGATTGTCGCTCGTCTGAGCGATGGATTCCAGTGTCATGTATCTCCTTGAGACGGCCCACTCGTCGTTGAACGAAGGCGCTCCGCGCAGTTAGCCATCTAGGACTTGTCCCTTCCTGGTGACGTCATGCACTGTTGTTCGGGCGCGTGGGTACGCCGGCAAGCTGGCTATTCTACGGTGCCTCGCCCGATCAGCCCATCCGCATGGGGGCCCTGCACCTGGCCTTCAAGAAGGCGCGAGAGCGGGCCGGCATCGAGCCCTGTCACACCTTCCACTCGCTGCGTCATTCGACCGCGACCCATCTTCATGAGCGCGGCGGCAGTATGGATGTGATTCGAGACGTGCTCGGGCATCGCAGTGCCGACACGACCCGCGGCTACGCCCGCGCCACCGGCAAGATGTTCGAGGGCCTCGACCACCCCATCTCGGGCTTCTCGGTGCTCCGCAGCTGAACCGCCGTGGAGCGCGAGCGCGCCGGCGTGGCGGAGATCTTCCGCCGCACCGGCGGCGCTTACCGGCGCCGCCTGGCCGGGCGGCTCGACGCCGGACGGCTCAAGGTCATGGCCGCGATCGAGGCATGCCGCACCGCCGCGCTCGGTGGCCACATGTACCGCTGCGACGGCTGCGGGCGCGAGCATCCCCTCTACAACTCCTGCCGCAACCGCCACTGCCCGTCATGCCAGGGCCTCGCCGCAAACCGCTGGAGGGAGGCGCGCGCAGCCGACATCCTGCCGGTGCCCTATTTCCATGTCGTCTTCACATTGCCCAGGGAGATCGCCGCGATCGCCTTCTGCAATCGCAAGGTCGTGTTCGACATCCTGTTCCGAAGCGTATCCGGCAACATCGTTACCGAGCTGGCGTCATGGTAGCCACTTTAGCCCAGGCAGCCTCAGCGGCGTATTACCTTGAGAGCCAGCGCTCCTTCCGTCATCCCAACGAATACTACACAGCGGGAGAAGAACCGGATGGCGTCTGGTTCAATCCGCATGCCCTCTTCGGACTCGCGGACGGCGGCAAGGTCGACAGCAGCGACTTCCATCGGCTGTATAGCGGCTTCGCACCGAACACCGGGGCCAAGCTCACACAAAACGCGGGAAGCGAGCGGCGCTCGGCGGGTCTCGACATGACCTTCAGCGCTGACAAGAGCGTCTCGGCCTTGTGGGCTGTCGCCGGTCCCGAGCTGCGATCGGAGATCGAGCAGGCGCATAACGATGCGGCGCGCGTAGCGCTGGAAGAGACGGTGCTGCGCCATTGCGCCTATACCCGCATTCGCAATCGGGACGGCGGTATCGAGGTGCTGCCCGCCGTGGCGAACCAGCTCCCTTCGATCGGCCAGGAACAGAACGCGTTGCGCGCGACGCGCGCGGAACAGGACGTCCATCAATGAGATTGCGGTGCGGGTCTTTCCGGTTCCGGTGGCCATCACCAGCAGGAATCTGCGCCGGGCCGCATCGATGGCTTCGGTGAGGCGCCGGATCGCCTCGGATTGGTAGGGCCGGCCGGCAATTGCAGGATTGAGTTGGACTTGCGCCAAGGCGGTGGCGTAGCGCCTTTGGTGCAGCAACCGTTCGAGATCCTCTCGCGCAAAAAAGCCGCTTACGGGTCGTGGCGGATAGCGATCGCGGTCCCAGAAAAGAATCTCTTGGCCGTTGGCGAGAAAGACAAACGGGTCGATACCGAACTTCTTGGCGATCTGATCGGCATAGTCCGCTGCCTGCCGTTTACCGGCCAGAGGATCCCGGCTCGTGCGTTTCGCTTCGACGAGAGCCAGAGGCTTGTGATGCGCGCCGACCAGCACGTAATCGACGAATCCGCGGTAGTGACTGCGCGTGCGCGACCCGTCTTCGCGGGGTCCAAGCGCGAACTCCTGGAGGACCGAGCGTTGATCACGCCCCCAGCCCGCTTCGGCGAGCTGGGCGTCGATGTAGCGTTGACGGGTCTGAGCCTCAGTTAGCGTCATAGCGCTGGTCTTGGTCTTCACGATCGGCTGGAGTTGAAGAGAGGGCGGAGAGCGATGTTCCTGGTCCGCCTTCGGCGGAATGTCCACCCGTAGTGCAGTGAGCCGGCCGATGATCGAATCGAGAGGGGATGTGCTGGAATCGAATCGACTGGATGACGAAATCGACAGCGATGCCGTCCGGAACGAGCCGTTCGTCCTCGATCGCGTCGAGGCTTCCAATGCAGGCGGGGCGGTTCATGCCAGGCGCCGGCGTGACGGGTTCTCGTTCGAAGAGGTGGCGGCGCCGGGATAAGGAGCTCCCGACCAGGGTGAGTTCAGGAAGAGCTGTCTGCATCGTGTTCAGGCCGATTCGCTCGTGCTTCGATTTTGGCACATTGCTCAAGCAGCTGTTCGAATGGTTCATCTTCGTCGAGCAACATGCGATTTGCCAGCAAGCTTCCGTAGTCGTGGGCTAGGATGTCACGAGCTGCGCCATCTGGGACCGGTTTGTGCCGCGGTTGTCAATGAGAGCCGGGGCTCGGGCGAGCTCGCGAGCACGCTCACCGGGGTGCTCCCCTACCGGGGGGGATGGGTGCCGATGGAGATGGCGAGGGCTGGGGTCCGGCGAATCTAGATCGAGGATAGGGACCGACTGACGGATTCGACAGGAGGACGCGGAGCATGCCCAGAGCGCGGCCTCGAGTTTGGAGCACGAGTACTGCCCAAACGCTTACGGAATTCCAAGTATGAGAAATAACTCGTTTAATTACAGATGGTTAGAGAAATTGACAACATGGGTGTCCATGACCTGCGGCATTCCTGGGCGAGCCGTGCGCTGGCGCTCGGCGAGAGCCTGAGCATGATCGGGAAGCTGCTGGGCCACAACAGGATCGAGACCACCGCGCGCTACGCGCATCTCGCGCGCGACACCGAGAAGGCCTCGGCGGCCAATATCGGCGGCAGCATCGGCGCCGACATCCTGCCGATAGAAGATGCGGAAGCGGCGTAATGGCGAAACTGAACCGGCGTTCGATCTCCCGGCGCACAGTCGAGGCGCTCAAGGTCGAGAAGGACACGGTGTTCTGGGATCGGGACTTGCCGGGGTTCGGCATCAGGGTCTACGCCTCGGGCACGAAGATGTACGTCGTGCAAAGCAGGACGAAAGGAAAGTCGGTGCGGGTGACGGTGGGCCGGCACGGGGTGATCTCCGCTGACGAGGCGCGGCGCCGGGCGGCGCGGATCGTCAACCGGATCAAGGCGGGCGAGGACCCGATACCGGAGCCTCTGCCGCCCCGGCTCGCGGGCGGGCCGACGGTGGCCGGCTTGGCGGCGCGCTACATGGAGAAGCATGTCGCGGTGCGCTGCAAGGCGTCCACGGCGGAAGGCATCCGGGGGCTGCTCGGCAAGTACATCTTGCCGGAGTTCGGTAAACTCCCGCTGCTCGCGGTGGAGCGCGAGCGGGTGGCGGCGTTCCACGTCCGGTTGAACGGTGTTCCCTACGCGGCGAACCGGGCGGTGGCGCTGATGTCGCGCATGTACGCGATGGCCGCGGACTGGGAGATGGTCCCCGACGGCACCAACCCCTGCCGGTCGGTGCGCAAGTACCCGGCGCGCGGGCGCGAGCGGTTCCTGACCGACACCGAGTTCCGCCGCCTCGGCGAGGTTCTCGGCGAGGCCCCCACCGAGGGCGGGGTGTCGGTCCATGCCGTGGCGGCGATCCGGCTGCTGATGCTGACCGGCTGCCGCAAGAGCGAAATCCTGTCCCTGCAATGGACTGACATCGACCTCGAGGCCAGCGAATTGAAGCTCCGCGAAAGCAAGACGGGCCCGCGTGCCGTGCCGCTGTCGCCACCGGCGGATAAGGTGCTGGTGGAACTGCCCCGGGTTCCGGGCAATCCCTGGGTAATCCCCGGCCAGAAGCCGGACACGCACATGACCAACCTGGACGACCCGTGGCGGATCGTGCGGGAGCGCGCGGGGATCGAGAACGTCCGGATTCACGACTGCCGGCATTCCTTCGCGTCGAGGGCGCTGGCGCTGGGCGAGAGCCTGCCCGTGATCGCCAAGCTGCTCGGGCACAGCCAGATCCGGACCACCGCCCGGTATGCGCATCTGGCGCGGGATTCTGTCAGGGCCTCGGCGGCGAGGGTCGCCGCCAGCATCGCGGAGGATTTCCTGACGGACGGTTCGGCAACGGCGAAGCTGCCGGGGCGGCAGGGAACTGACAGTCCAGGGTGACGAGCTATCGCGGAACTGTCGGAACGGCAAAGCGACGGCAAGCCAGTTCATTGTCGCCGAGACAACGCCGGGTGACATTGTCAGACGCCGGAAAGCCGGGAATCATCAACTTCAGCGAATCTGTCCGATGGCCGGTGGCGGAAAGGCCGGTTACCGGGAAAGCAAGCCGTGAGCGAATACCGGTACTATGAGTTCCAGGCGATAGACCGCCCGCTCGGCGAGGCGGACATGGAGGCGCTACGGACATTGTCGACGCGGGCGCAAATCACGGCCACGAGCTTCACCAATCACTACAAATGGGGCGACTTCAAGGGCGACCCGAATCGGCTCATCGGCCGCTCCCGGCTCGACCCCTTCCGGCGCGGCTGCGACCTCGCGGAAGCCGTCGAATTGGGCGAGCACCTGGTCCTCGACTGTTATTCGGCGCGGAAATTTGACCCCCCAGAATCAAGGAATCTCAACAGGTTGGCGCGCCGATCGGCTTCGACCCTGCGTGCCGAATAACAGATCAGTGGCCGGAAGAGAGAGCAAGCCTGCTGCCTTCATCACCGATATCCGCTTCGCCGAGCCATTCATCCAGTTTCGACCAGCGGCACTTAGTTCCGGCGACACAAGGTGTTGCGTTGGGGTTGGCAAGGGATTAGAAGGTTCTTTGTTTGTTCGACAGCGAGGAGCCGCCCCATGGAACGCTTCCCCGATGGCCTGATCGCCTTCCAGCGCATGTTCCCCGATGATGAGGCCTGCGCCGCCTGGCTGGCGTCGGTGCGATGGCCACGGGGTTTCACATGCCCCGGCTGCGGCCATGGTCGTGGCTGGACACTCCGCGGCAAGGCTCACACCTTCGAATGCGTGCGCTGCCATCGCCAGACCTCGGTGACGGCGGGGACTATCATGCGTGGCAGCAAGCTGGCGCTCACCGTCTGGGTCTGGGCCGCCTACCTGATGGCGACACACTCCAACGGCATCTCCGCCCTGCAACTCCAGAAGCAGCTCGGCATTGGCTCCTATCGCAGCGCCTGGTTGCTGGCCGCCAAGCTCCGCCGGGCCATGGTCGATCCCGACCGCAACCCCTTGTCGGGCTTGGTTGAGATCGACGAGACCTCGCTGCCGTTCCGGACCAGGGACGATCCCCCGGCCGGCGGACCCGGCCGCAGCCACGACGGCAAGCTGCTCGTCGTCGGCGCGGTCGAGATCGGCGACGGCAACACCCCCGGCCGCTTGCGCCTGGCCCGGATCGCATCCTACGGCGCCGGCGAGCTCAACCGCTTCATCGGCCGTGACATGGCCGCCGACGGCACCGCCAAGACCGATGGCTGGGCCGGCTATGCCCGCGTCCCGGTCGCCGGACACCAACCCCACGTCGTCGGCGCCATGGCCGCCCATGTGGTGCTCCCCTGGATCCACCAGGTGTTCTCCAACCTCAAGGGGTGGGCGCGCGGCGTCTACCACGGCCTGCGGCCCAAATACCTGCAAAGCTATCTCGACGAGTTCGTCTCTCGCTTCAACCGCCGCACAACGCGCCATGCCGCCTTCCGCTCCCTGTTCGACATCGCACTCCGCGCCAAACCCGTCACATACAATATCTTGAGACAACCGGAGCTATGTGCATAAGCGATTCCTCCGTTATCCAATTACCTCAATTTGTCCCATAAGCACTGACGGGGAACACGGGAAGGAGGCGAATGTCTATCTGAGCACGGATATCTCCGCTGCGCCGGTCACCGTGATGGAGAGGCCGCTGCGGGCTGTGTTGCGGAACTGCCCCTTCATTCCGTCTCAATGCCTAATTCGGACGGGGCCGGCACAGAAGTGCGGCGGCTGTGACGAACGCGTGCCGTTCGGCCAAGATTACACGCTTGCCTTGCGACTGGCGACGGTTGGGCCGTTCTTAAGCGTCGACTGCAGCCTGGCGTACATCCCGCACGACGTGCCGGGCAGGCTCAGCGCCGACAAGCCCCGCGAGTTGCGCGATTCGACGGCCGCACTTGCGCATTTCATCGCGGGCCACCCTGTACCGCGTGGCGGCTGAAGCAGTACGCATGCCAACGTGCGGCGGGCCGCGCGAGGCGTTTCGCCGCCCGCTATCGTAAGGAATCAAAGCGGCGCGCAACCGGTCTCTACCTGCGTAGTCACGTGCCGATCCTGAGCGGCCACGTGAAGTTCATCGAGACGTGCGCCAATATCATCATTGCGGACGCCGACGCACGGCCGGTTCGTCTCAATTCGAAATGAGCAGCTCCCCCACGGTCCGCTTTGCCGCCGGACCCAAGCCAGTTGCAATGCGAGCGGTTCCGAGTCACGGTCAACTCGCCAATAAGGTGTCCAAATGGGAAATCTCGGATTATATGTTCCGGAGCGTGGAAGCATTCAGCGTGAGCGGCTAAGACCGACGATGAATCGGAACCCGCAGCATTGGAGTGACCCCCTAAAAGTGGTCCAGATTTGTTAAGAGAGTTTGGCGCGTTTTGCCCCCTCGAAAGGAGGACAAAATGAGCCGTAAACGCTACACCCCGGTAGATTATCAGCATGTTGCGCGAAGCCGAGGTGGCCTTGGCGCAGGGCCAGTCCATTGGTCAAGTGGAGTGACCCCCTAAAAGTGGTCCAGATTTGTTAAGAGAGTTTGGCGCGTTTTGCCCCCTCGAAAGGAGGACAAAATGAGCCGTAAACGCTACACCCCGGAACAGATTATCAGCATGTTGCGCGAAGCCGAGGTGGCCTTGGCGCAGGGCCAGTCCATTGGTCAAGCTTGTCGCACGCTCGGCGTATCGGAGCAGAGTTACTATCGCTGGCGCAAGGAATATGGCGGCCTTCGTACTGACCAGGCCAAGCGTCTGAAGGACCTGGAGAAGGAGAATGGCCGTCTCCGGAAGGCGATCTCGGATCTGACGTTGGATAAGCTGATCTTGAAAGAGGCGCTTGAGGGAAACTGCTAAGCCCCGCCCGTCGCCGGCGGTGTGTTGATCATCTCCAGGCCGAACTGGGAATCTCCGAGCGACGTGCCTGTGCTGTTGCAGGCCAACATCGCTCAACCCAGCGCAAGAGACCCCGTAGTCGGGATGATGAAGAGGCACTCACGACCGCGATCATCCGCTTGGCCAGCCAGTATGGCAGATATGGCTATCGGCGGATCACTGCCTTGCTCAGGACCGAAGGTTGGCACGTGAACGCCAAGCGGGTCCAGCGCATCTGGTGGCGGGAGGGGCTGAAGGTCCCACAGAAGCAACCGAAACGGGGCAGGCTGTGGCTCAACGACGGATCCTGCATCCGTCTGCGGCCGTGCTGGCCCAATCACGTCTGGTCCTATGACTTCGTCATGGATCGAACACACGATGGGAGGAAGTTCCGCATGCTCACCGTGATCGATGAGTTCACCAGGCGGTGCATGGCCGTTGTCGTCGAGCGAAGATTGAACTCGGACAATGTCCTCCATTGTCTGACCGAGCTCTTCGTCCAACATGGCCCGCCGGATCATATCCGTTCCGACAACGGCTCAGAGTTTACCGCTCATGCCGTCCGCGACTGGCTCGGCAGGATCGGCGTCAAGACCCTCTATATCGAGCCCGGGTCACCTTGGGAGAACGGATACAACGAGAGCTTCAACTCAAAGCTCCGGGACGAAATCCTGAACACGGAGATCTTCTCTACACTGAAGGAGGCCAAAGTGCTGATCGAACGATGGCGGCATCACTACAATACCATCCGGCCGCATAGCTCGCTCGGATACAGACCGCCGGCCCCAGAAACCATCTTGCCAAACGTTGATGGGCCAACCTACGCTGTTGATGGGCTATGGTTGGCCCATCAACTTAACCCGCGCCAAACTCTAACTTAAGCGCTGGACCACTAATCGGGGGCAGGCCACCCTCCACGACCGTTTCGTCACATTGCAAACAAAGCCGGTGAAGTCAGTGATCCGCAATTAAAGGGTTTGGCGCATTGAGCTTGCGCAAGTCCGATGTGGACGCGCTCACCAATCTGGAACTCTCGCTCCGCGGTCTGTTGCACAACTTCGGCCTGAAGCTCGGCCGGATCTCGAAGGGCAACTACGAGGCCCGTGTCCGGGAATTGACCGTCGACAACGCGATGCTGAATGCCGCGGCCGAACCGATCCTGCGCGCGCGCGGACCTGCGCCGCGAGCTGGCCGGCTTGGAGAAGCTAGTCCGCAGGCTCGCCAGGGAAAACCGGGTGTGCCGCCTCTTGATGACGATGCCCGGCGTCGGCGCGGTTATAGCACTGACCTTCACAACCGCGATCGACGATCCCGAGCGGTTCCGCAGATCGAAGGAAGTCGGCCGAGCGGCCAGGACGGTAGCCATAAGAGTCCGCGTGAAACACGGGTTCCAAACGCGGCTCCAGGTTCCGCCGGACAACCTCCTGGGCAACTCGGTCAGCGACGGTCGGAATGCCGATGCCGCCACCGGTCCCCTTCGGGATGTCCACCCGCCGCACCGGCGGTGGAAAATAGCTTCCCAAGGACAGCCGGTTCCAGAGCTTGTAAAGGTTGTCGGCCAGATTGGCCTCAAACTCCAAAATCGACTGCCCGTCTACGCCAGCCGCCCCCTGGTTGGCCTTCACTTTCTTGAAGGCTTCCCAGACCTCCCGCTTCGGGATATCGAACGGCTTTGCCTGCATCGCGTGGCTCCTCCCGTTACCGGTTGACCACCGACCCAGGCCGGATACCGCAGCCCCTTCGGTCCAGTCCCATTACAGAACCTTCATCCCTACTACGGGCTGCTCCGCCCCTGTGCCCCGCATCGGTACTCTGGTCCTTGTGGGGGCCTCCCACTTGGACGTCTCCCTTCGCATCGGGGCGACAGGTTCCCACGTTCCATACAAGAGCCTGATACGGACTCACGCCGCCTACAAGCCGGGTGCCGATTGGGCCGGGCTTCAGGCTCCGCCCAAACTCTTCCCAGGGCCTACACTCGTCCCCGGTTCTGACACCGTCTGGTCTATTTCGACACGTCATCAGCGGTTCGCTTACGCTCGTCTTTCCGTATCTCACCTGACGGGATCGTGTCCCGCCTTTCCGCAACGCTCACCACCCCGGCTCTTGACCGAGCGATTATTGCGCCAGGCTAAGCTCTGGAGAGGAGGATGCTATGAACTGAAACCTCTCGTCGCGATTCAGCGGGTTCGACTCCCGCCCGGCAAAGGCGCAGCCCGCCAGCCGGAAGCGAGTCTTGCATGGCGTGCGGCAACGCCCGTCGTGAAGCGTAGACAGCAGGTGATGAAGCGGCGTGCAGCCTCGAAATCGGTGAAGCGATGACGCCTTCATTGTTAATTGTTGTGGGGGCAGTACCGGAAGCGCCGCTATAGGCGAGGCGCAACGGGTCGTCCGGGGTCGTGGATCGTCGCAAAGTCACGGGACGGATCGCCAGGGAACCTGGGAGATCCTGCTTTTGCCCGCGGGCAAGAACGCTGGAAAGGGACGGCCAGCGTGAACAATCCAGACCCCGGCCCGTCGCCGGGCCTGCACGGCGGCGGGAGCGCTCATGGCGAACACGAACCCCGGCAGGCGCCTGCGGAGCCGGTTGGCGAAACCAATAAGCCGAAGGCCATGCGAGGGCGGGAAGTCGTAGCGTCCTGATAGTACCGCCGAAGGCGGGGAACCGTGGCCATCGGGACCCGCTGGAGGGAAGCGGGGCGTCACCTGAACAGACCCACTGATGGGAAACGCTGGAGGAAACCCTGAGTTCCACCAACACGTACACGAAACAGCAGTGGATAGCCGAACAGGCGAGGAAGCATCCGGACCGGGTGCTCACGTCCCTGCACCACCTCATCGATGGCGAGTGGATGCGAGAAGCGTACCGCCGCACGCGCAAGGATGGGGCGACGGGCATCGACGGCGTGACGGCCGCCGACTACGAGAAGGACCTTGAGGCAAATCTCAACGACCTCCTGGACCGGATGAAGTCGGGCCGTTACTTCGCGCCGCCGGTGCGACGCCACTACATCCCGAAGGCGGACGGCACGAAACGCCCTCTCGGCATTCCGACGTTCGAAGACAAGGTGGCGCAGCGGGCGATCCTGATGCTGCTCGAGCCGATCTACGAAGCGGACTTTCTTCCGTGCTCGTACGGCTTCCGGCCCGGGCGGTCGGCTCACGATGCCCTCAACGCACTTCGCGCGGGCATCATCGAGCAGCGCCAACGGTGGGTGATAGACGCGGATTTGAAATCGTACTTCGACTCGATCCCGCACACTCACCTGCGGTCATTCCTCGACCTGCGGATCAAGGACGGCGTCGTAAGGCGCATGATCGACAAATGGCTGAAAGCGGGGGTGCTCGAAGAGGGCACTGTGCACAGGCCGGTCGCTGGCACGCCCCAAGGTGGGGTGATCTCGCCGATTCTCTCCAACATTTTCCTGCACCATGTGCTGGACAAGTGGTTCGAGGACGAGGCGAGGCCGCGCTTGCGTGGCAACTGCCAGCTGGTGCGATTCGCCGATGATTTTGTCATCGCCCTCGAAGACCGCCACAGCGGCAAGCGGCTGCTTGACGTGCTGGGCAAACGTCTCGGTCGATACGGGCTCACGCTCCATGAGGCCAAGACGCGCTATGTGGACTTCCGCCGGAGGCGTCCCTACGGGCGTCACTGGATGGCATCGGCCACGACGTTCGACTTCCTCGGCTTCACCCACGTCTGGGGGCAGTCGCTGCGAGGCAAGGACGTCGTTCGCCAAATCACGGCGAAAGGCCGCTTCGCCCGCGCGCTGAAATCGGTACACGACTGGTGCAAGAGCAACCGGCACCTGCCGATCGAGGCGCAGCATGACCATCTCGCTCGGGCGATCCGAGGTCACTACGCATATTATGGTCTTACAGGAAACGGCAAACGTCTGGAGTGGTTCCGCTACCAGGTTGCCCGCACTTGGCGGAAGTGGCTCGCTCGCCGCAGCCGCCGCAGGTGCCTGAACTGGGACCGGATGAACGAGATTCTCAAGCGGTATCCCCTGCCGTCGGTCAAGTTCGTGCGCTCATGGCAAACCTTCGCGAGCGAACCTGTCAGGTGAGGAACCGAGTGCGTCAATCGCGCACGCTCGGGTCTGTGGGGGGAGGGGCTCGGCAACGACCCCTCCTACCCGGCCGTTGATGTCAGCACGCTCGTCTCCATAGTAAGCGTCAGTACCGCCGCTTCGAAGCGGCATGTAATACGGGAGCGAGGCTGCGAGATCGAAGCCGTGGAAATAGGCGTAGAGCTTGACGTAGTGGCTTTTTCCTCATGTTTGCTCAATTCCGATGAATTTGTTAGATATTCGATCATCAATACGCCGGCCCACACCACGGACTGCCCATGAACGAACTCAGTCGGCGGCTACGCCAGCTTCGAATCGGATCGGGTATGAGCCAGTCCGAAGTGGGCAGGCAAGTGGGGCTGTCACGCTCGGCGGTGACACAGATCGAGTCCGGAAATCGCGACGTCACCGCTGACGAGGTGGTCCGGTTCTCGACCATCTTCCGGCACAGCCCCGTGGCGCTTCTGTCCGGCCTCGGGCAAGGGACCGGTGTGTCGGTTGGCGAAAAGGACGAGATGCTCGACGACATTCTCCGCGCGTTGCCGGGACAGGGATTTGATTCGGCCGAGCTGCGCGCAAGCCTCGACCGGCTGTTCGAGCTTTCCAGGCAGCTCGCGGAGATCGAATCCGTACTCGGTGTCGCCGTCTACGGCCCCCAGGCGTTCGCGTTTCGGGGGACGAGCCCACGAACCCACTGGGAGGCCGCTCATCAAGGCTACGCGGTAGCCGAGGACGAGCGACAACGCCTGGATTTGGGGTCGGCGCCCATCCGTGACGTTCCGGAAACCCTGGCGACCTTGAGGGTGCGGATCTCGCGCCTCGCATTGCCGGAGTCCGTCTCCTGCGTGTACTTGCACACACCGGAGACAGGACCTCTGGTCGTCGTCAACCGGAACTCGAGCCCGGAGGAACGGCGATTCTGGATGGTTCATGGGCTCGCGCATCTGCTCTTCGAGCCCGAGCGGCGCTGGCTCGTATGCTCCAGGGACGACATGAGCCGTCGTCACGAGGTACGCGCCGATGCCTTCGCGGGCCGGTTCCTCATGCCGACAAGGGGAGTGGAACGCTACCTGCATTCGATTGGCCGGGACCCCATGGGTTCAAGCCTCGGGGGCGTGCTGGAGGTCTTCTCCGACCGAGCCGCGGTTCCTAAGGACAAATCCCGGGTCCGTGTGAGCGGCCGATCCCGGCGCGGGGGCCGAGAGCTCAACGCCTTCGAGCTGTCTCAGGTTGCCGGCTACTTCGGGGTGACTCACTCCCTTGCGGCGCACGTGCTCGGAAACCTCCGTTTCCTCTCGGACAGTGCACGCGATCGATTGATCGACATGGCGAACACGGGGGAGAGCGATCGCGTCCTGTTCTCGGGTGGGTTGCCGCGCGACGGGCAGGAACGCGTTGCCTTCGTATCCCGACTGCTGGTGCTGGCCACCGAGGCCCGGCGTCGCGGAGCGCTCTCGGCCGATCGTATCGAGCAGATTGCCATGTTGTCGGGCCTGGATGACGAGGATCGGGTGCGGTTGCGCGCAACCGGCGATTCCGGGCCCGGGGAGGATCGTAGCTCCGGCCGGCGCCGACTGGCGTGAAGCCTTCGACAAGGAGAGCGCGGATCCGTGACCTGAACGTCTGACCATCGGGTCGTAACCACAACAAGAGGAGCCACGTCATGGACAACATTCGTGTTGCGATTGCCGGTATCGGCAACTGTGCCAGTTCGCTGATTCAAGGTATCGAGTACTACCACACACGCAACACATCGCAATGGCAGGGCCTGATGCACGAGAGCATCGGTGGCTGGCGCGCCTCGGACATCGAAGTCGTTGCGGCATTCGACATCGATCGACGCAAGGTCGGCCACCAGTTGGAGGTGGCGGTGTTCGAAAAGCCGAACTGCGCCCGGGTGTTTCAATCCGTCCTGCCGCCAAGCGGGGTGACCGTTCAGATGGGACCGGTGCTCGACGGGGTCGCCGACCACATGGCGCACTATGGTGAGGACGAGGCGTTC
Source organism: Alphaproteobacteria bacterium (assembly GCA_965219135.1). Classification (GTDB taxonomy): domain Bacteria; phylum Pseudomonadota; class Alphaproteobacteria; order VGEJ01; family VGEJ01; genus CAYUNL01. Next base: position 2,838,734 of record CBDCMV010000003.1, on the reverse strand, counting down.
CGTCCCGCCGATGAAGCCCCCGTGGACGTGGCCGCCGCGCTGCGTTCAGCGAGAGCCGAAGTGCTCATCTGCTACCTGCCGGTCGGATCGGAGCAGGCCATCCGTCACTACGCCCGGGCCTGTCTCGAGGCCGGTGTCGCGATGGTCAACTGCGTGCCGGTCTTTCTGGCTTCGGACACCGTGTGGGCGGACCGATTCCGATCCGCCGGACTGCCCATCATCGGCGACGACATCAAGAGCCAGGTGGGCGCGACCATCGTCCACCGCATGCTCGGGCGCCTGTTCGCGGACAGAGGGGTCAAGCTCGATCGTACCTACCAGCTCAATACCGGGGGGAATACGGACTTTCTCAACATGTTGGAGCGTGCCCGTCTGCGATCCAAGAAGCTATCGAAGACCGAGTCGGTCCAGAGCCAGCTCGATGAGCGATTGGACAGTCACGACATTCATATCGGCCCTTCCGACTACGTGCCGTGGCAGGACGACAACAAGATCGCTTTCATCCGGATGGAGGGGCGAGGCTTCGGTGACGTACCGCTCGATCTGGAGCTCAGACTGTCGGTCCAGGACTCCCCCAACAGCGCGGGCGTGGTGATCGACGCTGTGCGGTGCGCCAAGCTCGGTCTCGTGCGCGGTCTGTCCGGCCCGCTCGAGGCACCCAGCGCCTACTACATGAAGAGTCCACCGCGCCAAATGCGAGACGACGCGGCGCTTCGCGCTCTCGGGTCCTTCCTGGGCTCCGACGGGTGTTCGCCGACTCTGGCGCGGGACTCGGACCCGACGCAGGCGCCGATGGATCGGGCGAGAGAGGTCAGCGTCTGATCGGCCGAGCAGGACGATCGAACACTCGAGTAAATCGGCCGGCTTCGGATGCGCGCCTCCAGCGTGCGGTTGCGCAGCGAACCAAACATCCGCGCTCTTGGTGGACCACCGGGGCGGATCACTGGTCGTGAAACGCCAGCCTCGGAGTGAATCACGACCAGCTTCCCGGAGACCCGTCATGAGCGCCAGAGACGACATGCACCGGCATTTCACCGAGGTCTCCCCGGTCTACCGGACCGTTCGCACAACTGACCGGGAACCGGTGGAATGGATCGCACGAGAACTCGACGGCTTGGCCCGGCCGAAGGGCGCCGACATCGGCTGTGGCGCAGGACGTTATGTCCTCTTGATGTTCGAGATGATCCCGAATCTCTCTCTCACATGCGTCGATACCACCCCAGCGATGCTGGAACAGGTCGACGGGCTGCTCCGCGCCAACGGGATCGACGAATTCGAGACGCGGCAGTCGACCGCCGAATGTCTCGAACTCGAGTCCGGTGGATACGACTTCGTGTCCTCCTTCAACGCCGTGCATCATTTCGACTTTCCGGAATTCCTCCGGAGATCGCGGGACGGGTTGGCCAAAGACGGACGGCTGTTCGTCTATACGCGGCTGCCCGAGCACAATGCGCGCAGTATCTGGGGACGGTATTTCCCGGGTTTTGTGGAAAGGGAGACGCGACTGCTGGCGCTCGGGGATCTCCACGGGGCGATCGAGAATACCCCGGGGCTCCGATTCGCCGCTGCGACATGTTTGAGATATCGCCGGCGAGCTCCACTCGAGCGCCTCATCGAGCAGGCCAGGAGCCGGCATTATTCGACGTTTGCTCTCTACGAACCGAACGCATTGGAAGACGCGCTGGCGACCTTCCGGGCGGCCGCCGAACGTCGCTTTGCCGAAGTCGTCGAATGGTACGACGAGAATATCCTCATCCAGGCGGTCCGCGACGACGGTTAATCCGAGCCCTCGCCCGCTCGCTGGCCGCTTGACGGTGCCACCGTGGCGCGGTGCCAGATGCATCTCAGGGAGGCTCCGAACGCTTCGAGAGTGCGGGCGGCGTTGAAGGCCTCGAAGGGGGACGAGGTCATGGCACGCGCTCCACGGCCTCCAAATCCGGAGGCGGCAGGAGCATACGTCGCTCGGCGGGATTCGGGGAACGCGGATTTTTCGAAGACTGTTTCGTGCGTGTTAAGCCGCCGATCCCGGGGTGGAAAACGTGGTTATCCTCCTCCACCTACGCAGTCCTTGTACCACGTACGCCTGAAATGGATAAAAGGCTTATCCCTCTGAACCCGGTTTGACGACATGTTGGGTTTGCGGTTGCCATCGGCGGAATGTTCGCTTAATGTTCTGTCATGCCCAGCCGCTGGAAATACGACCGCCCGATGTCCCGCGCCGCCTTCGAGGCGCGCTTTCCCGATGAAGCCTCCTGCGCCCGGCATCTTGCAGTCAAGCGCTGGCCCGACGGCTTCGTCTGCCCCGCCTGCGGCCATGACAGGGGCTGGGAACTGAAGCGTCGCCGGGCGAGCTGGGAATGTGCGGCCTGCGGGAAGGAGACTTCGGTGACCGCGGGCACGATCATGCACCGCAGCCACTTGCCCCTGAAGACCTGGTTCATGGCCGTTCACATCGTGACCAGCCACTCGAACGGTATCTCCGCTCGCTGACTCTGATGGCCCGCCAGCGTTCGGCGGCGCGGATCATGGCGCCGAACATGAGCTTGAGCACGGCCTTCTCGCCGAAGGCGTTGGGGATGATCTTGAGCCGCCGGCGCTCCTCGACGAACAGGCGCTCAAGGAGGTTCGTGGTCCTGATCGCGCGGCGATGGGTGATCGGCATGCGCAGGTGCGCGATGCAGGCCTCGAAGTCGTCCTCGAACGGAAAATGCCTCATCGCAGGCTGATCCACGATCCGGCAAAGACCGATCAATCTGAGAAACCCAGCCCTCCTACGTTCGAAATAATCCGGGAAATCCATCGTCAAATAGAGTGCGAAACAACAACGGCTGCTGCCCTGGTAGCGCTGCCCGGCACGACGCTGCGCCTGCCTGCGCGCCGTCTCGCTGCAGCCCGGTGAGCAGTAGATGTTGCCGTGGTCGCAGCGTGGGCAGAGAACCACCTGCCGATCGCAGCGGGTGCAGTTGAACAGGCGGCCGAAGTTCTTCATCGCGGCGGTCGATGAGAACGGGCTCGACCCCCGCCAAATCCCGCACGATACCGTGCGTCTGGGTCGTGCCGAGCATGGCTCGGGGGGTGCGGCGTCGGCTCTTGCCACCAAGCAGACGTGGCCGGCGCCGCATCGTTCTCAGCGGCCCGAGTCTACCCCTGCCGCTCTTGCTGTCAGGTCCGCTGTGCTGCTCTCAGAACCGAGGCAGCTGCCCGCTGTGGATAGCCGGCTTGCCTTGCCAGACTCGATGACGGTCGCTGCGGCAAGCCGCCGACCCACAGCTCCGACGATGCACGCCTCCACCCGCTAAACGGGCTGCTACATCGTCACCCCACTCACGTGCCTAATGCAGCGAATAGGCGCACCTTTGAACCGTCATCAACACCTGGCCCTCAGCGGGTCCGCCGAGCCTGTCACCGTACCATACAGGCCGTATTCCAAACCGTCGGTCGTTCCAGCGCCCGCGCGCGTCCCGCCGACGCCGAGCCGCCGTCTTCCGTAGCGACAGCCCTTCGCCGTGGTCTTCCCCGCCGCGCCGTGCGCCGCCGAGAGGAAGGGGCCTGGCCGTGAGCGGGGCGGCGGGGCTGCGTCCGGGGGAGGACGTCCCCGCCGTTCCCGGCATTCGGCACGAAGGAGACGGCACGATGAACACGGCGATGGCGCTTCCCGGCAACTCCGACAGCACCTTTCTTACCCACCTGCTTGCCCGCGGCCTCGAGGACGAGCGCTACGTGGTCCAGCGCTTCCGGGCGATGGTCGATGGCGACATCCGCCGCTGGCCCGGCGACGAGAAGACGCCGAAGGGCCGGCGCAAGGCGAAGCGCGCGACGGTCTCGCTGAAGGACGTCCAGGCGCTGCGGCCCGCGCGCAACGAGATCATGGTGTGCACCGGCATGCGCATCAGGAACGCCGGGATCCAGTACTGGGGCAGCGTGGCGACGGGCCTTTTCTGCGACCGCAAGCAGAAGCGCTGAGCGGCGTTGTGCGGACGTCCCGCCGGCCCCGCGCCCAGCCGGGCGTCCGTCGCCTGGATTCCAACCCCGGCAGGGAAGACACCCCGATGGTCGATCCCGACATCCTGGTCCGCCGAGCGCGCGACTGTCCGTCATCAAAACATTTGAGACATCTGGGCCTGTTTCTTAACGGAGGCTCTGGCTCATCCTGGTTGATGTTAAGCTGCTTGGTTGTGATGGGCCAAGCGGCGTTTTTTGATGGTCAGGTTTTTGATCTTTCTTCTTCTCTCGATGATGGCGTGGTCCCGGCCGAAGTAGACGTCGGCGGGGGTGAGGTTGGCGAGGCTTTCGTGGTAGCGGCGGTGGTTGTAGTGCTCGACGAAGGTGCCGACGCTAGCCTTGAGATCGCCCGGCAGATAGTAGTTCTCCAGCAGGACACGGTTCTTCAGGGTCTGATGCCAACGCTCGATCTTGCCTTGGGTTTGGGGATGGTTCGGTGCGCCGCGGACGTGATCCATACCCTGATCCTCAAGCCAGGCTGCAAGATCGCCGGCGATGTAGGACGAGCCGTTGTCGCTGAGGAGCCGGGGTTTGTGAACGACCTCCGCGCTGCTGCAACCTGACGCTTCGAGGGCCAGCCTGAGCGTGTCGGTGACATCTTCAGCCCGCATGGTGGTGCACAGCTTCCAGGCAATGATGTAGCGCGAGAAGTCGTCGAGGATCGTTGACAGATAGAACCAGCCCCAGCCGATGACCTTGAGGTAGGTGAAGTCGGTCTGCCACAGTTGGTTCGGGGCTGCGGTCTTGTCGCGGAACTCATCGGCTGCCTTGATGACGACGAAGGCCGGGCTGGTGATCAGGTCGTGGGCCTTGAGCAGGCGGTAGACGGACGCTTCCGAGACGAAGTAGCCCTTGGTATCGGTAAACGTCACCGCCAGTTCCCGCGGCGACAACTCCGGCTCATCGAGGGCCAGGTCGACGATCCGGCGGCGGACATCGTCGGGGATGCGGTTCCAGATCCGGCCGGGACCACTGGTACGGTCTTCAAGGCCGGCTTCGCCGAAGGCCCGGTAGCGATCGTACCACCTGTAGAATGTGGTCGCCGGAATGCCCAGCTTGTCCAGGGTGCGCCGGACCGGCAGGTGGGAGCGTTCGACCAGGCGGATGATCTCCAGCTTCTCAGACGCGGGGTACCTCATGCGCCGCCTCCCCCATCCCCGATCATGCTTTTTTTGGGGAATTATATACTTGAATGCGCAAGGGCCGATGCCGCGACCTTCGCCATCGCTAACACGCTGCGGGGTGACATCGCCGGCAACAACGCCCTCAAGATCGCGCTCGCCAACGGTGAGTCCACGGCCAACGTGGCGATCGAGGCGGGCAAGGCGATCGCCGATATCCTCACCGAGATGAAGGCCAAGGTGGTGCAAGCCAACCAGGCCGGGCTCGATGCGGATTCCCGAACGGCGCTGCAGAACGACTACAACGCGCTCTGGAACCAGATCAAGACGATCGTGGCGACGGCCGAGTTCAACAGCGTCAACCTGATCAAGACCGCCGGCACCAACCTTGCCGTTCTGTCCACCGTCGACGGTTCGACGATCACCGTGTCGGCGCAGAACCTCTCGGTAACGGCGCTCGGGATCAGTGCCTCCAACTTGACCTCAAGCACCAGCGCGAACTTGGCCCTGACCGCGATCAACACCGCCATCACCACGGTGTCGAACGGTTTGGCTTCGCTCGGTTCGTCGGCCAGGCGGATCGAGATCCAGACGGATTTCACGACCCAATTGATCGACATCCTGAAGGTCGGCGTCGGCAATCTGGTCGATGCCAACCTGGCTGAGGAGAGCGCGAATTTGACGTCGCTGCAGATCAAGCAGCAGCTCGGCGTCCAGGCCTTGGCGATCGCCAACGCGGGTCCGCAGAGCGTTCTCGCCCTCTTCCAGTAGCACGCGTTTCGGCTAGCGGGGTGGTCCGGGCGACCGGGCCACCCCGTCGCTATTGGGCATCCGAGCTCTAACCGGCGCGCGGCGCAACGACCTTGCGGCCACGGAGCTCGCTCAGCCCGATTCCGGCGAAGATCAGGGCCAGCGCGCCCAACGCCGCCCACTCCGGGCTCTCACCCAAGAAGATGGCGCCGACCAGCACCGCCCACACCGGAATCAGGTAGTTGATCAGCGAGACGAAGGTCGGACCGGCGAGCGCGATCAGCTTGAAGAACACCACGGTCGCGGCGGCGGTCGAGGCCACGCCGAGGAAGGCGAGCGCCACCGCTTCCTTCGCTCCGATGGTGGTGGGCCACGGCGTCTCTCCGCTCCACGCCGTGGGGACCATGATCAGGCTTGAAACGATCATCACCGCCGCCGCGGCGGCGAGCGCATCACCTTCGGGGCGCCGGCGGGCAACGATGGTGTTGACCGCGTAGAGCACCGCGGCGCCCAAAACGGCGAGCTCGTAAAGAAGAACGGTGCCGGTGCCGCGCAGCTCCAGAATCGCGTCGGGGCCGATGAGTACGACGACGCCGAGAAACCCGAGCGCGAAACCCGCCGCCTTGGCCCCGTTCAGCCGCTCGCCGCGGACGAAGAAGTGGGCCAGAACCAGCGTCGTTATGGGCATCACGGCCATCAGGATACCGGCCAGGCCGCTGTCGATTTTTTGCTGACCCCAGGCGATGAGCCAGAACGGCACACAGTTCCCAACCAGCGCGATGGCAACGAAGAACATCCATGCGCGCGGCCCGCCGGCCAAGGTTCTTCGCGTCGCCACAAGGACCAGCGCCAGTACGGCTGCGGCCAGCACCAGCCTGCCCGCGACCACGGTCGCCGGCGCCATCGCCGCGACCGCGATCTTGTTGAACAGAAACGAGCTTCCCCACATGATGACCAGAGCCCCAAGAAGCAGCCAGTGGCCGAGCGGCCGGCGTCGGGTCGCGCGCTCCCCGCTCGCGGAATTGCCTGGTGTCGAATTCTTAACCATGTCGGTTAGCACCCACTTAACATTTTTCGCCTACCTGTTGGCGGGCGGGTGCGACCCGCGAAAGCCCGCGCCGACCCCGATCCCTGTCCGCTGATGGTGTCGTCCGCCGAGGCTACGGAGCGCTCGCGACCCGCCGAAGGCGTGGCCTGGGATCGCGCTCCCGAAACCCCTTTCCTGCTGGCGCAAGACGACGATCTTCTTCTCGACGACGATGACGACCTTCTGCTCGACGACGACGAACTGCTGCTCGATGAAGAATTCGAGGAGGAGGAAGAGGAGGTCGAGGCCGCCGCGGGCGTCGCCGAAGAGGCGCACGAGGCGCTGTTCGCCGAGGAGCGCTACCCCTCGGCCGCGACCTGCGTGACCTGTCATCCCAAGCAGTATCGCGAGTGGTCGGTTTCGCAGCACTCTTATGCACAACTCAGCCCGGTCTACCTCTCCCTGAACAACCGAATCAACGAGCTGGCCAACGGTTCCAACGGCGACTTCTGTTTGCGCTGCCACAATCAGGTCGGCGCCAATCTCGGTGAGAACTCGTTCGTCTCCAACCTCGAGCGGCATCCCACCTCGCGCGAGGGCATCACCTGCGTGGTCTGCCACCGGATTAGCAAGGACTACAACAAGGCCTCGGGACGACTGGCGTTGGAAGCGGGCGATCTGCTCTCGCCAATCTATGGTCCGAAGGGGAACGCCGAACTCGCGCGCGTGCTCGACAATCGCGACGTCATCCGCGTCGTGACCGACCCCGACGAGCCGGGGCGGAAGATACACACCGAGGTCAAGCAGTTCGCCTCGATCTCCAACCCGATCTTTTGCGGCGCCTGTCATGACGTGACCCTATTCAACGGCTTCCGCCTCGAGGAGGCGTACAGCGAGTACCGGATGTCCCCCGCGGCCAGCAACGGCGTAACCTGTCAGGACTGTCATATGGGCAAGGTCCAGGGCAAGTTCCTGGGTGCGGACAACTACGATTTCGGCCCTGGGGCGGTGGTTGGCGGCGAGCCCACCGAGCCGCGCAAGGTGACCAACCACTTCTTCGGCGGACCCGACTACTCGATCATTCATCCGGGGATATTCCCCCACAATGCCGAGGCCCAGCAAATGGCCACGCTGGCGGAGTGGTTGCAGTTCGACCACGAGGCCGGCTGGGGCGCCAACGAGTTCGAGGACACCGTCGCCGACGATTATCCCTTTCCCGAGCGCTGGGAAGCGATCGACGACCGTTTCGACGCGCGCGATATTCTCAACGACGCGGGCGCTCGAAGACGTCGGCGCGGGCTCGGGCGGCACCCGCAACATCTCGGGCACCAACCACTACCATGTGCTGCTGGAGCGCGAGCTGGCGGCGCTGCACGGGACCCAGGCGGCGCTGCTGTTCACCTCGGGCTACATCGCCAACGAGGCGACGCTGGGCACGCTGGGCCAGTTGTTGCCGGGCTGTGTGATGTTCTCGGATGCGCTCAACCACGCCTCGATCATCCAGGGCATCCGCCTGAGCCGGGCCGACAAGCGCATCTTCCGCCACAACGATCCCGCGCACCTGGCGGCGCTGCTGGGTGAGTGCGAGGCGGATGCGCCCAAGGTGGTGATCTTCGAATCGGTCTATTCGATGGACGGCGACGTTGCGCCGGTGGGCGAGATTTGTGAGGTCGCGCGGTCGTTCGGGGCGCTGACCTTCCTCGACGAGGTGCACGCGGTGGGCCTCTATGGCGCGCTCGGCGCGGGCATCGCCGAGCGTGACGGGGTGAGCGGTATCGACATCGTCGAGGGCACGCTGGCCAAGGCCTTTGGGGTGATGGGCGGCTACGTGGCGGCCTCGGCCAACCTGGTCGACGTGGTGCGCAGTTACGCGCCGGGCTTCATCTTCACCACCTCGCTGGCGCCGGTGCTGGCGGCCGGGGCCCTGGCCAGCGTCCGCCACCTCAAGCAAACCCCCGAGCTGCGCGCCCGCCACCAGGAGCGGGCGGCGCGCCTCAAGCGCATGCTCAGCAAATCCGGTCTGCCGGTGATGCCCTCGCAAAGCCACATCGTGCCGCTGCTGGTCGGCGATGCGGCGCTGTGCAAGCAGGTCTCCGATACCTTGCTCGAGGCCGATGGCATCTACGTCCAGCCGATCAACTACCCGACCGTGCCGCGCGGCACCGAGCGCCTGCGCTTCACCCCCTCGCCGCTCCACTCCGACGCCATGATGGACGACCTGGTCGCCGCCCTCGACCGCATCTGGCACAGCCTCGACCTCAAACGGGCGGCCTGATCCAGCCGGCCCACGGCCGCCTCGCGGTGGTGCGCCACGCGAATTCGTGATGAAATACGCGCCATGCCGGGCGGCGCGGAAAAGCGCAAGATAATCATAACCTGCGCAGTGACCGGGGCGATCCATACGCCGTCGATGTCGCCGCATCTGCCGATCACGCCCGATCACATCGCCACCGAATCGGTGGCCGCGGCCGAGGCCGGCGCCTCGATCATCCACCTTCATGCGCGCGATCCGGCGACCGGCAAGCCGACCCCGGACGCGGACGTGTTCATGGCGTTTCTGCCGCGCATCAAGCAGGCCACCGACGCGGTGGTCAACATCACCACCGGCGGCGGTCTGGGCATGGCGCTCGCCGAGCGCCTGGCGGCGCCGCTGCGCGCCAAGCCGGAGATGACCTCGCTCAACATGGGCTCGATGAACTTCGGGCTCTTCCAGATCGTCGACAAGATCAAGGAATGGAAGTTCGATTGGGAAAAGCCCTACCTCGAGGGCACCAAGGACTTCATCTTCCGAAACACCTTTGCCGATATCGAGCACATCATCAAAGAGCTCGGCGAGGGCTGCGGCACCCGCTTCGAGTTCGAGTGCTACGATGTCGGCCACCTCTACAACCTCGCCCATTTTCTCGATCGCGGCCTGGTCAAGCCGCCGCTGTTCGTCCAGACTATTTTCGGTATCCTTGGCGGCATCGGCGCCGAGATCGAGCATCTCGTGCACATGCGACGGACCGCCGACCGTTTGTTCGGCGAGGGCTATCAGTGGTCGGTGCTGGCCGCAGGCCGCCACCAGATGAACTTCATCACCACTGCTGCGGTGATGGGCGGCAACGTGCGTGTCGGGCTCGAGGACAGCCTGTACATCGCCAAGGGCGCGCTCGCCGAATCCAACGCCGACCAGGTGGCCAAGATTCGCCGCATCGTCGAGGAACTCTCCCTGGAGGTCGCGACCCCGGCCGAGACGCGGGCCATGCTCGACCTCAAGGGCGGCGACGACGTCGCCTTTTAGCGCCGTTTGGGCGCGGCCCATGCGGAGGTCCGCGGCCGACGGAGGAATCGGTTCATAGGCTAGGGAAACGAGAGGAGCTGAAAAATGGGCGTAGTGGCAGTGATGACGGTTCTGCACATCAAGGAGGAGCACGTCGCGGAATTTGCGAAAGTGTCCATGGCGAACGCCAAGAAATCGGTGCAAACCGAAGATTAAGTGTCTGGCCCTCGAGATCAGCCTCGACGACAAGAAGCCGGGCCGCTTCTTGATCTACGAGGTCTTTATCGATGCGGAGGCGCACGCCGCACACCTGAAATTGCCGCGCACGCTCAAGATCATCGACGTCGTGGAGCGTTGGAGCACGCGCAAGCCGACGGGTGTCGGACCCATACCCCGGCTCGTCGCGCCCAACAAGTAACTTCCCGCCGCGCGCTGGGCCCGGCCCGGATGTTCCTCGCGGGATGAGCGATCGCCAAGAAACCGACCGCCGAGACCGGGGCTGGCACAACGACATCCGGGTCGCGGTCGCCAGACTGACCCGGGTCCGCGTGGCGCCGGCGAAGGGCAATGCGGCGCTCGCCAAAGCTCGGGCGATGCGCGCCTATCCGATCGTTGGCGCCGGGCTCGGCCTGGCCGCCGGCGCGGCCTATGCCGTCGGCGCGGCCATCGGACTCCCCGCCATCATCGCGGCGCTGATGGCCGTCGCCGTGGTGATCGCGCTCACCGGCGCCGCATCGGAGCGGGCGTCCGCCACGCTGGCAGTGTCGCTGCGGGAATTCGCCGAGCCGCGGCGGGATGGCTCGCGGCTCGGCGGCGCCGCCATATTGGGGTGGGCGATCTCGGTCGGGCTGCGCGCCGCGGCGGTGGTGGTGCTGGCCGATGTCTGGTTGGTGATCGCGGTGCTGGTTGCCGCGGGCGCCGTCTCGCGGGCGACGATGCCGGTGCTCGCGTTCCTTATCGAGGCGGCGCCCGGCGAGGAGGACGCGCCGAGGCCCAGTCGCGACAGCGCGATCACCGCCGCCGTGCTCGGCTTGGTGGCGGCGCTCGCGCCGATCGAGGTTGGGGCCGCCCTGGTGGGCCTGGCCGCCGCCGCGCTCGGCGCCGCCGCCGTGGCCCAGATCGCGCGCACGCGATTGGGCGGGATCGGTGCGGCCTCGCTGGGGGCGGCCCAGCACGTGGCCGAGCTCGCGTTTCTGGTCGCCGTTATGGCGATGCGCTGAACGCGTGCCTCAAACCGGATAGCCGACGGCGTCCTCGGCCAAGCCGTCGAACAAACCGAGCATGCCGCGGCGCCACGCACAGATCGGGTCGGCGTCCTCGAGGATGGGAAAGGCGCTGACGGCGCGCGCCCACTGAAAGGCGCCGAAGACGATGTAATCGGCGTATGCGGGCCTCTCGCCGCACAGGAATGGCTGTGCCGCGAGGGTCACCCGCAATGGCTCGAGCCGCCGGCGAAAGGGCTCGATATGGCCCGCGCGCGCCTCGGCTTGCAGGTCCTCCAGCCGCCCGCCCAGTCGCGCCTCGCGCGACGACCGGAAATACGCCTTGTCCTCGGCCACCAGGTGATCGTGGATATCGAGGACGATGTGGCGCATGAGACCCGGGTGCAGTTCGGTGGTCGCCCAGTTGTTGATGAAGCGTGTCTGCGCGTGGCTCATGGCGCCGCCAAATAGTGACGGGGCGTCCGGGTAGGCGTCCTCCAGATAGCAGGCGATGTCCCACGAATCCGACACCGTGCGCTCGCCGTCGACCAGCACGGGAACGCGCTTGTGGCCGCTAAACTCGACCTGGTCGAGCTGGGTGAAGCAAAGCGGGCGACGCTCGAGCGCCAGTCCCTTGTGTTGGAGGGCCATCAAGCTGCGCCAGACGTGGGGCTGAAGCGGCGGTCGTCGGCGCCGAGTAGTTCGTAGAGGACGCGTGCCATGGCGCCCACCATAGCCCCCCGGCCTATCGCGGGTAAGGCGTCTGTCCGGGTTTCGCGTCGTCGGCTGCGGGAGGCGCTTCGTTCGCGTCCTCGCGCCCGGGGGCGTGCAGACCGGTCTGCTGGAGGACCGATCGCAGGTAGGTGGGGTCGCGGACCGCGCGCTCGAGGTCAAGATCTCCGGCGATCATCCGATTCGCTTGTTTGATCCTGCGTAAAAAGGGCCCGGCCGTTGCGAGGCGGTGGCTGGGGGGTTAGCCGCCCCGAACGACCGAGTCCCAGGAGACCCAATGGCACGCACGTTGAGGCGGCAATAGGGCGCCGGTAAGGCCAAATAGCGGCCACAATAAGGCGGCGGCTCACGTTCTCGCGAGCCCGCGGGGAGACGGTGCGCCGGGGATCGGCTACCATCGTCGCGGACCCCTGCCTGCCGCCACGAAAGCCGCCGATGTCCAGCCGCACGATCCAGCTGACCGAGGACCTGCACCGCTACCTCTTTTCGGTCGCGGTGCGCGAGCCCGACATCCTCGCCCGTCTCCGCGCCGAAACCGAACCCATGGCGCTCAGTCAGATGCAGATCTCGCCCGAGCAGGGCGCCCTCATGGCGCTTCTCGTCGAGTTGATCGACGCGCGCCGGTGCATCGAGGTTGGCGTCTACACCGGTTACAGCGCGCTGCGCGTGGCCGAGGCCATGGGTCCACAGGGGCGGCTGGTCGCCTGTGACATCAACGAGGAATGGACCGAGGTGGCCAAGCGCCATTGGCGCGAAGCCGGCGTTTCCGAGCGCATAGATCTCCGCCTCGCGCCGGCCCGCGACACCCTCGATTCCCTGATTGCCGACGGCGAATCGGGCACCTTCGACTTCGCCTTCATCGACGCCGACAAGCCAAGCTACGACGGCTATTACGAACGCTGTCTCACGCTGTTGCGCGACAGCGGGCTGATCGCCATCGACAACGTCCTGTGGGGCGGACGGGTGGCCGACCCGGCGGTCGAGGACGAGGACACCGTCGCCATCCGCGCGCTCAACCGAAAGCTTGCCGGCGACCAAAGGGTGAGCCTTTGCATGGTGCCGATCGGCGATGGTCTGACGCTCGCCCGCAAGCGCGGCTGAGGGCCAGGCGTCGCCGGTCGGTGCCAGGTTTCGATTGCCGCGCCGGCGGCCCACCGATATGATCGCCGCGATGGTTAACGTCGGACGCGGTTCGTCTTGGGACCGTAGCAAGTGCGGGCTTGTGCCCTGCCCCCGCAGGGGCCGGGGGGCGGGCTCGGCACGATGAGCGAGGTCCTCGATTTCTCGCCCCTTGGGGGCGAGCCCACGAGGCTCTCCCCCGACCCATCGCCCCCCTCGATACCCGCGTTTTTCGGCCGCCGAGAGCTGAACCAGATTCTCTCGGTTTATAGCCGCATGGTCAGCGCCGGCGAGTGGTGTGACTACGCCTTCGAGGTCGACGAAAGCGGGGCCGCGTTCGCCGTCTATCGGCGTGACCGCGAGCCACCGGCGTACCGCATCGTCAAGGTGCCGCAGCCCGATCGGGCTGAGCGACGCTACCGCGTGACGGCGGGCGGACGCGTCCTCGACTGTGGGCGGGTGCTCGAGGGTGTGCTGCGCATTTTCGACCGCACCCACCTGCGCCTTATCGAGTCCAACTGAGCGCAAGCGAAAACGCCCGGCGGGTGCCGCCGGGCGTTGAGACCGTTCGCGGAACGGCGCCTATTCGCGGCTGCCGAACAAGTGCAGCAGGAACAGGAATATGTTGATGAAGTCGAGATACAGGCGAAGCGCGCCCATGATCGCCTTCTTGCCCGCGATCTCGGACGAATCGGCCGCGTTGTACTCGTTCTTGATCTTTTGGGTGTCGTAGGCCGTCAGCCCGACGAAGACCAGCACGCCGATCACCGAGATGGCGAAGTGCAGCGCCGCCGAGGCGATGAACATGTTCACCACCGCGGCGATGATCACGCCGATCAGGCCCATGAACAGGAACGAGCCCCACCCGGTCAGGTCGCGCTTGGTGGTGTAGCCGTACAGGCTCATCGCGCCGAAGGTGCCCGCGGTGATAAAAAACACGCGGGCGATCGATGCCCCGGTGAAGACCAGGAAGATGTGGGCCAGCGAAAGCCCCATGACGCCGGCGAAGAGCCAAAACAGGCCCTGCGCGGTCGAGGCTTTCAGCTTGTTGATACCGAAGGAGAGCACCAGGACGAAGGCGAGTGGCGAAAGCATGGCGAGCCACGCCAAGATGGTCGGCTGGACCGTGCCGTCCGCTCCCACCGCATAGAGCAGGCTGAGAATGGCCGGCGTGTTCGCGGTCGTATAGGCGACGGCGCCGGTGAGCAACAGGCCCGAGGCCATGTAGTTGTAAACGCGAAGCATGTACGCGCGGAGACCCTCGTCGATCTCTGCGCGGGTAGCGCCGCCCAGGGCGCCCAGCCGAATCTTGGTATCCTCAGCCATCGCTGCCTTCCTCCGAAACCGCAGACATACGCCCAATATATGGTGGCGAAGGGCCCGGAATCAAGCCGGCACGCGGCCCGCGCTTTGGCGTATAAACGGCCCTCGGGCCGCCCATGAACGCCGTCATCGATGCCAAACCGCGTCTGATCGTCGCTCTCGACGTGCCGACGGTGGTCGAGGCACGCGCCCTCGTCGCCGAGCTCGGCTCGCTGGTCAGCTTCTACAAGATCGGGTTGACGTTGCAGTGGGACCCCGACCTAACCCGCTACATCGGGGAGCTGATCGCGGGCGGCGCCCGCGTCTTCGTCGATTTCAAGTACAGCGACATCGGCGAATCGATGCGCGGCGGGGTCGCCGGTGCCGCAAGGGCGGGGGCGACATTCGTGACCCTTCAAGGGAGCGGCGGCGTCAACCGGGCCTCGCTCGAGGCGGCGGTCGCCGGGCGCGGCGATTCCGACCTCAAGCTCCTTTTGGTGACGTTCCTCACTAGCCTATCCGCCACCGACCTCCAGGGGCTCAGCGGTTCGATCGAGGATGTCGTGCTCGACCGGGTGCGCGCGGCCTGGGATGCCGGCATCGACGGGGTCATCGCCTCGGGCCGAGAGGCACAGGCGATCCGCGAAATGGTGGGCGGCGATTTCTTGATCGTGACCCCCGGCATCCGCCCTCAGAGCGCAACCACCGACGAGCATCAGCGCGCGGTAACCCCGGGTGCGGCGATCGCGGCCGGCGCCGACTATCTGGTGGTCGGGCGGCCAATCCTTCGCGCGCGCGACCGCCGGGCCGCCGCCGCAGCCATCGTGGACGAGATGGAGGAGGCGTTCGAGGCGCGCTAGTGGGCGTCTACTGCGCCCGCAGCACCTGCGCCGCAGGATGGCCCAGCGCGCGGTAGGTTCCGAGAAAGCCGAATAGGACCGTCGCGGCGACCCCAAGTGCGGCGATCAGCGCCACCCCGCCCGGGGCAAAGGCCCAGTCCGCGTCCATTACCCCGCGCACCACCGCCCAGCCGGCCAGCGTACCGGCAACCGCCGCGACCGCCGCCGTGGCCACGCCCAGCAGCGCGTGCTCGATGACGTGCGCGCGCCACACCTCGGCGCGGCGCGCGCCCAGCACCTTGAGGATCACCGAATCGTAGACCCGGCGTCGGTGCCCCGCGGCGATGGCGCCCGACAGCACCAAGACGCCGGCCACCAGCATCACCAGCGCGGTGGCGCGCACCGCGAGGGCGATGCCGCCCAAGAGCTCGCCCGCCGCGGCCAAGGCTTCGCGGACCCGGATCGCGGTGATGTTGGCGAAGCGCTCGGTGACGGCGCTCAAAAGCGGCTCCTCGGCCTCGGGCGCGGTTTGCGCGGTGGCGATGTGGGTTTGCGGCGCGCCGTCGAGCGCGCCGGGCGCGAAGATCACCGTGAAATTGAGCCCGAGCGTACCCCAATCGATTTCGCGCAGATTCGAAATCGTCGCTACGATCTCTCGCCCGAGCACGTTGAGTGTGAGCGTGTCGCCGATGTCGAGGTACATTTCCGCGGCGAGATGGGCGTCGAACGAAACCAGCGGCGGACCCGAATAGTCCGCGGGCCACCACGTGCCCACAACGACCTGGCTCGATGCCGGCAGGTCTGCCGCATAGGTAAGCCCGCGGTCGCTGCGAAGCGCCCACGCGGCGCCGGGATCGACCACCGCCTTTTCCGCCGCGACGCCGTTGATGGCGACGATGCGCCCGCGCAGCGAGGGCACGCGCTCGACCGTGCCGACGCCCGGCACCTGATGCACGATGCGGTCGAATTCCGCAACCTGATCGGGCTGGATGTCGACAAAGAAGAAGGCGGGGGCGTCCTCGCTCAGCCGGCCTTCGATCTGGCGGGTGAGGTTGGCCTCCACCGCGCCCACCGTGATCAGCAGCGTCAGTCCTAGGCCGAACGAGATCACGACGCTGTTGGTGGGAGCGCCGGGCCGGGTGAGATTGGCGAGCGCCAGCCTGAGTAGCGGCCGCCGCGGGCGGCCGGCGGCCTTGGCGGCGACCTTCAGGCCCCACGCCGCGCCGCGGAATAGGGCAAACGTCAGCGCCGCACCGATGACGAACCAGGCGGCCAGAAAACGGTCCGGCGCGGTGGCCACCGCGAGCGCCGCCAGCACGATCAGCGTGGCAGCGACGGCGGCGACGTACGCCGGCCGGGGCCAGCGCCGCCGCGCCGCCACGACATCGCGGAAGAGGCCGGCCGCCGGCACCTCGCGTGCCCGCGCCAGCGGCCACAGCGCGAAAGCGAAGGCGGTGAACAGCCCGAAGGCGGCGGCCAGCGCCAACGGCGCGAGATAGATGCCAAGACGGGTCTCGACCGGCAGCCGATCGCTGACCAGCCCGTCGATCAGCGGCGGGACGGCGGCGCCCAGGATGACACCGGCGGCGACGCCGGCGAGCGCCAGCGCCAGCACTTGCCAGAAGTAGACCCAGAACATCAACCGCGCGGGCGCGCCGAGGCACTTGAGGGTGGCGATTGTCGCGGTCTTGCCGCCCAGGTATGCGGCGGTGGCGTTGGCGATGCCGACCCCGCCGACCAAGAGTGCGCTGAGACCCACCAGCGTTAGGAAGAACGTGAAGCGGTCGATGAAGTTGCGCAGCCCCGGCGCGCTTTCCGAGAATTCGCGAATGCGCCACGCGGCTTGCGGGTCGCGCGCCTTAAGCTCGGCGACCCAGGCCTCGGGCGATCGTCCGTCGAGCGCGGCACGGTAGTGATAGCGGATCAGGCTTCCTTCGCGCACCAGCCCGGTCTCGGGCAGGCTCGCGAGGCCCACCATCAGCCGCGGCCCGAGGCCGAATCCGGCGGATGCGCGGTCGGGCTCGGTGGCGATGATCGCGCTCAGGCGGTAGGTGGCCTCGCCGGCGCGGACGCGGTCGCCGAGTTCAAGCCCAAGCCGGCTCAACAGCGCCGCCTCGGCGACGGCACCCCAGGTTTCACCATCGTGCCCCAGCGCCTCGGCGATGGTGCCCGCGGGCTCCAGTCGCGCGGTCCCGAACAGCGGGTAGGCGCCGTCGACGGCCTTCAGCTCGACCAGCGAGGGCGCGCCGCCGGCCACCGGCCGCGCCATCGAACGCATGGTGACGACGGAGGAAAGCCGCGCCCCGTCTTGCAACGCGGCAATTTCGGCTGATGTGGCGGGTAGGTACGGCCGTTGGAGTTCTACGTCGCCGCCCAGGAGCGCGCGCGCGTCGTTTTCGAGTCCGGCCTCGATCGCCGCCGACATCGAGCCCACCGCCGCGATCGCGCCGACGCCGAGCGCCAGACAGGCGAAGAACAGGCGAAAGCCGCGTACGCCGCCGCGCAACTCGCAGCGGGCGAGGCGCAGGGAGAGGAGCGCGCCGTTCACGCGCCCGACACCGCCGCGGCCGCCGCCCGCCCTCCGGTCGCCGCGGACACGCGGCCGTCGGCGATGCGGACCACGCGGTCGCAGCGCGAGGCGATGTCGGGATCGTGACTGATCAGCAAGAGCGTCGCCCCGTGGCGGGCGCGCAGCGAGAACATGAGGTCAATGACGGCGCTGCCGGTCTCGGAATCGAGGTTGCCCGTCGGTTCGTCGGCGAGCAGGAGCTTGGGACCCGCGGCGACGGCGCGGGCCAAGGCGACGCGCTGCTGTTCGCCGCCGGAAAGCTCGGCCGGGTAGTGCCCGATACGCGCCCCGAGACCGACGCGGTCGAGTTCCGCCGCGGCCGCGGTAAAAGCATCGGCGCGGCCTGCCAACTCGAGCGGAATCGCGACGTTCTCGAGCGCCGTCATCGTCGGCACCAGATGGAAGGATTGAAAGACGATGCCGATGGTGTCGCGCCGAAAGAGCGCCAGCCCGTCCTCGGAAAGACCGCCGAGATCGGCGCCGTTGATGCGGACCGATCCGGCGCTCGGCCGCTCGAGACCGGCGATGACCGCCATCATGGTTGATTTGCCCGAGCCCGAGGCGCCAACCAATCCCACGGTCTCGCCGGCGCCGATACTAAGGTCTACGCCACGCAAGATGTTGACGGAACCGGCGGCGCTTTCCAGACTGAGGTCGACGTTTTCGAGGACCACCATCGCCGCCCCCATCGTGATGTCACCCGTCATCGCCCGGCGCGACCTTTTAGCCCACCCTGTGGAGGTAGATCGTGCCTGATCGCCGCGTCTTCAAGGTCGGATGCCTGGTTCTCGCCGCGTGCGCATTGGCCGCCCCGGCGTCCTCGGCGGCCGCCGAGGACACGGTGATTGCGGTGCTCGGCGACAGCTTGACGGCTGGCTTTGGCCTGTTGCCCGAGGACGCGTTCCCGGCCCAGCTCGAGGCCGGGCTGCGACGCGATGGATTGGCGGTGCGCGTCGTCAACGCCGGTGTCTCCGGCGATACCTCGGCCGGGGGACGGGCACGGCTCGACTGGGTGCTGGCCGGGGCGCCCGACATGGTGATCGTGGAACTCGGGGCGAACGATGCGTTGCGCGGTTTGGCGCCGGCCGAGACCGAGGCCAACCTCGACGCCGTCCTGGCGGTGCTCGCCGAACGTGGGGTGCCGGTTCTGCTCACCGGCATGCTGGCGCCGCCCAACCTGGGGTCCGATTATGGGCGCGAATTCCGTGCGGTGTTCGCGCGGCTCGCCGAAAAACACTCGGTCGCGTTTTATCCCTTTTTCCTCGATGGCGTCGCCGCCCGGCCCGGCCTCAACCAGGCCGACGGCATCCACCCAAGCGCCGAAGGCGTGGCCGAGATCGTTACCCGCATCGCCCCGTACGTGCGCCGCATGATCGAGCCCGGCTGAGTTGTTCCGCCTGTTCGTCGCCATCGACCCGCCGGCGGCGGTTGTCGAGCGGCTGGCCGGCTTGTGCGCGGGGGTGCCGGGCGCTCGCTGGGTCGAACCCGATCAGATTCACCTGACCCTTCGCTTCGTCGGCGAGGTCGATGGGGCGCTGCGCGCGGACGTGCGGACCGAGCTCGGCCGTGTCGCCGCCGGGCCGTTTTCCCTTACCCTCAGCGGCACCGATTGCTTCGGCGGGCGGCGCCGTGCGCGGACGTTGTGGGTGGGGGTCGAGCCGTGCCCGCCGCTGGTCGAACTAAAAACCAAGGTCGAGGCGGCGCTCGGGCGTGCCGGACTCGCGCCGGAGCGTCGCAAGTTCCATCCGCACGTGACGTTGGCGCGGCTCAAGGCCGGGCCCCCCGATCGCATCGGGCGGTTCCTTACCGACACCGCGCTCTTCAAGTCCGAGCCCTTTGCCGTGGATGCGTTTTCGCTCTACGAGAGCCACCTCAACCGCGGTGGCGCGGTGCATCTTCTCGACGCGCGCTACCCCTTGAGCTGAGTAGATACGGGCGGAGCGCGCCTTATTCCCGGCCCGGTCTCACCAGAAGCACCGGCACCCCGACTTCGGCAATCAAACGGTCGATGGGATCGTCGCCCAAGAGCGCGCTGTCGCTGGCGAGCACCAAGACGGTCGAGCGGTTCGCCCTGACCGCGTGCGCAACCGCGCGAATATCGCCCGGCGCGAGGGGCAGGAACCAAGCCGGCACCCCCAGCGCAGCAAGCACGTCGGTGGCCTCGCGCTCGTGCGCCGGTGCCTGTTCATCGGCCGGGATCAGGATGTTGAGCCCATCTTCCCTGGCTAGCCGTGCCGCGGTGACAAGGGCGCGCTTGGCGATCGCCGAGCCGTCATAGGTGACCGTCACGCCGCTCCTTCCTTGCATGGCCTCGGCCCCCCAGACCACGGTGTCGCCGGCGAGCGTGAAGCGAGCCCGTGGGCGCCCTTCGCGTGGGGGGAGCAAGACGAGCTGAACGTCGGGCTCGGACGCCATCATCGCCGCACCCGGTTTGTGCGCGGTCACGCGGAACGACCACTCGAGCTGCCGCCGGGCCGCCGCCGCCGCAAGCGCTCGTCGTGCCGCGGTTTCCTTGACCCTGAGTTGGCGCTCCATCGTGGTCGGGCGCATGCGCTTGCCCCAGGCCGAGGTCAAGCGCACCTCGCGCGCGCACGATAAACCGGCCAATTCAACCAGGCCCGCATCCTTGACGAACAGCCCCGTGAGCTCGGCGTCGAGCCGCACCGCCACGTCCGCCGCGGCGTCCAGCCCCGACCAACCGTCGTCGCTCGAATCGAGGGTTACCAGCAAACGCCGCACCACCGTCTCAGATTCGCTTAGCGTCAAGTCTTGTCCTCCGGCGATGCCGCGAAGGCGCGCCGCGCGTCGGCCAGCGCGATCAGTCGGTCATCGACCATCCGATTTATGGTGCCCGTCGCGAACGCGCCGTTGCGGCGCCGCTTTCCCGCCGGTTCGCCGGTCAGAAGCTCGATCCCCTGATCGATAGTCTTGACCGGGTAGATACGGAACTTTCCGGCGTCGGCGGCCTTGATCACGTCGTCGCGCAGCATCAAATGGGGGGCGTTCGAGGCCGGAATGAGCACGCCGTTCTCGCCGTTCAGGCCGTTGGCGTTGCACAAATCGAAGAAGCCCTCGATCTTCTCGTTGACCCCGCCGATCGCCTGGACCTGGCCGAACTGGTTGACCGAGCCGGTCACCGCCAGCGCCTGTTTGATCGGTACGCCCGAAAGCGCCGAAAGGAGCGCATAAAGCTCAGCCGACGAGGCGCTGTCGCCGTCGATGCCCGAGTAGGACTGCTCGAAAACGAGGCTTGCCGAGAGTGATAGCGGTCGGTCCGCCGCGTAATGCGCGCTCAGGAACGCCGACAGGATGAGCACCCCTTTGGAGTGCAGAGGGCCGCCGAGTTCCACTTCGCGCTCGATATCCATGACCTCGCCCCGGCCCATACGCACACGCGCGGTGATGCGGCTGGGCCGACCAAAGGCGTAGCTGCCGAGCGAGAGCACCGACAGTCCGTTGACCTGTCCGACCGCGGTGCCGGCGGTGTCGAGAAGGATGGTGCCGCGGCGGATCATCTCTTGGCTACGCTCGCGCATCCGATCGGCGCGGCGAACTTGGGAATCGATCGTCTTTTGCACCTCTCGGGCGCCGATCACCCGACGGCCCGACTCTGCGGCCCAATGATCGGCCTCGCGCAGGACATCGCAGATGAGCCCCATGCGGGTGCTCAGCTTGGTGCTGTCGCCGGCGAGCCGCGAGGCCTGTTCGATAACCCGGGCCACGCCTCCGGCATTCAACGGCCTGAGCCCGTCGCGGCGGGCCAGGGTCGCCACCAGCCGGGCGTAAGGCATATTGCGCCCCGCGGCGCGGTCCATGTCTTCTTCGAAATCGACCGCCACCTTGAAGAGCTGGGCAAAGTCCGGATCTTGCGCGCTCAAGAGATAGTAAAGCATCCGGTCGCCGACCAGCACGACCTTGACATCGAGCGGGATCGGCTCGGGCTCGAGGGAAACCGTGCTCACGAGTCCGTACATCTGCCCCGGCGATTCGATCCGGACCTCGCCGGCCTGTAGCGTCCGCTTGAGCGACTCGTAAGCGTAGGGCTGCATGAGGAGCTTGCGCGCATCGAGGATGAGATAGCCGCCGTTCGCGCGGTGCAGCGCGCCCGGCTGAATCAAGCTGAAATCGGTGATCAGCGCGCCCATCTGCGCCAGGTGCTCGACCCGGCCCACGAGAATGCCCTGCGCTGGGTTGTCCTCGTAGACCACGGGGACGCCCTCGGTGGCGCCGTTGTCGACGATGACGTTGACGCGGTAGCGGCGGAGGAACGCAGGCATGCCCGAGGCGCCGGGCGCGCCGGGCGGCCCTTGGGGTTGATCCTGGCCGGGTGGGCTCTGCGCGTCGGCCCCGGCGGGCGGCTGCACGAAACCCGAGACGTTGTCGATCACGTCGGCGCGCACCGCGTCGAGGTGGGCGACGACCTCGGGCAGCGCCTTGTACTCCTGGCGCAACGTGTCGATGAGGTGGCCGACCGCGAAGTTCGTCACCTCGCGATTGACCTCGCGGACTTTCTCGCGCCGCTCTTTATCCCAGCGCGGAATCTGTTGAATCGTTTCCTGCAGCTCGTGCTGAAGCTCTTGAATCGCCTTCTCGGCGTGTTCGCGCTCGGCCTCGGGCAGCTTGCGGAAGTCCTCGGGGCTCATCACCTCATCGTCCCGCATTGGCGCCAGCGCGAGGCCGACCGGCGTCCGCACCAGCGCCACCTCGCGGCCCCGCGCCCGCTTCTGCAGCTCCTCGAAAGCCTCGGACTGGCGCTCGCGGAACTCTTCGTTGATGCCCTGCAGCCGGGTCCGGTACTCGTCGCTTTCGAAGATCGTGGAAACCGCGGTCTGCAGCTCCTCGATGAGCCGCGCCATCTCGCGGTGGAGTTTGTCGCCCGTGCCCGCGGGAAGCTTTAGGGCCTTGGGTCGGTGCGAATCCTCGAAGTCGTGGATGTAGCACCAGTCAGCGGGAGTTTCCTCCTCGGCCGCCTTGCGGTCCAGGAACTGGCGGATCGTCGTGTGCTTGCCGAGCGCGTTGGGGCCCAACGCAAATAGGTTGAAGCCGGCCGAGCGGATGCCGATGCCGAAGCGCAGCGCCTCGATGGCCCGCTCTTGGCCGAGGACCTCGTCGAGGTCCTTGAGCTCGGCCGTCGTTCGAAACCGTAGTGACCGCGGATCGCAGCGGTGTTTGAGCGCGCTCGGCGCCAGCGCCTTTAGCGGCATCTACAAAGAAGCCTCCCCGGAAAAATCCCGCACGCCCTCGGGTTATTTCGAGCTTCGCACGCGGTCCGTCAAGGCTCAACCCTCGATCTTCTCCATGTCTTCGTCGCTGAACCCGAAGTGGTGGCCGATCTCATGGATCAGGACGTGGCGCACGAGCTGCCCGAGGGTCTCGTCGCCTTCGCACCAGTGATCCAGCAATGGCCGACGGTAGAGGAAAATCATGTCGAGCTCCTCGGCCACATCAAGGACGCTTTTTTCTCGCAGGCTGACGCCGTGGTAAAGGCCGAGCAGATCGAACGGGCTCTCCAACTCCATTTCCGCTTGGGTCGCTTCGTCGGGGAATTCCTCGACGCGGATCACCACCCCGCGCAGCTCGGCTCTCAGCTTGGCCGGGATGGTTTCCAGGGCGGCCGCGGCGAGCGCCTCGATGTCGGCGGCGCCGGGTGCGGTCAAGGCGGCGTCGATCATGTCGCGACCTTAGCTCGGGTTGCGCCCAAGACATAGCTCGGTCACTGTTCCGGTCGGGAGGACCACATGGCCGAAACTTTGACCGGCGCCGCGCGCGCCGAGGCGCTTGCCGGCCTTGCCAGCTGGACCGAAGTCGAGGGTCGCGACGCCATCGCCAAGACGTTTCGCTTCGCGAACTTCTCCGAGGCGTTCGGGTTCATGGCCCGCGCCGCCTTGGCTGCCGAGAAACTGAACCACCATCCGGAATTGCTTAACGTCTACAACCGCGTCGAGGTCACCCTTTCCACGCACGACGCGGGCGGCCTGACCGAGCGCGACGTCCGGCTCGCCGCGGCCATGGACCGCCTGGCGGAATAGGGTCCGCGCGTGGCGCCGCGACAGACAAAGCGAAAATTGACCGCGATTCTTGCGGCCGACGTTGCCGGGTTCAGCCGCCTCATGGGCGAGGACGAAGAGGGGACGCTGGCCGCGTTCAAAGCGCACCGGACCCAGCGTATCGACCCCAACATCGACCACCACGGCGGCCGCATCGTCAAGACGACCGGCGACGGTGTCTTGGCCGAATTCGCGAGCGTCGTCGATGCCGTGCGCTGCGCCGTCGAGGTGCAGGCGAGTATGTCGGAGCACGCCCGCGATGTGCCCGCGCCGCGCCGCATGGCCCTGCGCATCGGCGTCAATCTGGGTGACGTGATGATCGACGGCGACGATCTTTACGGTGACGCATCAACGTGGCGGCGCGGCTCGAGGGCCTCGCCGAGCCTGGCGGCATCTGCATCTCACGCGCCGCCCGCGACCAGATTCGCGACAAACTGCCACTCGCGCTTGAGGATGTGGGTGAGCGGCGCGTCAAGAACATCGCCCGTCCCGTTGAGGTGTTCCGGGTGGCCGTGCCGGTACGGGCGGAAGCGGCGCCGGAAAGGAAACCCGCCACCAACGCGCCTTCCGAAGGACCGTCGATCGCGGTGCTGCCCTTCGACAACATGAGCGAAGACCGCGAGCAGGGGCACTTCGCGGACGGCATAACTGAGGACATCATCACCGCGCTGTCGAAGATCCGCTGGTTCTTCGTCATCGCGCGGAATTCGACGTTTGCCTACAAGGGCAAATCTCCCGATGTGAGGCGCGTGGCCGAAGACCTCAACGTGCGCTACGTCATCAAGGGCAGCGTCCGCACCGGCGGGGAAAAAGTACGGATCAGCGCCCAGCTGGTGGATGCCACGACCGGCAAGCATTTGTGGGCGGAGCGCTACGACCGTGCGCTCGAGGACATCTTCGCGTTGCAAGACGAGATGACGCAGACCATTGTCGGCGCCATCGAACCCGAGCTCGGTAGCGCCGAGCGCGAGCGGGCGCGACGCAAGCCCCCCGACAGTGTGGACGCCTGGGATTGCTACCACCGCGGCTTGTCGTGCCTCTACACGTTTCGCCGCGAGGAACTGGCCGAAGCGGAACGCCTATTTCGCCGCGCGATCGAATTCGACCAGGGCTTCGCCCCGGCCCATGCCGCCTTGTCCTATGCCTGCTCGTTCGACCTCATCATGGGCTATCGGCCAACGGATTCGAGCTTGGCGGAGGCGTTGTCGACGGGCGGTACCGCCGTCGCCCTCGATGACCGCGATCCGTCCGCACACTGGGCTCTGGACCGCGCGCTGTCGATGAAGCGCGATCACGACGCAGCCGCCGCCGAGTTGGAAACGGCGATCAATCTTAATCCGAGCTACGCCCATGCCTATTTTGCACTCGGTTTTGCCCTCGCCCTTTCGGACCGACCACTCGAGGGCGATCCCGCACATCGAAACGTCGCTCCGCTTGAGCCCTCGCGATCCCTTCAAATGGGCAATGATGCACCACCGATCGCTTGCCCATCTCTTGCTGGGCCAGTACGAGGATGCGGCGTTATGGGCGAGCAAGGCGATCCGCCAGCCCAACACCGTATTTTGGACGCACGCCCTGTCGGCGGCGAGCCTGGGTCATCTCGGCCGAGTCGATGAGGCCAGGGCGGCGCTGGACGAGGTATTGCGCGTGAACGCCGACTTCACGCCAGAATTTGTGGCCCGCGTCTTCCCCTTCAAGAACTCCGCCGACGCCGAGTGTCTGCTCGACGGCCTCCGAGCGGCGGGGCTCACCGATTGACGGCTGCCCTTGCGCGCGGCCATGGAGCGATAAGGGCCGCGACCTCGGCTCGCTTCCCGATGGCGGCCCGAACAGGGTGGGTTGGGACGGGACCGCGCAACAATCCCTCGACGACGGTGTCTATGTCGCCGCGAGAGATTCCGATGTCCTTAAGCGCGCGGGCGTCCAACGCCCTTAGTTCGCGGCAAGCACCGTCGCGGCAACGGGCACGCGAGAGAGCCTGAATCAAGTTCATTTTTCTCACTCTACGTATGATGCTGTTCGTACAGCGTATTGACATCCATTTCGTGGTAAATAAGACTTTTAAAGATGTTTCGCAAATGCTGTTATCTCACCCGTTTCGTTAGATAATCTAATCTTATATGCCGCGCCGATTACCCTCGCTCAATGCCGTCCGGGCCTTCGAGGCCGCGGCGCGTCACCTCAGTTTTAGCCGCGCCGCCGATGAGCTGCACGTAACCCACGCCGCCATCAGTCACCAGGTAAAGGGTCTAGAGACCTATCTCCGGGTGCCGCTGTTTCGCCGCCTCAATCGCGCGGTGCGTTTGACCGAGGCGGGACAGGCGTACCTGCCGCCGCTACGCGATGCGCTCGATAACATCGCCCAGGCGACGGCCCGCATCAGGGACGGCGAATCCGCCGGCGCCCTGACCATCAGCACCTCGCCGCCGTTCGCCGCCAAGTGGCTGGTACCTCGACTGAGCGCCTTCCGCGAGGCGCATCCCGAAATCGACGTATGGCTTACCCCGTCCTTTCACGCCGTCGACTTCGCGCGCGAGGAGGTGGACGCCGCGGTGCGCTGGGGCGGCGGCGAGTGGCCAGGGCTTCGTGCCGACCTTCTGGGGACGATGGACGTGTTCCCGGTGTGCAGTCCTCGCCTGCTCCGCGGCCCGCAGCCGCTGCGCACCCCCGAGGACCTGCGCCACCACCCCCTCATACATGACGCGAGCGGCGAGGACTGGCGGCGCTGGCTCGCGGCGGCGGGCGTGAGCGTCGTCCCGGCGCCGTCGCTCCATTTCCACGATTCCAGCCTCGTCATACAGGCTGCGATCGAGGGCCAAGGGGTCGCGCTCGCCTACAGTGCGCTGGTCGCCGACGACCTTGCCGCGGGCCGCGTCGTGCGCCCTTTCGAGATCAGCCTGCCGACCGATTATTGCTACTATTTCGTGTGCCCCCGGCCGGTCGCGGAAACGCCAAAGATCGCCGCCTTCCGCGCCTGGCTGCTCGACACGGTGCGCCGCCAGGCCGCGCGCGAGGCCACCGGCCCGATGCTGGCCCCCGGCGGTGCCGGCTGATCGCAACCACGCGAATTCCGGGTTGCAGGGGCTTTTGCCGGCGCCTACATGGTGGGGATGGAGACCGCGGCCGAGACGAGCCAGTGTGCTGCCGACGAAGGGGTCGTCCGTCGCGGCTTCTGGTCTAAGGCGCAGCGCGTACTGGGCCGGGTGCCGTTTCTCGATTCGGCGCTTGCCGCCTATTACTGCGCCCGCGACCCGCTGACGCCGCCCCACGTCAAGGCGGTGCTGATGGGCGCCGTCGCCTACTTCGTCGTGCCCAGCGACATAATCCCCGATTTCATTGCCGGCCTGGGATTCATCGACGACGGTGCGGTGCTATCGATGGCGGTGGCGGCGGTGAGGGGGCATATCACGCCGGCCCACCGCGAGCGTGCCCGGCAAAGCCTCGACAGGCTTCGCGAGGAAAGCGACAACGACCGTCCCGACGGCTGACGCCGGCACCCAACTGACTCGGTTCACACCGGCGGCATGCACCACTCCTGGCGCTTGGCTCCGCTGTAGGCGCGCCCTAAACCCGCGCTGATCAGTGTCTCGCTCAGGTCCTTGCCCGCCGCCGTTTGGACGCGCGCAAGAATACGGCCGGCGAACTTGCCGTAGCGGATCGCACTAAGGCTGACCGGCTTGTCGTCGATCGAGGCGGTGACCAGCGCGCGGGCACGGACCGCCATATCGCGCTCGGTCTCGCACTGGCCGCGCAACTCCGGCGTAATCGACGTCGGGAAGGCGGACGTTGATCTCGACCTGTTGGCCAAGCCAGATTGCGTGCCCGGACACGCAAGGTATCGCCGTCGATGACCTCGATCACGTCGGCCCGAATGGGTCCGTGCAGCACCTCGGCGGCGAGCGGCGATTGACCCGCGACGATGGTGAGCCCGATGCTCGCGGCAAGCTGCAGCCAGCGCTGCGGACGACGCGGATTCCGCGCGTCACCGCCACCATCGACTTCCGCCGAGCGGTCAGCGGGGTGCAATAGCGACGGTACATGCATGGTGCCAAGGATACCACGGCGCCATGAACATAACATGAACATACCATGCTATGCAGGTGCGCTCTACTCAAAAATCGTGGGCGATGCCCTTCCGCTCCCAGTCACCGTAGCGCGTGGGCTCCGGGCCCTTGGGGCCGCCAATCTCGGGTTCGCGCTCGGGCTTCTTGCCGCGCCCGCGGGCGCGTCCGCTCGGCCCGGTGTCACCCTCGGCGCGTTCCTCGTGCTTCGCCGGCGTCGGCGACCGACCCTTCTCTTGACTTGAATCAGTCATGTTGCAAGTGCGCCCCCCACAGCGCATAATTGGCCGTAATCGAATCGAACACAAGGCAATACAATGACCGCGCGGACCGCGTCCATTCGGGTTGAACAAGACACACTCGAAAGGCTGGATCGTCTGGCCCGGTCCATGGATCGATCCCGCTCGTGGATCGTTCATCAAGCGATCCAACAGTATTTGGACTACGAGGATTGGTTTGTCGAAGAGGTGGAGAAGGGAATCGCCGCCGCGGATCGGGGTGAGTTGATCTCGCATGGCGAGGTCATGACGGAAACCCGCCGGCGGATCGTCAAGGATCGCAAGGACGCGCGTTGAATGTAACCTGGTCACGAGAGGCCAGGGGCGATTTTCTGGCGATCGTTGAGCACCTTCTGCCGCACAACCCTATTGCCGCCGGGGCGCTGACGCAGCAGATCGATGAAGCGGTCGGCGCGCTTGCTGACTTTCCCCGTATGGGGCGCCCCGGCCGTGTGGCTGGGACGCGGGAGCGCGTCGTGGGTGCAACCGCCTACATCATCGCGTATCGAATTCGAGGCGAACGGGTGGAAGTTCTGCGCGTGCTTCATGGCGCGCGGAAATGGCCCACGAGTTTGTAGTTGCGGGCAACACGCAGGGCGCGGCGCTAGGCGCCGTACAACGCCTGTGCTCAACTGCCGCGATGGCGGATCCCGGCCATGCCGCGCGGGCGGCGGCGCTTGGACTGGTCGCCGATGTCTTGCGCCGCAAGCGCCCGCTCGACGAAAGCTTTGTCTCCCGCACCCGCGCTTTGGATGCGCGGGACCGCGCTTTCGCCCGTTTGCTCGTCGCCACCGTGCTGCGCCGGCTGGGCCAGATCGACGACGCCATCGACCACTGTCTCAGCCGCCCGCTGCCGGGCCGGGCACGGCGGGTGCGCGACATCGTGCGGCTGGGCGCCGCCCAGATCTTGTTCCTCGAGACGCCGCCGCACGCCGCGGTCGACTCGGCGGTGCGCCTCGCGGCCCGATCGGGCGCGCTGAAGAGCCTTGTCAACGCGGTCCTTCGGCGGCTCGTGCGCGAGGGGTCGGCGATCGCCGAGGCCGGCGATGCGGCGCTGCTGAACACGCCCGCGTGGCTGTGGGACTCCTGGAGGCGGGCCTACGGCGAGCCTACCGCCCGGGCGATCGCCGAGGCGCATCTCGTGGAGCCGCCCCTGGATGTCACGACCAAGGGCGAGCCGACGGCGTGGGCGGCGCGGCTCGAGGGGCGGCTTCTTCCGTGGGGTAGCCTGCGCCGCACCGGCGGCGGGCCGATCGAGGCGCTGCCGGGGTACGAAAGCGGCGCATGGTGGGTCCAGGACGCCGCGGCTACGCTTCCGGCAAGGCTTCTCATCGGCGCCATGCCCGGCGGCATCCGCGGTCGCCGGGTCCTCGATCTCTGCGCGGCGCCCGGGGGCAAGGCGGCCCAGCTTGCGGCGGCAGGCGGGCAGGTGACGGCGCTCGATATCTCGCCGACGCGCATCGAGCGTTTGCGCGCCAACCTCGACCGCCTGCGGCTCGGCGCCCAGACCGTGGTCGCCGATGCGCGCGGCTACCGACCGACGGAATCGTCTCCCGCCGTCCTGCTGGACGCGCCGTGTTCGTCCACCGGCACCATCCGCCGCCATCCCGACGTGGCGCGGCTGAAAGCGCCCGAGGACGTGACCCGGATGAGCGCGCTGCAAGACCAACTCCTGGCCGCCGCGTCGGCCGCGTTGGCGCCGGGCGGTGTGCTGGTCTATGCCGTGTGCTCGCTCCAGCCCGAAGAATGCAAGGCACGTGTCGAGGCGCTTTTGTCGGCGGTCAAGGGCGTGCGCCGTCTCCCGGTCGCAGCCCAAGAGATTGCAGGCCACGACGAAGTGCTCAGCCCAGCCGGCGACGTTCGTACCCTGCCCTGTTCGCTCGCCGAATGGGGCGGCGTGGACGGCTTTTACATCGCCCGTCTGCGCCGGGTGGAATAGCCGATGCGCGCCCGGTTGCGGCGCCTCGGGGAAGCTGATAGGACAGCGCCATGCCGCACCCGGTTCGCATCGCCCCCTCGCTACTGGCGACGGACCACGCGAGGCTCGGCGAAGAGGTGCGGGCGGTAACCGACGCCGGCGCCGACTATCTCCACATCGACGTGATGGACGGGCATTTCGTCCCCAACATCTCGCTCGGACCCGAGATGGTGCGGGCCCTCCGGCCCCACAGCCCGCTCCCCTTCGACGTCCACCTCATGATCTCGCCGGTCGATCCGTTCGTCGCCGCCTTCGCCGAGGCCGGCGCCGACATCATCACCGTCCATCCCGAAGCCGGGCCTCACCTCCACCGCACCATCGCGCTGGTCCACGAGTGCGGCGCCAAGGCCGGGGTCGCGCTCAACCCCGCGACGCCGGTAACCGCCCTCGAGCCGGTGATCGACGATGTCGATCTCGTGCTGGTGATGAGCGTGAACCCCGGATTTGGCGGCCAGCGCTTCCTTCCCGGTCAGCTCGCCAAGGTGCGCTCGCTGCGCGCCCGGATCGACGCGCTTGGGCGCGATATCGACCTCGAGATCGACGGCGGCATTACCGTCGAAACGGCGGCCGAGGCGCGGAGCGCTGGCGCCGACGTACTGGTCGCCGGTACCGCCACGTTCGTCGGCGGCGGCGCGGCGTACGCCGAGAATATCAAGCGCCTTCGCGACGGCGCCTGAACCGCGGTGACAACCGAGACCCAGCCTCCCAATCGCCCGTTGAACGGGCTCCTGCGCGCGGTGTTCGCGAGCCCCCTTTACGCCGCCAGTCTCGGCGGCGGCGCGCGCAGTCAGATCGCCGCCACTTTCGAGGATCCCTGGCCGGGTGGCGTCGAGGCCGCTGACCGACTGTTCCAGGGTCGCTACGCTTTCGCCGGCGAGGAACACCGGCGCGTCGGCACGCCGCCGTGGGGCTTGGCCGATGCCTCGCCCGCGTGGACCGCCGAGATCAATGGCTTCAATTGGCTGCGCGACTTCCGCGCCCAGGGTGGCGAAACGGCGCGTCGCGCGGCCCGCAAGTTGCTGCACGCGTGGCTCGCGCACTACCCAAGCTGGGACGCGCTGACCTGGCGGCCCGACGTCCTGGGTCGGAGAGTCGCGGCCTGGCTGTGCCACGCCCGCTTCCTGCTCGAGGATGCGGATGACGATTTCCGCGGCGCGTTTGTCGCCCATCTCGCCCGTCAGGCGCGCCACCTTCATCGCGCCGCGCGGCTCGGCCCCGAGGGCGCCGGCCGTATCGCCGCGGCTGCCGGCCTGTGCCTCGCGGGGACCGCCTTCTCGGGCGCGTCCGGCTGGCGCGAGCGGGGGCTCGAGCACCTCGCCGCCGAAACCGAGCGCCAAATCTTGCGCGACGGCGGCCACGTCGCGCGGGATCCATCGGCGGCGCTTCTAGTGTTTGGCGATCTCGTGCGGGTACGCGCCGGGTTGCGCGCGAGCCGCAACGACGTCCCCTCGTGGCTGCAGAACGCGCTCGATCGGATGGCGCCCGCATTGCGTTTCTTCCGCCATGGCGACGGCGGTTTGGCGCTCTTCAACGGCGCGCACGAGGAAGCGGCCGAGATCATCGACGCCTTGATCGCCGCCGCCGACGCCCAGGGCCGCGCGTCCGCCTCGCTCCCCGACACCGGTTTCGCGCGCCTCGCCGCCCATCGCATTACGCTGGTCATGGACGGCGGGGCGCCGCCGGCGCCTCCCTTTGACGAGGGCGCGCACGCCGGACCGTTGAGCTTCGAGATGAGCGTCGGTCGCAACCGGCTGATCGTAAACTGCGGTCGCGGCCACGACCCGGGCTGGCGCCACGCCGGCCGCATAACCGCGGCGCATTCCACGCTCGCCGTGGCCGAGACCAACGCCTTTGGTGTGGGCGATTCCGGCGGCATCGGCCGCCGCCCGGCGGCGGTCGCCCTCGAATCCGCCAGCACCCCAGAGGGTCACTGGATCGAGGCCAGTCACGATGGTTACCGCACGCCCTTCGGCATCGCCCATCGTCGACGGCTTTTTCTGGCGCCGGCGGGGGACGCACTGTCGGGTGAGGACACGCTCTCAGGCGGTTCCGGCGGCCGGGAATTTGCCGTGCGCTTCCACCTCCACCCCGAGGTCCGGGTCTCGCGAGTCCATGGCGGCCAAGGCGCGCTCCTCAACCACTCGCGGCGCGGCTGGCGTTTCGCCGCCGAGGACGCGCCCGTCGGGCTGGAAGAGAGCGTTTATCTCGGTGCCGCGGGCGTGGTGCGTCGCACCCATCAGCTGGTGATCGCGGGTGTGCACGGCGGCGAAACCGTCGTCCGATGGCGGCTTTCGCGCGCCGATGCCTGAGCGGCGCCCCCGCCTAGAGCTGCCAGCGGCGGAGTCCCCCCGGGAGCACGGTGCGCCGCCACATTCCGACGACGTCGGCGACCAGGCCCCGCTTGCGGACGAGCGCCGCGATCTCTTCACCGGCAAGCCCGCGATAACCCCGATGCGCCACCGCTCCGACGACGCAACCGTAACGCCGCAGGCCGCGCAAACTCGGCAGCAATCCAAGGCCGTACGCCGTCGCGGCCGCGGCGGAATCGGCGATGGGATCGTGCACGTCGACGACGTGGCCGCGTGCTTCCAGCCCGGCGATGAGGTCGGCGACTTTCGAATTGCGAAGATCGGGAACGTCGGCCTTGAAGGTGAGGCCCAACACCAGCACCCGGGTGCCCGCGGACAGCTGCTTGGCGATCCCGGCGGCGACGAAGTCAGCCATCGATTCATTGATGCGCCGCCCGGCCAGGATCACTTCGGGCACGTGGCCCACCTTCGCCGCCCGGTGGGCGAGATAGAACGGATCGACGCTGACGCAATGGCCGCCGACCAAGCCGGGGGTGAAATCGAGAAAGTTCCACTTGGTGCGCGCCGCGTCCAATACATCGTGGACCGAAAGCTCCAGGCGCGCGCAGATCATCGCCACCTCGTTGACGAAGGCGATATTGATGTCGCGCTGTGCGTTCTCGATCGCCTTGGCCGCCTCGGCCGACATGATATCGCGGGCGACGAACACGTCACCGCCAGTGACGGCGCCATAGACCGCCGCCAGGCGCTCGGCGACCCTCGGCGTTTGCCCCGCCACCACTTTGGTGATGCGGTCCACGGTGTGCTCGGAATCGCCGGGATTCATGCGCTCGGGGGCGTAGCCAAGAAAGAAGTCGCGGCCGCATTTTAACCCTGAGATGCGGGCGATGATCGAGCCGCAGATCTCCTCGGTGACGCCGGGGTAGACGGTGCTTTCGAGCACCACGATGGCGCCCGATGCGACCTGACGACCGACGGTACGGCACGCAGCGCGTACGGCCCGCAAGTCGGGCCGGTTGTCGGCGTCCACCGGTGTTGGAACCGTAATAATGAAGATGTCCGATCCCGCCAGGTCGGCGGCATCGGCGCTCACGTCGACGCCGCTGGTCGCCAGGGCGTGGGGCGCGACCACCGTCCGGCCGCGTCCTTCGCCCAGCGCCGCGACATGGGCGCGGTCGGTGTCGAAGCCGGTGACGCGAAAGTGCCGCGCCAGCGCGACCGCCAGGGGCAGGCCAACGTAGCCGAGGCCGATCACCGCGATCTTCAGTGCCGCGACCGGGCGCCGTGGCGCCCGTTTGGCCGCGGCAAGCCGCGCCAGAAGGCCATAGCTGACGCCGGAGATACCGCGCGCTTTGGCGGCCTCGACCACGTCGGCCCACGACCGTGCGGGGATGCTAGCGCGGTGCTTCCACACCGCGGCCAGACCGCCGCGCAACCCGAGGTCGGTTTCGAAATCGCGCCGCGATGGCCAGGCCGCGATGACCGCGGCAAAGCTCTCGTAGATTTTCACGCCGGCAATATTGCGGTTCGCAATCATCTGGTCAATATTGAAATATGATCGGGTTCGGGTGGGCACTGGCGGGGCCGCTGCAATCAGCGGCCCGATCACCTATGATGCCGCGCCATGTCCACGCCCCCGCGGTTGGCTGAATCCGAATCCGATGTGGCGGGCGAAGGGGCCGCGGGGCGCTTGCTCTTTCTGTTGGCGGATGCGCCGTTCTTTGTCTCCCATCGTCTACCGATCGCGCTAGCGGCCAAGGCGGCCGGATATGAGGTCCACGTCGCGGTTCCATTCGCGGCCGAACCGGTGCGGCGAATGCGCGAGTGCGGCCTCGTCCACCACGACATCCCGCTCCGCCGCGGCGCCCGATCGGTGAGCGGCGAGCTTCGCCTGATCGCGTCGTTTGCCCGGCTACTCCGCCGATTGCGGCCGGCGGTGGTGCACGCGGTCAGTCTCAAGCCGGTGATCTACGGGGGGCTGGCGGCCCGCCTGCTGGGTGTTCCCGCCGCGGTCATAGCGGTCACCGGACTTGGCACCGTGTTCTTGCGACAGGGCGCGGGCGCCGCGCTCACCCGTGCGCTGGTCAAACGAATGTACCGCTTCGCGCTCGGCCATCCGAACTGTCGCGCGGTGTTCCAAAACCCCGACGACCGCGACCTCTTCCTCGACGGTGGTTTGGTGGCGCAAGAAACCGTCGTCATGATCCGCGGCTGCGGTGTCGACACCCGCGCCTTCGCACCTACGCCCGAGTCGGTTGGTGCGGTCGCGGTGGTGTTTCCGGCGCGCATCTTGGGCGACAAGGGAGCACACGAGTTCGTGGCGGCGGCCCGACGCTTGCGCGACGACGGCGTGGCGGCGCGCTTCGTCATGGTTGGACGCACCGATCCCGACAATCCCACCGACGTGGGCGAGGCCACCATCCGCCGCTGGGAGGCCGAAGGCGCGGTCGAGTGGTGGGGCTTTCGCGACGACATGACGGCGGTGCTGGCCCAAGCGCACATCGTCTGCATGCCGTCCTACCGCGAGGGCCTGCCGCGGGTGCTGATCGAGGCCGCCGCGTGCAGCCGGCCCATCGTCACCACGGATGTGCCGGGCTGCCGCGAGATCGTTCGCGATGCCGAGAACGGCCTCCTGGTCCCGGCGGGCGACGGCGTCGCCACCGCGGCCGCGATCCGGCGCCTGATCGAGACTCCCGATTTGCGGCAGCGGCTCGGCGCCCGGGGCCGCGAGATCGTGCTCGCCGAGTTCTCCGTCGAGCGCTTCGTTGACGAATCGCTGGCGGTTTATCGCCAGCTCGCACCGCCGCCCGAACCGGGTGTCCCGCGCGCATGACGTGGCCATGGTTTGTCGCGCTGGGCCTCGGCGCGCTCTTCGTCTCCTTCGCGCTCACCGGCCTCGCGCTCATCGTCTTGCGGCGGCGGGGCATACTCGATCATCCCAATCCACGATCGAGCCACACGCGGCCGACGCCGCGCGGCGGCGGGCTTGCGGTGATGGCGACGGTGGCGCTCGGGTGGCTAGCGGTGACGGCGCTCGCCGAACGCGCCGATGGCTCGGCGCTCGATCGCGGTGGCCCCGCGGCAACGACGGTGTTGGGCATCGGACTGGTGCTCGCGCTTCTGTCGTGGCTCGACGATCTCAAGGACCTACCCCTCGGCTTCCGCCTCGGGGTCCAGGGCCTCGCCGTTGCCGCGGGCGTGGTGATGCTCCCGAACGAAGGCCTGGTGTTCGGGGGCCTGGTACCGTTGTGGGCCGATCGCACGCTGGCGGCGTTCGCGTGGATTTGGTTCGTCAATCTTTACAACTTCATGGACGGGATTGACGGGTTGAGCGCGGTCGAGACCGCGTCCATCGGCATCGGCCTTTGCTTGGTCGTCATCCTCGTCGACGGCGATTCCGGGCTCGCCGCCGAGGCCCTCGTGGTGGCCGCGGCGATGCTCGGATTCCTGTGGTGGAATCGGCCGCCGGCGCGCATCTTCCTAGGCGATGTCGGCAGTGTTCCGCTCGGCTTCCTGGTCGGCTGGCTCTTGCTCTCGCTGGCGGCGGCCGGGCAGTGGGCGGCGGCGGCGCTATTGCCCGCCTACTATCTGGCCGATGCCACGATGACGCTCCTCCTCCGGCTGGGACGCGGCGCGCCGGTGTGGCGCGCCCACGCCGAGCATTTCTACCAGCACGCCGCGCGCGCCGTTGGGCACGCCCGCGTCGCCGGTGTCGTTGCGGCGCTCGATCTGGGCCTGGTGGCGCTGGCGGTTCTCTGTGCCGTGGTGCCGGTGGCGACTGCGGCTTGGCTGGTTCTCGGCGCGGCGCTCACCGCGGCGCTGTTGTGGTATCTTGCGCGCCGCAAGCCCTCGCCGCACCTTCCAGGCGAAGACCATGCCGGCTGATTCCCGCGCCCGGGGGGCGCCCAACCTCCGCATCGCCGCGGTCGCTTGCAACGACCTGGTGATGGCCGCGCTTTCCTTCGAGATCGCGGTATTCGCGCGCTACTACTCCTTGGGCGCGCCGCAGCCTTTCGGGTTCCTATGGGAAGGCACGGTTATCTTCACGCTGGTGTGCGGCGCGGTGTTCTGGTGGCTCGGGGTCCCGCGCGGAATCTGGCACTACACCGCGCTCAAGGACATCGTCAAGATCGCCCGCGCCGTGGTGCTGGCGGCCCTCGTCTTCCTGCCGGTCCTGTTCGTGCTGACCCGGCTTCAGGACTACCCGCGAAGCGCGCTGATCGTGAACATCCCGCTCCTGTTCCTGTTGGTCGGCGGGCCGAGGCTTCTTTACCGTTTGCTCAAGGAGGGAAGCCTGGCGGCGGTCTTCGTTCGCGAGGATGACACGCGGGTGCCGGTCCTGCTGGTCGGTGCCTCGGACGCGGCCGAGACCTTCATTCGTGAGATGTCGCGACCGGGTGAGGGTTACCGGGTCGTCGGCATTCTTGCCACGGAATCGGTCCGCGTCGGGCGCGAAGTGCGCGGCGTTCGCGTCCTTGGCGGGCTCGACCGATGCGTCGAGGTTGTCGAGCGGCTGGCCATCCAAGGACGCCGGCCGCAGCGTCTCATCATCGCCACCGACGCGATCGAAGGCGCCGCGGTACGCGCACTGCTCGACGCTGCCGAAGGGGCCGGAATGACCCTTTCCCGCTTGCCCAAGCTCACCGATTTCCGCGGCGGTGCCGGGGCCGAGCGGATTGAAGTCCGCCCCGTGGCCGTCGAGGATCTGCTTGGGCGCACCCAGAAGGTGCTCGACCGCGACGCGATGCGCGCGCTGATCGGCGATCGGCGCGTGCTGGTGACCGGTGCGGGCGGCACCATCGGCGGCGAGCTGGTGCGCCAGTGCGCGGCATTTCAGCCAGCGCACCTCACCCTGTTCGATTCCGGCGAATACAACCTTTACCGCATCGACCGCGAGCTCGACGAGCGCCACCCCGGACTCTCCCGCGCCGCACTTCTGGGCGATGTCCGCGACCGCGGCCGGCTTGAGCGCACCTTCGCGCGCGAGCGTCCCGACCTGGTGTTCCACGCCGCCGCCTTCAAGCACGTTCCCTTGTCCGAGGCCAACCCGAACGAGACGGTGCTGACCAATGTCTTGGGCACCTACCGGGTGGCTCAGGCGTGCCGCGATTCGAGCGCCTCGACGATGGTCCTGATTTCGACCGACAAGGCGGTGAACCCCGCCTCGGTGATGGGGGCAACCAAGCGCTTGGCCGAGATCGTGTGTCAGGCGCTGGCCGCGGACGAATCGGGGCGCGCCATGGCGACGCGCTTCGTCACCGTGCGATTCGGCAACGTCCTGGGCTCGACCGGCTCGGTGGTGCCGCTGTTCCAGCGCCAGATCGCCGCCGGCGGCCCGATCACGGTCACCCACGCCGACGCGTCGCGTTACTTCATGACGGTGCGCGAAGCCGTCGAGCTTGTGTTACAGGCATCGGCCGATGCGCGCGGCGGCGGCGAGCCGGGCCAGATTTACGTCCTCGACATGGGCGAGCCGGTGCGCATTCGCGACCTGGCGCTGCAGATGATCCAGCTCGCCGGGCTGCAGCCGGAGAACGACATTGCCATCGTCTACACCGGGCTGCGACCCGGTGAAAAACTGACCGAGCAGTTGTTCGAAGAATCCGAATCGCCGGTGCCGACGGCGCATGAGGGCATCCGGCAGGCGACGCCGCCGGTGGTCGGCCACGAGGCGCTGGCGCCCGAGCTCGAGCACCTGTTCGCAGCCGCCCAGGCGCGCCGCACCGACGAGACGCTGGCGATCCTCCACCGCCTGGTGCCGGCGTACGTGGCCGCGCCGGTGGTGGCGCAGGCGGCTGCCGCCACCGAGTAGCCGATGGCGCCGCCGCCGATCCGCCGCGCACTGGTTTCCGTCTCCGACAAGTCTAGGCTCGAGAACCTGGGGCGCGGGCTGGCCGATAGCGGCGTCGAGATTCTCTCCACCGGCGGCACCGCCGCGGCGCTGGCCGAGGCCGGAATCGAAGTCCACGACGTGGCCGCGTACACCGGCTATCCCGAGATGATGGACGGGCGCGTGAAGACCCTGCATCCCAAGGTGCACGGCGGCATCTTGGCCAAACGCGACGCGCCTTCGCACATCGCCGCGATGGACGAGCACGGCATCGCCGCCATCGATCTCGTGATCGTCAACCTCTATCCCTTCGAGGCGACGCTGGCCTCGGGCGCCGACCGTGCTGACTGCGTCGAGCAGATCGACATCGGAGGCCCGGCCCTGATTCGCGCCGCAGCCAAGAACCACGCCTTCGTCACCATCATTGTCGAGGCCGCCGATTATGTCCCCCTCCTCGACGAGATGGCGGCCAACGAGGGTGCCACGACCGAGCACTTCCGCCGCCGCATGGCGGCCAAGGCGTATGCCCGAACCGCCGGGTACGACGCGGCGATTGCCGCGTGGTTGGCGGACGATGTCGGTGATCGGTTCCCCGAGCGCCTCGTGCTTGCCGCCGAGCGCCGCGAGATCCTGCGCTACGGCGAGAATCCCCACCAGGCGGCCGCCTTTTACGCCGGCGGCGCGCCCCGCCGCGGCGTGGCCACCGCCAGCCAGATCCAGGGTAAGCCGCTTTCCTACAACAACCTCAACGACACCGACGCCGCCTTGGAGCTGGTCGCCGAGTTTACCGATGTTCCGGCCGTGGCCGTCATCAAGCACGCCAATCCCTGCGGGGTCGCGCTCGGCGCCAACCTCGCCGAGGCCCACCGAGGGGCGCTCGCCTGCGACCCGGTGAGCGCATTCGGCGGCGTGATCGCGCTCAACCGCACCCTGGATGCGGCGACCGCGGCGCAAATCGCCGAGGTCTTCACCGAAGTCGTGATCGCCCCCGACGCCGAGGCCGCGGCCAAAGACATCCTCGCCGCCAAGGAGAACCTTCGGCTCCTGCTGAGCGGCGCGCTGCCCGACCCGGCCGCGCCGGGCACCAGCGTCCGCTCGCTCGCCGGCGGCTACCTCGTCCAGGGCCGCGACGACGGGCAGGCCGCGCACGATGTGGCGGTGGTCACCAAGCGCGCACCGACCGAGGCCGAACGCGCCGACCTCCGCTTTGCCTTCACCGTGGCCAAGCACGTCAAATCGAACGCCATCGTGTACGCCCGAGATGGCGCCACGGTGGGCATCGGCGCGGGCCAGATGAGCCGCGTCGATTCCGCGCGCATCGCGGCTGCCAAGGCCAACGACGCCGGATCCGCGGGCCGCGAGACACCGCTCACCGCCGGCTCGGTGGTCGCCTCCGACGCTTTTTTCCCCTTTGCCGACGGGCTGATCGCCGCCGCCGAGGCCGGCGCGAGCGCCGTCATCCAGCCCGGTGGCTCGGTCCGCGACGACGAGGTGATCGCCGCCGCCGACGAGGCGGGCCTCGCCATGGTCTTCACCGGCGTCCGCCACTTCCGCCATTGAGGCCGGCACATGAGCCTCGGCACCCTGAACCACATAACGATCACCGTCGCCGCCCTCGACCGATCGGCGCCGTTCTACGACGCGGTCCTCGAATTCATGGGCTACCGGCGCGACGAGACTCGCGAGGAGTGGATAAGCTGGGTGAAGCCGGGTTACGGCGCGTTCGTCATCGCCCCGGCCAACCCGGACTCGCCGAACAAGGCGCATGACCGCTACTCACCAGGCCTCCACCACCTCGCCTTCGACGCCGAGAGCCGCGTCCAGGTCGACGGCTTGTATGAGGTGCTGAAGAACATCGAGGCGCGGGTCCTCGATCCGCCCGCGGAGTACGAGTACTGCCCGGGCTATTACGCGGTCTTCTTCGCCGACCCCGACGGCATCAAGCTCGAACTCAGCTACACCCCCGACAATTACTGATCGCGGCCCGGTCAGGCGGTTTCCTTCGTCTCGCGCTCGATGAGCCGTGAGATCCAAGCATTTAGGCTGATCCCGGCCTGCTTTGCAGAGACATAGGCGCGGCCGTGAAGTCTCGGCCCGAGGCGGACCATCAATTTGCCCGAAAAAGGCTTCTCGGGTGGCTCACCTCGTTCCTGGCAGAAGGCCAGGTAGTCATCTACCGAGTCCCGGAAAGCCTGCACGAGCC
Organism: Alphaproteobacteria bacterium; assembly: GCA_965219135.1. Taxonomy (GTDB): domain Bacteria; phylum Pseudomonadota; class Alphaproteobacteria; order VGEJ01; family VGEJ01; genus CAYUNL01. Next base: position 2,798,103 of record CBDCMV010000003.1, on the reverse strand, counting down.
CGTCCGCCGAGGTCCCCTCGAAAGTGATCACGTCGCGCGCGTTGACGACCTCGCCTTGAAAGACGCCGACCTCATCGTCGAACTCCACGCTCGCCACATAGCCCTTGTAGCGCATTATGGCTGCAATCCCGCCTCGGTCAGGAAGCGTCGCACCACTTGACCATGCCGCGACCGGCCTCCTTCCGAGGGTGCGGCCTATGAAAGACCGCGCGGGCGCCGCCGAGTGCGGCGCGTACACGCGAGCCGCTGCCTTCGGTTAGTTCCGCTCCACTCGCGCTCAGCATCGCTTCGATATCGGACCAGGGGATGTTGCCCCGCACGGGATCGTGGAAAAGGGCCGCCAGCGTCTTACGATGCCGCGCGTTCACGCCAGGTGATACCACATATTGGTATCGATTCCCAACTTCGGAGTGTGCGGCCGGTAGATCAGCCGACGATCATGTGGCGGACGTGGCGGTTGGCGATCGCAAGCCGGGCAATGTCGATGCGGCCCTGGGATTTGAACTCGGTGATCAGGTCGTTCGCGCGCTGCACCGCGGCGCGGTTGCGATCGGCCCACGTGGTAACCGCCTCCTCGCCGGCGGCGCCGTCGGCGGCGGCGATGACCCGGCTGGTGAGTGCGCGCTGCTGGCCGTAAAGGTCCTCGACGATGGCGGTGGTCGCCAGGCGCTGCCAGTGATCGTCGGCGTCGATGCCTTGGGCGGCGGCGCGCAGCCAGTCGAGCCCGAGGCGCGCGCCGACCGCGAAGTAGACGGCGCCGACCTCGTCCACTGGACGGGCGCAGGCCTGCGCGGCATGGACGATGTGGCACGCGGCGGCCAACGGATCGAGGCCGGCGACCCGCCGGGCGATATCCGCCGGCACGGCATCGCCTACCAGCGATTCGAAACGCCGTTCCAGCTCTTCGGCGTCAAACGAGGCCAACATCGTGCCCATCCTCTCGGTCAGAAGGGCGATCCCTGGCTCGTAGTCGGCGATGGTCGCGGCGATATCCAGCGGCTGCGGCAGATTGCGCAAGAACCACAGCGTCGCGCGCCGCACCAGTTCCACGCTCGCGGTCAGCATTCGCGTCTGGGCCTCGGCCGCGACCCGGTTGTCGAGCGATTCGATGGCGTTCCACACCTTGCGCAAATCGAACACGTCGCGGGTGACCGTATACGCGCGCGCAATCTCGCCGGCGCCAAAACCGCTCTCCTCGGCGACTTCGCTGACGAAGGTCGGACCGGCGCGGTTGACGAGGCTGTTGGCGATGTAGGTCGCGATGATCTCGCGCCGCAGGCGGTGGCCGCGGATCGCCTCGGCACAGTCCTTTCGGAGGGGGCGCGGCATATAGCGGGCGAGATCGCCGCTGAGATAGGGATCTTCGGGCACGTCGGAATCGAGCAGCGAGTCATAGAGATCGCTCTTGCCGTACGCCAGAAGGACCGCGATCTCGGGCCGGGTCAGCCCCCGTTCGTCGGTCACGCGATCGGCGAGCTCTTGTTCGTCGGGGAGGAACTGGAGCGCGCGGTCGAGCCGTCCATCGCGCTCCAGCGTGCGCATCATCCGGGCGGCGCCGCTCAGCATTTCCAGGCCCTGCGCCTGGGCCACGGTGATCGCCTGACTCTGAACGTAGTTGTTGCGCAAGACCAACGCCGCGACCTCGTCGGTCATCTTGACCAGTCGCTGATTGCGCTGCTTGATCGTCATGTCGCCCTCGGCGACCACTGAATTGAGGACGATCTTGATGTTGACCTCGTGGTCCGAACAATCAACGCCGGCCGAGTTGTCGATGGCGTCGGTGTTTATCGCGCCGCCCGCGGCCGCGAACTCGATGCGCCCGAGTTGGGTCAGGCCGAGATTGGCGCCCTCGCCGATGACCTTGGCGTGGATTGCCTTGGCGTTGACGCGGACGGGATCGTTGGCGCGGTCGCCGGCGTCCTCGATGCGCTCGGTCGATTTCTTGACGTAGGTGCCGATGCCGCCGAACCACAACAGGTCGACCGGCGCCAGAAGCACCGCACGGATGAGCTCGTCGGGCGTCATCTTGTCCCGCGTCAGGCCAAGCAGCGCCTTGATCTCGGGACTGAGCGCCACCGATTTGGCCTCGCGGCTGAACACGCCGCCGCCTTTCGAGATCAGCGCGGGGTCATAATCGGCCCAGCTCGACCGCGGTAGATCGTACAGCCGTTGGCGCTCGGTAAAGCTCACGGCCGCGTCGGGGTCGGGATCGAGAAAGATGTGGAGATGGTTGAAGGCGGCGACCAGCCGTATGTGCTCGCTCAACAGCATTCCGTTGCCGAAAACATCGCCCGACATGTCGCCGACCCCGGCGACGCTGAAATCCGTACTTTGGATATCGACGCCGCGCTCGCGAAAATGGCGTTTTACCGACTCCCAGGCGCCGCGCGCGGTGATCCCCATGTCCTTGTGGTCGTAGCCGACCGAGCCACCCGAGGCGAAGGCGTCCCCCAGCCAGTGCTCGTAATCGTCTGCGATTCCATTCGCGATGTCGGAAAACGTGGCCGTGCCCTTGTCGGCGGCGACGACGAGATAAGGATCCTCGTCGTCGTGACAAACCACGCCGGTCGGGCGCGTAATCTCGCCACCGTGGATGTTATCGGTGATATCCAGCAATCCCCGCATCATCGTCTGATAGCACTCGATTCCTTCGGCGATGACCGCCTCGCGGTCGCCGCCGGCGGGCGGCCGCTTCGCCACGAATCCGCCCTTGGCGCCCACCGGCACGATGACCGCGTTCTTGACCACCTGCGCCTTCATCAGCCCCAACACCTCGGTACGGAAGTCCTCGCGCCGGTCGGACCAGCGGACGCCGCCGCGCGCAACCTTACCGCCGCGCAGGTGCACCGCCTCCACGCGCGGCGAGTAGACGAATATCTCGGCGAAGGGCCGGGGCTGCGGCAGTTCCGCGAGCGCCCGCGAATCGAGCTTGATCGACAGGTACGGCTTGGGCTCGCCGTCAGCATCGGCTTGAAAGTAGTTGGTGCGCAGGCTCGCCTGGATGACGTCGAGGTAGCGGCGGATGATGCGGTCCTGATCCGCACTCTTGACCGAATCGAGCGCCGCCGTGACCGCGGCGACCAAGACGCCCTCGCGGTCCGCGATCGCGGCGCTGGGATCGAAGCGGGCGTGAAAGAGGTCGACCAGCAATCGCGTGATGCCGGGATGCGCCGCCAGGGTGTCTTCCATGTAGGGCTGGCTGAACTCGATCCTCGCCTGGCGCAGGAATTTGCAGTAGGCGCGCACGATGCTCACCTCGCGCCAACCCAGGCGGGCGCCGAACACCAGCCGGTTGAAGCCGTCGTCTTCGGCATCGCCGTGCCATACCCGTCCGAAGGCCTCTTGAAAGTTCTCTCGGATGGGTCCGGGATCGAACGCCGCGCCGGTGGGGTGGACCATCAGGAAATCCTGCATCCAGACCACGCCCGGCTCGCCGCGGCGGCGGACCCGATAGGGCCGCTCCTCGATTACTTTGAGCCCCATGTTCTCGAACATCGGAAGGCAGTCCGAAAGGGGAACGTGATCGGTGGGGTGGTAGATCTTGAAACGGACCGAATCGGTGGCCGCCTCGATCGGCCGGTACATGCTGGTGGCCAGCGTCGACGCCGCGTTGGTAACCTCTTCGATCTTGCCGATGTCGGCCAGGGCCTCGGCGGCACTGAAGATCTCTTTGTAGGCGGTGGGGAAGGCGTCGCGATAGACATCGCGCAGCCGATTGCCCGCCTCTTCGCCCTGGCGCTCGATCAGTGCGTCGCGCAGATTGTCGTCCCACGAGCGCGCGGCTTGAACGATCAGCGCCTCGATGCGGTCGAGGTCGGGATCGGGCACCTGCTCGGGCGTCGTGCGGACGATGATGTGGAGGCGCGCGAGATTGGACTCGCCGAGCTGGGTGAAAAAGGCCGAGATCGTACCGTCGTAGGCTGCCGCCAAGATGCCCTGGGTGCGCTCGCGAAGTCGCGTCGAGTAAAGCTCGCGTGGCAGATACACCAGGCACGAGCAGAAGCGTTCGAAGCGGTCGCGGCGGACGAAAAGCCGGATGCGCGGCCGCTCCTGCAACCGCATGATGCCGAGCGCGGTCTCGAACAGGTCCTCCTCCGAGATCTGGAACAGCTCGTCTCGGGGAAAGGTCTCCAACACGTTCAGGAGCGCCTTGCCGTCGTGGCCCACCGGATTGAATTCGGCGCGCTCGAGCGTGCGCGCCACCTTTCGTCTCAGGTAGGGGATATCACGCGGCGTACGGTTGTACGCGGCGGAGGTAAACAGGCCGATGAAGCGCCGTTCGCCGACCGCGTTGCCCTGGTCGTCGTATTTCTTGATGCCGATATAGTCCATGTGCACCCGGCGATGCGCGGTCGCGTGGACGTCGGCCTTGATGATCATCACCGCGTCCGGGATGGCTAGGAAATGGCGTGCCGCGGCCGAGAACGCGCCCAGCCCCCGCCGTCCGCGGAGCACGTGGACCCCCGGCTCACGCAGGATGCCAAGACCGGAGCCGGCGACCAGGCGGGGTACAGTTCGTTCCTTGACGGTCCCGTAGCGGTAGTCACGGAAACCGAGAAACGTGAAGTGATCGGCGCCGATCCATTCCAGGAATGCCGTGACCTCGTCCCGTTCCTCGGCAGGCAGGGGCGGCGGCGAGTCTTTCAACGACGCGATGGATTCGCCAAGCTTGGCGCGCATTTGCGCCCAGTCCTCGACCGCGGCGCGTACGTCGGCGAGTACCTTCTCGATGCCGGCGCCGATCGCCTCCAAGAGCTCGGGCGCCGATTGGGCGTCGATCTCGATGTGCATCAGCGACTCGGCCGGGGCGCCGGAATCGCGCCCGGGGGTCTTGACGCGCGCACCAGCGCCGTCGCGTTGAATCGCGACCGTGGGGTGAACGATCAGATGGGTGGCGAGCCCGCGGCGCTCGATCTCGGCCCCCACTGAATCGACGAGGAATGGCATGTCGTCGTTGGCGACGTCGATGATGGTGTGCGGTGACACCCAGCCGTGCTCGGCGATGTTGGGATTGTAGACCCGGACTTTGGCGGCGCCGGTATCGCGCTGCTCGGTGAACTTCCACAGCCCGAGCGCCGCTCCGTACAGCGATTCGGCCGATCGCGCCAAGACATCCTCGGCCGGGACGCGGTCGTATACGGTGCGGACGAAGCCTTCGAACTCGGCGGCGCTGGCGGTGTCGAGCCGCTTGCGCGCGTGGGCGGCAACTTCGCCGATGCGATCGGCCTTGGACTCTCTTGCTTGTTTGGGCATCTCGACACCGTGGGGCCAAGCGGTGGAAAAAAGATTACCCGAATGTCGAAGCCGTACAAAGGCGCGACCCACCGGCGCATTCGGTGTATGGTGGCGACGAGAAAGGCCGACCGGCCGTTGTACGAGTGGGCGCGACGCCCGCGCGTGGAGCGGTGGAAGAAGCGGCCGACGCCATGGGAGGCCCTCCCGAGCCATTCTCGACGGCGCGGGGCGTGCTGTCGGGCGAACCGGCCCCGCTGCGTCCAAGCCTCTTCCGACCGCACCTCGCGGACGCGCGGGCCCAGGCGATCAGCAAGGGAGGCAGTGACATGTCTACAGCACCGACCCTCGACGAGTTCATGGATGGCGTGAAGAAGCGCAATCCGGGGGAGACCGAGTTCCACCAGGCGGTCTACGAGGTCGCCGACAACGTCCTCGACTACATCGAGGACAAGTCGCACTACCACGAGGCGGAGATTCTACGCCGCATCGCCGAGCCCGACCGCATCATCATATTTCGCGTGTGCTGGGAGGACGACGACGGCAACTACCGGGTCAACCGCGGCTACCGGGTGCAGAACAACAACGCGATCGGGCCCTACAAGGGCGGCATTCGCTTCCACCCAAGCGTGACGTTGAGCGTTTTGAAGTTCCTCGCCTTCGAGCAGACCTTCAAGAACAGCCTCACCGGACTACCGATGGGCGGCGGAAAGGGCGGCGCGGACTTCAATCCCAAGGGCAAGTCCAACCACGAGGTCATGCGCTTTTGCCAGTCCTTCATGACCGAGCTGTTCCGACATATCGGTCCAGACACCGGCGTCCCGGCCGGCGACATTGGCGTGGGCGCGCGCGAGATCGGCTACATGTTCGGGCAGTACAAACGCCTTGCCAACCGCTTTTCAGGCGTCTTGACCGGCAAGGGGATGGAATACGGCGGCAGCCCTATCCGTACCGAGGCCACGGGCTATGGCACTGTCTACATGATGGAGGACAAGCTCAAGGTGGGTAAGGACGGATTCGACGGCAAGACCTGCCTGGTGTCCGGCTCGGGCAACGTCGCCCAGTACGCGGTCGAGAAGATCAACGAGCTCGGCGGCACCGTGGTGACGATGTCGGATTCCTCGGGCTTCATCTACGACAAGGCCGGGATAGACGCTGACAAGCTGGCCTGGGTGGTTGACCTCAAGACTGTCAAGCGCGGCCGCATCGAGGAATACGCCAAGGAATTCGGCGCCGAGTACCACGGCGGCGAGCGGCCCTGGAAGGTGCCGTGCAATCTCGCCTTCCCGTGCGCGACCCAGAACGAGGTCAGCCTTGACGACGCCAAGACACTAGCTTGCCAACGGCTGCATGGGGATGTCGGAGGGGGCCAACATGCCGACCGACCAGGACGGCATTCACGCCTTCGTCGAGGCCGGAATCCTGTTCGCCCCATCGAAAGCCGCCAACGCCGGCGGGGTCGCGGTCTCGGGTCTGGAAATGAGCCAGAACTCCGCGCGCATCACCTGGAAGGAACAGGAGCTTCAAGATCTCCTTCGCTCCATTATGCAAGGTATCCACGACTCTTGTCGCGAGTACGGCCAGGGCAAGAACGGCATCAACTACGTCAAGGGCGCCAACGTCGCCGGGTTCGTGAAGGTGGCCGACGCCATGCTTTCCTACGGCGTGGTTTGAGATCGGCGTACGACGCCGCGGGGGCGGCCCGAGCCAGTAGCGCTCGGGCCGCCGCCCGCCTTTCTCCCTAGGCGCATCGTCCCAATATGGCCGCCCTGTTCACCACGGGCGCACGCGGCTCAAGATCGCGGCCCACGGCACCAAGGCCTACTTCACCGGCTGAGGCACAGGCAAGTGGGCATCGCCCTGGGGCACCGCGCGATCACGGGCGGCTTGGCCGCTGCCGTTTTGGCCCTTGCTGTGGGGCTGGACACCGCGGCGGCGGCCGAGCCCGAGGCCAAGCCACTGTTCGAGTTGGGCATGGCCGGCGGGGGCGGCTACCTCCCGGACTACCCGGCCGCCGGGCAGTCCCATTTCCAGGGCATCGCCCTTCCCTACTTCGCCTATCGCGGGGCCTTTCTGCGCTCCGACGAAAAGGGGCTCTTGCGCGGGCGCATTGCACGTACCGAGCGCATCGAATTTGACGTCAGCGTATCGGGGTCGTTCGCCGCCGACTCCGACGAGAACGACGCGCGCCGCGGTTTGCCCGACCTCGACTACTTGGGCGAGGTCGGGCCGAGGCTGCAGATCACGCTTGCGCGCGCGGCACGGGACGCCAAGATCGGTTTCGAGCTGCCGGTCCGCGCCGTCCTGTCGACCGATCTCTCGGACTTGCGTTACCGTGGACTGCTGGCGGTGCCCGAGATCGCCTACCAACACGACGACTTCGCCGGGCGCGGCCTCGAACTGAAGCTCGGGCTCGCGGCGAGCTTCGCGACCACCGAGTTCATGGACTACTTCTACGAGGTGGAGCCGCGATTTGCGATTCCGGGCCGCCCCGCGTTCGCGGCGCGCTCGGGCTATCTCGGCACCCGATTACAGCTTGGTGCGTTACAGCATCTTGGGCCTCGCTGGCGGCTTTTCCTTGCCGTCCGCGCTAACTCTCACCACGGCGCCGCGAACGAGCGCAGCCCCCTATTTCTTGAGCGTCTGACCTGGGCCGCGGGCGGCGGCCTGATCTGGTCGTTCTTCCACTCCAAACGCCGCGGCGTGGAGTAGCACCCTTGCGCACCCAGACCTCGATGACGGGAGCGAGCCGAACATGCTGAGGAGCGAGAAAGTCACCTTTGACGGGCGCCGGCGGTCTTTTCCTCGCCGGTCGCCTGGATGCCCCGCAGGGCGAGCCCCGCGCCTATGCCCTCTTCGCGCATTGCTTTACGTGCACCAAGGACAACGTGGCCGCGGCGCGCATCGCTCGGGCGCTTGCCGAGATCGGCTTCGCGGTGCTGCGTTTCGACTTCACCGGACTCGGCGGTTCCGAGGGCGACTTCGCGAACACCGACTTCTCCGCCAACCTCGACGATCTCAGGGCCGCCGCCCAGTTCCTGCGCCGGGAATACAAGGCTCCGGCGCTCTTGATTGGGCACAGCCTCGGCGGGACGGCGGTGTTGGCGATGGCCGGCGACGTGCCCGAAGCGGCTGCCGTCGTCACGATCAATGCGCCGGCCGATCCCGTGCACCTCCGGGCGCTGCTGGCGCCGGCGGCCGCCGAGGCCGAGTCCAGCGGCACGGCCCAGATCGATCTCGGCGGCCGGACCTTCACGATCCGCAAGCAATTCCTCGGCGATCTCGATGCCCATGACGTCGATGCCCAGATCGCCACCATGGGCAAGGCGCTCTTGGTTTTCCACGCGCCGCGCGACGACACCGTCGATATCGCCGAGGCCGCGCGCATCTTTACGGCGGCACGGCACCCCAAGAGCTTCGTCTCGCTGGACGACGCCGATCATCTGCTGCGCCGCGGCGCCGACTCGGCTTACGTCGGGGCGGTACTGGCGGCCTGGGCGGAGCGCTACCTGCCGGCCGCGGCCGCGGATCCTGCCGCGCCCGAGTCCGGCACCGTCGTGGTTGCGGACGAAGGCGGCTACGCGCGTCGCATCCAGGCCGGCCCCCACGTCTTGCGAGCCGACGAGCCGGTCCACCTCGGCGGCACCGATACCGGACCCGGTCCCTACGATCTGTTGCTCGCCTCACTCGGCGCGTGCACCTCGATCACGATACGCATGTATGCCGATCGCAAGGGTCTGCCGCTCGAGCAAATCACCGTCGGCCTACACCACGGCAAGATTCACGCCGCCGATTGTGCCGAGTGTGAAACCCGCGAGGGCCGCATCGATCGCATCGATCGCGAGATCGCCCTCGAGGGAGAGCTGAGCGATGCCGAGCGGACCCGCCTTCTCGAGATCGCGGACATGTGCCCGGTACACCGGACGCTCAAGTCCGAGATCGATATCCGAACCCGCCAGACGCGGGCGTGATACGCTAGCCGAGCTATGGACTTCAACGGCCGGCACGTCGTGGTCACGGGTGGAACCGGGGTTCTGGGGACCGCCGTCGTCGGCGAACTGTTGGCGGCGGGCGCGGTGTGCCACGTGCCCAACCTGGTCGCGGCGGAACTCGACGGATTCCCCCACGCATCGGATAAACGCGTACACATTGCCACCGACGTCGATCTCGCCGAGGAGGACGCAGTCGAATCGTTCTATGCGGCGCTGCCCGCCCTGTGGGCCTCGGTCCACCTCGCCGGCGGGTTTGCCATGGTGTCTCTGGCCGAGACCGATGCGGCCGCGTTCCGCGCTCAGATGGACCTCAACGCGCTCAGCTGCCTGCTGTGCTGCCGCGCCGCGGTCGCCAGCATCAGAGGCGGCGAGGGAGGGCGGATCGTCAATGTCGCGGCGCGCCCGGCGCTGGAGCCGCGCCAAGGCGCCGGCATGATCGCCTACACCGCATCCAAGGCGGCGGTCGCGGCGCTCACCCAGGCGCTGGCCGAGGAGCTCAAGGACGAGGCGATCTGGGTCAACGCGGTGGCGCCGTCGATCCTTGACACCCCGGCCAACCGTGCCGCCATGCCCAAGGCCAACTTCGCCGCATGGCCCAAGGTCGAAGAGGTGGCGGCGGTGATCGCCTTCCTGGCCTCGCCCGAGAACCGATCGGCCCGCGGCGCTGTCGTTCCGGTCTACGGCAAGAGCTAGCGCGGCGTCGCGCCAACGCCGGTCTAGAACTCGGCGGTCTGTACCCAGCGGTCCTCGCGGCCCGAGGCGCTGATCGCGTCGATCACGCGCTGAACCTGCCAGGCCTCGCGGAAATCGGGCCACGGCGTCGCATCGGCGCCGATCAGTCCCTCGATGAGGTCGCGCACCTCGATCACCTTGATGTCGTTGAAGCCCAATTGGTGGCCCGGCGCCAGGCAGAAGTTGGCGTAGTCCTGGTGGTCGGGGCCGGTGAGTATGGTCTTGAATCCCTCGCGGCCCCTGACTTGATCGGTGGTGTAGAGGTGGAGCTCGTTGAGGCGCTCGAAATCGAAGCGCAGGGCTCCCTTGGCCCCGGTGATCTCGGCGACGATGCCCATCTTGCGACCGGCGGCGATCCAGCTTGCCTCGATCGTGCCCTTGGCGCCGCCGGCAAAGCGGATCAGTGTCCGCACCTGATCGGCGACCTCCACCGACTGGGTGTCGCTCCCGCCGGTGGCGGCGCGGCGCTCGGTGACGACGGTGTCGCGGTCGGCGCACACCGCCTCGATGTCGCCGACGAGGTGTCGGGCGAGCGAGACGACGTGGCTCGCGAGATCGACGATGACGCCATCGCCCGAGCGCGGATCGAGCCGCCACGCGCTGACCAGCGAATCCGGGTCGAGCATGTAGTCCTCAAAATGGGTGCCGCGGAAGGCATGCACCTCGCCGAGCTCGCCCGAATCGACGATCTCCTTGGCCAGTACCGTGATCGGATTCTTGAGGTAGTTGAATCCGACCATGGTCTTGACGGCGGCGGCCTCGGCGCGCTCGACCATGGCTTTGGCGTCGGCGGCGGTGGGTGCGAGCGGCTTCTCGCAATAGACCGGCTTACCGGCGTCGATCGCGGCGAAGGCCATCTCCTTGTGCAGGACATTGGGGGTCGTGATGTCGACCAGATCGACGCGTGGATCGGCCACTAAGTCGCGCCACGACGCGGTTGAGCGTGCGAAGCCGAACGCCTGGCCCGCGCGGGCGGCGGTCGCGGCATCGATCTCGGCCAGCAGCTCTAGCGTGGGCTCGGCGGGCAGCGCGAAAACCCCGGGCACCGTGCGATAGGCAAGCGCGTGGGCCTTGCCCATGTACCCCGATCCGATCAGGCCTATCCGCACCTCGGCCATGCGTTACCCCCTCCAACATTCCGCCGACCGTCGGCGGTCGCGGAGCCTAGCACACGTGCGGCCGGCGCTTTGCCGTCCGCGCCGGTCGGCTCAATCGCCAAGCGCGTCGTCGATCAGCACCTCGGCCGCCGCGCGGGCGCGGTCGGCGGCATCGGTCTGGCGCGAGATTTGGGCGCAGACGATCGCGCCGTCGAGCAAAAGCAGGAGCTCGAACGCGAGCCGCTGAGGGTCTTTGGCGCCGACGTCTTCGGCCAGTTTGGCCAGGTAGCGCACCATCAGCCGCTTGTGCTCGGCCGCGATCCCATGAATGGGATCGGCTATGCCCGAGAACTCGGCCGCGGCGTTGATGAACATGCAGCCGCGATAGTCCTCTTGCTTGAACCACGCGCCGTGGGCGTCGAACACTGCGAGCAACCGATCGCGAGGCGATTCCGCGTGCTCCTCGACGTAGCGCATGAGCCCGTTACGCAGGCGCTCGTCGCGTCGACGCAGCGTCGCCAAGATCAGCTCGTCCTTGGATTTGAAGTGATTGTACAGCGTCATCTTGGCGACCCCGGCCTCGGCCAGGACCTTGTCGATGCCGGTGGCGTTGAAGCCCCGCCGATAGAACAGCTCAAGGGCGGTATCGACGAGTTGCTCGCGCTTGGTCGATGCCATTCGCCGCGGCTCCTTTCGCAAAATAAGACGTACCGTTTTGTCCAATTTAATGCGCATGACGCTGCTTGAAAAGGGGCGAGAACCGATTAATCCTGCACCGACGCTTGAATGACAGACCGATCAATCTATCTCAAGGGCATACAGAGGAGGACCGATCCATGAAAGCCGCGCTTCGAACCTTCGTTTTTGCCGCCACGCTGCTGAGCTTCGCGCCCCTGGCAACCGCCCAACAGGTGTGCCGCCCACGACGACGTCGTCGCCCAGCTCGAGTCACACCACGCCGAGCAGGCGGTCGGCCGCGGATTGGCGATGCGCGGCGCCGCCATGGTGGAGCTGTTTGTCGCCAAGGCCGGCACCTGGACCGTGATCGCGACCGATCCCGCGGGCCGGACCTGCGTCGTGGCCCGCGGCAAGGACTGGTTCTCCATTGTCCCAGTTTCCGGCGAGCCCGCATGAGCGCCCCGGCAAGCGATGTGGCCTTCACCCCCGCCGTGAAGGCCGAGCAAACCCGACGCGGCTCACGCCACGGCTATGCACGTATGGAGGAGAAAGGCGGATGGTCGGCGACGATCACGCCCGATCTCGCCGCATTCATCGCCGCGCGCGATTCGTTCTATCTCTCGACCGCAAGCGCCGATGGCCAGCCCTACACCCAGCATCGCGGCGGACCACCCGGCTTCGTCAAAGTGCTCGACGAACGCACCCTCGCCTTCGCCGACTTCCGCGGCAACCGCCAGTACATCACCGCCGGAAACCTGTCAGAGAATCCGCGCGCGTTCATTTTCCTGATGGACTACCCCAACCGATCTCGGGTCAAGATGTGGGGCCGTGCCAAGGTGGTCGAGAATGCCCCCGCCCTGATGGAGCGACTGGTCGATCCCGGTTATATCGCACGGCCCGAACAGGCGATCGTTTTCACCCTCGAAGCCTGGGACGTGAACTGCCCGCAACACATCACCCCGCGATTCACCGCCGAGGAGAACGACGCGTTGGTCACCCAACTCCGCGCCCGGGTGGCCGAGCTCGAAAACGAACTCGCGCGCGTCAGCGATCGCGAGTGGCTCACACCCCTCGACTAGTCAGGTCTCGACACGGAATCACCTACGGAGCGCAGGGTGCGGGCGAAGGCGCGGATGTCGCCGACTAGCAGGTCGGGCGCTTCCATCGCCGCGAAGTGGCCACCGCGGGGCATTTCCGTCCAGCGCGTCACGTTGTAGATGCGCTCGACGTAACTTCGCGGCGGCCACGAGAGGAGCTCGGCCGGAAAGATTGCGCACCCGGCCGGCACGTCGACGCGCCTGCCCTCCGGCGAGAGCACGCGGCCGTGCTGCGCCGAGGGCGGGCCGTAATAGATCCAGCTCGCCGTGTTGAAGGTGCGGGTGACCAGATAGACCATGATGTTGGTCAGGAGCTGGTCCTTCGTATAAACGCTCTCGATGTCCTCGCCCTCGATGTCGGACCAGGAGTGGAACTTCTCGATGATCCAAGCAGCGACGCCGACCGGACTGTCCATCATGGCGTAGCTCAGCGTCTGCGGCTTGGTCGCCTGCTGGATCCGGTAGCCCTTTTCCATCTCCTGCTCGGGCTCGAAGCGGGCGGCCCAGGCCTCTTCGGCGGACCCCTGGGGACCGCCGGGGTGACGCAGCATGAAGATGTTGACGTGGATGGCGCGGCAGGCCGGCGCGTGCTCGAAGCCGAGCCAGGCGGCGATGTCCCCGCCCCAATCGCCGCCCTGGGCGATGTAGCCGTCGTAGCCCAGGACATCGGTCATCAAGCCGGCAAACAGCGCCGCCATCCGGCGCGGCCCGATCGGCCACTTGGGCTTGCCCGAGAAACCGAAGCCCGGAAGCGAGGGGGCGATCACGTCGAAGCCGTCTCCAACGTTGCCGCCGAAGCGTTCGGGATGGGCGAGCGGCTCGATGATGTCGCGGAACTCGACGACCGAGCCCGGCCAGCCGTGACAGATGATCAGCGGAAGCGGCGCCGGTCCGCTGCCCTTTTCGTGAATGAAATGAATATCGAGGTCGCCGACCGGGGCCGTGAAGTGGGAAAAGCGGTTGAGGTCGGCCTCCTGCGCCCGCCAGTCGAAGTGCTCCACCCAGTAGGCACAGAGCTCCTTCATATACTCGAGGTTGGTGCCGTAGGCCCATCCGCCGTCGTCGGGCATCTCGTGCCAGTCATAGGCGGCCACCCGGGCACGAATGCGCTCCAAGGTCGCATCGTCAACCGAGATGGTATAGGGCCGGGGTGTCGTCATGGAACGAAGATGGCCGCGAGAAAGCGCTTATGCTGATGCGTCGGGAAAGGGTTCAGATCGTATCCACTCGATGGTTTTCCGCAGCATTGTCGGGATATCGCGAATGGCTACGCCGAGGCTGTCGCGGCGGGTGAAATCAAAGCCGGTTGCCGGCATCGGCGATTCGGTGAGCGGTGCCGGCATCGTCATGTCGGGAAGGATCTTCTGCAGCTCCGCATAGATGTCTTGCCAGTGCCAACTGTCGTAGACCCCGTAATAGCGGCCCGATGCCGTCGGCTTTTCGTAGGCAGCCAGAAAGAGCGCCGCCAGATCATGCAGATGAATCATTGAGGTCGAGCCGTTAGGGATGGTCTCGTGTGGCCCTACTTCACCATTGATCAGGGCTTGCAGCCAGACACGCGGATCACCATTCATCTGCTCCGGCAGCACAACGGGGCCGAACATGCCGGTGGGCAAGATAATGGAGAGGCGCACGCCATTCTCTCCGGCGAACTTGATGGCTTCCTTTTCCATCACGGTTTTGGTGGCGGAAGTGTACTTTTTCGCCCGGCATTGTTCGTGTTCGTCCGACCAGTGATCGATTTCGTTTTTCTTGGGCACGGGCGGCACCGGATTGGTGCTGCTGGTGCTGCTGCAAATCACCCCATTCCTGACGCCTTGGCGCGCCGCGGACCGCAGGATGTTCAGGCACCCATTCACGGTCGGCATGATGATCTCGGCATACCCCTGTTCATCGTCCATCTCCCTGGCCGGCTTACCGGTGGGACCGAAATAGGTCGGTATCAGGCTGGCGATGAAGACGCAGTCGGTCCCGGCGAGCGCGGCATCAAGACTAGATCTTTCCGACATGTCCGCGCTGAACAGCGACAAACGCTCGGCGCCGCCGGGGAGCGCTTTCAGATAGGGCGCCTTGTCCGGCGCATCCTTGTCCCGCATGGTGCCGTGAACGGTGAAATTCCGATCCAGGGCGGCCTTGACGATATTGGAACCGACCAGGCCGCTCGCGCCGACGACGCAAATCCGTTCGCTTGAAGGTTTCAATTTCCTCCCTCTCAAATTCTTCGCCGGTCTCGTGAAATCGAGGGCCGTGAAATGCCGAAGCAGGACGGGTTGGACTTCGGCAGCACACTGCACCGCCTCGACGACACTTTCGAACTCCATCAGCAAACTGTCGCCGGCGGTGCTCACGATGCGGCCCTGGTGTTCTCCGACATTAGGATCGATGACCTCGGCGCGAAGGGACTTGAGCGCCGCGCGAGTCCCGGCTTCATCGGCCGCGATGAGCCGCGCGTAGGCGACGACATCGGCCGAGACGATGACCTGCGTTGTACGCCGTCCTCTGCCACCGGCTTCCTCCCCCGACCCAGGAATCGGCTGTACTCGCGAATCTAGGGGGTGGCAAGGAATGTGTCTATCGAAGGCGCCGCCGCTGGCCGCTATGCCGCTCCGCGGCGTCGTACCGGCAATGGGAATCGTCGAACTCTAGGTCACTAAATGGAGCGGGCGATGGGATTCGAACCCACGACCCCAACCTTGGCAAGGTTGTGCTCTACCCCTGAGCTACGCCCGCGAAGCTTGCCGATGATAGAATAAGCCCGGTGATTTGCAACCGCTGCCAGGGGCGCGAAATCCCCCTACAGGGCGGCCGCCCTTTGCGGTTACACTTCGGCCAATTTCTTGCCGAAACGGGTTGAGACGCGAGGCGACATGGAACCGATCATCGGCGGCGGGCCGGCCCCAGAGGACGTGATCAAGGAGAGCGACACCCAGCACTTCATGGCCGACGTGATCGAGGCCTCGAAGGAAGCGCCGGTGATCGTCGATTTCTGGGCCCCGTGGTGCGGTCCGTGCAAACAGCTTGGGCCGGCGCTCGAAAAGGCCGTCACCGCCGCTGCGGGTCGGGTACGGTTGGTCAAGATCAACATCGACGAGAATCCCGAGATCGCGCAGCAAATGCGCATCCAGTCGATCCCCGCGGTGTTCGCCTTCGATCAGGGCCAGCCGGTCGACGGCTTCGTCGGCGCGCTTCCCGACAGCCAAGTGCAGGCCTTCGTCGAGAAACTTGGCGGCGCGGCGGGCCCTTCCCCCATCGACGAGGCTCTGGCGCAGGCCGCGGCGATGATGAAGGGCGGTGACTTGGGAGGCGCCGCGTCGCTCTACGGCGAGATTCTCAAGCAGTCATCGGGAGATCCGACGGCGCTGGCCGGGCTTGCCCGATGCTACCTGGAGAACGGTGACCTGGACCGCGCCGGCCAGACCCTCGCCATGGTGCCGCCCGAGCACGACAATCACCCCGACGTGGTGAGCGCCCGGGCGTCGCTGGAACTCGCAACCGAGGCCGGCGACGTGGGCGATGTGGGCAGCCTTCGCGCCGCGGTCGCGCAAGCGCCAAATGATCATCAGGCCCGGTACGACCTGGCGCTTGCCCTGGTCTCGGCGGGCGAACGCGACGCCGGCGTTGCCGAGTTGATCGAGATCGTCCGCCGCGACCGTGAGTGGAACGAGCAGTCGGCGCGCAAACAGTTGTTGAAACTGTTCGACGCCTACGGTGCCACCGACGAGGTCACGGTATCGGGTCGCCGGCAACTCTCGGCGATCCTCTTCTCATGAAGGATGACGACGCCCCCGTCGATCTCGCTTCGCTGCCGCGCACCATCCCCATTTTTCCGCTAGCCGGCGCGCTGTTGCTGCCGCGTGGACAGCTTCCGCTCAACATCTTCGAGCCGCGTTATCTCGAGATGGTTCGCGACGCCATGGCCCAAGCGCGCATCATCGGCATGGTCCAGCCCACCGATCCTGACACCAGCGTGTACGAGCCCGACGTCTATGCAACCGGTTGCGCGGGCCGTATCACGACGTGCAAGGAGACCGACGACGGCCGCTATTTGATCACGCTCACCGGTGTCTGCCGTTTTGCGATCGCCGATGAGTTCGACAGCCGTGCCGCCTACCGTGTGGTGACGGTTTCCTATGACGGCTTCGCCCGCGATCTTGAAACCGACGGGCGCCCGGAGCTCGACCGCGAGCGCATCTTGCCCGCGCTCCGCGCCTACCTCGAGATCCATGACATGAGCGCCGCATTCCAGGCCCTGGAAGATTTGCCGGGCGGCCCCTTGATCACCGCGCTCTCGATGCTGTGCCCGTTCGAGCCTAGCGAGAAGCAGGCGCTCCTCGAGGCGAGTTCGCAGTCCGAGCGCGGCCGCATCGTGACCGCGCTCTTGGAGATGGCGGCGCTGCAGCACGTCGCCGGGCCCGAGGCCCAGCTTCAATGATGCTTCCCCCGGAACCGTAGGAACGGAGGCGAGATATGGCCGAACCGTCGACCGTCGATCCCAAGCTCCTCGAGATTCTGGTCTGCCCGCTGACCAAGGGTCCGCTGCGATACGATGCCGCCGCGCAAGAATTGATCAGCGAACAGGCCCGGCTCGCATACCCGATACGGGACGGTATCCCGATCATGCTGGTCGACGAGGCGCGCCGCCTCGACGACGAACCCGATCGCGGCGCCGGCGCCGGGGACTAGCGGCGCATTGGCGAGCGGGCCCGGTACGGCGCGGCCGACCGAGATTCGACTCAAGACCGAAGATCGCGTGCTTGAGGTCGATTTCGATGACGGCCACAAGTTTCGGTTCCCGGCCGAACTCCTACGGGTCGAAAGCCCGTCGGCCGAGGTCCAGGGCCATGGCCCGGGGCAGCGCACCATCATCGCGGGACGGCGCCACGTCGGCATCATGAAGATCGAGCCGGTCGGCAACTACGCGGTCCGCCTCCACTTCGACGATCTCCACGACACCGGGCTTTATTCGTGGGACTACCTGTACGAACTCGGGCTGAGCCAGGAACAGCGCTGGCGCGATTACGTCACCGCCTTGGAGGACCGGGGCCTTAGCCGCGATCCCTGAGGCACGCAATGACCTAAAGCGGCGCGCCCTGCAGGAGGCGGGGCAACTGGCCCGATGTGCCGCGGGCGTGGCGCATAAACATCTGTTTTGGCGCGGGCAGCCGGTTGACCGCGGCCAGGCCCAGGTTGCGGGCGAGCCGCAGGCCCGGATCGTCGTTGGAGAACAGCCGGTTGAGCGCATCGGTGACGGCCAGGAGCGAGAGGTTGTCCAGGCGCCGCCAGCGCTGATAGCGCTGAAGCGCCCATGCCTCGCCGATGTCGAGCCCCAGGCGTCGCGCGTCGACCAGCGCCTCGGCCACCGCCGCGGCATCGCGCAGGCCCATGTTCAGGCCCTGGCCGGCGATCGGGTGTAGTCCGTGCGCCGCGTCGCCGACCAAGGCTAGGCGGTGGTCGGCGTAACGTTCCGCGAGATGTAGCGCGAGCGGATAGCTCCAGCGCGGACCGGTGATTCGAGTGGCGCCCAGGAAACCACCGAAACGGCGACGCATCTCGTCTTCGAAGTCGGCCGCATCGAGTTCCAGGATCGCCTTCGCAAGCGGCGCACGCTCGGTCCAGACCAGCGAACACCGTCGCCCGGTCAGCGGCAGCATCGCAAAGGGGCCGGCGGGGAGGAATCGCTCGATCGCGATGCCGCCGTGCGAACGCTCGTGCGCGACCGTGCACACGATGCCGACCTGGGGATAGGTCCAACCGACGGTGCGGATCCCCGCCTCACTGCGCAGCCGCGAGGCGCGCCCGTCACAGGCCGCAACCACCGCCGCGCGCACCCTTCGCCCGTCGTCGAGACGGGCTTCGATCCCGTGCGCGCTGCGCTCGATGCCGGCGATCGTCGCCGGCGCCCACAGGGCGAGTCGCGGCGCCTGGTGCGCCGCATTCGTGAGGACGGTCCGCAGTTGGGTGTTCTCGACCATGTAGCCGAACGGCGAGGTGCCCAGATCGCGATGGTCGAAGTGCAGGAAGAAGGGCGAATCGCCTTCGCAAACCCGGATGTCGAGGATCGGTTGCGGCGAGTCGCCGAGGGCGGACCACACGCCGAGCGTGGTCAAAAGTCGCTGTGAGGCGTGGGCGATGGCGGAGGCGCGGCCGTCGAACGAGGCCGCCGCCAGAGCCGCCGGATCGGCCTGATCGACCACCACGACGTCCAGACCGCCGCCCGCCAGCGCATTGGCCAGCGTCAGTCCCACCATGCCGCCACCGACCACAAGCACGTCGGCCCGCTCGCCCACGGGGCCCCTGCGGCGGCGTCGCGATTTCGCTCTGCTATGGCGGTGCGCCATGGCGCTAGTCACCCGAAACTGAAGTTAGTAGCATAATATACTAACCATCGGAGTTGGATTTTGGAGGTCTTTCCGATGGCCCGTAGCATTGGCCGGCCGATGGCGGTCCTGCTTCTGAGCGATGAAGAACGGTCGTATCTTGAGCGTCAGGTTCGACGCCGCCGGGTCGCGCGCTCGATCTCCGATCGCTGCCGCATGATCCTGGGCTGTGCACACGGCCTGACGAACAAGGCGGTGGCAGCCGAACTCGGCGTGCACGAGCACACGGTCGGCAAGTGGCGCCGCCGCTTCCTGAAGGAGCGCATCGAGGGGCTGTCGGATGAGCCTCGGCCGGGACGGCCGCGGACGCTCACGGACGAACAGGTGGCCGAGGTCATCGAGCGGACGCTGGAGACGACGCCGGCCGACGCGACCCACTGGTCGATCCGCTCGATGGCCCGGGAGAGCGGACTGTCGCACACGACGATCCGGCGGATATGGGCGGCCTTCAGCGTGCAGCCGCACCGCTCGGAGACCTTCAAGCTGTCGGGCGATCCGCTGTTCGTGGACAAGGTCCGCGACATCATAGGCCTCTATCTCTCGCCGCCGGACCGCGCGCTGGTGCTCTGTGTCGACGAAAAGAGCCAGATCCAGGCGCTGGACCGCAGCCAGCCGGTCCTGCCGATGCTGCCGGGCATGCCTGAGCGGTGCACACACGACTACAAGCGTCACGGCACCACCTCGCTGTTCGCAGCCCTCGATGTCGCCACGGGCCGCGTCATCGGCAAGTGCTACAGACGCCACCGGGCCAGGGAGTTCCTCGACTTCCTGAAGGAGATCGACCGGTGCGTCCCCGAGGGGCTGGACGTCCACATCGTCATGGACAACTACGCCACCCACAAGACCGCGGCGGTCAAGGCTTGGCTGGCGCGGCGAGCGCACTGGCACATCCATTTCACGCCGACCTCCGCTTCCTGGATCAATCAGGTCGAACGCTGGTTCGCCGAACTGACGCGCAAGCAGTTGCAGCGCGGCGTGCACACCTCGACCCGCCAGCTCGAAGCCGACATCCGCGCCTTCATCGAAAAGCACAACGAAGACCCCAAGCCCTTCAGGTGGACCAAATCCGCAGACGACATCCTCGCCGCCGTCAAACGCTTCTGTCTCCGTGCCGATCAAAACTTATGCCACGAACTTTAGATTCAGGTGACTAGCTTCGGCGCAGCGGACGCCCTTGTCTAGGGGCGAGGCGCCTGCCCACGATGCGAGCGCATTTGGACCAATCGCCCAAACTATAGGCATCCGGGCGGCGATTCCGCTCTTGCCGGAGTGGCCGAAGGCGAGCGGTTGCGCCGTTTTCGGTATCCCTCGCCGCGGCCGGGCCGTGGCACGCTTCTTGATGAAAACGCATGAAGGGGACGCAGAGCGCGCGCCGCAGCTTGGACGTCGCGCGAGTCGGGCCGGCGACGCAGGGCCAGCGAGGAAGGGATTGAGCTATGAGGGGATTTTTCGGGCCGCAGTGGAGCAGGCGGGCGCAGCGCGTCGGGGTCGGTGGAATCGTCGCGTTCGGCGGGCTTATCGCTGAACCGGCATGGGCCCAGAACGCGGCGCCGGCGCTCGACAGCGGCGACACCGCGTGGATGCTGACCTCGACCGCCTTGGTGTTGTTGATGACCATCCCCGGCCTCGCGCTCTTCTACGGCGGCATGGTGCGCAAGAAGAACGTGTTGAACACGGTCATGCAGTGCTTCGCCATCACCTGTCTGGTCTCGGTTCTATGGATGATCATCGCCTACAGCTTCGCCTTTTCCGAGGGCAACGCCTTCATCGGCGGTTTCGACCGTGTGCTTCTGATCGGCATGGCATCGGATTCGCTGAGCGGTACGATTCCCGAATCCGTCTTCATGACCTTTCAGATGACCTTCGCCATCATCACGCCGGCGCTGGTAACCGGCGCCATCGTCGATCGCTTCAAGTTCTCGGCGCTTTTGGTGTTCATCGGCATCTGGGTCATCGTCGTCTATGCGCCGATCGCGCACTGGGTGTGGGGCGGGGGATTTTTGGGCGATGCCGGCGTCCTCGACTTCGCCGGCGGCACTGTGGTGCACATCAATTCCGGGGTCGCCGGGCTGGTCGCCGCCTTCGTGGTCGGCAAGCGCATCGGCTTCCGAATCGAGAGCCTCGCGCCGCATAACATCCACTACAGCGTTCTCGGGGCGTCGCTTCTGTGGGTGGGCTGGTTCGGCTTCAACGCCGGTTCGGCGCTTGCCGCCGACGGCGCGGCTGGGATGGCCATCGCGGTGACGCAGATCGCCACCGCCGCGGCCGCGCTGTCGTGGATGTTCGCCGAGTGGATCGGTCATCGCAAACCAAGCGTCCTCGGCATCATTTCCGGCGCGATCGCCGGGCTGGTGGCGATAACGCCGGCCTCGGGCTATGTCGATCCGATCGGTGGACTGATTATCGGTTTGGTGGCCGGAGCGGTTTGTTACTGGGGTGCGACCAGCCTCAAGAACGCGTTCGGATACGACGATTCACTCGACGTCTTCGCTATCCACGGGCTCGGCGGCATCGTCGGCGCGATCCTGACCGGCGTCTTCGCGGTCTCGGCGGTGGGCGGCGCCTCGGGCCTGGTCGAAGGCAACGGCGCGCAGATCCTGACCCAGCTCTACGGGGTTGCCGCCACGGTCGCCTACAGCGGTGTCGCGACGTTCGTCATCTTGATGATCGTCAAGGCGGTGATGGGCCTTCGGGTCAGCGAGGACGAGGAGCGAGAGGGCATGGATATCCGCCAACATGGTGAAAGCATCGCGTAGGTGCCAAGCGACGGTCCACATGCCTTCAAGGGGATCGCTGCCGTAGATAAAGTATAAGTCGCATATCTCCCTGCAAGTGGTTGTATCGAAACGCTTCTTCGGATAGAGTAGGCGACTGGAGTTGGCGTGCTTGGCGGGAGAGATGGCCCAACCTTCGATCGCATCCAAGAGGCTTGCCGTGTTGCCGGCGGTCCTGACCGAGTTCCTCCGGCGGCGGCTGGTCGAACTCGTCGGCCTCGCGGGGTTGGCTCTTGCGGCACTGTTGGCGCTCGCGCTTGCCAGCTATTCCGCCACCGATCCCGCCTGGAACGTCGCCACGGGAGAATCGCCGGCGAACTGGCTCGGCGCGCCCGGCGCGTACGCGGCGGACGCCATCCTCCAGAGTTTTGGGGTCGGCGGCTGGGTGCTCGTCCTCTGCTTGACAGCATGGGCGTGGCGGGTTTTTTCCCACCGCGGCGTGGTCCGGGTGGGGCTCTCGCTGGCGCTTCTGCCGGTCGCCCTGATCAGCGCTGCCGCCCTCGCTGCCGGGTTGCCTGCCCCCACGGGCTGGCCGCTCGTCTCGGGGCTTGGGGGATGGATCGGCGAGTCCTTGCGGCTCCGCGCCGCCGGCCTCGCCTTCACCGCGGCGCCGGTCTGGCCTTATGCGTATTGCGGCGTTGCCGCGGCGATGACGGCGCTTTCCTTCGGGTTTGCCTTGGGGCTCGAATGGCGCGAGTGGCGCTCGCTCGGCCGCGCCGTGCGCGCGGTCCTGCACACCCCCCTGGCGCTGGTGCGCCCGCTGACCGGTTTCGCCGGCGCCGCGCCCGCCGGCGGCGATCGCGGTAACACCGCCCCGCAGCCTTCCACCCCCCGCCGCGAGCCTCGGCTGTTCGCCGACGACGCGGCGTCCGAGGGTCCGACCAGGGTCGAGTCGCGCCAACGGGTCAGCCGATCCCGCCCACGGCTCAGCGCCGGCCGGCGCGACGCGGCCGCGCGTCAAGCAGCCCTCGACCTCGGCCCACCGGGCGAGTTTCGTCTACCCCCGCTCGCGCTTCTGCGCGACGCGCCCGAGGCCGATTCGGTTGCGACGGTGAGCGAAGAGGCGCTCGAGCAGAACGCGCGGCTCCTGGAGGCGGTTCTCGACGACTTTGGGGTCAGCGGCGCGGTGACCAAGGTGCGGCCGGGTCCGGTGATCACGCTTTACGAGCTCGAGCCCGCGCCGGGCACCAAGACCTCGCGCGTCATCGGTCTGTCCGATGACATCGCACGGTCGATGAGCGCCGTGTCGGTGCGCGCCGCGGTGGTTCCGGGCCGCAACGCCATCGGCATCGAACTTCCCAACGCCCGGCGTGAATCGGTCCACCTGCGCGAGCTGCTGTCCTCGGCCGAGTACGAGAATGCCGCGGGTCGGCTCGCGCTCGCCCTCGGCAAGGATATCGCGGGCGCGCCGATCATCGCGGATCTTGCGCGTATGCCCCACCTCTTGATCGCCGGCACCACCGGCTCGGGCAAGTCGGTCGCCGTGAATACGATGATCCTCTCACTCCTCTACCGGTTGCGCCCCGACCAGTGCAAATTCATCTTGATCGATCCCAAAATGCTCGAACTCAGCGCCTATGACGGCATTCCCCACCTCCTGACCCCGGTCGTTACCGACTCCGGCAAGGCTGTGGTCGCGCTGAAGTGGACGGTCCGCGAGATGGAGACCCGTTATCGCGAGCTCTCCAAACTGGGGGTCCGCAACATCACCAGTTACAACCAACGGCTGGCCGAAGCTTCGGCCCGGGGCGAGCAGCTCAAGCGCACGGTGCAAACCGGTTTCGATCCCGAGACCGGCGAGCCGATCTTCGAAGACCAGCCGCTCGAGGTCGAGCCGTTGCCCCACATCGTCGTGGTCGTCGACGAGATGGCCGATCTCATGCTGCTGGCCGGCAAAGAGATCGAGGGCGCGGTCCAGCGCCTGTCGCAGATGGCGCGCGCTGCCGGCATCCACTTGATCATGGCGACGCAGCGGCCCTCGGTGGACGTGATCACCGGTACCATCAAGGCCAACTTCCCGACCCGAATCAGCTTCCAGGTAACGTCCAAAATCGATAGCCGGACAATCCTTGGCGAGCAGGGAGCCGAGCAGTTGCTGGGCTCGGGCGACATGCTGTACATGGCCTCGGGCGGGCGCCTGATGCGGGTCCATGGACCCTACGTGGTGGAAGATGAGGTCGACCGCGTCGTCGCCTTCCTCAAAGAGGAAGGCAGCCCAGACTACCTCGACGCCGTCACCGAGGACGCGGAGGCCGATCCACACGTTCTCGCCGCGCCCACGGATGAGCTCTACGATCAGGCGGTGGAACTGGTGTGCCGCAAGCGCAAGGCGTCGACCAGCTTTCTCCAGCGCCATCTGCAGATCGGCTACAACCGGGCCGCGCGGATCATCGAGAGCATGGAGGCCGACGGCGTGATCAGCGCTGCCGACCACGTCGGAAAACGCGAGGTCTTGGCGCGCGACATCGATGCGCTGGGCTGACGGCCGGGCGATCATTGCGGCCGCGCTGGTCGCGGGTCTCGCAGCCACCGTAACCGCTGCCGAGTTGGCGCCCGCCGACGAGGCGGAACGCGACCGCATCGGGGCATATCTGAACTCGGTCACCACGCTTCGCGCTCGTTTTGACCAGGTCGCGCCCGACGGCGGGCTCGCCGAAGGCCATTTTTACCTTAGACGGCCAGGGCGAATGCGGTTCGAATACGCGCCTCCGACCCCGATTTTGGTCGTGGCCGACCGGGTGTGGCTGATTTTCCACGACACCGAACTCGGCCAGGTCGATCGTTTGCCGTTGTACTCGACGCCGCTTGGATTTCTCGTCAGGGACGAGATCGACTTCGGCGAGCAGATCGTGGTGGAGCGTCTCGAACGACTGCCTGGAGAGCTGCGCCTGACCCTGCACGACGCCGAGCATGCGGGGGAGGGCACGCTTACCCTGGTGTTCTCCGACCCGCCGCTACGTCTTTGGCAGTGGCGCGTTATCGACGCCCAGGGATTGACCACGCGGATCACGCTCAGCGACGTCGAGGTCAACGTGCCGCTCGATCCGACCCTTTTCGTTTTCGACGATCCGGCGCCGGGGGGCGGCAGCTCGCGGCCCTGACGCAATAGCGGGGTCGATTTCGGCGAGTAATCGCAAATTTGTGACCGTCGTCGCGGTGGGTGGCGCGATGCGATAGTGACCGGTTAACCATTTACCCTGTATTGTTCATCCCAACAGACGGCGCGTGGGGCGTGGGGTGCCCGCGGGCCAAAAAAGACAAAGGCGCGAGGACGGAAATGCGCAAAAAAAGGCTCATGGTGATCGACGACGATCCGTCGATGTGCGAGTACGTCGCCGCCGTCGGCGATAGTTTGGGCTACGAGGTACGCGCCGCAACCCAGGCGCGCGCAGCGGAGAACGAGATCGAGGACTTCAGTCCGGATTTCATCGTCCTCGATCTCTTCATGCCGGACATGGACGGCATCGAGGTCTTGCGGCTCCTTGCCAAGCACCGGTGCGCGGCCTCGATCCTCATGATCAGCAATTATGAGGACGAGATTCTAACCCAGGCCGTACGCCTGGCTGAGGGCCTCGGGCTGAACCTCGCCGGTACCCTGCACAAGCCGATCCAGCTGCCGCGGCTAGAAGCCGCACTCCAGGCCGCCGCCTAGCGCGATCAGCGGCCCGCGGCGGCCTCCCGCCGCAGTATGAAATATCGTCCCTCGGGCACACCGTACGGCAGGGGTAGCCTGGTGAATCCCGCGCAGAACAGGGATTCCTGATCGCAAACGACGATCGCGCCGGACGCCAACAGCGGCTTGAGCGCCGCCGCCAGCCACGCCGCGAGTTCCGCCGAGGCTTCTTTCTCCCCAGTACCGACATCGCAGTGCGCCAGCGCGGCGGGCGCCGGGATGCGCTCGTGCGCCCGCGGCACGGTCTTGCGAACATCGCCCAGCACCATGTGTTCGGAATCGGGGATGCATGCGGGGTGGGCCGCGATCCGGCGGTCGAACACGAAAATCTCCCGCTCAGGCAACAGCGTCCGGAGATGATCGTAGGTACGGCCGTTGCCGAGGCCGAACTCCAACACTGGCCCGGATACGCTGGCGACGAGGCGTGCGGCCTCGTCCAGGCAGTCGCGTTGCGCCATCATGCGCCGGATGAAACTGTCGAGCCGGCTCATTGCGGCCGGCCTACTGGGAAGCGGCGGTCGTCGCCTCCCTAAGCTGGATCGTCGTGTTTTCGAGTCGGCGGGCGAGCTCGCGCATGATCTCCACCGCCATCTCGGGAAACTCGCTCACCAGCCGGAAGAACAAGTCCTTCGAGATGCGCAGGACGGTGCAGTCGCTGGACGCCCGCACGGTCGCGGTGCGCGGTACATCACGCAGGATGGATATCTCGCCGACGAAGTCGTTCTGCGCGACTTCGGTCACCTTGAGCGGGCCGTTGGGCGTGGAAACGAACACGTCGGCACTGCCGTTGATGATGATAAAGGCGGCGTCTCCCATTTCGCCCTGGACGCACAGGTCCTGGTCCTTATGGAACGTCAGGCGCTCGCTGGTGAAGGCCAACAGCTTCAGCTTCGAGGGCTCGATCTTGCTAAACAGCGGGATGTTCCGCAGTAGCTCGACCTCTTCGTTAAGGCTCACCTAACCCTCCTCTGGCGGGCTCATTCGGCCGCCATCAAGCCATTATACACCGTGCCGTCCTTATTGAGGTCGGTGTGGCTTCCCTGTTCCGCAATCTTGCCGCTTTTCATGACCAGGATGTGATCGAACTCCTTGGCGACATCGGGATCGTGCAGCGCCCAGATAACGCCGCGGCCTTTGAACTCCTGCAAGATGTTGCGCATGATCCTGGCCTGCGCTGCGGAGTCGAGGGTCTGGGTGGCCTCGGACAAGATCAAGACGTCGGGCCGCTTGAGAATGGCGCGGGCGAGCGCCAGTTTTTGGCGTTGCGCCGCGGACAAGCGCGAACCGGCGATTCCAACCTCGAAATCGAACGCGACGAGTCCGACCGTGTCCTCGAGCCCCAGCTCCTCGATGACCTCGGAAACCAGTTTGCCGACGCGCTCGGCCGCCTGCGCCTCGCCGTAGGCGACCTTGCCGAACAGGATATTGTCCTGCAAATTGGCGGTCGAGCTGTAGTGCTCGTCGTCGTAGAACTCGATCGCTTCTTTGAGGTCCTCGGGCAGCCCCTCGGCAAAGGCGGCGCGGGCCTCGAGAAGCCGCGTCTGCATCTCTTCGTTGATCAGGCCAAGACGGTGGCGTGCCGGAATCAGCTTGAAGGGTTGCGACAATAGACGCATTCGGTCCTCGTCCGACAGTTGATTGAGGTGGTCCTTGTCGGCGCGCGTCAACAGGGCCTGGAATTCCGGCAGGTCCTCGGCGCTAATGAAGCTGAACTTCTGGAAGAACTCGTGATCCGACGGAAGGTCGGCGAACAGCTCGACCATGGTCGCGGCGACCTGGTAACCGATCGAAACCATGGTCTCGGTCAGCCCGACCTTTTCGAGCACGGCAAGCACGTAGGCGTTCTCGGCCAGGCTGTCCATGTCGAAGGCATCGCCCTTGGGGCTGCCGAACAGCACGTTTTCCCCAACCGTCGCGTTGGTGTTGTAACGGCTGCGGTCGAACAGCTCGACCAGCGAGGCGATCTCGGAGTCGGCGATGTGCTCGCGAAGCGCCGCGCGCGCGCGCAAGAAGGTCTCGGCAAAGTCGGGGTGTGTGACCGGGTCGATGGTGCCGCGCAAGCCAAGCTGATAAACGTCGGGTCCGAGATCGACCATTCTCAGGACGCGCAGGGCCTCCACCTTAAGCGCCTCGATCCCATCGACGCCGGCCGCCGCGTAGTCGATCCAGTCGGCGCCAACGTCATAGGTGATGTTGCCCGCGGCCTTGGCTTCCGAAAGATCGTTGGCCCACTTCGCGGCCGCCGAGCCCTCGTAGTCGGGATCTATCAGGGGGCGGTGCTTGAGGCCGTAGAATAGGTTCTCGCCAAAGCTCGCGGCGAAGATGAAGCCCGACGGGCCAACGTACGAGATGCGCCGCCCGGTGATCGCCTCGGGCAAACCGTCCATGCCTTGGCCGCTGACCGACAGCGCCCCCTTGCTGGGCTGGATAAGCCGCGCCATCAGGAGCGCCAGGTCGTCTTTGCCGCTGGCGCCGGTGCCGACGATGGCGACGTGGCGGTCGACATCGATCTTGAACGAGACGCCGTCGATGACCGGGTTGTCCTGATCGTCGGTCAAGGTCACGTTGGCCGCCGCGACGTCGCCCGACAGCGGCTCGAGTTTCTCGGGCTCGTCGAGCTGATGGCTCGCGTCGAGAATTCCGCTGGGCGCGAACTGGGTGACCACCTGCTCGTACTTGATGCGCGAATCCTCCATCCGCTGGTAATAGTTCAACAGCTCCTTCCACGGCGAGGCGAGGTCCTTCTGCGCGGCGATCGCCGCGATCAACGTACCGATATCGAGACTGTCAGTGATGACCAGAAAGCCACCGATCGAATAGAAGAAAAACGGACCGAGTTGCTGGATGAAATTGTTGAGGAACTTGATGATGAACTTCAACCGGTAGATCTTGTAGCGAACATCCAGAATCGAGCCGAGCCGGTCGGTGAAGTTGGCGAGTTCGAGGTTCGAGGTGTCGTGGGAGTGCACCTCTTGCACGCCCTGGACTGTCTCGCCGATGCGCTCGGACAGCCGGCGGACCAGCCGGACCCGCTCCTTCCCCAACAGGTTAACGCGGCGCTGCAGCTTCGGGATCAGGTACATCTGTAGCGGGTAGAGCGCGATCGCCGCCGCGGCCATGATCGGGCTCTGGATGAACAGGAAAGTCACGATCACCAAGAGCGTCCCGCCCTGAAAGGCGGGTAGCGAAAAGGCCTCGCCGATGAATCCGCCCAGCGGTTCGACTTCGGCGGTAATCATCGGAATAATCTCGCCCTGGCTGACCTTGCGGAAGGTGGGCAGCGGGAAGCGCAAGACCCGGCTGTAGAGCTCATAGCGAAGCCGCCGCAACATTCGCTCGCCGGTCAGCCCGCGGTAGACGTTGACGTAGTACTTGAAGCCCTGATTCACGACCACCAGGATGAGGAACAACACGCACAGCACGAACAGGTACGGCAGATGGTCGAGCGGCAGTGCGTCCTGGGCGATGAAGTCGGGAATCAGAGACTTCGGAAAGTCGGTCCCATCGGCCTGGATGGCCCCGTTTACGATCTGTTTGGGCAGCTCATAGAAGGCGTACAGAAAAGGAAACGACAACGCCGCCATCACGGTCAGGAAAATCTGCTGGCGCAGACTGAACCGAAGGACGAATTTGAAGATCGAGGGTTCCATAGGTGGCCCTGTGCAATTTCGGTATGCAGGATCATCTACCCGGTGCGGCGCGTCGAGAGCTTATCGTAGGCGGACACGGCGATAAACGTCGGCATTTGCGCCCAACAATTGCCTTTTGGCGCCAGATGCGGCTATGCCATAGTGCACCCATGCTAAAGGAGGTCACGGGGGGCGCCCGCCCCAGCGCCAACGGCGGGGCGCGTGTCCTGATCTACAGCCACGACACCTTCGGGCTTGGGCACCTGCGCCGCTGCTTGACCATCGCCAACTCCCTGGTGGAGAACCACAAGCAGCTGTCCGCGCTCATTCTGTCCGGCTCGCCGATCATCGGCCGCTTCGACTTCCGTGCGCGCGTCGACTTCGTTCGTATTCCAGGTGTGATCAAGCTTCGCAACGGCGAATACACGGCGCTCAACCTGCATATCGACATCGAGAAGACGCTGTCGATGCGCGCCTCGATCATCCAGCACACCGCCGAGATTTTCGAACCCGATATCTTCATCGTCGACAAGGAGCCCCTGGGCCTACGCGGCGAGGTTCACGACACCCTTCGAGCGCTCAAGGCTCACGACACGCGGCTGGTTCTCGGCCTCCGCGATGTGCTCGACGAGCCCGCGCTGCTGGCGCCCGAGTGGGAGCGTAAGAACGTCCTGCCCGTGTTGGAGGACCTCTACGACGATATCTGGATCTACGGGCTGCCCCAGATTTGCGAGCCGCTGGCGGACATCGGGATGCCCGCTTCGATCCGCCGGCGAGTCATCTATACCGGCTATTTGCCGCGCGCCGTGGCGCGCTCGGCTACCGCCGCGCCGCTCCCCGAGATCACGCGCAACCCCTACCTTCTGGTCACCACCGGAGGGGGCGGTGACGGTGTCGGCCTCATCGAGTGGGTTCTGCGGGCGTACGAAAGCGGCGCCATGCTGCCCTATCCGGCGCTGATGGTGCTCGGCCCCTTCATGGCGCCCGAGCAACAGGCGGAGTTCAAACGCCGCGCGGCGCCGCTCGAGCGTCTCGATGCCATCACCTTCAGCCCTCACATGGAGGAACTTGAGGCGCGCGCCGCGGCGATCGTCGCGATGGGCGGATACAATACGTTTTGCGAGATTCTCTCGCTCGACAAGCGGGCGCTCATCGTGCCGCGAAAGGTGCCGCGGCGCGAGCAGCTCATTCGTGCCGAGCGCGCCCAAGAGCTCGGCTTGGTTCGCATGCTCAACGACGAAGGCGACTACGATCCCGAGGTCATTGCGGAAGCGTTGCGGGCTCTTCCCTCTCAGCGGCCACCGTCCAAGGTCGTGGTTCCCGGCCTCCTCGAGGGCCTCGACAACGTTAATCGTCTCGCCGCGCCGTGGCTCGGCCGGACCGGGTCCGCGCCCGAGCGCATTCGCCGCCCCGCTTGAAGGCACCGATGGCGGGAACGTACGCCTTTATCCTCAAGGGCTACCCCCGGCTATCCGA
Organism: Alphaproteobacteria bacterium; assembly: GCA_965219135.1. GTDB lineage: Bacteria > Pseudomonadota > Alphaproteobacteria > VGEJ01 > VGEJ01 > CAYUNL01. The sequence continues at coordinate 2,767,346 of CBDCMV010000003.1, read as the reverse complement.
GACCTTCATCACCCAGGAGATTTGTGCGCTCGAACGGCGCGGCCTCAAGATCGTCATCGTCTCGCTACGCCACCCTCGCGACGCGTATACACACCCGATTCACGACGCCGTCCAGGCATCGGTTCGCTACCTTCCCGAGCACCTCGTGCGCGAGCCGATGCGGGTCCTTCGGGCGTGGCGCGCGGTGCGCGCACGGCCCACCTATGCGGCAGCGCGTCGGGCGTGGCTTCGCGACCTGGCACGCGATCCCAGCCCCAACCGCGTGCGCCGTTTCGGCCAGGCGCTGGTGCTTGCCCACGAGATCGAGCCCACGGTCACCCATCTCCACGCCCATTTCCTCCACACCCCGGGCTCGGTCGCCCGCTACACCAGCATTCTGACTGGGCTTCCGTGGAGCGTCTCGGCGCACGCCAAAGACGTCTGGACGATCCCGGCGTGGGAGAAATCCGAAAAGCTCGGGGATTGCGCCTGGTGCGCGGCGTGCAGCGCGCTCAACGCCGAGCACCTCGCCACCCTTGCCCCGCCGGGCCGGGTGCACCTCGTCTATCACGGCCTCGACCCCGCCCGATTCCCGCCGAACCCCAATCCCGCGGCCGACCGCGACGGCAGCGCCGCCGGCGATCCCACCCGCATCGTCTCGGTCGGCCGCGCCGTGCCCAAGAAGGGCTACGACGATCTTTTGTCGTCGCTCGCCCGCCTGCCGCCGGCGCTGCACTGGCGCTTCGTTCACGTCGGGGGTGGGCCGCTTCTCGACCGCCTCAAGCGCCGGGCGCGTCGCCTAGGTCTCGCCTCGCGCATCGAGTGGCGCGGCGCTCAACCGCACGATGGCGTGCTCGCCAGCTACCGCGAATCCGATCTGTTCGTGCTCGCCAGTCGCACCGCCCCCGACGGCGACCGCGACGGCGTGCCCAACGTGCTCGTGGAAGCCCAGAGCCAGGGCCTCGCCTGCGTCTCAACGGCAAGTGCGGCGATTCCCGAACTCATCGAGGATGGCGTGACGGGACGCCTGGTGGCGGCCGGCGACGTGGCCGGGCTGTCGTCCGCGATCGGCGACCTCATCGCCGATCCGTCGCGCCGTCGCGCCTTGGGTACGGCCGGCGAGAATCGCGTCCGCACCCACTTTGACGCCGCCGAGGGCATCGACCGGCTTGCCCGACTGCTTGTGCCGGACACCGGCGCCGCCGACGCGGCGCGTACCGACCGGGCCGCGATTTCCGGGTCCGGCGGCGCCTGAGGTGCGGATCGCGTTCTACGCGCCCTTGAAGGCGCCGACGCACGCGGTGGCCTCAGGCGACCGGGCCATGGCAAGCCTGATCATGTGGGCGCTTGGCGAGGCCGGTCACGCGGTCGCCCTCGCCTCGACCTTTCGTAGCTATGACCGCTCGCCCGACGGCGGCGCGCAAAAAGCGCTCCAGGCGGACGGCGAAAAAGAGGCCGCCGCGCTGCTTGCCGCATACCAGGCCGCCGCGCCCGAGACGCGCCCCGAGCTCTGGTTCACCTACCACCTCTACTACCGGGCCCCGGACTGGATCGGCCCGGCGGTGTCGCGTGCCCTCGACATTGCCTACATCGTCGCCGAGGCCTCGCACGCGCCAAAACGCGCCCACGGGGTTTGGCAGCGCGGACACCAAGCGGCGGCGGCGGCCATCGCCCAGGCCGATGCGGTGCTGTGCATGACCGCGCTGGACATGAACTGCGTTCGTGACGTGATCGCCGCACCCGAGCGGCTGGTTCACCTGCCACCCTTCCTCGACCACGCGCCATTCGCCGACGCGGTTCCCGGCCGCGAGACCGCGCGCATGTCGCTGGCGCGACGCTGGGCGCTGGATGAAGACGCGGTGTGGCTGCTTGCGGTCGGGATGATGCGCTCGGGCGACAAGCTCGATTCCTACCGGCAGCTTGCCTCGGCGCTGGCGAGGCTCGACCGTCACGACTGGCGGCTGGTCGTGGTCGGGGATGGTGAGGTCCGGGCCGAGGTCGCCGCGGCCTTCGCCGCATTTAGCCCGCGCCGGGTGGCGTTCGCGGGCGAGCTGGCTGCCGAGGCCATGCCCGCGGTCTTCGCCGCCGCCGACATCTACGTGTGGCCGGCCGTCAACGAGGCCTACGGCATGGCCATACTCGAGGGCCAGGCGGCGGGCTTGCCCGTGGTCGCCGGCGACGCCGGCGGTGTGCGCGACGTCGTCTGCGACGGCGAGACCGGCTTTTTGGTTGCCGGTGCGGCGCCCGATGCCTTCGCCGAACGCGTCCAACTCCTGATCGACGATGCCGCTCTTCGTCGCCGGATGGGGCGGGCGGCGAGGGCGTGGATCGGCGCCGAACGAACCCTGGCTCGGGCCGGCGAACGGCTCGACCGCGCGCTCCAGAGCGCGGGCGATCGATGACTTTGTTGGCGTTGATCCGCCATGGCGCCACGCCGTGGAACGAGGCCGGACGCATTCAAGGGCGGGCCGATGTCTCGCTTTCCGAGGGCGGCCGGCGAGGCCTTGCCGGCCTTGGTCCGCCCGCGGCGCTCGACGGCGCGGCGTGGGTGTCAAGCCCGCTGCGGCGCGCTACCGAGACCGCGCAACTGCTTGGCGCCACGGCGGTGCGGAGCGAGCCGCGACTGATCGAAATGGACTGGGGGGCGTGGGAGGGCCGGTCGCTGGTCGAGCTTCGCACGGAGTTGGGGTCGGCCATGCGCGCCAACGAGGATAGTGGCCTCGACTTCACGCCGCCGCGCGGCGAAAGCCCGCGCGATGTGCAAAAACGAATCGCGCCGTGGCTGCGGGAAATCGGACGGGCCAACGCGGCGACCGTCGCCGTCACGCACAAGGGGGTGATCCGCGCGGTTTTCGCGCTCGCTGTGGATTGGGACATGACCGGCAAGCCGCCCGTTCGCCTCGAATGGTCGTGCGCCCACCTCTTCGCGATCGATGCTCGGGGCGGGGCGCGGACCAGCCGATTGAACGAGCCATTGGTGGGCCGTGGGGTGGCGGCATGAGCCGCCGGCGGGTGCTTTTCTACGTCCAGCATTTGTTGGGTATCGGCCACCTCAAGCGCGCGGCCACCCTGGCCCGCGCCTTCACGACCGCGGGGCTCGAGGTCGCGCTGGTCTCAGGCGGCCACGACGTTCCCGGCCTCGATGTGGCCTCGGCGCGGTTCATTCAACTGCCGCCAACCCGTGCGACCGACCTCTACTTCAAGGTGCTGGTCGATGACAACGACGAGGCGATCGACGATTCGTGGCGGGTTCGTCGGCGCGAGGCGCTGCACCAGGCCTGGCTCGCGTTTCGGCCCCACGTCCTCGTCTTCGAGCTCTTTCCTTTCGGCCGCCGTCAGTTGCGGTTCGAAATCGTGCCGCTGTTGGACGCCGCCCTCGCCGGCCCGCACCGCCCCTGCATCGCCTCGTCGGTTCGCGATATCCTGGTCGCCCAGCACAAACCAGAGCGCAACGCCGAGATGCTGGACCTCGTGGAGCGCTACTTCGACCGCGTCCTGGTCCACGGCGACCCGGCCCTGGTGCCCTTCGAGCGCACCTTCCCCCATGCCGCGCGTATTGCCGGCAAGATCGCCTACACAGGTTACGTCGTGGATCGCAGCGGCGTGCGCGGCGGGCCCGGCAGCCCGGGCCATGGCGAGGTCGTGGTTTCGGCCGGCGGCAGCGCGGTCGGGTTCGCGCTATTGCGCACCGCGATCGCCGCGCGCGCCATGACCCGACTGAATTCGACGCGGTGGCGCGTCCTCGTCGGCGTCTCGGTCACCGAGGCGGACTTCGATACGCTGCGTAGCGAGGCGCCGGACGGGGTCGTCGTCGAGCGCGCCCGCCCCGATTTTCCCAGCCTGGTCATGAATTGCACGCTGTCAATCAGCCAGGGCGGCTACAACACGGTGATGGAGCTGATTGGTGCCAACGCCCGGGCCATCGTCGTTCCCTACGCCGGCGGCATCGAGACCGAGCAGACCCTGCGCGCCAAGGCGCTCGAGGCGCGCGGTGCCATCCACGTGCTCGACGAGGCGACGCTGTCCCCGGCCACGCTGGCCGCCGCCGTCGAGACCGCGGTCGAGGCCCCGCGCGGGCAGATCGGCCACCTCGACACCGGCGGGGCCGAGCGCAGCGCGGCGCTGGTCAAAGACTGGGCCGAGGCGATGCCGTGGTAGGCTGGCGCGCGCTCGACGAAGAGCTCGACGCATGGGCCACCGCGGGCCGCGAAGCCAATTTCTGGTGGCGCGACGACGACGCGGCGACGACGACTGCGGCGCTCGCGCGCTTGATCGATCTCACGGGCGAGGCCAGCGTGCCGGTCTGCCTGGCGGTCATTCCCGCGGCCGCGGAAGCCGCACTAGCCCCCCGCATCGGCGCGGCGTCCGAAGGCCTCGTGGTAGTGCCGCACGGCTATGCCCATCGCAATCACGCGCCGCCCGGCCAGAAGAAGGCCGAGTTTCCGGCTGGGCGCGACCTCGGCGCGATGATCGAAGAGTTGAAGCTCGCCTGGTCGTTGACCTCGGAGCCGTTCGGGACGCGCGCGCTGCCGGTGCTGGTGCCGCCGTGGAACCTCATCTCCCCTGATCTCATCGCGCGGCTGCCCGAGGCCGGTTATCGCGCCCTCAGCGCCATCGCACCCATGGATTCGGTGCCCCCGCCGGTCCCCGGCGTGACGCGGCGCGACACCCATGTCGATATCATCGACTGGCGCGGGAGCAGAGCGTTCATCGGCGAGGCGGCGGCGCTCGATGCGATCGTTACGCGACTCGCGGCGTTTCGGGGCGGCAGCCGGGCCAGCGTTGCCCCTCTTGGCATTCTCACCCATCACCTCGTCCACGACGCACCGGCCTGGGCGTTCCTCGCCAGGTTTGCCGCACGGACCCTCGATCACCACTCGGTACGCTGGCCATCGGTGGCGAAAATCTTTACCCTCTAGGCGATGAGCGAGCACCGCTACACCGCCGCCGCGCTGACGCCGGACTATGTGCGCGCTTGCGCCGGTATCCTCCTTACGGCGGGTCCGCTCGCGGTGGTGAATCCCCTACCTACCCTGGCGTACGTGCTGGGCGCCCTGGCGCTGTTGTTCGTCCTGTTCGCGGCGCGCACGGCGATCCGGCACATGACGACGATAAGGCTTACCAGCGTCGGCATCCAGGCGCTGGGCCCGTTTGGCGTGGCGATCGAGTGGTCCGAGCTGTCGAAGATGGAACTCCGCTATTTCTCGACCCGTCGCAACCGCTCCAAGGGCTGGATGCAGCTTCGCCTGCGCGGCGGCCGTGTGGGGCTGCGCCTCGATTCGAACGTCGAGGCCTTCGAATCGGTCGCCGCGCGCGCCGCCGAAGAAGCGCGTTCGCGGGGCGTCGCCCTGGATGACAGCACGCGCGCCAATCTGACCGGGCTCGGGTCCCGGCTCGGCGACCGCCACGCTCCCGAGGCGGCGTGATGGCCAACGTCCTGGAGGTGGAAGAGCTCAAGGTCCACTTCGACTTGCCCGAGGGTCTCCTCAAGGCGGTGGACGGGGTTTCTTTCCGCATTCCCCAGGGCAAGACCCTGGCGCTGGTGGGCGAGTCGGGCTCGGGCAAGTCGGTGGTCAGCCAGGCGATCATGGGAATCCTACCCAAGGTCGCGCGGGTCGCCGGCGGGGCGATCCGGTTCCACGATCCCAAGAATGCCGCGCCGGCCATCGACATCGCTGCGCTCGCCGTCGACGGCCGCGAGATGCGCGGACTCCGGGGGCGTCGCATTTCGATCATCTTTCAAGAGCCGATGACCTCGCTGTCGCCGTTGCAAACGGTCGGCAACCAGATTGCCGAGGCATTTCACTTGCATCGCGAGGCGCCGCGCGCCCAAGGGCTCGAGGTGACCGCCGAAATGCTGCGGATGGTGGGCTTCCCCGACCCGCGCCATGCGCTGAACACCTACCCCTTCGAGCTTTCGGGCGGGCTTCGCCAACGGGCGATGATCGCGATGGCGCTGATTTGCCATCCCGCGATCCTGATCGCCGACGAGCCGACCACGGCCCTCGACGTCACGATTCAGGCGCAGATTCTGAAACTCATGAACGAGCTCCAGGACGAGCTCAAGATGGCGATTCTGATGATCACGCACGATCTCGGCGTGGTCGCCAACATGGCCGACGACGTGGTGGTCATGTACCACGGCAAGGTCATGGAGCGCGGCACCGTGGAGGACATTTTCCGCCACGCCGAGCATCCTTACCTCAGCGCGCTTCTCCACGCGGTGCCGCGGTTCGATATGGCGCCCGGCGAGCGGCTGGTGCCGATTCGTGAAATCAAGTCCGAGGGCGGTCCTTTGATGCGAGCCAAGCAGCCGTGGCCGGCCGACGCCGACCGCCGCGCGCCCCTGTTGGCGGTGCGCAATCTGACCAAGCGCTTCACCACCCGCAAACGATCGATTCTCGGCGGCCGCCCCGGCGGAGACGTCATGGCTGTCGAGGACGTAAGCTTCGAGGTGCGGCGCGGCGAGTGCCTAGGGCTGGTCGGCGAATCGGGCTGCGGCAAGACCACGACCAGCAAGATCGTCATGCGCGCCGTCGCCGCCGATTCGGGCGAGGTGCAATACAACGACTGGGGCATGATCGTCGATGTCCTCAACTTGCGCGGTAAAGGGCTGACCGCGTTCCGTCAAAAGGTCCAATATATCTTTCAGGATCCCTTCAGCTCGTTGAACCCGCGCATGACCGTTTTCGACATCGTCTCCGAGCCGCTGGTCATTCATCAGGTCGGTGACGGGCGCGAGCGCAGCGACCGGGTAAAGGAGCTGATGAACCTGGTCGGCCTCGACGCCCGCCACCTGCGGCGCTACCCACACAGCTTTTCGGGCGGGCAGCGCCAGCGCATCGGCATCGCCCGCGCGCTCGCGCTGCAGCCCGACCTGCTGATCTGCGACGAGCCCGTTTCGGCACTCGATGTATCGATCCAGGCGCAGGTCCTCAATCTGCTCAAGGACCTCCAGGACCAGCTCGGGCTTACCTACCTCTTCATCTCGCACAACCTGGCGGTGGTCGACTACATCGCCGATTCCATCGCCGTCATGTGCGCGGGACGCCTCGTCGAACAGGCGCCGCGCGAGCTTTTGTTCCGCAATCCAACTCACCCCTATACCAAGGCGCTCTTGGCGGCGGTGCCCAAGCCCGATCCAGATGACCGTCTCGACTTGACCGCGTTGATGTTGGAACGGCACTCCGATCCCACCGCGTGGCCGGCGCCCTATACGGTGAACGGCGCGGCCAAGCTCAGCATGCGCGATCTCGGGGACGGCCATTTCGTGCGCGCCGCGGGCGCGGCGGAGCTGCGCGCCTCGTGAGGACTCGGGCGCTATGGGCTGCCGCCACGGTCGCGGGGCTCGGGCTGGTCGCCGGACCGGCGCAGGCGCTCGACCTGATCGAGACGCCGATGCTCGAAACGGGGGTGACCGCCGGCGAGATGCCGCCGGTGAGCGAACGCGTGCCGCAAGAGCCGCGCATCGTCGCATTCGATGACGAGTTCGCGACACCGGGGCGCCACGGCGGCGATCTTCGTATGCTCGTCGGCCGCGCCAAGGACGTCCGACTGCTGGTCGTCTATGGCTACGCGCGGCTCGTGGGCTATGACAGCGCCTACGAGATTCAGCCCGATATCCTGGGCGCCGTCGAGGTCGAGGACGGGCGCGCCTTCACCCTCAGGCTGCGCAAGGGCCACCGCTGGTCCGACGGCCATCCCTTCACCGCCGAGGACTTCCGTTATTGGTGGGAGGACGTGGCCAACAATCCCGAACTCGCGCCGTCGGGGCCGCCCAAGGACATGCTTATCGACGGCCTGCCGCCGAGCTTCGAGGTGATCGACGAGACCACGGTGCGCTACACCTGGCCGCAACGAAACCCGTTCTTCCTGCCGTCATTGGCCCGCGCCGCGCCGCTCTTCATCTTCCGCCCCGCCCATTACATGAAACGCTTCCATCTCGAGTACGCGGCCGCCGAGGACCTGGCCGCGATGGCCGATCAGGGCGGCGAGCGCAACTGGGCGGCGATGCACAATCGCATGGACAACATGTACCGCTTCGACAACCCCGATTTGCCGACGCTGCAACCGTGGCGGAACACCACGTTCCTGCCCTCCACCCGCTTCATCGCCGAGCGCAATCCCTACTACCACCGGGTTGACGAAGCGGGCCGCCAGCTTCCCTACATCGACCGCGTCGTGCTGACGGTCGCCGACGGCAAGCTGATCCCGGCCAAGGCCGGCGCCGGGGAATCTGACCTTCAGTCGCGCGCCATCTACTTCAACAACTTCACCTTCCTCAAAGAGAACGAAGAGCGGAACGAGTACGCGACCTACCTTTGGCGAACCGCCAAGGGCGCGCACCTCGCCCTTTACCCCAATCTCAACATCAACGATCCGGGTTGGCGAGAGGTCTTCCGCGATCTCCGCTTCCGCCGCGCGCTCTCGCTCGCCATCGACCGCAATCTCATCAACCAGACCCTGTACTACGGGCTCGCCATCGAGGGAAACAATACCGTCCTTCCGGCCAGCCCGCTGTTCCGGGTCGAATATCAGACGGCGTGGACCGAGTACGATACCCAGGCCGCCAATCGGTTGCTCGACGAAATGGGCCTGACCGAGCGCGACGGCTCGGGCACGCGTCTGCTACCGGACGGGCGGGCCATGGATATTATCGTCGAGACCGCGGGCGAGGAGACCGAGCAGACCGATGTCTTGGAGCTGGTGCGCGACGGCTGGGCCGAGATCGGCATTCGCCTGTTCAGCAAGCCCTCGCAGCGCGAAGTGTTCCGCAACCGCATCTTCGCCGGCGAAACCCAGATATCGATCTGGGGCGGTTTCGAAAACGGCGTGCCCACGCCCGACATGAGCCCGGCCGAGCTCGCGCCGACCATACAGCACTCGCTGCAGTGGCCGAAGTGGGGGCAGTACTTCGAAACCAGCGGCGGCGCGGGCGAGGCGCCGGACTTGCCCGCGGCGATGGAGCTCGCGCGGTTGAACGAGAAATGGCTGGTGGCCGAGACCCGCGAGGAACGCGAGGCGGCGTGGCGGGAGATGCTGCGCATTCACGCCGATGAAATGTTCACCATCGGCATCGTCGCCGGGGTGATGCAGCCGATCGTCGTTTCCAATCGACTTCACAACGTCCCCCGCGAGGGAGTCTACAACTGGGACCCCGGCGCCCAGTTCGGGATCTACCGGCCCGACACCTTCTGGTTCGGCGAGCAACAGTAGTCTGCGACCGGCGGAGACGGCGGTGTTCGCCTACCTGATCCGCCGCGTCCTCATAATGATCCCGACGCTGTTGGCGATCAGTCTGATCACGTTCGTGATCATCCAGCTGCCGCCGGGGGACTATCTTTCGAACCAGGTCGCCGAGCTGCAGTCCCAGGGCGAGAGCGCGGCGCTGGACGAGATCGAGTTCCTGCGCGCCCAGTACGGCTTCGACAAGCCGATGATCGAGCAGTACGCGGTATGGCTCGGAGTGTGGCCCGGCCAGAACGGCTTCTCCGGCCTGCTGCAAGGCGATATGGGCTATTCCTTCGAGTTCGGCCTGCCGGTCGCCGACATCGTGGGCGACCGCCTGTTCTTGTCGTTCCTGCTCTCGTTCACCACCATCATTTTCACGTGGCTGGTTTCGTTCCCGATCGGCGTCTATTCGGCCACCCACCAATACAGCCTTGGCGATCACTCGCTGACGTTCATCGGCTTCCTCGGTCTGGCGACGCCCAACTTCCTGCTGGCGCTGGTGTTGCTTTATTTCTTCAACGTCTGGTTCGGCACCTCGATCGGCGGCCTCATGGATCCCGAGTACATCGACCAGGCCTGGAGCTGGGGGAAGTTCGCTTCGGTCATCGAGCACCTGTGGATACCGGTCATCGTCATCGGCACCTCGGGCACCGCGGGGATGATCCGTCGCCTGCGCGCGAACCTTTTGGACGAGTTGCAGAAGCAATACGTCGTCACCGCCCGCGCCAAGGGCCTGCCGCCGTTTCGCGCGCTGGTGAAATACCCGCTGCGCATGGCGCTCAACCCCTTCATCGCCGACATCGGCAATCTGTTGCCGCAGGTCATCTCTGGCGCGGCCATCGTCTCGGTGGTGCTCTCGCTGCCGACGACGGGGCCGATGCTGTTAGACGCGCTGCGCTCGCAGGACCAGTACCTCGCCGGCTCGTTCCTCGCGTTCCTCGCCTTCCTCACCGTCGTTGGCATGTTCCTCTCTGATGTCGCGCTGGCCGCACTCGATCCGCGAATTCGCCTCGGCGGGCGGGAGGTGCGATGACCGAGCGCACCGCCGGCGAGGGTGAGGACCGGATCGAGCACTTCGTCTCCACCGAGCCCTTCGACCCGCTCTCCGTCGAGGCCATGTCGCCCGAACAGGAGCGCTTCTACATGGCCTCGCAGTGGCGGATGATGTGGTGGAAGCTGCGCTGCCACCGCCTGGCGGTGATCTCGGGCGTCATCATTATCATCATGTACGCCTCGATCCTGATGAGCGAGTTCATCGCCCCCTACGAACTTCACACCCGCGACACCGGCTTCATCTACGCGCCGCCGCAAGCGCTCCATCTGTTCCACGAGGGCGAGTTTGTCGGGCCGTTCGTCTACGGCTTCTCCTTCAAACTCAACATGGAGAACCTGCAGCGCGAGTACACGCCCGATCCGACCCAGGTCCAGCCGCTGCGCTACTTCTGCATGGGCGATACATTCAAGTTCTGGGGTGCGATCGAAGGCCGCTTCCACCTGGTGTGCCCGGCCGAGGGCGGCACCTTCTTCCTTCTCGGCACCGACCGGCTGGGGCGCGACATGTTTTCGCGCATCATCTATGGCACCCGCATCTCGCTGACCGTCGGCCTGATCGGAATCACCATCAGCTTCCTGTTCGGCATCATCCTCGGCGGGCTCGCCGGCTATTACGGCGGCTGGGTGGACAACGTCGTTCAGCGCTCGATCGAGGTCATCCGCTCCTTCCCCGAGCTGCCGCTGTGGATGGCGCTTTCGGCGGCGCTGCCGGTGACCTGGAGCCCGATCCTGGTTTACCTCGGCATCACCGTGATTCTCGGGCTTCTCGACTGGACCGGGCTCGCCCGTGCCGTGCGATCGAAGCTGTTGGCGCTGCGCGAGGAAGACTTCGCGACCGCCGCGGTCCTCTTGGGCGCGCGCCCCCGACGCGTCATCGGCCGCCACTTGTTGCCGAGCTTCATGAGCCACCTCATTGCCTCGGCGACACTCTCGATCCCCTCGATGATCCTCGGCGAGACCGCGCTCTCGTTCTTGGGACTCGGACTGCGCCCACCGATCACCAGCTGGGGCGTGCTTTTGAACGAAGCCCAGAACATAAACGTCGTCGCGCTCTACCCCTGGCTCATGCTCCCGGTTGTCCCAGTCATCGTCATCGTGCTGGCGCTCAACTTCTTCGGCGACGGCCTCCGCGACGCCGCCGATCCGTACAAATAGCCGCTAGGCCACGCGCGGCTCCTCCCCTTCGCGCGATCGTTGCAGGCAAACCGGAGTCAGAATATGGACCTAGGGAGTTTCTCGGTGAGCCTCGCGGTCGACGATACCTCCGCTTCGCAACAGTTTTACGAAAAACTCGGGTTCGAGGTCTTTGGCGGCGAGGCAAGCCAGGGCTGGCTCATCATGAAATGCCCCAGTTGTGTGATCGGCCTGTTTCAAGGCATGTTCGAGAAGAACACGTTGACCTTCAACCCCGGCTGGGACGCCGCGGGGCAACCTCTTGAGGCGTTCACCGATGTCAGGGAGATTCAGAGGAGGCTCAAAGCCGCCGGCGTCCGGTTTGTCAGCGAGGCGGACGATACCACCTCGGGCCCGGCGAGTTGCATGGTCTTCGATCCTGACGGCAATCCAATCCTCATCGATCAGCATGTTTGAGCCGGACTAGGTTTTTCGCAGCCACAAACTGTTCTCGAAGCCGCCCTCGAAGAGCGGCAGGCGCGCAAGCACCGAGTGAGTAAGGCGGTCGGCCATCGTTGTCGCGACGTGGTGGCTTGCGAACACAACTTCGTATCCACCCCCATCGGCGATCAGCGCCGCGACGGCGGCTTGCTCGTTGTAGCCGCGCCAGGTCCAAGACTCAGGGTACTCGTCGGGTAGGAATATGTCGTGGAAGTGCACCAAGACTCGCGTGGGCAGGGTGGGGAGGATACGGCTCAGAAGGAAATCGACGTCCGAGCCCGGCGCCAGCACGTGGCTCGAATCGATGAACAGCACATCGCCTGCCTCGATCGGTGCAAACGGGGCCTCGCCCGCCTCCTGTACCGGTAATGCGATCGTCTGAATGGGCAGGCCGGCGATCGTCGCTCGCGGCCGGGGATCGATGGCGGTGATCTCGCAGGCGATTCCGCCGTCGCGGACGGCGCGGGCGAGGAAGCGCGTCGAGTGGCCCGAGCCGACCTCGACGATGCGCCCGGGCGCGTGGTGGCGCACCATCGCGTAGGCCGCCGCGGCATCGAGTCGGGGAAACCAGCCCTGGTTCCACCGCGGCTCGGGCGGGTTGTCGGGTCCGATCGCCCCAAGCGCCTCGGCGTAGCCCTCGATCACCTCGAGGAACCCGGCAAAGGCCGCCGCGCGCGCCCGCATCAAATCGGCGACGTCGCGGTCAGTCAGGGGCTCAGCACCATGCCTTCGCGGGCGACCACGGTGCCGGGCCGTAGCGCCTCGGCCTCCTTGGCCACATTGTCGAGCATATCGTCGTCGTGGTCGGGGTCATGGTGGAAGATCACGAACTGCTTGGCGCCCGATTGGTCGCACAGGCGCGCGCCCTCTTGCCAGGTCGAATGTCCCCAGCCCTTGCGCTGGGCGAACTCCTCCTCGTTGAACATCGAATCGTAGATCACGATGTCGGCGCCGGCGATCAGCTCGAGGATGTTCTCGTCGGGCGAATCGACGATGTGCTCGGTGTCGGTGAGGTAGCAGATCGACTTGCCGCCGTACTCGATGCGGTAGCCGGTGGCGCCGTTGGGGTGGTGCAGCGGAGCAGTCCGGAGGCGCACGCCGGGCCTTGGCTCCAGGGTCTCGCCGGCCTGGAAGTCGTGGAAGCTGACCTTGGCCATGAAGATATCGACCGGCACCGGAAACAGGGGCGCCATCATCATCTGGCGCAGCACATACTGGACGGTGTGGGTGGGCAACAGGTGCCCGGCCCAGATTCGGAAGGTGTTCTTGGGGTCAAACGCGGGACGGAAGAAGGGCAGCCCGACGACGTGGTCGAAGTGCGTGTGGGTCAAGAAGAGGTCGGCGTCGAGCGGTGCTTCTTTAAGGACGGCGTTGCCGAGATAGCGAAAGCCGGTGCCGGCGTCGAAGATGAAAAGGTGTCCGCCGCATCGGACTTCGAGGCACGAGGTATTGCCGCCATATCGGGTGATTCTGGAATCGCAGCACGCAATGCTGCCGCGTACCCCCCAGAATCGCACGAAAAAATTGTCCTTGTCGGCCACCCTCAATCTCTGCGGCTGCTTCCACCGTCGCCGTTCGCCGGCGCTGGTGCCTTACAGGTATATGGTAGGAAAAGCAAAACTCCGCAAGTTGGACGCATGCGAGGCTGGCGCGGCCGCCGACACTCGCAGACCGCCCACCGACCTCTTAGGGATTGAGCCGATAGCCGCCGGGTTCGGTCACCAGAAGTACCGCTTGACCGGGATCGCGCTCGATCTTCTGACGCAGGCGGTAGATGTGGGTCTCGAGGGTGTGGGTGGTGACGCCCGCGTTATAGCCCCACACCTCGGACAGTAGCGTCTCACGCGGCACCACCTTCTCGCCGGCGCGGTAGAGGTACTTCAGGATCGCCGTCTCCTTCTCGGTCAACCGCACCTTTTGGCTGCGCTCGTCGTCCAACAGCATTTTGGCGCTGGGGCGGAAGGAATAGTCGCCGATCGAGAACACCGCGTCCTCGCTCTGCTCGTGCTGGCGCAGATGGGCCCGCACTCGCGCCAACAGGACGTTGAACCGAAACGGCTTGGTCACGTAGTCGTTGGCCCCCGATTCCAGCCCCAAGATGGTGTCGGCGTCGGTGTCCGATGCCGTCAGCATGATGACCGGTGCTGCCACGCCGCCCTTGCGCATAAGTCGGCAGACCTCGCGCCCGTCGAGATCGGGGAGTCCGATGTCCAGGAGCACGAGGTCGAAATGCTCGGCTTTGGCCTTTTCGATCGCCTCCGCGCCGGAGGCCGCTTCGTCGGTAGAGAAGCCCTCGGTAAGCTCAAGCTGCTCGCGCAGCGATTCCCGCAGCGGGCCGTCGTCGTCCACCAGCAGGATGCGTTTGTCTGCACTCATATTCTCGCCCTCGCCTTCGCCGAGTCGTTCATGCCCACGACATACGCTCGCGTAACGCCCATTTCAACCGCTCATGGCCTTGGCCACGGCTCACAGAATCGTGCGCACCGCCCACAATTCGGGGAAGAATCGGTGCTCGAGGGCGCGCTTCAGGTACGGCACGCCGGACGATCCGCCAGTGCCGCGCTTGCCGCCAATAACCCGCTCGACGGTACTGACATGGCGGAAACGCCACTGCTGGAACAGATCCTCGACATCGAACAACTTCTCCGCCAATTCGTACAAGTCCCAGTGACCCTCGATGTCCTGGTACACCCGATGCCACGCCTTCTCGACCGAGGCGTGGACCCGGTAGGGCAGCGTCAGGTCGCGCTCGATGCAGGCCGTCTCGATGGCCAGTCCGCGCCGCGCCAACAGGCGAATCGCCTCGTCATAGAGGCTCGTGGCAGCCAGGGCCGCGTCAAGGCACGCCGCCACCGGTTCATCGTGCCGGAACGGCTCTATCAGCGCCGCGTTCTTGCGCCCGAGCGCGAACTCCAGCAATCGATACTGGTGCGACTGCAGGCCCGAGGCGCGGCCCAGCCGACCGCGAAACGCGAGGTAATCGGCGGGCGTCAACGTCGCGAGCACGTCCCATGACTGGACCAGCTGGGCAAGGATTCGGCACACCCGGGCCAGCATCTTGAGCGCCGGGGCGGCATCGGATTTGCGCAGCCGATCGGTGGCCGCGGCGATCTCGTGTAGCATCACCAACCAGAGTCTCGCTTGCCTGGTGGAGGACGATGAACAGAAGCTCGTCGTGGCTTTCGCTCAGCGGTGCCTGCGCGCTCAGCAAGCGGTCGAGCCCGAGGTACGCGCCGTACGACATCGTGTCGCGAAAATCGGTATGTATCCCCGATTCCAGCGCGGGATCGGGCGCAGCGGTATCGTCCCCAGCCGACATGGGCGGAACTTTGAACCTGCCCTCGGGGACGGGCAAGAACAATCGGCCCCCGCCGCGCAATGGGTAGGATGTTCCCCCTTGCCCGCGCTTCCGGGGCCCCAACAGCGCAGAAAACTGCGCATTGCGGTGGCGCGAGTCTTGCTTCGCTGGCAGTAGTCATTCGATCGGTTAACGGGACGAGACGGTCCGTGAACGCTCCGACGTCGGTCTACATGGGAAGTACGCCGCCGCTCCAGGCGGTGGCCGCCGCCGAACGCGCCGAGCGCGCGGCCCGGGCGCCCGGCGAAGACCCCTCGATCGCGGCGGCGTGGGGCGAGGATGGCTTCACGTTTGGCGATCTTCTCGACCTGATCAACCCACTCCAACACCTACCGGTAATCTCGACCCTTTACCGCAAGCTGACCGGCGACGAGATCGCTCCCGCGCCCCGTTTGCTGGGCGGTGGGCTGTTCGGGGATCCGCTGGGGGTCGCCTCGGCCGCCGTCGGAGTCGCCGTAGAGGTGGCCACGGGGAAGGATATCAGCGAGCACGTCCTGGCCATGTTCGACGGGCCAGAAGATGCGGGAACCACCGCCATCGCCTGGGCTACGCCAGGCCCCGACGCGGTGACCCCGGCGGCCGCGGAAATCGCGCCGTCCAGTCCGCTTGCCCAGGCCGAGATTGCGTTGGCGTCCACAGAGACCGCCGCCCGGAAGGGCCCGACGGCAGCGACGGGCGGGTTAGGCCTCGTGCCTATCGAGCCCTTGCTCAGACATGTCGCCCTCAGTGCCGGGGAAGCGGCGTCCGCCGATTCCCCCCCTTGCGCGCCGAGGTGGGCGAGGCGGAACTCGATACCGTCCGTCGCATCGCCGCGGATGGCGGCTCCGGCCGGCTGAGCCCGATCGAGCTTGCGAGATTGCTTGCGCTCTACCAAGAGAACGCGCGCAAGCTGGAAGAAACCCGTTTGGTCATCGATTCGTCGCTCTAACAAACGGGCGCGCGGAGAACGGTCCTGAGCATCATCACCGTCCTTTCGCCGGGCGTGGTGAAATGGGGTGAACGGCGATTTCGCTGCGCGATCGGTGCGGCCGGGGCAAGCCGAAGCAAACGCGAGGGCGACCACGCGACGCCACTCGGCTGCTTCCCGCTCCGCCGCGTGCTGTTCCGCTCCGACCGCCTAGATCCACCGCGCACCAAGCTGCCCGTGGCGCCGCTCGAGGATGACGACGGCTGGTGCGACGACCCTCGCGACGATCGCTACAACCGACTCGTCAAAATCGGCAACGGGGCGCCATGTGAGGCTCTGTGGCGAACCGACGCGATTTACGACGTGATTGTTGTCCTACAACGATGACCCGGTGGTGCCGGGTTGCGGCAGCGCCATCTTCCTTCACTGCGCACGTGAGGACTACGCCGCGACCGAGGGCTGCGTCGCCATAGCCCTCGGCGACCTCCTAACCGTCCTCGGCGGATGCGCCGCCGATGCGCGCCTCTGCGTCGTCGGCTAGGGCGCCTCGGCGATCACGTGATTCGCCACGGCAAGCGGCAGCAGGATGTAGTACCGGCCCGCATGCTTCATGTGTCCGGCGACCGCTTCGGCCTCGGCCCCGTGTCCCCAGAACACGTCGCCGCGCACCGGCCCGCGAATCGCACCGCCCGTGTCCTGTGCCACGACCACTCGCCGTAGCGGGCGGTCAGGTCCGCTGCCGGTCGTTGGCGGTGCCGTCGCGTCCAACCACAAGGGCACGCCCAAGGGCAGGTAGCGCCGGTCTACCGCCAACGAGCGGCCGGCGCTAAGCACCGTACCCTCGGCGCCCACCGGTCCCTCGCCCTCGATCGGTCGGAAGAAGACGTAACTCGGGTTCGCCGCCATAAGCGTTGCCGCCTCGTCGGGGTTGGCCTGAAGCCAAGCCCGGATCGATTGCAGGGAAACCGATTCCGCGCTGAGCGCGCCGCGCGCGACCAGCTCACGGCCGATCGCGACATAGGCATGTCCGTTCTGGCCGCCGTAGCCCACACGCATGAGCGTGCCGTCCGGAAGCTCGACCCGGCCTGAACCCTGGATATGCAGAAAGAAAGCGGCGACGGGATCGTCGACCCACACCAGCTCCAGATCGCGGCCGGCCAACGCGCCGCCATCGATCTCGGCGCGGCTTGGGTAGGGGACTAAGCGTCCCTCGCGCACGCGGCCGGTGATGCGGCGTCCCGATAGCTCGGGGTGAAATGCGCCGAGCTTTGCCGTTACCAGGTCGGGTGGGCGGCGGTAGAGCGGCACCGCGTAGCGCGCGGCGACCGGACTGCCCTGCAGCCGCGGCTCGTAATAGCCCGTGAACAGCCCGACGTCGGCGTCGTTGTTGTTTAGCGCGAACGGGGCGAACTCCGATTCAAAGAACCGTCGCGCGGCATCGTTGTCCTCGGCGCCGATCTCGGCTGCCGCCGCGCAGGGCCGATGCCAATCGGCGGCGGTGCCGGCGATCCCGTTGGGACCGAGGCTCTCGTCGTCGGCGCGCGGCATGATGCGGGCGCAACTTCGCGCCAGAGCGGGCATGGCCTCGGCATGTGAATCGTCGGCCCAGCCCGCGAGCGCCGCGAAGTCGGTGCGGACGAGCACCAATCGATCCGGTGGTTTCGGCGGAGGCGGCACGAGGGCGCTATAGACGAGTGTCGCCGCGGCGGCGATCGCTAGGACTCCGAGGGGCGCTGCCCTGCGGCCTCGCATCACTCCGGGCTGCGGGTTGAGGTCAACTTCCAGTTGGGATCGCGGCCGCCGGCCTCGCGGGCGAACGTCCACAAATCGGTGACCTTGTCGATCGTCCGAGGATCCCCCGACACGATCTCGCCGTCTGCGTCCCGGGTCACGTTCACGACCTCACTGACGAACTTCACGGTTAGTTTGGCCTGGTGTTGGGCCAACTGCGCTTCGACGACCTCGGCCGATGTGATCGCGACCAGCGTCGTCTCCAACGTCTCGTTGCGCGCCTCGCGTTCGCCGATCGAATCGGCAAAGCTTTTGTACACCTTGGCGTCGAGTAGCGGCTGGAGCGTATCGGTGTCCGCGTTGGAAAAGGACACCACGATCATCTCGTAGGCGATTCGGGCGCCGGACAGGAACGCATCGACCTCGAACTCGGGATCAACCCGCTTGATGCCACGCAATCCGGCCACCAAGCTCGGTTCGTCGCCCGCGTCTTCGCCGGCCTCGACCGCGGACTCCGCCGCTTCTTCGATCTCGTCGAAGGGTTCGTCTTGCGATGCCGCGGCGGTGGCGCGGTCGGGCAGGGGCACGACGTTGTCGTCGGCCGATGGGGCCTGTCGCTTCGAGATCGGCGAGAACGGACGCCGCTCATGTCCGGTACGCCGACCCAGCACACCGCGCAAGCGCAAGATGATGAAGCCCGCCAGCAGGGCGAAAATAATGATGTCGACGAACTGGAAGCCGTCCATAATTGCGCTCCCGGCCGCCATGGCCTGCGGCCTGCGGGCCCTTGAGAGGATAGACTAGCGGGTTGTGCCGCCAGGGTCCAGCGGGCCCGGCGCGCAACCCTATGCGGGCGTGATCCCGCAAGAGAGGATATCGCGGTGTTCGTTTACGTTGTTGCGGCGCTCCTGATCGTGCCGATCGTCGAGATCGCCGTATTCATCGAGGTCGGCGGCGCGATCGGTTTGTGGCCGACGCTGGCGGTGGTGGTGGCGACGGCGATCGCCGGCGGCACGCTCTTGCGGCTTCAGGGGCTGGCAACGTTGGCGCGGGCGCGCGAGGCGCTGGCGCGCAATGAAATGCCGCTGAAAGAGGTCATCGACGGGGTTTTCTTGCTGGTCGCCGGAATTCTTCTTTTGACACCGGGATTTGTTACCGACGGCGTCGGATTCGTGCTGTTCGTTCCCGGCGTGCGCGCGGGCTTGCGGTCGCTATTGGCGCAGCGGTTTTTCACATCGGGGATGCGGCGCCGTTCCCCGCCGGGCGGGGGGCACGACGGCGCAACGATCGACGGCGAGTATCGCGAGGTCGATCCCGAGCCGCCGAATGAGGTTCGCTAGGAAGACCGGCCATCGAACCTCCGCGATTGGCGCCACCCCGCGCCGTGCACGGATCGCCTCCCGCCCCATCCAATTACGGGCCGAGGTCTGAGGCGCTGTCGGAGAGGCCGTCGGTGAGCTTGATCTCAATCCTGGCGACATCCTCGGCTTCGGGTTCGAACGAAAGCGCACGCTGCCATTGGAATCGCGCCTCGTCGAGGCGGCCGACTCGCCAGTAGACGTCGCCCAGGTGGTCGTTGATGATGGGATCGTCCGGTTGCAGGCTGATCGCGCGTTCGAGCCACCGGACCGCCCCCTCGTAGTCCTCGAGGCGGTAGTAGACCCAGCCCAGGCTGTCGGCGATGTAGCCGTCACGGGGGCGTAATTCCACCGCCTTCTTAAGCATGCCAAGCGCCTCGTCATAGCGCTGACCCTGCTCGATCCAGCTGTAGCCGAGATAATTGAGGACCAGGGGTTGGTCGGGACGCAACTCCAGCCCCTTGAGAAAATCGGCCTCGGCGCGGTCCCACTGGTCGGCCCGCTCGAGCGCGATGCCGCGGGTGTAAAGCAGCGCCCAATCGACCTCGCTCAATTCGCCGATGCGGGCGACCGCGCGGTCATAGGCCGCAACGGCCTCGTCCCAGCGCTCGCGGACCCGCATCAAATCGCCGAGGCCGACCAGCGCATCGGTCCGCTCCGGTCGTTCCTGGGCCATGGCTTCCAAGATTACGCGCGCCTCTTCGACGCGGTCGAGCCGGTCGAGGTTCGACGCGATTCGCCTGCGTGCATCCCACCCGTGGCCCGAGTCGGGTGAGATGCGGCGATCGGCGGCGATCGCCGTCTCCAAGTGGCCGACCCGCTCGTACAGGCCCGCTATCATGGAGAGCGCCAGGGGAAAGTCGGGACGCAGCGACAGGCCCAGCTGGAGGTAGATCATCGGCTCTTCGATCGCGCCCTCGCGCGCAAGCTCGATGGCGGCATTGTAGAAGACCTCGGCGATGCCCTCGCTTTCCCGGCCCACCACGGCGGCGACCTTGCCTCGCTCCAGCGCCTCGAGCGACTCCTCGACCACCGGGTTGCCGGGGTCGACCGCGAGGTAGCTGCGGTAAAGCTCGGCGGCCTCGGCGGTGCTCCCGGTGCGGCCGAGAAAGCTGGCGCTCGCCTCGACCGCGCGAATCGACTCGCCACCAGTTATCTCGATGGTTTCGACATAGGCCTCGCGCGCCCCCACCTCGTCTCCCATCACGTCGCGGATCAGCGCTCGATGATAGGCGGCGAAAGGGCCAAACGCCGCGTTTTCGCCTAGCGTCAGAAGGATATCCTCGGCCTCCTGCCGTTCGCCAAGCGCCGCTAATATCCAGGCTTCGGTGAGTGGGCCGACGAGCGGGTTCAGGCTCGTCTCGTCGGCCTTACGCAGCTCGCGCCTGGCGCCGCGAAAATCGCCTGAAGCCACGCGATCGAGCGTCCGCACCAGCCGTCCCACACCGTCCGCCGGTTCGATCCGGGTCAGTCGGCCGGCGAGCCGTTGGGCGCGCTCGATACGCCCGTCGGCCAGGACCACGTGCAAGGTCGCGCGGATCAATTCCGGGTCGTCGGGGTTGCTTTCGAGCGCCGCTTCGAAGTAGTCCGCGGCCGGCGCGAAATCGCCGTCTCGGCGCGCTTGCCGGGCGGCGAGAAATGTGCCGAGGGTCGAGCTTTCGCGCTCGCCCGTACCGATCTCCAGGTAGCCCGAAGACCCCGGCGCTTCGGCGTCGCTGGTGCGGAATGAGGTCTCCACCGTGCCAACGCAACCGACGAGCACGAGCGCAAGCCCAAGGGCCGAGCCGGCGCGAATCCCATGCCGGGCCGCACCCCGCGCTGGCCGCAAATCTTGGGACATCCTTACCTCCGCCGCGGTGGCGGCGCCGCGCCAGAATATATCGAATAGGGTTCCCCTGTCAGCGGCTCCCTGGCGCCGGCTCCAGGCGGGCTTATCGCGGACGGCGCCGGGCCTTGAAGCCGCGCAGCACCGATCGTGCCCGGCCGGCGAGGTCGCCGGGTGTGAATTTTCCTCCCCCGCCGAAGCGCGCGAGCACCGCCGCGGCGGCGAGAAGGGCGAGCTCGCGCTTGAAGCCGTTGAGGTTGGCGATCAGCGAGCGATCGAAGTCCACACTTTGGGCCGCGAACGCGAGTATTACCAAGGCCACGCCGAGGGCCGCCAGGCGCACCTGCACGCCGCCCAGGACCGCCACGCCCAACGCGACCAGCACGACCCCCGGCGCGTGAAAGGTGTGGATGTGGTCGAGACCGGCGAACACCCCGCCGGTCAGCAGCGGCGCCGCAAGCGCAAGCCGAACAAGCAGGCCGAGATTGTTCCAATTCGCGCTCGGCGCGGTCGCCCCGGCGCCGATCAGCGCACCGTCCAGGCTGCGGGCTCCGGCGCCCAGGTTGAACAGTGCGAACAACAGCCCCGACAGGGCCACGTCCCGCGCCTGCACCAGAAGTGCTGGGGAGGTATAGGTGTCGGGCGCCACGACCCCAGGGGTCGTGGCTACGGGAAGCGCCCACCAGAAACCCGAAGACGAGCGCCAGCGGCCGGAGGGCGAGCCCGACCATGAGCGCCAATCCCCCCACCAACTCGAACGTCGAGAGCGTGGTAAGAAAACCCCACGGTGTGATCGCCTGGCCGAGCGGGCCTTCGAACAGGAACTCGCTGAAGAAGCCGTTGATGTATCCGAGCGGACCCAGGTATCGGCCAAGGATGGCCTCCTGGGCGGCGGGATCGATGAGCCGGGCGAGCTTGTTATAGCCTCCGACAACGAACACGCTGCCCAGGCCAAGGCGAAGGCCGAGCGCGATCGCGCCAGGCGAGGGCGGCGCTTGCGCGCGCTCCGCCATCCACCTCGCCGCCGCCCCAGCTCGTGGCGGTGGCCCGGCGCCAACCTCCGGCGCGGTCATAGCGGGCTCCGCCCCGATGGGCGGGTCAATCGCCGTAGCGGTCCAGCTCCTCGAAATAGGTCTCGACAAAGGGCCTGGTCTCCGGACGGCGCGCGCGATGGCGGCACCCTCGATCCGCTCGCGAATCCCAGCGACGCGCTCTTCGTGCTCATCGAGACGCTGCTCGGTCTCGTGCGGCGTGCCCGCCCTTTCGGTCTCGCCGGCGGACTCCATTGCGGCGGCGGGCCCGGCAAGTGTGACCACAAGAAACGCCCCGGCAACCAACGTCGCCGAACCGTTCAGTCCGAGTTGTTTCATCCGATCCTCCGGCTTCGTTACCGCGCCTCCGAACGGGGCGCGTGCCTATCAGCTGGCGAACCCGGGTCGTCGCGCCCAGTCAAACCGGATCAACTCGCGTCACGAACCCGTGTTGGGGGGGGTCACATATTCGGATAGTTCGGGCCCGAGCCACCCTCGGGCGGGACCCAGTCAATGTTTTGCGTCGGGTCCTTGATGTCGCATGTCTTGCAGTGGACACAGTTTGCGGCGTTGATCTGCAGCCGCGGCGGCGCCCCCTCCTCTTCGACGATCTCGTAAACGCCGGCCGGGCAGTAACGCTGCTCGGGCGCCTCAAAGCGCGCCAGGTTGTGATCGATCGCGGTCTCGGGGCGCCGCAGTCGAAGGTG
This sequence comes from Alphaproteobacteria bacterium, assembly GCA_965219135.1. GTDB lineage: Bacteria > Pseudomonadota > Alphaproteobacteria > VGEJ01 > VGEJ01 > CAYUNL01. The sequence goes on along the minus strand of CBDCMV010000003.1, from coordinate 2,744,552 downwards.
CACCGGCTGGTCCTCGTCATGGTCCGTGTTGGCGAGGTAGACCGAGGAGGACCGGTCGAACGAGATCACACCGTCGGGCTTGGGATAGGCGATGCGTCGGCTGGACGTGGCCGGCCGAAGCTGCGTGTGATCGGCGCCGTGGCGCAGCGTCCACGGCGCGCGGCCGCGCAGCACCGTTAAATCGAGTGCCCCGTTGAGCGTGCCGGCGACCAGTCCGTGGCGAAATCCGGGCCGGAAGTTGCGGACCCTGGCAAGCTCTGCGTGCACCCACGATCGCGCAAGCGCGGCCGGATACGCCGCCAGCGCGTCGCCGTCCCGGCCCTCGGCGATCGCCTGGTGTGCGGCCTCGGCGGCCAGCATGCCCGACTTCATGGCGGTGTGCGTGCCCTTGATCTTGGCCACGTTCAAAAAACCCGCCGAACAGCCGATCAACGCGCCGCCCGGGAACACGAGCGTGGGGATCGACTGCAGCCCGCCCTCGTTGATGGCGCGGGCGCCGTAGGCGAGCCGCTCGCCCCCCTCGAAGGTCGGCCGGACGACGGGGTGGGTCTTGAAGCGCTGAAACTCCTCGAACGGGCTGAGATGGGGGTTTCGGTAGTCGAGAGCGACGACGAAACCGACAGCGACCTGGTGGTCCTCGAGATGGTAGACGAACGAACCGCCGTAGGTCCGCATGTCCATGGGCCAGCCCGCGGTATGCACGACCAGGCCGGGCCGATGCCGGGCGGGATCGACGCGCCACAGCTCCTTAATGCCGATGCCATAGGTTTGCGGATCGCTCTCGGCGCCCAGATGGAAACGATCGAATAGGGTCTTCGAGATCGAGCCCCGGCATCCCTCGGCGAACAGCGTGTATTTGGCGCGAAGCTCGATGCCGGGTTCGAAGGCGAGCTTGCGGCTGCCGTCGCGGGCAATCCCCTTGTCTCCGGTGACGACGCCGCGGACCACGCCGTCCTTGCCACAGAGCGCCGAGGCGGCGGCGAAGCCGGGATAGATCTCGACCCCCAGCGCCTCGGCTTCCTTGGCGAGCCAGCGGCACAGGTTGCCCAGACTGATGATGTAGTTGCCGTGGTTCCTGAGGTCGCGCGGTAGCGCGAATCCGGGAAGCCGAATGGCGTTGGCTGGCGTCAGGAACAGGAAACGGTCCTCCCGCACCGGGGTGCGCAGCGGGGCCTCGCGCTCGGCCCAGTCGGGAATCAGCTCGTCGAGCGCGCGCGGCTCCAGCACCGCGCCCGAGAGAATGTGGTCGCCGACCGCCGCGCCCTTCTCCACGACGCAGACGCTCAAATCGCGCCCTTCAGCGGTGCACAATTGGCGAAGCCGGATCGCCGCCGATAGCCCCGCCGGGCCCGCGCCGACGATGACCACGTCGTAGTCCATCGCTTCGCGCGCGGCCTCGCTCATCGCCGTACGCCCTTTCGTGCCATCCCACCGGCTCGCCGCCTTATGCGCCCATGCCGGCGCCGCGGTCAATGGCAGGCCCTCGCGGCGGCCGTGCTATCGTGGCGCCGCGAGCGAGGAGGGGGAGCATGGCCAGGAACTTCCTGTACGAACGCGAGGTCAAGGTATTGGGGGCCGCGGTCGCCGCGATCCGGGACCGCCGTGTGCGGGCGGCGGTCCGCGGCGACGTGGGCCGGGCGATCGAGCGCTATGCGCCCAAGTCTCTGCGCGCGAGCGAGGCCGACATGTTCGGGCGCCGGGCCTTCGATTGGTCGAAGTGGGAGACGCTATGCGCGCCCAGCCTGTGAGCCCGCGGCGATGAACCAGCGGGCTGCGGACATCGCGGCGCTTCGCTGGCTGATCGAGGCCGGTGCGGATGAGGCGATCGCCGAGACGCCACAGGACCGCTTTGCCGAGACACCGCCGGCGCCGCCGGCGAAACCGCTCGCGCCGAATGATCAGGCGGCCGCCGCAGGGGCTGGGCCCGCGGACGCACGGGCGGTGGCCCGTGACTGCGCCACGCTCGAAGAACTGCGGGACGCGATGGCCCGATTCGAGGGCTGCGCGCTCAAGGAAACCGCGACCAATCTCGTCTTCGGCGACGGCAACCCGGACTCTGCGGTCATGTTCATCGGCGAGGCGCCGGGCGCCGATGAGGATCGGCAGGGCCTACCGTTCGTCGGTGTTTCGGGCCAGCTTCTCGACCGCATGATCGCCGCCATCGGGCTCGATCGGCGCTCCGCCTACATCACCAATATCCTGCCTTGGCGGCCGCCCGAGAACCGCAAGCCGACGAGTGCCGAGACAACCGCCTTTGTGCCCTTCGTCGAGCGCCACATCGCCCTCGTCGATCCCCGCGTCCTGGTACTGGTCGGCGGGACGGCGGCGGCCGCGCTCTTGGGGACCAGCGAAGGCATTACCAAGCTGCGGGGCCGTTGGCTCCGGTATCGCGACGAGCGGGGCGGCAAGACGATTGACGCGATGGCGATCTACCATCCCGCCTATCTCTTGCGTCAATCGGCGCTCAAGCGCGAGGCTTGGCGCGACCTTCTGGCCATCAAGGCGCGCCTTGATGGTGGAGCGTGATCCCGCGTTCTTGCCGGGGTGGCGGCGCGGGCGGGCTTGTCGGCGGGTGGGTGGTGCGCTATGAACCGGGTGATGGCTTTGGGGGGCTCAGGGGCGCGGACGATCTCGGTCGCCGCTGCCAGGCGGGTTGGCGTGCCCGCGCTGGCGATCGGGCTGTCGCTTGCGGTATCGGCCGCGGCCGAGGACCGCAGTCCCGACACATCGCCGGCGAACGGGCTGCGTATCGCCGCGCTCGAAGGCTTGCCACCCGGCGCGGTCGTACCCGACGACGAAAGCGGACTGGCGCTGCCGCCCGCGCTCTCGGCCGCTGATACCCGCCGCTACCGCAGCATTTTCGCGCTTCAAGAGGACGGCCACTGGGCCGAAGCGGACCTCGAGATCGCCACCCTCGATGACGATGTGCTCTTGGGCCACGCCCTCTTCCAGCGCTACATGCATCCCACCAAGTACCGCTCCAAATACCTCGAGCTGTACGAGTGGATGGCGGCCTATAACGATCATCCCGGCGCCAAGCGCATCTATCGACTGGCGCTGAGGCGCCAACCCGAGGGCTACAAATCGCCGGTCAAGCCGAGCTACGACAGCCGCCGCGTAGCGGCGATCCCGCCGGCCCCATCCGATGCCTACCGCTCGCCCCGCAAGCGTAGTTCCGCCACCCGGCAGGCGGTGCGAAAAGAATGGCGCGGGATCAACGCCCACCTGCGGACCCACGACGCCGAGGGCGCCGAGCGCCACCTCGGCGGCAAGCTCGCCGAGTTGTTTGACGAAGTGGAATTCGACCGGGCGCGCAAGGGTGTCGCTCAGGCCTACTTCTTTGCCGGTAACGATACCAAGGCGCTCGAGTTCGCCGCGGCCAGCGCCGATCGCTCGCGCGCGTACGCGCCGATCGCCGATTGGATCGCCGGTTTGTCGGCATGGCGGAGCGGCCAGCACGAGCGCGCGTTCATTCACTTCGCCGCGTTGGCAGACTCGGAAACCGCCTCGCCGTGGAACATCGCCGCAGGTGGCTTCTGGGGCGCGCGCGCCGCCCTGGTCGCGGGACGGCCCGAGCGGGTCGCCCGTCTTCTCGAGATCGCCGCGACCCATCGCCGCACCTTGTACGGCATCCTCGCCGCACGCCTTTTGGGTGAGGACCTCGATTTCGCTTGGGATCATCCACCGCTCAGCGCCGAGGCGCACGAGCAGCTGGCGGCGACGGCGGGGGTGCGGCGCGCCAGCGCGCTGTCCGAGGCCGGCCAGTACGAGCTTGCCGATCAGGAGCTGCGCGGACTTGCTCCGGCTGCGGGCGAGGAAGCCCAAGCCGTGCTGCTGGCGATCGCCAGCAGACTCAATCTGGCGGCGGCGGCGATGCGGCTTGGCGGCGCCCGCGAGTCCGACGGTCGGGTCTACGATCTCGCCGCGTATCCGGTGCCCCACTGGCGGCCCGACGGAGGGTTCGCGATCGATCGGGCGCTCGTTTTCGCCCTGATCCGCCAAGAATCGGAATTCAACGTCCGCGCCACCAGCCCGGCCGGGGCCCGCGGCCTGATGCAGCTCATGCCGCGAACCGCTAGCTTCATCGCCCGCGACCGTGGCTTGCGGACGGCGGGCAAGAAAAGGCTCTACGAGCCCGAGTTCAACATGGCGCTCGGCCAGAAGTACCTGGACCACCTCCTGGACGAAGCGGTCGTCGCCGGTGATTTGTTCCGACTTGTCATCGCCTACAACGGCGGTCCCGGCAATCTCAAGAAGTGGCTGCGCCGCACCGGTCACCCCGACGACCCGCTGCTCTTCATCGAATCGATCCCTTCGCGCGAGAGCCGTCTGTTCGTCGAGCGGGTGATGGCGAACTTATGGCTTTACCGCGCCCGGCTTGGCCAGCCGATGCCCTCGCTCGACGCCGTGGCCGCCGGCGAGTGGCCGCGCTACGTCGCGCTCGATGGCGCCGATCGCGGGTTCGCGCGCGCCACCGAGGGCCGCTGATCCAGAGCGGGCGTGGCCGGGACCGATGAGGGCCGCGACTTCATCCCCGTCAGGATTGCGGTCCTGACGGTTTCCGATACCCGGACCGAGGACGACGATACCTCCGGCGATGTGTTGGTCGGGCGCCTTACCGGCGCCGGGCACCACCTCGCCGAGCGCGCCATCGTCGCCGACGAGGAAGAAGCGATCGCCGCCCAGCTCCGCGCCTGGATCGCCGATCCCGCCGTGGACGTGGTGCTCGCGACCGGCGGCACGGGTGTCACCGGTCGCGACGTGACGCCCGAGGCCTTCCAGGCGCTCTTCGACAAGGAGATCCTCGGCTTCGGCGAGCTTTTCCGCGCCCTCAGCTTCGCCAAGATCGGCGCCTCGACGATCCAGTCCCGCGCCACCGCGGGGGTCGCCGGAGGCACCTACCTGTTCGCGCTACCCGGCTCGCCGGGCGCCTGCCGGAACGCCTGGGACGAGATTCTCTCGACCCAGCTCGACTACCGCCACCGCCCGTGCAACTTCGTCGAACTCATGCCCCGCCTAAGCGAACACAAACGCCGCAAACCCAGTTGAAGGCCGCGGCGACAGCGGGTCGCTCGATACAACAATTGGCGCAACCACCAGAAGTCGGTGTATGCTCCGCGCGATACAAGTATCTCATTGGCGGTTGCGTGCTATGCCGACATCGATTCGACTCGACGCGAATACGGAAGACCGGTTGCAGGCGCTTGCGCGGCGAACCGGACGCACCAAGACCTTCTACATTCGCCAAGCCATCCTTGAATACCTCGATGAATGGGAAGACTACCACCTCGCCGTGGCCCGTCTCGATGACGAGGATGGAGAGGTCCCTCTAGCCGAGGTGAGACGGCGGCTTGGCCTGGCGGATTAGTGTTCGACCGTCCGCCCTTCGAGAACTGGAAAAACTGCCGCGCGAGGCGCAGCGCCGCGTACTCGGCCAACTAGAGCAGTGCTCCAATGATCCGCGACAAAGCGGCGCGCCGATGCGGGTCGGCCGTCGCGAGCCTCGGCTGTGGCGCTACCGCGTGGGCCCCTATCGCATCGTCTGCCATCTGCGACAAGAGGACCAAACCGTGGTCGTGCTGAGAATCGCGCATCGTCGCGAGGTGTACCGCTAGCGCGCGGACAGCGACGCGTAATCCTGTGGCGTGTCGACGTCGCGCAAGGTCTCGAGGAAGGCGACCCGCGCACTGCCAGGAATGTTGGCAAGAGTGTCGCGAAGCGCATGCGCGCTCGACCAGCGGACGCCGGCGAAGGGGTCGATCGGCGCCGGGCGGCGGCGGAAGCCGGCAAGCCAGTAGCCGCCGTCCGGGGCGGGACCGAACACGGCGTCGTGGCTGCCCAGCGCCGCGAACGCGACGGCGATGTGGGGCTTGGCGAGATCGGGGATATCGCTGCCGACGATCGCCACCGGACCCGGCGCCAGCCTCGCCAACACGCGGGCCATGCGGCGACCAAGGTCGCCCCCGCCCTGGGGCAGCCTGGCGAGGCGCCCGGGCCACACCGCGGGGGTGCGTACGGTGGCGTCGGGCGAGACCGCGAGCCATGTCCGCCAGCGCCGGTCGTACGCGATACGCTGCAGCACGGCGCCGGTGTTGCGGCGGTAAAAGCGACACGCGGCCGCGGCGCCGATGCCGCCCGCGCCCCACGCCAGCCGCCGCTTCACCGCACCCACCTGCGGTGCGCGGAGGAAGATCACCAGATGGTTGGTGAGCACCGGCTCAATCGTAGAGGCGGACGATCCAGCGCGGCGGGACGCCGAGAAAGTAGAGCGCCAGGCAGCTGAGGTTGAGGGCACTGCGCCTGAAGTAGCCGGTGCGGCGGTAGCGCGCGGCCGAGGTCAGCGCCGCGGTTTCGAAGTGGTGGAGCCGTGCCCGCCCGATGCGGCGGACCAGCGCGACATCTTCCATCAGCGGAACCTCGGCGTAGCCGCCCAGCCGGTCGTAAAAATCGCGCGATATCAACAGCCCCTGATCGCCATAGGGCAACCCCAGCGTGCGGCTGCGCCACGCCGCCATCGCTTCGAGCCGGCGCGCCGCCGCGGCCGGGTCGTCGAGCGCCAGGCGGAATACGCCGGCCCGCTCGTGGTTCCCGCGCTCGGCGGTGAACGCCTCCGCTTCTCTACTCCAGCCCTCGCCCAGCACCGTATCGGCGTGGATGAACAGCAGCCACGCGCCACGCGCCGCGCGGGCGCCGGCGCTCAGCTGATGCCCCCGCCCCCGCGCCGTGGCCACCACCGTGGCCCCGGCCGAAGTGGCGGCGTGCGCCGCCTCCTCGTCGGCATCCGCCGCCGCGACGATGATCTCGATCGCCACGCCCACTCGACCCAGTCCGGCGAGGCACGCCGATAACGCGGGCTCGGCGCCCGCCGTCGGGATCACGACCGAAAGCCGCGGCGAATCCGGTGCATCGGCGGTTTCCATCACGCGCCATGATAGCGCATGCCTCACTGACGAATGTTCTTGTTATGTTCGACCATTCCCACTATCCTATTCGGCGTGGTGATGACTTCTCAGCAGGCACGCGAAAGCGGTCGAGCCGTCGGCGCAGGCGATCGCCGAGGCCGCGGCGCGCTCAGCAACGTCTCGGGTCGGTTCGAGGCTGAGCGTCGGGTGCACGCCGATTCACACTTCGATTTCGCAGCCGAGACGTCACCCTCGGACGAGCCGCTCCCGCCGCTGGCCACGACCGTGACGGTGGAGGCATGCCGGTCCATCATCACCCGAAATAGCTCGCCCGATCTCGGTTTCGACCGTTCGATCAACGCCTACCGCGGCTGCGAGCACGGCTGCGCGTACTGCTACGCGCGCCCGACCCACGCCTACCTTGGGCTCTCGCCGGGGCTCGATTTCGAGAGCCGGCTGTTCGCCAAGCCCGAGGCCGCGCGCGTCTTGGAGCGTGAACTCCGGCGCCCGGGATACGAGTGCCGCATGATCGCGCTCGGCACCAATACCGATCCCTATCAGCCGATCGAGCGCCGGCTTGGAATCACCCGCCAGATCCTCGAAGTGTTGGCGGCGGCCGATCATCCCGTCGGCATCACCACCAAATCGGCGCTGGTCACCCGCGACCTCGACATTCTCGGACCGATGGCCGAGCGCAACCTGGTGCGCGTTTTCCTGTCGATCACCACCCTCGATCGGCGACTCGCGCGGCGCATGGAACCGCGTGCGGCGACCCCGGCCAAACGGCTCGAGACCATCCGCGCGCTACACGAGGCCGGGGTTCCCGCGGGCGTCATGGTCGCGCCGGTGATTCCCGGTCTCACCGATCCCGAAATGGAGCGCATCCTGGAGGCCGCCGCCTGGGCCGGCGCCGAGGGCGCGGCGTACGTGATCTTGCGGCTGCCGAGCGAGGTCAAGGACCTGTTCCGCGAATGGCTGACCGAGAACGAGCCGCTGCGCGCGGGCCGTGTGATGACGCTGGTCCGCCAGACCCGCGGCGGCAAGCTCAACGATTCCACGTTCCATCTTCGCGGTCGTGGGCGCGGCGCCTACGCCGACCTGATCGCCCGCCGTTTTCGCCTCGCCACCCGGCGGCTGGGCCTCAACCCCGGGCGGCCGGCACTCGACACATCAGCCTTTCGTCCCCCTCCCGGACCACAACTGGAATTGATCTAGCCGCGGTGTGCTACGCTCGATCATGGCGATGTGTATGGCGCCGGCCTCGGGCGGCGTAGCCGGGATCGACGAGGTAGGGCGCGGCCCGTGGGCGGGCCCGGTGGTGGCGGCGGCGGTGGTCCTTGAGCCCGACGCCATCCCCAAGGGCATTGCCGATTCAAAGGTGCTGACCCGGGAAGAGCGTGAGGCGCTGTTCGATGCCCTGCACGCGAGCGGCGCGGCGATCGGCGTCGGCGCGGCCGGCCTCGCCGAGATCGAGGAACTGAACATCCTCGGCGCAAGTCTGGTCGCGATGCGGCGGGCCGCGGCGGCGCTCGGCTGCCGCCCCGCGCTGGCGCTGGTGGACGGCACCCGTGCGCCGGTACTCACCTGCCCGGTGCGCACCCTTATCGGGGGCGATGGCATCTCGGTCACCATCGCCGCCGCCTCGATCATCGCCAAGGTCACGCGCGACCGCTTGATGGCGCGGCTCAGCCTCCGCCATCCCGGTTACGGTTGGGAACGCAACGCCGGTTACGGCACCGACGAGCACCGCGAGGCGCTTGCCCGGCTCGGACCCAGCCCCCACCACCGACGCACGTTCGCGCCGGTCGCCGCGCGCTGCGCGGCCTAGCGTTGATCCGCGGCCGGTGGCGTGGCAGCGGCCATCGGGTCTCCTACCGAAGGCCAGCGCCGGGTGGCGACGGACCCGCCGTCGAACAGCCCGGCCTGTTGGCCCCAAGCGTCCCAGCCCTTGCGGCTTTCGCGGGCGAACAGCTCGAGGTAGGGTCCGCCGAGTAGTCGTTCGATGCGATCGTAGGCTTCGTCGGGTTTGCGGCTGTGCTCGCGCCGCGGTGCGACGATCAGCTGGCGGACGTCGCGGGCGCGGCGTTTGGGCGCCCCCCGCGTCCCCAACAGGCAGTACTCGCAGTTCGCGCGGGTCCAGTAACCAAGTCCGACGAAGAAGCCGGGCGAGCGCTTGTTCTTCTTGGCCCACGTGAAGGCGACCGACTTGTAGGCGAAGCCCCACGCCGCCATGACCTCGAATGCCCGCGGCAGCAGTGGGCTGGTGGCCCACATCAACAGCGCGCAGTCGGTCGCGGCCCACGCGGCGACCGGTAGCGCCTTGAGGCCTTCGATGCTCATCACGTCGTAGTGCGCATCGGCGCAACGGCCCCGGCCCTTATCGCTGTAGGTGGCGAAGGTCCACGGCGGATCGGCGTAGATGACGGCATAATCGCGCCGCGATGGCGGTGGGGCGAGGCTCACTTGGCGTCCTTTCCGGCGCTGGGACGCGCGCGCGCTCCCGCCCGAGACGGCGCCACCTCGGGACGGCGATCAGCGTCGAGAAGCGCGAACAGGATATGGTCGCGCCAGCCGCCGTTGATCTTGAGGTACTGGCGCGCGAAGCCCTCTTCCGAGAAACCATTCTTTAGCAGCAACCCCTTGCTGGCGGCATTGGTGGGCAGGCACGCCGCCTCGAGGCGGTGCAGCCGCAGGTCGTCGAATACGAACGGAAAGAGCGGGGCCAGCGCATCGCTCATGCAGCCCTGACGGGCGTGCCGCTTGCCGATCCAGTAGCCCACCGAACACGACCCGGCGACGCCGCGGCGGACGTTGGTCAGCGTGATGCCGCCTAAGAGCGTATCGTCGCTTCGCCCGAAGATGAAGAAGGCGTAGCCGGTCTCCTCGCGGGCGTCGCGATAGTAGCGGCGGAGCCGCCGGCGGAAGGCGGCGCGGGTCAACGCGTCGGCCGACCACGTCGGTTCCCACGGAACCAAGAAGTTGCGCGACTCGGCGCGTAGGCGCGCCCACTGCGCCCAGTCGCTGATTTGCGGCGCGCGCAGGTAGACGCGTCCGCCATGCAAGACGCGGCTCGCCCACGGCGGTCCCAGGGTGCGCAGGAGCGACGTCACCGCTGCCTCCGCGCGCGGAAAAGCTCAGTCGAACCTTGACGCGATCGTTTCATAGCTCTCAAGCGAGGCAAGCGGTCCGATCGCGGAAAGGACCGGCGGGCCCGCGTCCAGCATCGCGCCCGCGAAGTCCTGAAGCACGGCGGCGTCGACGGCGTCGATTTCGGCCAGCAGCTCGGCCGGCGGAATGGGGCGTCCGAAGATCAGCATCTGACGGCCCAGTTGCTCGCATCGCGCCATCGAGCTTTCGAGCGACATCATTAGGCCGGCCTTGAGCTGGGCCCTCGCCCGCAACAGCTCGGCCTCCTCGACCGGGGCCGCGGCAAGCTTGGTCAGCTCATCCGCGATGACCGGGACGACCGTCGCCAGCTCCGAGGCGCCGGTCCCGGCGTAGACGCCAAGCGTACCGCCGTCGGTGTACGAGGAGGTGAAGCTGTAGACGGCGTAGGCGAGCCCGCGTTTCTCGCGGACCTCTTGAAAGAGCCGCGAGGACATACCGCCGCCAAGGACGGTCGAATAAACCTGGGCCGCATAGAACCGGGGATCGGCGTAGGCGACCCCGTTGAAACCCAGCACCAAATGCACCTGCTCGAGGTCGCGATCGCTGCGACGCTCGCCGCCCTGGTAGCGCGCCGGCGCGGGCGACGCCCCCTCGCCTGGGCCCAAGGCGCCGAAGGCCGCCCCGATCAGGTCGACAAAGTGCGCGTGCTCGATGGCGCCGGCGGCGACCGCCACCATGCGGGGGGCGCGATAGCGCTCGGCCATATAGCCCATGAGGGTCTCGCGTGCGAAGCCGTTGACCCGCTCCACGGTGCCGAGGATCGAGCGGCCGAGCGGCTGTTCGGGATACGCCGCCTCTTGGAACAGCTCGAAGACCATGTCGTCGGGCGTGTCCCGGGTCTGGCCGATCTCTTGCACCACCACGGCACGCTCACGCGCGAGTTCGGCCTCTTCGAAGGCCGAATGCTGAAGGATGTCGGCAAGAATATCGACGGCCAGCCCGATGTCGTCTTTCAGCACCCGCGCGAGATAGGCGGTTTGCTCGGATGAGGTATAGGCGTTGAGGTGGCCGCCCACGGCCTCGACTTCCTCGGCGATGTCCCGCGCCGAACGCTGCTTGGTGCCCTTGAAGGCCATGTGCTCCAAAAGATGCGAGACGCCGTTGATCTCAAGGTATTCGTTGCGCGAGCCGGTGTCGACCCACACCCCGATCGAGGTCGTTTCCAACCCGGGAATCGCGTCGGTGACCGCTCGCAGGCCGTTCGGCAACGCGGTGACCTGAGCGCCGACGCCGCCGGCACGGCTTCGCCGCGGCGCGCGCGAGGCTGGAGACGCGGACCGGATCATCGACGGAACCCTATACGCCTTGGCGAGGGTGCGACAAGCTTTGTCAGCCGAGATAGCGGGCCTCGATATGGCGTTTGAAGGCGGCGATGCCGAGCGGTTTGCCGGTCGCCCGCTCGAGCAACTCGTCCCGAGAGTAACGCGCGCCCAGGCCGTGCACGTTCGCCCGCAGCCAATCGAGAAGCGGGGTGAATTGGCCCGCGGCGATGGCCGCGAGAATCTCGGGCGCGTCGTCCTTGGCCGCCGCGAAGAGCTGGGCGGCGGCGAGGGCGCCCAGGGTATAGGTCGGAAAGTATCCGAACTCGCCGGCGAACCAATGGATGTCCTGCAGGCACCCGTTTCGGTCGTTCTCGGGGGTGAGACCGAGCCCTTCCTCCATTGCTGGCCTCCAGGCGGCGGGAAGCTCGGCGACCTCCAGCGTACCCTCGATCAGCGATTTCTCGATCCGGTAGCGCAGCATGACATGGGCGGGATACGTCACCTCGTCGGCTTCGACCCGGATGAAGCCGCGCTCGACCCGGCGGTAGAGCCGGCACAGGTTCTCGCTTTCCCAGTCCGGGCCCGAGCCATCGAGCGCGTCGCGGATCAACGGAGCGACAAAGGACAGAAACTCGGGACCGCGGCAGATCTGCATTTCGATCAGCAACGATTGACTCTCGTGCATGCTCATGCCCGCGGCCTCGCCCACCGGCTGGTGACGCCAAGCCTCGGGCAGCCCGCGCTCGTACATCGCGTGGCCGGTCTCGTGCAGTACCGCCATAACGCACTCGGTGAAGTCGTCGGTGCGGTAACGGGTGGTGATGCGGACATCGTCGGGCACGCCGCCGGTAAAGGGGTGGGCGCTCGAATCGAGCCGCCCGTGGTCGGCCTCGAAGCCGGCGATGGCCATCAGTTGTTCGGCGAGCCGCTGTTGCGCGGCGACGGCAAAGGGGCCCTTGGGCCGCCGCGCGCCTGGTTCGCGCGACTGCCGCTCCAGCACCTCCTCGGTGAACGCCCGCAGGAAGGCTTGGAGGTCGGCGAAAATCGGATCGATCACTGCCGCCGTGGCACCGCGGTCGTGGCCGTCGAGGAGCGCATCGTAGGGTGCGAGTCCGAACGCGTCCCCGCGTGCCGCCGCGATCTCGCGAACCAGGCCCACTACGGTTTCCAACAACGGCGCGACGGCGGCGAAGTCGTCGCTGGGCCGGGCCTCGCGCCAGTGCATCTCGCACGCCGCGGTTGCGCGGGCGAAGGCCTCGACAAGCGCCGGCGAGAGCGCGGCCGCGCGTCGCTGGCGACGGCGCATCAAGTCGACATTCGCCGCTTGCCAATCGTCGAGATCATCGACCGCCGCCTCAGCCGCATCGAGGCGTTCGGCGAGCGACGGCGCAGTGATGATCTCATGCGCGACGCTGTCGAGCGTCGCCAACTGCTCGGCCCGCGCCTCGGCGCCGCCCGGGGGCATCATCGTCGCCGAATCCCAGCGCAACAGGCCGCCCGCCGCCTCGACGTTCGACAAACGGCGAAACCTCGCCTCGAGATCGCGGTAAGCGTCCACGGTGCCGGCGCGGATGCGGGCGCTCAATCTTCGCCCGCGGGCAAGAGCTTGAGCAAGACCTGGCGCAGGTGCTCAAGGTCTTCCTCCCGCGCATAGGGAAGCCACTGCAAGCGGCCGGGAGAAAGGTCGAAGCCAATCCGGCGGACCTCCTCGATGGTTGCCTCCTCGTCGGCGCCCATGAGCCGGCTATAGCCCTCGACGTCGGTGGCCAGGATTACCGCGAGTTTGCGCTTGTGACCGTCGGTGTCCATCGCCGCCGCCGCCAGTCTAGGCGAGTGCGGCGCGCGAGTCAGTCGGCGTCTTCGAGGCCGGTGGGATCGCCAACGACGACCACGATCAGCTCGTCGGGTCGGATCAGGCGACGGGCGACACGGCGAATGTCATCGGTGGTCACCGCGTTGATGTAGCTCGAGCGGCGGTCCTTGTAATCGATGCCAAGGTCTTCCAGCTGGATCGCGACCAGCGATCGGGCGATCGCGGCGTTGGAATCGAGGCGCAGCGGATAGGCCCCGTTGATATAGGTCTTGGCGTCGCGCAGCTCTTCCTCGGTGACCCCCTCCTCTCGCAGGCGGGAGAGCTCGGCCCGGATCACCTCGATCGCTTCGGCCACCCGCTCGTTGGCGCTGGCCACGCCGCCGGCGACGATCCCGGCGCGATCGAGCGTCGAAAGGTAGCTGTAGACCGAGTACGCGAGGCCGCGTTTCTCGCGCACCTCGCTGTAAAGCCGCGAGGTAAAGCTGCCGCCGCCCAGCACGTGATTCATCAGATAGGCGGCGTAAAAGTCGGGATCGCTCCGTTTCAGGCCGGGCATACCGAAGCGAACGACGCTTTGCGGTACCGGCTTGCGCACGACATTGAGGCTCGCGACCGGCGCTGGCCGCGTCTCGGCGATGGTGGCCGCCCGCGCGGTCGCCGGCAGCCCTCCGAGGGTGCGATCCAACAGCAGACCCAGCGTCGCCGGGTCGATGTCACCGACCACCCCGATGGTGGCGTTGGCGACAGCAAAGCGTTGGGCCACGGCGTCGCGCAGGTCATCGGATGTGATCGCGGCGACGCTTTCAGCCGTGCCTCGCGCGGGGCGGCCGTAGGGGTGGTAGGGAAACGCGGTGGCGAGGAAGGTGCGCCCGGCGATCTCACCGGGATCCTCGGCGTCGCGTTTGAGGCCGGACAGCACCTGTCCGCGTACGCGTTCGACGGCGTCGCTGTCGAACCGCGGCGCCGTTAGCGCGAGGCCCAACAGCGCGAAGGCTTCGTCGCGATTTTCGCTCAGTGTCTTGAGGCCGACCCAGAACGTGTCGCGATAGGAATCGAAACCAAGGCGAACCGCCAATTCTTCGAGACGCTCTTGAAAGGCCTGAGAATCGAGGTCCCCGGCCCCTTCGTCGAGTAGGCCCGAGAGGAGGTTGGCCAGCCCCTCCTTGCCGCGCGGGTCGAGCGCGCCGCCGCCATCGAACGCGATCTCGACCGCAATGATGGGGATCGAGTGTTCTTCGACCAGCCACGCCTCGATGCCGCCAGGGCTCTCAACCCGCTGGATATCGACGGCACCCGCCGGAAGCGCGGCGCCAAGAAGGGCCAAGCCGGCGGCGCAGAGGCAGGCGCCCCTCGCGAGCACGCCCATTATCCGGGCTCCGCCGGCAGCAACACGCCGGTTACCGAGCGCGACCGTTGTAGGACGGATCGGGCCGCGGCATTCACCTCTTCCACCGTGACGGCCGAAATCCGCTCCGGCCAAGATTCAATCTCCTGGGGCGTTCGGCCGGTCGCCAACCCGCGGCCGAAGATACGCGCCGCGCCCTGGACGTCGTCACGGGCGTAAATGGCGCTGGCCAGCGCCACGGTTTTCGCGAGCTCGAGCTCCTCGGCGCTAACCCCTTCCGCCAACAGCTCGGCGATCACTTCGTCGATGGCGGTTTCCATGGCCGCAACGTCGCTCGCTCCGGGTGGGATCGCGTACAGCGAAAACGAATCGAGGTCGAGCGCGCCGCCGCCGTAGTAGCTGCCGGCGTGGGTCGCCACCTGCGCGTCCACGACCAGCGTGCGGTAAAGGCGTGAGGTCGCGCCACCACCCAGGATGTCGGAAAGAAGCATCAGGGGCAGTGCGTGCTCAGTGTCGCCGCGGTTCCGCGAGGGCGCGACATAGCGGCGGCGCCAACTCGGCCGCGCGACGCGTTCGTCGCGGTACTCGACGCGTCGGGCGGCCCGGTGCGGCGGGTCCTGCGGTCGTTGGCGGGCCTCGATCTGGCGCGCGGGGATGGCGCCGTACGTGGCTTCGGCCAGTGTGCGCACCGCTTCGGCCGTGACATCGCCGGCGACCACAAGAATCGCGTTGTTGGGCGCGTAGTGGTCGCGGTAGAAACGGAGCGCGTCGTCGCGATTGAGCGCCCGCATCTCGTGCTGCCAACCGATGACCGGTATGCCGTAGGGGTGGGCGAGAAATAGGGCGGCGCTCATTTGTTCGCCCCACAGCGCTTCGGGCACGTTGTCGGTGCGCGAGCGCCGTTCCTCGAGGATGACTTCACGCTCGGTCGCGACTTGCTCGTCGGTCAACGTGAGGTTGACCATCCGGTCGGCCTCGAGTCGCATGACCATCTCGAGCTGATCGACCGCGACGGTCTGGAAATAACCGGTGTAGTCCTGCGCGGTGAACGCGTTCTCACGCCCGCCGTGGCGGGCGACGACGGTCGAGAACTGGCCGGCGGGTACCTCGTGGGTGCCCTTGAACATCAGGTGCTCGAGAAAATGGGCGATTCCCGACTTGCCCGGCGGCTCGTCGGCGGCGCCGGCCTTGTACCACACCATGTGGGTGACCAGCGGCGCGCGATGGTCGGAGATCACCACCACCTCCAACCCGTTCGCGAGCGTAAAGGCTTGGGGGTTGAACAGGCCCGCCGCCGCAGGCGCGGCCGCGGCCAACCCCAAGGCGAGGACCGCGAAACCTACAGCGCGGGCGCCGCCGCGCGCACGCGATCGCGGGGTCAGAATATGTCCTCGAGCAGGGCGCGGCGACGGCGCGTGATGATCGGGGTCTCGCCCTCGGTCACCGGCTTGCCGGCGGCGGCGTTGTCGCGCAGGCGCTCGGATTCGGCCGCGGCATCCACCACGACGCCCAGCCCGTCCTTCTCGCGCCAGAACATCAGCTCCTCGACGAATCCCTTGTCGCGCGCGGCGAAGGGGGAGTTCTCCTGGCGCAATAGCTCGCGGATGTTGGGATCGCGGCTGCCGGTGCCGGCCTGATCGAGGAAGGCGAGCTCGGCCGGTGACGGTGGCGCGGTGGAGCCATTGTCGGCCAACGCTTCGGCATCGAGGTCAAATAGGGCGGCCTGCGCTTGTTCGCTTGGCTCGAGCTCCTGCGGCCGCTGGATGCCCGGCGCCGGGGGCCGCAGCGTGGCATCGGGCGGCACCACCAGAGGGGCGCGTGTGACGACGGTGAATTCGTCCGGCGGGTTCTTGGTCAGGCCGAGCTGTTTGCGTGCGCCTTCGCACGCGCCGGCACCGGCGATTACGCCGATCAGCGCCCCACATGCCGCGAGGCGGCGCCAAGTCGATCCTGATGTACGCGCGCTCACGGTTACTTTTTAGGCGTTCGGCGGCGCTCGAACAAGCTGTCCAGGATCAACAATCCGACACCGACGACGATCGCGGTGTCGGCGGGGTTGAACGTCGGCCAGTGGAAGCCGGCGAGGTGAAAGTCGAAAAGGTCGGCGACGGCGCCCCACAGCACCCGATCGTAAGCGTTGCCGAGCGCGCCGCCGATGATCAGTCCGAGCGATGCCGCGGGCCAGGCGCGGTCGGTGCGCCGCAGCCACACGACGATACCACCGACGATCGCCAGCGCCAGCGCGATCAGCAGCCACCGCCCCCACGAGGTGCCGAACTCGCTGAAGAGGCTGAAGCTGACGCCCTCGTTGCGGGCATCGATGAGGTTGAAAAAGCCGGTGACCGCGACGTGGCCGCCCGCCGCTTCGAGCACGTCGCCGAGCAACCACTTGGTAATCCGGTCCACCGCCCACGCCGCGGCGGCGACGCCTAGCCCAAGCCGCAACATCACTCGGCCGTTGCGGGGGAAAGCCCCGCGATTGCGTCCGCGCAGCGCTGGCACACTGCGCCTGAGTCTTCCCAGGATGGGACGGTGGCGACCTCGTCCAGCACCTGCCAGCAGCGCTGGCATTTGGTTCCCGCCGCGGGAGCGACAACGACGGCGACGTCGGGCACGTCGGCGAGTGTAAAAGCGTCCGGCGGCGGGGCACCGGCGCTCAACCGCGCCGCCGAGGTGATGGCGATCTCGGCCAGGTCGATGCCGGCAAGTGCGGCGCCATAGTGTTCAGAGGCGTAGAGCGTAACCTGCGCATCGAGGCTGGAGCCAATGCGCTTGTCGCGCCGCTCCACCTCGAGCGCGCCGGTGACCACCCGGCGGAGCGCGCGAACGGTTTGCCACCGTTCGCCCAGGGCTGGATCCCGCCACCGCGCGGGCGCCTCAGGAAAGAGCCTGAGATGAACGCTTTCCGGTGTGTCCGCGCCGCGGTTCAGCCACGCTTCCTCGGCGGTAAAGCACAGCACCGGCGCGAGCCATGCCGTGAGGTGCGTGAACAGCGCGTCGAGCACGGTTCGCGCGGCACGGCGACGCGGCGCGTCGCGGCGGTCGCAGTAAAGCGAGTCCTTGCGCACGTCGAAATAGAAGGCCGACAGTTCGGCCGCACAGAAGTTGTAGAGCGCCGTGAACAGGTCATGGAAGTCGAAGTCATCGCACCATTGTCGAACCTCGCCGTCGAGTTCGGACAGTCGATGCAGCATCCAGCGCTCGAGCTCCGGCATCTCGTCGTAGTCGAGCCGCTCGTCGGCCGAGAGATCGGCGAGGTTGCCCAAGAGAAAGCGCAGCGTGTTGCGCAGCCGGCGGTACGAATCGACGTGGTGGCGGACGATGTCGGGACCGATCCGCAGGTCCTCGGTATAATCGCTAGCGGCGACCCAGACCCGGAGAATCTCGGCCCCGAAGGTGTCCGAGATCTCCTGCGGCGCGACCACGTTGCCGAGCGACTTCGACATCTTGCGGCCCTGCTCGTCGAGGACGAAGCCGTGGGTCAGCACCGCCTCGAACGGCGCCCGCCCGCGCGTGCCGCACGCCTCCAAGAGCGAGGACTGGAACCAGCCGCGGTGCTGGTCGGTCCCTTCGAGATAGAGCGAGGCCGGCCACGCCAAGGCCTCGACGTCCTCCAGGACGAAGCTGTGGGTGGCTCCGGAATCGAACCATACCTCGGCGATGTCGCGAACCATGTCGTAGTTGGCGGCGTCGTGTTGATCGCCAAGGAAACGCTGCGCTTCACCGGCAAACCACGAATCCGAGCCCTCGGCCGCGAACGTCTCGACGATGCGCGCGTTGACCACCGCGTCGCGCAGTGGTTCGCCGCTCTCGCGGTGCACGAACAGAGGGATCGGCACGCCCCAGGCGCGCTGACGCGAGAGCACCCATTCGGTGCGGTTCTCGACCATCGCCTGGATGCGATTGCGGCTCGCCGCCGGCACCCAACGCACCCCCTCGATGGCGCGGAGCGCGACGTCTTTGAGGCCGGTCTCGGTCATCGAGATGAACCACTGCGGCGTGTTGCGGAAGATCAGCGGCTTCTTGGAGCGCCACGAGTGGGGGTAGTCGTGCACCACGGTGCCCTTGGCCAAGAGCGCGCCGGCCTCGTCGAGCGCGGCGGCGACGTCGCCGTCGACCTCGAACACGCTTTGTTTCGCGAACAGCGGCACCTCGTCGTGGTAGCGGCCGTCGGCGTCCACCGTTTCGGGCACCTCGATCCCGTTCGCCGAACCGAGCACGAAGTCGTCGGTGCCGTGGCCCGGCGCGATATGAACCAACCCGGTCCCCTGGTCCATGGCCACGAAATCCGCGCCCAGAACCACGACGTCGAAGTCGTATCCGCGACCGCGAAGGGGGTGGGCGCAGCGCGCGCCGATGACCCGCTCGCCGGGAAGCCGCGCGGCGACCTCGTATCCGGCAATGCCGGTCTCGGCGCATGTCGACTCGATCAGCGCCTCGGCAAGGACGATCGATTCGCCGGCTCGAACCATCGATTCCTCGGTCACCGCCGTGACCTTCAGGCACACGTAGGTATGTTTGGGGCCGACCGCGATTGCGCGGTTGCCGGGGATCGTCCACGGCGTCGTCGTCCAGATGACCAGACTCGACCCGGCCAGCGCGGGATCGCCCGAATCGGCCAGCAGCGGGAACCGGACGTGGATGGTGGTCGAGGTGTGCTGGTGGTATTCGACCTCGGCCTCGGCCAACGCGGTCTGCTCGGCCACCGACCACAGCACCGGTTTGGCGCCGCGATAGAGGGCCCCGCTCATGAGGAACTTGAGCACCTCGGCGGCGATCTGGGCCTCGGCCGCGAAAGACATGGTGGTGTAAGGGTGCGCCCAGTCGCCCTCGACCCCAAGACGGCGAAACTCCTCGCGCTGGACCTCGATCCAGTGCTCGGCGAAGGCGCGGCACTCGGCGCGAAACTCGGTCAGGGGGACCTCGTCCTTGACCTTGCCGCGCTTGCGATAGTCTTGCTCGACGCGCCATTCGATCGGCAAGCCGTGGCAATCCCATCCGGGCACGTAATTGGCATCCTTGCCCATCATCTGCTGCGAGCGGTTGACGATGTCCTTGAGGATCTTGTTCATCGCCGTGCCGATGTGGAGGTGGCCGTTGGCGTAGGGCGGCCCGTCATGGAGTATGAACTTCTCGCGCCCGCGCGATTCCTCGCGCAGCTTGTCGAACAACCCGGTGTCCCGCCAGCGCTCCAAGATTCGCAGCTCGAGCGCGGGCAGCCCCGCCTTCATCGGGAACGAGGTCTTGGGTAGCTGAATCGTCGAACGGTAGTCGTTGCTCACGACTGCGCGCTCCGGTGCGCCTGTGGTTCGAGGGGCTGACCGCGCCCCGCCCCGGCAAGGGCGTCGCGGGCGGCGTCACAATCGGCGGCGATCTGGGCGCGGAGGGTGGCCGCGTCGGCGAACGTCGCATCGTCTCGGATGAAACCCACGAGCGCCACCCGCAGGCGCCGCCCCCGCAGCTCTTGGGCGAAATCGAAGATGTGCGCCTCCAGCGCGACCTCGCTGCCACCGAACGTCGGACGGGCGCCGACATAGGCGACGCCGTCCCGCCACGACGGATCGGCATGGATGGCGATCCAGGCGGCGTAGATGCCAGGCCGTGGGCCGAAGCCGCTGCCAAAATCGAGGTTGGCGGTGGGGAAGCCGAGGGCCGCGCCGCGGCCCTCGCCGGGGCGCACGCGGCCTTCCACCTCCCAGGGGCGCCCGAGGAGCGCTGCGGCCGCGTCAGGACGACCCGCGGCGAGCGATTCGCGCACCCGGCCCGAAGCGAAGACCGCCTCGTCGTCGCGCACCGGCTCGACGACCGTCAATCCGAAGCCCTCGGTTTCGGCCAATCGGCCGAGCAGGTGGCGGTCCCCGGTGCGCCCGCGGCCGAAGACGAAATCGCTGCCCACGACAATGTGGCGCGCGGCCAGCCGATCAACCAAAACCTCGGTCACGAAGTCGTGGGCCTCGGTCGCCGCCATCGCCGCGTCGAATCGCATTACGAACAAGAACTCGACGCCGAGTTCGCAAAACATGCGCGCCTTAGCGCGAAACGGCATCAATCGGAAGGGCGGCGCCTGGGCCTGCAGTATCGTGCGGGGGTGCGGCTCGAAGGTCAGTACCGCCTGCGGCGCGCCAAGCGTCGCGGCAAGGCTTCCGGCCTTGGCGATCACGGCCTGGTGGCCGCGGTGGACGCCGTCGAAGTTTCCGATCGCCACCACCGCCCGGCGCTCCGCCGCGGGCGGGCCGCCGCAATGCCGAATGATGCGCATACGAACAAAGCCCCAAAGGCCGGCCGCGGCCGGGGCGGCGACCGGCGACGCCCGTACGGACGCGACCATGCGCAGATGAGAGAAGCCCCTCGCGATCGAGCGGCGCACTATAACCAAGCGCCGGTAGCCGGGCAAGACGAGGGCGCGCCCGCGAGTTTACCGATTCTTTAGCACCCCGCGCCTACTCCGCGGCCTGGCGTTGGCTTGTGAATCAGCATGAATATCGAAGGCCTGTCCGACAACATTTCCGAGTTGGTCGACCTCTTGCGCTCCGAGCGCGAGGCGCCGGTTTCCCTGACCGACATCGCCTCGGTGACCGAGGTTCTGATCGCGTGCATGCAGCGCTATTTCGCCACCGTCGATTCGAGCATAAGGCTTATCCCTCTGAACCCGGTTTGACGACATGTTGGGTTTGCGGTTGCCATCGGCGGAATGTTCGCTTAATGTTCTGTCATGCCCAGCCGCTGGAAATACGACCCCCGATGTCCCGCGCCGCCTTCGAGGCGCGCTTTCCCGATGAAGCCTCCTGCGCCCGGCATCTTGCAGCCAAGCGCTGGCCCGACGGCTTCGTCTGCCCCGCCTGCGGCCATGACAGGGGCTGGGAACTGAAGCGTCGCCGGGCGAGCTGGGAATGTGCGGCCTGCGGGAAGGAGACTTCGGTGACCGCGGGCACGATCATGCACCGCAGCCACTTGCCCCTGAAGACCTGGTTCATGGCCGTTCACATCGTGACCAGCCACTCGAACGGTATCTCCGCCCTGCAACTCCAGGCCCAGCTCGGGCTCGGCAGTTACAAGAGTGCCTGGCTCCTGCTGCACAAGCTGCGCCGTGCCATGGTTGATCCGGATCGCAGCCTGCTTGAGGACCTGGTCGAGATCGATGAGGCCACCCTACCGTTCCGCACCGTAAAAGACCCGACCACAGGCGGGCAAGGTCGCAGCCGGCAAGGCAAGATGCGCATTGCTGGCGCGGTCGAGCTATCGCCCGAGGGCGAGCCACGTCGCATCCGGCTGGCGCCGATCGGGGATTTCTCCGCGCGCAGCCTTCATGCCTTCGTTGCCGGGACCTCGGCGCCGGGCGCGCGGGTAATCACCGATGGCTGGAGCGGTTATCCTGGCCTGCCCGACCACGACCACCAGCCCAAGGTCGTCGGTGCAACGCCCGCCCATCTCGTGCTGATCTGGATCCATCGTGTGTTCTCGAACCTGAAGCGCTGGGCGCTCGGAACCTTCCATGGCCTGCGCCGCGCCCATCTGCGCCGCTATCTCGACGAGTTCGTGTTCCGCTGGAACCGCCGCCGCCACACCGCAACGGCCTTCGACACCCTGCTCGGCATCGGCACGCGCCTCCGACCCGCCGACTACCGCGACATCGTCGGACAACGCGGCTGATCCCGGCAGGCCGGGCGCCAGCCACCGCCCGCCCTCCGATCCGCCTCAATCGGGGCCGAATACCGGCCCTCCAGCCTGCCTGACAGCACTCGAAACCTACTTCCCCAAGGCCAAAAGCTCCCGCACATCGCCAGGCACGGTCCAAGAACCGTGCCTGGAACGTAGAAGGCCGATCAACATCTGGTGTGACCGGAAGCAAAGGGAGAAGCCTTTCGAGCATATACCGCGAGATTCAAGAGCTCGCCGACCACATCGCCAAGGCCAAGAACGACATCGCGCGTGCCCAGCCCAACGAGATCAAGTCCGAGCGCATTCCGCGCGCCGGCAAAGAGCTTGGTGCCATCGTTCAGGCCACCGAGGGGGCGACGAACGCGATCATGGAGGCGGCCGAGGAGATCATGGCCGCCGGCTCGACTGACGCCGACAAGTCGGCGCTCATGGAGGCCGCGTGCATGCGCATCTTCGAGGCGTGCTCGTTTCAGGACGTCACCGGCCAACGCATCTCCAAGGTCGTGAGCACGCTTACCTTCATCGACGAGCGGCTCGAAACGCTGCTCGAAGCATATGGCGGGGTTGCCGATTTGGCGGGGACTAACGAAAAAGCGGCCGACCCGCTACTGAACGGCCCCCAGCTCGACGGTGAGGGCATCAGCCAGGACGACGACGGCAAGAATACCCAAGCCGAGATCGACAGCCTGTTCGACTGAGCCGACGCGCGCCCTTGGTTGCGCGGGGCACCCCTAGAGCCTATAAAAGCCGCTGACGGTTCCCGAAAGGGACCAGAGGGAACGCGGTGCGGTTCGGCGTTCGCCGGATCAAAGCCGCGGCTGCCCCCGCAACTGTGGGCGGTGAGCCCGCGTCCGAAAATGCCACTGGGAAACTGGGAAGGCTGGGCGCGGGCGGCGATCCGCGAGCCAGGAAACCTGCCGTCAAAGTCGTCACCCAACCGGTGGACGGGGAGAGCCAGCGGTGCGGACTCCGCAGCGGTGACGAGAGCGCCGCGAAGTCGAAGCAGGAGTCGGCGGGTGAGCGTTTTCGTGTCCACGTCTCCGACGTTTCAGGGCCCGATCACCCGGGTCGGCCGCGCCGCGCCTGGCGCTGCCGTGGTCTTGCTTCGGTTTGGTGGCGCTCGCGTTCGGAACACGCGATCGACGGAGCCCCACCATGGCCACACCAAGCCGCTCGACCTGTCTCGCCCTAGTCGTCCTCACCCAAGCTGTCGTGGCCGCGATCGCGACGGCCCAGGACGCGACGCGGCTGGAAGAGATCGTCGTCACCGCGACCCGGCTTCCCACCCCGATTGAAGAAGTGGCGAGCGCGATGAGCGTCATCACGCGGGCGGACATCGAGCGTCACCAGTACCAGACCCTGGACGAGGCGCTTGCCGCGGCGCCTGGCCTTGTGGCGGTCCGCCTGGGGCCGGCCGGAACCCAGACGTCGGTGTTCACGCGCGGGACCGAGTCCAACCACACGCTGGTGCTCCTCGACGGCATCGAGATCGGCGATCCCAGCACCGCCGACGGCGCCTTCGATTTCTCGAACATCCTGCTCGATGATGTCGATCGTATCGAGATCGTGCGCGGCCCCCAGTCGACACTGTACGGATCCGACGCCCTGGGCGGTGTCGTCAACATCATTACGCGGCGCGGCGCCGGTCCTCTTCGGGCCCGCGCCGGATTCGAATCGGGCACCCGGCGCACCTTCATCGAGCGCGCCGGCGTAAGCGGTTCAGAGGGGCAGATGAGCTTCCGCGTCAGCGCCCAGCACTATCTGACCGATGGCGAATCGGTGACCGCGTCACGGCTGCGGCCGGCGGGGTCCGCCGACGAGAGCGACGGATACGAGAACGCCACCGTGTCTGCGCGCCTCGGCTTCGCGACGGATCTCATCGACATCGACCTCGTCGGGCGCTACCTCGATACCGAGGTCGAGCTCGACAACTCGGCCGAGGATCCCGACAACGAGGCCAACACGTGGCAGCGCTTCGGGCGGGGTCAAGCATCTTTCAGCCTCTTCGACGGCACGCTCGAGAATCGCCTTGGCCTGAGCTACACTTACTACAACCGCAAGAACCTCGATTTTGCCGACGCCCTTTCCGCCGACTTCTCGGTCGCCGCCAACGAGGGCGACAAGCTCAAGTTCGACTGGCAGGGCGACATCCCTGCCTTTGCCGACCACGTCGTCAGCCTCGGCCTCGAGAGCGAGAAGGAGAAGGCCGAATCCGCATCTTCCTTCTCCAACGGATTCGTGTCGGTGACCGACGAGAGCGCGCGCACCAACGCGGGCTTCGCTCAGGTCCAGTCGCGTTTCGGTGAATCACTATCCACTGCCGTCGCGGTACGTGCCGACGATCACGAGCGTTTCGCTACCGAGACCACATGGCGCGCCTCGGCCAGCTATCGCCTGGGCACTGTGGGAACACGCCTGAAGGCCGCCTACGGGACCGGATTCAAGGCGCCGACGCTACAACAGCTTTTCGGGGCCGATTCCTTCGGTGGCTTCGGGATTTTCGTCGGCAACCCGGCGCTCGCGCCGGAAACCAGCGCCGGTTTCGACGTCGGCCTTGAGCAGGACCTACTCGACGGCCGCTTGCAGATGGGACTCACCTACTACGAGATCGCCATCGACGATCTTGTCGCCTTCACCCCCACTTTCACCTCGCTGGTGAACCAGGACCGCGCCGATATCTATGGCCTCGAGGGCTTCGCCGCGTTCGCCCCCGACGCCTGGCTCTCGTTGCGGGCGGACTACACCTATACGCGCGCCGAAGATGGGATCGGCGGCGACCTATTACGCCGGCCGAAGCACAAGTTGAGCTTCGACGGCGACTGGCGCCCACGCGAAGGGCTAGAGCTCTCGGCGGGTTTCGTCTTCACCGGCGGGCGCACCGATATCGACGCGGTGAGTTTTGCCCGCACCAAGACGCCGAGCTACGCGGTCGTGCGGCTCGGCGCCTCCCTCGGGTTGGGCGAGAGCTGGACGCTGTTCGGGCGGATCGACAACGCACTCGACAAGGACTACGAAACCGCCGACGGTTTTCGCGGGCTCGGGCGCTCGGTCCTCGCCGGGTTTCGCCGGTCCATGTAAAGCCATGTTCCGGGCCCTCCTCGTGGGCGCCGTGGCGGGGCTGGTGGTTGCCCAGGCCGCGACGGCGAAGCCGCGGCGGGTCGTCTCGCTCAATCTGTGCGCCGACCAACTGGTCCTCGCGCTTGCCGAGCCCGCCAACATCGCCTCGGTGACCCACCACGCGGCCGATCCCGAGCTCTCGCACATGTCCGCCGCCGCCGATGGGATCACCGCCAACCGCGGCCGCGCCGAAGAGGTCGTGGCGCTTGATGCGGACCTGGTCTTCACCGCCGCGCCCACCGCCCAGCCCACCGTCTTCATGCTGCGTCAGCTCGGCATCGAGGTCGTCGAGCTGCCGCTTGCCGAGAGCATCGAAGGCGTGCGCGAGCTGGTGCGGCGGGTGGCCGCGCTGGTCGGCGAGGATGCCCGCGGCGAGGCCGCGATAGCCGAGATGGACGCCCGCCTTGCGGCGGTGGCGGCGGCGGCCGGGCCACGGCCACGCGCCGCGGTACTGCAGGCCAGGGGGCACACCGCCGGACCGGGCACCTTGATCGACGAGGTCGTCCGCGTGGCCGGGTTCGAGAACATCGCGACCGAGCTCGGGGTCGCGGGCGCGGGATATCTCGGCCTTGAGGCCCTGGTGCTGGCGCGCCCGGACACGGTCGTGCTGTCGGGCTACCGCAGCGATCAAGCCTCGTTGGCGGTGCAGCTATTCGATCATCCGGCGCTACGCTCGCGCCGCGACATCACGGTTGTGGCGATGCCGGTCGCCCTTTGGCTGTGCGCTACCCCGGCGATTGCCGAGGCGGCGGAGCGGCTGGTCAGCGCGCGGGGCGGCTGGTGAGGCAAACGTGGCAACTCAACACTTTGCTCGCGGCTTTGACCCTGGCCGGCATCGCGATCTCGATCTTCAGCGGCCGGGCGGCGGCGCCGCTCGCCCAGGCGACGGCGGCGCTGCTCTCCGACGACGGCTCGGCGCTGGGGCTGGTTATGCAGGAGATTCGGCTTCCGCGCGCCATTCTTGGAGCGCTGGTGGGCGCCACGCTCGGGCTCGGCGGCGCCGTCCTCCAGGGCCTGCTGCGCAATCCCTTGGCCGAGCCGGGGCTGATCGGGGTCTCCTCGACGGCCGCGCTCGGCGCCGCCATCACCTTTTACACCGGGCTGGCAGCATGGTTCCCGCTCGCCCTGCCGCTCGGCGGCATGGCGGGCGCGCTGGCCGCGGCGGTGCTGATCCAGACCCTGGCAGGCCGCAACTCCAGCGTCTTGATGCTGATCCTCGCGGGTATCGCCGTCAACGCGATGGCCGGCGCGCTGATCGCCCTGGTGCTCAATCTGGCGCCAAGCCCGTACGCGGCGCTGGAGATATTCTTCTGGCTGTTGGGCTCGTTGGCCGACCGCAGTTTCACCCATGTCGCGTTGGCATTGCCTCTGATGGCCGTGGGCTGGGCGCTGATGGCGGGGCAGGGGCGGGCGCTGGACGCGCTGAGCATCGGCGAAGAGACGGCGGCCAGCCTGGGGGTCAACGTTGTCGCGCTGCGCGCCCGCTTGATCGCGGGCATCGCGCTCTCGGTCGGCGCCGCGGTGGCGGTCAGCGGGGTCGTGGGCTTCGTCGGGCTGGTGGTGCCGCATCTGCTAAGGCCGCTGGTCGGGCACCAACCCTCGCGACTCCTGCTGCCCAGCGCGCTTGGCGGCGCGGCGCTGACGCTGGCCGCCGATTCGGCGGTGCGGCTGTGGTGGTTGGGACCCGAGCTCCGGCTTGGCGTCGTCACCGCGTTGATCGGCGCCCCCTTTTTCTTCGCACTGCTTCTTCGCACGCGGAGGGCGCTGACGTGAGCATGATTCGCGCCGAGGCGGTCGCGGTGACCAAGGACGGCCGCACCATCCTCGATGGCGTGGCGATCGGCGCGACCGCGGGCGAGGTGGTCGGCCTGATCGGCCCCAACGGCGCGGGGAAATCGACGCTGATGCGGATCCTGTGCCGACTCGAGCGCCCCGACGCGGGCACGGTGCTCATCGACGGCCGGGATGTGCGCGAGCTTGATCGGCGCCTGCTGGCACGAACCGTCGCCTATCTCGCCCAGGGCGGCGAATGCCATTGGCCGCTGAGCGTCGAGAGGGTGGTTTCGCTGGGGCGGCTGCCCTATCTCGGACCCTGGCAGCGGGCCGATGCCGGGGACGCCCACGCCGTCGCCGAGGCCATGCGCGAGACCGACGTCGCCTCGCTCGGCGCGCGCCCGCTCGACACGCTGTCGGGAGGCGAACGTGCCCGCGTGTTGCTCGCGCGCGCGCTGGCGGTCGAGGCTCCGGCGATCCTCGCCGACGAACCGGTCGCACAGCTCGATTCCTATCACCAGCTGCAGATCATGGAGGTCTTCCGCCGCCGCGCCGCGGCCGGCGCCGCGGTGGTCGTCGTGCTCCACGACCTCAGCCTAGCGGCCCGCTTTTGCGACCGCTTGGTGCTGTTGTGCGCGGGCCGTCCGATCGCGACCGGGGCGCCCGAGCGCGTGCTCGCGCCGAAAAATCTCGAAGCCGCGTACGCCATCCGTGCCGTCTATGGCCGCCACGAGGGCACGCCCTTCATCGTGCCATGGGCGCGGGCCAATGACTCGCCCGCGGACGACCGCCAATGAGCGCGCGCGATCTGGCCCACGCGGTGGTCGCATCGGTCCTTTTGCACGGCGTCGCGGCCGCCGCGATGGTGGTGTGGGAGCGTTCGCCCGCCCACGCGCCAGTGGCGGCTGGGGCGCGGCACATCGCCGTCGACGTGGTATGGACGGCGGCGCCCGAGGCGGCGGCCGCCGAACGGCCGGCGGCGCCGACCTTGCCGCCCAGCGCGGCGCCGGAGGCCAAGCGGGTCGCCGCCCTTGTGGATGTCACCGCGCCGGCGGATGCCGCCGCACCCGTGCTGACGCCACTTGAGCGCGCCGTCAGCCTCGCGCGCGGGCTCACCGAAAAAGCCCTGCTCCCGCCGCAGCCGGCGGTTGAGGTCCGGGGCCGCGAGGCGAGCGGGGCGCTGGGTCCGGCCGCGGGCGCATCGCCCCTTGTGGCGGCCGCGCCGTCGACTCGCGTGACCGCCCACGCCTTGGCAGCGCACGCCCCGGCTGCGGCCCTCAAGGCCTCGGCCCCGGCGGAGGGCACTTTGGCAGCGGCGCCTTCACGCCAGCGCGTCGTCGTGGCCGCCCTGGTGGGCTCGGGCACGACCGCCGTAGCCCAGGATCCCGGTCCTTCGTGGGTTCCCACCGGCCTCGGCAACGTGCGGCCAGAGTATCCGGCGCTTGCCCGCCGACGCGGCCTGGAGGGCCGCACCGTGTTGAGGGTGGAGGTGTTGGCAACGGGCGAAAGCGGGACCGTCGCCGTGCTCGCGAGTTCGGGGCACCGCCTCCTGGACAATGCCGCGCTGGACGCTGTGCGGCGCTGGCGCTTCGTGCCGGCCAGCGATGTCGCCCCGGAGGTCGCCGCATTCATCGAGGTGCCGGTGAGCTTCCGGCTGGTCGATTGAAGCCAATATGTGGTGTGATCTGCGCCGCCGGACTCGACCCATGGTATGCCAATATGGTGTGTCGGATTCCATGCAACGCCCAATATGCGGTGGCTACCCACCATATAGGCGATATCCCTTGACATTAGCCCCAATATGTAGCGGTAATGATCCCGATCCGCGCGCTGCGCGGTTGAGGTGGTATGCCACACCGTCGAGGGAAAAATGCCGGAAGTATGGGAAAGGGCGAAACGCTGGATAGGCCAGATTACCGAGGCCGGACTGATGTTGGTGGCCCTGGGAATTGTCCTGCAGATTCTGTTTGGTCGCACGGTGTCCTTCATCACCGGCGACATCATCGGCAACCTTATGCTGATCATTCAGGGTCTTGGCGACAACGGCCTGGTCGGCTTGATCGCATTGGCGATCATCATGTGGCTGTTCTGGCGTAGGCAACCGAACTAGGTCCGCGCCGCCCGGCGCGGACTCGGCGAATGCGGGGGACGCGGGGCCCCCGCTACCGCGTATCGTATGATTGACCGCGGTGGACAGCGTAGGGTCCGGCGTTGAATCGGACCACCGCCGGGGCCATGTATTCTATGACGCGGCACCCAAAGACCGGTTTCGTGGCCCAGGCCCTGCGACGCAAACTCACCACCATCCTCTCCGCCGATGCGGCCGGTTTTGCCCGCCTCATGGACGAGGATGAGGTTGCTACCGTGGAGACCCTCCGGGCCTATCGCGAGGCGATCGAGGGCTTTGTCGAGCGTCACGTTGGCCGTCTCGTGAACACCGCGGGCGACGGCCTGTTGGCCGAATTCGACAGCGTCGTCGAAGCGGTGCAATGCGCGGCCGAAATCCAGCGCGAACTGGGGGTTCGCAACGGGCAGATACCCGAGGCCCGGCGGATGGCGTTCCGCATCGGCATCAACCTCGGCGACGTCATCGTCGAGGATGATGACATCTATGGCGAGGGGGTGAACGTCGCGGCGCGGCTGCAGGCCCTGGCCGAGCCCGGCGGCATCTGCATCTCGGGCACGGTCTTCGATCAGGTTCGGAACAAGCTCACGCTCGGCTACGATTTTCTCGGCGCGCAGGCGGTCAAAAACATCGCCGATCCCGTACCGACCTATCGCGTGCTCCTTGACGGCGTCGCGGCGGCTGCGGCTCCGCCACCACGCGATGCCTCCGCAGGCGCTGCCGAGGCGCCTGGCGACAGGAGCGCCGCGGTTCGCTCGTTTCGCCGCATGGCTTCCCGCTTCGCGGTGATCCTCGGCCTATTGTTCATCGTCAATCTGATCACCGACCCGGGCGACCTATGGGTCGTGTGGCCGGCACTGGGCCTGGGTACCGTCCTCGCGTTCTCGGCGCTGCGGGCGTTCGGCGACGGTGGATCAACGGACGATACCCGCCGCAACGCCCGCCGCGGCGGTCGCGTGCACAAAATGAAGCTGGGTCAAGTCGAGGGCGATCTGGTCGTCCGCGAGGATACCCGGATGTTGGGCCAGATCGACGGCGATCTCACCATCGAGCCCGGGGCCGCCGCATCGGTAATCGGTCAGATCACGGGCGACGTTCTGAATCACGGCGGCATCCTGCGCCACATCGGGCATCTCGTCGGTACCGAAATGCAGGTCGCGCCCGGGGAATCCGGTAGCGGCGACACCTGAGCGAGAACGCACTGCCACCCGAAGTATCCCATCATGCATATTTTACTGATTCTGCAGTCCGCCGTGGCCGGCGTTCTGATGCCCGTGCAAGCCGGCATCAACGCCCAGTTGCACCGCGAGGTGGGCCACCCGATCGGGGCGGCGTTCGTATCGTTTTTCGTCGGCACCGTTGCCTTGGTGGTTCTGTACGCTGTGCTCTATCTCGCGGCGCGCGCGCCGGCGCCGGCGGTCGGCAAGCTCGTCGCCGCGCCGTGGTACCTGGTCTATACGGGTGGACTGATCGGCGCCTTCGCGGTCTTCACGATGCTCACGCTTGCGCCCAAGCTGGGCGCGAGCGTCTTGATCGCGAGCTTCCTGACGGGGCAGATGATCGCCTCGGTGGCGCTCGACCACTTCGGGATTCTCGGCTTCGCCGAGCACCCCGTGAATGTGTGGCGGGTCCTGGGCGTGGCCCTTTTGATCGCCGGGGTCTTCCTCATTCGGCGCTTCTGAGCGAAAGGAACCCTGGAACATGGCCGGCGAAACCCTCAAGCGCGTTCGCGCCAATCCGACCTTTCGCGGCACGATCGTGGCGCCGGCGGTGATCGCGATCATCTTCGTTACCTTCAATCTCACCGGCGCGGTGGACCCGCAGACCGCGGCTGGCGCGATGCGGCTCGGCATCGTGAATCTCGATCAGGGCGCGCCTGGCCCGGCCGGCGAGATGCGACTGTCCGAGCAAATCCTCGAAGGCCTGGGCGGCCGCGCCCCGTTTGCCGCGATGCCGTTCGACGCCGAGGCGGCCGCGCGGAACGCGCTGGACGCGGGCGAGGTATTCGCCGTCCTTGTCCTGCCGGAGGATTTCACCCGTGCCGCGCTGGGGGGCGCGCCGGTGGCGGCCCGCGTCCTCGTCTCGGACCATTTGAGCATCGCCGAAACGCAGCTCGGCGCCGCCCTGCCGGGGACGATCGAGGCGAATCTGGGCACTGCCGTAACGATGGCGCGCCTGGCCGTGGCAGCGCGCCTCCAAGGGCCGCCGGGCCCGCCGCCGGTGACGGTCGTGACCGAGCGGTTGCGCGTGGCGGCCAATGCGCGCATACGCATCGCGCCAGTGATCCTCATGTTCGCGACCGGTCTTGGCGGCCTGATCGGCGCGATCCTACTTCACGTGGCGACCCGCGACCGCCATCGGATGGCCGCCGTCGTCACGATCGCGCTGATGCGCACGCGAGCCCCGGCGGTGGCGACGGGGCTCGCGACCCTGCTCGCGACGGTCATGATCGGGCTCGCCACCGAGGTTTGGGAGAACTTCCTCCCAATCTGGCTCTATTCCTGGCTCGTCGGCGGGACCATCATGCTCGGCCTCGTCGCCCTGTTCTCGGTTCTCAGTTTCTTCGCCGTGATCGTGGGTGTGCCGCTGGTCTTCTATCAAGGCTTGGCCGCGGGCGCGATGGCACCGGCCGCCGCGGCGCCAGCGTGGGTGTCATGGATCAACGACGTGCTGCCGTTGCCCGAGATACTCGCGGGCTGGCGCACAGTCGTCATCGGCGGACCCGAGGGTTCGTTGCCGGTCGGCCAGACCGTCGAGGTGCTCGCCGCGGGGCTCGCCCTGATCTGGGTGGCCACTTTTCTGCACGCCGCGATGCGCCCGGCCCGGGAGACGCCTGAGCAGCTCTGAGCAGCCCCTCAGTCGGGCCACCGCCGGTGGAGCCATAGCCACTGCTCGGGGTGCTCGCGGATCCAGCCCTCGAGGGTCGCGTTGACCCGGCTCATGATCGCGTAGACGTCGCCGCCCTCGGCGGCGGGCGCCGGCAACTCGAGCGGCGGGTACACCGTCAGCCGGAAGCTCGCCCCATTAAGACGCTCGACGCGGACCGGCACGACGGCGCAGTCGTGCAGGCGGCTGAGGGTGGCGATCGCCGGCGCGGTCATGGCGTCGCGGCCGAAGAACGGGACCGCGATCCCCTCGTTGAACTTTTGGTCGACCAGGATGCCGAGATGCCCGCCGTCGCGAAGCGCGGCGGTGATCTGGCGTGCGCCGCGCTGACCCTTGGGCGCGTGCGTACCGCCGGCCGGCGCGCGCGCAGCGCGCACGATGCGCTCGACACCCGTGTTGTTGGCGCGGCGATAGATGTAGTTCAGCACCAGACCGCGCTGCGCCGCGCCGAGCGGGGTGATCTCCCAGTTGGCGAGATGGCCGCCGAAGAAGATGCAGCCGGCGCCGGCCTCGCCCAGGCGGTCGAGAATCTCGGTTCCCCGGACCTCGACGCGCCCGCCCTCGGCGTAGCAATCGATCTTGCCGAGGTGGGGATATTCCGCGGCGACGCGGCCGAGGTTGTCCCACATGCCAAGCACGATGCGCTCGATCTCGGCCTCGTTCTTATCGGGAAAGGCGCGGCGGAGGTTGTCGCGCGCGCGCCGCGAAACGGGCAGGCGCGGTCCGACGACGCGCGCCACCAACCCGCCGAGGCGCGAGGCGCGGTCGATGGAGAGCCAACCGAAGGCCGCGAACGCGCCCCACACCAGCGCCGTCTCCAGGGCTCGGCGCAGTGCCTTGATCATTCGCCAAGCACCGGGTCGAGCAGCTGATCGATTGCATCCAACCGCTCGAACTCCAGGCTGACCGTCACGACCGCGACCATCGCCCGCGCCCCGAACGGCAACCGCACCGCGTCCTTAGCGGTGGTCACCAGACGCGCGTGGGCGGCGTTCGCCTGCTCGGCCATCAGCATGATTTCGTCGGGGTCGAATTCGTGGTGATCGGCGAAGCGGTGAGCCGCGATCAGCCGGCAGCCGCTCGCCCGCAAGGTGTTGAAGAACTTGCCGGGCCGCGCGATCCCCGCGAAGGCGACCACATTGTGATCGGCGAGCTCTGCGACCTCGGGTCCGGGCACCAGGCGTGCGCGCAAGACGGGCACCGTCGAGGCCCCACCCAGGCCGAACGTGCCGGCCCGCTCGATGGGGTCGTCGATGACCACGATCGCATCAGCCCTGGCCAGTCCGTCGCTCGGCCGCTCGCGCAATGGGCCGGCCGGAATCAAATGCCCGTTGCCGATCGGGCAGCCGCCGTCGAGGACCACCACCGATAGATCCTTGTGAAGCGCCGGATTCTGGTGACCATCGTCCATGACGAGGATGTCGGCGCCCGCTTCGGCCGCCGCCCTGGCGGTATCCGCCCGGTGGCGGCCGACCCAAGTGGGGGCGCTGGCGGCCAGCAAAAGCGCCTCGTCGCCGACCGCGTGCGCATCGTGCTTGGCGAGGTCCACGCGCGTGGGCCGCAGGGCGGTGCCGCCATAGCCGCGCGAGATATAGTGCACCCTGCGGCGCCGCGCCCGCAGCCACTGGCCAAGCGCCAGCGCGGTCGGTGTCTTGCCGGCGCCGCCGGCGGTCAGGTTGCCGACGCAAACGACCGGCACCCCGGCCCGCCAAGGCCGGACGAGTCTGCGGCGAAGCGCGCCGGCGCCCGCGTAGGCAAAGCCGAGCGGGCTCAACAACGTTGGCATCACGCGATGGCCTGAATTCCAGAACTTAGGCGCGCGCAACGTCGGGTCCTTTGGCGGGCAAGAACGGCGCGATCTCGGCGACGACGCCATCCAGGACCCCGGCGTGCGCTGCGGCGACACGCTCCGCCGCGGCGGCTCGCCGCATCCGCTCGGGCTCGTTGGCGAGAAGCGCCGCCAAGCCATCGCCCAGCGCGATTTCGTCCCACACGGTTTCCCCGCCGCCCGCCGCGGCAAGCTCGTCAGCGATTTCGGCGAAGTTCTCCATGTGGCGGCCGAACAGAAGCGCGCACCCAAGGCGGGCCGGTTCCAATGGATTGTGTCCACCATGGGGCGTCAGCGTTCCACCGAGGAGGACGATCCCCGCGAGTCGGTAGAACAATCCGAGCTCGCCAAGGGTATCGGCAAGATACACCTCGCAATTCGCAGCCGGCGGCTCGCCGGCGCCCCGCCTGGCGACCGTGAGGCCGCGGGCCTTGAGCGTTCGGGCGATGTCGGGCCCGCGATCGGGGTGGCGCGGCACGATAACGGTGAGCAGCCCCGGAACGGTGGCGCGCAGCCGCTCGTGGGCGGTGGCGGCTTCTTCTTCTTCGCCGGGGTGGGTGCTGGCGGCCAGCCATAGGGGCCGGCCCGAGCAGGCGCCTCTGAGGGTTTCGAGCTCTGCGCTGCTCACCGGCAACGGCGGCGCCGACCATTTGAGGTTGCCCACGCATTTGACGTTCCGGGCACCGAGGGAGGTAAGGCGCGCGGCCTGCGCCTGGTCTTGGGCGAGGCACAGCGCGAAGGCGCCGAGAAGTGCCCGTGCGGTGCGCGGCAAACGACGCCAACGCGCGGCCGAGGTCTCGGAGATACGTCCGTTGACCAGGATCATCGGGACTTGTCGCGCCGCGGTCTCGGCGACCAGGTTCGGCCAAAGTTCGGATTCGACCCACAGCGCCAGATCGGGACGCCAGTGATCAAGGAAACGGCGCACCGCGCCCGGCGTGTCGGCGGGGGCGTATTGGTGGAGTGCGGCGACCGGTAATCGCGCGTCCAGCAGCCGGGCCGATGTGACGGTCGCCGTCGACACCAGCACATGGCCGGTGGCGAGCGCGCCGCCGATACGCTCGATCAACGGCAGCACCGACAGCGACTCGCCGACGCTGGCCGCGTGCACCCACACCAGCGGGCCCGCGGGCCGCGGTGCGCCGGCGCGACCCATGCGCTCGCCGAGACGATGCCGGTCTTCTTTGCCGCGCAACGAACGACCGTGCAAATAGAGGCCCAGTGCGGGCCGCGCGGCGCCGCTCAGCAGACGGTAAAGCCCCAGGCTCATTGCGCCGTCGCCTTCGCGGCCGGCCCCGCTTCCGCGGTCGGCGCCCGGTGACCGCACAGGCGGTCCGCCTCGTCAGTCAGGGCATTGAGCTGCGCTTCTAGTTCGCCGCGGGCGGTCTCGCAGGCCGCGGGGTCGGCATCGCGGGGTACCGCCAGGGCCTTACCCCACACGAACACCCCGGAGGCGAAGGGAAGCGGGACGAGAAACCGGTCCCACGTGTTGAGGATGCGCCGGCGGCTCGCGCTACAGCTGACGGGTATGATCGGTGCTCCGCTCAGTCGGGCCAGCGCGATGATGCCGTCGCTCGCGCGCATCGCCGGGCCGTGCGGACCATCCGGCGCGATGCCCGCGCATTGGCCCTCGGCGATCGCCCTGACCAGTGTTCGCAACGCGGCGCTTCCTCCCTTGCGCGAGGAGCCAGGCACACTGTTGAGCCCGAAGTGCGCGATCGCGCGGGCGCTAAGATCGCCGTCGCGGTGGTGTGACGTCAGGATGTTCATCGCCGCGCGGCTTGGCCAGGTCCGAGGGATCATCATCAGCCGACCGTGCCAGAAGGCGAGGATGAAGGGCGTGCCGCGGTCCCACAGCGCCGTCGGGTGCTCGCCGCCGTGAGTGGTCCAGCTGCCAAGGCAATAGATCAGGCGAACGTATCCCGCGACGAGCCAAGCCGAGGCGCGACGCACCGCGGTGTCCTCGCCGAGCCGTTTGAGCATCGCCACGGTTCACGCCCGCGCGCGGGCCGCCGGTTCCTCGCTGTCCGCCGCGGCGCCTTCGAGCGCATAGAGCCGCGCATAGATGCCGCCGCGGGCCATGAGTTCGGCGTGGCGGCCGTTTTCAGCGATACGGCCGCCGTCGATGACATAGATGACGTCGGCATCGACGATCGTGGACAGGCGATGCGCGACCACCAGCGTCGTGCGCCCGCGCATCAGCTCGGTCAACGCCGACTGGACCTTGCGCTCGGCCTCGAGATCGAGAGCGGAGGTCGCCTCGTCCAGCAGCAGAATCGGCGCGTTCTTCAGCATCGCGCGGGCGATGGCGACCCGCTGGCGCTGGCCGCCCGAAAGCTTGACCGCGTCCTCGCCGACCACCGTGTCATAGCCCTGAGGGAGCCGCGCGATGAAGCCGTGCGCCGCGGCTGCGCGCGCCGCCGCCTCGACCTCGGCGTCGGTTGCACCGGCCCGGCCGTAAGCGATGTTGGCGCGCACGCTATCATTGAAGAGGCCGGTCTCCTGGCTCACCAGGCCGATGGCGCCGCGTAGGCTGGCGAGCGTGACCTCGCAGACGTCGCGGCCGTCGATGCTCACCCTTCCTGTGCCGACGTCGTAGAAGCGGGGGATCAGGTTCAGCGCAGTAGATTTTCCGGCGCCCGAGGGACCGACGAGCGCTACCGTCTTGCCGGCCGGGACTCTAAGGCTGACGTGTTCGAGGGCCGGCGAGCCGTCGGCGTAGGCGAAGGTCACGTCGTCGAATTCGATCGCGCCCGCGGCGACGTCAAGCGCCGCGGTGCCCGTGGCATCGTGGATCGCCGGCTCGCTGTCGAGGAGCGCGAAGGTGCGTTGGGCCGCGGCCAGGCCTTCCTGCAGGGCCGCGTTCAGGTTGGCCAAGCTCTTCATGGGCTGGTAGGCCATGATGAGCGCGGTGACGAACGAGGCGAACGTACCGGGCGTGGTTTCGCCCTCGCTGACGCGAAAGCCCCAGTACAGGATCGCGAGGGCGATCGCGAGGCCACCCAGGCTCTCCATCAATGGCGTCGCGGCGGCGCGTGCGCGGACAATCTTGAAAATGGCGGCAAGCCGGCTCTCGATGGCGGCGTCCGCGCGTCCGGTTTCATAGGCCTCCATGCCATAGGCCTTGACATGGCGCGCACCGCGCAGCGATTCGGTGATGAGCCCGCTCAAGGTTCCGGTGCGCACCTGCATCGATTTCGAGGCCTTGCGCATGCGCCGGCCGATGTTGCGCACCGGCAGAATCGCCAAGGGGAAGACGACGAAGGTGACCAGCGCCAGCCGCCATTCCTGATAAGCCATGACCCCGGCGAGAAAGATCAGCATCAGCGAATCCTTGGCGATGCCGGTGATCGCCTTCGCGACCGCCTCGCGTAAGAGGTTGACGTCGTTCAGAAAACTCGAAATCAACCGACCCGTGGTCAGGGTGTGCAGCTGGGCGAGGTCGGCGCGCATGAGGTGCGCGAACAATCCAAGCTGCACTTCGGCGATAATGCGCTGGCCGACCACGTTCATCAGGTACGCTTGGCCATAGGTCGCGAGGCCCTTCAAGATCGCGATGACGATGATGGCCAGGGGTACCAGCCACAGCATGAGCGGGTCTTGGGCGAAGAATACATCGTCGAGGACCGGCTCCATGATCCACGCGTTCGCCGCCGTGGCGGCGGCGACAATTCCCATGCAAGCGACGGCGAAAAGGATCCTCCCGATATGCCGGCGCACGTGGTCGCGGATCAGTCGCGCGACCAGAACCCGACTCGGCAAGTCGGCGACCGGTTCCTCGGGAATGGCTGTCACGGACATCGCTCTCCGGGATCGTCGGGCAAAAGGTATCATGCGGCCACCGCTTCCACCAATTCGACGGGCGCTACGATGACCCAGCGCAACCGGCGGGTACTCGTCATCCGCAACCCAGTGGCCGGACGCCGGCGGCGGCGGTTGTTTGGCGCCGTGCTCGAGGGACTGGCGGCGCAGGGCTGTATTGTCACCGTGCGGACCACCACCGGGCCCGGCGACGCCGAGGCGTTCGCCGCGGCCGGCACGGCGGACGAAAGTTTCGATGCGATCACCGCCGCCGGCGGCGACGGGACCCTGAACGAAGTCGCCAACGGTCTGTGTCGCGGCGGCGCGGATCGCGGTGCGGCGACACCGGCGCTCGCCACCGTGCCGCTCGGCACCGTCAACGTCCTGGCGCTCGAGATCGGGCTGGCGTTGCGCGCGGACGCCATCGCGCGCATGATCGCGCGCGGACCAGAGATCGAGATGACCGCCGGTGTCGCCAGCGGTCGACGCTTCGTGCTGACCGCTGGCGTCGGCATCGACGCGGCCGCGGTCGAGCGACTGAGCGCCGCCGCAAAGCGTGTGTTGGGTCAGGCCGCGTACGTGGTCGCGGCGGCGCGGGCGCTCGCCGCCGAGGGCGGCACCGTGTTCGAAGTCGAACTCGACGGCGAGCGGTTGGCCACATCGTCGCTCACGATCACCCACGCCAGCCGCTACGGCGCGCCGCACGTCGCGGCGCCACAAGCGCGGCTCGGCGATCCCCACCTCACGGCGATGATCGCACTAAGCCGCGGACGCCGCGACCACCTGCGCTACGCCTGGGCCTACGTCCGCGGTCGGCTGCCCGAGGTGCCCGATATTCGCACCGTT
Source organism: Alphaproteobacteria bacterium (assembly GCA_965219135.1). Taxonomy (GTDB): domain Bacteria; phylum Pseudomonadota; class Alphaproteobacteria; order VGEJ01; family VGEJ01; genus CAYUNL01. The sequence goes on along the minus strand of CBDCMV010000003.1, from coordinate 2,706,027 downwards.
ACGGCGCGCCACATCCGCGTGCTCGAGCCCGCCGGCAAGCCGGTCCAACTCGACGGCGACATATGGGCGCAGACGCCGCTCGAGGTCGCCATGGACGCCCGGGCGATGCGCCTGATCGTACCGGAAGGATGCGCCCTCGTTTCGGGCTGCGCCTAGGCAGCCTGGTCGGTCGCCGCCTGGATCATGGTCGAGGACAGAAGCGTGTAAACCGCAACCCACGCCTCCCTCACCTCGTCGGTAAAGTCCTCGCGCAAGCCCTGATCAAGCGTCCAGATCAAGGCCCCGCCGACCGCCTTGTAGTGCTCGGGCCGGACCGAATAATCGCGGTGGCGGATGCCAAGCGCCTGAACCGCCTGTACGATCTCGTCGAGCCGTCCGAGACCGCCGACGGCGGTCGCGATCATCGCCATCAGCTTGCGGCCCTGTTCCCGCAACTCGGTCGGGAACATCTCGCGCCGGCTGGGATCGATCACGAACAATCGGTTGTACATGTGATCGCTGGGACCGGATACAAGCGCGGCTAAAGCCAGCGTCGAACGGCCGACTTGTAGCGGCGATACTCGGCCCCGAACTTCGCCCCCAGGTAGCGTTCCTCGCGGGCGATGACTCCAATTCGGACGACCGCCACCGCCAGCACCGTGAGGCCAAGGATCAACGGATTGTCGAAGCCCACTCCGATACCGGCGTGGATCGTGATCAGGCCGATGTAGACGGGATTGCGCGAGTAGCGGTAGAGGCCCGAAGTGATCAGCGCGCTCGCCGGGTCGCGGGTCTGGTAACTGGTTCCGGCCCTCGCGAACTGCCGGAGGGAAAGCGCGGCGATGGCGAGCCCGAGGCCGACGACAGCGATGCCCACTGCCACTTGCGCGCCGGCCAGTCCAAGACCGGACGGCCACACCCTGTCGAGCCCGAAGCCGAGCGCGAGGAAACCGATGAAGATGTACGGGGGCTGTGCGAGGACCCCCGGATTGTCCTCGGCCCCCGCGCTCACATCCGGTCCGATCAGTGGCGCATCCATCGCCGGTGTCCGCGATGGTCCAGCATCCGGTCGGCCCGCTCTTTTTGGTCGTCGCCGAGTACGGCGAAGAGCGCCTTGAAGGGCGGGCTCACGTTGCGCAGCGCGGCGAGGCCAGCGGCGGCCAGGCCTTCGAACGCATCGAGACGCTCGACCGCACTCTGGCGCCCGTTTTCGTCCGCCTCGCGCGAGCGATGGCGCGTCGCGAACGCCTCTTGCACCGGGCCGACGTTGTCGCGCACCGCAGTGACGAGCGCGTCCCATTGGGGCCGTTGCGCGTCGGTGATCTCGAGTTCGGCCTCGACGAAGGCGATCCAGCTGTCGATCCTCAAGGCTTCCCCGTGGGCGCGGAAGAGCCCGACGGGCATCGCGCGGTGGTCGATGCCGAACGTGGTGCCGACAATGCCGGCGGCGGGCGCGATTGCGGTGCCGGCGACGGCCACGGCGGCAAGGGTGACGGCCGCCACCGCGGCGGTGATGATGGTCTTGCGTTTCATCCGATGAACTCCCGTGTAAAGCCAATGGCGATGCTCGAGACATAAACCCGGGCGATTGCGCGCGGATGAGAATTGTTTCTTGAATGTTTCGACGCGCCGCAAGATTTGTAACCCGATGTTGCACCCGGACCAGCCGTCACACTCGGGTACAAGACCGCCCGATGGCAGGGCCCCCGCGCGCCTATAATCGAGCCCCATGGAAACCGCCTCGCCGCATATTCTGATCGTCGACGACGACCGAGAAATTCGCGATCTGCTGGCGCACTTTCTGGCCAAGCACGGTTATCGGGTCGATGTGGCGGCGGACGGACGCGCCATGCAGAAGGCGCTCGGCGAGTGGCGCATCGACCTGGTCGTGCTCGACCTCATGCTGCCGGGCGAAGACGGGCTGGTGTTGTGCCGCCGGCTGCGCGCGGAATCGAATGTGCCGGTGATCATGCTGACGGCGATGGGCGAGGACATCGACCGCATCGTCGGCCTGGAGATCGGCGCCGACGATTATGTGCCCAAGCCGTTCAATCCGCGCGAGCTGCTGGCCCGCATCAAGGCGGTGCTACGCCGCACCGGCGCGGCCGCGCCGGCGGGTCCGGCGGACGAGGGCGCATTGAGCTTCGCCGGCTGGCGCCTCGAGCCCGCCGCGCGCAGTCTCGCGGCGCCGGATGGCGCCAGTGTCGTCCTCACCGCCGGCGAGTTCGAGCTGCTGGCGGCGCTGGTGGAGCGCCCGCGGCGGGTGATGAGCCGCGAGCAACTATTGGACCTCACGCGGGGGCGCGAGGCCGCGCCCTTCGACCGCAGCATCGACGTGCAGATAAGCCGACTGCGGCGCAAGATCGAGACCGATCCCGCGAAGCCCGAGCTGATCAAGACCGTGCGCAACGGCGGCTACGTGTTTGCCGCGGCGGTGGAGCGCGCCTGATGCGCCTGGTGCCCGACAGCATCGCCGGACGCACCACCGCGATCCTGGTCGCGGGGACGCTCGCGATCCTGGCCGCCGGCGCGATCGTCACCTCTTTCGGCGTGTTCGAAGAGGCGGCGCCTCGGCGCAACGCGCGGCTGATGGAGCGCGCAGTGATGCTGGTTTCGGTGCTCAACGCGGTCCCTGCCGAAGCCCGCGCGGACGTCATCGAATCGGTGCGCCTTCGCGGCATGCGGCTGCGCTGGACCGCCGAGGCGCCGCCCACCCCGGCGGTCGCCCACGACTGGTTCTCGCTGTGGGCCGAGCGCCGCCTGCGCCGCGCGCTTGGGCGTTTTGACGTGGGCAGGGTGCTGGTCGGGCACGAGCCCAGCGGCGGCCCTGGAGACGCGGGCGTGGCGCCGGTCCACCGGGGGCGGGCGATCATGTGGATCGAGTTCGGCGACGGCACCTGGCTCAACATCGCGCCCGCACGCGCCTGGCACAGCGGGTCCTCGCTTGGCTACTTCGCGCTGATGGTGGTGATCGTCGGCGGTGGGCTCACCGGGCTCGCGGTTTTCGTCGCGCGCTGGGTCACCGCGCCGCTCGGCCGCTTCGCCTCGGCCTCGGCGCGGCTTGGCCACGACGTCGACGCGCCGCCGCTCGGCGAAGCCGGCCCCGCCGAGATTCGCCGCGCGGCAAAGGCGTTTAACCAAATGCAGCGCCGCATCCGCCGCTTCATGGACGAACGCATGCACATGCTGGCCGCCGCCTCGCACGACCTTCGCACGCCGATCACGCGGCTCCGGCTACGCGCCGAGTTGATCGAGGATGTCGAGCTGCGGGCCAAGACGCTGAAGGACCTCGACGAGATGGAGGCGGTGATTTCATCGACCATCGCCTTCGCCCGCGAGGAGACCACCAGCGAGCCGGCCACCCCAGTCGACCTCGCGCGACTGGTCCAGGAGATTCGCGCCGATCTCGCCGAGGCGGGGCATTCGGTCAAAGTCGAAGGGTCGGCGCAATTTGTTTATGAGGGCCGCGCGACGGCGCTCAAGCGGGCGCTCGCGAACCTGATTGGCAACGCGGTCATCTACGGCGGCGGCACCGCCGTGGTGTCGCTGAGCGAGGCCGACGCACGGGTCACGATCACGATCAAGGACTCGGGCCCTGGCATTCCCGAGGCCGAGCGCGAGCAAGTGTTCGCGCCGTTTTACCGGCTGGAGCGCTCGCGCAGCCGCGAGACTGGCGGCGCGGGGCTCGGGCTTTCGGTGGCGCGGACGGTGATCCGCGCCCACGGCGGCGAGATCACGCTCGCCAACCGCCCCGAGGGCGGCCTCCTCCAGGAGGTGGTGCTGCCGCGCGGCGAATAGCGCGTCGCGGCGACGAGTCGGGGGTTTTTTCGGCTTCTTTGAAGGCGGCGATTTGCTCGGGGGTCGCTTCGCGGTGGTGCTTTTGTTTCCATTCCGCGTAGGGCTCGCCGTAAACGATCTCGCGGGCCTCGTCGTAGGAAAGCGCGATGCCGCGCTTTTCGGCGGCGGCGCGGTACCACTTCGACAGGCAGTTGCGGCAAAAGCCCGAGAGGTTCATCAGGTCGATGTTCTGGACGTCGGTGCGTTTGCGGAAATGCGCGACGAGCGTGCGGAACGCGGCGGCCTCGAGCTCGGTGCGGGTCTGTTCGTCCATCTGGAGGCTCCTGGTTGAATCGGTTCTATTCGGCCGCCCGCGCTTTGGCCTCGAGGCCGTCGACGGTCTCGGCGATTAGCGCGTTGACGACGGCACCCAGGGCCTCGGCCCGATCGGCGCCGGCGGCGATCGCGTCGTTGTAGACGATGAGTTGACGATGGGCGCTGGTGCCGCGGGCGGCGATGCGGCGTGCGTGCGCGACTTCGGCCACGCAGTCCAGGCGCTCGGCGTCTTCGGCGACGAGTGCGATAATCTCCTCGAGGAGTTCGGCATAGGCGATGCGTTCGACCTTGCCGAAGTCGACCAGCGTGGCGGCGGTCCCGTAACGCTGCGCCAGCCAGCGGTTCTCTTGCACGAACCCACGCGGGTAGATGCGCCAGCGCTGATTGTCGCGGCGCAATCGGTAGAGCATGCTGAGGAGGCACTGGTAGAGCGCGGCGATGGCGATGCCGTCATCGAGCGCGGTGCACATATCGCACAGGCGCACCTCAAGGGTTGGGAACCGGGCGCTGGGGCGAACGTCCCACCACAATTTTGTCGCGTCGTCGACGAGGTCGGCGGCCACCATGCCGGCCACGAAGCGTTGGTACTCGCCGTAGGAGTCGAAGCGGTCGGGCAGACCGGTGCGCGGCAGCCCGTCGAATACCGCGAGGCGGTACGACATCAGGCCCGTGTCCTCGCCGTTCCAGAACGGCGAGGAAGTGGAGAGCGCCAGAAGGTGAGGCAGGAAATAGGCGACCTGGTTCATCAGGTCGATGCGTAGATCGTCGTCGTCGATGCCGACGTGTACGTGCAAGCCGCAGGTCATGAGCCGGCGCGCCAGTGCCTGGAGATCGCGGGCCAGAAGGTTGTAGCGCTCCGCGTCGGTGTGCTTTTGGGCGTTCCACGCGGCGGAGGGATGGGTGCCGGCGGCGAGTGGCGCGAGACCGTGCTTGGCCGCGACCTTGGCGACGGTGGCGCGAAGGCTCGCGAGGTCGGCCCGCGCCTCGCCGACCGTGCGGTAGACACGGGTCTCGACCTCGATCTGCGAGCGTAGAAACTCAGGGCTGACCTGGCCGGTCAAGAGCCCCTCGCACTCCTCGAGCATGGTTCGCGGCGGATCGGCCACGACCTCGCCGCTGACGCGATCGAGCAGGAAGTACTCCTCCTCGATGCCGATGGTCAGCGACGGCTCGCGGACCGCCATATTAGGGACGCTCCACGCGAAACAGCCCGGTCTCGGCGAGAACGCGGCGCAGCGCGCCATCGAGCACCGCGGCCCAGCGCTCGACCTCGGCGGCGCTGTCGATAAGGTCTTGACGGACCTCGATGAGAACGTTGGGGATGCCGCGCCTGCCGCAATGATGGTGCATCGAGAACCCCGCGTCCTCGCGCCCCGAATAGGGTTGGTTCTCGCCGACGACGATGCCGTCCTCGGCGCCGAGAATGCCGATCAGCCGGCGCGCCAGCCGGGTGTCGCTATCCCACAAGATACCGATGTGCCAGGGGCGGGCGATGCCGTCCATCTCGGGCGTGAAACTGTGCAGCGCTATCAGGCCCGGAACGGCGCCACGCGCCAGTCTCGCCTCGATCGCGGCATCGATGGCGCGATGGTAGGGCCAGAAATAGCGCTCGGCGCGGCGGCCGGCCTCGGCGGCGTCGACGCGGGCGTTGCCCGGAACCGCAACGCCGTCGGATTCGGTGACGATTGAGGCGGGGCTGTCCAAGGCCCGGTTGCAGTCGATGACGAGCCGCGAGACGGGCGCCAGCACGGCGACGGAATCGAGCGAGGCCGAGAGGTGGCGCGCCAGCTCGCCGGCCCCGATGTCCCAGGCGATGTGGCGGCCAAGGGTGTCCCCGTCGAGGCCTAGCGCGTCGTAGGCGCGGGGAATCGCGTGGCTCGCGTGATCGCAATTGAGCACGTAGGGCGCGGTGCCCTCGGGATTCAATACCTCGGCCGCGATCGCCCCGTCATCGGGGCGCGAACCGCTGCGCCGAGCACTGGCTAGCGCCGCATCATCCATCGTCCAACTATAGCCGAACTCGGCGCCGCCGCGCTTGGAGCCGGTCCAGCGCTGCACTATAACCGTGCGATGGCGAACCGGCCCGATCCCCATGGCGAGGTCCTGCGTCAACTGTTCGAGACCGCGGTTGACGCGGTCTCGCCGGCGCGGTGTTTGGCGCCGCATGTGCCGCCGCCGGCTGCCGGTCGGACCGTGGTTGTCGGTGCCGGCAAGGCCGCGGCGGCGATGGCCGAGGTGATGGAGCGGCACCTCAACGGGGTCGCCGTCGGGCTCGTCGTTACCCGTTACGGACACGGCGCGCCGACGCGCGCAATCGAGGTGGTTGAGGCCGCGCACCCGGTGCCCGACAGCGCCGGCGCCGAGGCCGCGCGCCGCGTGCTGGCGTTGGTCGAGGATCTTGGTTCCGACGACTTGGTCCTGTGCCTGTTGTCGGGTGGCGGCTCGGCCCTGCTCGCCTGCCCCGCGGACGGCATCACGCTCGAGGACAAGCGAGCGACCACCGGCGCGTTGCTGCGCTCGGGGGCCACGATCGCCGAGCTCAACTGCGTGCGCAAGCACCTCTCGGCCATCAAGGGCGGACGCCTCGCCATCGCCGCGGCGCCGGCGCGGGTCCGGACCCTGATGATTTCGGATGTCCCCGGCGACGATCCCGCGGTGATCGCCTCGGGTCCGACCGTGGCCGACCCGACAACGTTGGCGGACGCCCGCGCGGTGATCGCGCGCCACGGCATCGCGGTGCCGGCCGCGGTGGCCGAGCATTTGAACGCCGGAGCGGCCGAGACGCCGAAACCCGGCGATCCGCGATTCGCCAACACCGATGCGGTCATCGCCGGCGCCGCCAAGGACGCGCTCGGCGCCGCCGTCGCCGCCTGCGATTCGCTGGGCTACCGCGCTGTGGTGCTGGGCGATAACCTCGAGGGGGAGGCGCGCGAACTGGCCCGCGCCCACGCCGATCTCGCCCGCCAGCATGCGGCCGAGGGCGGGCGGATCGCCATACTGTCGGGCGGTGAGGTCACCGTGACGGTGCGCGGCGGCGGGCGCGGCGGACCGAACACCGAATACGCGCTCGCGCTCGCGCTTGCCCTCGACGGCGCCCCTGGGATCACGGCGCTCGCCTGCGATACCGACGGCATCGACGGCACGGGCGACAACGCCGGCGCGACGATCGCCCCCGATACGCTGGCCCGCGCCCGCTCCCTCGGGCTCGACCCCGCGACCTACCTCGACGAAAACGATTCCTACGGCTTCTTCGCCGGCCTCGGCGACCTCTTCATTACCGGTCCGACGCTTACCAACGTAAGCGACTTCCGCGCGATCGTGATCGACCGCCCGGCGCCGGGCCCGGGGTGACAAGTGCGCCGCGAACGCAACGTCAAGATCGTCGCCACGCTCGGTCCGAAGAGCGGCTCGCAAGCGGTCGTGCGGGGCCTGTTCGAGGCCGGGGTCGACGTTTTCCGACTCAACCTCAGCCACGGCCGGCACGCCGAGCACGCGCGTCGCCACGCCCTTGTGCGCAGAGCCGAGCGTCACTTCGGCCGGCCCATCGGCATTGTCCTCGACCTCCAGGGACCGAAGCTGAGGATCGGGGCGATGGTCGACGGCGGGGCGGAAGTGAAGACCGGAGGCCGGTTCCGGCTCGATCTTGACCCGGCGCCAGGCGATCGGCGGCGGGCGCCGCTGCCACACCCAGAGGTGTTTGCGGCGCTTGTCCCCGGCATCGATATCCTATTGGACGATGGGCGCGTGCGGCTACGGGCCAAAGAAGTTGGGCCCGCGTATGCCGAGTGCCGGGTCATGACCGGCGGCGCGCTTTCGGCGGGCAAAGGCGTCAACGTTCCCGGCGCCGTCGTGCCGCTGAGCGCGATCACCGATAAAGACCGCGCCGACCTTCGCTTCGGTTTACGGCTCGGGGCCGAGTGGGTGGCGCTCTCCTTCGTCCAGCGCCCCGAGGACATCGCGGCGGCCCGCAAGCTGGTGCGGGGGCGGGCGGCGATCATGGCCAAGATCGAACGGCCGGCGGCGGTCGAACACCTCGACCGGATCATCGAGCTCTCGGACGCGATCATGGTCGCGCGCGGCGATCTTGGCGTGGAGATGCCGATCGAGGAGGTCCCCGGCCTGCAGAAGCGAATCGTCCGCGCTGCCCGCGATGCTGGCAAGCCGGTGATCGTCGCCACGCAAATGCTTGAATCGATGGTCCGGGCGCCGGTGCCGACTCGGGCCGAGGTTTCCGACGTGGCGACCGCGGTCTACGACGGCGCCGATGCGGTGATGCTGTCGGCGGAATCGGCGGTCGGCGACTACCCGGTGGAATCGGCGGCCATGATGGACCGCATCGTGCGCCAGTCCGAACACGACCCGTTGTACGCGAGCATCACCGCCGCCCACCATCAGACGCCCGAGGCGACCGACGCGGACGCCATCACCCGGGCCGCGCGACAGGTCGCCGAGACCATCGGCGCGCGCTGCGTCACCACCTATACGACCTCGGGCTCGACCTGCTTGCGGGCCTCGCGGGAACGGCCGCGGGTGCCGATTCTGGGCTTGACGCCGGTGTCCGAGACCGCGCGGCGGCTGGCACTCGCCTGGGGCGTGCACAGCGTCATGACCGAAGACGCCACCGACTTCGGCGACATGGTCCGACGCGCCTGCGAGATCGCCCGCGCCGAGGGCATGGCCGGTCGCGGCGAGCGTATCGTCATTACCGCCGGCGTCCCCTTCGGCACGCCGGGCGCAACCAACGTGCTGCGCATCGCCACGCTGAACGGTGAGCGTGGTAAGCGAGCACGTGAGCGAATGGAGAAGCGCGATGCCGGGAACTGATCTCAGGCGGCGAAAACGATGGGGCGCCGCGTCCGCGCTGGCCGTCGCGATATTATTGACGGCGCAGCCCGCGGCCGCGGCGGGGTTTGCGGTCGGCCAGACCAGCGTGAGCGGCGCCGGCGCCGCGTACGCTGGCGGCGCCGCGGCAGGAGGCGATGCCAGCACGCTGTTCTCCAACCCCGCCGGCGCCACCCGGCTCGGCGACAGCGAGCTCATGATCGGCGGCATGCTTGTCCTGCCGAGCGTCCACTTCAACGAGCAGGGATTGACGCTGTTCAACGGCACTCCGCTCGGCGGCAACGACGGCGGCAACGGCGGGTTCGACATCGTGGTCCCCAATCTGTACGCGCTTTGGGACTATGACGAGGACCTCAAGTTCGGGGTTGGGATCACCGTACCCTTCGGATCGCTGCGGCAGGCCCGGAGACGTGGCTCCAGTGGGTCGAGACGCTTGGGACATGCAATGCGACGGCCATCCAGCGGCTCATCGCTCACTGCTTCTCCCTCACACCCCAGCGGTACGCCTCTCCAGCCCCTTCCCGCTCATCTTCTCCAAGCCCTCCTCTAGCTCCGGTCCGCCGGGGCCTCGCGGTCGGGGCAGCGCCGGGACCGGTCGTCGGCCAGCGCCTCTCGGACCGAGCGGCTATCGAGGCCGAGCAGTTCCAGCAGCGCGCCGCCCGATGGGCCGATGGGGTCGTGGTCGCAGTCGAATCCGAACATGGCGGAAACCTCCTTCGCGGTTGCCGCGCCCGGCCGCGAGGGAACCCCTCCCTCTCTCCCAACCGGGCGCTTGCCCGGCGAAAGCCCCTCTCGACCTCCCGGCCGGACACCTCCCTGCGAGGAGCGCCGCGGCCCGGCCCGGCCGTAACGCGCCGGAAGCGCAGCGACGGCATCGGGTGCGGATCAGTGCAGGGCGTGGCTGGGCGGCTCGCCGGCGCCCGCGCGCAGGCATCGCGCGGCGAGCGCGGTCCATGCGGCGCGGTCGAGACCGAGCGCCCGGTTGAGACGATCGCACACCACAAAACCGTCGGCCTGGTTGAGCGCAGCGGTGGGGATGGCGAAGGCGAGGCCCTCGATCAGGATACGGATCTGCGGCGGCTCGTCGTCGGCCTCGGCGACAGGGCAGAAACAATAGGCCGGGTCGTCGGGAATGCAGGCGGTCATGGCGAGGATTCTCCTTCGGTGTGGGCCGGACCGGCGGTCGCCCGACCGGCCATACGCATGTCGGGACGGCCGGCGCGTCCGTTGCCGGCGGACGGCGGGCCGGCGGCGCAGCAGGGAAGCCCCGCCGCGCCGCGCCGGCTCACCAGGGGTGCGCGGTTAGGGTCGCCATGGGACTGGCGTCGGCGATCACCTCGACCTCGTCGCGCGCCAGCTTCTCGAAGACGAGGCAGAGCGCGACGTCGGCCTCGCTGTCGTAGGGGCCGTGCTCCCGGCCGGTGGCAATCTCGATCACCGTCCAGCTCGGGTCCCAGATCGGGATGCCGCGAAACGCCCCCGAACTCTCGCGGTGCTTGCGCGAACAGGGCTCGCAGCGGGGCGACCCCCGGCGACGGCGCGTCGCACTCGACGCAGCGGCCCTTCGCCCGGCGTTCGGCATACCGCCGGCGCCGGGCGGCGTACTCCGCCTCGCGGTCGCGCCGTTCAGCCTTGGCTACGGCGCAGGGCGCGCAGTAGGCCGTCCCGCCGTAGGTGGGCGTCCGGCACTTGACGCAGACCCCGGCGGCCCGGCGGGCGTCGTAACGGGCGCGCGCGGCGTCGCAGCAGGCCCGGCATTCGGCCGCCCCGTTGGCCGGCTTGCCGCAGCCGGTGCATTCGTCTCGGGCGCGGCGCTCGGCATAGCGCCGGCGGTCGGCCTCCCGCTTCGCCTTGAGGTTCCGCCGCCTGGAGCGGGTCTTGGCACAGGGATCGCAATAGGCCTTGCCGCCGGGCAGGGGTGCCGCGCATCGGACGCAAAGGCCGGCGGCCCGGCGTTCGGCATGGCGCGCGCGTTTCGCGGCCCGCCGATCCTCACGGCAGGGCTCGCACATCGCCCGGCCGTCCTCGGGCGGGACGTTGCCGCAGCGGATGCAGAGGCCGGCGGCCCGGCGGGCCTCGCCGCGCCGGCGGCTGCGCTTCCGGCCGGCGCGGCGCCGGGCCTTGGGATCGCGACCGCCATAGGGGATTCCCTCGGCCTTGGCCCGGGCGTGACGGGCGCGGTCTCGGGCACGATGCTGTTCCGCGCAGGGCTCGCAGGTCGTGCGCTCGGGGCGCGCCGGGGCCCGGCCGCACTTGGTGCAGATGCCGGCGGCCTTGCGCTCGGCGTGCTGGCGGCGGCTGCGCTCGCGCTCGTATCGCTTGGCCTGGGCCGGGTCGCGGCGGGGCTTGCCCTCGGCCCGGAGTCGGGCGGACCGGGCGCGGTCGGCGGCGCGGCGCGTCTCCGCACAGGGTTCGCAGAGCGTGCGCTCCGGCACGGGCGGAACCTTGCCGCACTTCAAGCACAGCCCGGCCGCGCGGCGAGCCTCGTTGCGGCGGTGGAATCGCGCAAGATCGTTTCTGCGCCGCTTCTCGATGTCGCGGTAAGCCACAATGGCCTCCTTCCTGCCAATCCGGAAACGGACGGAAGGACGCCCCGCCGACGCCGGGCCGGCAGGACGTCCAGGAAGGGGGCCGTCAGCCCTTCTGGCGACGGTCGCAGAACAGGCCCAGGGCCACGGAACCCCACAGCTGCCAGCCGCCGCGGGTCCTGAGGCCGGTGCAGATGATGATCTCGGTGCAGGCGGGGCGCATCTCCCGGACCGCCTTCAGCGTCGCCGTGGTGTGCTTGCTGTTGCGCCGGCCCTTCGCCCGGGGCGCCTCGGCGGGGGCGGGAACGATGTCGCCGTCCGCGCGGGCCCGGAACCGCTCGACGACGTAGCGGTCGTCGGTCAGGCCGGTGCCGAAGAAATGAACCAGGAACGTCTCCGCCGTGTTGCCAGGAACCGCCAGAGCTGTCGTCATGATGCCGTCTCCATCGTGCCGTGGTGGAAAACGGCGGCCGGACGCCCTCCCCCGGACGCCCGACCGCCGCCCCGCTCACGGCCGGCACTCTCCTCTCGATGGAGAACGGCGCGCGGATGGAGACGGCTGCGGGACGGCAGCGCAGCACGCGGAGGCCGGCAGCGCTGGCGACGGCAGAAGGGAAGATCGAGTGGCTAGACGAGTGCCCGCCGGATGCAGCGCGTGACGGCCTCGTGATGGCCCGTGTTGGATTGGCTCGAAGCGTCCAGCCAGGCGGCGCGGTCGATCCGCGTGAGGTCGATGGCGTGGCCTGCGCGCGCGGCAAGTTTCTTCAGATACTCGAGCTGCGTGCGCCCGCTCAGCGCGCCGGGGTCCGGCGCAATCGGCAACCCGCGTAGGCGATCCCGACCGTGTGCGATCCCGGGCGACGAGGGCGGCCGTGGATCGGCCGCCCTCGCAGCCGGCCCTATGACGGCCGGCCTGGTGGGCTCCGGACGGGTTCGCCGCCACCCCCACCGCCGCGCTCGATCCGCCCCACAGTGCGGCGTCTTCCGCGGTCCCCGCGCTTGTCGGGTCCGGGTCCCCATTCTGGCCGATCCATCGTCCTGCCCCGCCGCGGCGGATCGACCGGCTGTTCGGCGCCGGGCGCCGAACCCGTGTTATTCGGCGGCCTCCGCTATCGGCGCCGTCGCCTCGCAGATCTTCTGGAACTCCTCGCGAAGGTTCCGGTGATACGTCTCCATGTATCGCGTTATCTGGGCGTTGCGGAGCAACGACCGGACATACGAGGTAGCCAGGACCAGATAGAGATGATCGGCCGCGAAGGTCTCTTCGATCCGGTCGACGTCGCCCTGGAGGTTGGCCAGTTCCCGTTCGATCTGCTCGATTTCCTCCGGGGAGACCTTTCTGTGCGCCCTGGCCTTACCGGGGTTCACCAGTTGATCCGGCGAACTCGCCGAGACGAGAGCCCTTGCGTAGGCGACCGAGTAGTCGCCGACCACCACCATCGTCTTTGCGATCTCGTACTGCCGCAGGGGTTTGGCCTTCTTGAGCCCTGGAAGGAGTTGATGGGGCAGTGCTTGTCCTTGAGGAGCGAAGCGACCTCGGGACAGATGCAATTGAGAAGGTCCCGTTTGGCGCGGATGGTCGCGACATTGACGTTTAGCGCCTGCGCGATGCGTTCCTCGGGCACGCCGCGCTCGATGACCTTCAGGATCATCTTGTGCTCCTGGAGCGGCGAGAGGCGGTTTACCTGGCGATTGTAGGTGACCGCCTCGTCGTCGAGGGAGACCAGACAAGCGAACGAGTCGATACCGAGGTCCTTCAGAATTTCGATCCTGAGATGGCCGTCGAGAAGCAGATATTTGTGTTTCCCGTCGGATCGGCGCACCACGATGGGCGGTTGCACGATGCCGATTTCGCGGATCGACGCAGCGATCTGACGAAACTTGCGGCGTTTGCGGGCGCTGTCTTCGACCAGCCTCAGGGGCAGAATGTCGGCTATCGGAATCGTTACGCTTTCCGGTTCGAACCCGACGGTCACCTTGCCGGCCATGTCACGCCTCCTCCGGGGTTTGGACAAGGTGCGCCAGAAGAGCGGGCATGGACTGCACCTGCTCGGCGCGCAGGAGGGTCAGGAAATGGTCTTCGGACAGAAGCATGCGAAGGCCCTGCACGAGAACTTTCAGATGTTCCGAGGCGGTATCGGCGCTCGCGATCAGCGCACCGTGGTTCTTGACCGCCTCCTTCAGGCGGCGGGCGAGTGCATCGTATGCTTTCGAGGTCGGTTTCCGTTCGCCGGTATCACGCTTCTGCGCCTTGCCGTATCGTTCGCGATGCTCGATCGCACTCTTGGCGCGCGGCATCTGGCTGAGTGTCAATTCGCCGTTCTCGTAGGCTTCGACGAGGATCTCCTGCGCCCGGTCGTCTTCCGCCTCCGCAATGGCGACGGCGACGCGCAGCGGCATCTTTCCGGTTTCCACCGCAATCAGCAGCCGTTCCTCGCCGGCTTTCAGAAGGCGGCGGATTCTCCCGACATGCGCAGCTGAGTACCCGATCTTGGCGCCGATCTTCGCGTCGGAGTAGCCCTGTTCGACGAGGTCGCCGATTGCCCGGAACAGGTCGCCCGGAAGGGGCTGGCTTCGCGCAATATTCTCGACAAGGCTCGCGACCAGGCTATCCTCTTCCGACAGGTCGGTGACGATAGCCGGAATCTCCGTTTGTTCGAGCGCTTGAAAGGCCTCCATCCGACCCTGTCCGCAGACCAGGTTGTAAGCGACTTCGCCGTCGGCGCCCCGGGTCCGGCTCACCTTGATGGGTTGCTTGAGGCCGACCTTCTGGATGCTGTCGACGATTTCGGCGAATTTCCTGGCGTCCCGGACCCGGGGATTGAGCACGGCGATACGCTCGATCGGGATCGTCTCGATCGCAATGGTGTCGGAATCGTCGGTGTCGTTCATAGTGCTATCTCCGAAATCGGGGCCCGCTTTGCCATGGCGAAGAAGGGGTCCAGGGTGTCGAACCGGAAGGCATCCAGCATCAGGCCGTTTTCTTCGGCGAGCCCGATGCGGTTCGTGTCGAGAATTGGAAGCGGCAGGAGGTAGTAGTCGAGGATCGCTTCATTGGCGTCGTCCATCCGGAGGGCGACCGTCAGGTCGGGGGCGAGCCCGGTGTCGAGGCGGACCTTCCAGCGGCGGGAACCGGACTTGGTGGGCCGGCAGCGGGCGACGACGATCGACGCGGTGAACTCGCCGTTCACGGTCAAGAGGTCGGTTGCCGGATCCTGCGAAACGGCGCCGCTGAGCTTCTCGATTTCGGCGATCGCCTTGGCGACCTCCCGGGCGTGAACCCGGCGGAGCGTCCGGTTGATCTCGACGTAGAGGCAGTCCCGGTCGGGGGTGAAGCCGACCAGCGAATAGGCGCGCGTCAGGCTGCCGAAGCGCGAGGCGTAGCAGCCGCTCGACGGCATGTCGTCGGCCTCGTCGATAATGAAACCGGAGAGGAAGCCCTTTTTCTTGAGGAGCCGTTCGAGCCGGTCGATCATCTCGTCGTCGGAGACCGCGCTGAATGAGGCGGCATTGTCCGGCGAACACCTTGTTCGAGAGTTCGCGGCTCTGTTCGGCGGCCATGGAGCGCTTGACGGCCTTGATGATGTTTGACACGGGGCTGCCGTCGTTGACGAACTGCTCCATGCAATAGTGAACCTCGACCTTGGCTTCCTGACAGGCGTACTCGATGGACGCGCTCTGGTCCGGGTTCTGAAACCGTCCCCAGCGGGTGATGTCGTAGACCAGGATCGTTTCAAAGCCGGATTCCTCACGCTTCGCGTCTTCCAGCATTTGCCGCATGCCGGGCCGGTTCTCGAGCCGCAGGCCGCTTCTGGCCTCGTCGGAATAGGTGGCGACGATCTCCATGTCATGCTCGGCGGCATAGCGCTCGATGGCCGCGATCTGGTTCTCGGTCGAATATTCCTGGTGCTCGGTAGACATCCGGAGATAGGCGACGGCGCGGCGACGGGGCTTCGCCGGTTCGGGATTCGGATCCGGTTTATGGGTTGGCTTGCCGGTCACCAGGTCCTCGTTTTCGGTATCGCTCCGCCGGATGGCTCCGCGGTGTGGAATTCCAAGGCGTTTAGGCTGTGCCCGTCGATGGCAGCGGCCGGGAATGGCGCGAAATGCAGTTTCCGGATTTCGGCCCAACGACGGCAGGCGGGCCTGTGATGGATCTGGAGGGCCTGGCGCCGATCGGGCCGGCGGTCGCGTCTATCAGGACGCAGTGCATTGTCCACCAGCGTCTTCATCCGGCCCGTTGCAGATGCCCGCGTCTTCGTTGGCAGCATCAGGGCTTGCTGAGGTGCAGTCGGTATGGCGCTGGCGGGCGGCCAGTTCACGTTCGTACTCGTTTGCCATGACGCGTTTCAGCTTCTTGGTGATGGCGGACCAATCGATCTCGCCATCGGCGGGCTCCTCGGCGCAGTAGTGCACCTCGATACCGGCCTTCTTGCAGTCGAATTCGAGACAGGCGCCTCGGTCGGGATTTTGGAAGCGGCCCCAGCGGCTGCGATCGAGCATCAGCAAGGCGTCGAAATCGCGCGCGCCGCTTTCGATATCGCGGAACATCTGCTGGAGGCCGGATCGGCCGCCATTCCGCAGACCGCTCCCGCACTCGTCGCAATAGACCCGAATGAGCTGCATGTCATGGTCGCGGGCATACGGGACGATGGCTTCGAGCTGCTTGCGGAGCGGATCGCCCTCGAGTTGCGTCGCTGAGCGGAGATAGGCGGCGACGGGGCGCTTCTGGGACGGCCCTCCCGGAGGCGCGCCGGATTTCAAGTGCGGACCAAAGGTCACTGAATTCTCCCTCCTTGTGCGCACGGCGCTGCTGCTCGGAAGAAGCAGTGGCCACGCCGGGCAATGCAAACTTGAGGAGGATTTCGGAAAGACAGCGGATGGTCCACAACACAAATCCAACATAAGCTTCTCCCTTTGCTTCCGGTCACACCAGATGTTGATCGGCCTTCTACGTTCCAGGCACGGTTCTTGGACCGTGCCTGGCGATGTGCGGGAGCTTTTGGCCTTGGGGAAGTAGGTTTCGAGTGCTGTCAGGCAGGCTGGAGGGCCGGTATTCGGCCCCGATTGAGGCGGATCGGAGGGCGGGCGGTGGCTGGCGCCCGGCCTGCCGGGATCAGCCGCGTTGTCCGACGATGTCGCGGTAGTCGGCGGGTCGGAGGCGCGTGCCGATGCCGAGCAGGGTGTCGAAGGCCGTTGCGGTGTGGCGGCGGCGGTTCCAGCGGAACACGAACTCGTCGAGATAGCGGCGCAGATGGGCGCGGCGCAGGCCATGGAAGGTTCCGAGCGCCCAGCGCTTCAGGTTCGAGAACACACGATGGATCCAGATCAGCACGAGATGGGCGGGCGTTGCACCGACGACCTTGGGCTGGTGGTCGTGGTCGGGCAGGCCAGGATAACCGCTCCAGCCATCGGTGATTACCCGCGTGCCCGGCGCCGAGGTCCCGGCAACGAAGGCATGAAGGCTGCGCGCGGAGAAATCCCCGATCGGCGCCAGCCGGATGCGACGTGGCTCGCCCTCGGGCGATAGCTCGACCGCGCCAGCAATGCGCATCTTGCCTTGCCGGCTGCGACCTTGCCCGCCTGTGGTCGGGTCTTTTACGGTGCGGAACGGTAGGGTGGCCTCATCGATCTCGACCAGGTCCTCAAGCAGGCTGCGATCCGGATCAACCATGGCACGGCGCAGCTTGTGCAGCAGGAGCCAGGCACTCTTGTAACTGCCGAGCCCGAGCTGGGCCTGGAGTTGCAGGGCGGAGATACCGTTCGAGTGGCTGGTCACGATGTGAACGGCCATGAACCAGGTCTTCAGGGGCAAGTGGCTGCGGTGCATGATCGTGCCCGCGGTCACCGAAGTCTCCTTCCCGCAGGCCGCACATTCCCAGCTCGCCCGGCGACGCTTCAGTTCCCAGCCCCTGTCATGGCCGCAGGCGGGGCAGACGAAGCCGTCGGGCCAGCGCTTGGCTGCAAGATGCCGGGCGCAGGAGGCTTCATCGGGAAAGCGCGCCTCGAAGGCGGCGCGGGACATCGGGGGTCGTATTTCCAGCGGCTGGGCATGACAGAACATTAAGCGAACATTCCGCCGATGGCAACCGCAAACCCAACATGTCGTCAAACCGGGTTCAGAGGGATAAGCCTTTCCAACATTTTGACCGACATGTAGTTTTCGTGTAGTTTTTTTGGCATTAAGTATGCTTTTTCAATAGGTAATAGCTGAGACGCAACACGGAGCGGCTTTCGAGCTTGCGTGCGATGCCGTCCGTTCGTTGTACGCGATCCTGGCGCTTCGAAAGCGCCCTTCTTGAGAAACATGCCCGTTGCCGGCCCGCGAGATCGATTGTCTCAAGGAGGTAAGACAATGACGGGCTAGGTCGCTCTCTCGCTGGGCAGGGAACTTCGGCGCAACAGAAGGGCGAGAGGACATACGATCGGTAGTATGGCAGCCATAATAGGGGTTGCGGAAAACACGTACGGGAGATGGGAACGAGACGAGGTGACGCCGTCTCCTTCCAACATGCGTGCGCTCATCAGGCTCGGCCTGATTGGCGGAAGGCAGAACCGGCAAGGCTGCGGGAACGGGCAGGAACCGCAATCCTTGCCTTCCGAAGCAACTGAACCGGTCACGCAGACTCCGGGGAGTCCGGGCTCGGACCTTCAGGTTGGGATGCAAGCGATTCAGAACGCCAGCGAACGGGAAGTGTTGGCGCTTTTCCAGTCAGTCCCGGCCGACAAACGGAAGACGGTTCTGAAGATCCTGCACTTGGTGATTGCGATCTCCGGACCCGGCAGTTGACGGGATCGCGGCGGCGGAACGAACCAGCGCCAGCGCGTCGAAAGAGAAGGCAGGCGATGCGCTCTGCATCGAGTTGGTTGGGGCGCCAAGAGCGCGGGACGTGGCCGAAAGGGCGGTGCGTCCATGACGGCAGCGGTGCGGGAAAAACCGCACAAGGCCGTTACGTTCCCGCAATTCGCCGCGACGTCCTGCGGGACGCTCGCCCACCGTAGGGACCGCCTGCCTTCAGCGGCCCGCACAAAATTGTCCGAGACAAGCCTTGCCCATTCGCCCATTTTTGTGCGAGATTGCCGTCCGTGAACGGGCGTGAATTCATAGCGAGGGTGAGAAAGCTGGCGCGCAGGAACAGGATCGCGGTCAGGTTCGACCGCACGAGGGGCAAGGGCAGCCATGGCACCCTGTATTACGGCGACCGCCATACCGTGGTGAGGGACCGCAGGAAGCCCCTCAAGACCGGCACGCTCCTCGGCATGTGCAAACAGCTCGGCATCGACCCGAAGGACCTTTAGGGAGCTCCGATCATGGCAACCCGGTACAGCTATCCCATCGATCTCCACAAGGAACGCGAAGGCGGCTATTCGGTCACCTTCCCCGACTTCGACGAGGCGTTTACGGACGGCGACACGCTTGCCGAGGCGGTCGCGGAAGCCGCGGACTGCCTGGAGGAAGCGCTCGCGGGCCGTATCGCGCGGCGCGAGGAGATACCGGCGCCGAGCCCGGCCAGGGGCCGGCCGGCGGCGGTTCCCGGCGCGATCCTGGCCGCCAAGGCGGCTCTCTACGAGGCCCTGCGCGAAGAGCGGTTGTCCAACAGCGCCTTCGCGGCGGCCATGGGCGTCCAGGAAAGCGAAGTCCGCCGCATGCTCGACCCCCGCCATGCCACCAAGATCGGCAGGCTTGAGGAAGCTTTGGCCCGCTTCCGCAAGCGCCTGGTGGTCACAGTGGAAGAAGCCGCTTGACCATATCGATCGACACACGAGTTCCTTGGTTCGGGAATGATCCGGGGCATCGGCCCGGTCTACGCCCGCAAGCTGGTCCGTGCGTTCGGCGAAAAGGTGTTCGATGTCATCGAGGCGGAGCCGGAACGGCTGCGCGAGGTGACCGGCATCGGCAGGGTACGGGCGAAGCGGATCACCGACGCCTGGGCCGAGCAGAAGGTCGTGCGCGAGATCATGGTGTTCCTGCACAGCCACGGCGTGGGCACGGCGCGGGCGGTGCGGATATTCCGGACCTACGGCGTGGACGCCGTGCAGGTCATGACGGAGAACGCCGGCGCTGGTCGAAGCTGGACGAATGGCTGGCCGGCGAGAAGGCCGGTACGGGAATCGAATTCGCCCCTGATGCACGGTCTCGTCGGGAGCCGCCGTTGACCGGCGCAACGCCGTACGGGTAATCGAGGTGCGGGACTTGGCGATGGGGATGGAGAACGAATGAACAAGGCGGAAATGGCCGATCGGCTGGCGGCGCGGACCGGCTTGGGTAAGGCGGCCGCCAAGGACGCGGTGGACGGTGTGTTCGCGATCATCGGCAAGGCCCTTGCTGATGGCGAGGTGGTCCGGGTTGCGGGGTTCGGAACATTCGGCAGCAGAAGCCAGACCGGCCCGTACCGGACGCAAGCCGAGACGGCTCCCACCGAACTACCCGGCGTGGATCCACCGCGAGAGGGCGCTTCGCCTGCACAAGCTCGCTGTATCGGGCGCGCGGCTCGACAAGCGCTCGAGGACCCTTGCCGAAGTGCTGGAACCGCCAGAGCCGGGGGTGGACGAAGAGCGGAACGAATTCACCGTATGGCGCGAGGGAGCAAGGTGGATCGGCGACGAGGAGTTTGCACCTAGGGATCTGCGCGACGGACCGGCTGCGGACATCGCGGCGGCGATCAGGGACGAGAACATCAGGCCTGATGAATTCCGGGGCCTCGCCAGCACGCAGCCCGAAAAGTCTAGAAGCCCTCGAGCAGCTTGGAACGGAAGGACGGTGGCCCCCGGTCTTCTGGCAGCAATTCCTGTGGTCCATTCCCGGCCCACCTGACGAACCGGGTGCCGACACAGGCCTGCACGAGGAAGTTGCCCGGATCCTTTCCGATGCTCCCGATGAACTGTACGAGGAGATTGGAAGCGCCTTCGCGGACCTCGTAAAGGGACTTGCGAACGCGTACGAAGGCGATCGCGAGCCGGAGTTCGCGGTGTTATGGGCTAGGGCTTGGAGGATTCCGGGCAGGCGAGCGCCACCGGAACTCGCCGTTGCGGAGGAGCCGCTCGAGCAAGCATTGAACGACCCAGCCGGGAAACTTGCGGACGCGGCGCTGGCTCGGCTTAACAAGCACCAGCCGCAGATCGGAGAGGGCCTACCGGGACCTCTTCGGCGGTACTTCGATGCGGTCGCCAGGGACCCGGGCGGACACCTCGGGCGCGTCATGCTCGCGACGAGACTCTACTACCTCTTCGCGATCGATCCGGAGTGGGTGCAGGAGCGACTGATTCCGTTGCTCGACCCGGAAGAGGCTCGCGAAGCACCAAACCTCTGGTACGCTTACGGCTGGTCGCGAACGATCGGACCGAACCTTCTCCACGTCCTTAAGGGATCCTTCCTCGAAGTGCTCCGCGGCGGCGAGATGACCCCTCGCGCCGAGCACAATCTCACCCTCTTGTTCATGACGATCTGCCTCGAAGCTCCTAACGAGTTGACGAATGAAGAAGTACAAGGCGTGATGGACGCGATGTCCGAGGAGGCCCTGAAGACGGTGCTCGCGAGCCTGAGGGACCGACTGAAGGGCGAGCCTGCCGAGCGAGCGCAGATCTGGAACGAACGAGTGCAGCCGTGGCTCCAGGCATTTTGGCCGGAGCCTCCGGTGCGATACACCGCTGGCGTTTCCAAGGCAATGGTGGAACTGGTCGCGGAGTCCGGGGACGCTTTCCCCGAGGCCGCCGTCTGGTCGCTCGGCTATCTGCAACCCATGGAAGGAGATCTGTTCCGCCTTATGGAGAGCGGACATGCGAGGCAGCATCCCGCATCGACGCTCGACATTCTCGCAACGGTGGTGCGACCCGACGGCCTTCCTCGTCAGCATCGGCCCACGCTTCGCGAAGTACTCAATGACATGAGAGAAGCAATCCCGGAGGTCGAACGCGACCCTAGGTTTCAATCGCTGTTCCGAAACGCGGCCCAATAGTCACGGGCCAGTCGACGGGGTCGACCACGCACGACGAGGGCAAGTACGAGCGACCCGGCAATCGTGCGATGCCGAAGACGGCGCGGCTCCCCGGCACCCTTTCGGGCAGCGGGATATCGAAGCCCGACGGCTGGTGAGCGCAGGCCTCGCCCGCTGGACCCGATGGGTCGTCGGCTGGGTTGCGGAGGCGCGTTCGCCGACCCGTCGGCCCGTTGTCGAGGCGAGTGGGGGTTTCAATGAGCGAGAGTCGGCCGGCTCCCGGGTCAGGATTGCCGCAGCGGCTGGCGGTTTTGCGGGCCCGAGGCAGCGGAAGTTTAGGATTCGTCGCCGGGCGGGGGTTCGGAACCGACCGCGAATGCGCGGGCCGCGAGCACTGACCACTCCGCCCTGTCGACGCCGAGCGTCTCGTTGAGCCGGTCCACGAACAGGTCAGCGCTGTTCAGGTCCGGCGCCATCATGCTGGTGCTGGAGGCCCACAGGCGGCCATCGGATTCCTCGAAGATCACGTAGACACGATGTTGGTGGCATTCGTAAATCTGACATTCGTGGCAATCCAAAACTGAACAGTTTTGGCTTGTCGATTCCGGCGTTCCCGTCCCGCTCTGTGGGCTTTTCCAACAGAGCTGGATGCGGGGCGCGGATGCACGGATGGGAGACCAGGATGTTGCTCAAGCACTATCTCGACCAGGGCGTCTCGAAGGCGGATCTGGCGAGTCGCTTCGGGGTGAGTCGCACGACGATCCACCATTGGGTGAAGTCGGGCCAACTGGAGCGGGATCTGCTCGCCGGTCCGAGGGGGTATTCGCCGCGCCCTCCGGTGGCTCACAAACTGGATCCCTACAAGGCGATCATCGACGCGCGCCTCGAGGAGTTTCCGAAGCTGTCGGCGAAGCGGCTGTTCGACGAGGTCCGCGCCGCGGGCTATCCGGGCTGCTACGAGAGCGTGCGGAACTACGTGCGGGTTGCCCGGCCGTGCGAGCCGGTCGAGCCGGTGGTCCGGTTCGAGACGCCGGCGGGCCGGCAGGGCCAGGTGGACTTCGGCACGTTCACGCTTCCCTGGGGCCGGCGCCATGCGCTGGTGGTCGTGCTCGGCTACTCCCGGCTGCTTTGGCTGCGCTTCTTCCCGCGTCAGACGATGCCGATCCTGATGGAAGGGCTGGAGAGCGCCTTCGAGACGTTCGGCGGAGTTCCCGACGAGCTGCTGTTCGACCAGATGCGCGCCGTCGTGCTGTCCGATGACCGCGCCGCCGGCGGCGGCCTGGTGCTCAACACGGAGTTCCTGCGCTTTGCCGCGCACTGGGGGTTCCTTCCCCGCTCCTGCCGTCCCTACCGGGCCCGGACCAAGGGTAAGGTCGAACGCCCGATCCGCTACATCCGCGAGAGCTTCTTCTACGGGCGGGAGTTCGCGAACGACAACGATCTCAACGAGCAGGCCGCGCGCTGGCTGGAGGGCACGGCCAACGTTCGCCGGCACGCCACGATCGGAGAGCCCCCTGTCGAGCGCTTCGAGCGTGACGAGCGGGCGGTGCTTCTCCCCCTGGCCAACTGCCCCTACCGGCGCCTCGGCATCCGCCAGGCCCCGGAGCCAGCGCCGCGGCGCCTTGCGGCAACCGTGGAGGTCGAGCGGCGACCGCTCAAGGTCTATGCGGAGGCGCTGCAATGAAGGCCCCGGCGCCGACACGGCGCGACCGGCTGCGGGCGATGCTGGCAGACCTGAAGATGCCCGGCGCGCTGGAGGCCGTGGACGGCATCCTCTCGGAGGCCGACGGCGGCACGATCTCGGCGGCCGAGGCCATCGAGCAGCTCCTGAACGCCCAGATCGTGCTGCGCAACAACCGCCGACTCCAGACCGCGATGCGCTCGTCGCGGCTGCCCGCGGTCAAGACGCTGGAGCAGTTCGACTTCGCCTTCCAGCCCAGCATCAAGCGCGAGCAGATCGAGAGCCTGCACGAGCTCGGCTTCCTCGATCGACGCGAGAACGTGATCCTGCTCGGCCCACCCGGCGTGGGCAAGACTCACCTGGCCATAAGCCTGGCCATCGCTGCGGCGCAGTCCGGACGCCGCGTCTATTACGGCACGCTCGCGGGGCTGATCGAGTCCCTCGCCGAGGCCAAGGCCGCCGGCAACCTGTCGCGCAGGCTGCGCGTGCTCACCCATCCCGCGCTCCTGGTGGTCGACGAGATCGGCTACCTCCCGGTCAACCAGGACGGCGCCGTGCTCTTCTTCCAGCTCATCAACGCCCGGCACGAGAAGGCGTCGACGGTTCTGACGTCGAACAAGGGCTTCGAGGACTGGGGCGGCGTGCTCGGCGACGAAGTGATGGCGGCCGCTCTCATCGACCGTCTGGTCCACCATTGCCATATCGTCAACATCCGCGGGAACAGTTACAGGATGCGCGATCATCAGAACCTGCTGCAGGCCGGCTCGGATCGGCGCCGCAAGAGGGCCGCGTAGTGGTCGCCGGCCAAAACGGCAACCGTGCCGCCCGCCCGCTGTGGATAACTGGCTTGTCGCCGCCAGACTCGTCGGCGGTCGCGTCGCCAAGCCAGTTACCCACAGCTCCACCGAGCCCAACACCCGCTTGGGGGTACGCCCCCACGCCCAAAGTATTCAATTTTCGATTGCCAGAAATGTCCAGTTTTCGTTTGCCATCGACACACGATGGAGGAGGTCCGCTCCCGGTGACGGCGATGCACGATGGATGAAAGGTTAGACGAACCACGCGCCGTCGCGCGTCCCCAACATTGGGGAGGTTTGGCAGCTTTTTTTGCAGCTGTGAATTCAGTACTCCCGCGTAGAATTGCCGGAATCGGTCGCTTCCGAAAATGGGCACGAAATCGACGTAGAAACCGGACAACGATGCGCTTGGGTTGGAAATGAAATGGTACCCAAGTGGTACCCGGCTCGAAACGGCACGAGCGCCCGGAGCGGCAAATATATTCATAACCTATTGATATAGAATATTAAATAATGACGGATGCTCGCTCAAGGGAAGCTGGCCATTGCTACTCGGCAAGTTGCTGGGGCACACCAAGATTCAGACGACGGCTCGCTATGCCCATCTCGCGCGCGATTCGGTCAAGGAATCGGCGGCCTCCCGCACCGCATAGTGGCACGCCGGTAAAATCCCAGGACCGACTCGGTTGACCGCGGCGTGCCGGCTGACGGGAGCAGCCCTGCCGCGAACGGTTGGTCTGGCACACTCACCCCGAATGGGCCGTTGGCTGGGCTCTAACGGGTCGTGTCTGTCGGCGTGTTGCCGGTTTGTCGGTTCTCGACCAGCCGACCGGTAGAAGCGCCACTTCCCTGCTTCGCTTGCGTTGCTAGGAAATCGACACGGAAATTGGATCACGACATTATGTCGCCGCATGCCCATAACCTGTCGACATCCTTTTGAAGTTGGCGCTTGCATTCGCCGGGAGGCCTGTGTTTAAGTGTGGCCCACCTGAGCCTTCGGGAACAGGGGTATAGGGGAATGAGAAATTCGTAGGGCTGGGAACGTCAAGCTTGGGTAGCTCCGCGTCTGGGTCCGAAGCTCAGAAACCGAGTTTGCTCTTCGGTGAAGTGGCCCACGCGGGAACATCATTTTCCTGTATCGACACAGTGGAGATCGTTGGATAAGCTAGTGGACGTGCGGTCGACGCTGTAGTACGTTTGGTGCTATATACACGGTGTAAGAGGGCCTCGTCTCGGGGTCGCTTCTGGAGCAAAGGAGAGCCTCGCAGCAGCAGAGCCACTGCACCCACCAAGTCCTCTCCTAACCCACTGATATACTGATATATTGTTCCACCCTCTGGGAGCTCCGGTAGCACTTGAATTCGCTCTCCGTCAGCACTCTGGAAGCGGCTGAATTCCAACTGCCGCGTACCCCTGCGCGCGCATGTCGCTCGAATCCGACAGTGCCCGGGTTTTTGAGATTCGGAAATCATACGCCCCCACCGGACGTATTGGTAACGCCGAGCCGTGGAATCGTCCGGCCGGCGACTGAGGCCGGCGCGTGCAACCGACCGCACTCCCCCCTCAGTGGCCGCTTATTACCTTCACCCGTGCGGACCACCACGGTTTGACGGAACGACTAGTATCCCTTTCGATTGCAAAGCCGGGATCGATCGTTCACCGCGAGGGTCATGTCAGTTGTCCGGTATCTATCGGACCTTGCCGCGGCGGGCATGGTTGTTATATTAGGGTAAAACGTTGGAGGCGCGCATGCATACCACGAATCTGCGCAAGGTCGGCGGTTCCGTCATGCTCGCCGTGCCCCCGTCCCTGCTCGATCTCCTGAAGCTCCGGGCCGGCGCCAAGGTAGATATCGGCATTGAGGACGGTCGCCTGATTGTCGCGCCGAGGACACGCCCAAGTTACTCGCTTGATGAACTTCTGGCGCGGTGTGACGAGACCGCCCCCGCCGACGCCGGGGATCGAGCTTGGCTCGACGCGAAGCCGGTCGGCAACGAACTGCTGTAATGCAGCGCGGCGAGATCTGGCTCGTCAGCCTCGATCCCACAGCCGGCCATGAACAACAGGGGACCCGGCCGGTCGTGATCGTATCCCCGGCACGATTCAACGAGTTGACTGGGACGCCGGTCGTTCTGCCTATCACCACTGGTGGGAGCTTCGCACGCAGGCGCGGGTTCGCGGTCTCGCTCGACGACGCAGGCATCCGGACGACCGGGGTGATCCGCTGCGACCAGCCTCGCGTCCTCGATCTTGCCGCCCGGAACGGGAAACGCCTCGAAACCGTCCCGGAGCCGATCATGGATGAGGTGCTCGCCCGTCTTGCCACGATCTTGGCATAGACAGCGAGGCTGGAGTTCGATGGTATTGTCGGAGGTCCGATCCGGTCTGGCGGTTTGCGATGGTCGATGACGGGGAACTCAGGGCGAAGCTCGCCAAGGTGGAAGCGCTGTTCCGGCGGGCCGGCAGTCCGGGGGGCGCAGGCCGCCGCCGGGGCCGCGATGGACCGGCTGCACCGCCGGCCTGGGCAGTTCGGACAGGGATCGCGAGCCGGAGGCCGAATTGACGTTCTCGCTGGTTGACGCCGCGCCAGCCGGATACTGCTCAAGACACAAGAAGAAACCTTCCGATGCTTCGTAATTTCCACGTTCTCTGCGTTCTCGTCGCGGTTGTCGGCTACGCGGCTGGGGCGGGCGCAGGAGTATAGTTCGTTTGTCGTGTTCGGGGACAGCCTGAGCGACTCCGGCAATATCGCTCATGCGTTGGGTTTGCCAACGGCGCGTTCATGGGCACAAATCATGGGGGGGGTCATCTGTGGACGCCTCCGTTGATGCAAGCATCTGTGGACGCCTCCGTTGATGCAAGCATTTCTTTGAACGTCTCGGGGCATGTGGTCAGGTGCGGTCATCTGTCCGGCCTCATGATGCGGCTGGTTTGGAGTGACCCCCTAAAAGTGGTCCAGATTTGTTAAGAGAGTTTGGCGCGTTTTGCCCCCTCGAAAGGAGGACAAAATGAGCCGTAAACGCTACACCCCGGAACAGATTATCAGCATGTTGCGCGAAGCCGAGGTGGCCTTGGCGCAGGGCCAGTCCATTGGTCAAGCTTGTCGCACGCTCGGCGTATCGGAGCAGAGTTACTATCGCTGGCGCAAGGAATATGGCGGCCTTCGTACTGACCAGGCCAAGCGTCTGAAGGACCTGGAGAAGGAGAATGGCCGTCTCCGGAAGGCGATCTCGGATCTGACGTTGGATAAGCTGATCTTGAAAGAGGCGCTTGAGGGAAACTGCTAAGCCCCGCCCGTCGCCGGCGGTGTGTTGATCATCTCCAGGCCGAACTGGGAATCTCCGAGCGACGTGCCTGTGCTGTTGCAGGCCAACATCGCTCAACCCAGCGCAAGAGACCCCGTAGTCGGGATGATGAAGAGGCACTCACGACCGCGATCATCCGCTTGGCCAGCCAGTATGGCAGATATGGCTATCGGCGGATCACTGCCTTGCTCAGGACCGAAGGTTGGCACGTGAACGCCAAGCGGGTCCAGCGCATCTGGTGGCGGGAGGGGCTGAAGGTCCCACAGAAGCAACCGAAACGGGGCAGGCTGTGGCTCAACGACGGATCCTGCATCCGTCTGCGGCCGTGCTGGCCCAATCACGTCTGGTCCTATGACTTCGTCATGGATCGAACACACGATGGGAGGAAGTTCCGCATGCTCACCGTGATCGATGAGTTCACCAGGCGGTGCATGGCCGTTGTCGTCGAGCGAAGATTGAACTCGGACAATGTCCTCCATTGTCTGACCGAGCTCTTCGTCCAACATGGCCCGCCGGATCATATCCGTTCCGACAACGGCTCAGAGTTTACCGCTCATGCCGTCCGCGACTGGCTCGGCAGGATCGGCGTCAAGACCCTCTATATCGAGCCCGGGTCACCTTGGGAGAACGGATACAACGAGAGCTTCAACTCAAAGCTCCGGGACGAAATCCTGAACACGGAGATCTTCTCTACACTGAAGGAGGCCAAAGTGCTGATCGAACGATGGCGGCATCACTACAATACCATCCGGCCGCATAGCTCGCTCGGATACAGACCGCCGGCCCCAGAAACCATCTTGCCAAACTCTAACTTAAGCGCTGGACCACTAATCGGGGGCAGGCCAATGGCATCGCTTGTGCTGCGGCGTCGGAGCGAGCACACTTAGGCCAATGTCTGAAGCCGTTGAGGGTACTCGAGATTCCCCGGGGGAATGGCAGCCAGCGAAACGCCCCGAGGTTGCCCCGGTTTTCGTGTGGCCTCCGCGCCCGCTCGCCACTCTGAAGTGGATCGTCTTCTACCCCGGATACCTGTTCACCTGGAACGCCATCTATTTCGTGATCGCTCTCGCCGCGTGGGCCTATCTCACCCCCGAGCTCTCGCGCATGGTCGAATTTCGGATCGACTGGATCGCCGAGATCTACTTCCGCAATCTCGCGCTCCTGGTGCTATGGGTGGGGGGCTGGCACCTCAGGCTCTACACTTTCAGGATCCAAGGGTCCGAGCACAAGTTCAACCCGAAGTGGCTCCACGAGAAGAGCCCGACGTTCCTGTTGGGCAATCAGCTGCGAGACAACATCTTCTGGAACATCGCCAGCGCTTGCACCGTGTGGACGGCCTACGAGGCGCTGATGATGTGGGGCTATGCCAACGGCTTCGTCCCGTACGTCGACTGGGAAACGCAGCCCGTCACCTTCGTTCTCATGCTGCTCGCCGTCCCGTTGTGGCGGGAAGTGCACTTTTATTGGACCCACCGCCTCGTTCACTGGAAGCCGCTCTACCGGAGCGCTCACTATCTGCACCACAAGAACGTGAACGTCGGTCCGTGGTCGGGCTTGGCGATGCACCCCATAGAGCACATCATCTACTTCTCGAGCGTACTCTTTTACTGGATCGTACCGTCGCACCCGATCCATGTGCTGTTCAACTTGCAGCACGCGGCGCTATCGCCCGTCCCGGGACACTCCGGATTCGACCAGTTCGTCCTGAGCAAGAAGGCCAGAGTTCCCACCGGTGGCTTCTTCCACTACCTTCACCACCGCTACTTCGAGTGCAACTATAGTAACATCGGTGTGCCGTTCGACCGATGGTTCGGCACCTTTCACGACGGATCGCCGGAGGCGCACGCGAAGATGCGGGAGAAGTGGAGCACGAACCGAGCCTAGTGGCTCGTCGAGCGGCCCGGACGGCTGCGGCAAGGCAAGCGGTCGTTCGAGCGCATAACTGGGAGAGGAAAGGAAGGATGACTATGCGTACACCAGGAATGTCAAGCCGCCAGCAATGGGCGGTTGCCGGGGTGGCGGCCCTCATGATGTCGGGTTTCGCCAGCGGCGCACATGCGCAGGGAACGCACACCGAGGGCGGAATATTTGCCGTCAGCGAGGACGCCTGCGAAGGGCGGAAACCCGCTTTGGTTTACTTCGCGACGCACGCCATCGCCATGGATTTTTGGTCCACCGTCGAGGTCGGCGCCAGGGAAGGCGCGCGTGATGCTTGCATAGACATCAAGTGGACCCAAGACGTCGACTTCTCGGTGATGACGACGATCGAACGCATGGAAACGGCGGTCGCCGAAGAGCCGGACTTTCTGATCATCACGGCGACGGAGCCGGTGATGATGGCCAAGACCGTCGAGCGTGCGCGGGCCAAGGGGATTCCGATCATCGCCATCAACGTCGAAGACGTCGCGCCCGACCAAGGTGGGCTGGATTACTTGATCTACATTGGCGAAAGCCCGGAGAGAATGGGGTATACCGCGGCTGATCAGGTCATCAAGCGTGGTGTCAAGCCGGTGATAAAGCCGGTGTGCCTCAACTCCTTCCCCGGCCACGTCGGCCTCGAGTCCCGATGTAAGGGCTTCGCGGATCGCATGGCGGAGGAGGGCATCGAGACCAGCGTGCTCGATGTCAGCGGCGGCGTGGCCAACGCCGAGGGCGCGCTAGGGGCCTATCTTGTCGCCAACCCCGAAGCCAACGCCTTTTTCACGTTCAGCGCGACCTTCGACACAACGCTCGCAGTCTTGACACGCACCGGACGGATCGAAACCTCGAGCCTGGTGACGTCTGAGCTGAACCCGCAGATCACCGAGTCCATTAAGGCGGGCACAACGCTCGCGGCGATCGATCAGCAGCCGTACCTGCAGGGCTATTTGGCCGCGATTCTGGCGCGTGCCTACGTCGATTGGGGATTGATGCCCGGCGCCGATATTGTGACCGGTCCGGGCATCGTCACCTCAGAAAACGTCGATGTGGTGATCGCCGGCGCGGCTGCCGGTAGGCGCTAGACCGAACGCAAGTCAGACGTTTTTGTGACGTAATTGAAATGTGGGCGGCCCCCGCCGGCGGATTCTCCGGTGGCGGCCGTCCACCCAAGCCGAATATGCCGCGCAGAAACGGATCGTTGCTGTAGCTCGGCCGCGGCCCGGATCGTTTACTACTTCCACGCCGCGGTCGCTTTGGGGGCACCGGCGCGGGAGATCGTCTTCGCGGTGCCGAGCGGAAACTTCGGCAATGTCACCGCCCGCTTGGCGAGGCGGACATGGAGGCGCTGCGGACATTGTCGACGCGAGCGCGAATCACGGCCGCGAGCTTCACCAATTACTACAAATGGGGCGACTTCCAGGGGGCCCCGAATCGGCTCATCGGCCGCTCCCGGCTCGACCCCTTCCGGCGCGGCTGCGACCTGGCGGAAGTCGTCGAATTGGGCGAATACCTGATCTTCGACTGTTATTCTGCGCGGAAATAAAATTGCGCGCCGAATAACACCGTCAGTCAAAGCGACTATCCCTTCCGGCAACCGAAATCCGGGCAACCGCTTGTCGACCGTCGACGACACGGGCAGCGCCACCGTCGGCGCCCGCCTTCGCTCGCGCGTCGCGCATCGCGCGCCGCGCTCCGCGGCGGCTCCGCCGCTTTTCCCGCGCACCATCTCGTGCAACTGCCGCGTCATCACCGCCGGCACGCGCGCCCTCACCTCGTGCCTCAGCGTTCCGGCAGCGGTGTTCTCGCTGGTGCGGTCGCCCGTGCCGGCATCCGTGTTCACCGCGTCGCCGCCGCCGGCGAAGATGCTCGACACGTGCCGATGACGATGCCGATGATGCTGATGCCGATCGCGATGCCGGTGATGACGACAATGGCGCAGATGCCGACGGCGACCATGGTGGCGGTGATGCTGGTGCGGATGCCTGTCCGTCGTGCCGATCTCGGTGCGAAGGATTTGGTCGTCCCGCTTCGGTCATCGCATCCGACGCTCGCCGTGTTATCCTCGCATCGGCGCTGCGCGCCGCGCTCGTCGCGGTCCTCGCCTCGCTCGCCCTGGCCGGCTGCGCCGGCCGCGGGCATCGCCTCGGCTTGGTGCCGCTACACTTCGCGCCGCGCCGGTGTCGGCTTCGCCGTCCACCGGCTCGCGCACTCCGCCGTTCACGAGTGTCCCGAGAAGTGCGGGCAACTCCGCGCACCGCGCCATGCACTCGTGCCCGCACAAGTGCGGGCGCCGCCGCCGGAACCGCCGGCACCGTGCCGCGCACTACGGCTCTCGGTAGTGTCCGCACCGCCCGCCGCTCAATCGCCGCGGCGGCTCCCATCCGCCGGCTTCGCCGGCACCGTTTCCCCTATCGTTGATGCCGCTTCTCGGTGCCTTCATGGACGCCGGAGGCGGTTGGTCCTCACACCTGACGCATCAGGATGCGGCTATGTGTCATGTCTGCTCAGGCGTGCGCAGGGCATACCTCTAACTATGATAAATCCCGCCGAATCGTAGCTGTGTCGAGCCGGGAAAAGTGCGTCGCTTTTGCGTCGCATCGACGGTTGCGGCATGATAGATGGTGAAATATCAATGACTTGTGCGGCAGCCCAGCGGGATCACGGCGTATCCCGGCGGGCGCGGGACTGGGCTGTTTTCATTGCGTGCGTCGCAAAACCGTCGCAGTCACACGTGCGCACGGCTATGAATGGTGGCATTTGCGACGGTCCCCCAACAGCGAACAGCGGGGCGGCCGTCGCCTCGCCGCGGCAACGGGTTCTCCGCTAACCGGCCCCCGCCTTGCCCGCGTCGCGACGGAAAATGCGCCGGAACCGGCCGCCGGAGACGGCGCGGAGGAGAGACAACGTCATGGCAAAGACCCTGAACAAACACATCCGCGTCGACGAAGACCACTGGGAGCGGATAGAACAAGCCGCCAAACGGCGCGGAATCTCGCCCAGCCGCTTGATGATCGAGGCCACCTTGCAGGCCATGGAGGGCCCGGAATGGCCGCGGACCGAGATTGAGATCCGCGTCGCGCGGTCCTGTCTGTTCACCGCGCAGGCCATTGCGCGCGACATGATCGCCGCCGGACGCGGGGAGGAAATCGAGCAAATCCGCCGCGACGTCTCGCACATGGCGCCGGAACTGCCCGGCAAGCAGTCCGATTCGCCCCCCGTCACGAGCGGGCCAGACCCGGCGCGTAGGATTTGCCGCCGTCCGGAGGCCGGCGGGGACCTCGAAGCGGCGGCGACTACCGGTAAACCGCGCGGAACTTGCCGCCGATTGGACCGGCGCCGCGGCTCCCGGCGCCCGCGGCGGTCGTGAACCGGAGTCGAAGACGCACAAAACGCTTCCGCCCCGTAGATCTGAGCGATCGACCTGTGTCATCGAGGTCAAGCGGTCGTGGAATGCCGACCAGTGCTGGAAGGACCTGGAGAGAATCCGGGATTTGTCGGCTTTCACTTCAGCGGCGTTGAGACCGAGCTGCCCAAAGGCGGTCCTTACTTCGCCCTCCAGACTTGCATGGCTATTCCGAGAGCCATTCCGCATATGCCTGGACGTCGATCATCGGCACGGTACCGCTAAACTGAAGCCGCTAAGTCAACTTGAGGACGACGGCCGGCGTCGTCTCCAGCGTCCGCTCGATGACCTCGGCCACCTGTTCGTCCGTGAGCGTCCGCGGCCGTCCCGGCCGAGGCTCATCCGACAGCCCCTCGATGCGCTCCTTCAGGAAGCGGCGGCGCCACTTGCCGACCGTGTGCTCGTGCACGCCGAGTTCGGCTGCCACCGCCTTGTTCGTCAGGCCGTGTGCGCAGCGCAGGATCATGCGGCAGCGATTCGGAGATCGAGCGCGCGACCCGGCGGCGTCGAACCTGACGCTCAAGATACGACCGTTCTTCATCGCTCAGAAGCAGGACCGCCATCGGCCGGCCAATGCTACGGGCCATCGGAAAGACCTCCAAAATCCAACTCCGATGGTTAGTATATTATGCTACTAACTTCAGTTTCGGGTGACTAGGAGCGTGCGCCGTAGAAGTTTTGATGTTGGGCGATTGGCGCGCGGCCGCCGGAGAGGTTGGATTTTGGCCCGAGTGTGGACATCTGGCCCGCCCGACTCTGGGATGGAAAGCCCAGACCGGAAGGCCGGAACGGAAGAGATTCGCGTTTCATACGCGGTCGATGGGCACTGCGCGCCCCGGAACAAAGCCGGTGTGTATCTCATTCATTTTCTCTAACTTACCGTAATCATTGAATATTTTTCCTCTACTTCGACTTCCCAGAGGCGGGACTCCCGGATCGGTCATCAAACCGAATGCAGAATTTTTCAAAGTTGTGGCGCTGCCTGAGCAGTGTGGGCGTCAAGATTCGGTCAAGCCGTGATGAGGTGGAGCTGACAAGACGTTCCGGCCTTCCTCGCTCATCGGGTTTGTTCGGGGCGGGCCCGGTGTCGGGGTCTCGCGCGACCTCATCCGAGACAGGATTGTAGGCAACCCCCGATTCGAGCCGCTCCCGAGCGAGCAGCACATGCATGGCGACTGGCTTGACAAAGTTGTCGACAGCCTCCAGCGGATCGATCATCGGCCTTTCCCCGGCGGACAAGGGCGGCTGGCCCCAATATTATCCAAGCACGGCCCGCTTCATCGCACCAAACCCTAGCGCCCGTCTCCCCTGCACTACCGAATCGCTACGTGTGGGCGTTGAGATTCGTCCGAAGCACGAAAACCCAATGGTGAGGATTCGGCCGATAAGCACCTACTCGGTCTAGGACACCTGTCGACCACGTCGCTTCGTGAGAGCAACTCGACCGCGGCCTTCACATAAGAAACCATTTGTATCGTGTTGCGTCACACGCTACATACATGACCTGAAGCTCAGGCGATCAACGAAAGTCTCGCCGTTTGATGCTCTGAGTGGAGGATGAGTTTCGAGGAGCAGCCGTCGACGCTATGGAATCGCAACGCAAAGATCCCCCCAGCCATCCAGGACCGTACATCAGGCAATCGATCCTCCCGGAGAATCTCTCCGTGAAGAACGCCGCCGAAATGCTCGGCGTTGGTCGACCGGCCCTATCCAATCTTCTGAACGGCAGAGCAGCACTCTCTCCGGATATGGCGATGCGGTTCGAGAAAGCGTTCCAGGTCGACGCCTCAGCCCTTCTTGATATGCAGGCGCGATACGATGAATTCGTGGCGCGCGCCGGCCAGGACGATATCGCGGTCCGCGCCTACGTGCCTGCTTATCTCCAGATTACAGCCCTTCAGATCGCGGCATGGGCAGATAGCCTCGATGCGCGGGCGCAGCTCCCGGCGCTGCTGCGTACGCTGGTGCACACTACTGGCAGCAATTTGACCGCGGTCGATTTTCCGGCCTTCGACAATTCCCAGCGGAAGGGCTGGGATGGCCAAGTCACGTCCGGATCAGCGACACCGTGGATACCGCGCGGCCAATCCGGTTGGGAATTTGGGTGCGACAAGAACCCCCAGACCAAGGCGGAGGCGGACTATGGCGCCCGTAGCGCCGGCGTTCCCGCCAAGGAACGAAAGTCCACAACGTTCATGTTTGTGACGCCGCGTAACTGGACCGGTAAAGACAGCTGGGCCAAGGAGAAGAAAGCGCGGGACGAATGGAAGGATGTGCGCGCCTTCGACGCGAGTGACCTGGAACAATGGCTGGAACAGTCGGTCCCGGCACAGACCCGAATGCGGGAGTTCCAGGGCGGCGCCACTCAGGAGGTCACGACGCTTGGTCAGATTTGGCTTGAATGGGCGGGTGTCGCTGAGCCCGAGCTGCCGAAAGAGCTGTTCGCTCCTGCCGCCGAACGACATCAGGAACAGCTCGAGACATGGCTGAAGGCTCCTCCAGCCAGGCCCTTCGTCGTCACTGCCGACTCGAACTTAGAGGCTCTGGCCTTCCTGAGTTGCGCGCTGGAACGGCTGGAAGAGACATGCCCCGGTGCCTATGAGCGGGCCGTCGTCATTCGTTCGCTTGAGTCCTTCAGGACCATAGCCAAGATATCATCGAACTTCATTGCGATAGTAGCCTCGTCCGAGGTTGAGAAATCCCTCGCCGGACTCCAGAAGAATACCCACACCATCATCGTTCGCGGACGCAATACGGTGAGCGACGACGCGAACATCGCGCTTGACCTGTTGGGCTACGAGTCGTTCCGTGCGGCCCTGCGTGACACGGGGCTTGACGACTCTCGAATAGACCGGCTCGCAGGGGAATCGGCACGCTCGCCAACCATCCTCCGGCGCCGACTTGCGCAGGTTGAGGCCGTGAGGGTCCCACCCTGGGCCAACGACAGCGCTGTCGCGCGGGCGCTGATCCCGCTCATATTCGTTGGCGCGTGGGATTCCAGCACCGAGGCGGACAAGGAGATACTGATCTGCCTAACCGACAGCCCGAATGAAGACACCGAGCGAACGATCGCGCAGCTCCAGACAATGGACGAACCGCCAATTTGGTCGATCGGCCATCTCCGGGGAGTCGTCTCCAAGGTTGATGCGCTGTACGCAGCGCACCGGGCCATTACGAGGGAGGATTTTGAAAAATTCCTGTTCGCTGCTGAAGTTGTCCTGTCAGAACAGGACCCCGCGTTGGAACTCCCGGAGGACCAGCGATGGGCGGCCAACCTCTACGGAAAGAGCCGGGATCATTCGTCCGCCCTGCGCCAGAGCATTTGCGATACGCTCGTACTTTTGGCCGTGCATGGCAATGCCCTGGTTGGTGACCGGCTCGGGATCGACCTTGAAGCCGAGGTGAATGGTGTCGTCCGACGCCTGCTGCCCCCGTCGGCAGTGTCGACGTGGTTGTCTCAGAAGAGCGACCTGCCGCAATACGCTGAGGCCGCCCCGGATGCGTTTCTCAATATCATCGAAGCGGACCTCGACAGCGAGGATCCGCAGATTGCCGCGCTGTTCGCGCCTGCGGATACCGGATTTCTCGGCGATTGCCCGCGCTCAGGCATGCTGTGGGCGCTCGAATTGCTGGCTTGGAAGCCGGAACAGCTGGTCCGTGTCACGTCTATCCTCGCCAAAATGTGCGCGTGGAAGATCGATGACAACTGGGCCAACAAGCCTATGGGCACGCTTAAATCGATCTTCCGATTCTGGATGCCTCAGACGGCCGCTTCGCCGGACCAGCGCAACCGGGCGCTCGACAGGCTTACCAAGAAGTTTCCGGAGGTCGGTTGGCAGGTTTGCGTCGATCAGTTCGATCCGGGTTCAACCCTCGGGGATTACAGCAATAAGCCGCGCTGGCGCACCGATGCCTATGACGCGGGAGAGGTCACTACGCGCGGCGAAGCGTGGCAGAGTCAACAGAAAGCGATAGAGCTTGCGCTTGACTGGTCTGTGCACGACGAGCACTCACTCGGCGATTTGGTCGGTCGCCTCGAAGCGCTAAGTCCTGACCACCGCAACCGGGTGTGGGAGCTTATTGCCGCCTGGAATGATACCGGGCCCACCGATAGCCAAAAGGCGGCGTTGCGCGAGCGGATACGTCGCTGCACCCTAACCCGGCGCAGCCGGCGCCGCGGTATTGACGACGCCGAGAGGGAGCGCGCCCAACAGGCTTATACAGGGCTCGAATCCCAAAATCCCGTAGTGCGTCATCAATGGTTATTCCTGAGCCAGTGGGTGGATGAATCTGCTGACGAAATTGAGGACGAAGAGCTCGATTACCAGAAAAGGGAGGAGCGCATTGCCCGCCAGCGACGTGACGCCTTGCAAGAGGTGTGGGCGGAGCCGGGGCTGGGCGGAATCAAGGAACTGTGCCAATCCGGCAACGCCTCCCGCGTGGTGGGGTGGCACATGGCCGAAATCTGCACCGGGGTTCTGCAGAGGACGGATTTTCTCCAGGACATTATGGCGGAGCAATCAGACAACCTGCGGGACATATTCGAGCAGTGCATCGCCGGTTTTCTGGCCAAACTCAATTTGCGAGACCGCGACGCCGTTCTCGCAAAGCTGCTCACGCGCCTTGACTCCGATGAAGATGCGCGCATTCGCATCCTGCGCTGCGCGCCTTTCGACGGTGGCACTTGGCAACACGTTGAACGACTGCCCAAGGGCCTTAAGCGGCGATATTGGGAGGAGGTGAATCCTCACTGGGGCCCCAGTGATGCGACTGCGATAGAGGCGTTCGTGGACGAACTGCTCAAAGTGGATCGGCCGCGTGCCGCATTCCACGCCGCCCATATGGATTTGAAACTCATCGATTCTCCCCGGCTGATGCGCCTGTTGACGGAGGTTGCAACCAATGGGGCAGAGCCCCCGGCCCACTACAGACTTGACGGCCATTACGTATCCCAAGCGCTCGATACGCTTGAACAACGCGGCGATACGTCACGTGACGATCTCGCCCGGCTTGAGTTCCTGTTTATCAGGGCGCTCGACCGATCCAAGCACGGGATTCGAAATTTGGAGGCACAGCTTGCGGAGACGCCCGCGCTGTTCATGCAGGCACTCGCACTTCCCTTTGGGCGCAACGACGGTGGAGAAGACCCGGCCGAATGGCAGGCTCCGAATTCTGACAACCGAGAAGCGGTCGCGCGCGCCGCGTATGCGCTCCTCACTAGTGCCAGCCGAATTCCAGGAACCCAGACCGATGGCAGCATCGATCTCAAGCAGCTAAAGGCATGGATGGAGCAAGTACGTTCGCTCGCCCGCGAATATGGCCGTGCAGAAATCGGCGACGAAATGATCGGCCAACTGCTTTCCCATTGCCCGCCCGGAGACGATGGCATTTGGCCGTGCGAGCCCGTGCGTGAGGCCATCAACGATCTCGGATCACAGAACATTGCGACCGGCATGCTCGTCGGCATCCGGAACGCCCGCGGGGCGACTTGGCGAGGCGAAGGCGGAGCCCAAGAACGTGGGCTGGCGCAGCAATACCGAAGCTGGTCCCGAGAAGTGGCTTTCGAACACCCCTTCACGGCGAGAATGCTAGCGCAGATCGGAGCCAGCTACGACCAGGATGCCCAGTGGTGGGACAATCAGGATAGTGTTCGCGAACGAATAGGTCACTGAAGCCGAGACTGGCGCAGAGCCGCCTTAGCCAGCGTTGCCAGAACTTGGGTCAAGTTGACCAAAACAAGTTGTTTAGTCCTAGGGAACCAATCTATCTGAGGGACCGAAAATTGAGGCATCCATGTAACTCGACTCTGCGCCCGGGATATTCGGTTAGGCAGGGTCTTTCGGGTACGATGGCAAAGCTGCTGCACTAGGCGCAGAGGCTAGAGTGCAGTTTCGATAAAGCGTGTAAACTTCAAACGGCTCTGACCGAACATGAGCAAGAAACCTGGACACGTAAGGCGCCTCCGCTCGAGATTGTTTGATCGTGGCAACACGAAATGTCCAATATGTCTGACCGCCTTTGCAGACATTGAGGTCGAGAGGGGACGAAAAGTGACCTTGGAACATGCGCCGCCCAAGGCTATGGGAGGACAGGTCGCTTGCCTTACCTGCTCACGATGCAACAATGCCGGTAGTGTTCTTGATCGCGCAGCTGCGCGAGAAAGGAAAGCAATAGATGACTACGCGTCAGGCCGTGGCACGGAGATAGAAGTCAAACTCTTTGGCGCAAGACGTTCCGGACTTCTTCGTCCTGAAGAAGGAAAACCACTAAGG
This sequence comes from Alphaproteobacteria bacterium, assembly GCA_965219135.1. Classification (GTDB taxonomy): domain Bacteria; phylum Pseudomonadota; class Alphaproteobacteria; order VGEJ01; family VGEJ01; genus CAYUNL01. The sequence continues at coordinate 2,667,252 of CBDCMV010000003.1, read as the reverse complement.
TTCCCTATGCCGACTAAGGTAGGACAATTGCGCGGGAAAATGGAACTGAGGTCATTGCCTGGAGGTTCGGGGCTTGACGTGAACAAAGGAATCGGAATCAGGATAAAGTGACCACATTCTGACCACGTGAACGTAAGTCTGTTGCGATCTGCCTACCTATTAGTCTTTTCGTTACTCGGTAGCTATGGCTACCGGTACGCAGAGAGTGAGGCGATTTGCAAGGTGCGCGAACAAATTATGAATCCTGAAAAGAAGATCGTGGATAGTCGTATTGGAAGCGTTTCGGGATTAGAGAAAGATCTAATTCTAATCAGCTTCCAATTTGGCATCAAACCATTCTTCTGGTCAGTGAAGATAGGAGGCCGTGGAATTTTGCTGCCATGCGGAGGATCGATCGAGCATTTACAGAACTTGGCCCACGTGCCGGACAATACCGACATAATGCAGGGTTCATTTGGCCATTGGGTTCCAGCGCAATTTGGCAATGGTGTTACGGTCGTGAGCAACATTCGAGGCGAGAACGACATGGTAGATGGTGAGCTCATCGGGACTCGAGGCGAAAATTCAATGGATGGCAAAACATGGGAATGGGTGATGGTCGATCATCAGGGGTGTCAGGCTGCTGCGCTGCCGCTTGGTCCCAAGCATGCAGAAACTAGCGAGCCTGGCATCGGAGCAATAATGATGTTGGGAGAGAATGAAGTGAGAGGGAGAGGCTTGGATCGGTCAAAGCTCACAAGAGTTAGATCGTCCTGAATTGGTGGGTGCATGGTAGTTTGGCTTCGACCATCGGGCTTCCTAATTTCCCGAAGGGAGACGACTGGCGATGGAGGCTTGCGGTGTAACAGAGCCAAATGGTGCGTGGCGAAGAAGGATCGCGCTGCGCAGGCCAAGTCCACCGACCTACAAGCAGCTTGGCGTGACGTCGATAGAAGATCCTGGGGTCGGCGGTGCTGGGTGCCATTCCAGTCTTTCGGCGTACCATTGCAGCAAGAACAGGATTTGAAACGGCATTTTCATTGTTTTGTAGACAGCAGTGTGCAGCAAAGATATATTGCTCTCTGTGAAGCCGAGGCTATGGAACGCTGTCGTGACTGAAGAGACATCGAACGAGGCAATTGAAACGGCGAGGGCTGTGCGTGCAACAGCGGACGCGACAAAGGAGGCTATTGGAGCAATTGAAAAGACAGGCGGATTTTTGAATAAGATATTTGGGAGAGCGGTTGAGGACAGCATAGGAATTGTCGCCGACAGAATAAAATTTTTTCGCCTTCAGAACTACATCACACTTTCAGAGAACACGGCAAAACATCTGCGCAAGAGAGGATACTCCGAAAACGACATTACAAAAATCGTCCCTCTCAAGGTTGCCATCCCTCTCATAGAGAGCGCAACATTGGAAGAGGACTGTGAGCTACAAGCCCTTTGGGCGCAATTGCTGGCTAATGCAATGGATCCCGAATTTGATATAGACGTTAAGGCTCGACACGTCTCGCTATTGCGCGAGATGGAGCCACTGGACGTGAGAATTCTGAGTACATGCCATTCTCAAATGCTGGCTAGGCACCACAAGAATCCCTCGGACAAGATCTTTTTCAAGAGGAATGAAATCGCCAAGAGTTTTGGTATGCCTGAACGGTCAATCGAAGCTTCTCTTCTCAATCTGATCCGCCTTAGCTGCATAGATCCAGGTTTTGTGCCCACATCTATGTCAACAAACGTGGGTGGGCAACGAGTCAGTTATAGCATTTACGTTGGTACCGAATCGTTTTCCTTGACATTACTTGGCGCTGAACTCTGTATGGCTACGGGTGGCTAAGTGTCTTAGATAAACTTCATAACAACGTCTATAGATTTTCACGGTTTCAGAACATCCGATCGGACTGAAACAGGCTGGCCAGCTTCCCATGAGATGGCTGAAGATGGGATGTGTTCTATGTTCGTCCACGATTTCAGGCTAGATGATTTCTGGCGGATGGATCACCCGGAGGGCCGGCCAAACCCTCTGACCCACAACTTGGCTGTCGAGAGGTGCGGCGCAGGCACTGGGTCCACCCCGGGTCTGGTGCAATTCCGTCATCCCTGGGCGCCACCGCCAGGGACGAAGAGCGATCGGGTCGGGGCGCCGGGAATCGCATGGGAATCGGCGGGATTCGATAGTCTGACCGCTTGAGGCGCGCGATGACGCAGCCGCGCCCTCTTGCACCGCTGGCGCCGAGATTGTTCCATCGGGCCTGTGAGTTGGATCATGAGAACCCTCGTCCTGACCCTGTTGCTCGGCGCCGCTCTCTTCGGCCCCGCCGCGGCTAAGGGGGACGATCGCCTCGCCACCATCCATCTGCCGGAGGGCTTCGCCATCGAGGCCTTCGCGGAAGTCCCCAATGCACGGCAGATGGCCTGGGGCGAGAAAGGCACCCTCTTCGTGGGCACCCGCCGGGAAGGGCGCGTGTTCGCGGTGACCGACGAAGACGGCGACGGCCGCGGCGAGCGCGTGCGCGAGGTCGCATCGGGGCTGCGGATGCCGAGCGGGGTCGCGTTCCGCGACGGGGCGCTCTACGTGGCGGTCGTCAGCACCGTCCTCCGCTTCGACGACATCGAGGCGCGACTGGACGACCCGCCCGCTCCCGCGATCGTCACCGACCGGCTGCCGTCCGAGGGACATCACGGCTGGAAGGTGCTGGAGTTCGGGCCGGACGGCCTTCTCTACTTCCCGGTGGGCGCGCCGTGCGATGTGTGCCGCACGGAGGGCTACCACGGCACCATCCTTCGGATGCATCGCGACGGCTCCGGCATCGAGATCTACGCGCGAGGCCTCCGGAACTCGGTGGGTCTCGCCTGGCACCCGGTGACGGGCGAGCTGTGGTTCACCGACAACGGCAGCGATCGCCTGGGCCCCGACCTGCCGCCCGACGAGTTGAACAGGGCTCCGGGTTCGGGGCTTCACTACGGGTTCCCGTTCTGCCATGCCGGCACACTGCCCGATCCCGAATTCGGGGGCGACGGGCGCTGCGGCGATACCGAGCCGCCTGTCCAGGCCCTGGCGGCGCATGTGGCGCCGCTCGGCCTCGCCATTCATTCCGGGACCAACGTGCCGCAAGCCTATCGGGGCGCGGTGTTTATTGCCGAACACGGACCCGGGAACCGGAGCGGGACGATCGGCTACCGGGTCTCCGTCGTGCGCCTCGCCGAGGACTACAGGACCGCGCTGGACTATGCGGCATTCGCCCAGGGATGGTACGGCAACGGGAAGGGGTGGGGCCGGCCGGCCGACATCCTGGAGGCGCCCGACGGCTCTCTCATGGTCTCGGACGACCGGGCCGGGAGAATTTACCGGATCCGGTACGTCGGCCGGTAGGCGGCCGGCGGGGGATGGCGATAGCGGCGCCGCGGTCGAACGCCCGGCTCCCGGTGCGGGAGCAGAAGCGGTCCGGAGCTACCCGGCCGGCGGCGCGCCCCGCGCTGTCGCGCTGTCGCGCAGTGTCTGTTCGAGCAGGCGGAACGGCTCCAGGTCCTCGGCGGCGCGGCGGGCGACGAGCCCGGTGCGGCAGCGGCGGCGGCCGAAGGCGAGCGGCAACGGCCTGAGCCGGGGCCAGGCCAGCCGGTCGAGGAAGTCGAGCGGCAGCCAGGCGAGGCAGGGGCCGGTCGCCATCGGGAACAGGCCGGCGGCGCCGGCGCGCAGCACGGTCGCGGCGCGCCGGCCGGTGTCCCGGAACAGCCGCTCCAGCAGGCGGTCGAGGGCGGGCGGGTCGAAGTCGATCCACGGCCAGGCGGCGAGGTCGGCGGGCGCGGGACTGCCGTCGAGCAGCGGATGGCCCTCGGCGGCGACGATGCCGGCGGTGACGTCGGGCAAGCGCTCGCGCCGCAGGAAGGCGGGCAGCGGGTCGCCGGGATCGGCGCCGCCGCAGTGCAGGTCGGCCTCGCCCCGGAGGAGCAGGCGCAGGCCCTCGGCGAAGGGGGCGGCGCGCAGGGTCAGGGCGATGCCGGGGGCGCGCTCGCGGAACCCGGCAAGGGCCGGGCCGAGCACGGCCTCCATCCACATGGGGGCGGCGGTGAGGCGGAAGCTGCCGGTGTGGCCGGCGTGCGCGGCGTGGAGCTTCTCCTCGGCGGCCACGATCTCGCGCAGGACGCCGCGCGCCAGCGCCGCGGCGGTGTCGCCGAACGGGGTCGTCCGGACCCCGGTGGGCAGGCGTTCGAACAGCCGGCCGCCGAAACGGGTCTCCAGCCGGGCGATGGCCCGGGTCAGCGCCGGCTGGGAGATGGCCAGCCGTTCGGCCGCGGCGAGGATCTTGCCCTCCTCGGCGACGGCGAGGATCTTTTCCAGGTCGCTGCGTCGTTCGAACACGGTCCGCTCCGGTTGCCGGTCTCCCGGCGGGTTGTCCTCCCGGTACGGACTTGGGTCCCGGACGCCGCCGGGTCGCATATCGTTTTCGGATGGCGCCGATAAGGTCTTGCGGGTCCCGCCCGGCGGCGCCGGGCCGGGCGGGCGCCGGCGCGCCGCAAACCCGGCGGAAACGGGGGTTTGCGGGTGCCGCCGGGCGCGGCGTTCCGCGGGCCCGGGGTTCGCGGCCATACCCGCCGGGTATGCATTTTGTCCCGAACGGTATTATGGGCACCTCTAAGAATTGGTGAGTTGTCGGAGGATATTGTTTAACCAGGCTGTCACCAGCTCCAGCCATGCCGGAGCCGAGATTTTCGGGGTCTTCCACGCTCCAATTGAGTTATTTCCGCCACAAGACCGTCCCCAGGCGGTCTCCTTCTCCGAGTATCGTCACACGGCCGCCGCGAGACGCTCCAGTTGGACCAGGCGGCGCATGTTGTAGGCGAGGTTCTTCAACCCGATCCGCGCCTTCGCCCGCACCAGCCCGACACTACGCACCAGCGTCCCGCCCATGTCGTTGCTCTGGGCCCCGAAGACATGCTCGACGCGGACCCGAACCGACGAACGGGTCTTGTTGCCCTGCTTCTCGCGCTCGCTCAGCGGCTTGTTGCGGCGGCCCTTGCGATGGATCCGGCTCCGCAACCCCTTCTCCTTCAGCACCGCCTCGATCTCCGCCGAGCGGTAAGCGCTGTCCGCCCACACACCCAAAGCCGTGTTGTCCCCATCCAGGATATCGTCGAGGACTTGGCTGTCGTGCTCCGCCGCGTCGCTCACATGATAGCGCCGCACCAGCTTGTGCCGACGGTCCACGTTGACATGGTTCTTGTAACCGTAATGGCTCTTGCCGTGCTTCTTAGTCCACCGCGCCTCGACATCCTTTTGGCGCCGCTTTGCCGGCTTGTCCTCCCAGCCTGCCGGCGTCTCGCCCGCCTTTATCCGCGCGTTCTCCTCGCGGCTGTTGCGCTGTTTGGGTACCGCCACAATCGAGGCGTCGATGATCTGGCCGCCCATCGCCAGATAGCCCTGATCCTTCAGGTAGCCATCGAACGTCTCGAATAAGGCCTCGATCACGCCAGCTTGCGTTAACTGTTCGCGGTACAGCCACACCGTCTTGGCGTCGGGAACCCGGCCCTCCAGACCCAACCCCAGAAATCGCATGAACGACAGGCGGTCACGGATCTGATGCTCAACTTGGTCGTCCGAGAGATTGTAGAGCGCGCACAGAATGATCGCCTTGAACATCACAATCGCATCCCACGGCTTGCGTCCCGCCCGCGATTTACGCGCCTTGTCCGCACGCCGCCACACCGCCTCAAGACGCGCGCGCAAGTCTTCCCACGGAACCACCCCGTCGATCTTCAAAAGCGGATCGTTCTTGGCGTCAAGACCGGAATACCGGTTCCCAAGATCGAAAAACCCCATCTGACCCATCAACCACGCCTCCCGCTATCAACAAATCGGCAACCCGATTCTAAATCGACGACGCCCGAAAAAGGAGAATTCTTAGAGGTGCCCTTATCTTTTCGGCTTCCCTCCGCCTAGTGGACTCGGCGGTGCGCACGGCGCCCGCGGGCCCCGCGGCCCGCGGACAGGCAGCCGGGGTGCGGCCCGTCGCGCGGTCCGGCGCTTCGCCGGCGCGGTCCGCGCCGTCTCCCGTGCCCCGAAGGTCTGCCCGACCGCCGGCCCACGACAGGCCGGCGCCGCGCCTGCCGGAGGGGCGTCATGCACGTCGTCGTCGTCGAGTCGCCGGCCAAGGCCAGGACCCTCGGGAGCTGGCTCGGCATCGACTACACCGTCATCGCGAGCTACGGGCATGTGAGCGACCTGCCGGCGAAGGACGGCTCGGTCCTTCCCGAGCGCGACTTCCAAATGGTCTACCGCACCGCCCCGCGAGCCGGGCGGATAATGGGCACGATCAGGACCGCGCTCGCCGAGGCCGAGAGCCTGATCCTCGCCACCGATCCCGACCGCGAGGGCGAGGCGATCGCCTGGCAGGTGCTGACGTGGCTGCGGGAGCGGGACGCGATCGGGGACCGGCCGGTGCGCCGCGTGGCGTTCCACGAGATCACGCCGGACGCGGTGCGCGACGCGCTGATGCGACCGCGCGAGATCGACATGGACCTGGTGCACGCCCAGCAGGCGCGGCGCGCGCTCGACTACCTCGTCGGGTTCCACCTCTCGCCGGTGCTGTGGCGCAAGATCCCGGGCGGCCGCTCGGCGGGCCGGGTGCAGTCGGTGGCGCTGCGGCTGATCTGCGAGCGCGAGGCCGCGATCGAGGACTTCATGCCCCGCGAATACTGGACCGTGGAGGCGGAGGTCGAGGTCGCCGGCGGGACCTTCGCGGCGCGGCTCAGCCATCTCGACGGCAACGCGCTCGGGCCGCTGTCGCAGGAGACCGCGACGATGGCCGACCGGGCGGTAGAGCGTATTCGCGGCGGTTCCTTCCATGTCGCGGCGCTTGACCGCTCGGAGGTCCGGCGCGACCCGCCGCCGCCGTTCACCACCGCGGCCCTTCAGCAGGACGCCTCGCGCCGGCTCGGACGTGGCTGTCGGCGAGATGGGCGTAGCGCTCGGTCGAGGCGGTGTCGGCATGGCCGAGCAGGCGCCCGACGGTGTAGAGGTCGAGGCCGCTCATCACCGCGTGGCTGGCGAACGAGTGGCGGCAGTCGTGGATGCGCACGTCGTCGAGTCCCGCGAGCGCGCGGAGCTTGCTCCAGCGGTGGCCGAGGTTGACGATCGGCCCGTCGCCCGAGCTGTCGGGGAAGACGAAGGGCGACGTGCGCGGCAGGGCGGCGAGCACGGCGCGGGCGGGCGGGGGAAGCTGGACCGCTTTCGGCCCGGTCTTCGAATCGGGCAGCACGGCGCGGGTGCCGTGTATCCAGTCCCACCGCAGGCCGGTGACTTCCGAGGACCGCGCGCCGGTGAACAGCAGCAGCCGGATGGCGGCGGCGGCCTGGGCGTCCTCGGCATGGTCGAGGACGAAGCCGAGGCGCTTGAGCTCGTCGAGGGAGAGGAAGCGCTCGCGGGGCTGCATCTTGTAGCGGCGCACGTTGCGGCACGGGTTGGAGCCCTGGGGCCGCAGGTCCCAGAGCTCGGCCTGGCGCATCATCACGGAGAGCACGGGCAGGGCGCGGTTGGCGTTGCCGGGCGTTGCGCTCATGGAGTCGAACCAGCGCGCCACGTCGGCGCGGGCGATGCGGGCGACGCGCATGGCGGCGAAGAACGGCACGAGGTAGCGGCGCAGGACGAAGGCGTTGCTCTCGCGGGTGGCGGGCTTCCAGCGCCGCGCGTGGCGGCGCATGAACTCGCCGGCGAAGTCGCGGAACACGGGGCCGTGCTCGCGCTCGTCGGCGGCGGCCTCGATGACGGCGGCGGCTTGCTCGCGCGCCTGGGCCGCGGTGAGCTCGCCGGCGCTGCCGAGGACGGTCTCGGCGGTGCCGAGCCTGCGCGCGGCGCGCACGACGAAGGTCTTGTTGCCGCTGGCGGAGACCTTGAGGGCGAAGCCGCGCAGGTCGGTGTCGAGGACGGTGAGGGCGCGCTTGCCCTTCACCTGTTCCCTGAAGGTGCGGCGCAGGGTGCGCTCGTTGATGGTGGCATGGATGGGCATGGTCGTTCTCCCGAAGTGTTCCCTTGGGCGCCGCCCGTTCCGAGGGAACAAGGGCGGCGGTTTGGGGGAGAGAACGCGGACCGCGCGTGGGGTCGCGGCGGCGGCCTGAAGTCCGCCTATCAGGCTGTTACGGAACGGAAAACCGCCGTTGGAGAGGGGCCGGTCGGAACTCGCTCAAGGCGCCAGGGGCGCGTCGGGTGTGAAACCCAAGGCCGCCCCGGGCGGTCAGGACGGCCGAATCGGCAGCATCAATGTTCGGGAAATCGGCGCCGGCGAGCCCGGCTCATCGGAGCCGCCGCGGCGGTTGAGCGGCGGGCACTGCGGAGCGCACTGCGCAAGTGCCGCGAGCGATGCGAGCGGCAGGGCGCGCCGGGATCGGCGCAGCCGCCGATGCACTCATGCGCGGCATGGTGCAGCGGCGCGTGACGCGGCGGCGGAACGGCGCGGCGACGGCGCCGAAGGCGGAAGCGCGCAGCGCGATGCCGGAGACGTCCGGAGGGGTGCGAGCGGAAGCGAACGCACCGGCGATCGGCGAAGTCCCCGGATCGAAGTCCGGGGCAAGCTCCGCGCCGAGCGGAGCGAGGCGACGAGCGCGGCGCGAAGCGCGCGCGAGGATGGGCGTTGCCTCGGCACGGATGTGCGCACGCGAAAACGGGCCGCGCCGCCGCCGGAGCGACGACCAGGCCCGCGATGCGCTGCGGACTAAGCGTTGCAGCGGTGATCCGCGTGAGGTCGATGGCGTGGCCGGCGCGCGCGGCAAGCTTCTTCAGATACTCGAGCTGCGTGCGCCCGCTCAGCACGCCGGGGTCCGGCGCAATCGGCAATCCGCGTAGGCGATCCCGACCGTGTGCGATCCCGGGCGACGAGGGCGGTCGTGGATCGGCCGCCCTCGCAGCCGGCCCTATGACGGCCGGCCTGGTGGGCTCCGGACGGGTTCGCCGCCATCCCCACCGCCGCGCTCGATCCGCCCCACAGTGCGGCGTCTCCCGCGGTCCCCGCGCTTGTCGGGTCCGGGTCCCCATTCCGGCCGATCCATTGCCCTGCCCCGCCGCGGCGGATCGACCGGCTGTTCGGCGTCGGGCGCCGAACCCGTGTTATTCGGCGGCCTCCGCTGCCGGTGCCGTCGCGTCGCAGACCTTCTGGAACTCCTCAAGAAGGTGCCGGTGATACGTCTCGATGTAGCGCGTTATCTGGGCGTTGCGGAGCAACGTTCGGACATACGAGGTGGCCAGCACCAGATTGAGATGGTCGGCTGCGAAGGTTTCTTCGATCCGTTCGACATCCCCCTGGAGGTTGGCCAGTTCCCGTTCGATCTGCTTGATTTCCTCCGGGGAAACCCTTCTGTGCACCCTGGCCTTGCCAGGGTGCACCAGCTGATCCGGCGAACTCGCCGAGACGAGAGCCCGTGCGTAGGCGACCGTATAGTCGCCGACCACGACCATCGTCTTTGCGATCTCGTACTGCCGCAGGGGCTTGGCCTTCTTGAGCGCCTGGAAGGAGTTGATGGGGCAGTGCTTGTCCTTGAGGAGCGCAGCGACCTCGGGACAGGTGCCGTTGAGAAGGTCACGTTTGGTGCGGATCGTCGTGACATTGACATTCAGCGCTTGGGCGATGCGTTCCTCGGGAACGCCGCGCTCGATGACCTTCAGGATCATCTTGTGCTCCTGGAGCGGCGAGAGGCGGTTGACCTGACGATTGTAGGTGACCGCCTCGTCGTCGAGAGAGACCAGACAGGCGACCTCTGCGATGCCGAGATCCTTCAGAATTTCGATTCTGAGGTGGCCGTCGAGTAGCAGATATTTGTGTTTTCCGTCGGATCGGCGGGCCACGATGGGCGGTTGCACGATGCCGATTTCGCGAATGGACGCAGCGATCTGACGAAATTTGCGGCGTTTGCGGGCGGTATCTTCGACCAGCCTCAGCGGCAGAATGTCAGTTATCGGAATCGTTACACTCTCCGGCTCGAACCCGACGGTCACCTTGCCGGCCATGTCACGCCTCCTCCCGGGCTTCGACAAGGTGCGCTAGAGGAGCGGGCAACGTCTGCACCTGCTCGGCGCGCAGAAGGGTCAGGAAATGGTCTTCGGACAGAAGCATGCGCAGGCCCTGCACTAGAACCCTCAGATGTTCCGAGGCGGTATCGGCACTCGCGATCAGCGCACCGTGGTTCTTGACCGCCTCCTTCAGGCTTCGGGCGAGTGCATCGTATGCTTTCGAGGTCGGTTTCCGTTCGCCGGTGTCACGCTTTAGCGCCTTGCCGTATCGTTCGCGATGCTCGATCGCACTCCTTGCGCGCGGCATTTGGCTGAGTGTCAATTCGCCCTTCTCGTACGCTTCGACGAGGACTTCCTGCGCCCGGTCGTCTTCCGCCTCCGAAATGGCGACGGCGACCCACAACGGCATCTTTCCGGTTTCCACCGCGATCAGCAGCCGTTCCTCGCCGGCCTTCCGAAGGCGGCGGATTCTCCCGACATGCGTGGCCGAATAGCCGATCTTGGCGCCGATCTTCGCGTCGGAGTAGCCGCGTTCGACGAGATCGCCGATCGCCCGGAACAAGTCGCCCGGAAGAGGCTGGCTCCGGGCGATATTCTCGACAAGGCTCGCGACCAGGCTGTCCTCTTCGGACAAGTCGGTAACGATGGCCGAAATCTCCGTCTGTTCGAGCGCGCGAAAGGCCTCCATCCGGCCCTGGCCGCAGACCAGGTTGTAAGAGGCTTCGCCGTCGGCGCCCCGGGTCCGGCTCACCTTGATCGGCTGCTTGAGGCCGACCTTCCGGATGCTGTCGACGATTTCGGCGAATTTCTTCGCGTCCCGGACCCGGGGATTGAGCACGGCGATACGCTCGATCGGGATCGTCTCGATCGCAATGGTGTCGGTATTATCGGTGTCGGTCATAGTGCTATCTCCGAAATCGGCGCCCGCCTTGCCATGGCGAAGAAGGGGTCCAGGGTGTCGAACCGGAAGGCATCCAGCATCAGGCCGTTTTCTTCGGTGAGCCCGATGCGGTTCGTGTCGAGAATTGGAAGCGGCAGGAGGTAGTAGTCGAGGATCGCTTCATTGGCGTCGTCCATCCGGAGGGCGACCGTCAGATCGGGGGCGAGCCCGGTGTCGAGGCGGACCTTCCAGCGGCGGGAACCGGCCTTGGTGTGCCGGCAGCGGGCGACGACGATCGAAGCCGTGAACTCGCCGTTCACGGTCAGCAAGTCCGTCGCCGCGTCTTGGGAGACGGCGCCGCCGAGCTCCTCGATTTCGGCGATCGCCCTGGCGACCCCGGAGGCATGGATCCGGCGCAGCGTCCGGTTGATCTCGATGTAGCGGCAGTCCCGGTCGGGGGTGAAGCCGACCAGCGAATAGGCGCGCGCCAGACTGCCGAAGCGGGAGGCGTAGCAGCCGCTCGACGGAATGTCGTCGGCCTCGTCGATGATGAAACCGGAGAGGAAGCCCTTTTTCTTGAGGAGCCGTTCGAGCCGGTCGATCATCTCGTCGTCGGAGAACCGGCGGTTGCGCTCGCGGATCATGCCCTGAGCGGTGAAGAACAGCTGGGTGTCCACGATCGCCTCGAAGGCGCCATTGGCCCGGACCCATTCTTCCGGTGGGTTGTTCCTGTGTTCGTACTTCAGCTTGTAGGAATGCCGGTTGAAGACGTTGTTGCCGATGTATTTCTCGTTGGTCAGAACTTGGTGGACGGTGCCGCGCGTCCAGGGACGGCCGAGATCGGTCTCGATGCCCCGCTCGTTGAGCAGCGCGGCGATCTCGCCTTCCAGCCTGCCTCCGTCGATGAACTCGCGGTACATCCACCGGACGGTCTCGACTTCCTCTTCCGATCCGGGCACGAGGATTACTCGGTCTGTTTGCAGGCTCTTGCGCTGACCCCTCTCAAGAATGCCCTGCGGCTCGCGGCTCTGGTCGATGCGCATGCGGCGCAGCCCGTAGCCCGCCATGCCGCCCTGGCGGTAGCCGAGCTCGATAAGCCGGCACTGGCCGGCGAACACCTTTTCCGAGAGTTTGCTGCTGTAATCGGCGGCCATATACCGACCGAGGCTCTTCATCACCGTCGACATCGGGCTGCCGTCGTTGACGAATCGATCCATGCAGTAGTGGACCTGGACCCTGGCCTTTCTGCAGGCGAATTCGAGGGATGCGGCCTCGTCCTGATCCTGAAACCGGCCCCATCGGCTTATGTCGTAGACCAGGATCGCATCGAAACCGGACTCCTCGCTCTGCGCGTCGGCCAACATTTGCTGCATGCCTGGCCGGGTATCGTATCGCAGGCCGCTTCTCGCCTCGTCCGAATAGTTGGCGACGAGCTCCATGTCGTTTTCGGCGGCGTAGCGCTCGATGACCGCCATCTGGTTATCGGTCGAGTATTGCTGGAGGTCAGTCGACATTCGGAGGTAGGCGACGGCACGCCGTCGCGGCTTCGCCTGTTCGGAATTCGAATCCGGCTTGGGATGGGGCTTGTCGGTCACTTGGGCCTCATCTTCGGTGTCGTTCCACCCGGAGGCGCTGCGGCGACGAAGTCCCGGGCTTTCGCGCTACGGTTGTCGACGGCCCGGCCGGGAATAGCACGGCATGGAACTCGCAAATTCTTCGCCCATAGTTGGTTGGCATGGGGGCGTTCGGGTCGGGGATCGACCATGAATTTATGGAGCGAATTCGGCCGTCGGTCGGCTTGCGGCCTGTCAGGACGCAGCCGATTATCCGCTGGCGTCTTCTTCTCGCCCGTTGCCGGTGCTGGCGCCTTCGTGCGTAGCGCCGCCGCTTGCTGTGGCGCTGGCAGGATGGCGCTCGCGAGCGGCCGATTCACGTTCGTATTCTTTGGCCATGTAGCGTTTCAGACTCTTGGTGACGCTGGATAACGGGGTCTCGTCATTATCGAATCCCTCGGCGCAATAGTGCACCTCGATGCCGGACTTGCGGCAGGCGAACTCAAGACAGGCGCTCTGGTCGGGATTCTGGAAGCGGCCCCAGCGGCTGAGATCGAGGAGCAGAATGGCGTCGAAATCGCCTGCGCCGCTTTCGATATCGCGGAACATCTGCTGGAGGCTGGATCGGCCGCCGGCCCGCAGACCGCTCCCGCACTCGTCGCAATAGATCCGTATGAGCTGCATGTCGCGGTCGCGTGCGTACCGGACGACCGCTTCGAGCTGGTTGCGGAGCGACTCTCCTTCGAGTTGGGTGGCAGAGCGCAGATAACCCGCCACCGGGCGCTTCGGGGACAATTGTGCTGTCTGCGCCACGCCGTTTGGGATCCGTCGAGTGGCCACTGTCATGTCTTTCTCCCATACTCCGGTCTTGCCCGGTTTCCCGCGGTTCCAGCCGCAAGGACCGAGACGCTAATCGCCGGAAGGCGGCGGGTCATGGCCCAACTTGTGTTGGAAACCGGGACGGTCTTCGGAGGCTCGGCTTCGATCCCGGCGAAAGCCCAGCGGCATCGGCAGCACGGACAGGTGCGGCGCGAGCAGACGGCGCAACTCCACCAGCGCCCTGCCGGTGTCGAGATGCGCACGAAGCGGGACGAGCCCGGCAATGCCGAGTGCGAATCGTTCGGGCAGTAGTTCGGCGGCGGAGGTCAAGAGGCGGCGAACGAGACGGACCCGGCGTCGGACCCAGCGTATGGCGCCGGGGAGGTCGACAGCGTCGCGACGCAGCGCCTTCGCCGTCTCCGTCAGGCTCCGCGAGCGTTCGGCGTGGGCGACGACCGTTTCCAGCGCATCGAGGGTTCCCGGCAGCCGCGCCGCCAGACAATCGGGCAGAAGGCTGAAGGTCGTGTGGCTCTCACGGCAATACCAGCGAGCAATCTTCGCGCCGCGCGGGGTCTTCCGCGCGTAGGTGCCGTGGCCTGCCAGCGAACATCCGCCGTACGGGTGATTCGGGCAGCGCTCAAGCCTTGCATCGCGCCACGCCTCGGCCCTAACGTATTCCTCGCCGGTAAGCCCCGTCTCGTAGCGAAGCTGCACCGGCCATAGCCCGGCGGAAGTTGAGTCCCCCGGGCCTCTCTTTGTCGTTCAGCGAGAGGCCGAGATTACGGACGCTCCCCGGCGCCGCCAAGCAGTGGAGCCGTGGACGCGTCCTGCGGACCGCTGGACCGCTACACCGCTGCAACAGCAACGAGGATCTTGCTGAGGATCAAAAAAAGCGCCGCGGGGAGCGTCTTTCCCGCACTCGGCCACCGTCCCGGGAAATCCGCCAACCAATCAATGTGAGAAACTAAACCGCGCCTCTATCCGGCTAGAGCGAAAAACAACAGGTGCCGTGGCGCGCAAACGAGCATCCACCGTGAGGATGGTTGGGACACCGTTCGAGTTCGGCGTCGCGCCACCCCTGAGCGGCAACATACTGCTCGCCGGTGAGCTGTGTAGGATGGCGAAGCTGCACCGATCTGGAGGACCCGCCGGAGGACTCCGAGCGGGCCGCTATCTGTTCGGACAAACACTCACACTACGCCGGCGGTTCGGCCGGGCCAAGCGGCAGAACCGTGGGCGACCGCCGGGGACTCCGGCACTTGCCAGCGATCCTCCCGTCCCGGATCGGTCCCTCCGTCTTGCGGTTCCGGAGGCGGTAAAGCGGGCTCCCGCGGCGGTCACGGCATTGGCCGCAGGCGACGATCTCGAAGAAACGCCGAGCCTCGCGGACGACCGGTTGACATGCTATCACCGCGGGGTGGCGCAAACGCCTACGAGCGGAGCGATGGATGGCGGGACGCCAAACTGACCCGGCGATGCCCGGCGTACTGAATTCGACTGGTTGCGATGCAATGACGGGCGTCCGCGCCGGGCCAAGAGAGCAGAAACGTGCCCGAGAGCGGAACGACACGAGACTGCGGCGCCAGCCAGGTCGTGTTCGACACGACGCCCGTGAGCACGTGCTCACACTTGGTCGCGACCAACGATGCCATGCACGCTACAGACTTGGAACTCAGGCGATTTCGATACGATTACCGCATCTGTGAGCATTGCCAACCCGATGATCGGAGAGTCCAGCGCCAACCCCGGATTGCAGGCTTGGCGACTACCGGTCTAGATGCCCGATCGCATATCAGGCAAGAAGATGATCGTTGGCATCGGCATCCGCCCCGATTGAACGCTGATTGAAACTCTCGTCAAGTCCAATAACGAACCTAGGCGGCTGTGACCGGCACCCAAAGCCCACCGCGGAAGACGCCGGTCGCGTCGTTGCGCGTCGCGTCTAACAGCGCCTCAGCGAATTCCATAGCCTCCACCTTGTCGATGTCCTCCGTCGCCCGGGGAGGAACGATGCAGTTCGGACATCCATCCCTACAGCTGCAACCTGACGCGATCTCCACACCAACCTTCAGAACCGAGCGCCAGCGCTGCAATATTTTTTTCGCGATTCCAATCCCACCGGGATAGCTTTCCACAATATAGGCCTTCTGTTCCTTCGCGACCGCGTGAGGAAATATGTCGTGGGCATCGAGCGGCACCGAGAACAATGCACCTACCCGGAGCAACTGTTGGAACGCGTTAATGGCCGCTGCTGACACGCCTAGCGGCCGTTGTTCCTGCACCCAGAATGCATGCGCGTTGCTGAACTGCGCAGAATTGCTCTGTGGGGCCCATTGGTCCAGGACCTCTCCCGTTCGTTCACCTCCTGCACTGAGTTCAGGGACTCAGTGATCAGCACTTTGCCGTAAAACGCGTTCACGTCCGTGCTGTCCCCAACCCATCGCCATCCGGCAAAAATGTCCTGTTCCGACAAAATCGTGAATGTGGACGCCCGTGTCCGCACCCAGGGGTCCGCAGACTCAAGTACAATCTCGCCACCGCTGCTGCCGGTCAAGGCCACCTCCGTCACCCTGTAGCTACGCCCCCCGTGCATGTAGATGGCCCGCAGGTATGCTTCGCGGAACTGTTGTTGCGCCGACAGCGTTCCGATCTCTCGGTTGCTCTCCTTAAGGATGAACATGCCTGCGCCGCCGCCTCGTATGTTCAAGCGGTGATGCGGCCGCCACCTGCCGGATTTAACCGGTGTTGCGCCCGCGCCGATCGAGTAAAGGAATCCATCAGGCATCGACTCAGCTGCCGTGCGGCCGGACTACCTGGCGCCTTGCGCGATGCGCCTGGGGCAGGTTTCCTTCCAGGCATCGGCGAAGCGGCGTGCGGCGCTGAGCGTCTTGGGTCGGTTGCGGGTGATCGCCGCTGGGCGTAGATCTCGCCTTCGGGCGCCCGCCGAGCCTCGCAACGCGGCTCGCAGGTCGTGCTGCCCTCGACGGGTGGCCAGTGCCGGCACCGGGTTCACCTAATCACCGGTGGTAGAAGTGTGCAGGACTCGGCACCCGTGGTTTCTTTGTGGCGGGGATGGCTGGGAGGCGAATTCTGGAGATGTGTCACCCGAAGTCGCCTTGTAGGGTAGAAGCATAGTGAATCCGCGTGTCGACGAGGTGTCCGATGAGTGTTCCAGCCGACGAGATTACCTTCCACATCAATCCGTTTGTCACGCGGCTGATCCGGCTCCAGCAAGACGGTAAGGAGGCGATCAGCGGCCCCGGGAACTGGCGTGAGCCTCCATTGCTCGACATCGCTACTGACTCCGATGACGCCATCGATACTCTCATAGATGCGATGTGCCCATCACCTGGGGACGCGCCTCACCGTGGTCGATGGCACTGGCTGGTCGGTTCACCGGGAAACGGGAAGTTCGCCAAGCTCGGCCTGCTTGCTCGGAGCTTGCTGGAGCGCGGCTACGAGATTGTCTGCGAGGACGGCGCGGCGGTTGGGGAAAACGACGCTGACTGGCTACCGTACCTGCTCGAGGTCCGCGAAGAAAGGAAGCCTTACAGGTTTGCCTACCTCGTGCAGGATGCCTCCGTCGTCTGGAACCCCTTCGGCGCTGTCTGCGATCCTGTGGAAGATCTCGCGGACGTTCTCAGGCTTGCTGCCGCACGGGGTACGTCCCTTCTGCTGTGCACGAACTGGGGCGTACTGCAACGCCTCTTTGACTGGGGGCACACGGACCGAGATGTGAGAGAGGAGCCTTGGTTCCGCGCCGTGAGCGGGGCAATTCAGAAGAATGAGAGTGGCGTGACAGTCCGCGTGGGTGGCGGCGCTTCCGGCGAGAAGACGGTCTTCGACGAGCTGGCGGTCACGTACGAATTCCTCGATAACCGTAGCCTGCTGGTAAACAGCGATGTCTTTGAACGCCTCGTCGAGAAGGCGACCGCCGAACAGAATTGGGATGCATGCTCCGGCTGCCCCTCCATGTCGCTGTGCCCCTTAAAGGCCAACCGAGACGATCTCGCGTCGGACGGTGTTCGCCGCAACGTCCTCGACATCCTGCGAAGAGCAGAGGTGTGATAAGTAAGAAAGACCGTTGTTCTCTCGTTCGCGACCGAGCATACGCATATCGTTCGACGTTGCAAGGATTTTTTTGGCCGCCCACATTGACGGCGCGCAGGTTTGGCAAACGCTGGATTTTCGCGCTGTTGCATTCGGGGGAGGTTAGGCAAACGCACGGACCATCATGGCTGGTGTTTCGAATTGCCAAGGTTCTCATTCCTCAGAACGGTGATCGGATAGCCGGCGAATGCATCTGGGCCTGATTACGAAACCTGAATTGGCGGAGAGAGACGGAATATGTCTGCGAAACGCTTCAACGAAGCGGATATCGACTTCGATGCTTTAGACGGCGAGTTGGCGAAACTTGAGCCGCCGAAGCTGAGCCTGACTGATGTACTGGACCGTTTGCGGAAGCGGCTGGTCAAGCAACAAGCGAAGGGGGTGACGGTAGCTCAAATGCATGAGGTCTTGAAATCAGGCGGCGTCGATATCACGGAGCGCAGTCTGCGGACGTTTTTTGGACAAGGGCGTGTTGCCGGGAAGGAAGGTTGCCCTAGCCGACAGATCCATGGTGTCGGAAGAAGGCAGTGATCCGTTCTGAGCCGAACGTGGGTGCATGTGAGTTCGCAAAGCAAGAAAGCGGCGTTCGAAGAACGGCGGTCCGTCGTGTCGGTTTTCGGGATGCGGGTAATGAAGTTGCAATGGGGGATGGCCGGTCGCTAGCGTGGCGCTTCAGCGCCCGCGTACGGCGATGGCGCGAAGCGCCGAGCCGATAGGCGGCGGATGCATCGTTCGAAGAACGAGGAGCCGCCAGCGAGCGTAAGCTCGCACGGTTGGCGGTGGCGCGAAGCGCCCCGCCATGGACTTCATCTTTAGCAAACCGGCACAAAAAGGGGGCCGACCTCTGCCGTGTGATGGCGGAGGCCGACCCTGAAGGGTACCGCTACGCAGCGGCGAGCAGAACAGGGATTCCGATCTTGCGGGCCTTGTCGACTAGATTGTTAGTGATGCCGGAGCCGGGGAAGGCGACGAGGCCTTTCGGCAGGAAGTTCAGCAGGACGTCGTTGCGCCGGAAGGGCGCGGCCTTGCCGTCGCGGTCCCAGTTCGGCTTGCAGACGACCTGATGCACGCCGTTCTTCTCCGCCCAGCTTGCCGCGATCTTCTCCGCGCCGGGACCGCCGCCGTGCAGCAGGACCATGTCCTCGTACTTGATCTTGATGCTGTCCAGCGAGCGCCAGATGGCGGTGACGTCGTCGAAGTCCTTGCCCCCGGTGAAGGCGACCAGGGTGCCTTCTGGTAGATGTGCGGAGGTCTCGCGGTCCTTGCGGGCACGCAGGTAGTCGCGGGCGTCGATGGCGGCGGAAGTTAGTTTGCCGGTCTGGCTGCTGTGCGACCCGTTGCGCGGGCGCCAGGTGTCGCCGGTCTCGGCGCGGTATCCCTCGGCGGCGAGGTCGCGCATGGCCTCGAATGCGTCGCGGCGGTCGCCGAGGCTCTGGACCCTATCGGTGAGGCGTTCGAGTTCGCACGACCTGATCTCGGAGCCGTCCTGCTCGCGCTGGAGGTCTTTCATCTCGGGTGCGATCTTGTCGATGCCGCGGTCGAGGCGCTGGACCTGCGCGTGCAGTGCATTCACGAAGCCCCAAAGCAGGCTCTCGCGTTCGTCGGCGAGCTGCGTTCCGTCGGGTGCGACGGCACCGGCCAGAATGTGGATTGCTTCTTCGATCCCGGCAAGCGCCTCTTCCTCGTTCCAGGTCTCGCGGTTGTCGAACTCGTCCGGACCAGGGGTGGCGCCAAACAGAGCGGCCTGCTCACAAGCCATTGCCGTCTGTGACGTTTCTGTGCTGATGAACTCTTGCATGATTCTCTCCACTGCAATGTCGTTATCCTCCGAGGCGGGACGCCCCGTTGTGATGACTCTTTGGATCACGCGCTCGCAGCGGAGCCACGATGGCCGGAATGCCTGCGCCGGGGGGATGCGCGAGTGGTGCGGGCGCAGGGAGCGGAGCGAGCGAGCCACGGTCGCGTATCCCACCGGCGCTAGCCGCGCAGCGGCGTGGCATTACGCGCTATCGCCGTAACGGAGCGTGAGCGGAGTGGAGGACCCCGCAGGGGTTGGCGCAGTGAGAACGTGTGGGACAATGAGACATCATGACGGGGTGATTATTCCCCCCTTCCACGCCTCTCTTCCACCGTTCCCCCGGGCTTGATGCTTGCAATAAGGGGCGCGATCCGAGCCGCAAGGGTTTCTTGTCCGAAGGCAATGAGGTCGTCGTTGAAATCGAAGCGTTCGGGAGCGATCACGATTGAGGGAATGCCGCGTTTGACACAACGGCGCTGAAGACAGTTTGCGGCGTGCCTGCCTTCCACATCTTTATCGCGGGAGATGACCAACAGGGGGAGATCTTGGGGTGCTTCGCAGGCGCCGAGGCTGCCCGCTGATAGAGCCGCCGCGGCATGAATGCCGGGGACAACGGTGACCAGTGACAGCACGGTTTCGATGCCCTTGCCGGCAAGCAGGGTCGCGCCAGTGGCGGACCCGCCGAATCGCACGGCCCTGCCGTGGACACGCCCAAGTTCTTTGCACGGGCGGGCGAGGTTTGCCTTGGCGGGTCGTTTGGGGTCGAGCCAGGAGCGCTGCACGCCCTCGGCGTCGGCGCCATTGGCGGGAGTGGACGGCGGCAATGAGAGGAACGCTAAGGCCTCCTCCATGGCACGGCGCAGCGATGCTCCGCCGGTGCGCGGACGGATGAGATCGAGCAGACATCCATGCTTGTTGGTCGCGGCGTCGGTCCATTTCTCGGGTATGCCTGGAAGGCCAAGCGCACAAAGAGCGAGCGCCCCTTGGCGCCGTTTGTGTCGCCGACTGTCCAGTATCTGCCCTGTTTGCGGCCCCGGGGAAGGTAGCGGCGGCAGACGTCTGCAGCTCGTACACTCAGCGTAGCGGAAATTTCAGTGGCGTTCATGGGGCGCGGTCCCTTAGGGGAGTGATGGCGCGAAACGGTTGCATGGGGAATCTCTCGTGCCTTTTGCGGGACGCTCCTTCAGTCTCGCCTCGAACGGGACTCCAAAAAAATGGGCCAGCCCCGCGCCATTTGGCGGGGACTGGCCCTGAGTTATGCGGGAGGGAGGAAGCCGTTTAGAACGGAATCTCGCTATCAACCACCGTCGCGGCGGTTTCGGCGGCAGGCACGGTCTTGCCGTTCATCGCCGGCGCGCCGTTGCCGTTCGGCTTGTCCAGGAATTGGACCCGGCCGCCGGGGACCAGCAGGATCTCGGTCGAGAACCGGTCGCTGTCCTCGCCGCCCTTGCGCCACTTGCGGGTCTGCAGCTTGCCCGACACGTAGACCAGGCGGCCCTTCTTCGCGTGCTTCTCCAGCATCTCCACCAGGCCGTCCTGGAAGGTGACGATGCGGTGCCACTCGGTGCGGTCCACCTTGTCACCGGAATTTTTGTCGAGGAAACTCTCGTCGGTCGCGATCGAGATGTTGGCGACGCGGCCGCCGTTGGTGAGATGGCTGATGGTGGCGTCGGCGCCGAGGCGTCCGATCAACTGGGCGTTATTCAGTCCGAACATGATCAATCTCCTATGATCCGGGTTATGACATCGGGTTAGCGAACGGGAACCGGTCTCTCTCGATCCCTTCTCCGTTCATTCTCTACAAGCCCTCCTCTTCCTCTATTCAGCCGTCCGCGCCGGTGCAGGTCCGGGAGGCGAGAACCTCGCGGATCGCGTGGGCTGGCACGCCGGCCGCGGCCAGTAATTCGCCGGTGTCGGGCAAGGGTGCGATGAAGGGGGGATCGGTATCTTCGATGCTGCCGGGGTCCGGCTGGGTGTCGAAGGAGTTTGCAATTGTGAGAATGGAATTGAACATCTTCGCCTCCTGTGTGGGGTTGGGACGCCACCGGCGGAACTCTCTTTGTCGCCTCCGGCGCCTTGCCCTTTTCTTATGTGGACTTCTGTCAACCCCCCGATATCCCTCTTTTTTCATCTCGCTCATTCGGCCCTCTCTGGCTGGAAGTACGCTTCCGGCCATGGCAAACCACAACGCCGGCGGCTGCGGCGTGTCACCCGAAGGGCCGGAGCGCAGCGGAGGAGACGCGAAGCGGCTAGACGCATCGTAGTCGCCGGCGTTCCCAAGCTCGCCGCCAACACCCCTCTCACCCTTGATCGCAGAGCCCACGTTCAATGCTGCGTAGGCCTTTTCTTATTCGTGCCTGTCTATCGCAGGATCACCAAGTACCGCTTTCGGTACGCACCGGATGATGAGGGTGCCGCCATTTCTTTGTCGTCGGTTAAACCGACCGAGGGCGAGCCGCGGCACCCTCCATTGACGCCGTCGATGTCTCCACCGCGAGACGCCAAAGCTTGATCGCCAGTTTTCGTGCCACGACGCAGATCGCCTTCTGGGCAACTCCAGATCTGGCGAGATGACGGTTGTAGAGTTCCCTGGCCTCCTGGTCGCGCCAGGTCCATTGCCAGGCGCCTTCGATCAGGATCGACCGCAAGCGCTTCTGCCCGACCGGGCGCAACCGCGCGCGGGCCGGGCCGTCACCGCTCCGGCGGACGACCGGGGCAAGACCCAGATAGGAAGTCACCTCCTCGGCACGATCGAAGCGCTCCGGCGCGAAGATCTCCGCCAGAAAGGTTGTCGCAACGACTTCGCCGACCCCGCCCACCTGCGTCAATCGTGCGTAGCGGTCCGGGTGCAGACGCTGCGTCGCCTTCCTGATCTCGCGTCGCAAAGCCCGGTGTTCTTCCTGAAGGAACAGGTACTCGCGGATCATCGACGCCAGCGTGTTGCCGTGCCCGGGCGGCAGAGGCAGCGCCTCAAGATCCTGCGGGACAGTCTGCAACCACTTCTCCGAACTCGGCGGTTCCTCGACGCCCGTCGCCAGCAGGAACCCCTTGATCTTCTGCTTGAGCTTGGCCCGGTTCTCGGCGACCCGCTTGCGCCGCCGCACCAGCGCCCGATAGCCCTCCTCCTCGACCGTCGGTATAGCGACCGGCCGCAGCAGCCCCTTTGCGCAATAAATTGCCAGCTTGACCGCATCGATCCGGTCGGACTTGGCCGCGGCGGCGGCTCCGCGAGGAATGCGCGAGGCCGCGATGACGGACGCATTGAACCCCGCGTCGCTCAACGCACGGCACAACGAGAACCCGGTTGGCCCGGTTTCGTAAACAACGTGCTCAATGCGGCAGCCCAACCCCCTCAGCTGCTCCACCAGCCCCGCTTCACCTGCCGGGCAGTTCCAGGATTCGACCTGGCCGTCAGCGAGGCAGAACAACGCCACCGAGTAAGTGCGCTTGTGAACATCCACGCCAACAAAAACCGCCTCGCCGACCGTTGACGCGGCGAACCGCGCAAGGCGTTCGGACTTCATAGCCATCTCGGATACCTCCCAAAGTTCAAGGAACACCGACAGCGCAGCATCCGCCGGCCGAACCGTCCAGCATTGTATTTCTTTGCCTTCCTCGAACTCTCATTGCGCATTGGTTGAGGAAGGCCGGAACGTTGGCGGCATGTCGTGTCCGCGATCTTCGTCACCGGGTCTTGCGCTGGTCAGCCAAAGCGGAATTGTGTCGCCTCGGCCGGTTAGCTGTGATCACAGGGCCGCGTCGTTTGCGTCGGCAATGGCAATGATGACGTCGTCGAGGCTGCCCCTCGCGCTCATCAAGGTGTGTTCCAGATGGAGAAGCCGGTGGCGGAGCCCGGCGCGGTCGTCGCGGGACGGATTGCCGGGCAGGCGCATGATCGCGTTCCGCAGTTCGGCGAAGCGTTCCGCCAGATCCTTCATGTGGCCGGCAGCCTCGCGTGCGCCGGTCCGTGCTTCCGGCAGGAAACCGCCGGGATCCGGCCGGCATCCCGCGCCTGTGTTGAGATCGTCTTCGTCGCGTGGGGCTGTGAGCGTATCGAGCATGCGGACCTCCATGGGTGCAAAGCAGGGTGGGGGAGAGGCCGGGGGAAGTGACTCCCTCCGCACACCTCCTGAATCACCCCGGCTGAGCCGTTCTCTGACTCTGTGTGCCGCGCCGCGAGGCGGGGAGGATCATGCTGGGTCCATGTTGCCGGGCACACATATATGGAGTCGTCGGGAAGCACCCGAAACGTCGCGACGCATTTCCCCAATATGGCGGTTTGGCCGGTTCGTGCCGGTGAGCCGCGCAAGGCGCAAAGGCGCAAATTCCCGGAAGCGCGCGTAGCGTGCGGCTACGAGCTTTCGGACGCCCGCGCCGGATGCCGGGCGGTGCTCTACATATCCGGGATCAGCTCCACCTGGTCCCGGGAAAGCTTGGCGAAGGCCAGGCACATCACTAAATCTTCCCACCGGTCCCATGTCCCGTGATTGACCCCCGTGGCGATCTCGATGACCGTAACTCGAGGCGGCAAAACCGGCAGACCGCGATGCTCGTCCGAACGCGCCCAGGATCGGCGGGCGCACGGAGGACACCGGGACGCGCCCTGGGACGGTGCGGCACAATCTATACAAAGCCTTCGTACTCGCCGCTGAACGTAGCGCTGTCGGCTTCGGGTGTTCTTCGCCTTTTTTCTTGAGCGTTTGGCGGCGCTCCTGGCGCATCGGTCACAGCAGGCGGCATCACTGGGCGCGGGCGTGCCGCATCGGCCGCACAAGCCGGCGATTCGCCGCGCGGCATATTGTTCCCGCTCCCTGTCACGCCGTGCCACGTGGCACGGTTCGCACACCGTGCCGCCTTCAATGGGTGGATGTGCGCCACAGCGCGTGCACGTGCGCGCGTCCCGCCGTGCCCGATCGCGCCGCCTGCTCCTGTCGCGCGCAGACTCGCGGCACCGTTCCGGGTCTCTGCCGCCGTAAAGAATGCCGGCCGCCTTGGCCCTGGCGCATCTTGCGCGCTCGGCCTTGCGACGCTTTTCGCCGCAGTGCCGGCACAAAGTGCGATCAGGCGCGGGCTTCGCCTTCCCACACCTCGGACACATGCCGCGGGCGATCCGCTCGGCGGTAATGCGTTCATAACGCCGCCGCCCGCATGTACGTTCTTTCTCGGGATCTTTGTATGGCATGTTCCTTCCTTCCGCGGTTGTGGTCCGGGCGAAGGACGCCCGGCAGACCTGTGGCTGGCGGGATATCCCCGGGGCAGGCCGTTTAGCGCCCCTTGCGCCTGCGCTCCGCGAACAGGCCCGTCGCCGCCGACCCCCAATACTGGATGCCGGAACCGGCGATCTTCACGCCGGTGCACACGATGATCTCGTCCCGCTCGGGCCGCATGCGCTGCACAGCGCCGAGCGACATGATCTGGCGCGGTTGTTTGCCGGTCTTCGACTTGCCCTTGCAGGGCCAACGGACGATTTCGCCGTCGAATGTGGATTTGTAGCGCTCGACGACGTAGCGGTTATCGTCGAGACCGCGGCTGAACATATGGATGAGAAAGGTGCGCGCGCTGGCGCCGGGTGCCATGGCTGTCTGCATAATGCCGTCTCCCCTGGGATCGGTGGTTGCGGGCGGCGGGAACATCCTCCCGGACATCCATCCGCCGCCCTGCTCCCGGCCAGGCTCGACCTCTCGGAGGCGCAAGGCGCTTGGGAGGGTCGCGGTCGCGCGCTGCCGCAGTTCCTGTTGCGGGAGGTAACAGGTGAACCCACACCCACTGAAGACGCCGCTTCGGAAAGCTTGACGACATGCCGAGCAGGCGGGCGACACGCCGGGAAAGGGCACGAAGGCCCGGAAATATGGAATCCGGATTGCGACGGAACGGACTGCGGCTTCCGTGCCCGTGTCCAGGAGGGACGCCTCGGGGAAAATGCGCCATTGCCCAAGAAGCATGGCGCGGTCCGCGCGAACGGGGTAAGAAAGCCGCCGGAGAGAAAGGGGAAATCACGCAGGCGAACCCGGCCGGGTGAAGCCTGCCGGGAGCGGCCATGCCGGAAAAGCCACAATCGCAGAGCTTGGCGGTTCTTATCGACGCCGAAAATACCAGCGCGCGCCATGCGCACGCGATCTTCGAGGAGATCGTCAAGCTGGGCGAAGCCAATGTGCGGCTTATCTACGGCGATTTCTCGGGCACACGCCTTGCCGGCTAGAACAAGCAGATACAGTCGCTCGCAATTCTGCAACATCAGCAGCGCAGCAACACAACGGGCAAGAATGCCTCCGACATCGCTCTTGTGATCGACGCCATGGACCTGATGCACAAGGGCAAGCTCGACGGCTTCTGTCTCGTCAGTTCCGACAGCGATTTCACCCGTCTGGCGCAGCGTCTGCGGGAGGACGGGCTGGTGGTCTACGGTTTCGGCGAGCGCAAGACGCCGGAGGCGTTCCGTAGCGCCTGCAACCGGTTCATCTATGTCGACAACCTGATGGAGGCCGGAGCGGACAAGGAGAACGGCGAGGCGGCGTCTCCGGCTGCGGCGAAAAAGGAGCCTCCATCAAAAGCCGTGAAGATCATCGCCAGGGCGATCGAGGACTCCGACGATGACGGTTGGGCGAATCTCGGTGGCGTCGGCAGCCGGATTCTCGGTGCGGCGCCGGACTTCGACGCGCGCACCTACGGGTGCCCGAACCTGAGCACGCTGGTCGCGAAATCCGGCGGTTTCGAGATCAGGAAGGGGCTGGGCGCGGCGGTTCATATCCGCCGCAAGGCGGCGGCCGGCAAAGGCAAATGACGGCATTGTCAAGTTAACTGATGGTAGGCTGTTTTCGGCATTTCTCCATGAGGCTAAGCCATTGAAATTGCGTAGAGCAGCGATCGACAATTTACCAGGATTTCGGTGTGAATCCGGTTAACTTGACAAACCCGCTTGCCGTTCTGCGCCAGCGGACACCAGCTGTCTGCAACCCTGTCACCCGGTTCGGCGGACTGATTTCTTTTCACCGTCAGGTGTACACAGAGCACAAATGATCTTTGGCGCGAATTTCATTTCATCATCAAAGTCTGTCCAGTTATTTGGGATCGGCAATCTGTGGAAGAAGGTCAAGAGTTGGTTTGGCTACGGGCTGCACGTCATTGCCGATACCCGCTACGAGATCCCGGTGGCCTCCAAGGTGACGCGGGCATCGGTGTCGGAGGCCAGGGAGCTGGTGCGGATGATCGGCGATCTGTTCGGGGCATCACCGGAGCTGGCGCAACGGTGCCGGGGGTTCAGCGCCGATGGCGGTCTTGACAGCGGCCCCTGAAGGCCAGGCTGTGGGACGAGCACCGGATCCGGCCGCTGATTTCACTGGCAAATATTGCGATCAGTCTTCCGGTATTGGCGCATAGATCGCAGAACGCCTCCTTCACTCCGTCAATGCTAGAAGTTCCTCGTCCAGCCCGTAACGAATGACCTTGATACATCCAGAGCTTCGGGCGATCGACGCCCCACTCGTAACGGGGAGATGGAAGGGAAAGAAAGCCGGACTACTCAACAGCACGCCGAGGGGGGCTTTGCCGTTCGGCATGGCTAGAAGCGCCGCTCTCAGCATCAGAACAGCTAGGTTGTGGTCGGCGATCGCAATCGGCATCACTTTCTCGTAACAACCCGTTGTCGTCGAATCATTGAGCACACCCCAGCCGACGAAGGAGCGGAGCACAAAGCGCGCATAGCGGCTGACGGTCTGTCGATCTCCATATTGTTCCTTGAGACGGCTGACGATCTGCGCCTGGGTCACTTGCTTTTGAAGGCCGAGCAGGCGGCCGGTCTGCCGCGCCACGTTGAACCAGAAGGGATAGGTAGCCGAGATCATCGCCCAATGGATGGCCAAGTCCATCGCGGGATGGTCTCGCAGGCAGGTAAAGGCCGTGTCCCGGAGCGCTGCCAGTTCCGCATCCGGCGATGCCCAGATCGTCATCAGGTTGTTGACGAGAAACGTCCTCGTCCAAGCGCTGCGTTCGCCAGACTGGACCTTCTTTCCCTGGTCCGTGAGAGCAGCGTGCAACTCCTGCCGGACTTCCTTGGCGTTCATTTCTGCAAGCAGCAGATTAGCGGTCCTCCGCATCCATTCACACGGGATGACCTGCTTGACGCCGATGGAATCATGGCGCTTGCCCATCAGACCGCTAACCTTTCGAATTTCACCAGGGGCACGATAACTTCCTCGATCGCGTTCCCTCCATGGCCAACAATCGTCTCTCCAGGGGTGATGAACGCATCGCCGCCCCCGGCGACCAGCGGGAAGTAATCAGGCGGCAGCCCGACCGGCTGCCATTTATGAGCAAAGGCGAAGCCAGTCGCGGTCTGGTTCCGCAACTCCGGCGTCGGATAAACCCGAACCCGCTCGCCGCGCGTTTCGGCGATCACACCTTCGGACGGCCGCCCTCTGCCACGGCATTCGATATTTCCGTGATCGGATGTCAGCCACACATCATAGCCGCGATCGAGCAACCCGCCGATGAGAGCGCTAAGGTATCCGCTTTGGCACCATTGCTTGATCTGGTTGTGCATACCGGCGGCGCCAAGCTGCATGCCGTGCATAATCTTGTCGACCTTATCGACAACCAGGCCGACGACTTTCGTTTTGGGTAAAGGCAGAACAGCATTGAGCGCATCGATGATATCGTCGCCATCGGAAAGGTCGCCCAAGCCCCGTTGATAAGCGATCTCCAATCGCGAAAGTCCGGCATCCTCCCAGAACTTTCTCCAGTGATTTACCTCGCCACTGGTCGAGTTGATGGATGCAGGAAAATAAAGTGGCGGCCTGCCTGCAAAGATTGATTGCCGGGATACCGACGTCAGCGTCGGAATCCAAGCGAAGACCGCTGACTCCCGCATGAGAAGCGCTCTGTCCTGTTTCTGGATGCTTTGCCGGATGGTGATCCATTGATCTAGAGCCAATCCATCGACAACGATGAGCGCCGTACGCTTTTCCTCGACGCCTTCCATTTCGCGCGCCAGATGCCGCGCCACGTGATGCAGCATCACCGGATTATTGGGGGGAAGGTTGATCAGGCTTGCGTAATGACCGTCGAGCCAACGAGAGAATGCTGCGTTTACCTCTTCGCCAATTTGCCGGAAACGTGCCTTGTCCATTCCGTCGGCGCCGGAGTGGATCAAGGCAGCCAGCTCGGCCCATGCTCGCGCGAACCCGATCCAGTCCGTGTGGCGGCTTTCTTCCGTCGGTCGGTCGCCGTCAACCAGATCGAACAGGCGCGTGATGCGCAGACCTTCATTGCCTGGTCCGTCCTCGATCATTCCGCTACGCATCCACGGTTCGACATGAGCGGTAGCTTCCTGAATACAGACTGGCACGAGTTTTCCCTCTATGAAGAGGTTGTCGATATAGATGTGGATGTCGTTGTGGTCGAAGGGAAGATGGTCAGGTCCGGAATAGGCGAGGCCATATTCCACCCCTTCTTCCCGGAGACGCGCGTGACCGAGATTGCGAAGGAAGCTAGGCCACCGCTCTTGGAGGAATGCAAAGAAGGCGGCATCGTTGGGAACGACGGCATCCAACGGCCAGTCGCAAAACGCGCCTTGAGACTTGAGAACTTGGACAAGGCGCTCGGACAAGATGTGCGGCAACCGGACGTTCTTGTAATGCAGGCGCAGCAGCGTCCTCAAAAGATCAACTTCATTGGCGATCAACTCGGCGGCAATACCGAAGACATGGCGCAGGATGAAGTCCTTGGTTGCGTTGTCCCCCATCCGATCGGGCGACGCCCTTTTCTGGGCATCGAACAACGCATCCAGCAGGCTAGCATCGAGCATTTGAACGACCGGATAGCTGAGATTGGGGAACAGCATTCCCAAGTCGAAGGCGAGCCTTCTTCCGGCGCGCAACAGATCGTAGGGTAGTGCTTCGAAAGCGGCATCGCGCAGCCGCAGCACGACCACCAGATCTGTGTGCTCGCCCCGATCCCAGACCGAGCGGTATTGCGACTCGTATGCGTAGCGAAACTCGACCGGGTCGGCAAATTCGATCAGATCGAAGCCTCGCGGGCGTAATTCGACCGTCAGCCTCTCCTCAGTCAGAAGCGCGTCGGGATCGGCTACCAGAGTCAGCTTGCTGACATTCGGCGCAAAATGATCGAGGATCGTGTTCCGCCAGCTCACTTGCCCAACCCAACCTCATCGGCCAGTAGATAAAGGATGCGGCCGCCGGAAATCGGGCGGGAACGCGCGTTAGTCTGGTACGGCAAGGGAATAACGTTGGATTCCATCGGCGCCAACAGCACACGGCCTTGTCCGCTGCCCTCCAGCACTTCGGCTACCTTCGCAGCAGCCGCAATATAAGAAATGCGATGCGCTTCGATCTCAGGCTGCGGATCTGCGCCCACCGGCAGCAAAGCAGATCGAGGAATCTGGACGATGGTATCCTGGTCCGGCAACCACACGCGGCACACCGAGCATCCCCACAGGGTCTGTTCTTCGATGACCTTGCAGGCGCAGTTGTGAACGGTGCTGAATTGCCATAGATTCGTCACTTCCGTCACTCGGGTATTGAGATGTCGTTATGGTGGACGACAGATGCCAGCTCGATCGTTCCCGTTGCGCACGCCCAATAGTGCAGGTGAAATTCGTAATCAATGTCCCGCCTCTGTGCTCTATCTCTTCTCCTCATACGTTGGGGATCGTTGCCTCCTTTGCCAGTTCTTAAAGCATGAACTGCGTTCATGTTCTGCTTCTGTATGGTCTCGACAACGGCGCGTAATATTCTTAGAGCGAGCATGCCTCCTTGATCACGACAGCATTGCCGACACGTTTCTAGGAAACCGTGCCCTATAGCAGGAACTTCCGTGTCGGACCAATTGGGGTCTTGGCCCTTTGCGAGACTATCTTTGAACAAAGCGATTTTGATAGCCAACTCAGCACCCAGATCATCAGATGCTTTCGTCAGGATCGCGCCTTCATCGAGACATCTAACCAATCCTTTGAAGTCGTCACATACAAGGACATTGCCCTCAAAATATTCGGGCGGCGAAGGTAACTCGGGGAGGTCGTCGCGTTCGTGCTCGACGACATGAATCTGTGCTCGAACCTTGACGATTGGACTCGGCGCTGAACGAAGAATGAGAGAATGTCCAGCTAGTGGTTGCCGGCAATGCTTACGCAATATCGCAATCAATATGACACAGCGCGCTAAATCAGATTGCAAACCATCATGGGTCGTCAGCTTTATGATGTCAGGATCCGTGCCGACCGATTCCGCCAATACGTCCTTCACTCGATAGTATGTTTCGAAAGACGGAGTTACCGTCAGCAGCTTGTCCGCAACCCTCGCAACAGTGTTTACGTCGTATTCCACTATTCCATGATTATTGAAGAGCGTTCTGAGCTGATCACGCAGCGGATACAGCCCATCCGCAAAAAGCGCCTCGGCTGCCCCTTCACTAAGGTGAATGGCAACCCATGGCTCATCAAGGAGCTTGCTCCAATCCAGCAATGTATCTACGTATTTGTGAACTTCGTCAGCAGTATTGACGGGGCGCGGAACAGCGAGAACGCCCGCATCGATAGTTACGCTGAGCATGTCAAGCAGCACCCTTGTTGCGACTGGCCTTCCGTTTCATTGCGGCAGCCTTGAGTATCTCCTCGGCTTGCTGTTGAGATTGATCGAAAAAGCCTTCCGGCCAATCGGTGATGGCTCCATATTCATTGATCTCCACTTGGCGGAAGGTTGATGCTGCTCCTGGCTTTTCAACGAAGTAAATCTTTGCCTGATCCGTCAGATCATGCCCTTTTGCGGCAGCAATCCTGAAGCGCAGTCGATCAATGAGATACTCACTGTGGGTTTCGACGATGCACTGCTTGTTGCACAGAGCCATGGAAAGGAAGAAGTCGCCGAGCAGCGTCTGTACCTTCGGGTGCAGATGCAATTCCGGCTGTTCGAAGACCAGCGTCGAATCCGCTTCGGCCAAGAGGCAGATAACCAGAATCGGAATCACTTGACTAACTCCGACGCCAACGTGGGTCAGATCATGCTTTGCTTCGGAGTTAGCTAAGGCCACCTTGAGCTCGTGGCCAAGTTTGCCCATATCCTTGCTCTCTACAGAGCTCGCTACGCTAAGATACTGAAGCCAATCAATGACTGCCGTTTCCAGTGTCCGCGTAATTGTTCGTCGCTCTATCGTGGGTGGCTTGAAGTGGGATGAGGGGATATACCGAATCTGCCTGTTCTTGTGGAGTTCCAAAACAGATGCCGTGTGCTCGCCCCGCAATCCGATGTCATATGGATCCGCCGCCGGCGCCAGTGGATACAAAGGTTTTGGCGCGTCACGGAGTGGCCCTAGATACTTGACTGACGAGGCAAAAAACTCGTCTAGATACCGCGCGGCTTCTGCAAGCGGCCGAGGCCCAGGGGCCATTTCGATTGTCGGTGCTTCCGATGGAGAGACTGAATGTTTCAGAGCATTCGCAACGCGTTCTATCAGATCTTCAGAATCCTGAAGAGCTTGTTGTGCCTTTACCCGTTGCTCCCGTGGCAAAGAGCGCAAGCAATCTTGCCAGAGCGTTAAGGGGAGGGATTCCTCTTCTAAATCGAACGAAAAAACTTGCTGGCTTCTGTTTTTAATGATCTCTTCTAGATCAATATTCTCGTTGTTAAGAATATCCTTCAGTATATCCAGAAGGCTCTTTGTCAAAATAACGTCTCCTGGGCGCCGGGAGCGTACGCCCGAGAGCAGCCCACGAGACATCCGATTGCTTTGCAATGCCGCGGTGATCGCTCGTGCGTCCTCCTGTATGGGGTCGACAGCGTAGAGAATACGGGCCGGGAGAAAGTGTCTCAGCTCGCACCCAATTGGCTGCGCCGAATGAAATTCCTCCCTCACTTCGGCCATTGAGATTTCGTCGAGATCGACATCGTAAGCAAGGCCAGCTCTCAGATGATCATCGGTCTCAGGGTTATCACTCAGGGTCGCAACCTTGCTTGCAGCCTTTTCGGAATGACGAACGGAGACGGAATTCTTTTGATCGACGTTATCTTCATCGCGCAATACGGACTCCAACCCGGTCGCAAAAAGCCTGGGCTGAATCTGAAATACGTCTCGCTCCGGGTTTGACGGATCGGCGTCAAATGCAATCTCGAATGAGATCTCACGAAGCGTTATCGGTCTCCAACCATAGTAACGTCCCATTCTCGGTGGGAGTGGTGGACTTCCCCACAACGGCGGACCATCTGCATCTGACAGTGGACGACAGACGCACTTCATAAAGATCTGATCGGGGTCGCCGCCATTGGATTTAAGATCGTCGAACTGTCCGAGACTGGTGAGAGCACCATTCAGAACCACAGAACGAGAGCTGACCTTGTTGGCCAGCGTCTGCGCGACAAGCAGAATGGATTGGATGAAAGTGCTCTTGCCGCTGCTGTTTGCGCCGGCGAAAATCGTCAGGGGACCGAGGGCCAACTCAGTTTCGTTCCGGATGGACTTGAAATTGAACACCTTCCAGCTGGTGATCACGATTCCCCTCCCATCCGAGTCGTGGCCTGATCAAACCACATGAGGAGTTTTGGATCCTCTTCGAGGACGTTGGTCGGTATCCTTTCTGCTACCGACACGATGGTGGCGTAGTCGCGTTTTGCCCATGCTTTCTTAAAGCCCGTGCGAACCGCCTCCAGACGAAAGACCTTGAGCTTCTTTTTTGCCTGCTTGTAATCCTCAAACTCCTTGAGCAGCGCCTTTTCGCGCAGCTTCTCCAGATCGCCAGCTTTGTTGGGGTCGGGCACGTACCAGCGGTCGCGTGCCTTTGCCTGAAGCATGGGATCGTCCTTCGGCAGGTTTCGCAGCTCCCTCCAGTTAGATGAAAGGTATGCGTGAACCCGCTCGGGAACGGAGCCTTTTCCATCGTACCGGAGGAAGTTCTGTTCAAGGAGAAGTTCCAAGCTCACGAGTTCACGCTCGTTTGCCTTTAGATGACTGAGCATTGGCATAAATGCCGGCTGAATGTCGCTATACGATTGCGGCGTCTTTCTCAACCTAGCGCGCAGCCAGGTGATCCCCGATTGTTCGTCGTCCACAACGCTTGTATCTAGATATTCGTCGCCCTGACCCAGTTGCATCTTATTGCGGTCAAAATCGGAGACCTGCTCTGGTAGGTAGTACATTCCATCCCGCTCAATGAATCGCTGCGACAATCCGGTTTGAAACTCTTGGCTGGAGATCGGAACCGAATATCCTCTGCGGACGTAATAGGCGACCATCTGGTCGAACAGAATGCGTGGGTCGCGCTCTGGGATAAATTGTAGCCAGGTCCCCTGGCGTTTCGTGACCGGTAGATACGTCAAATGGGTGCGGACGAAATCCCAGACACCCTCCTCGGTCGAGACCTTTTTCTGGAATCTCTCTTCAAAGCCGCCGTTAGGCTTATAGGCAGATATGACAAGGTCTTGTTTGACGGCAGTGGGCGTAGTGACAGCCTTAAAGCTGCCTTGTTGCTTATCAAGCGCTGAAACATTGGCCACAATAAAGCCCGCCTCTGCCAATGCGGTTTGGATGCTGTTCCAAACAGACGCTTTCGTATTGGAGAACTCCACTGTAAGCCACCTTCCTGGCTTCAGGATACGATGGTACTCGGAAAAGATGCGTCTCATTAGGATACGGTATTCTCCGACCCCTTTACCTTGGGACAAGCTAACTATCGCTTCTGTTTTTTGATTTGTTACAACACCAAGAAGTCCTTCCCAGAAGAAATTTAATTCCGAATAGTCTAAATTATGACCAAATGGAGGGTCTGTGAATATGTAGTCGATTGATGAATCTGGTATGGATCGCAGGTCGGCAGCGTCCTGCGTGCTAATAGCATGGTATTTGTGCGGATCAACGGGGGGCGTCAGGCTGTTAGCAATGGTCGATGCGTTGCGTTGATAGGTTTTCAAAACATTTGGCGGGGTGATAAGAGAACTGATGTAAAGAGTTCCTGATAACGGGCCCCCTCCTTTTCGATCTGCGCGAAAGCGCCGCATTCTCGAGGTATATGGTAGAGATGCGGTAAGGGAGAAAAGTAACGCTTGACGGAGGTTGCTATCGGAGAAGTCTTGTATCTTCCTCAATAGAGCGGCGACAAATAGATGTTCACGATCCGTGAAGAAGTGATGAAGGTGAGTAACCCCTTTCGGCACGTTCCTATGCGTCTCTTTTCCATCGATCAAACGTATCGCTGGTAGGCCACATGTGCTGATAAAGTCAAACGCACTGTCTAACAATCTTCTGTCGTTGACATCCGGTATCTTTTCGTACCTTGTGGATTCGATCGAGTAATTTATCAACACTGGATCTGTGCGAGTGCACCTTATCGTGTCCTTCAAAATGGGATCGTAGCGGGTAGTATATACAGTTTCCCACTTTGATTCTGGAACTGATGCCGTGCACGCCGGGCACTCTACATCCGATCGGAACGAGTCATTGTGCTCGTCAATAAGAACCGCATAAAGTGTGGTTTCGGTAGTGCATTCAGGACATCTGACGACGTCGGAGTAAAGTGTAAATTCAACACTCCCCGTCTGGTCAGACGATCGTTCATAATGCATATGCTCTACGTCTTTTCTGTCTCGTACTTTCCATCCAGAATGTCGGGTTAGATACAGAGTGCCAAACTCTTGTTCGACCGCAGTGCAAATGGCATTGGCTGCTGCCAAGAAGGTATTTCGGTCTACTAGGCGAAGCAAATTACTCGCAATGAATGTGGCTATGGGCGAGAGGTCTACGAGAATAGCCTTCCGTTGTCCTGGATGGCTCTCACCGAGAGCGACTCTGTTCTGGTCGGGGTTTCCACAAAGAGCTGCCCCTACGCCCGTCATTCCGGTGCCGCAAAAGCCATCAAATATGATATCTCCAGGCTCGGTGTAGTGCAGGATGTACCACATGATGGCCTTGTGCGGCACCTTGGTATGGTAGGAGTGCGCGTTGTAGATCGGGTCATTCTTGCCCTCACTCACGTTCGCCGCAAAGGGTTCGCGGTGATATAACCAATCTTCGAGCTTTGTCGGCTTTTGTGTTTCCCATTCGGCTATGAAATCGGCAAGCCAGGGATTCGGGCAAGCGGTGTAGTAGGGCGGGTCGGAAAGGGCGAGAATGTCTTCATCCGAGCCGATGGGAAATCCTTCGATCTTGCGGAACTTGGGTTCTTTCAGCTTCTCTCGAAGCTTCTCAATAAAATGGGCGCGTCGATCGTCGTCGCTCGCGAAGGTGTGGCCAAGGCAAGTGACCGCCGCGGTTCGCTTCGCCTCAAGCTCCGTTTCGTATGACTCATCGAACAACGTACCGTCCTTGAACAGCGTGCGAGACCCGTCGTGGTTCTGTTTAGTCAAAATTTAGGTCCTCATTCGACCACGATCCGCACCTTGTCCGGGTCCTTACCCTTTGTGAGCTGATCGACATAATTCTCGAAGCGCTTCTTCATCTCTGCCGGAGTGGCCGGGCCCTCGGCGACGCGGAGCGCGTCTTGTAGGTCTTGCGTCTTGATCGTGACCTTGACTAGGTCGGAGAGAACCTCGCGCAGGGCATGAACGAAGTCGTTGCCGAGCGGACTTGGCAGCTCCTTCGACGTGGTGAAGGCAGCAAGCGCTTGGCGATCCTCGGCCTTCAGTAGATCCATTTTGGCCCGCGTGATCGGATCCTCAAGATTGGCAAGAAAGGTGGACGTCCAGTTCGCCATCATCGCATCGAGCCTGTCGTCCAACTGCGAGATTGTCGGCGCTGCCGCGTCGGATTCGACCGACGGCCGGAATCCGCAGTGCGGGCAAACAGGAGAAGCATCGAGATCGTGCTCCGTCAGCGCAAAACAGCTTTTCAATCCGGCCAGGCGATTCTGGAAGTCGGTAAGCTGTTGCCGTGGCATCAGGTCGATGCCGGCGAGCTTCACAAGCGCCTGTAACCGCGAGTCGTTGAGCAGAGTCGCCTTGCGCTTGTCGTCGTTCACGCCAAGCCTGGCTTTGGCGTGCAAACCGATATAGGCGTTGACATAGTCCTTCTTGAGTTTCTGGAGCCTTGCGCCGATAGTGCGGGACTGTTCCAGCAGCCCTGAGAGGTTCGCTTGCTTCAGCGTTTCGAAAATGTCCTGTTTAGCGGCTTGAATCTGCTCCACCCAATCGTGATCGGCAGGCAGGACAGCCTCGGCAGTGGAAAGCCACGCTGCCGTGTGACCGTGGCCAAGAACAAACTCCCGTAAGGCTTCTATATCATCCAGTGCCTTGATCGCCTCGGCGTGGGAAGTCACCTCCTGGAGGCTGTTGCGGAAGTTCTTCAGTTTTCCCGGAGAAGAATAGGCTTGGCATGACTCAAAGAAGCTTTTGGCCGGATCCAGACCTTCTGACCGGCTGGCAAGATCGCCGATGCTCCGCAGATCAAGCCCCCAGAAGGAGATGCCGTCCCGCAGCATCTGCTGGGTCACGACGATGCGTTTGACAAGCTTCGCCACCGCATCTTGCAGGCTCTGAACCGGCTGGTCTTGGCCATGCGTGACCAGCTGGGCCATGCCTGGCGTCAAGCTGACAAGTTCGAAGAGCGCCCTGAGTGCCGGAAGGTTCCACTCCTTTGGTTGCTCCAGGTTCTTGAAACGGATCAATTCATCGATCCCAGTCGCAGCGAGCATTGAAAGGGCGGTTGCGTCGAACTTCTGACCGGGGATGGCAAGCACTATGTCCCCGGACCAGGTCAGCGCAGCCAGAACGACGACAAGCCATTCCGGCTCCAGCCTTGCGCCGGACGGATCCATGTATTCCAGGCCGCAATCGTCGTGGATCACCTCGTTGCGATTAACGACTTGGCCATGGCCTTTGCCTTTGACCGCCTCCAGCACATACTGGGAATATCCGGACTTACCGGGGTCAAGCCTCTCGCCGTCGAGCAGGTTCAGCGCGTCCAGTACCGCGACCGCTTGCTTAGTACGGCTCTGCCCGGCGATGGCGCGCAGAGCGTCCTGCGCCGCTTGACTTCGGCTTGCTCCGGTGATGAGGGCCGAGAAGGCCGGATAGTCAGGAGCCCGGTCGGCGAAATGTGGTGTCAGACAAATGCCGGATATGGTGTTGACCAGATCTCGGAAGTTGACGGTTTCGTGTGGCGACACGCCGGACAGGTCGCGGATCGACTTTCCTTTTGCCCACTCCGCTAATGATTTGGCACGGCCCTGATATGTCACCTCGAAGGCGGTGCTCATGTGCTTCTGGAGCCACTGCACCAACGTTCTTAGGAAATCATTGGCCTTTGCTTCGTAGGTGGCCTTGGCATGGCCGGACGCCGTCCCCGCAAGATCGAGCGCCGCGGCGTAGCTCTTCAGCGCGGCCAGGAACGCATCGTCCGCTCCAGTGAGATGAAAAAAGACCTCGTCGCTCTTCTTGTCATTCTTGAACCGCGGCGGGTCGTAGGGTTGGATGAAATAGATGTAAAAATCGCGCTGCGGAACAGCCGTGGAGCGTTCGTTGGGCGCACCAAAGAACAGGTAGCCCGTTCGCGCTGCCTTGCGTTCTAGCCACACCAGCTCATGCTGCCAGATCTTGTAGCTGGTAACGTAGGTGACGTCGTGGCATTCCATGACCCGTCGTAGCGCCTCGTAATAGTAGCGGTCGAGCTGGGAGCCGGAGAAACTCTCGGCTCGATTCTCGATGAGCGCATCGAAATCGTCGATCTTTTTCAGGTCGAGATAATATTGGTGATTATCGGCGTTGACGGAGATGAACTGGCCGCTGACAGTTTTGTGAATCTCACGCAGCACCGTTTCGACATGGGTCTGCAAATCCTTGTCCGGTTCGTCGCTGCCCAGTTCGGCAATCATCGGCTCGAAAAGGCAGAGGCGATCGCGCAATTCCTCGGCGGATGCTCCCATCGGCGCATAGATGTCGCCTGTCGTGAGACGGTGCAGCGAGAGCGCGTGTATGAGCCGCAGCGCCATGGGCTTGTATTGCTTCCGGCTAATGGCATTCTCGATACGCGATTCTAGGACTTGGCTGCAGTCGATAACTGCCCGGATTCCTGGAATGGCGCGGAAGGAAGCATTTTCCTTAAGATTGTTCCAATAGCTGTCGAATGCGATCAGTCCCGGTTCGCCATCGGGCACGTCCTTTTCGAGACGCTCCTTCATCGCCAGGGAAAGAGTTTTGAGCACCTCGCGTTTTTCGACTACGGTGACCCGCTCAAAGGTGTCGATGTAATCGGGATGCACCGGAAAAAGCCGGACGAATTCGTCCATGCGCTCGTTGAGCCCGCCATAGAACTTGGCGAACGGCGTCAGGTGGTCGCGAATTTTCGCTTGTTGCTCGGCTGTCTTTTTGAGTAGCCGTTCGGCCACCACGAATTTGACATCACTACGCGCAATGAGAACCTGTTCGAACCGGTCCTTCACGCGCCGGATGCTGTCAGCCGCAAAATTAAAGCGGTGGCTGTCGAAAATGGCTTCCTGAACGCCGGCCACGAAGCGGAAGCGTAGATCCTTACAGACTTCACCGATTTCTCGGAGAAAGTTTAGGTCCAGAATCAATTCCTGGTCTTTGCGCGAACGTAGGTAATCCAGAAGTTCGTCCACGGCGAGGAGCAGGCCCTGATCAGGATAGACCTGGCCAAACTTCTCCATCATGTCTTCGAAAGCGCGCTTGTGGCTGGAAATCGCATCCGGGTCCGGGAAAAAATAGTCCACGCCAAGCTTCTCGAGGCTTTCTTCCAACTCGGCGATCAGGATATCGCGCAAAGACATGGTGGTGGCGCCGATCTCGGTGCGGATCACCTTGAAGCGCCCGGCGATCTGGGCTGCGGCCTCGCGAACCTCCTGGTGATGCAACAGTTCGCGCAAGGAAGCATCGGCAGCAATGCTCGACACCACGGACATCAAATGCGATTTACCGGTGCCGTAATTGCCAACGACCAAGAGCCCTTTATTGTCAGCCGGCACATCGAACTGCATCTGCGGGATGACGAGCTGAATGAGCCTTTCCGCCATCTCATCGGAAATGACATAGGTGTTCATGAGTTGGCGCGAGGCGTCGAACTTGTTTGCGTCGCGTAACTGGACGACCGATTCGATAGGATCAAACTGGATAAGATCTCCGTATTTCATACTTATCCTTCTTTCTTTCCCGAATCGATCTCGGCCTGTGCATTCATGTCCACAACCAGCGTCTCGGCCATGTCGTAGCTTCGGTATTCTGGATGTCCGACTTCGGCGTATGTCAATTTGTCTCCGACTATCGTCCCATTCCAAGAGCCGAGTACGCAGCGATTCCGCGAAATGCTTTGCAGAAGCCGAAGGGGATCCTGCTGCAAATCATGATCGAAGAGGATCTCGGTATTATCGAGCAGTGCGACGGGTTGAGCGTCCTCGACCACCTCGCCGAGCAGCTTCGAGAGGTGTAGGGGGCGCTGTCTCAGAGTTAATTCGAGCAATTTCTCGGAAAGCGCCAAATTGATGTTGATCACATCAACCCCAAAGTTGCTCGCGGTGCTGCGAAGAGCCATTGTCTTTCCAGACCCGGTTTCGCCAACCAGCAGGACAAGCCTGTGGTAAAGAGCCTCTGCTTGCCGGAGCGATCGCCTGATTCTATCTTGAATAGGCTCCGGCACGTTCATCCACTTTTCTCTTTGCTAGCCGGCTGATCGGATTTGTCTGCCGCACCGCCGGAGCGAACCCAGTCGTCCACCTCGCTCTGCTTGAACATCCAACGGCGACCGACGCGATGGGCAGGCATCTTTCGCTGCTCGATCCACTTGTAGATCGTCTCGTTGCTAACGTTCAGATACCGGCAGATATCATCGACCGTCAGCCAGCGCTCATCCATTGCCCTTGCCTCGCATCCAACATCCCTATCCCCCCTTCACAGCCAAGACAGTGAGCGGCATCCGCCACGGACCACAGCCCGGCGCAAACCGGATCCAGATGCTTGCCAAGATCAGTCGATTTGAGCCGATTATGACCTGTTTATCCAAGGGATAACGCGATGTCTAACGATATTATGCCTCCTCTCCGCGCCGTGCCCCGTCGAGCGGATGCGATAGCCATGCTCGGTCATAGTCCGGCTTTCCTGATGCCGTCCGTCTCCGCTGTGTGCTGACGGAGACGCCATCGCGGCAGAATATCCCGACATGGAATAATTCGAAATCAGGATTAATGGGAGAACCAGCCTCACCATTAGCCGGTTTTCACTTCCGGCGCATCGCGGATATAGCATGGACTTTAGCTAGTTTCCTACGTCTTCCGTTGTTGATTCGTCACACGCCACGCCGCCTCTCGCTCCTTGTTCGGTATTGCCGTTCACTGCATGCCCGTCATGCGTGATCCTTCCCCGGTCCAGAGATGCACACCATGCCGTCGATTGCAGACAGCAGCCCTCATGGCGTGGCCTTCGTCCGGGCGGGAGATCCGGTCATGATTCCCGCCATTCCCCCCGCCGATGCGCTCGGCGGCGGCCTCGACGTCCCGGTCGCTGACGTGCGCGTAGCGCAGCGTCATTTGCACCTGGGCGTGGCCGAGCAGACGCGCCACGACCGGCAGCGGAATGCCTTGCATCGCTGCTTGGCTGGCAAACGAGTGGCTGAGATCGTGCGGCCGGACTTCGCGCAGATCGGCTTCCGTGCGCACATCCTGCCAGAAACCTGTGATATCCGACAGATGGTCCAAGTTCCCCCAACGCGAAGGAAAGACCCATGCACTTTTTCTGGGCAACCGGTCCAGGATTTCCCGCGCTGCGGACGAAAGCCAGACCGTGCGCGGCCCGTTCTTGCTATCCCGAAAGAAGAGCTTTCCTTCCCGGCAATCCCGCCATTTGAGTGTCAGCAGTTCGCCTTTTCGGCACCCCGTCAGTAGCAGCAGCCGGATAAAGTTTGCCTGGACAGGGCGCGTCTCGTCATACCGGTTCAGAACCTCGACGACACGGCGAATCTCGTCCGGCGACAGGAAGCGTTCCCGCGCACGGCGGCGGTAACGTTTGATGTCTTTGCAAGGATTGCTGTCCTCTGGTGAAGCTATCCAGCCGGATGACACTTTTGACGCCGCCGTCGCCACCTACGAAGCTGCCCACGCCAAGGCACAGCAGATCGCCGACTCGATCCGGGCTGTGAACGCCCTCATCGCCGCCAAGAAGGAGGAAACTGGCGCGGCTGACATGAAGACGGCCGAGACAGAGTTGGCCCGTCGCCGGGCTATGTGCCGATCACGTCCGGCTGACCGAGGAGAAGGACGCGATTGAGCGACGTAAAGGCGAGATCCGGGCGCAGCTCGATGCGCACACCAGAGGGGTCATGAGGCCCTACGAACAGTGCATCAACCACTATCTCGACGCCTTCAACGCCGGTTTCCGGATCACCGAGACCAAGCATGGCTATCCCGGCGGCACCGCTGCGTCCACTTACCGGCTCGTTATCGACAATACCACCATCGACCTTAGCGACGGTCGCACGCCCACTAATCGCCCCAGTTTCAAGAACACTCTCAGCTCGGGCGATCGCACCACGCTCGCCCTTGCCGTCTTCCTGGCCCACCTTGAGCAGGATCAAGACCTGGCCGCCAAGACGGTGGTGTTCGACGATCCCTTTAGCAGTCAGGACGCCTTTCGCCGCCGCCACACCGTTCACGAGATTGCCAAAGTGGGGCGGAACTGCGCACAGATCATTGTGCTCTCGCACGACGCCACCTTCCTCAAGCAGGTTTGGGACAAGGCACCAGCGGCCGAGCGAGTTGCCCTCACCCTTGCCGATCACCGTGCGCAGGGCATGAAGATCATGCCCGTGGACCTTGAGCGCGCCTGCCAGGGCCGGACAGCCACGGACATCGACGACTTGCTAACCTATCTGACCACCGGCGCGGGAGCGCCTATTGACCTCCTCCGCAAGATGCGCGCCGTTCTCGAAACCCATTGCTGGACTACCTACTCGACCTGTTTCCAGGCCGGGCAGGATTGGCTTGGCGAAATCGTCCGGAAGATCCGTGAAGGCGGCGACCAACACCCCGGCAACGCCCTGTACGACGAGCTGGACCAGATCAACGACTACACCAGTGAATACTATCATGGTGAGGACGTGGCCGACGCAACGCCCGATCAGATCGACTCGCAGGAACTCATCGGTTACATCAAACGCACCCTGAGAGTTGTCAACGCCCTCCAGGCTTGACGTCGGCGTGGCCCAGCGGAGCCGAAACACCATCGGCCGCATTTGCGGGTGACGGTGACACGATCTGTCTGCATTCACCTCCACTTCCGCACCGCTCCACTCACTATGCCTTGCATGAACGGCGCTGCTCATGCGCCACGGCGGCTTCGCCATGCATCACGCGCCCGCGCGCTCCCTGTCAATCCGTAAGCATCCGCCGAAGGCCGCGGGGTATTTGGGGTTGAGTTTGGTGGCGGCGCATTTCCGGTGAGGAAGCGCCAGGCGGAGGTCTCGGCCTATGCGGCCTGATCGTGCCGCTGGCTGTCTTGCCAGTTCCACGGGAGGAGTTCGTCGAGCTGGCTCTGCGGCGTCCCGGCGATGCGGTCGAGGACGTCGGCGAGCCAGGCCTGCGGATTGACATTGTTGAGCTTGGCGGTGCCGATGCACCTTTCAGGCTGGGAACAAGGTGCGAACATCCCGGTTCGCAGGCGTGTCGACAAATGGCGGTGATTGTCTTTGGCCGGGAAAACGCCTTTGTGAAACCGTGCCCGCCGCCTTTCGGGTATGCTGCAACTCGGCGCCACGGTTGATACACGATCCGGGGAGAAACCCTCCCGCCTCGTGCCGAAGCGCTTGAAGTCCATCCAAACCCATGTACAACGGACGGATGCCTTCCGAGCAGACCATATTTGACGATTTGGCAGCCCTTTGCAGATCGAAGGGCTTCATTCACGCTGTCGCATACATTTGTTTCCGTGACAACAGCGTCGGTTTCCGTGACGAGATCCGTGCCGAAGACTTCGCTAGGATGCACTCCACATCGCGCCTGATTCGGACCGAAGTGACGACGCTGATCGGTCTCATGATGCGTACACCGATCGACTTTTCTTCGCCAGCGCCCCAGGTTCTCTCTGGCTATATCGAGCGGAGCGAGGAGCTTCTGAAGGAATTGCATCAGACGATGACGAGTGCGGGCGTAAAGCACCTCGTTCCGGGAGGCAATCCATTCACGATCGGCGAGGTTCTCCGCGAACCAATCTTTTACGCCACTGAATCGGCATACACTTTCCAATATCGTGACCTTGCTCCGCGCAAATACCGTGCCGATGCTGAGTGGCTGTGGCAGAACAAGGCCATAGATCTGGAGGTTGGCCGTGAGGTGTGCCGGAGCATTGCTGATATCTTGAATGTGCGGCTCATCAAGACTCTGAAAGGCCTTAGGGAAAAGCCAATAGCAGAGTGGACCGTACTGCCGGGTTTTGCCTTTTCGTGTGGGGAGCTTGCGGACCGAACAAACAAATCCATGAAAGATGTCAGAGCTATTGTCGAGACGTTCACAATACCTCCCGGAGAGCGAAACGTGACCTTTACTTCTCTGAACGCCTTCAATGCGGCCTACGCCTATCCATTCATACGAAAAGGACCTGACGAGTTCGTACTACTGCAATATTACGGAATCTCGGAAGCATTGTACGAAACCCCCT
The DNA here is from genome assembly GCA_965219135.1 of Alphaproteobacteria bacterium. Lineage (GTDB taxonomy): Bacteria > Pseudomonadota > Alphaproteobacteria > VGEJ01 > VGEJ01 > CAYUNL01. The sequence continues at coordinate 2,623,523 of CBDCMV010000003.1, read as the reverse complement.
TCTATTGGATGTGTGCCGACGAGGCATATGCTCCAACAGCGCTTCGCCATAGAGGGGAGTTCACCGAGGCGTTTTCGACGGAGCGACTCATGCACGTGTTCGGTTTTGGTCGTGTGTTTCAGAATGTCGAAATACTCAAATCTAAGGATAAAACCCAAGGCGAGATCGACGTCCTCGTGGTCTTCGGAAACCGAGTTATCGTGCTACAAGCGAAGTCGAAGAAGCTGACGCTCAGCGCCCGAACGGGAAATGATCGTCAGTTGCAGAGTGACTTCAAAGCAGCGGTTCAGGATGCTGTCGATCAAGCGCTCGAATGCGCCGAGTTACTCGGCGACCCATCCGTAACTTTGCGCAGCAAGGACGGGAGAACAGTTCCAATAGATGGTTATCCTCGGACCATCTTTCCTGTAGCGATTGTCGCCGACCACTATCCGGCGTTGGCGTTCCAGGCCAGCAATTTCTTGAAAGCCGAGTCTACCGAACGGATCGTTCGACCGCTTGTCAGCGACGTCTTCGCGCTCGATGCAATCACCGAGATGCTCGCATCACCGCTTAGGCTGTTGAGCTATCTCAGCTTTCGCGCTCGCTTCGGCGATAGACTGGTGACAAGCCACGAACATACGCTCTTGTCGTATCACCTAAAGCAAAATCTGTGGCTTGAGAACAACGTCGATCTAATGCTGCTGGAGGACGACATCGCGTCAGACCTTGATATTGCCATGGTAGTCAGGCGGGAGGGCATTTCTGGAGCAGCAACACCGGACGGCATTCTGACACGGTTCGAAGGAACACACTTTGCAAGGATTATCGCCGAAATTGAAGACAAGCCGGAACCAGTGGCAATTGATCTGGGCTTCATGTTGCTTGAGTTAGACGAAGATACGATTTGGAAAATTGATGAATATATCACGGAAGTTCTAAAGCGTACCGCAGAAGATGGCGGATTTCATAACATGGTTATTGGAATTTCGGATGCTTCCACCGGATTGACGGTTCACTGTAGTCGTTTTACCGGCCATAGAGTAGAAACTATGTTGCACCAGCACTGTCAGGTCAGGAAATATTCACAGAAAGCGAATAGTTGGTTCGGCATTGCGTTAAGTCCAGACGGTTCCATTCGGCTCGTTGCAGAATTGATCAGCGACTGGAAATTCGATCGCGCCATGGAAAGGATGACAAAAGAAGGGGCGCAGGGCCAGCGGTTATCGAACCGCACCGAAAGGCCGGATACATGACTGCAAGCTCTACCGCCGGCTCAAATCAATTTCCCCTTGCTACACCGGGGGCGTCCATACATGACTGCCACGATGTGGGCTGGAACGTGACCGAGACGGCGGCGTGTCTCGGCTGCGAGCGCGGAACGCTGTCGCGGCTGCTGAACGGCAAGGCGGGGGTGTCGGCGAACATGACGCTGGCGCTGGAGGATATCGGCTGGGACACCGCCGAGCACTGGATGCGGATGCAGGCGAGCTACGAGCTTGCGCAGGCGCGTCGGGAGAAGATCGCTGCCAAACGGCGCGCGGGCGCGCTGCATGTATGATCCAACGCTGCGTCAACGCAGCGAGACGATCATTCGGCATGATCTTTTGTACTCTGGAAGATAATCGGACGCTTAACCTTCAGGGAGAGGACATGCGGAAAGACGATGAGGCGAAGGCAAAAGACGTTCTTGAACGCGTCACAGGCGCGGTTAAGGCCCTTTGCGTTGGGAGGGGGGATGTGCGATGCCGGCTAATGCCAGCGATATACGAGCTCGTCCCCTTGCGGGACCAAGACTTTCCGACTGAGCTGCAAGACAAATTCCGCAAGGTAATGCAGGCCGCTACCAAGTATGACGCGAGCGATCTTGATAGGAGCCTTCCCTTATATATCCGGCTGGTTCATGGAATGAGAGGCAAGGCCGTATCGAGGCCACGATGAGAAGAATTCGCCGATCCACCGGGCAGAAGATTGCTCAGGATATATGGTCACTCTATGTGAAGCTGAGGATGATCGCCGAAGGGACGACCTGGTGACCAAGCGAGTCCGTCTCCGCGGGCGGGGCGGCGGGGGCTGAAAGCACCAAGCCCGTTCAACGCTTCGTGTGCGTGTTCGACGAGCATGTCTCGCCCGAAACGACCCGGCTTCCCAGCAAGAGTCCCTTACGCATCGAATTCATGGTGGACGGAACCGGCCACGCCTTCGCAGTCGGGCGCAACGTTTACCCCGTCAAAGTGATCCCAGGAGACAACGGCATAACCTTTCTGGAAGTACTCGTAACAGGTGCCGTTCAGACGACAACAATCAACAAACAGGGGAAAGCGGTGCACAGCCGCCACACCATCATTGCTGGCGAGTTCGTTCCCAGTCAGTACTATGGCACCTGCGAGTGAGGGCGGTATGCGAAAATTGATATTGGTCGCCTCCGCGTTAGCCGTTGTAGGCGGCACGGCAAGCGGCGGTGAGGTGATCTGCGGCAAGGACTGGATTTCGTTCGCGCCGTTGAGCCCCGAGGGGTTCAGCGAAGAGCCGGGCCTGAATTCCTATCTGGTGCGGAAGTCCGACATTCGCCGGGGGAATGCTGCAATCCGCGGCCCGCTATCGCAGTTCGGCTACTTGATGATCACGCCGTTAGAAGGCGACGCGCGGAAGACCGGCGAATACAGGGTCACGCGGGCTGTCTATCTGGCGATCCAGGCGTGCTTGATGGGAAGCGCGCGCTAACCCCCATCCCCCAGCCTGTCGTTCAGCGCCCAACCTTGACCCCACTCGATCCAGTCAAATCAATAAGTTACGGTGCCGATCGGTGCGCAATCTACGCGCCAATCAACAGTCTCTGTCGACGAAGAGTCGTAGCTGCTGGTCTTTGATGCGGTTCTCCATCTCGCCGCGGGCGCAGTACAGACGTTCGTGGAGTACGGCCTCTCCTGGCGTCTGGTGCTAAACCCAGCGGTGCGCCAATGCAGTTGAGTTCGGCATCGAGGCGACGGCGCTCGAGCGCGCAGTCGACGACGCAGCGCCCGGGCACGCCCTCGGCTCTCGGGTGGCCGCGCGCTTGTGAGGTCCCCGGGAACGGCACCTTCCACCATGACGTTGTGGCGCTCCGCGCTTCGCCGATGCCTTGCGGCCGCTCCCGTAAGCCGACGACCACGAATTCCCACCTGCCGCGACGCCCGGCCGTGCAATGTCGGCAATCCGGCCTTCTCCGATCCGGCGGTCAGCGCACAAGGCATTGCACCGGTGCCTCCAAGGTCCAAAGACCCTGATAATGCCGTCGATTTCAGACGGCAGTTTTCATGGCGTGGGCTCCGGCCGAATGCACGGTCTGTCCATGATTCCCGCCATCACCCCGCCGACGCGCTCGGCGGCCGCCTCGACGTCCCGGTCGCTGACGTGCGCGTAGCGCAGCGTCATTTGCACCTGGGCGTGGCCGAGCAGACGCGCCACCACCGGCAGTGGAATGCCCTGCATCGCCGCCTGGCTGGCAAAGGTGTGCCTGAGATCGTGAAGGCGCACATCTTCAATACCGGCCAGCTTCCGCACCTTCTTCCAAATGCCTAGATCGAAGCGCGCCCGCGCCGGTTTTACCGGCGAGGGAAACACCCATGGGCTTCCCGACCGCGGCTGCCGCTCGATAATAGCGCGCGCCTCGGGGCTTAGCAGCACCTGTCTCGGACCGGTCTTGCTGTCCTCAAGCTCAAGGGTATCGTCGTTAACTTCCCGCCACCGCAGCTTCAACATCTCGCCCGCGCGGCAGCCCGTCAGCAACAGCAGGCGAATGATGTCCACCTGTGCCTTGCCTGAAGGCTGCCTGGGTTCGTACCCGTCCAGCACCTCATGGAGACGGCCAATTTCCTCGCGCGACAGGAAGCGGGTGAGCTTGGGGCGCGGATTCCTCTTCAAGCCCCGGGTCGGGTTGGTCTCGATGTGGCCCCGGGAAATTGCGTGGTTCATGATCTGCCGGAATACGAGCAGCGCCGAGTTCGCGCCGCCTGGTGCTCTCGCGCTATAGTCCTCGAACCATCGGATAACGCCGGTCCTGTCGATCCTGTCGAGCGGCATGGCGCCGAAAACAGGCAGTAGCTGATTGTTCAAAGCCCAAGCTTTTGACGTCTTTGTCGATGGTTTACAGGGCTCAAAACACGCCGCTCTCCACGACCCCGCGATGAAGTCTCGGAACAATGGAACCTGCGCGTCGTTAACACTCTCTGCCCGCTCACCCGACTGTATTCTGCCCCATGCCTTCATACAGTCGCGCCGAGCCTCGTCAACGCTCCCGAGCGCCACCGGCCCAAGCGTGAACTTCCGGGATTGCCCTTCGGCATGACGGTGATAGACGTAGCTCTTGTGCCCCGACGGCCTGACCCGGATCCCGAACCCGGCGATACAGGTGTCCCAAACCATGTATTCGATATCCCCGGCTTTGAGCTTGCCGATCCTTGCATCGGTCAGCTTGATCTTCCTTGCCATGGCTCAGGCCCTCCGCAGGACCGACGAGACGGTATCGACCGCCTCACGGGCCGCCGCATCGGCGAAGTTCGTGTATTTGAGCGTAGTCCCCGGATGATCGTGCCCCAGCAACCGGCCAATGGTCAGGACGGTTTCGCCATGCATGAGAGCAATGCTGGCATAGGTATGCCTGAGATCGTGCGGCCGGACTTCGCGCAGGCCGGCTTCCGTGCGCACGTCCCCCCAGAAATCTGTGATATCCGACAGATGGTCCAAGTTCCCCCAATACGAAGGGAAGACCCATGCATTTTTCCTGGGCAACCGGTCCAAAACCTCCCGAGCAGCAGATGATAGCCAGACCGTTCGCGGCCCGTTCTTGCTATCCCGAAGGAACAGCTTGCCTTCCCGGTAATCCCGCCATTTGAGAGTCAGCAGCTCGCCTTTTCGGCAACCCGTCAGTAACAGAAGCCGGATAACGGCCGCTTGCAACGGGCGCGTCCCGTCATACCGGTTCAGAACCTCGACGACACGGCGGATCTCGTCCGGCGACAGGAAGCGTTCCCGTGCGCGGCGGCGGTAGCGCTTGATATCTTTGCAAGGGTTGCTGTCCTCTGGCCTGTATCCGTAGACCTCGGCCTGCCGCAGGATGACCGATAGCACCGGCAGGGATCGGTTCGCCGAAGTCGGCTTCGCGTGAAGCGACTCGAACCATTCCAGCACCTCAGGCCGCGTAATACCGGCGATCTGGCGCCCCTTGAACCATGGCAGAATATTGTTCTTGTAGTAATTCAGGTTGACGGCGAGCGTGCGCGGTTTCCAGTGCCTCCGGTAATAGGAGAACACCTCGTCGGCGACCCCCTCGAAAGTGATATCCAACGGCAAAGCGGCGGCATTCTCCTGACCTTTCCTGATACCCGCCAACAAGGTTCGAGCTTGCGACCGGGCCTCGGCTTCGGGCATTGCGTCGGCATCGCTGATCTTCGTCCAGCGGCGCCGGCCTTCGTACTGCGCTTGCAGGAAGTAGCTTTTCTTGCCCGAAGGCAGGACCCTGATCCCGAATCCTTTAAGGTCGGTATCGCGGATGTCGTAGGTAGAGTTCCATGGCTTTAGACGGTCGACACGAGACTGGTTAAGGGGAAGATTTCGCATAGTCTTTTCTCCCGATTCGAGTTGCAACCGGGGCAGGTTTGCAGTGCCTGTCCCGACGAATACGAAAGAAAAAACGGTGCTAAAGTGGGCAGTTTTGCTTGGGTTTTAACGTGCACATTCTGTGCAGAGGTGTTAGACGGCCAGATCATCGTTTTCCGCGAGGCCGTGGCGCTCCTCTCTGTGCTACTGGCCGGATGCCCGAATGACCACGGGGGCCGTACACCCTGCGACTGGGTTCACGACCATGTGCAAGGCAACAGGGTCTTCAACCTACTCGCTCGTCGAGTACCTTCGATCCTTTTCGGTGCGACGAGACCACACGGCATCGAAGGCCCTGAACGGCACTGCCCGGGTACCCTACCGTTGCCGGGAGAAGCAGTGCGCGAAACGGTTCAGCGTTAAGACCGCAACGGTTATGGAGGGATCAAACCTGGGCTATCGGGCCTGGGCCTTCGCCATCTACCTCATGAACACCAACCTCAAAGGCGTATCGAGCATGAGGTTGCACCGCGAGCTTGGGATTACGCAGAAATCGGCGTGGTTCATGGCCCACAGGCTGCGCGAGGCGCTGAAATCAGACCGCGAGACTTTCGCCGGACCAATCGAAATCGACGAGACCTACTTCGGCGGCAAGGAAAGAAACAAGCACTCCAAGAAGAAACTCCGGGCTGGCAGGGGCGGTGTCGGCAAGACCGCCGTCGTCGGAGCGAAGGATCGCAAGACCAACAAGGTCAAGGCCAAGGTCGTCGAGAACACCGACGCCAAGACGCTACAGAAGTTTGTCGCAGACAGCGCCGCCGAGGGCGCGACCGTCTACACCGACGATGCCAAAGCCTACACAGCCCGTTGATTAAGTGGCTTTTCCGGCTCTCACTCCCAGATGAGGAATGCGGCGGCGAAAGCCGTCTGGCCGCTTTGCGAGACCCCCCGTGGCACCAGCATGGCCCCGGTGGGCGTGAGCAGAACGAAAATACCGCCATATCCGCCCGCCACGGCCTCCCGCGGGGTGCCGGCGCCGATGAGCTGGCGCATCAGTAACGATAGATTGTGGCCGGCGACGTGGAGCAGGTATCGCTTGTGCACATTCTCTCGCCCGCGCAGCCAGGTTCGTCGCATGCCGCCACGATCGAGGTTGTGGGCAAAGCAGCGCTCGACGATCTCGGCGCGCAGCTTGAAGGCCTCGCGGGCGACCCCGGACTTGAGCCGCGCACGGTTGTTGGTGACCGCGCGCCGCGCCGCCTCATCACCGTGCCAGCGCGAAAAGCCGGTCTGCTTGGGCGCCGCGATCCGGGTCTTCCAGGGACTGTCGTTCAGAGCCCTCAAGACCGCCCGTGAGTGATAACCTTTGTCGGCGACGCATTCGGCCGGGTCCTCCGACGTCGGTGCCGCATCCACCGCCTCGAGGTTTGCCTCGGCCTTCGCCAGGGTCTTGGAAAGCGTCGTGGTGTCGCCCTCATCGGCCGGGTGCAGCTCGGCCGCCACCACCGCGCCGGTGTCCAGATCCACCGCGTGCTCGGGCTTGTAGGCCAGATGCGTCGTGCCGTCCTTCATCTTGGCGATCTTGGCCTCGGGGTCGCTCTTCGAAACCCAATCCGTGTTGGAAAGCTTCTTGCCCTTGCGCTTGTGCTCCAGACGCGCCAGGTCCTCGGCCGTGGGTGTCTCGACCCCGCTTTCCCGGGCCAGGCGCTCCAGCATCTCCCGGTAGCCTTCGCCGTTGTCGCGCCGCACGATGTTCCGCAGCGCCGCGTTGGCCTCCATGGTCGAGGCATCGACGCCGATGCGCTCGCCCTTGATCAGCCCCGCCTCGGCGATCAGCACCAGAACCCAGTCGAAGACCGCCGCGTGGACTTCATGGGGCAGGCGCGTGCGGCTCCGTGACAGCCAGGAATGGTCCGGTACCCGATCACGGCTCCCCAGTCGCAGGAACGCCCGCAGCGAAAGCGAGTCCGAGCAGCGCCACTCCAGACCGCGCTCGCTGTCGATGCCCTCGAAGTAGCCCACCAGGTGCATCCGGAAATAGCGCCCGGGCGGCACCGAGGGCGCGCCCATCCGGGCCGCGTAATAAGGCCGGCAGCTCGCCTCGGCAAAGGCGTCGAAGCCGCCCTCGATCAGCACCGACTGCAAGCGGTCATAAAACACATGACCCGGAGAGCGCGGCATCTCCGACCAGCTCACCATCAGGTCCCCCTGACCATTCTTCTGCCGTCCCATCGCCATCGGCAAATCCCCCTGCAATTCAGAAAACCAGAGAATCAGACGGCGCCAACTTAATCAACGGGCTGTACAGGGGCATGCCCTTCGACCACGCGAGCGTTCGCCACAGCGTCGGCGAGTTCGTTGACGGCATGGCCCACACCAACGGAATTGAGTCATTTTGGTCGATGCTCAAGCGCGCTCATAAAGGCGTCTACCACAAGATCAGCCCGAAGCACCTGCAACGCTACGTTGACGAATTTTCCGGTCGCCACGGCATCCGCGAGCAAGATACGATCACGCAGATGCAGAACGTCGTTGCCGGGATGGTCGGGAAGCGGCTAATGTATAAGGAACTTGTGGCTGACTAAGGTATTAAGCACCGCACCTGAGCGGCTACACAGGGGGGGGAACATGGCAAAACGACCGGCCGGCAAAACGCCCATGCCAACAAAGATCGTTGTCAAATATGAGAATCTAGACTTGCCCTCGGCTTACGTTGAGGGCGCCCAAGGAATGCGTACGTCCCAAGGTGCCCTTCACGTCAGTTTCTATTCGGAATATACTAAGTCCAAGGAAGAAATTCGCACCAGCATAAAGCTACTGGACCCATCATCAGGCGACCCTCAGACAGTACAGGTCACCGTGCCTGATCCGTTTCAAAGAGATGATGGAGAGATTCGGATCGTGCGAAGGGTGGAGTCAAACTTAGTTTTTACAGCGCCTGTTTTGCGATCCTTAATTCCATGGCTTCAGCAGAAGCTACAGGAACTCGAAACGAATAGTGGACCGGGAATAACTCGCGTCGAGCAGAATCAATGAGCGCCCCCACCAAACGAAGTGGATGGCAAGGGACGACCATCAGTATCCCTCAACATGGCTCGCCAACAACAACCCATACAATGTTACTGGACCTTTCAACTATTAGAGCAGAACGCCTAACTGAATCAGCTAATACAAGGTACGCAGATGCCCTAGCGTCCTGGGAAGAAGTAAAACCCCTCTTGCCGGACAAAGTACGCCATATGGCTGGTGACTTTGTGAAACTGTGCCAGCAAACCCACGCTTTCCATTCCAATCTGGAATGTAACATAGACCTCGTGGACGAAGACTCCGTTATGTTTGATTGGAACGATGGCACCCTCCCCATGTTCACCGCCTTGATCACACCTAACCCCATGATTTTTTTTGTTGGAAGATTTAAAGATGGGACAGTAAAAGGTGAGAACAGCACACTAGATCTTGCGGAAAAAAATCTAAGGTATTTTGTTAATAGGCTTGGAAATGAGATTGAGATATGGAAGATCAGTGTTTTGCAAGATTTATGGTCGAGAAGGGAAAGAGTAAGCCTGGCGGCCGAACTCGTCTTTACACTCCACCGAGGAATGGAGAACTCTCCGTCTTCACTGCCGATAATGGCGACCACGGAGATCTCACAAGGGCCGGAATATATGTTGCGACGCGCATGAATAAAGATAAGCTGTTCGGGTGGTCCTATATGAAAAGACAGTCGTTCAAGGAGTGCGACTTGTTTGTTGTTCCACATCCAGACAACGTTTCTTTTGATTCCACTAGACATATGAGTGTGTGTGGCTGGCCTCGGAAAGATGAAGATAGACTGGAAATTGCCCAGAGATTATCGGTCATGGAGTGCAATCGGGAGGTCTTCGAAAAACCAATGGCGGTTTCTTGAGGATGAATAGCGCAAATGCGAGGACACCACATGCCTCGACCCTCCCTCGTTGCGTCAACCCCGGTATATAAGCCCCAAAGTATAGTGGCACCTAGCGGGCGCAGGGTCATAGAGAAGTTGGAATAGATCAAGGTGAACGTCTTGTTCCTACAACAATTGGTCGCCTGAATAGGCGACTTGGGTTGGAATCGCCATGGTTTGAACTAACCACAGAAGATGCTGTGGAACATGACGAAGAAGGAATCTAAGCAATTCCTAGAAAGGAGGTCACGTAGTGGGTAAGGATGCCAGGAAACCCGCACCACGCTACCAACCGTCAAAAGTTGAGTTGACCGAGCCCATTCACCTTCCTGGCCGATCCCCAGAGGCTGTGGCTAAGATTGTCACACAGGGCGGTGCGCCACGCCATGAGCCGGAGAAAACGGACAGCTAGCAGCACTTTAGACGGAGCTCTTTTGAAGAGGAGCCACAATGGTACGTTACTACGTGAACAAGAACGCGCAATCGAATGGGGATCATGAAGTCCATCGGTCGGATGGACATCCCCCCATGTCCAACGCCAGCAGCCCTCCATAACCAACGTGCGCTCGGGTGGCATCAGTCTTGTCATGGCGCCGTCGCGCAGGCACGGCGAGAGGGGTACAACGCGAACGGGTGCGCAAATTGCTCCCTTGAGTGCCATACGGGCTAGAGAACCGACGCTAGCCCCTCTTCCGGCTCGTTTGGCAAAACAACCAGTACACGGCCGTCCTCTAGCGTGATGAAGCCTTTTTGCTTCCTGTGCCCGCAGCAGCAAGAGGTTGTGCGCACGCCACCCGCATTTAGGGATGCGACAATGTGGTGGATGCAATGATCGATGCACTGCACGCGGCCATTCAGCGGCATGCTGACCTGATTCCTAAAGGTTTTCTCTCCCCCGGGTGAGTCGCAATGACCACAGGGCCCTTTATCCATGTGCTCCTTCATGTTCGGCACTATCGTATATAATTCCCTTTTGAAAACTTGGAACTTCGATCATTGGACTGATCCAAACGTCTGGAATTAGTTGTAAGTCGATTGTGCAGCTATCGAACACGTAGATGTCTAAAGCCGCATCGCGGTTCCAATCAAACGCGTGAATCCGCTCGTCCTCGATAGTGTAGACCAGATTCACGCGCCCGCTGGATCGCCACAGGCGATTCCGACCGACCGCGATCTGGTCTAGGCCCCGCCGTTACAACTGGCTGAGCAAATGCTCGGCGCTCGAAAACTCGAACGCGCCGGCGGCCTCGACGTTGAGCGCTTTGACCTCGCCGTCGTCGACGATCATCGAGTAGCGCCTGGACCGCGTGCCCATGCCGGCGCCCGAGGCGTCGAGCTCGAATCCCAGCGCTTGGGTGAGTTGGGCGTTGCCGTCGGCCACCATCTTCACCTTGCCGCCCGCGTTATGGGCCTTGCCCCAGGCGTCCATGACGAAGGCATCGTTGACCGAGAGACAGACGATCTCGTCGATGCCCTTGGCCCTAAGCGCGTCGGCGTTGCGGACGAATCCGGGCAAGTGCTGGGCCGAGCACGTCGGCGTGAACGCCCCGGGGACCGCGAACACGGCCACCCGCTTGCCCTTGAACAGGCTGTCCGTGTTCACGTCCTCGATTCCGTCTGCGCCCATCTCCTTCAATGTGGCGGACGGAATTCGATCGCCCAATTCGATAGTCATGTCATCCTCCCTCGATGAAACGCTGGCGCACGAAGCCGCCCGGGTCGGGCGGGGATGCGCACTTTAGCGGCTCGCCGCCGAAATCCAATCAACCGGGATTTCCCATGTGGCACCTTTCAGCCAAGTTGAGCGTGGCTCGAAATCGCTCAAAGGGCAAGTCCGATGGGTTGTGCCACCAAGATGCATGCCCGACAACACGAAATTGAGAGTGAATGGGACATGGTGGCATTCGATATTGCCGGTCGGGCCGTGTCTCGGACACACCGGTCCTGTCGTCTTCACGCATGAGGGACGATCCTGTCGTCATGTTGGTCGAGCACGATCATTCTCGGCAGCTTCCTCGCATGAACCCGATCGATCCAAACACCCGACAAGTAGGGTCACCGCGTCATTGAACCCGTCTCGTGCGCCTTCGAGGGTTACACGAGACGATCAAATCCCCTCTTGGGGCGCTAGGCTGGACCTCCACAGTCCGGCCTTTGCGTTGATGGCCACCGCGATGCGTCGCGGCCACTACGACCGCTATAAGTTGGTGCCCGCAATCCGTCAAAAGGCTTCTCCCTTTGCTTCCGGTCACACCAGATGTTGATCGGCCTTCTACGTTCCAGGCACGGTTCTTGGACCGTGCCTGGCGATGTGCGGGAGCTTTTGGCCTTGGGGGAAGTAGGTTTCGAGTGCTGTCAGGCAGGCTGGAGGGCCGGTATTCGGCCCCGATTGAGGCGGATCGGAGGGCGGGCGGTGGCTGGCGCCCGGCCTGCCGGGATCAGCCGCGTTGTCCGACGATGTCGCGGTAGTCGGCGGGTCGGAGGCGCGTGCCGATGCCGAGCAGGGTGTCGAAGGCCGTTGCGGTGTGGCGGCGGCGGTTCCAGCGGAACACGAACTCGTCGAGATAGCGGCGCAGATGGGCGCGGCGCAGGCCATGGAAGGTTCCGAGCGCCCAGCGCTTCAGGTTCGAGAACACACGATGGATCCAGATCAGCACGAGATGGGCGGGCGTTGCACCGACGACCTTGGGCTGGTGGTCGTGGTCGGGCAGGCCAGGATAACCGCTCCAGCCATCGGTGATTACCCGCGCGCCCGGCGCCGAGGTCCCGGCAACGAAGGCATGAAGGCTGCGCGCGGAGAAATCCCCGATCGGCGCCAGCCGGATGCGACGTGGCTCGCCCTCGGGCGATAGCTCGACCGCGCCAGCAATGCGCATCTTGCCTTGCCGGCTGCGACCTTGCCCGCCTGTGGTCGGGTCTTTTACGGTGCGGAACGGTAGGGTGGCCTCATCGATCTCGACCAGGTCCTCAAGCAGGCTGCGATCCGGATCAACCATGGCACGGCGCAGCTTGTGCAGCAGGAGCCAGGCACTCTTGTAACTGCCGAGCCCGAGCTGGGCCTGGAGTTGCAGGGCGGAGATACCGTTCGAGTGGCTGGTCACGATGTGAACGGCCATGAACCAGGTCTTCAGGGGCAAGTGGCTGCGGTGCATGATCGTGCCCGCGGTCACCGAAGTCTCCTTCCCGCAGGCCGCACATTCCCAGCTCGCCCGGCGACGCTTCAGTTCCCAGCCCCTGTCATGGCCGCAGGCGGGGCAGACGAAGCCGTCGGGCCAGCGCTTGGCTGCAAGATGCCGGGCGCAGGAGGCTTCATCGGGAAAGCGCGCCTCGAAGGCGGCGCGGGACATCGGGCGGTCGTATTTCCAGCGGCTGGCATGACAGAACATTAAGCGAACATTCCGCCGATGGCAACCGCAAACCCAACATGTCGTCAAACCGGGTTCAGAGGGATAAGCCTTTCCGTCAAAAGGCTTCTCCCTTTGCTTCCGGTCACACCAGATGTTGATCGGCCTTCTACGTTCCAGGCACGGTTCTTGGACCGTGCCTGGCGATGTGCGGGAGCTTTTGGCCTTGGGGAAGTAGGTTTCGAGTGCTGTCAGGCAGGCTGGAGGGCCGGTATTCGGCCCCGATTGAGGCGGATCGGAGGGCGGGCGGTGGCTGGCGCCCGGCCTGCCGGGATCAGCCGCGTTGTCCGACGATGTCGCGGTAGTCGGCGGGTCGGAGGCGCGTGCCGATGCCGAGCAGGGTGTCGAAGGCCGTTGCGGTGTGGCGGCGGCGGTTCCAGCGGAACACGAACTCGTCGAGATAGCGGCGCAGATGGGCGCGGCGCAGGCCATGGAAGGTTCCGAGCGCCCAGCGCTTCAGGTTCGAGAACACACGATGGATCCAGATCAGCACGAGATGGGCGGGCGTTGCACCGACGACCTTGGGCTGGTGGTCGTGGTCGGGCAGGCCAGGATAACCGCTCCAGCCATCGGTGATTACCCGCGCGCCCGGCGCCGAGGTCCCGGCAACGAAGGCATGAAGGCTGCGCGCGGAGAAATCCCCGATCGGCGCCAGCCGGATGCGACGTGGCTCGCCCTCGGGCGATAGCTCGACCGCGCCAGCAATGCGCATCTTGCCTTGCCGGCTGCGACCTTGCCCGCCTGTGGTCGGGTCTTTTACGGTGCGGAACGGTAGGGTGGCCTCATCGATCTCGACCAGGTCCTCAAGCAGGCTGCGATCCGGATCAACCATGGCACGGCGCAGCTTGTGCAGCAGGAGCCAGGCACTCTTGTAACTGCCGAGCCCGAGCTGGGCCTGGAGTTGCAGGGCGGAGATACCGTTCGAGTGGCTGGTCACGATGTGAACGGCCATGAACCAGGTCTTCAGGGGCAAGTGGCTGCGGTGCATGATCGTGCCCGCGGTCACCGAAGTCTCCTTCCCGCAGGCCGCACATTCCCAGCTCGCCCGGCGACGCTTCAGTTCCCAGCCCCTGTCATGGCCGCAGGCGGGGCAGACGAAGCCGTCGGGCCAGCGCTTGGCTGCAAGATGCCGGGCGCAGGAGGCTTCATCGGGAAAGCGCGCCTCGAAGGCGGCGCGGGACATCGGGCGGTCGTATTTCCAGCGGCTGGGCATGACAGAACATTAAGCGAACATTCCGCCGATGGCAACCGCAAACCCAACATGTCGTCAAACCGGGTTCAGAGGGATAAGCCTTTCCGTCAATTACGTCATATGGCGCGGGGCGACTCTAAATCAAGGCAGGGCTATAAGCCCCACTAATAGAGCGCTACAGTCCGAGGTCGTGCTCGATCCGCTTTAGCTCCGGCGTCTTCTCCGGGCCGCGTTCGGGGCTTTTCCCTTAGGGCGTGGGCAAGCCGATACTCGCTCAGACCGAAACCGTAATAGGGCGCGGTATCGTAGGTGCGGAAGCCAGTGTCGTAGGCGGTACGAAGCGTGTCCGCCGCCGGCCCGTCGTCGTGCAACTTCCACGCGTTGCCCAGGGGCGCGCTGCCGAACGACAACTGCTCGAGGTGCAAGGATGACGAGCCCAACTCGCGTTTGGCGAACGGATCCATGGCCGGAGATCTGGTGATGCCCTCTGACGGGGGTATGAGGTGCCGGCCGCTCGTCTATTCGCTATGATCGCTGGCCGCTTCCCCGGCGCCGCGTGCTCAGGCCACCTGGTTGGGCGGGGTGCGGCCGGCGAAGACCGCATCGAGATTGTCGAGCGCCTTGAAGCCCATGGCATCGCGGGTCTCGACCGTGGCGCTGCCCAAGTGGGGCATCAGAAAGCTGTTCTCGAGCGTGCGATAGGCGGGGTTGAGATCGGGCTCGCCCTCGTAGACGTCGAGCCCGATGGCGCCCACCTTGCCGGACTTCACCGCGGCGATCAGCGCCTCGTCATCGACAATGTCGCCGCGCGCCGCGTTCACCACCACCGCGCCGTCGGGAAGGAGCGCGATCCGCTCGGCGTCCAGAAGATGGCGTGTCTCAGGCGTCAGATTGCAGTGGACGGTCAGGAAGGCGCTTACCCCCAGCAGGCTTTCGACGGTTTCGTGGTATCGCGCGCCGGCCGCTTCGTCGTCCGGGGATCGCACGACGTCGTAATAGTGGATCTCCATGTCGAAGCCGCGTGCCCGCTTGGCGACGGCGCGGCCGATGCGGCCCATGCCGAGGATGCCGAGCGGTTTACCGGTGACCTCGGTGCCCAGCAGCCCGGTCGGCGCCCACGCGGTCCACGTCGCATGGCGTACCATCGCCTCGCCCGCGCTGGCTTGGCGCGCCGCGCCCAGGAGCAAGAGCATTGCCATGTCGGCGGTCGCGTCGGTCAGGACGTCGGGGGTGTGGGTGACGATGATGCCGCGCTCTTTGGCCGCGGCGAGGTCGATGTGATCGTATCCGACCGAGAAGGTGGCGATGGCGACGATCGATTCGGGAAGTTGGGCGATCACTTCGGCCGATACACGGTCCGTCGGGCACACCAGTAGGGCCTGGGCGCCCTGGGCGCCGGCGATCAGGGTCTCGGCGTCGCTCAGCGCGTCGCCGGGATTGAGTCGCGCATCGTAATCGCGCGACAAGCGGGCCTCGACGCGCGGTGGCAGCGCGCGGCTCACCAATACGGTCGGCTTGGAATCCTCGCTCATCCAACACTCTCCTGAAGTCCGTAAAAGCGGATCGCGGTGCCGCCCAAGATCGCGTCGCGCGCCCCTTGGTCGAGCGGCGAGAAGGCTAGCATGCTGGCCTCCCGCCATGCCGCGTACGGGCCGGCCAGAGTCACCACCGGCCAGTCGCTGCCCCACATCAGCCGTTCGGGACCGAAGATCTCGATCAAGTGGTCGATGTAGGGCCGGAGCGTATCCGTGGCCCAACCCGGCGCCGCTTCGGTGGCAAGCCCCGAAACCTTGCAGAATGCGGCGGTTTCCTTCGCAACCCTGGTCATATCGGCGGCCCAGTCATCGAAGGCGCCGTCGCGGACGTGCGGCTTGGCGCAGTGATCGACAACGCACCTGAGATCGGGATAGCGGTCCAAAATCGTCAATAGGTTGGGGAGGTGCTTGGGGAAGACCAGTGCATCGAAGGTCAGCCCATGTTCGATGGTTGCGCGATAGGCCGGATCCAGCTTCTCTTGCAGCATCCAGTCATCGTCGGGAATGTCGTGGATGATCGGACGGATGCCGCACAGTTTGGGCCGCGCGGCCAAGGCGGCGATCAAGTCGGGCGCGGCCGGCGATTCCATGTCCACCCAGCCGACGACACCCGCGACCAGGTCGGTGCCGGCGGCGATGCCGAGGATAAAGTCGGTCTCGGCCGCGGTCGCCGCGGCCTGCACCGTGACAGTGTGGTGGATGCCGGCGGCGTCGAGGTGCGGCTGCAGATCCTTGGGCAGGAAATCGCGGGCGATGGATTCCTTCTCGGGGGTCATCCAAACGTAATCGCCGCGCGCGAAATGCCAGAAGTGCTGATGGCTGTCGATGTAGCGTTGCTCGCTCACTGTCTCCTCCGTGCCGACGGCTACGACGCCGGCGCTGGTGCGTCTTCGTGCAGCAAGCCCTCGCCCCGGAGATCGCTCCACAACCGCTCCGGTATCGCGGTCTCGAACAACGCCAGGTTCGCTTTGGCTTCGGCGGCGGAGCGGGCCCCGGGGATCACGGCCGCCACCGCCGGGTGCCCAAGCGGAAACTGGAGCGCCGCGGCCGCCAACGGCACCGCGTTCGCCTCGCACACCGCCTCGATGCGGCGCACGGTGGCGGCGATCTCCGGCGACGGCGGGGCGTAATCGTAGTGCCCCCCGCCTGCCACACCACTCGCCAATATGCCCGAGTTGAAGGGCGCACCGACGATCATCGAGACGCCGCGGCGCTCGCACTCGGGCAGCATCGTTTCCACGGCGCGCTGCTCCAACAAGGTGTAGCGCCCGGCCACGAGAAAACAGTCGAAGTCGCCCCGGCCCATGGCCTCGACGCAGATCTCCCACTCGTTGACGCCCATACCGAACGCCCCGATGACGCGGTCGCTGCGCAACGAATCCAGTGCGCGATAGGCGCCGTCCATGACCACTTCGAATACCTCGGCGGCTTTGCCGCCATGGGTTCGCGTGTCGACATCGTGGAGGAACACGATGTCGATCCGGTTGAGGGCAAGCCGTTGAAGACTGTCCTCGACCGAGCGCATGACCGCATCGTAGGAATAGTCGAAGCGGGCCGCGAAGGGCAGGCCACGGGGGAACTCGTCGTCCAGACCGTGGAGCTCGGTGCTTGCCGTCAGCAGGCGCCCGACCTTGCTCGAGAGCACAAACTCACCGCGTTCCTGGTGGCGCAGTACGTTTCCCATCCGCCGTTCGCTGAGGCCGTAGCCATAGAACGGCGCGGTGTCGAAGTAGCGAACGCCGCCGCCAAGTGCGACGTCGATGGTTGCGCTCGCTTCATCGTCCCCGATCGCCTGCCACAGGTTGCCGAGCGGTGCGCCTCCGAGCCCCATCTCGGTTACTTCGATCGCGCTTCGCCCCACCCGGCGCCGGTTTCCGGCTTTCATCCGGTCCCTCAGCTGATCTCGTGATCGGCCAAATGCTCGATCGCACGCACCAGCGCCGAGTGGTCCCAACCCCCGCCGCCGCGCGCCGCACAGGCGTTGAACAGCTCTTGGGTGGTCGCCGTGTTGGGCAACGCGACACCGAGCGCGCGCGCCGAATCGAGGGCCAGCCTGAGGTCCTTTTGGTGGAGCTCGACGCGAAAGCCGGGATCGAAGGTGCGCTTGATCATGCGTTCGCCGTGCACTTCCAGGATTCGCGAGGCCGCGAAGCCCCCCATCAGCGCCTCGCGCACCTTGGCCGGGTCGGCGCCGGCCTTGGCCGCGAAGACCAGCGCTTCGCTGACCGCCTCGAGGGTTAGGGCGACGATGATCTGGTTCGCTACCTTGCAGGTCTGTCCGTTGCCGTTCTGGGTCCCCACCAGCGTGATGTTCTTGCCCATGACCTCGAACAGCGGCTTGACGCGGTCGAAGGCCGCCTGGGGTCCGCCGGCCATGATCGTGAGCGCGGCATTCTTGGCCCCGAGCTCGCCTCCCGACACCGGGGCATCGATGTAATCGCACCCAAGATCACTCACGCGAGCGGCGAATTCCTTGGTTTCGGTTGGCGAGATCGAGCTCATGTCGATCACGGTCTTGCCGGTGGCCAGTCCTTCGGCGATGCCGCCGTCGCCGAACAACACCTCGGCAACATCGGGGGTGTCGGGCACCATGATGATCGCGACCTCGGCCTCGCGCGCTGCCTCGGCGGCCGATCCGCAGACGACCGCCCCGGCGGCGACGATCTCGGCCGGCAGCTCGGAGTGGTGCCGCACGACGTAGAGCGCGTGCTCGGCGGCTTGCAGGTGGCTGGCCATCGGGCGGCCCATGATGCCAAGCCCGACAAACGCGATCTTCATGCCCTTCCCCCCTCTTTGCGGGCGCCTTCTAGCGTGCGCGCGCGGCGTAGACTAACCGCGAAGCCGTGTGGGCGCAAAGGAGCGTGGGCCGGCGCCGCGCCGATGGCGCCACTCACGCCGGGGGCGCGACGTGCAGGTCAGGCTCAATGGGTGATGTCGCCTGGCCGGCGCTCACAGGTCCTTGGCGAAACCCTTGAACTCGTCGGGTATCGCCGAATCGGTGCCGAAGAAGGCGTGTTTGGACATATCGGGCGAGTAAGCGCTGGCGGGCGGGGTGCGGCCCAACGCTTCGGCCATGCTGCGGATGTGGTGGGGGCCGGCGCCGCAACAAACGCCCAAATAGGTAACGCCAAGGGCTTGGGCCGCAGTGGTGAACGCGGCGATCTCGTAGCGGTTGCAGGTGAGCGAATCGAGGGCGACAGGGAACGGCCGAGCATCGGGGGTCACGGCACAGTCGTGGTCGGTGAGCGACTGAAACGTCGGCTCGGCCGAATGGGTGCGGTAGGGAACGGGAAGCGCCGCGAGGTGGCACGAGACGGCCTCGCGTATCGGCTTCAGGAGCGGCAGCATGGTGGCGGGACCGCGCGCGCAGTTGAGGCCGACGACGTCGGCGCCCGCGTCCTCAAGCCCTTTGCAGCAATCCGCAGGCGTCAATCCGTCGCGAGTGACCGGTTCGCGGTGAATCGCCATCGTCACCACCGACGGCAATCCCGACGCTCGAATCACCTCCAGCGCCAAGCGCGCCTCGGCGAAATCGGAGAAGGTCTCGGCGACGACGAAATCGACACCTTCCTCAACCGCCCAGCCAACCTGCTCCTCGAACATCGCGCACACCGGTCCGTGGGTCGTGGAATCCTCGGCGATGAAGACATTGGTGTTGCAGATGTCGGCGGCCACCAGGGCACCCGATTCGGCGGCCACCTCTTTGGCGATCCCGATCGCCTGCCGGTTCATTTCCTCGAGCGCACCTTCCTTGCCGATCAACCGCAGTTTCTCGCGGTGTGCGTAGTAGGTGAACGCCTCGACCACGTCGGACCCGGCGCGTACGAATTCGCGGTGCAGGCCAGCGACCGCCTCGGGATGCCTCAGGACCACCTCGGGCACGTAAGCACCGGCGGAGACGAAGCCGCGCCGCTCGAGCTCGAATAGGTAGCCCTCGGCGCAGATCACCGGGCCGGACCGCAGGCGTTCGATCAATCCCGGTTTGGCATCCATCCACACCCCCGATTCCAAGCCCCGCGCGCATGACAAGCGATCGCCGCACTAAGGATTTTTTTACGCCGTAGTGCAAGGGTGATTGCCCCACCGACGAATCTCAACATGGGAGTGCCCCAGGATGCTGGACACGCCGGCTACGGCCCGGCCCGAGACGCTCGCGAGCGAGCTCAAAGAGCACCGCTCCGAGATCCTCGACGATTGGATGGCCGCCAAGCGCGTCGCGAGCGATCTCGCGGGCACCGAGGTAGCGATCGAGGGCGACCGCGAGCAGACCGGCGACCTTCTGGACGACTTTGTCGCGCTCGTCGATCACGGTGACCTGGGCAACGAAGCGACCAGCCCCTTTCGGGCGGTGAAGGACAGCCTGGAGCAGATCGCCTTCGCCCAGGCGGCGGCCGGCATGTCGATCAGCGATATCGGTCGTTCGATCGCTTCGCCGCGAGGCGCAGGGGCAACGAAAGGACGGCACGGTCTTCCCCATAGAGCTGAGCGTGCACGAGGTCATGCAGTTGGGCAAGGCGGGCCGCCAGCGGATTTTCTCCGGCATCGTCCGCGACCTTACCGAGATCAAAGCGGCGCAGGCCGAGATACTTCGCAAATCGCAAGACATACTCGAACTCTCGACGCCCGTTCTTTCGGTATGGAAGGACGTTCTCGTGCTGCCGCTCATCGGCACGCCAACGTAGTCGATCGTGCTAGCGGCCACGCCGGGATGCCAATCGGGCAGGGCGTTGAACCCGCCGATGACCTTCCACAGCTCGCGCGGCGGGGTGTCGAATTCCACGTTCACGCAGACTTTCGTCATGCTCTTCCCCTGTGGCGGGCCGCCATGATGGGGGAGGCCGACCTACATGACAAGGCCGCCGCGTCGCTCCGTCGACGCCGGTTTCGGCGCGTCGCCCACCGCAGCGCCTCACGCCGGTCCGAGCGCGTCGAGGTCAAGCGCGAGTTTTTCACCAAGCCACAACGCGTGGCCGTCGTGATCCGCACGGTCGTCGCCGGTCAGCGGATGCACAAATATCACCAGTCCGGCACGATGCAGCATCAGCCACGGCACCAGCGTCGCGAACTGATCGGATGCGAAGGCCACCTGATACATCGACCGCGGATGCGGCCCGACCGGCGTATCGCGCCAGCGCTCCATGCGAACGTCGAATGCGGCCTCGATGTCCTCGCGGAGCTTGGCCGCGGTCGTCCGGTTGTCCTCGTCGTAATAGATGTGCGCGTGATATCCCGTTACCGGGCCTGCGCCACGCTCCGTCAATCGTCCTCGACCCTGACCACGTCGACGATTGCGTAGCCGCTGCTCGAGGGGAAGCGGCGCGCTGCCTTTGCGCGTGCATCCTTTTCGTCCTCGGCCTCGAATAGCTCGTGGTGGAGGTCGGCCCAGCTGTCGTCGAGAAAACGATGGTGCCCGCCGGCTTCGACGCGGTCACGCACCGCCTGGTTGAACATGACGACTTCGAAGCGTTTGCTTTGCATTTCAGGAAGGTTCGCTGCGAACCGGGTGCGCGCTCATGGCCGTCGGCAGTGTATCGTGTTGGTAAAAACCCTGGCAACTAAGGGTCAGGCCTATCGGGCGTACGAACGACACCGGTCGCCGGACGAGCGATTGCGGGTTAGCGCACTCGGTTTTCGGGGCCGCGTCCGCGATAACGGTCGATGAAGGCGGCCGCGCCGGCGCCGTCGAAGGGATCGAGACGCAGCACTCTGCGCCATGCGGTCAAGATGATCTCGCCCGCGAGGCCGGGCCTGGGGGCGGCGACCACCCCGTCCCATGCGCCCCGGTAAAGGCCGGTCCAATCCCGAATCCTCGCCACTGTCTCCTCACTGGGCGTGTCGTAGTAAATGACGATATTCCCATGCTCCAGGGCGTGCACCAGAGCCTCGGGCCATTGTCGGTCGCTGTAGAAGCCCGGCTCAGTGGGCGTGGGCCAGTGCGGACCCGAGGTCGGAGGATCGCTCTGATACGGAATATCCTGACCCTGCGGCAAATGACCACCGCCTTCATCGCGCATGGTCTCGACCCGCTCCAGCGCTGGCGCGCCTCGTGCCGCCAGGGCCTCGAAACTCTCGGTCGCTTGACGAGTATCCCACCACCACCACCACACCGCTGCCGCGATCACCACGACCGCCCCGACGCCGAAGATCGCCCGCCGCAAAGGCTTGCGTTGGGCGGCCGCGGCCCCGGCGCGACCCTCGCCCGCGGCGGCGCCCCAGGCGATCGCTTGCGACTTCGCGCCCCGCCCCGGGGTTCCTCGGCCTGGCTTATTCTTACGCTTACGGCGTGATTTCGATCGTGGCATCACTCGCCTCCCCGCGCCATTGTGGCGGCCCGCCGATCAGCTGGGAAGGGGGATCACTGCACGTCCTCGTGATCCGTTTACGGCCCGCTCTCACGCGGCCCACCGATCCTTGCCGGCGGCCCGAGCACGTCACGGTTTGCGGACCACGACGAGGGCTCCAGCCGTTCGCCAAGGAAATCGAGGAAGGCGCGCACCTTCGCCGTAAGGTGATGAACGCTCGGGTACACGGCGTAGAGGCCGCCGCCCGCCGCCGTCCAATCGTCCAGCACCGTCTGCAGACGTCCCTCGGCGATCTCCCGAGCGAAGAACGGCAGCGGCATCAGCGCGATGCCGAGCCCGGCTAGGGTGACGTCGCGGGCGAGCGCGAAGCTGTTGGCGATCACGCGCGGCTCGATCGGCACGCGGATTTCGCCGCTGGGTCCCGACGGCAGCCACGTGGCCCCGCCCCGCCCCGGACCGAAAACGATGCAGCGGTGATGCGCAAGGTCGGCGGGCGAGCGCGGATGACCGTAACGGCGGAGATAATCCGGGCTCGCCAATAGCCGCGGCCCGGGCGCGTCGATCAGCTTCCGCGCGATCAGGGCCGAATCGGCGAGTGGACCGGCGCGGATCGCCAAGTCGAAGCCCTCCCCCACCAGATCGACAAGCCGACTCGACAGATCGACCTCGACGTCGACCTCAGGAAAGCGTTCGAGGAATTCTGGCAGGATCTCGCCCAGGAAGGCGAGCCCGAACTCGACCGGCGCCGTGATGCGAAGCCTTCCGCGGGGGGCCGCCTGAAGGGCGCCGATTTCCTGCTCGGCCTCTTCGAGCGCCGTGATCACGTGGGCGCAGTGCTCGTAATAGGAGCGGCCGACATCCGTCAGGCGCAATCGCCGCATTGTGCGCTGCAAGAGGCGGACGCCCAAGCGCGTCTCCAGCTGGGCGATCTTGCGGCTGACCGTCGATTTAGGTACGCCCATGGAACGTGCCGCACCGACGAACTCTCCGCGGCGACGACTTTGGTGAAGATACGCGTCTCGTTCAGATCCACTGCTGAATGTCCCACATGTGGGACAGATCGTCCAATAATTCCGCACTGGTAATCTTGGCGGAACAAACCACATTGTGCGGATCAACCAGCACGTGGAGGTGAAGATGACGGCGCGAAAGACGATCGTCGTGAGCGGCGCCACAGGACAGCAGGGCGGTGCGGTTGCGCGGCACCTGTTGGCCGGAGGCTGGCCGGTGCGTGCCCTTAGCCGTGACCCCGACAGCGCGGCAGCCCAGGAGCTGACAAGGTCCGGAGCCGAGGTGGTCAAAGCCGACCTCGATGATCCGGCGACAGTCGAACCCGCACTTTCCGGCGTTCACGGCGTCTTCAGCGTGCAAACGCCGTTCGTGGGCGGAGTGCAAGCCGAGACCGCCCAGGGCGTGGCGCTCGCGGAAGCCGCCAAGGCCGCCGCTGTCGCGCATTTCGTCTATTCCAGCGTCGGTGGCGCCCACCGCGCCACCGGCGTCCCCCACTTCGAATCGAAGTGGCGGATCGAGGAGCGCATCCGCGCGCTCGGCCTATCGGCGACGATCCTGCGGCCTTCGTTTTTCATGGACAACTTCCTGATGCCCGACACCCGAACCGCGATCGAGGGCGGCACGCTCAGCCTCGGCGTGGCGCCCGAGACGCGATTGCAGATCATCGCGGCCGATGATATTGGCGCCTTCGCCGCGCTAGCCTTCGACCAGCCCGAGGCGTTCGCGGGCCGCGCGATAGACATCTCCGGCGACGAGCTGACCGGGCCGCAAATGGCGCAGGCGTTTGCCAAGGTCTCGGGACGCCCGGTCGCTTTTGCCCAGACGCCGATCGGGCATCTGCGCGCCTTTAGCGAGGACTTCGCCTTGATGTTCGAGTGGTTCGACGCCCACGGCTACGAGGCTGATATCCCGGCGCTCCGCGCCCACCACCCCGGTCTGATGAGTCTCGAGACCTGGATCGGCGAGACCGGATGGGGGTCGTGATGGCGATTGACCGGGACACCGACAGCCGGTGGCGACGCATCGGGCTATGGGTGCTCGTCGCCGCGCTAGCCGCGCTGTTCGCGGCGGCGGGCGCATCGAAACTGGCGGGGCTGCCGATGCACGTCGAGAACTTTGCGCGCTGGGGCTATCCGGGGTGGTTCATGTACGTTACCGGCGCCGTTGAGCTCGCCGGCGCGGCGGCGCTGGTCCTCCCGCGGGTCTCCTCGCTCGGCGCGGTCCTCTTGGGATGCACGATGATCGGCGCGGTCATTACGCATCTCGTCGACGGCGAGGGGCCGGCCGCACTTCCGGCGGCCGTCCTCTTCGTGCTTCTGGTCCTATCCGGCTTCGCGAGGCGCGCACCGATTCTGCGCGATCTCGCAGCGCTGCGCGGTGTGGGCGGCGATTCGGGCTAGGACCGCGGCGCCCGCCGGCAGCGCCGGTGGTAGATCGTGTAGATCACGGCCAGGGCCGCCGCCAGCGCGTACCATGTGACCGCATAGCCGAGGTGGTTGTTGGGTAGCTCGACCCGCGTCTGACCGCCAATCGGCAGGGCCCCGGGGTTCGGTGCCGTGCCGGCCTCGACGAACGCCGGCTGGAGCGCGATTCCGGCGTGTTTGGCCATCGCCGCAATGTCGATCCAAAACCACTGATTGGCGGCTGCGTCGTTACTCGGTGTGAAGACATTGTGCGGGCTATCGGTGCGGGCCACGCCCTCGAGTGTGACCGTGCCCGCGACTTGGCCCTCGGCGCGCGCACTCGCGGCGCGCGCCGCTTCGGGAACCCAGCCGCGATCGACGAGTACGATCGGGCCCCCGCTACGCTCGAACGGTGTTACCACGTGGAGCCCGACCTGACCCCGGAAGACACGGGGGCCCAGATGGAACTCGGCATTATGGAGGAAGCGGCCGGTGACGGAGACGCGGCGGTAATCGAACGTGGCGAGGGGGGCACCATCAACGGGAAGCGGTGCCGCCGGCAGGTCCAACGCGGCCGCGCGGTCGGCAATCAGCTCCTGTTTCCACTCCAGCCGCTGAACCTGCCAGGTGCCGAGCCCCAGCAGCACGACAAAGGCGGGCAGCGCGACCACGCTCGCCCACAGCGCGGGGCGAAAGCCTACCGTACCGCCTTCAGCCGGCATTCCCCCCGCTGACCGAACGGTGCTTGAACTGCAGCGCGATCAGCACCGCCTTGAAGGGACGCAGGAGCGTGATCGAGGCGCCCAGGATCGCCGGGATCCACACCGCGTAGTGAACCCAGAGCGGCGGATGGAAGAGAATTTCGGCGATCAGCGCGAGCCCCACGACCGCGAAGCCGACCACGAAGATCACGAACACCGCGGCCCCGTTGCCTGCGTCCTCGCCGCTGAGATCGAGATCGCAGGCCTCGCAACGCGCCGCAACCGCAAGGAACCCGGAGAACAGCCGCCCTCGCCCGCACCGCGGGCAGCGACACGCTAGGCCGGCGCGAAGAGCGGATACCGGCCGTTCCGCCATACCCCGAACGTTCGCCTAGGGGTGCGGAATCTCGGGGCCGGCGCGGATGGAGCGCCCCACACAGTCGAGATGGAGCAGAACAGGAACAGCCACACCACGTCGACGAAGTGCCAGTACCAGGCGGCCGCTTCGAAGCCGAAATGGTGGTCGGGCTTGAAGTGGTCTTGGTACGCACGCCACAGGCATACGGCGAGGAAGATGGTGCCGACGATGACGTGGAAGCCGTGGAAACCGGTGGCCATGAAGAAGGTGGTGCCGTAAATGCCGCCACGGAAGCTGAAGCCGGCGTGGGCGTACTCGAAGATCTGAACGCCGGTGAAGCACAACCCCAAGATGATGGTGAGCCACAAGCCGAGGATCAGGCCGCGCCGGTTGCCCCGACGAAGTTCGTGGTGGGCCCACGTCACCGTGGTTCCCGACGACAGCAGGATGAGCGTATTGAGGAAGGGTAGGTCCCAGGCGTCGAACGTGATGACGCCCTCGGGGGGCCAGATGCTGCCGATCGCCTCGGACGGAAAGAGCGAGGCGTTGTAAAAGGCCCAGAACCAGCCGATGAAGAACATCACCTCCGAGGCGATAAAAAGGGCCATGCCGTAGCGCAAGCCAAGCTGGACGACAGTGGTGTGATCGCCCTGGTGCGTCCCCTCGCGGACCACGTCGCGCCACCACACGAACATGGTGTAGAGCACCAGCAAGGCGCCAACGACCAACAGCCACGGGAAGTCCTCATGCATGAACAGGACCGCGCCGATCGCCATCGCCCCGCCCGATAGCGCACCGAGCACCGGCCACGGGCTGGGCTCCACCATGTGGTAGTCGTGTCCTTGGGCGTGTTGTTCTGCCATGATCGATACTCCGCGAATCAGCCCTTTTCGTCCTCGCCGCGGTTCTCGGGCGAAGGCGGGCGCTCGGAAACTTCGGTCGCACCCGCGTCGACTTCGGTCCGGAAGAAGGTGTAGGAAAGCGTGATCGTGCTTACGTCGTCCAGGTTGGGATCTTCGGCGATCTCGGGATCGACGAAGAAGGTCACCGGCATGCGCTGGATCTCTCCCGGCTGCAGGACCTGCTCATCGAAACAGAAGCACTGGATCTTTGTGAAATAGCGCCCGGCTTTCAGTGGTGTAACGTTGAACACCGCGTGTCCGGTGACCGTTTCATCCGAGGTATTGGCCGCGGTAAAGAAAGCCAGTCCCTGCTCACCGACCTGCAACTCCATCGGTCCCTGATCGGGGCGGAAGCGCCACGGAAGGCGTTTGCCGATATCGGCGTTGAAGCGGACGGTGACGACCCGGTCCAGTGTCTCGGCCGGCACCGCCACCGCCGTCTGGGTGGTGCCGGCGAATCCGGTGACCTGGCAGAACAGCCGGTAAAGTGGGACCGCGGCGAACGACACCCCGACCATCCCGGCCACCACCGCGGCCAGCGCCAGCGCCGTCGTCGCTTTGGCTTGGCCGGCCATCACGCGTCTCCCAGTCGGGTCAGCGTCAGCGCGAAGAACAGTACCACCAGCGCCAATAGCGCACCCCCTAGGGCGTAGTTCCGGCCGCGACGACGGCGGTGCTCTTCGGTGATCGGCATCTCAAGCTGCCGCCATCGCGCTGTGATCCACCAAAAATGCGGCGAAGACCGCAAACAGGGCGAGGATCGAGAAACCGAAGGTGCGTTGGGCCAACCGGCGCGACTGCACCCGGCGCAAGCGAAGCGCCAGCCCCGCGAACGCGGTGGTCACGACCAGCGCGGCAACGCCGTAGGTCGCGCCAGCGAAGCCGAGCGCCCACGGCGCTGCGCATAGGGGTATCAGGGCGACGGCGTAGTACAGCACCTGGCGCCGCGTCTCGTCTTCGCCGGCCACCACCGGGAGCATCGGCACGCCGGCCCGCTCGTAATCCCGGCTGGCATTCAGCGCCAGGGCCCAGAAATGCGGCGGCGTCCACACGAAGACGATGGCAAACAGCAAGAGCGGAAACAACGTGACGTCGCCCCCCGCCGCGGTCCAGCCGATCACCGGGGCGAGTGCCCCGGCGGCGCCGCCAATCACGATGTTCTGCGGCGTCCTGCGTTTCAGCCAAACCGTATAGATCACGACGTAGAACAGAATGGTCGCCGAAAGCACCGCGGCGGCGGTCAGGTTGACCGCGAGCCCCATCACGATGACCGAACCGACCGCAAGCGTGACCCCGAATCCGAGCGCCTCGCCCGGGGCCATCCGGCCCGACGGTATCGGGCGGCCGCGAGTCCGGTCCATGCGCGCGTCGAGGTCGGCCTCGTACCACATGTTGAGCGCCCCCGCGGCGCCCGCGCCAATCGCCGTGCACAACAGCGCGATCAAGGCGACCACCGGTTGCGGTGCGCCGGGCGCGAGCACCATGCCCACGAACGCGGTGAAGACCACCAGCGTCATTACGCGCGGCTTCAACAGCGCCAGGAAATCACCCGCCCCGGCGCGCGACGCCGTTGCGCCAGCTTCCACGGCGGGGCCCGAACCTATGGTGGCCGCGCCCTCAGTCATGCCCGCACACTCAGGGGACCTGCGGCAGCTTCTCGTGGGTGTGGGACGGTGCCGGCGAGGGAACCGTCCATTCGAGCGTCGTCGCGCCCTCGCCCCACGGATTCTCGGCGCACCTCTTGCCGCGGGTCAGCGTGTCGAACAGGATATAGACGAACAGCAGCGCCGCCGCGCCCGAGATGTATGAACCGATCGACGAGACCATGCTCCAGCCGGCGAAGGCATCCGGATAGTCGGCGATCCGCCGCGGCATCCCCTGCACGCCCGAGAAGTGCATGGGGAAGAAGGTGATGTTGACGCCGATGAAGGTGAGCCAGAAATGGAGCTGGCCCAGCCGCTCGTTGTACTGGCGTCCCGACATCTTGCCGATCCAGTAGTAGAACGCGGCGAAGATGCCGAACAACGCGCCCATCGACATCACGTAGTGGAAGTGGCCGACGACGTAGTAGGTGTCGTGGAGGTAGACGTCGAGCCCG
Organism: Alphaproteobacteria bacterium; assembly: GCA_965219135.1. Taxonomy (GTDB): domain Bacteria; phylum Pseudomonadota; class Alphaproteobacteria; order VGEJ01; family VGEJ01; genus CAYUNL01. The sequence continues at coordinate 2,595,133 of CBDCMV010000003.1, read as the reverse complement.
GCGTTGGCCAGGACGATACCGGTGACCCCGCCGAGCGTGAACAGGAAGATCAGGCCCATCGCCCACAGCATCGGCGTCTTGAGCTCGATCGAGCCGCCCCACATGGTGGCGATCCAGCTGAAGATCTTGATGCCCGTGGGTACCGCGATCACCATCGTCGCGGCGACGAAATAGGCGCGGGTGTCGACGTCGAGTCCGGAGGTGTACATGTGGTGCGCCCAGACGACGAAACCGATGACGCTGATCGCCACCATGGCGTATACCATGCCGAGATAGCCGAAGATCTGCTTCTTGCAGAACGTCGGTATGACCTGGCTGATGACGCCGAAGGCGGGCAGGATGAGGATGTAGACCTCGGGGTGGCCGAAGAACCAGAAAAGGTGCTGATAGAGCACCGGGTCACCGCCTTGGGTCGCGTCGAAGAAGGCGGTGCCGAAGTTGCGGTCGGTGAGCAGCATCGTGATGGCGCCGGCCAGCACCGGCAGCGCCAACAGCAGCAGGAACGTGGTGACCAATATCCCCCACACGAACAACGGCATCTTGTGCAGCGTCATGCCCGGCGCCCGCATGTTGAAGATGGTGGTGATGAAATTAATGGCGCCCAGGATCGACGATATCCCCGCAAGGTGAAGGGCGAAGATCACCATGTCGACCGAGGCATTGCCGGGATGGCCCGAGGTCGATAACGGGGCGTAGACCGTCCACCCGACGCCCGGACCGTCGCCGACGAACAATGAGCCCACCATGAGGACGGCGGCCGGGATCAACACCCAAAAGCTGACGTTGTTGAGCCGCGGGAAGGCCATGTCCGGGGCCCCGATCATCAGCGGCACGAACCAATTGCCGAAGCCGCCGATGAAGGCCGGCATGACCAGGAAGAAGACCATGATCAGGCCGTGCGCGCTGGTGAGCACGTTGAACAGCTGATGGTCGCCGCCGAGGATCTGATTGCCGGGCTCGGCCAACTCCATGCGCATCAGGATCGAGAGGACCCCGCCGACCAGCCCGAAGACGATGGCGAAGGTGAGGTACATCGTTCCGATGTCTTTGTGGTTGGTCGAGTACAACCACCGCCGCCACCCGGTGGGGTGGGCATGATCATCGGCATGCGCGGCCGCGTGCGCGCTATTGCTCATGGCATCTGTCCTCTTTCCTCGGCGTCCGCGTGCGGATCACCGGTCACCAGCGCCAACTGTGTCTCCGCCTCCGTTTCGCGGGCTGCGGTCTGGGCTGCCTCCATCCAGGCGGCGAACGCGTCCTTGGAAACCACCTCGACCGCGATCGGCATGAACGCGTGGTCGACGCCGCAGAGCTCGGAGCATTGCCCGTAGTAGACGCCCTCGCGCTCGACCCGAACCCAGGTCTCGTTGAGCCGTCCCGGCACGGCGTCGACCTTGATTCCGAAGGCCGGCATCGCCCAACTGTGAATGACGTCATCGGCGGTCACCAGAACTCGGATCGTGGTGTCTACCGGCAGCAAGACCCGGGTATCGGTCTCGAGAAGCCAGGGCTGATCGTCTTCGAGCTCCTCTTCGTCCTGGATCATGAACGCATCGAGGCTCAAGTCGTCGAAATCGGGGTACTCGTAGGTCCAGTACCACTGGTGGCCGATCGCCTTGATCGTCATCTCGGCCTCCTCGGTCTGGTCCATGAAATAAACCAGCCGGAACGAGGGTATCGCGATGACCACCAGAACAATGATCGGCACCACCGTCCACACGACCTCCAAGAGCGTGTTGTGATGGATCTTTGAGGGCACCGGGTTGCGCTTCGCGCTAAAGCGGAACACCACGTAGAGGAGCAGCGCCAGGACGAAGATCGTGATTACGAGCGCGATGATGAAGACCAGGTCGTTGAACGAGGTGATCCGCTCCATCACCGGCGTCACCGCAGTCTGCAGGCCGATGCCCCAGGGTTCGGGCTGCGCCGCCTGCGCGAAGCTGGCGCCCGTCGCCGCGACAACTGCCGCCATCAGCGCACAGAGTACTCTCGCAACCGCCATCTGTTCCCTGCCTCTGCGACCCGGTTTGGCCCTCAACCTACACCAGAGCGCGCACGCGAAACAATCCAATTGGCGTGCCTGACGCCGTAGCGTGCCGCAATATCCGATGATATCCACAAGAAACTCAGTGCGTGAGTGCCGGGGATGGATTCGGCCGTGCGGGCGGCGCGCGCCAGTTGTCGCGCCGGGCTACTCTGTGGATGGCCGCACCGATCGAGATCGCCGCTTCGCGCCGGCGACGATCGCGGCTAATCTTGGGCGGCGCGGCGGTCAAAGGGGAGGCGCGGCCGGTGCCTGAAGCGGTGGAGCGGGCCTTGTTTTCGGCGCCCGAACGGGCTGCGCCGCCGGAGTCCGCGCACTCGACCGGTATTCTTCCCAGCCAGGCAATTCGCGAGGCCATCGCCGCCGGCGAGATTCGCGCCACCGAGACGATTGATGAGGGCCAGATTCAGCCGGCCAGCCTCGATCTCCGCCTCGGCGCACTGGCTTACCGCGTCAGGGCGAGCTTTCTTCCCGGTCCACGGGCAAGCGTCGGCCAGAAGATCGAGGCGCTTTCGATGCACCGCATCGACTTGTCGGCGGGCGCGGTTTTGGAGAAGGACTGCGTCTACATCGTCCCGCTAATGGAGAGCCTGCGCCTGCGAAAGCGAACCTCCGCGGTCGCCAATCCCAAGAGTTCGACCGGACGGCTCGACGTCTTCGCCCGGGTGATTACCGACGGCGGGGCCGGTTTCGATCAGGTGCGCGAGGGCTACCGCGGTCCGTTGTGGGCCGAGATATCGCCGCGCTCGTTCAGCGTCTTGGTGCGCACCGGGCTCTCGCTGGTGCAGCTCCGTATCAAGCGAGGTTCGCCGCCGCGCTCGAGCGCGAGCCTGCGCAAGCTCAACGACGAGGTCGGACTGGTCGACGCCGGACCGGGCGAGGCCGACATCCGCCACGGCCTGATCGCGGTCACCGTCGACGCGCGCGGCGAGGGCGGCGCGGACATCATTGGCTACCGCGCCAAAAAGCACGCCGGGCTTATCGATATGGCCAAGATCGATCACTACGAGCCCACCGACTTCTGGGACCCGGTCGTGGCCCGGCCCGGCAGCGGCGTGGTTCTCGATCCGGACGATTTTTACATCCTTGCCTCGAAGGAGGCGCTGACCGTGCCGGCCGACCACGCCGCCGAGATGCTGGCCTACGATACGGTCGTCGGCGAGTTCCGGGTCCACTACGCGGGCTTCTTCGATCCCGGTTTCGGCCATGCCGAGGCCGGCGGCGCTGGCGCCCGCGCGGTGTTGGAGGTGCGCTCGCACGACGTGCCCTTCATGGTCGAGGACGGCCAGGTCGTCGGCCGCCTCTTGTACGAGCGTCTGACGGCGCGGCCCGACAAAATTTACGGCGCCACCATCGGCTCGTCCTACCAGCGCCAGGGCCTGATGCTGGCCAAGCAGTTCCGCCGCCCGGCCTAGCCATCCGCCGCATGAGCTACTATATCTGACCGTGGTCGCTACTCCCGAATCGTAGGCTTGGACGATGGCTGAAACTGATCTTCTCGACCGTGCGGGTCTTGAACCCGGGCGCGTCCAGGGCATTGTCGACGATGCCCTGCATGGCATGGACGATGGTGAGTTGTTCGTCGAGCACCGCACCGCCGAGAGCTTTTCCTTCGACGATGGCCGCCTGAAGAGCGCGAGCTTCGATACCGCGCAGGGTTTCGGCCTGCGCGCGGTGGCCGCGGAATCGACCGGCTATGCCCATGCGACCGAGCTTTCCGAAGCCGCCCTGACGCGCGCGAAGAGTTCGGTGCGTGCGGTGCGCGAGGGCTACGAGGGCGCCCGGGCCGAGCGTCCGCGCGGCACAAACCAAAGCTTCTATGGCGCGGAGAGCCCGCTCGAGGGGATCGACTTCGCGGCCAAGGTCAAGCTTCTCGCCGACATCGACGCCTACGCGCGGGCCAAGGATTCGCGGGTGCGCCAAGTGTCGGCCTCGCTCTTGGGCCAGTGGCAAGCCGTGCAGATCGTCCGCGCCGGTGGCGAGATGGTGGGCGACATCCGCCCTCTGGTGCGACTCAACGTCCAGGTTGTGGTTGGCGAGGGCGAGCGCCAGGAGACCGGAGGCCACGGGGTCGGCGGCCGCACGGGGTACGCCCAGTACATCGAGCCGACGGCCTGGCAGGCCCAGGTCGACGAGGCGCTGCGCCAGGCCCTTGTCAACCTCGAATCCGAGCCCGCGCCGGCCGGCGAGATGGTGGTCGTCCTGGGGCCGGGTTGGCCCGGAATTCTGCTCCACGAGGCGATCGGTCACGGCCTTGAAGGGGACTTCAACCGCAAGAAGACCTCGGCGTTCGCCGGATTGATGGGCGAGCGCATCGCGGCCCCGGGCGTCACCGTCATCGATGACGGTACCATGGCCGATCGGCGCGGCTCGCTGACCGTCGATGATGAGGGGACGCCCACCGAGCGCACGGTCCTGATCGAGGACGGCGTCCTGACCGGATACCTCCAGGACCGGCTCAACGCCCGCCTGATGGGCATGGCGCCCACCGGATCGGGCCGCCGCCAGTCGTTCGCGCACGCGCCCATGCCGCGCATGCGCAACACTTTCATGTTGGGCGGCGAGCAGGCGCCCGGGGACATCATCGCCGGGGTCAAGGACGGTCTCTTCGCCGTCAACTTCGGCGGCGGACAGGTCGACATCACCTCGGGCAAGTTCGTCTTCTCCTGCACCGAAGCCTACCGCATCGAGGACGGCAAAGTGGGGGCGCCGGTCAAGGGCGCGACCCTGATCGGCAACGGTCCCGACGTGTTGACCAAGGTTGCGGCGGTCGGCAACGACCTCGCCCTCGATCCCGGGATCGGCACGTGCGGCAAGGACGGCCAGGGCGTCCCCGTGGGGGTCGGCCTTCCCACCACCCGCATCGACGGCCTCACCGTCGGCGGTACCGCGACGTAACCAGCCAAAGGAGGCGGCCATGGGCGCACCCGTCGTACACTTCGAAATCCACGGCAACGAGAGTGGCCAGAACGACTTCTATGCCGAGATCTTCGGCTGGAAGGTGGATGCCGACAACCCGATGAACTACGGCATGGTCGACACCGATTCGGGCGCCGGTATCGCCGGCGGACTGACCGGGAGCGACGATGCCCCCGCGGTCATGGTCTTACATCGAAGTCGACGACCTCGATGCGACGCTTGCCGAGGTCGCGGCCAAGGGCGGCGCCACCGTCATGCCGGCGACCGATGTCCCCGGCGGCCCGACGATGGCGATCTTCACCGATCCCAGCGACCGCATCGGCCTCGTCAAAGCCGACAGCATGGCATAGGCCGGCGCTGCACGGATCCGACCGGCGCTGGCGGACACCATCCGCAGCGTGGCGACGGGCGCGCTCGTGCCGCTCCCGCGCCGCCTCCAGGCGTGGAATGCGCTCGGCGGGTTCGAGCCCGACCGCGAATACCTCGTTGTGGTCGCGTTCCTCGCCCTGGCGCTGTGGCGCGTGCCTTGGTTCCTGCGGCAAACCGGCCAGGTCTTCGAACAGGTGGAAAAGGCGGCCGGGGTGGTCGGCTACGCCCCCTTCATCCGCGTGCTCATCGGGCGCGGCGCGGGCGGGGTGCCGCTGCGGGTCGGGTTCGGCACCCTTTCGGCGTGGCGCGACGAGGCAGCACTCGCCGCATTCGTGCGAGCGCCGCCCCATGCGCGCCTGATGAGTGAGCCCGGCCCGCGAATCGGCAGAACGCGCTTCCTGCGCCGGACGGCGGTCGGCCGCGACCTGCCGCCGCGCTGGGACGAGGTCCGCCGCCGCTGGGACGCCGCTTGAGCGTCGTCTGAAACTCTGACCCTTGACTACTGAACCCTGACATCTGAACCGGTTTTCCCTTGCGCCCGGCGCGTGGCGTGTGAAAACTAGGCGGCTCAGGGAGAGATCAGGGTCGGGGAGCTAGAATGAACGAGCAATCGGATGCGCGCCCACGCAGCGTGGCGCTCGTCGGGCCATATCTGAGCGGCAAGACGACGCTCCTCGAGGCCATTCTGTTTGCCACCGGCGCGATCCATCGCAAGGGAACGGCCAAAGAAGCCAACATGACCGGCGATTCCTCAGCCGAGGCGCGCGAGCGCGGCACCGGCGTCGAGCTCAACGCCGCCTCGACGAGCTTTCTCGACGATCCCTTCAATTTTCTCGACTGCCCGGGCTCGGTAGAGTTCCTGCAAGAGACGTTCTACGCGCTCGCCGGCGCCGACGCCGCCGTCCTGGTTTGTGAGGCCGACGCCGCCCGGGCGATGACCATCGCGCCGCTGATGAAGCGCCTGGAGCAGTCGCGCATACCGACGATTCTTTTCGTCAACAGAGTCGACCGGGCGACCTCGGCCCCGGCCGAGATGATCGAGGCGCTGCAGCGCTTCTCCGAGCGTCCGTTAGTGCTGCGGCAGGCCCCACTGACCGAGGGCGAGGCTGTGACGGGCTACCTCGATCTCGCATCCGATCGCGCCTACGCCTACAAGCCGGGCGCCGCCTCTGAACTCATCGAAGCCGGGGGCGAGGCCGCCGAGTCCAAGGCGCAGGCGCGCTATGCGATGCTGGAAAAGGTTTCCGACTTTGACGATCACCTGATGGAGCAACTGCTCGAGGACGTGGACCCGCCCAATGACGAAGTGTTCGCGACCTTGACGCGCGGGTTCCGCTCCGGGGACATCGTTCCGGCGCTGTTCGGCGCCGGCGAGCTGGAGCACGGCGTTCGCCGGCTGCTGAAGGCGCTCCGCCATGAAGTGCCGGGGCCCGACGCCGCGGCCGAGCGCGCCGGTGTGACCGCCGAGGGCGACACGCTGGCGCAGGTGCTGAAGACCTATGTCACCCCGCACGGCGGCAAGCTGTCGCTCGCCCGCGTGTGGCGGGGCACGTTGACCGACGGCATGACGCTGAACGGCGAGCGTGTCTCGGGCCTCCACCGCATGCGCGGCCAACACACCGACAAGATCGGCTCGGCGGACGCGGGTGACGTCGTGGCGATGGGCCGCCTCGACACCGTAAAGACCGGCGATACCCTGACCCCCGGCAAGGCAAGCGAGGCGCAAACGCCCGCCGAGGCGATGCCGGCGGTCTTCACGCTCGCCATCACAGCGGCCAACCGCGAGGACGAGGTCAAACTCTCGGACGCCATTGGCAAGCTCCTCGCCGAGGATCCCTCGATAGCCTTCGAACAGGCCCACGATACCCAGGAAATGCTTCTGCACGGTCAGGGCGAGATTCACCTGCGGGTTGCCTGCAACCGGCTCAAGAACAAATACGGGATCGAGGTGGCAACGGTGAAGCCCAAGGTCCCCTACAAGGAGGCGATCCAAAAACCGGTTTCGCAGCACGGTCGATTCAAGCGCCAGACCGGCGGTCACGGCCAGTTCGGCGACGTCCACCTCGACATCAAGCCGCTCGGCCGCGGCGAAGGCTTCACCTTCTCCAATTCGATCACCGGTGGCGCGGTGCCCAAACAGTACATCCCGGCCGTTGGCGCGGGGGTGAGCGATTTCCTGAAGAAGGGACCGCTCGGCTTTCCCGTTGTCGACATTTCCGTAACCCTCACCGACGGTCAATTTCATGCCGTCGATTCCTCCGAGCTCGCCTTCAAGACCGCCGCACGCATTGCCATGAGTGAAGGCATGCCCAAGTGCGACCCGGTGTTGTTGGAGCCGATCCAACGGGTCGACATCGCGGTGCCGTCCGAGTTCACCGCCAAGGCCAATACCTTGGTCTCGAGCCGTCGCGGCCAGATCCTCGGCCTCGAAACGCGGCCCGGGTGGTCGGGGTGGGACGTGGTGAGCGCGCTGGTGCCGGCAAGCGAGTGCCACGACCTGATCGTCGAGATTCGCTCGCTGACGTTGGGGGTCGGCACCTATACCGCAAGCCTCGATCATTTGCAGGAGCTTCACGGTCGCCTTGCCGAGGATGTCGTGAGCGCGAACGCCGAGGGATGATTAGACCATGAACACGGCCGACAAGAGGCGCGCCGCGGCGCTCATCGGCGCGGCGCGGCGACGTTTGGCGCCGCTGCCCGGGCTGCCGGAGGAGTGCCAACCCGAAACGCTTAAGGACGCCTATGACATCCAGGAATTGGTGGTCAAGGGGTTGGCCCGGCCAGTCGGCTGGAAGGTCGGCGCCACCGCTGCCAAGGTGCAGGAGCTGTTGGGCGCCGACGAGCCCTTCGCGGGCCGGCTGATCGAGGGGTGCGTGCACCAAAGTCCGGCCGCCATACCCGCTGCCAACGTACTGACCCGAAAGGTCGAGATCGAATACGCCTTCCGGTTGGCCAAGGACTTGCCCGCGCTCGGCGCGCCCTACGACCGCGAGGGCGTGGCGGCCGCGGTCGACTCGCTCTACCCATCGCTCGAGCTGCCGGATACGCGATACTCCGAGTGGGTCAGCCGCGGCGCGTTGCAAATCATTGCCGACAACGGCGCCGGCGGTCATTTCGTGATGGGCGAGGCGATTGCGGACTGGCGCGCCCTCGACATCGTCGAGCGCGAGGTTTCGATTAGTTTCGACGGCGAGGAAGTCACCCGGGGTACGGGCGCCCAGGTCATGGGCGATCCGCTGTTGTCGCTGGCGTGGCTCGCCAACGACGTGGCGAGCAGCGGGCGCGACCTGGTCGCCGGCGAGATAATCACGACCGGAAGCTGTGCCGACATCGTTTCGCCCGATGTCGGCGTCACGGTTGTCGGTGATTTCGGGGATCTTGGGACCGTGCAAGTCGAGTACGTCGCGTGAGGACCGCTCAACGTCGGCGCTCACGGAATGTTTAGTGGCTTCGATCCGAAAACCGTCGTTAGTTGAAGCGGATTGCCAGGGGACCACGGCTAATCGAGCCAGAGGTGCGTGATGTTGACAAAGATCAAGCGAGGGTGGGAGTTGGCCGAATCGGCGGCGACGCCAGAGCACGTGTTCCTGAACCGGCGGCGGTTCATGGGCGGTGCCGGGGCGGCGGGGGCGGCATTGGCCCTCGGGGGTCCGATTCTTCGTCCGGCGCGGGCGGCGACGGAGGCCGAGATCGACCCCTCGGCGCACCTCTATCCGGTCGAGCGCAATCCGCGCTACGTCCTGGACCGCGACATCACCGATGAGGAAGTCGCCGGCACATACAACAACTTCTACGAATTCGGTTCACACAAAGAGATTTGGCAAGCCGCGCAGGATCTTCGCATCCGGCCGTGGACGGTAACCATCGACGGCCTGGTCGAAAAGGAGATGACGCTCGATATCGATGATCTGCTGGCCAAGATGCCGCTCGAGGAGCGCCTTTATCGTCACCGCTGCGTCGAGGCGTGGTCGATGGCGGTGCCGTGGAGCGGCTTTCCCATGGAAGCACTCGTCAAGATGGCCAACCCGCTCGGCTCGGCGCGCTTTGTTCGCATGGAGACCTTCAAGGACTTGGAGATGGCGCCGGGGCAAAGTCAGTTCTGGTACCCCTGGCCGTACATCGAGGGGGTGTCCATGGCCGAGGCGACCAACGAGCTCGCCTTCCTGGTCACCGGCATTTACGGCAAGCCGGTATCGAAACAGCACGGCGCCCCGCTGCGCATTGCGTTGCCGTGGAAGTACGGCTTCAAGTCGATCAAGTCGATCGTCAAGTTCACGTTTACCGAGGAGCGCCCGGTGGGTTTCTGGGAAGAGGTCCAGGGCAGCGAATACGGCTTCTGGGCCAACGTAAATCCAGCGGTGCCGCACCCCCGCTGGAGCCAGTCGCACGAGCGCGTCATCGGCACCAACCACACCGTGGCGACCCAGATCTACAACGGCTACGGCGAGTTCGTCGCTCAGCTGTACGACGGCATGGAGGCCGAGCCGCTTTACATGTGACCGTCTGGCGTGATCACCGGGCGAAGAAAGGCCGGGCCCGAGGGCCCGGCCAGTTCAACAGGGAGGACTTACGTCTGGGAGACGTAGGTTGCGCGCCGGCCAACCGGCCGACGCACCGGCCATGCGGCGTAGCGCCGCAGGACCGTAGGCCACCGCGCTAGGCGCGGTGCTCATACTCTCTATGTAGGTCGACGCGTAGAGACTTCCAGCCCCCTGCGCGAGAATTTGTGAACCCGCCTACTCGGCCGCTGCGGCGGCATCGAGCGGCTTGGCGGCCAGATATTTCTCGGCCTCCAGCGCCGCCATGCAGCCGGTGCCCGCGGCGGTCACCGCCTGGCGGAAGATCTTGTCCTGAACGTCGCCGGCGGCGAACACGCCGGGCACGCTGGTGGCCGTGCTGTCGGCCTCGGTGCGGATGTAGCCGTCGGAATCAATGTCGAGGGCGCCGCGGAAGAGTGCCGTGGTCGGTTCATGGCCGATGGCGACGAAGACCCCGTCGGTGGCGATATCCCGGGTCTCGCCGCTCTTGGTGCTGCGAAGCCGCACGCCGGTGACGCCCGGCGGGTCCTCGGTGCCCATGATGTCCTCGACGACATGGTCCCAGATCATCGCAATCTTGGGATTGGCGAAAAGGCGCTCCTGCAGAATCTTCTCCGCGCGCAGCGAATCCCGGCGATGCACCACGCTCACCGTGCTGGCGTGGTGGGTGAGATAGATCGCCTCCTCGGCCGCGGTGTTGCCGCCGCCGACCACGATCACGTCGCGATCGCGAAAGAAGAAGCCGTCGCAGGTCGCGCACGCCGAGATCCCGAAACCGCGGAAGCGCTGCTCGCGATCGAGGCCGAGCCAACGTGCCTGGGCGCCGGTCGCCACGATCAGTGCGTCGGCGACATAGCGGTCGCCCGAATCGCCGATGCAGGTGAACGGGCGGCGGGCTAGGTCCACCGATACGATGGAGTCGCGGAACATGCGCGTGCCGACACCTTCCGCCTGGGCCCGCATTTGGTCCATCAGCCACGGCCCCTGCACCACCTCGGCGAAGCCGGGATAATTCTCGACGTCGGTGGTGATCGTCATCTGGCCGCCCGGCTCGATGCCGTGCACCAGCATCGGCTCGAGCGCCGCCCGCGCGGCATAGATCGCGGCCGTGAGCCCGGCCGGACCCGAGCCCAGAATGAGGACCTTGCTCTGATGCTGCTCCGCCATCACAGACATCTTATATTTTGAGGCGCGCCGAGACTGCAAGCCCACTAGCGTAACTGTTACCGATGGCATAGAAATCGACAGACCGGAGGACGATTCATGCCCCAAGCTACGCAGCCGCGCCCCGCCGAGTCGCCTGGCCCCGACACCGTCACGCTCGACATCATCCGTGGCAAGCTCCTGGCCGCGGCCGACGAGATGGGGGTGGTGCTGGCGCGCGCCAGCATGGCGCCGGTGATCTACGAGGTACTCGACTTCGCCTGCGGCATCACCGACGCCGAGGCCCAGCTCCTCTCGCAGACCAACGGCATCACCGTGTTCACCGGCACCTTCCAGGAGCGGATCGTCGCGATCAAGCGCAAGTTCGGCGCGACCATCGCGCCGGGCGACGTGTTCGCCTTCAACGATCCCTTCGACGGCGGATCGCATCTTCCCGACGTCTCCATCATCAAGCCGCCGAGGGGGCGCTGTTGGGCTTTGCCATCGCCGTTGCCCACTGGACCGAACTGGGCGGCACCGTGCCCGGGACTGTCGTTCAGAGCCCTCAAGACGCGCCCGTGAGTGATGGGCCACCGCCTCGAGGTTTGCCTCGGCCTTCGCCAGGGTCTTGGAAAGCGTCGTGGTGTCCGCCTCTCATCGGCCGGGTTGTGCTCGGCCGCTTGTAGGCCAGATGCGTCGTGCCGTCCTTCATCTTGGCCCTCGGTGGTCGCTCTTCAGAAACCCAATCCGTGTTGGAATAGCTTCTTGCCCTATGCGCCGCCATCCTCGGCGCCGTTGGCGCCAGCATCTAGGACGATGTTCCGCAGCGAACTGCCCTTGGCGCCTCGCGATCAGCACCGTGACCGCCGTTGTGGACCAGGCGCGTGCGACTCAGCTTGAATGGTCCTCCCGACCCCAGTCGCACTTGACCGCAGCGAAAGCGAGTCCGTTGCAGCGCCACTCCAGACCGCGCTCGCTGTCGATGCCCTCGAAGTAGCCCACCAGGTGCCATCGAAATAGCGCCCGGGCCTTGAGGCGCGCGCCCATCCGGGCCGCGTAATCCAGGCCGGCAGCTCGCCTCGTTCAAAGGCGTCGAAGCGCCCTCAGATCAGCACCGACTGCAAGCGGTCATAAAACACTTTGACCCGGAGACGCGGCATCTCGGACCAGCTCACCATCAGGTCCTCCTGACGTCCTTGCCGCATCCATCGCCATCGCGAATCCATAAGGCCGGCGCGCCGGTTCCCGAGATCATCGACTTGATCATGGCCAACCTGCGGCTGCCGGTGATCGCGCGAGGCGATCTGAACGCGCAGCTTGCCTCGGTCAACATCGCTGAGCGCCGGCTGCAAGAGCTGTGTGCGAAGTACGGCGATCAGACCGTGCGGATGAGTTTCGCCTTTATCCTCGACAGCGGCGAACGGGTGAGCCGGGCGGGAATCGCGGCGCTGCCGGACGGCGTGTACGAGGCCGAAGACTTCATCGACGGCGACGGCTTCATCGACGAGCCGATCCCCATCCGTGTCGCGGTGCGGATCGCCGGCGACGAGATAACCTTCGACTTCACTGGCTCGAGCGCCCAGCGCCGGGGGCCGCTCAACGCGCCGCGCAGCGCCCTCCTCTCGGCGGTCAAGACCGTGTTCCGGGCGCTGGTCGATCCCCAGGCGCCGTCGAACGAGGGTTGGTTCCGGCTGTTGCGCGTCGTGGTCCCCGACGGCACCGTGTTCAGCGCCCAATACCCAAGCCCGGTCGGCTGGTACTACGAGATCACCGGGCACGCCTCGGAATTGGCGTGGAAGGCGCTGGCGCAGGTCGCGCCCGAGCGCTTCAGCGCTGGCAGCTACCTAAGCCTGTGCCCGACCTTCATCACTGGAACCGAGCCGGATACCGGCGAGCCCTTCGCACTCATCGAACCCCACCACGGGGGTTGGGGCGCGACCGAGTCGAATGACGGCGAGAGCGCGCTGATCGCGGTCTCCGACGGCGATACCTACAACTATTCGGTCGAGCTTCTCGAAGCCAAGTATCCCATCCGCTGCCACCGCTACGGCCTCAATATCGAGGACGGCGCGGGCGCCGGCCGCCACCGGGGCGGCTACGGCATCCGCAAGGAATATGAGATTCTGGCGGACCAGGCGATGTTCTATGGCGGCATGGCCCGCACCAAGACCCGGCCGTGGGGCTTCGACGGCGGCGGCCCCGGCTCGGTCAACCATCTCGAGCTGGACTTGAGCGGCGAGCACCGGCGCGGCGAGCGCGTCCCCTCGACCCCGATCACCCGCGGCGACCGTGTCACGATCGTGACCGGCGGCGGCGGCGGCCATGGTGACCCCCGCGCGCGGCGCCCCGAAGATGTCGCCGCCGACGTGCGCGATGGCTACATCACCGCGGACGCCGCGCGCGAGCTCTACGGGGTGAGCATCGGCGCCGACGGCGGCATCCACGGGCGGGAGACGGACGCGCTACGGGCCGGGGCATGAGCACGGGACCGCACGACGTTGGCGGACATGCCGCGGGGCCGGTGGACCGGACCGAGCACGATGCCGCCTTCTGGGAGAAGGAGGTCGATGCCATCCAGGTCTTGTTGTCGGATCGGGCCCGGCGCGTCGGCGTCGACGAGTTGCGCCGGGGCATCGAATCGCTCGGCGCTGAGGCCTACGCGACCCTGAGCTATTACGAGCGTTGGACGGCCTCGATCGCCTCGATCCTGGTCGAGAAGGGAATCCTGAGCGAGGCCGAGATCGCCGCACGAATCGCCGCAATTCGCGTTCGCTCAGGGGCCGAACCGTGAGCGCCCGCTTCGCTCCCGACCACACGGTCCGGGTCGTCACCGGCGATCCGGCCCACCACGTGCGCACGCCCGACTACCTCAAAGGGCGGACCGGCGCCGTCACGCGTCTGGTTGGCACGTTCCGCAATCCCGAGACGCTGGCCCACGGCGGCGACGGCTTGCCGCGCCAGCCCCTCTATCGCGTGCGTTTCGCGCAAGAATCGCTGTGGTCCGCCTACGACGGGCGACCCGGCGACACGCTCGATGCAGAGATCTACGAGAACTGGTTGGAGCCGGTGCCGTGAGCGGCTCGGACCACGATCACACGCCGATCACCGAGGGTGAGGCGTCAGCGACCTACCATCAGCTTCTAGGCACGGCGCTGCGCGAACTCTTGATCGAGAAGGGCGTGTTCACGGCCGCCGAGGTTCGTGACACGGTCGAAAGGATGGACGCGCGTATCCCGGCGCGAGGCGCCGCGATGGTGGCGCGCGCCTGGGTCGATCCGGGCTACAAGGCGCGCCTTTTGTCGGATGGCTCTGCGGCGGCGGAGGAGCTTGGCATCGAGGTCGGGGCGACCCTGCTGATGGTGGTCGAGAATACGCCCGTGGTGCACAACCTGATCGTCTGCACGCTGTGCTCGTGCTATCCGCGTGCGGTGCTCGGCTTGCCCCCGGCGTGGTACAAATCCATGGCCTATCGCGCACGCGCGGTGCGCGAGCCGCGGGCGCTGTTGGCTGAGTTCGGCACCACGGTACCCGACGAAATCGAGGTCCGCGTCCACGATTCGACGGCCGAACTTCGTTATTTGGTGCTGCCGCTACGGCCAGAGGGCGCCACGGGCCTCGGCGAGGAGGCGTTGGCCGGACTGGTGGGGCGTGACGCGATGATCGGCGTGGCAACCGTCTCGCCGGCCGAAGCGACCTAGGCCCGCGCCTACTGCGCGGCCACCTTAGACCCGGTGGCCTCGGCAAAGCGCGGCATGACGTTCTCGGCCAAGAGCTCCATCGAACGGCGCTCGCGGGCGCCGTACGCCCCGCCCCAATCGACGGCGACCTGTACCAGGGTCCCGAACGGGCCTACCTCCTCGCGGAAGGCGACCAGCTGGTCCAGCACCGAATCGGGCGTGCCCGCGATCACGATGTCATCGACGATGACCTCGGTGGTCACCGCGCCGTCGTCCGCCTCGGGATCGGGCTTGATGATCTGGAAGAAGCCTGCCTCGCGCAACAGGTTTGAAATGTAGTGGAAGTAGAAATAGCTCGGGGCCTCGCGGTCGGCGACGTGATCGCGGGCCTCCTCGGCGCTCTCGGAGATAAAGATGTTGCGCGCGACCCGCCAGTCGTTGCCGTCGGCCTGGCGGCCGGCGGCCTCGCAGCCCTTCTGGTACATCTCCCAATGGCTAGCCACCGAGTAGGTGGGGATGAATCCGGCCGAAATCGGGCTCCAGCCGCGCTCGCCGGCGGTGCGCACGCTGCCCGAAAACGGGCTCATCGCCGACATCGCGATCGGCGGGTGGGGCTGCTGATAGGGTGGCCAGATGTAGCCGACGCCAAACTCCGGCATCACGCTCTCGGCCATACGCAGGTTCCAGAACTTGCCCTCGATCTCATAGGGCGGGCCGTGCGACCACATGTCGAGGATCATGTCGATCGATTCCATCATCGCCGCGTTGCGCGCCTTGCCGTCCTCGGTGTTGAAGAGCTCGAAGTCGCTGGGCGCGCCGCCTGGACCGATCCCAAACAACAGCCGGCCCTTGCTCAGGTGGTCGAACATCGAAACCTCGGCCGCGACCACCGCCGGGTGATGCTGCGGCAGGCAGACGACACCGGTCCCGAGCTTGATGTTCTTGGTCTTGTCCAAGAGCGCGGACATGAACATCAGCGGCGCCGGGATGGGCTCGGTCTTGATCGAGAAGTGTTCGCCCACCCACAGCTCCTCGAATCCCATGCGATCGGCCATCACGGCCTTCTCGATGTTCTCCGCCAGCAACTCCTCGAGCGAGCGCTCGATCGGGTGCAGCGGCATCATGAAAAGTCCAAGCTGCATGCGTCCCCCTGCGACTCCACGTTCCGCGGAGCGGCGGCATCATGTCATAGCTCCAGGCCGTGTCAAAGCGGCGGGTTGCGCGCCCGGCGGCGCGCACGCAAGATCGCGTTGGCGGAGGTGGACCATGTCCGAGCGCGCCACGGTTGATCTCGATACCCTCCCCCGGGGCGACGATCCGATCGCCGCGTGGCTGATCGACGAGGCGTGGCGTCTTGCGGGTACCGCGGCGTTGATCCAAGCGCTGGGCGATCGCTTCGGCGGCGGCGGGATCCCGCTGTGGCGGCTCAACTACCTGATGACGACGTTGCACCCCTCGCTTCTGGGCTCGCGGTACCTATGGCGACGGAACGGCGAAGGCGTTGAGTCCCTCGATGCGCCACGGGCGGTCGTCGAGTCCGAAGAGTACCTGCGAAGCCCGATCCCGACGGTGGTCGAAACGCGCACCACGTTGCGCCGCCGCCTGGTGGGGCCCAAGGCCAAGCTCGATTATCCGTTGCTGGTGCAAATGCGCGACGAGGGCGGCACCGATTACCTATGCGTGCCGGTTGAGTTCTCCGATGGCCACATCAACACGGTATCGGTGGCAAGCGACGCGCCCCAAGGCTTCAGCCGCCATGACCTCGAGCGCATGTACGCGCTATTGCCCTTGTTCGCGCGCATCGTCGAGGTCCACGCGGTCCGGCGTCTCGCTACCGACCTCTTGGACGTCTACGTCGGGCACGACGCGGGCCTACGAATCCTCAAGGGTCAGATCGGTCGCGGCGACGGCCAAACCATTCGCGCCGCCATCTGGACGTGCGACCTCAGGGGTTTCACGCCGCTCGCCGACACTCTTGCCGGCGAGGATCTCATCGCCATCCTCAACGACTACTTCGACCGCATGGTCGAACCGATAGACTCCCGCGGCGGCGAGGTGCTGAAGTTCATCGGCGATTCGGTGCTGGCGATGTTCCCGGTACTCGACGGCCGCGCCGCCGCCGCCGTCTGCGGGGCGGCCTTGGATGCCGCGCTCGAGGCCGCGGCCGGTATGGCCGAACTCAACCGTGCCCGGCGTGCCGCCGACGCCCCGGTCCTGCGCTTCGGCCTCGGGCTGCACCTTGGCGACGTAATTTACGGCAATATCGGGGCGGCCAGCCGTCTCGATTTCACCGCCATCGGCCCGGCGGTCAATTTGGTCAACCGGTTGGAGCATCTGAGCCGCGAGCTCGATCGGCCCATCGTCGCCTCGGCCGCGGTCGCGCGTTGCCTTCCCGACCGTCTGGAATCGCTGGGTACGCACGAGCTTTGCGGGGTGCGTGAGCCGCAAGAGGTGTTCAGCGTGCCGGTCCTTCAAGCGCTACCCGCCTTGCCGGCCGGAGCGTGACCGCTCACCCCGCCGCAAACGGGGCGACGCCCCTGACCCTGTCGCTGGCCGAGGTTGGCCCTGATGACCTCGGCCTCGTCGGCGGCAAGGGCGCGAACCTTGGTGCGCTTAGCCGTGCCGGGCTGGCGGTGCCGCCCGGATTCTATGTCACGACAGAGGCCTTTTGGGCATTCCTGGGCGAAGATACCGACGTCCTGCAGTCGATCGCCGATCTCGACGGGCTGGCGCCGGCCGATCTCGAAGCGGCCAGACTCCTTGGCGCCACCCTGCGCGAGCGCCTCACGGCCCGGGCCGTTCCGCCGCCGGTGCTTGACGCCATCGTCGCGGCGTGGCGAACGGCCGGCGTCGAGGACCCCTATGCGGTGCGCTCGAGTGCCACCGCCGAGGACCTGCCCGAGGCCTCGTTTGCGGGCCAGCAGGACACCTACCTGAACGTTCGCGGTGAGGCCGACCTGGTGGACCGGGTACGCGCGTGCTGGGCCTCGCTTTACACCGACCGGGCCATTCTCTACCGGCTTGAGAACGGTATCGCGTCGCGCGAGGTGGCACTGTCGGTCGTCGTCCAGCGCATGGTCCGCGCCGAGAAGTCGGGCATCCTTTTCACCGCCGATCCCGTCACGGGCCACCGCTTCACGACCGCGATCGATGCCGGTTACGGGCTTGGCGAAGCCCTGGTGTCGGGGCTGATCTCGCCCGACCATTACAAGGTGGACTCCCGCGACGGTCGACTGATCGAGGCGCGGATCGGCGACAAAGCGCTGGCGATCCGGCCCAACGATTCGGGCGGCACGATGCGCGAAACCCTTTCCCAAGCCCAGCGCAGCGCACGCGTGCTGACCGATTCCGAACTGGCCGCGCTGACCGAAGCGGGGCGCAACATCGCGCGTTTGCAGGGCTGCCCGCAGGACATCGAATGGTGTTTTGAGGGGGGTGCCCTGTTTGTCGTGCAATCGCGGCCGATCACCGCCCTCTATCCCTTGCCCGAACCGGCCGTAGACGACGGCGTCGTCCACGTCTCGTTCTGCGTCAACCATTTCCAGGTCATGACCGACGCCATGCCCCCGCTGGCGCTTTCGATGTGGCGGCTAATGTTGCCGCTGGGTAAACGCTGGGGCGCGGGGGGTCCGGCGCCATGGGTGCAGACAGCGGGTGGGCGGGTGTTCGCCGATGTCAGCCGCCTGTTGCGCTTTCCGCCCACTCGTCACCTCCTGCTCACGCTGCTCGGCGGGGTTGATCGTCTCGCGGCTGCCGCGATTCGTGAGGTCGTGGACCGCCCCGGATTTGCCAAGGGGCCCCGGGTCAGGCCCTGGATCGTGGCCCGCATCATGTTGCCGCGAGCCGCGGCGGTGCTGGGTTGGCTTTTGTTCCGCGACCCGCACGGCAGTGTCGAGGCCGAATCACGCCGGCTCGACGAAATCGAGGCCGAGGTGCGCCCAGGGATAATGGAGGGGGATTCGGTGTCCGCGCGATTGCGCGAATCCGAGCGCCTTCTGTCGACCTTGATCTGGCGCATCTTGCATTTGCCGCCCAAGGTCCTTGCCGGACTTGCGGCCGGCATGCTTCTGAGGCGCCTCATGCCGCGCTCAGGTGCGGATTTCGTGGCGCTTGGGCGCGGCCTGTCGGGCAACGTGACCATCGAAATGGACCTTGCCGTCGGTGATCTGGCCGATGTCGCGCGCCGCCATCCTGCCGTCGGTTCGCGCCTGACCCGCGGGCACCCCAGGCGCGAGGACATAGGCGCCGTCCCCGGAGTGTCGCTAACACACGATATGACCGGTCTATGTAACAGATGATCTGTCCGGTTTTAGATTTCCTCCAAATCTGGAGGAATCGGATGCGCCGGACGGAGCAGTTGCAGGGACTGAGATTTGATGAAGTTCGAGGATGTCTACGGACGTTGTTATCGGGGTGATTTGAGCCAGGCCGAGGCCTCGGAGATCCTGGGCATGTCGGAGCGGACGTTCCGGCGCTGGCGGGAGCGCTATGAGGCCGAGGGTGCCGAGGGTTTGTACGACCGGCGCCTTGGGCGGGTTTCGGCGCGCTGCGCGCCGGTGGACGAGGTGATGCGGGTGCTGGAGCTGTTCGAGACGCGCTACCCGGACTTCACGGCCAAGCACTTCCACGAGAAGCTGGTCTGCGAGCATGGCTTCGGGCTGAGCTACAACTGGCTTCGCCTGAGCTTGCAGGCGCACGGCAAGATCAAGCCGGCGCCCAGGCGCGGGGCGCACCGCCGGAAGCGGCCGCGCCGACCGGTGGTAGGGATGATGCTGCACCAGGACGGCTCGAGCCACGAGTGGGTTGCGGGCCAGTGGTGGGATCTGATCGTGACCATGGACGATGCGACATCGGAGGTCTATTCGGGCTTCTTCGTTGCCGAGGAGGGCACGATGAGCACGTTCCGCGGGCTCGGCGAGGTGATCGCCGAAAACGGGCTGTTCTGCTCGCTCTACGCCGATCGGGCCTCGCACTACTGGCACACGCCCGAGGCAGGCGGCGGTGTGGACAAGGACAACCCGACCCAGGTCGGCCGGGCCTTGGCGCAGCTCGGCATCGAGTTGATCGCGGCCTATTCGCCGCAGGCCCGGGGCCGCTCGGAGCGCATGTTCGGGACCTTGCAGAAGCGCCTGCCCCAGGAGCTGCGCCTCGCCGGGATCGCCACCATGGCCGAGGCCAATCGCTTTCTCGAGGAGCTCTTCTGGCCGGCGCACAACGCCCGCTTCGCCCGCCCGGCCGCGGACACCGGCTCGGCCTTCGTGGCTTTTGCCGGCGAGGACATCCTCTGCGCCCAGGAGGACCGCGTCGTCGCGGGCGACAACACCGTGCGCTACAAGAACCGCACGCTGCAGATCCCGGCCGATCGCCACCGCCACCACTACGTCAAGGCGCAGGTCCGGGTGCACGAATATCCCGACGGCCACCTGGCCGTCTTCCACGGACCCAGGTGTCTGGCGCGCTACCGCGCCGACGGCGAAACCATCGACGACGACAGGCTCCAGGCCGCGTGACCCGCTTCGACGCGACCGAGCCAAACCACCACAACAGAAGCGGTCAATTCATATGGTACATAAAGCGGTCAACTCAGTTTGTTATCGACAAGGCGCCGTCCCCGGCGGCGAGGCCTTCGTTGCGGCGCTCGATGCCTTTCTTGACCGCTACGGGATGCGCGGTCCGGCCGAGATCGACATCAGCCGGCCGCGTTGGCGCGACGAACCGGCCTCGATCCTTCGCACCGTGGCGGGGAATCTGAAAACCGCCGAAGAGGGCCGACACCGCGCCCACTACGCGCGGCTGGCAGACGCCGCCGAAACGGTCGCCAAGCAACTCGTCGACGAAGCTGGACGTGGCGCGCTGGGCTGGCTGCGGCGGCCGCTGGTACGGCGGCTCGTTCGCGTCCATCGCGAGCATTTGCCGCTGCGCGAGCACCCGAAATTCATGCTCGTACGCATTCTCGACCTGGTCAGGCGCACCGTCCTCGAAGCGGCCGAGGCCTTGCGTGCGCAAGGACGGATCGACGCTGATGACGATGTCTGGTTTCTCGAACTCGCCGAGCTCGCCGATGCGCTCGACGACGAGGGTCGCCCGCTCCGCGAGCGCATCGCCGAGCGCCGGGACGCGCACCGGCGCTACCAGCGCCTCTACCCGCCGCGGGTCTTGACCAGCGAGGGCGAGAGCCCGCTCGTCCACCACGCCACCGACTCGCTGCCCGAGGGGGCGCTGGCCGGAACCCTCGTATCGGCCGGCGTGGTCGAGGGACCCGC
Source organism: Alphaproteobacteria bacterium (assembly GCA_965219135.1). GTDB lineage: Bacteria > Pseudomonadota > Alphaproteobacteria > VGEJ01 > VGEJ01 > CAYUNL01. The sequence continues at coordinate 2,574,180 of CBDCMV010000003.1, read as the reverse complement.
ACGCGTGGTTCGCGATCCCGAGCGTGAGGTACTGCACCCCGGCGAGATTCTGGTGGCGCCGTTTACCAATCCCGGATGGACGCCCCTGTTCCTCAATGCCGCCGGACTAGTGATGGAGGTCGGCGGGCTGATGACCCACGGCTCCGTCGTCGCCCGCGAATATGGCGTTCCCGCGGTCGTCTGCGTGCCCGAGGCGACGAAGAGAATTCAGACGGGCCAGCGCATCCGCGTCAACGGCGAGCAGGGTTTCGTCGAAATCCTTGAGCCGTGAGGGAACTGTCAACGATTCACCTCTAAGAGTGTAGCCACCGATAACGCTCCCCAAGGGCATTAGCATGCCGCATCTCGATGGCTGGACTTGGCCATAGCTGACGGACTCGCGCTCGTCGCGCCCACCCTCGCTCGCATCGACTGGGCCGAGGACCGCGTCCGCCGCCGCGCCGTGGCCTATGGGATGGTTGCGCTGGGCTTGGTCGCCGCCTTCGCGTTCCTGCAGGAGAGCACGTGGCCGGAGACGCGGCGTTGCACACGGTCATGGAGGCGATGGCGACGCTCCTTGCCCTCTTGGTCGGCGTTCTGGCCTTGGTTCAGTTTTTTTCAAAGAAAGACAACGCCATCTTGTTCGTCGGCGTCGCATTCCTGGGCACGGCGTTTTTCGACGGCTACCACGGTGCGGTCACCTCGGCAGCGTTCAACGAATTCTTCCCCTCGACGCTGCCCGCGCTGAGCCCCTGGAGCTGGTTCGCCTCGCGCCTTTTTCTCGCGGTCCTGATGTGGCTTGGCTATCTGGCGTCGCGGCGCGATGGTACACGCGGCGGCGCCGGCCGCATCAACGAGATCGGCGTGTTCGCGCTGGCTGGGGTGCTGACGATGATCAGTTTCCTGTTCTTCGCCCTGGTGCCATTGCCGCGCGCCTACTTCCCCGAGTTGCTCTTCCACCGCCCGGAGGAGTTCGTCCCCGCGGTGTTCTTCTTGTTGGCGCTGATCGGCTATCTGCGACGAGGACGCTGGACCGAGGACATCTTCGAGCACTGGGTGGTCGTGTCGCTGATCGTCGGGTTCCTCAGTCAGGCGATGTTCATGACGACATCGGGACAACTTTTCGACGGCATGTTCGACGCCGCCCACACCCTGAAGAAAGTGAGCTACGTCTGCGTGCTCATCGGGCTTTTGGTCGGCATCTACCACATGTTCCGGAACGAGGCGGCCAGTGCGGCCGCGCTACGCGCGAGCGAGGCCAAAACCCGGGCGATATTCACGACCGCCGCTGACGCCATCATCACCATCGACGAGCATGGCGCCGTGGAAAGCTTCAACCCGGCGGCGGAGCGTATGTTTGGCTGCACGTCCGCCGAGGTCACGGGACGGAACGTATCGGTCCTGATGACTCCGTCCTACCGCGACGCGCACGACGGCTACCTGGCGCGGTACATGAGCACGGGCGAGACGAAGCTTATCGGCACAACCCGCGAGGTGACCGGCCGGCGCAAGGACGGCGATTCGTTTCCGATGGAGCTATCGGTGAGCGAAGTCCGGCTCGAGGATCGGCGTATGTTTGCCGGCATCATCCGTGACATCAGCGAGCGCCACCAAGCGCGGGAGGCGCTGCACGCCAGCCAAGCCAGCCTACTGACTCGATCGATCGAGCTCTCGCGTTCGAACCGGGAACTCGACGACTTCGCCTACATCGCCTCGCACGACCTCAAGGAGCCGCTGCGGGGCATCCACAACTACGCGACGTTCTTGCAAGAAGAGACTACCGCGACAAGTTGGACGGGACCGGCAGGGACCGGCTCGAAACGCTGACCCGGCTCAGCACCCGCATGGAGGCGCTGATCAACGACCTTCTCCATTTTTCCCGGGTCGGCCGGGTCGAGCTGGCGACCGTTAGATCCGATCTCAATCGCGTCGTTTCCGATGCCCTCGATACCCTGCACATCTCGTTGGAGGAGCGTGGTGTTGAGGTCCGCATCCCGCGTCCGCTGCCCACCGTGATCTGCGATGAGACCCGCGTCGGCTAGCTATTTCGCAATCTCATTACCAACGCTGCCAAGTACAACGACAAGCGCGTCAAGTGGATCGAGATCGGGGTGGGGGCGGGGCCGATCAAGACGATGCGGCGAGTGGGGAAGGAAGGGCCGGTCTTTTTCGTCCGCGACAACGGCATCGGCATTCGCGAAAAGCATTTCGACACCATTTTCCGCATCTTCAAGCGGCTTCACGGCCGCGACAAGTACGGCGGCGGCACCGGCGCTGTCATGTCGATCGTCAAGAAGATCGTCGAGGGACACAACGGACGGGTTTGGCTTGAATCGATGGAGGGCGAAGGCACGACATTCTATTTCACGCTTGACGGACCGCCCGGCGGGGGCGGGCCGGGCAACGGTGCCGGGTGATGACCAATCGACAGCCACTCTTACTGGTCGAGGACAGTCCCGAGGATTACGAGACGACGCTGCGCGCGCTCAGGCGAACCGGACTGGGCAACCCGATATTTCACTGCGGCGATGGCGAGGGCGCACTGGATTATCTCCTGCGCCGCCGCGAGTACGCCGACCCCGCCACGGCGCCGCGGCCCGGCCTGATCCTCCTTGACCTCAACCTCCCCGGCACCGACGGCCGCGAGGTGCTGGCCGAGATCAAGCGGCACGATGCGCTGAAATCGATCCCCGTCGTCATACTCACGACCTCAAGCGCCGAGGACGACGTCGAGACCTGCTACCTCGACGGCGCCTCCAGCTACATACAAAAACCCGTCGATCTTCCGCGGTTTTTTGAGGCCATTCGCCGGCTCAAAGACTACTGGCTGGAGATCGTCATTCTTCCCAAAGTGGACTGATGGCCGCCGCGGCGGACAAGCATCCCCTACGGGTCCTGATCGTCGAGGACAATCCCGACGATCATCACGTCTATCAGCGGTATTTACAGGCCGATCCGGCTTGCGAGTATGCCGTCGTTACGGCCGAGTGCGGCGCCGACGGCTTGGCCGAATTCGCGGCCAATCCGCCGGACTGCATTCTCCTCGACTTCAACTTGCCGGACATGGACGGTCTGGAGTTTCTCGCCGCGCTCTTCCCCGAGGGAGAGGACCCGCCGGTGGCCATCGCGATGCTGACCGGACAGGGCAACGAGCGCGTAGCAGTCGAGGCCATGAAGCGCGGGGTCCACGACTATCTCGTGAAGAGCGATCTCGACGCCGAGGGGATGCGGCGGACGATCGTCAGCGCCATGGACAACGTCCGCTATCGACGCCAGCGCGACTCCGATCGGCAGGGGCTCGAGCGCATGGCCTTCTACGATCCGCTGACCGGGCTGGGCAATCGCAACCTCTTTCGCGATCGCCTATCGCATGCCCTCGAGGTCGCCAAGCGCAACCATTACGATCTCGGTCTTCTCCTGAAGATCATCGACAGCGTCAGCCGCCCCATCGTTCACGAAGGCGAAGCCTTCACCGTCGGTGCGAGTATCGGCATCGCGATGTTTCCCGAACACGGCGACGATCACGACTCGCTGGTATACCACGCCGACGCGGCGATGTACCGGGCCAAACGTTCAGGTGGTGGATTCGCCGTGTCCGACGGCGGCGCCGTCAGCGCGCCGCGCCGACGAGCGTCGTGATCGCGTTCTCGATTATCGTGTGCCCGACGTCGTTGCCGAAACTCAGGATCGATTCCGGGTGGAACTGCACCGCCGCGATCGGTAGCGCGCGGTGATTGACCGCCATCACCAGCCCGTCATCGGTCCATGAGGTGATCTCCAAGTCCTCGGGCATCGAATCCCGTACCGCGATCAACGAGTGATAGGCGCCGACTTCGCAGGGGTCGGGGACGCCGTCGAACAAACCATCGCCGGTGTGGTGGACCTGCCACGTCTTGCCGTGCCGCGGTTCATCGAGCACTTCGATGCGCCCGCCGAAGGCTTCGACGATGCCCTGCAAGCCAAGACAGACCCCGAACTGGGCGATACCGGCATCGGCCAGCCCCCGCACCAACGCGGGGACCCCGAAATCCTCCGGTCGCCCCGGTCCCGGCGAGTGAACTACGAGCGCCGGGCGTTCCGCGAGGACTCGCCCGAGCGACACCCCGGCGCGGTAGGTGCGGACCTCGGCGCCGCGCTGGCGGAAGTAGTCTGCGAGCGTGTGGACGAAGGAATCCTCGTTGTCGATCATCAAGATCGCGCCGGAGGCAACCGATCGCGCCGGTGCGCGTTCACCCGAGGCGGTGGCGCCGTCCGAACCGGGCCCGGCCAGCGCCCGGAAGAACGGGGTCGCCTTGGTCCGCGTCTCGCGCGCTTCTTCCAGCCCTTCCGAATCCCACAGCAACGTCGCGCCCACCCGGTAGTGCGCCTTGCCGTCCTCGATGTGCACGGTGCGGATGGTGATCCCGGTGTTCACGCCGCCGTTGAGCAAAAGCCCGCCGACGGCGGCGCCGTACCAGCGCCGCGGTGTGGACTCCATGTCTTCGATGATCTGGACCGCCATCTTCTTGGGCGCTCCGGTCAGGGTCACCGCCCACATGTGGCTTAGGAAGGCGTCGATACCGTCGTAGCCGGCCCGTAGGCGCCCCTCGACGTGATCGACGGTGTGGAACAGCCCGGCATAACGCTCGATCGTGCGACGGCCCAACAGCCGCACGGTTCCGGGCACGCATATCCGCGCCTTGTCGTTGCGGTCGACGTCGGTGCACATGGTGAGCTCGGCCTCGTCCTTCTCCGAGTTGTAGAGGGTGCGCACCCGCTCGGAATCCTCCATCGCGTTCGCGCCGCGGCGTACGGTACCGGCGATGGGGCAGGATTCGACGCGGTCGCCTTCGACCCGGACGTACATCTCCGGCGAGGTGCCGACCAACTGCTCGGTGCCGAATTGGCACAGGAACTCGTAAGGACTTGGGTTCAGGGCTCGGAAGGTCTCGAACAACCGCGACGGTGCACCGGCGAAATCGGCGCTGAACACGTGGCTGAGGACAACCTCGAAGACATCGCCGACCTTGATGCGTTCGCGCGCCGCCTCGACTTTGGCCGCGTAACCCTCGCGCGTGTGGTCCGATACGATCTCGCCCGCCCGCACCGCGCCGCCTGTTTCCACCAGCGGATCGAAGGGCTCGGTGGCCGCCCCCTCGGTGCTCAACGTGCCGTCGGTCAACTCGTAATCGAAGCGCTCGGCTGTCTCCTTGCGTCGGTCGAGAAGCAAGATCGAATCGGGTAGGAAGATGCGCAGGTCGGCGCACTGCGGGGGGCGGGCAAGCGTGATCTCGATGCGTTCGAACTGGTGAATGAGGTCATAGCCGAAGGCCCCATAGAGGCCGAGAAAGGAATCCTCGAAGCCCTTGAAGGCATGGACCAGGCGCCGCAGCGGGCTCAACACCGAGGGTTGCTGGCTACGCTCCTCCTCGGCGAAAAACCGCGCCGGCTCGGCGATGTCGAGGGTGAGCTCGCGCGTGGTGTCCGCGGTAACGCTTGCGTCCGCTCCGAGCAGTGCCGGCTTGAGTATTTCCAGAAGTCGCTCGCCGCGTTGGTTGAGGGCGGTAGCGGTCAGCGATCGCGCGCGGGCGCGGAACTCCAGCGGCGGATCAAAGAACCCGAAATCGTAGCGCGAATAACGATCGGGATACTCGACCCCCGAGGAAAAGAAGGCGCCCCGCTTGGCGTCGAGCGCCTCCACGACGAAGCCGATGCCGGCCGCGTAGTCCAGCGGCTCGGTCCTCCGCACGAGGTCGAACCCCGCGGGTGAGTGGAAGTGGTAGGTCATGGTCTGTCCCTGCACCGCTTGGTGGCGATGCCCTCTGCCGGCGCGGGGCCGGCGTGTACGGCTTGGCTTGGAAAGGCGCGCATGCGCGCGCGGCGCTTCACTCGTGAAGCGTCACCATCGCAGCTTGGGAAGGGTCCCGACCATCTTCATACCCTTGGTCGCGGACCTTAACACCGCGGCGCCACGCCGTCCATGCGCGGGGCTCAGTGGTAATCGTTGGTCAGCGCGTTCAGGTGTACGACGAACGTCGTGGGGTCGAACTTCAGCCCGTGATAGCGCGCGCGCAGATTCCCGCTTTTGTCGATGAGATGCGTGACCGTGACGTGGAGCTGATAATCGTCCCCGCGCGGCGTGAACTTGAGGCCGTAGGATTCCGCGATCTCCCGCGTCACAGCCGGTTCCTGTGGTCCGCTGGTCAGCAAGACCGTGTTGGTCGGGTCGAGGCCATGGATCTCGGCGTACTCGGCGAGCACCGCCGCGTTGTCGCGGGCGGGATCGGTGGTGATGGCGACGAAATGCACGGCTTCGCGCATCGGCGTTGCGTTCGCCATCTCCTGAACGCGGGCCACCATCTCGCTGTGCAGCGGGCAGATGTCGGGGCAATTCGTGTAGAGAAACCACAGCACCACCACGCTTCCGCGATAGTCCGACAGGCGCACCTCGAGCCCGTTCGCGCTGATCAGCGCAAATCCGGGCGCGGGGCGGTAGACGACTTCGAGGTACGCCTCGCGCTCGATCAGCTCGCCTTCCATCTCGTCGAGCGAGTGCGCGAGCGAAGCGAAGCCGGCCCCGAAGCTCAGCGTGGCGCCCATCACCACTATCGTCCATCGTCGCATGGGCCGAAATAAGACTTCCAAGCCGGTGTAGAATCAACCGCGGTCGGATCACAGTGGCGTCATGTCGAGGAGATGAAGCGATGGGGTGGACGGGGGGATGCTTGTGTGGCGCGGTGCGCTATCGCGCGAGCGCCGATCCGGTGCGCGCGGTCAGTTGCCACTGCGGGATGTGCCGCCGGGCCTCGGGCGCGGCGTTCTTGACGTTCGTCCATTTCCCCAGCGATTCGTTGGTCTGGACTGTGGGCAAGCCCAGGCGCTATCGCTCATCGCCCGAGGCCGAGCGCGGCTTCTGCGCCAAATGCGGCAGCACCCTGACCATGCACGAATCGGTGCTCGAAGACCGCGTGCAGGTGTGTTTGGGAAGCCTCGACCGGGCCGGCGACGTGCGACCCGACGATCACGTCTGGACCGAGGATCAGCTCCCGTGGCTCCGCATCGACGACGACCTCCCGCGCTTTCCCCGCAACAGCTCCGCCGTACCCTCACACGCCGAGGGCGCGGAGTCGTAGGATTCGAAAACCGCGCGCCAACGGTGCAACGCCCGTGGGGAGTTGCGATGCGTCTTGGGGCGCGTCTAATCATCCGGCGGTGTCACTAGCCCCGGGCTGTTTCCATGGAGGAAGCCTGGAGCGGGCGAGGGGAATCGAACCCCCGTCTTTAGCTTGGGAAGCTCCTGCTCTACCATTGAGCTACGCCCGCGCCTGGGTGCGTGTTAGCACATTTCTCGTGGGCTGAGAACGCCGAGCCCGACCGCGCTTCACGGCTTCGTGTATGGTGCGCGGCGCGGTGGCACGATACTAACGCCTCGCCATGACCACCGCCGATGCGCCACTACGGCCGCTCGATCCGGCCAAGTTCCGCGACCCCGAGTTCACCGCCGCGGGTGAGGCGCGGGCCTCGGTGGCACTGACCCGGCTGCGGACGCTGTGGTTCAACACCGGCACGCTGTGCAACCTCACCTGCATCAACTGCTATATCGAATCGAGCCCCAAGAACGATCGTCTGGTCTACCTCAGCGCGGCCGAGGTCAGGAGCTTTCTCGACGAAGTCGCAGGCGGCGCCTGGCCCGCCGAAGAGATCGGCTTCACCGGCGGCGAGCCCTTCATGAATCCCGACATTATCGAGATGATGGCCGAATCGCTGGGACGCGGTCTCCGCGTGCTGGTGCTCACCAACGCCATGCGACCGATGATGAAGCTCGCCGAGCCCCTGCTCGATCTGTGCGAACGCTTCGCCGAGCGACTGACGGTGCGGGTCTCCCTCGATCACTACGGCCGCGACCTCCACGAGACCGAGCGCGGCGCCAATTCCTGGCGGCCGGCGCTCGAGGGGTTGAAATGGCTCTCGGACAACCGCTTCCATATCAACGTTGCCGGCCGCACCCTGTGGGGCGAGCCCGAGGCGGTGTTACGCGATGGCTATGCCCGCCTCTTTGGCGCGCACGGTATCGATGTCGAGGCTGACGATCCGGTCGCGCTCGTCTTGCTCCCCGAGATGGACGAAACCCTCGATGTTCCCGAGATCACGACGGCATGCTGGGGCCTTTTGGACGTCGACCCCGACGCCATGATGTGCGCGACCTCGCGCATGGTGGTCAAGCACAAGGGCGCGGATCGGCCAAGCGTCGTGCCGTGCACCTTGCTTCCCTACGATGCCCAGTTCCAGCTCGGCGAATCGCTCGCCGACGCCGCGGGAGCCGTTAGCCTCAACCACCCCCACTGCGCCAAGTTCTGCGTCCTCGGCGGCGGCGCCTGCAGCGCCTGATCCGAGCCACGCCGCACCCGCTTGACGGCGGCTAGCGGCGCGTCTATGAGTCCCCGTACGTGGTGATTTGAGCGATCAGCTTGCGGCCACGTTAAACAAGCGGCTAAAGCGGTTGGAATGAAGTCAACGCCCCGGCCGCGGTCCGGGGCTTTTTTGTGGGTTTTTCGTGAACAAAAGGGGGGCGGTCATGGATCAGTCATCGGCGCCCGATACCAGCAAGTGGCGGCGCCCGACGCGCCTTGCCCGTGGCGGCACGGCGCGGTCGGGTTTTGGCGAGACCTCCGAGGCGCTATTTCTGACCTCGGGGTACTGTTACGACAGCGCGGAACAGGCTGCGGCCCGGTTCGCCGGTGAGGCCGAAGGCTTCGTCTACTCGCGCTTCTCTAATCCGACGGTACGGATGTTCCAGGACCGCATCGCGCTCCTCGAGGGGGCCGAAGCCGCGGGCGCCACGGCAAGCGGTATGGCCGCGGTGAACGCCTCGCTCCTGTGCCAGCTGAAGGCCGGGGATCACGTCGTCGGTGCTCGTGCGCTGTTTGGCTCGTGCCGCTACATCCTCGACGAGTTACTGCCGCGGTTTGGCGTGCCGGTTACCCTCGTCGACGGGCCCGATCTCGACCAATGGCGCGCCGCGGTGCGGCCCGAGACCGTGTGCGCCTTCATCGAGACCCCGGCCAACCCGACCCTCGACATCATTGATATTGCCGGGGTGGCCGAGATCTGCCACGCCGCCGGCGCGCTGCTGATCGTCGACAACGTTTTCGCCACCCCGATTCTGCAACGGCCGCTCGAGATGGGAGCCGACATCATCGTCTACTCGGCGACCAAGCACATCGACGGTCAAGGAAGGTGCCTGGGTGGCGCGGTCCTCTGCACGCAGGCTTTTTGCGACGATCTATTGACCCCGATGCTGCGCCACACCGGCCCGAGCCTCAGCCCTTTCAACGCCTGGGTGCTATTGAAGGGCCTTGAGACCCTCGAACTTCGGGTCGAGCGCCACTGCCGCAGTGCCGAGGCTGTCGCAGATTTTCTCCAGCGGCAAAACGGCCTCAGCCACGTATGCTTCCCCGGCCTCGATGACCATCCCCAGCGAGCGCTTGCGGCGGCCCAGATGGACGGGCCGGGTTCTGTCGTCACCTTCGAGGTCGATGGGGCGCGCGAGGCCGCGTTTCGCTTCCTCAACCGACTCGAGCTCATCGACATCTCCAACAATCTCGGCGATGCGAAGAGCCTGATCACCCACCCGCGATCGACCACTCATCAGCGCCTTGGGCCCGAGGAATGCACCCGCCTCGGTATCACCGAGGGCATGGTGAGGCTCTCGGTGGGGCTTGAGGATGTCGCCGATCTCGAGGACGATATCACCCAGGCCCTGGCCACGATGTAGGGCCGGGCGACCGAGCGCAGCAGTCTGGACAAGGGGCGCGGCCACCCAATATATACTCATCTGACGTGACGGGCGGTCCACCACCGGGCGAAGTGTGAGGTCATGTATCGGACGACGACGCGCTCGATTGAGGTGACGGTCAAACCCTTCTACCTCGAGGATCAATCCTCGCCCCGTGAGGACCACTTCGTCTGGGCCTACTGGGTGCGCATCGAAAACCAGGGCCAGGAGACCGTGCAACTTCGGAACCGTCACTGGAAGATCACCGACGCGATGGGCCGCATGCAGGAGGTGCGCGGCCCCGGCGTCGTCGGCGAGCAGCCGCGCCTTGAGCCGGGCGAGGTTTTTGAGTACACCAGCGGGACGCCGCTCAGCACGCCGTCGGGTATCATGGTGGGTTCGTACGAGATGGAGGACGCCGGAGGAGCGATGTTCGACGTCGATATTCCGGCGTTCTCGCTGGATAGCCCGCACGAGGGCGCAAAGGTCAACTAACCGCGACATCCGGCGGAGCCGCCGGCCACCGATTTCCGCGTTCCAGCGTGCCGCGTCAAGCGAGACCGAGGAGGCGTTCCCGTGAGTTCAGCGACCAAGCTCTCCCTCAAAACGACTGCTGAATCAAACACCGAGCCGCGGGTTCGCGGCGCCACGCGCGAAGCGGCCGAGGAGGCGGTACGTACCCTGTTGCGATGGGCCGGCGAGGACCCGGCGCGCGAGGGTCTGTCAGACACGCCGGCGCGGGTCGTGCGCGCCTGGGACGAGTACTTCGCGGGCTACGACGAAGACCCGGTGGAGATCCTGCAGAAGACCTTCGAGCACGTCGAGGGCTATGACGAGATGATCATCCTTCGCGATGTCCGGCTGGTCTCGTTCTGCGAGCACCATATTGCGCCGATCATCGGTCGCGTGCACATCGCCTATCTGCCCAGCGACCGGGTCGTCGGTATCTCCAAACTCGCGCGCATCGTCGAGGCCTACGGGCGGCGCCTGCAGATCCAGGAGAAGATCACCGCCCAGATCGCCAACGCCGTGAACGAAGTCTTGATCCCCCAGGGCGTGGCGGTCGTGGTCGAGGCCCAGCATCACTGCATGACGACGCGCGGCGTCCACAAGACCGGCACGGTGATGGTCACCAGCCGCATGCTTGGCGCTTTCCGCGAAGACGCGCGAACGCGGCGCGAGTTCCTGTCGATGATCGGCAACCCGGCGAGCCGTTCGATCGACTGATGCTGCGGCCGGCGGGCGCTTGGCCTGCGCCGGCGCGGCCCTGAGAGGAACCGTGAGCGACCTTCGGCCAGTCCTGTTCGTGGTCGGCATTCTTCTCGTCACGTTGGGTGCGGCGATGCTGTTGCCGGCGGTGGTCGATGCCGCCGGCGGCGAGGATGCCTGGCGCGCCTTTGTCGCCTCGGCGGCGCTATGTCTGTTCGTCGGTGGCGGCCTGGTTCTCACCAACCGCGGCGGCCGGGCTGGGCTCTCGACCCGCCAGGCGTTTGTCCTGACCACCCTTAGCTGGGTGGTCATCGCCGCCTTCGGTGCGCTGCCGCTTACGTTCTCGGGCCGTGGCCTCAGCTACACCGACGCTTTCTTCGAAGCCATGTCAGGGATCACGACGACCGGCGCGACGGTGATTTCCGGCCTCGATACGGCGCCGGCGGGGTTGTTGCTGTGGCGGGCGCTACTGCAGTGGCTGGGCGGCATCGGCATCGTCGTCATCGCGCTGGCCATCCTCCCGATGCTCCAGGTCGGCGGCATGCAGCTGTTCCGCTTGGAATCATCCGAGGCCTCGGAGAAGGCGTTGCCACGCATCGCCCAGGTCGCGGTGGTCGTCGGCGTGATCTATCTCGTGTTGAGCGCGATGTGCGTCCTGGCCCTGTGGGCGGCGGGGATGACTCCGTTCGAGGCCGTCGCCCACGCCATGACGACGATCGCCACCGGCGGCTTCTCGACCTCGGACCGATCCATCGCCCACTTCGACTCGGCGGCGATCGATTGGATCGTCACCGTGTTCATGATCGTCGGCAGCCTGCCCTTCATTCTTTACTTCGCGGTGCTCCGACGACGCGGGGGCGACTTGGTTCGGGACAGCCAGGTTCAGTGGTTCTTCGCCATCGTCGTCGGATCGGTCCTGGGCATCGCGCTTTGGTTGTGGCTCGGGCGCGGCACGCCACCCGCCGAGGCCATCCGCGACGCCGCCTTCAACGTCGTCTCGATCATCACCGGCACCGGCTATGCCACCGCCGACTACGGGGCCTGGGGTGCGCTTCCGGTGACCGCCTTCTTCTTCTTCATGTTCATCGGCGGTTGTGCCGGATCGACCTCGTGCGGGATCAAGATCTTTCGCTACCAGATTCTGTTCGCCTTTGCCGGGACCCAGTTGCGGCGGCTCTGGCAACCGCACCGCATCTTCGTGGCCCGCTACGGCGGCAAGCCCATTCCCGATTCGGCCGCCGACGCGGTGATGACGTTCTTCTTCGCCTTCGGGCTGGTGTTCGCCATTCTTGCGGTGGCGCTCTCGCTGATGGGGCTCGATTTCATGACCGCGGTTTCGGGCGCTGCCACTGCGCTCGCCAACGTTGGACCGGGGCTCGGTGAGGTAATCGGTCCAAACGGCAACTTCGCGCCCTTGCCCGATGCCGCCAAGTGGCTCCTGTCGGCGGGAATGCTTCTCGGGCGGCTCGAGATCTTTGCCGTGCTGGTTTTGCTGACGCCGGCCTTCTGGCGCGCCTGAGCCAGGTTTTCAGCGCGGCAGCGCCACCTCGATCTCGTCGCCGCCATCGCCGTGCACCGAATCATGGGCGCGGACGCGGACCCGGCGCACCTCGGGCGCGATCTCGACGCCCGACAGCCGGCGCGTGAAGGGTTGTTCGTGTTCGTGGGGATGGGCGAGCACGCGGACCGCCAGCACTTCGCCGCCTGGTCCAAGCACCTCCCAGCGATCGGCGTAGTGGTCCCACCCCTCATCTGCGTGGCGCACCGAGACCTCGAAGCTGAAGCCGTTCGCCGCCGGCGTCACCCTGACATCGACGACATCCGCCTCACCCGCGAAGACGGCGCCCGACAACACCACGACGGCGAGAAAACTTGCGGCGGTCCGCGCGCCGGGCTCAGTCGCGAAGCAGTTCATTGATCGACGTCTTGGCTCGGGTCCGTGCATCGACGCGCTTGACGATCACCGCGCAATAAAGGCTCGGCCCGGACGTCCCGTCGGGCAGCGGCCGGCCCGGCAACGTGCCCGGCACCACCACCGCGTAGGCGGGAACCCGACCGACGTGAATCTCGCCACTGGCGCGATCGACGATGCGGGTCGACGCGCCGAGGTAGACGCCCATCGCCAGCACCACGCCGGTTTCGATTCGGACGCCCTCGGCAACCTCGGCGCGGGCCCCGATGAAGCAATCGTCCTCGACGATCACCGGTTCGGCCTGCAACGGCTCCAACACGCCGCCGATGCCGGCGCCGCCGGAAATATGACATCGCTTGCCGATCTGAGCGCAGCTGCCCACGGTGGCCCAGGTGTCGATCATGGTCCCCGAATCGACATAGGCGCCCAGGTTGACGAAGCACGGCATCAGAACGACCTCCGGCGCGATGTAGGCCGAGTGGCGCACGATGGCGCCGGGCACGGCACGGAATCCGGCGCCTTGGAAGCGCGTCTCGTCCCAGCCGGCGAACTTCGAGGGCACCTTGTCGAACCACGCGGACTTGGCGCCGGGACCCCCCGCGATGGTCCGGCTCGGGTTGAGCCGGAAGGAGAGGAGCACCGCCTTCTTGAGCCACTGGTTGACTCGCCACGCGTCGCCCTGCTTTTCGGCGACTCGAAGGACCCCCGAATCGAGGCCGTCGAGCGCCGCTGCCACGGCTTCGCGGACCTCGCCGCCGGTGTCGGAGCCCACCTGCTCGCGTGCTTCCCAGGCGCGGTCGATCGCGGTCTCAAGCTGCGAAGTTTTCATCGATTGCCCTCGTCGTGCGCGAGCGGGCGAACATACCCGCGCCGGCGTCGCTGTCAATCGCGGTGCGATAGCGGCCCAGTATGCGCTTCCAGCCAAACGACCAAATCGTCGGTCGCGTAGTCGATGCGGACGTCCTCGGCCTCGCGGTTGCTATAGGGTTCGTCGTTGCGTACCCAGACCGTGGTCATGCCGAGCGACGCCGCGGGGCCAAGATTGCGCGCGATGTCGTCGAACATGACCGCCCGCGTCGGGTCGATGTCATGGCGCTCGATGAAGCGGGCGTAAGCCTCGGGCGCCGGTTTGGGCTCGAAATCGGCGTCGGCAATGTCGAAAACCGCTTCGATGTGGTGGCCGATGCCGAGCCGAGCGATCACCCGATCCGCATGATCCGACGAGGCGTTGGTGAAGGCGAGCTTGCGCCCTGACAGCGCCGTCAGTGCCCGGTCGAGGGCCCCGCTCGGCGGCACCCACGTCACGTCGATGTCGTGCACATAGGCGAGGAATTCGTCGGCCTCGACACCGTGAACGCTCATCAGCCCGCGCAGGGTGCTCCCGTGATCGCGGAAGTACGTCTTTTGCAGGCGCCTCGCCTCGGCGGGCTCGATCCCAAGGGTAGCGGCGACGAATTTGCCGATGCGCGCTTCGATCTGGGAGAAGAGGTTGTATCGCGCGTGATAGAGCGTGTTGTCGACGTCGAACACCCACGCCTCGGCTTCTTCGAGGCGGTGCCCGGGGGCGCAATCCTTGGGTCCGGTCATTCCCCAAGTGTGGGTCGGGGGCGCGCGCGGTACAAGGCCGAATCGCCGGTCGGCAACCGGTCGACGCGCTCGAAACCCGGGACCGTGGTTATCTTGCCCTAATGCTTTGTGATAGAGTTGAAGCGGATGAAGGGCGTGAAATGGCGGCAAAAAACGGACCATCCGCGAGCCTGAGAGCCGAACGCGACCGCTTCGTCGGCTTCGCGTTCGCGGCTGCCGACGCACTGGTCGAACTCCTCGACGACCATACCGTCGCCTATGCGGCCGGCGCGATCCAGGGGCTATCGGGGCAGTCCGCGGCTGCGCTGACGGGGCAGCGATTCCTCGATCTAGTGGCGCCGACCGACCGTGCCGTCATGCAGGCGGTGCTCGAAGCGCCATCCCGCTCGGGACGCTTCGGCCCGGTCACGGTCGGGCTTGTTCATCCCGGCGGTGACGTTAATCGGCTCGCCGTTTCCGGTACCCGATTGCCGAGCGAAAGCGCACGCACCTATCTCGCGCTCAGCACGATCCGGCTGGGACCGGCGCCGGAGGCACCCTCGGCCGCGGAACGCGACGCCGACACCGGCCTGCTGAACAAGGACGCGCTGGGCAACATCGCCACCGAGGCGATGAAGGCCGCGGGGACGCAGACCGACCCCTACGAGATGACGTTCCTCGAACTCAATGGGCTCGATGATCTCAAGGCACGTATCGGCGGCGAGGACGCGGACACGTTCATGTCAGAAATCACCGCGCACATGCAGGCGCATTCGATCAACGGCGACGCCGCCGGCCACATATCGGGTGACAAGTACGGAATTGTCCACGACGCGGCGCTCGATGTCTCCGCGCTGGAAGGCGCGCTCGCCGAGCGAACCCGGACCGCCGATCCAAGCGGCAAGGGCATCGAGATCGAAGCCGCCACGGTGGCCCTCGATGGCGATCCAGAAGTGAGCGAGGAGGACAGCGCCAAGGCCCTCCTCTACACCATCAACCGGTTCTCCGAGGAGCGCGGCGACTTCACCATCGGCGATCTCTCGGACGGCTGCAAGCTTATGCTCGACGAAACGGTTGAGCGGATTTCGAGCTTCAAGGCAACGCTCGCCAAGTCCGAATTCGATGTCGTCTACCAGCCGATCGTCAGCCTTGGCGACCGCTCGATCCACCACTTCGAGGCGCTGGTCCGGCTGCGCGACAAGAGCGGTGGCGGCTCGCCTTTCCAATTCATCACCTTCGCCGAGGAAGTCGGCGTGATCGGCGATTTCGACCTGGCGATGGCGCACCGCGTCGTGGCCAAAATCAATCAGGCCAAGAAGAACGGCGATATCCTCAAGGTTGCGGTGAATCTGTCGGGTCGCTCGCTCGAGAGCCCCACGTTCATCGACGATCTGCACAAGATGTTGCGGGCGTGCCACGACATTCGCGACCAGCTGATGTTCGAGGTCACCGAATCGGCCAAGATCGCCAATCTCGAAGAAACCAACGCCGTCCTGCAGGGCTTGCGCCGCGCCGGCCATCACGTCTGCCTCGACGATTTCGGCGCCGGCGCCGCGGCGTTCCAATACCTCCGCGCGCTTGAGGTCGATTTCGTCAAGATCGACGGCGTATACGTCCGCGAGGCCCTGACAACCCCAAACGGCAAACCGTTCCTCCGCGCCATGGCCGGTCTGTGCAGCGAAATCGGCATTCAGACGGTCGCTGAGATGGTCGAGACCGAGGACGAGGCGCAGTTCTTGTTCGAGGCCAAGGTGCAGTATGGCCAGGGCTACTTGTTCGGCAAGCCCGCCCAGGGAATCACCGGCATCCGGGAGACGGCCGTGAAGAGGGCGGTGTAGCGCGCGGGGGCCGCCAAGCGGACCGGTGTCATGAACGATCGACACGCGATGGCCAAGTCGGCCGCGCCCGGTGCGGATGGCGCCGCGGCCGAGGAGCCGCGCTCGCTCTCCCGCCGACCGGGCTCGATCGTCGCCAGTTTCCCCGGCCCGGCGCTGGTGGTCGACGCCGACGGCGGCCTCGCCGCCGCCAACGCTGAAGCCGCGACGCTGGTCGCCGCGCTCGAAGACGATTCCTTGCCCGCGCTTTCCGCCGCGATCGCTGAAGTCGCCCGCTCAAGCGTGGCGGCGCGCGAAAAGGTAGAATTCCCCGCCGCGGACGGACAGCGGAACCACGATCTGGTGCTCCTTTGCCTGGGAGAGCGGGGCGAGCGGGTTTTGGTTCTCGGACGCGACACCACCGTCGAGCACAACCTCATCAATGCCCTCGTCGCTTCGCGTCAGATGTTCAAGGACGTCGTCGGATGCACCTCGGACTTCGCTTGGGAAACCCGCGAGGACGGGACCTTCGGCTTCGTCTCGCCGCGTGGGGCCATCGGCTATCAGGCGCACGAGCTCAACTTGCGGCATCCGCGGACATTGCTCCATGGCGACCACGAGCCGCCCGAGATCCTGCCCTTCGCGAGCCAGCGCAGGGTGATCGACGAAGAGGTTTGGCTGACCTGCGCCGACGGCACCGCGGCCTGCCTGGTGACCTCGTGCGTTCCCGTCTTTGGCGAGACCGGTCGGTGGATGGGCGCCCGCGGCCTGTGCCGCGACGTGACCAAAACCCGCGAGCGCGACGCGGCGCTTTCGGCGCTGCGCACGCGGGATATGCTCTTGGGCAAGATCGTCGATTCGATTCGCAACGAGCTCGACCCCAAGCGAATGCTGGGTGTCGCCGCCGATTCCACGGCGCAGTCCTTGGACGCCCGACATTGTTGGATTCTGCGCGTCGACCACGGTGGAGCGCTCGGCCTCGAGGTGGCGCACGAGGGCCCCTGGGGCGCGCCGCCCGAGGCGGCGGTCGAGGCCGCCGCCTTGGCGCTCTTGGGCGATGACGACGCGGTGGTGCTCGACCTCGAGGCCGGCGAGCTCGCCCTCGTGGTCGCGCGCGCGCTACCACGGGGTCCAGAACGGCGCCATCTGTCTCGCCCGCGGGCGAGACGAGCCACCCTGGGAGACCGATGACCGGGCGCTCGCGGCCGGCGTTGGCAACCACCTCAGTATCGCGATCGCCCAGATCGCCGATCACGAGGCGCTGGAGCGGCTCTCGCGCACCGATGAGCTAACGGGCCTGGTCAATCGCCGCGCCTTCTACGACGTCGTCGCCAGCCGGCTCAACCACCTCCGGCGCATGCGACGGTCGGGCGCGATTCTCTACGTCGATCTCGACAACTTCAAACCGGTCAACGATGTTCACGGCCACGCGTAAGGCGATCTGGTACTCAAGAAGCTGGCCGGTCTTCTCAATGATAACAGCCGCGCCGGCGATGTTCCGGCGCGTTTCGGCGGCGACGAATTCGCACTGTGGCTGGAGGAAACCGATGAGACCGCGGCGGTCGCAAAGGCCAAGGGCCTGCTGACGGCGAGCGCCGCGCTGAGCGCGTTCTCGGGTGCCGCCGACAAGCCGCTCGGCATATCCATCGGCATCGCGATCAGCGATTCCGGGGCCGAGGCCGAAGACCTCAAGGCCCTGATCGCGCGCGCCGACGAGGCGATGTATCGGGCCAAACGGGCGGGCAAGGGGGGCTATGTCCTGGTCCGTTCGACCGAGTGGCAGGGGACGGAAAGCGCCGCGAGCATGGAGGAGCAGGAATGATACGTCGCTTGTTCGGGCGCAAGGGCAAAGGCGGGAACGGCGCCCCTGTGGATTACGAGAAGGCCAAGGAGTTGGCGCGCGACGAAACGTTGCCGAGCGCCGCGAACTCGCCCGGAGCAGCGACGTCCAGCGCGAGATTCTCTACTACCTCGCCGAGGACGAATCGCCCGAGGTTCGGCGCGAGATCGCCGCCAACAAGGCGACGCCGCGCCAAGCCGACGTGATGCTCGCCGGCGACATCGACGATCAGGTGCGCTGCGACCTGACCCTGAAGATCGCCCGGCTATTGCCCGACCTCAAGCCCGACGAACAAACGCGGGTTCGGGAGCTTACCTTGCAGGCGCTGGAGATTCTCGCCCAGGACGAATTGCCCCGGGTGCGCCAGATCCTCTCCGAGGAACTCAAGCACGCAGACTACGCACCGGTCGAGGTTGTCGAGCGCTTGGCCCACGACATCGAGCTCGTCGTCGCCGCGCCGATTCTCGAGTACTCGCCGCTGCTGTCTGACGAAGTGATTCTAGAGATCGTGACCAGCGGTCCCGTTCAGGGCGCGTTCAACGCCATCGCCAGGCGTGAGCGGGTTGCGGCGCCGGTCGCCGACGCCATCGTCGCCGCCGCCGACGTGCCCGCCGTGGCATCGCTGCTGGCAAATTCCAACGCCCAGATTCGCGAAGAGACCCTGGACCAAATCATTGACGGCGCGCCGGACGTTCAGGTCTGGCACGAGCCTTTGGTGCAGCGCGACAACTTGTCCCAGGGCGCGCTCCGGCGCATCTCCAACTTCGTTGTGTCCTCGCTGCTGAGCATCCTCAAGGAGCGAAGCGATCTCGACGAAGAGACGGTCCGCCACGTGGCCGACGCGGTAAAGCGGCGGATCGAGGAGGAATCCAAGAGCGACGTTTCGGATCTCTCGCGCTCGCGCGCCGAGCAGATGCACGCCGACGGCAAGCTCACCGACGACCTGATCTCAGCCGAAATCGAGAAGAAAAATCACGAGTTCATCATCAACGCCCTCGCCCTGATGGTTGGGACCGACCTCAAGCGGGTCCGCACGATTTTTGGAATCGCGCAGCGGCAAGTCGGTCACCTCGCTCGCCTTTTGCGCCGGGCTGACGATGCCGACCGCGATGCAACTGCAGAACAAGGTCGCCAAGGTCCCGGCCCATGCGCGCGTGACCGCGAAGAAGGGGGGCGATTTTCCCCTATCCGAGGACGAGATGTCCTGGCACGTCGAGTTCTTCGAGTAGGACGCGCGCCGCGTCGTGGCGGGGCCTCAGCGGACGTAGATATGGACCTCGTTGGTGGCCGCCTCGGCGCTGGTGGCCGCGGACAGCGCGACCCGCTGCGCCGGCAACCCCATTTCGGTCAACGTGCGCAGCACGTCCTCGGCGTACTTCCTCGAATTCGAGCGATCGAGCGCCTGCTCCGCGGCGCCGCCCCGCGCGGGGCTGACCGCGACCAGATCGAACTGCGAATCGGGCCGCCGCTCCAGCGCCTGTGACACCGCCGAATAGAGGGCTTGCTCGTAGGGAACATCGGGGCGGTCGAAGCGGATCACCACCAGCGGCCGTCGATTGGCCACCGCGAAACTCTCGCCGCCCGCCGCCGGCGCCCGGCTTGCCAACGGCGCCGCCGAGGCGAAGGCCCGGCTCGCCAGGCTGGGTCCGAACAGCTCGCCGTTTTGGATCGACAGCGACAGTGTCGTCAGGCTGGAACGCTCGTTCCCGACGTAAGCGGTTTGCCGCGAGACGTCCTCGCTCAGTTCGTTAAGCAGGCGGTCGATCAGGACGACCGTGCGGTTGGTTTCGTCCTCGAGGATCGAAAGCTGGCGATGATCTTCGTCGATGGCGCCCGACAGTCCGAAGGTGGCGCGCGTCGATTCCAGCACGAACGCAGCCATCGCCGAATCGCTCGCCACCTCGTTGGCCAGGCTGTTCATCGAGGCGATATCGGCGCCGATGCGGTCGAGCTCGGCCTGGGCGGCGTTCCACTGCCGCACCAGGACCGGGTTGCCCGGCGTGGTGCCGATCTGCAGGCGCGTGCTGATCGCGGCCACGGTACCGTGGTAACGCTGTGAGTTCTGCACCGCGCTGGTGCGAATCAGTTGAAGCTGGCCGTTGCGCTGGGTGATCCGCGCCTGAAGCGTCGCCAGTTCGCCGCGCAGTTGGGTCACCTTCTGGCCGACGAAGGTTCCCGTCGACTGCGCCGGGGTCAGCGACACGGCGGCGAACTCGGTGGTGCCGAGTTGCGGCGGTGGCGTCCTCGGGACCAGGACCGGGCCTTCAGCCCGCTCGGCCGCCGATTCGGCGATGACGATGGTTTCCGCCGGCGGCTCGGGGTCGCTACCGGTAAGCGACGGCCACAGCGACTCGGTTGCGAAGGAACAACCGGACAACCCAATCGCCGCACTCAACAACGCGACGCGCCATGTGTGCACAGCCATTCCTCTACGTCCCAGTAACGTGGAAGTATCTCGGCTCACGGCCCCCGCCAAAACCCCACCGCGACATCCGATTTCTGTATGGGAAATGCCAACTTGCAGCGGATTGGTGAGATTCGGCGCGATCCTAACCAATGGGCCGGCCCGCGACAAGCCGCTTTTGAGACGACCCGGCGCGGCGTGTGGTGCCCGCGCTGTCGATAACAAACTGAGTTGACCGCTTTATGTACCATATGAATTGACCGCTTCTGTTGTGGTGGTTTGGCTCGGTCGCGTCGAAGCGGGTCACGCGGCCTGGAGCCTGTCGTCGTCGATGGTTTCGCCGTCGGCGCGGTAGCGCGCCAGACACCTGGGTCCGTGGAAGACGGCCAGGTGGCCGTCGGGATATTCGTGCACCCGGACCTGCGCCTTGACGTAGTGGTGGCGGTGGCGATCGGCCGGGATCTGCAGCGTGCGGTTCTTGTAGCGCACGGTGTTGTCGCCCGCGACGACGCGGTCCTCCTGGGCGCAGAGGATGTCCTCGAGCGTGCCGGCAAAAGCCACGAAGGCCGAGCCGGTGTCCGCGGCCGGGCGGGCGAAGCGGGCGTTGTGCGCCGGCCAGAAGAGCTCCTCGAGAAAGCGATTGGCCTCGGCCATGGTGGCGATCCCGGCGAGGCGCAGCTCCTGGGGCAGGCGCTTCTGCAAGGTCCCGAACATGCGCTCCGAGCGGCCCCGGGCCTGCGGCGAATAGGCCGCGATCAACTCGATGCCGAGCTGCGCCAAGGCCCGGCCGACCTGGGTCGGGTTGTCCTTGTCCACACCGCCGCCTGCCTCGGGCGTGTGCCAGTAGTGCGAGGCCCGATCGGCGTAGAGCGAGCAGAACAGCCCGTTTTCGGCGATCACCTCGCCGAGCCCGCGGAACGTGCTCATCGTGCCCTCCTCGGCAACGAAGAAGCCCGAATAGACCTCCGATGTCGCATCGTCCATGGTCACGATCAGATCCCACCACTGGCCCGCAACCCACTCGTGGCTCGAGCCGTCCTGGTGCAGCATCATCCCTACCACCGGTCGGCGCGGCCGCTTCCGGCGGTGCGCCCCGCGCCTGGGCGCCGGCTTGATCTTGCCGTGCGCCTGCAAGCTCAGGCGAAGCCAGTTGTAGCTCAGCCCGAAGCCATGCTCGCAGACCAGCTTCTCGTGGAAGTGCTTGGCCGTGAAGTCCGGGTAGCGCGTCTCGAACAGCTCCAGCACCCGCATCACCTCGTCCACCGGCGCGCAGCGCGCCGAAACCCGCCCAAGGCGCCGGTCGTACAAACCCTCGGCACCCTCGGCCTCATAGCGCTCCCGCCAGCGCCGGAACGTCCGCTCCGACATGCCCAGGATCTCCGAGGCCTCGGCCTGGCTCAAATCACCCCGATAACAACGTCCGTAGACATCCTCGAACTTCATCAATCTCAGTCCCTGCAACTGCTCCGTCCGGCGCATCCGATTCCTCCAGATTTGGAGGAAATCTAAAACCGGACAGATCATCTGTTACATAGACCGGTCATATCGTGTGTTAGCGACACGTGTGGTGCCCGCGCTTGCCACTGTCGGCGGATTTGACTAGCTTCGTCGGCCTGCCGGTCGCGACACACGGCCGTAGCGAACGTCACACGTGGCGCCCGTAGCTCAGCTGGATAGAGCACCAGACTACGAATCTGGGGGTCGGGAGTTCGAATCTCTCCGGGCGCGCCACCTTCCGCCAGCCGGGCCGACCATCGCCCTATCCTGGCGGTGCGTGTAGCGGATGACCATCTCGATGCTCTCATTCCTGACCCGTCCCGATGTCGGCCCAGGTAGTCCGCATAGGTGGCTGCGGGACGCGCCGCTTGGGATTAACGGCTCCCGGTGATGACGATGGACCGCAGCACGTACCTTCCGCCATGATTGACCAGTGAGATCCCGTCGAAGGGATCGCGGAAGGTCAAATCTCCGTTGCGGAGCGCCTCCTCGCCGTCGATCGAGACGATCATTAGGCCGTCGCGCGCCCGTGTCCACACCAACTCGTGGTCGGCCCCGTCATCGAGCTTCACGTACGAGCGTTGGAAACGCGGGTCGGCAGCCCGGGTGCGCTCGCCCTCGTCGATCAGAGCACCGAGTTCGCTCAGCAGCGCTTCTAGCGACTCCGAGGCCGAGTCCGCGGCCGCGCCGAACGGCCAGACGCTGATCAAGAGCACGGCCGCGAGCCAACGAAAACGACTCATCGATTCCTCCCTCTGCAATTCTGTACAGGCGGTACCGTCCGGTTCCCACTGGACGTGCGGTCGGATCGAACTTAGTCCCGTGACGGAGTGCGTGCAATCTCAAGACCGCCCTCGGCCCGACGCGGATACCCGAGCGGTCGGAGGGCCGCGCCTGTCGCTAGAGTGGAAGCGGTTAGGCGCGCAGCTTCCGGTTCTGGGGATCGTATTGGGCTTCTTGGAGCACCCGGGCGGCGTGGCGGCGGCCAAGTATCTCGACTTCGAGCGCCGCGCCGGCCGCGGCGTGATCGGGCTCGACATAGGCGAAGGCAAGGCTTTGGCCGACCGTATGGCCGTAGGCGCCGCTGGTGGTGAGGCCGACGAGCCGCCCGCCCGCGTAGACCGGTTCGTTGCCGTGTGAATCGGCTTCTTCGGCATCTACGGCAAGATAGACCAGGCGCGTGTCGATATCGCCGCGGGCGCGCGCGGCGACGCGGTCGCTGCCGATGAACGGGCGGCCCTGCTTGACGAACCGTTCCAAGCCCGCCTCGACCGGCGTGATCTCGGTCGTGAGCTCCAGCCCCCACGCCTTGTAGGCTTTCTCCATGCGGAGCGCGTTGACCGCGTAGACGCCGAAATCGGTGATGCCAAACTCGGCCCCGGCGGAGACGACGGCGTCGTAGAGCGTTTCCATGTGGGCCGGCGGGTGATGGAGCTCCCAGCCGAGCTCGCCGACATAGGATACGCGGAGCGCTCGGGTCGGGGCGCCCGCGACCTCAATCTCACTCGCGCTGAGCCAGGGGAAAGCCTCGTTGCCGAGGTTGGCGTCGGTCAGCTTGGCCAAGACATCCCGCGAACGTGGACCCGCCACCACGAGGACGGCGTACGCGTCGGTCACGTCGCGCACCGCGACCGCTTCGCCCTCGCGCAGGTGCTGCATCAGCCAGTCGCGGTCATGGATCTGGGCTACCGCGGCCGACAGAAGGTAATAGCGCTCCGCGTCCAGCCGCGTCGCCGTGAACTCGCATTCGATGCCGCCGAGGTCCGTGAGCGCGTGGGCGAGGACGATGCGGCCGGTCCGCTGCGGTACCCGGTTGGCGAGGACGCGGTCGAGGAACGCAGCCGCGTCGCGACCGGTGACGTCGAACTTGGCGAAACTCGACAGATCGAGAACTCCCACCCGTTCGCGCACCGCCTTGCATTCTGCGGCCACCGGCGCGAACCAGTTGGTGCGGCGAAAGCTGTAGCGTTCCGATTCCCCCACCGCGGCGAACCATTTCGGCCGCTCCCAGCCGAACGTCTCGGCGAAGACCGCGCCGCGCGCCGCGAGCTTGCCGTAGATCGGCGTGGTTTTCACCGGCCGGCCCGGTTCGCGGAACTCGCCGGGGAAATGCACCTGGTACATGTTGTGATACTCGTCCAGCGCCTTGGCCTCGCCATACCGGCCGACTGCCCAGTCGCCGAAGCGGCGGGCCTCCATCTCGCGCACGTTGATGTCGGTCTGACCGTGGACCATCCACTGCGCCAGGTACTTGCCGGCGCCGGGCCCCTGGGTGATCCCGATCCCGGCCCCGCAGCACATCCAGAAGTTGGGCAGGCCGGCCGCCGGTCCGATCAGGAACCCGCCGTCCGGGGTGTGGGTGATGGGTCCGCTGACGACGCGCTTGATTCCGGCGTCCGCGAACGCGGGAATCCGCTCGGCGGCACGTTCGAGCCAGGGGGTCAGACGGTCGATGTCGGGCGGCAACAGCTCGGTGTCGAACGACCAATCGATGCCGTCCAGCGCCCACGCCTGTGAGCCCTCGGTTTCGTAAGGGCCGACAATCAAGCCCTTCTGCTCCTGCCGGTAGTAGCAAGACGCGCGCGGGTCTCGGACCACCGGAAGCTCCCGCTCGAGCGCCGCCACGGCAGCCACGGTGTCGGTCACCAGGTACTGGTGGACGACATTGACGATGGGGACCTTCAGCCCGACCATGGCGCCGATACGCGGCGCGAAGCCGCCGGCGGCATTGACCACGTGCTCGGCAACGATGGAGCCCTGCTCGGTGATGACCTCCCAGGCCCAGTCACGGCGCCGGGCGATGTCGGCGACTCGGTTGCGACGATAGATCTCGGCGCCTTGGGTTTGCGCCCCGGCGGCCATGGCGTTGGTGCTGCCCGCCGGATCCGTATGCCCGTCGCCGGGCGTGTAGGCGCCGAGCACCACGCCTTCGGTGTCGAGTAGCGGGTGAAGCTTGGCGATCTCCGCCGGACCGATGAGGTGACATTCCACGCCGACGCAGCGCAGCACCCCCTGCACGTAGTGGAACCAATCGGCCTCGTCGTCATTGGTCGCGAGCCGGATGGCGCCGCAGCCGTGCCAGCCGGTGGCCTGTCCGGTCTCGGCTTCGAGCCGCTGGTAGAGTTGAGAGCCGTAGGCGTGAACCTTGGCCATGTTGAGGCTGCCGATGAAATGGGGAATCAGTCCGGCCGCGTGCCAGGTGGAACCGGAGGTGAGCTCGCCCTTCTCGACCAAGACCACGTCCGACCATCCCTCCCTGGTCAGGTGGTACAGGAGTGCCACGCCCATGATCCCGCCGCCGACAACGACGACGCGCGCGTGCGACTTCATTCGCAGGGTCGCAGCGGCTTGCGGGCGCCGAACATCGAGCGCCGCTCAACCCACCACGCCGGCGGCGTCGGACAGGCGGCGAAGTTTTTCGCGCGCCAGGTTTCGCCCCAGGAAACCCAGTCCGCAGTCGGGCGCGGCGATCAGCCGCTCCGCATCGATGTGCTCGAGCGCCTGGTCGAGTCGGCCACGAATTTGCTCGACGCTTTCGATCTCGCTGTTGGCGATGGCCACCACGCCCAACGTGACCGCGGTGTCGCGGAAACGCGGGAGAAGGGCCTCGAGGTCGTTCCAGCGATGGGCGTCCTCGAGGCTAATCTCGTCGATTGGTTCCGCATCGATCGCCTCGGCGAGTTCCAGATAGGCCTCTTTGGGCGCCTTCGGGTAGTCGGGGTGATCGATGCGGTCGGGATAGCCACAGCAAATGTGCACCACGCGCCGCACCGTGGGTGGTAAGCCTTCGAAACAGCGCACCAGGTTCGCGACCCCGAAGTCGAGTGCGTCCGCTACGTTGCGCGCGAAGACCGGTTCGTCGATTTGGACGTGGGTGCATCCGGCCTCGGCCAACGCCTGTATCTCCGCGTTCAGCGCACGGGCCAAGTCGGCGCCCAGCCGTGCCGCGTCGCCGTAATGGCGGTCGGCCGTAGAATCGGCGATCGTCATCGGTCCCGGCAGGGTCATCTTCACCGGGCGGTCGGTGACTTGCTGCGCAATGCGCCACTCGCGAGGCAAGAACGGCGCGCCCGCTCTCACCGGCGCCACAACCGTGGGCAGGAAGGCCGGGAAGCTGTCGCGCATCAGGTGCTCGTTCAGCTGGCCGAAGTCGACCCCGTGCAGGTGTCGGCAATGATAGTGGACGTAGTTCTCGCGCCGTACCTCGCCGTCGGTGGGCACCTCGATACCGGCCTCGACCTGATCGCGCACTGCCTCGCGGGTCGCCCGCACGAACAGGGCCTCGGCGCGGTCGCCCGCCGCCGCCAATGCCTCAGCGTAATTGACCGTGGGCCTCGCGATTCCGTCCGCCGCGGGCTCGGTGAACCAGTCCGCGACCGGCACGTACCTGGGCTTTGGGTAGGCGCCGATGGTCGTCGTCTGCAGTGGCATCCGAAACCCCCACCCTAGCGGCTCGCCAGCGATTCCAGGAGCGGGCGATAGTGGTCGAGCCTGGCCATCTGCCGTCGCGGGTCCTTCCCCGCGTCGTCCCAGGTCCGCAAGTCGAGCGCGGCGCGTCCATGGGGCTCGGCGTCGAAGGCGGCGCGCTGGGCGGCCGTCATCGGGCCGCCTTGCAGTTCGAGCGTGCGCGCCGATGCCGCGGAGACCAGATCGAGGTACCCCGGATCGGCCGCGCACAAATAGCGCTTGGCGGTGACGTGCAGCCGCACCGGCTCGCACACCTCGGGACCGAAGTAATGGCCCAGATACTTGGCGCCGGCCTCGCCGTGACGGCGCAGCGCACGGCCCCCCCCGGCCCGTGGATCGATCAGGTGTCCGATGTCGTGCAGCAGCGCGGCCGCAACCAGTGGCGGCGGCGCGCCGGCGTTCGTCGCCGCCGCGGCGGTCTGGCACATGTGCTCGGCCATGCTCACCGACTCGCCGAGATAGACGCGTTCGCCGGCGCGCGCGAACAATTGGGCAAGGTCCTCGACGATGGTCGGCGCGCTAGCCGGCGTCGCCATGTTCCGCCTCGATCATGCGTAGCGACGACTCGAGCGCGTCACGGTCGGCGTAACAGCCTTGCAAACGACGCCGTCCGTTGGCGTAGGCAAGCCGACCGTGCAGCACCCGATGGTTGTCGAGCATCAACAGATCGCCCGCGGCCAAGCTGATACGCACCTCG
The DNA here is from genome assembly GCA_965219135.1 of Alphaproteobacteria bacterium. GTDB lineage: Bacteria > Pseudomonadota > Alphaproteobacteria > VGEJ01 > VGEJ01 > CAYUNL01. Next base: position 2,547,041 of record CBDCMV010000003.1, on the reverse strand, counting down.
GCGTCGCGGGCGGTCAACAACTGTCCGAAGCGCCGATACGCTCGGTAGAACGCGGGCACGACATCGTCCGGCATGTCGAACGCCGCCGCCGAGCGGTTGTTGTAACGGACCGCTCGTACCGCGCCCCACCGTCGAGCGCGATGACTGAACCGCGCGCCTGCAGGTCGCACACGCCGTCGCGGAAGCGAAACGGTATCTCGTGCGTTGTCAGAAGCGCGAAATCCTCGGGCCCGGTTTGGCGCAGCCGCTCGGCGGTGCGGAAGCCGTCGACCAGCACGGTATCGCCACCCTCGGCGCTCGCCTCTAGGCAATGCAACAGCTGCAATCCGGGGACCGGGTCGCGGTAGGGGTTGTCGGTGTGGGCGCCGAGGGCGCGACCGGTGAAGGCGAGGTTGTTTGGCGCTGGCTTGGCGACCACGTCGAAGATACGCCCGTAGTTGGTCTCGCGGACGAAGCCGAACAGTTTGGCCACCCGCGCGACCTCGCCATCCATCGTCGGCACATCGTGCAAGATCGCGATGCCAAACCTGTGGACCAGCGCCAGCCAGCGGCCGAGCGCCGCGCGGTCCGCGGCCACCTCGGGGTAATCGGCCGCCGGCAGGCGCGCGCCGAACTCGCGACCCCACAGCGTGCGCGCATCGTCGGCCGGCGAACGGGCGCCGAGCCACCCCACGTCGATGTGGCCGCAATGCCCCTCGGGCGCGAACGTGAGGCGCATGACCGCCGCCTGGCGCGCGCCTCGCTAAGTGTGATGTCTTCGGGCAGCGCGGCAATATCGAATAGCCGCTGGCCGGTCTCCGGGTCGCGGCATTCCGTACAGGCGCAGTTGTCGCGCAGCCACATCGCGTGGAAACGGCTGCGCCGGCCGTCGCTCCACGTGATGACAACGCGGTCACCATGGTTCGCGACGCTGGTAACGCGCGGGCTTCGCCGGCCATCGTGCCGCGCTATCCGCCGCCGGACCGCCGCCAAAACGGGAAACTCCTTGCAACGAATCCGGCGGCTACGTACCATGTCCATGGGAGGTGCGGCAACCACCAAAGAATACGACAACGAACGCATTGTCCCTGGGTCCCTGGCGTCCCACGCGTCGCGTCCAGGGATGCGGCTTTGGTATCGCGGCACAATCAGTTAATCCGCACCTCCAGGAGGAGGCACCGTCGCGACGCGCGCGGCACCCGGCGATTCGTCCGCCGACTCGATCGATTCGTCCTGGATACTCATAAGGGGTAGGGATCATGAAACAGCTTCACCACTACGCCAAGCTCTTGCAGGAGGGCAAGATCAGCCGCCGCGAGTTCGTGGGTCGGGCGCTTGCGCTCGGCGCAACCGCGGCGCTCGCCACCAGTCTTGCCGGCAAGGCGGTGCTTGCCGCGACGCCCAAGAAGGGCGGCACACTGCGCATCGGGATCGGCGCCGGCGCGACCACGGATACGGTAGACCCCGCGACGTACCTGCAGAATTACACGCAGTTCCTGGGTTTCGGGCTGCGCAACAATCTGACCGAGGTTAGCAACACCGACGAGTTGATTCCCGAGCTTGCAGAGAGCTGGGAAGCCACGCCGGATGCGATGAAGTGGACCTTCAAGCTGCGTCGGGGTGTCGAGTTTCACAACGGCAAGTCGATGGACGCCGATGATGTCGTGGCCTCGATCAACCATCACCGGGGCGAGGACTCAACGTCCGCGGCCAAGTCCCTCCTCGACCCGGTCGTTGACGTTAGGGCCGACGGCAAGGACGCCGTGGTATTCACGTTGCAGGCAGGCAACGCGGACTTCCCGTTCATCGTCGCCGACTATCACATCGGAATCATGCCCGCTACGGACGGCGTCCCCGACGCCGATTCGGGAATCGGTACCGGCGGTTACGTTCTGAAGAGCTTCGAACCAGGCGTCCGCGCCTCGCTTGAGCGCAATCCGAACTACTGGAAGGATGGGCGCGCGCACTTCGACGCCGCCGAGTTGCTTGCCATCGTCGACGTGACGGCGCGCACCAATGCGTTGACGACGGGCGAGATTGACGCGATGGATCGCGCCGACCTCAAGACCGTGCACCTGTTGGCGCGCAACAAAAGCGTGAGGGTCGAGGAAACGAGCGGGACCCAGCACTACACGTTCGCGATGCGGACCGATACGCCACCGTTCGACGACAACCACGTGCGGTTGGCGCTCAAGTTCGGTCTCGACCGCGAAGCCTTGCTCAAGACTATCCTCTTGGGGCATGGCGTATTGGGCAACGATCACCCGATAGGCAGTGCCAACTCTTTCTACGCATCGGAGCTGCCGCAGCGGGCCTACGATCCCGACAAGGCGAAGTTCCATCTTAAGGAGGCCGGCTTGACCAGCCTGTCGCTGGACCTGAGCGCCGCCGATGCGGCCTTCCCGGGCGCCGTCGACGCGGCGGTGCTTTACAAAGAGCACGCCGCGAAAGCGGGGATCGAGATCAACGTGGTCCGCGAGCCTAACGATGGTTACTGGAGCAACGTTTGGATGCAAAAGCCTTGGTCGGCGGTGTACTGGGGCGGTCGCCCGACCGAGGACTTGATGTTCTCCATGGCCTACTCCGATGGCGCGCCGTGGAACGACAGCTTTTGGGTTCACGAGCGGTTCAACCAGCTGCTGGTCGCCGCGCGTGCCGAGCTCGATCAGGCGAAACGGCGAGAGATGTACGTCGAGATGCAGCGCATCGTCAGCGACCAAGGTGGGGTCGTGATTCCGATGTTCGCCAATTACGTCATCGCCATGTCGGACAACGTCCAGCACGATGGGACGATGGCCGCCAACCTGGAGCTCGACGGCAACAAGGGAATGGAACGCTGGTGGTTCGGCTAGGCCGCCCCTACGAAGTCCAGCTGAACCGGACCTGTGAGTAAAATCGGCGTCATGGTGGCCCAGCGCTTGGCGCTGGGCCTCCTGACCCTGCTCGTCGTATCGTTCATTATTTTCCTGGCCGTCGAGGCCCTGCCCGGCGACTTGGCCCAGGCGATACTCGGTCAGGCGGCGACGGACGAGACGGTCGAGGCCATCCGCCGCGAACTCGGGCTCGACTTGCCCTGGTACCAGCGTTACGTCGAATGGCTTTGGGGCATGCTGCAGGGCGACATGGGCAAGTCCCTCGCCAATCAGCGCGAGATAGCCGAGCTCATTGGTGGGCGGCTTGGCAATACGCTGTCGTTGGCGGCGTTAGCGGCGGTCATCTCAGTGCCCTTGGCGGTGACGCTGGGCGTCCTGGCAGCGCTTTACCGCAATAGCATCTTCGACCGCGCCATCAATGTCGTCACGCTCAGCTCGATTTCCTTCCCCGAGTTCTTCATCGCCTACATTCTTATCCTTTTCCTTGCCGTCACTCTCGGATGGTTTCCCAGCATTTCTAACGTCAGCGACGATCTCGGCTTTTGGGACAGCGTGTACCGAAGCTTGCTGCCGGCCTTCACCCTGACCCTGGTGGTGGTCGCCCACATGATGCGCATGACGCGGGCGGCAATCATCAACCTCCTGGCTAGCGCCTACATAGAAATGGCCGGCCTGAAGGGTCTGCGGCGAGCGCATATCATTGTCCGCCACGCGCTGCCCAACGCGCTCGCGCCGATCATCAACGTGGTGGCCATCAACCTCGCCTATCTGGTGGTCGGCGTCGTCATCGTCGAGGTCGTTTTCGTCTATCCGGGGCTCGGCCAACTGTTGGTGGATTCGGTGTCCAAGCGCGACTTTCCGGTAGTCCAGGCGAGCGCCCTGATCTTCGCCGCGGCGTACATCTTGCTGAACCTCACCGCCGATGTGCTTTCGATCATGACCAACCCGCGGCTCATGCACCCGCGGTGATGGGAACCAAGTGATGACGGCAGCGACGATCGAGACCCCGATCCCCCTCAAACCCTCGCCGTGGCCGAGCCGACTGGCGGTGACGGCGGTGCACTTCTTCGTGCTGGTGCTGTTCCTGGTCAACGTGCGCGAGGCCACCGGGGGGGCGGTCCTCGGGTTCATCGGGATTCATGTCTACACCTATTTCGTGCTGCGCTATTGGAGCAACCTGCGGCGAACGATCACCGGCGACACGGTGATCGTGGCGCTGACGCTGGAGTACGTCCTCATAGCGGTCCTGTTCTGGGACACCTTCAGTGCCTGGCCCTGGCACACCTTCGCCGGGCTCGTCCTGGTCCAGGTCTACGCCGTTGCAGCGGTCCAGTTCTGGCGCGGGCTGAGCCGGGCGCCCTTCTCGGCGTGGTTCGGTCTGGTAGTGATCCTCCTCTACGTCATCATCGCCGCAACTGCGCCGATCATCGCGCCGCATGGCGAGACCGAGGTGGTCGGCACGCCGTTCGAACCATGGAGCGCGCAGTTCCTGCTCGGCACGGACAACCTCGGGCGCGACACGTTTACGCGCCTGATCTACGGCGCACGCAATACGATCGGCATCGCCTTTGTCACCACGCTGCTCGCGTTTTTCGTTGGCGGGCTGGGCGGGTTCCTTGCCGCGGCGGTCGGTGGATGGTCCGACCAAGGATTGAGTCGTTTGGTCGACGTGCTAATGGCGATCCCTTCGCTCATTTTCGCGCTCCTGATCCTGACCATTTCCGGGACCTCGGTTTTGGCGCTGATCCTGGTCATCGGCATTCTCGACTCGACGCGCGTATTCCGCTTGGCGCGAGCGGTGGCGATGAACATCGTCGTCATGGACTATGTCGAGGTGGCACGGCTGCGCGGTGAGGGCCTGTGGTGGGTGATACGCCGCGAGGTCTTGCCGAACGCGATGGCCCCTCTGGTGGCGGAGTTCGGGCTGCGCTTCTGCTTCGTGTTCCTGTTCCTAAGCGCGCTGAGCTTCCTCGGTCTCGGCATCCAGCCGCCGACCGCCGATTGGGGCTCGATGGTGCGCGACAACGCCACCTTGATCACTTACGGCGACATAACCCCGTTGTTGCCGGCGGCCGCCATCGCGCTTCTCACGGTTGGCGTCAATTTCGTCGTCGATTGGTTCCTCAACATAACGAGCGGGCTCCGCGATGAACACTAAGAGCAAGCGCGAAGGCGAGGCCGACCTATTGCTTGAGATGCGCGACCTCAAGATCGAGGGCCAGGCGGACGATCAGTGGCAGGAGATCGTGCACGGTGTCGACGTCGAGCTGCGGCGAGGCGAGGTCCTGGGGCTGATCGGCGAATCGGGCGCCGGCAAGTCGACCATCGGCATTGCCGCCATGGGTTTCGCGCGGCCCGGATGCCGCATTTCAGGAGGCACGATTCTGTTCGACGGAATCGACCTTAGAGAGGCGAGCGAAGACGAAAAGCGCCGGCTGCGCGGCTCACGCATCGCGTATGTCGCCCAGAGCGCAGCGGCCGCGTTCAACCCCGCCCACAAGCTAATCGACCAGTACACCGAAACGCCCATCCAGCATGGCATCAAGGGCCGTTCCGAGGCCGAAGAGGATGCGGTTGAATTGTACCGCCGACTGCAGCTGCCGGACCCCGACAACATCGGCTTCCGCTATCCGCACCAGGTTTCGGGCGGCCAGCTGCAGCGCGCGATGACCGCCATGGCCATGTCGTGCCGACCCGACCTCATCATCTTCGACGAGCCGACGACGGCGCTCGACGTGACCACGCAGATCGAGGTCCTGGCCGCCATCAAGGACGTGGTGCGGCAGTTCAATACCGCGGCCATCTACATCACCCACGACCTAGCGGTGGTCGCGCAGATGGCCGACCGCATCATGGTGCTGCGCTACGGGCACCTGGTCGAGGAAGGCACGGGCCGCGAGCTGCTGGCCGACCCCAAGGAAGAGTACACGCGCCAATTGATCGCGGTGCGCGGCTACCGAAAGCCGGAATCGGACGAGGCCGAGGACGAGCGGCCGCTTCTGACGGTGGACCACGTTTCGGCGAGCTACGGCGGCACCGGCGGCGCTAAGGTCCTCGACGATGTGGAGCTGGAGATTTACAAGGCCCGGACCGTGGCGGTGGTGGGCGAATCGGGCAGCGGCAAGAGCACGCTGGCCCGCGCCATCACCGGCCTGTTGCCACCGAGCGAGGGCCGCGTCCTGTACGGCCACCAGGAACTGCCGCGGGCGCGGGCCCAACGCACGCGCGAGCAGTTGCGCCGCATGCAGATGATCTACCAGATGCCGGATACCGCGCTGAACCCGCGCCAACGGATTCGCGAGATCGTCGGCCGGCCGCTTGAGTTCTATCTCGGACACAAGGGAGAGGTGCGCGACCAGCGGCTGCGCGAGCTGCTGTCGATGATCGAGCTCGATCCCGACGACTTTATCGATCGTTACCCGAGCGAGCTCTCGGGCGGGCAGAAGCAGCGCATCTGTATCGCGCGCGCGCTGGCCGCCGAGCCTGAACTGATTATCTGCGACGAGGTGACCTCGGCGCTTGATCAACTGGTCGCCGAAGAGATCCTGAAGCTCTTGCAGCGCCTGCAGGACGAGTTGCAGGTGACCTACCTGTTCATCACCCACGACCTGGCCACGGTAAAGGCGATCGCCGACGAGATCGTGGTCATGCTTCAGGGCAAGATCGTTGCCCAGGGCGGCAAGCGCGAGATTCTCACGCCGCCGCACCACGAATACACCGAGCTCCTGCTGTCGTCGGTACCCGAGATGGATCCGGACTGGTTGGACGGGGTGCTTGCCCGACGCGGGCCCGACGGCTAGCCCGCGCCGGGCGCGCGCTCGAGAACGCGGATTCGGCTCAGAAGCTCGTCGCGATCGACGTAGCAGCCCTGAAGGTGGCGGCGGCCGAGGGTCGGATCGAAGGCCTCGCGGCCGTGCAGCATGCGATGGTTGTCGAAGGCGACGAGGTCGCCGGGCTCCAGCCGCAGTCGGATCTCGAACGCGGGATCGCGGACCAGCTCGGCGAGCTTGCGATAGGCGCGGTACACCGGACCCAACGTGTCCGCGGGCAAGCGAAGCGTGCCCAGAATCGAGATGTTGAAGCGGAACGAGTTGAGCCGGCCCCGTTCGTCCATGGCGATGGCCGGCACGCGAGCGCGGATATCGGAATCGGCGTCGTGGAAGCGAAACTCGAGCGGGGTCCGCGTCAACAGCTCGAATGCCCCGGCATCGGCGCGGCGCAGCGCCCGGGCGACCTCGAAGCCGTCAACGAACAGCGAATCGCCACCGGCGGCGTCGTTGTGGAGACAATGCAGGAACTGGAACCCCGGCGGCTCGACCCAGTTCGGCAGGTCGGTGTGGAGGTTCACGCGCATGGCGGTGTAAGCGTTCGAGTTGGGCTGGGGCACGCTTTCGACGTCGAAGTACTCGCCGAAGTTAGTGGGCCGCGGATAGGAAATGCGGCGGGCGACGCCGATCACCGCCTTTGGCTCGGTCGGTACCTCGCGGAGCAACGCGATCCCGGTGTCGCAGAGGGCGCGGAGCCACCCCAACAGCCCTTGCCCGTTCTCGCCAAGCGCCGAATAGACCGCGCTCCGAGGGGCTCTGCCCGCCGCCGCGGCGGCCGTCGGTTCGCCGTCGCTCGCCTCGGGCAAACGCGCGTGATGCGCCAGCCAATCCGCCGCATAGTCGCTGACGTGGTCGTCGACGTCCCACACCACCCGCAAGGCGCCGGCGCCGGTGATGGCGACCGATGCTGGCCTCAGCATTTCGGGAAGCCTCGAGATGTCGAGCGTCCGCTCGTGGGTGGTCGGATGCCGGCAGTTCTCGCATCCGCAGTTGTCGCGAAGCCATAGGTTGTCGAACGCGGTCGTCCGATCATCGTCCCAGATCACGCGCACCGAGCCCTCGGCCGCCGCCGCGCCGGTCATTCGGACGCTGGCTTCGCTGGGCATCGGCACGCCTCATCCCCCGCCGAATTCTACGCCCGATCCGGCCTCGGCGCGATCACCCGCGGGATCAAGATTTCGCGGCCCTTCTCTGCTACAAGGGCCGGGCCATTCGGCGGAGAAGGTGCGATGGTCCCGCGCGACAACCTGAAACGGCTTCTCGACCCCCGGCATGTGGCGTTCATCGGCGGCCGCGGTGCCGCCGCCGCCGCCCGTCAGTGCGAGGCCATGGGCTTCGAAGGCGACATTTGGATCGTCAATCCCAAACACGCGCGCCTCGCCGGCCGGCCCACCTTCGCCAACATCGACGACCTGCCCGAGGCGCCCGACGCGGCCTTCATCGCCGTCCCGCGCGAGGCGACGATACCGCTCGTGCGCGCTCTCGCCGCCGCGGGCGGCGGCGGATGCGTCTGTTACGCCGCCGGCTTCGCCGAGGCCGGTCCAGAGGGCGAAGCCCTGGAAGCTGAACTGGTCGAGGCGGCCGGCGAGTTGGCCCTGGTGGGACCCAACTGCTACGGCGTGATCAACGCCCTCGCGGGCCTCAGCCTGTTCCCGCCACCCCACGGGGCGAGTCGCATCGACCGCGGCGTCGCCATCATCTCGCAGAGCGGCAACATCAGCCTCAACGTGACGATGAGCGAGCGTTCGGTTCCCATCGCCTGCGTTATCAGCGCCGGCAATCAGTCGGTGCTGGGCCTCGGCGACTACATCTCGGTCCTGGCCACCGATTCGCGAATCCAGGCAATCGGCCTCTACGTCGAAGGACTGAAGGATATCGCGGGATTCAGTCGCGCGGCGGTGGAGGCGCTCGAGGCCCGCATCCCCATTGTCGCGGTGAAGGCCGGAAGCTCCGAGGCCGGGGCGCGCATGACCCTTAGCCACACCCGTTCGCTGGCTGGGCCGGAGGAGTTCTACCGGGCATTGTTCGAGCGCCTGGCCATCGCCCAGGCCGATTCGGTGTCGGCGATGCTGGAAACCCTCAAGCTTCTGGCGACGGCGCCGCCGCCGGAGGGCCCTCGTCTCGGCGTGCTGACGGCCTCGGGCGGGGACGGGGCGCTGCTGGCCGATCGCGCCGCCAAAGCGGGGCTTGACCTGCCGCCGCCCACAGCCGATCGCGCGGCGCTGCTCGGCCGCGACCTCGCGCCCTACGCGACGGTCGCCAACCCGCTCGATTACAACAATCCGCTATGGGGCGACGCGCCGGCGCTTGAGCGTTGTTTCGCCGCGATGATGGATGGAGACTGGGACGCGACCGTACTGATCCTGGACTATCCGCGTCCGGGCTCGGAGGGGATCGAGGAGTGGGACACCGCGGTCGATGCGCTGATCGCGGCGCGGCGCCGGACCGGCAAATGGGCGGCGGTGGTGAGCACGCTTCCCGAGCTCCTACCCGAGTCCGCGCGACAGCGTCTGATGGCGGGCGGGATCGTACCCCTGCAGGGTATGGAAGAGGCCGTGGCTGCGATCGCGGGCGCGGCCTGGCTCGCCGAACGAGGCCGCCGCATCGCCGCCATCGGGCATGGCTCCCTAGCCCTGCCGGGGATAGCGGAAATGCCCGCGGGCGCGCGCGCCCTCGACGAGTGGACGAGCAAGCAAGCGCTTGCGGCCTTCGGCGTCCGCCTGCCCAAGGCGCGACTTGCCAAGGCTGCCGACGCGCCGGCCGCGGCCGCGGCACTGGGCTTCCCGGTGGCGATCAAAGCGGTGAGCCCGGCGCTCGTACACAAGACCGAGGCTGGCGCGGTGGCCCTCAACCAGACCACCTCGGATGAGGTGGCGGCGGCTGTCGCGCGTATCGGCGCCGCGGTCGCCGACCTACCCGAGGCCGGAGAGCGGTTCCTCGTCGAGCGCATGGTCGAGGGCGCCGTCGCCGAGCTAATCGTCGGAGCACGCCGCGAGCCGCCCTTCGGCCTTGCCCTCGTCATCGGCTCGGGTGGCGAGTTGGTGGACGTGGTCGAGGACAGCCGCGCGATCTTGCTTCCGGCGGATCGCCGCGAGATCGCCGAGGCCCTGGATTCGCTGCGGGCGGCGCGGCTCATGGCCGGCTTCCGCGGCCGCCCGGAGGGGGATCGCGAGGCTGCTCTCGACGCCGTGGCCGCGATCGCCGCCTTCGCCGAGCACCACCGCGACCGCTTGATCGAGCTCGACGTCAATCCCTTGCCCGTGCTGCCCAAGGGCCAGGGGGCCTTCGCCGTCGACGCGATGATCCGGATGGCGGCCGACTAGGGAGGGCCATGGACTTCGAACCCACCACGGAGCAGACGCTGCTGATCGACAGCGTCCGCGCCTTTGTTGCAAAGGAGCTGGCGCCGCACGAGGACGCGGTCGAGGAGAGCGGCGAGGTGCCGCCGGAACTCGGCCGGGCGATCCGCGAGGCGGCGATCGCACAGGGCTTCTACGCCGCCAACATGCCGGCGGCGTTCGGCGGCGGCGGGCTCGACAACCTGACAATGGTCTACTTCGAGCGCGAGCTGGGCCGAACGGCCTATGCCCTGCACAGCCTGGTCGGCCGGCCGAGCAACATCCTGGCCGCCTGTACCGGCGATCAGATCGAGCGCTACCTCAAGCCCGCCGTGCGCGGTGAGCGGGTGGACTGTCTGGCGCTGACCGAGCCCGGCGCCGGTTCCGACCTGAACGCCATGACCACCCGCGCGATTCGCGACGGTGGCGACTACGTCGTAACCGGCAACAAGCACTTCATCAGCCACGCCGACGTCGCCGACTTCGTGATCCTTTTCGCGGTTACCGGCACCGAGCAGGGCCCGCGCGGCGAGCGCAAGAAGATCACCTGCTTCCTAGTCGACAAGGGCACGCCCGGATTCGAGGTCCGTCGCGGACCGAGTGCGGTGTCGCACCGCGGTTATCACAACTGCACGCTTGCCTTCGCGGAGTGCCGGATCGGCGCCTCACAGGTGCTGGGCGAAGAGGGCAAGGGCTTCGAGCTCGCCGACACCTGGCTCGCCGCAAGCCGCCTCAGCGTGGCCGCGACCTGCATCGGACGGGGGCAGCGGGCCCACGAGATGGCGATCGAGTGGGCCGCGAGCCGAGTTCAGTTTGGCCAGCCCATCGGTCGATTCCAGGGGACCTCGTTCAAGCTCGCCGACATCGCGGTGGAGATCGCCGCGGCCGAGCTCTTGACGTTGCAGGCGGCGTGGCGGCTCGACCGCGGGACCATGGCGCCGGAAGACGCGGCGATGGCCAAGCTCTCGGCCTCGGAGATGCTCGGCCGGGCGACCGACGCGGCGGTCCAGATCTTCGGCGGCATGGGACTGATGGACGAGTTGCCAGTGGCGCGCCTGTGGCGCGACGCCCGCATCGAGCGCATCTGGGACGGCACCAGCGAGATCCAGCGCCACATCATTTCGCGCGCCCTTCTGCGCCCCTACGAATCCTAGCGGCCAAGCGGAGGAGACCATGGACGAAGCGATCCGCCAGGCGCGCCGCGGCGCGGTCTTGGAGATCACCATCGACCGGCCCAAGGCCAACGCGATCGACGCCGCCACCAGCCGCGAGCTGGGCTCGGCGTTCGCCGCCTTTCGCGACGATCCCGCGCTGCGGGTAGCCATCATCAGCGGCGCCGGGGAGCGCTTCTTCTCCGCCGGCTGGGACCTCAAGGCGGCCGCCGCCGGCGCGGAACAGGGCGCCGACCACGGCGCCGGCGGTTTTGCCGGGCTAACCGAGCTGTTCGACCTCGACAAGCCGGTAATCGCCGCCGTCAACGGCGTGGCCGTGGGCGGCGGCTTCGAGCTGGTGCTGGCCTGCGACCTGATCGTCGCCGCCGAGCACGCCGAGTTCTTCCTGCCCGAGGTGAACATCGGCATGATCGCCGATGCCGGCGGCAACCTGCGCCTGCAGCGACGTCTTCCGCGTGCCGTGGCCATGGAGATGCTCTTGACCGGGCGCCGCATGGACGCCGCCGAGGCGCTGCGCTGGGGCCTGGTGAACGCCGTCGTCCCCGGCCCCGACGTGGTGGGCGAAGCGGGGGCGTTGGCCGATAGAATCGCCGCCGCCGCGCCGCTCGCCGTCGCCGCCGCCAAAGAGGTGGTCGAGGCCACCGCCCACCTGAGCGTCGCGGATGCCTTCGCCGCCCTCAAGAGCGGACGCCTCGCGGCCTACGACAAAATGCGCGCCTCGGAGGACTTCCTCGAAGGCCCCCGCGCCTTCGCCGAGAAGCGCCCCGCGGTGTGGCGGGGCCGCTAGCTAGTCCTGGGCGTCGGCGGCGTCCCGAAGCGCCGCGAGGATGCGGATCAGGCGGTCGTCGCGCTCGCGCTCGAGATCGGCGATGGTGCGCGCGCCGGCCTCGCGGGCGCAGCCCTCGACCATGCGTTCGCGCAGTTCCGGGGTGAGCGGCGGCGCCTCAAGGCGCGTCCACGGCTCTTCGAGCGCCGGTCCGAAGTGGTCCAGCATGTGGGCCATGCCGCCGGGGCCGCCGGCGAGGTGGAAGGTGAGGCAGGGACCCATGATCGCCCAGCGCAGGCCGGGCCCGTTGGCGATCGCGGCGTCGATCTCCTCGACCGTGGCCTCGCCCGCCGCCACCATGTGGAGCGCCTCGCGCCACATCGCGTCCTGTAGCCGGTTGGCGATGAAGCCCGGCAACTCGCGGCTGAGCCGCACGACGACCTTGTCCGCCGCCTCGTAGAAGGCCTGGGCCCAGTCGAGCGTCTCGGGCGCGGTTCGCGTCCCGCCCACCACTTCCACCAGCGGGATCAGGTAGGGCGGGTTGAAGGGGTGGCCCACGGCGGTGCGTCCGGGGTGGGCGCAGCGCGCCTGAATCTCGGTCATGGCGAAGCCCGAGGTGCTGGAAAGGATCACCACTTCGGCGGGTGCCGCGGCGTCGAGCTCGGCGAAGAGCGCCGCCTTGCCCTCCAGGTCCTCGGGCGCGTTCTCCTGGATGACCTCGACCTCGGCCGCGAGTTCACTGAGATCGGCGGCCATGCCCAGGCGCTCGGGGCTCGCGCCGGGCGCCAGCCCCAGCCGCTCCATCAACGGCCACGCCGCGGCCACCGTCGCGCGCAGCCGCGCCTCGGCGTTCGGCGCCGGGTCCCAGGCGATCACGTCCTTGCCCAGGCGCAAGAAGTGCGCGGCCCAGCCAGACCCGATGACCCCGGCGCCGACGATGCCGACCCGCTCGATCGACGAGGGCGAAGGCCGCGCCACGGCGGCGGCTAGAAGGCGACCCGGTCGCCGCCTTTCAGCGCCAACCGCTCGCGCGCCTCGGCCGGGCTGGCGATCTCGAGCGAAAGATCCTCGAGTATGCGCCGCACCTTGGCCACCGCCTCGGCGTTCGAGGATGCGAGCTTGCCTTTGGCGATGTAGAGGTTGTCCTCGAGGCCGGCGCGGACGTTGGCGCCCATGATCGCGCCGGTGGTGATCAGCCCGAACTGGTGTCGGCCCGAGCCCAGGACCGACCACACGAAAGCCTCACCCAACAGGCGGTCGGCGGTGCGTTTCATGAACACGAGGTTGTCGATCTCGGTGCCGATGCCGCCGAGGTTGCCGAAGATCGTCTGCAAGAAGACCGGGGGCTGGACCAGGCCGCGGTCGAGGAAGTGGGCGAGGGTGTAGAGGTGGCCGACGTCGTAGGCCTCGAATTCGAAACGGGTGCCGGTATCGGCGGCCCTGGCGAGCATGGTCTCCATATCGGCAAAGGTCGAGATGAAGGGCTCGCTGCGCGATGATTCGAGATAGGGCTCTTCCCACTCGTGCAGCCATTTGCCGCGGTAGCGCTCGATCATGGGGAAGTAGCCGAAGTTCATCGTGCCGAGGTTGAGGGTGGTGAGCTCGGGCTCGGCACGGAAGACGACCTCGAGCCGCTCTTCGACGCTCATTCCGGTGCCGCCGCCCGAGGATATGCTGATCACCGCATCGCATCCCTGCTTGATGCGCGGCAGGAACTCGAAGAAGACATCCGGATCACCGGTGGGCCGGCCATCTCTGGGATCGCGCGCATGGACATGAATGATCGCCGCCCCGGCCTCGGCGGCGCCCACCGCCTGGTCGGCGATCTCGGCCGGGGTGCACGGCAGGTGCGGCGACATGGTGGGGGTGTGAGCCGAGCCGGTGACGGCGCAGGTGAGAATCACTTTTCGCGCGGCGGCCATTCCCGACCTCACCACAACGAGCCGGCGGAGACGGTGAGGTCCTGCATGGTCATGCCCAGCGCCTCGTCGCGGCACAGAAACAGCGCCAGCGCGCCGATCTCGGGCGGCTGGATGAGACGGCCCTGGGGGTTCTGCGCCTTGGCCTCGGCGATGTAGTCCGCGCCGGCACGGCCCTCCTGTTTCTCGGCGATGTCGGTCATCCAGTGTTTGCCGAACGCGGTCTCGACCCAGGTCGGACTGATCGCGTTGCAGGTGACGCCGTGGGCCGCGCCCTCGAGCGCGACGCAGCGGCTGAGGCCGACGACGCCTGCCTTCGAGGCGCAGTAGGCGCCCGAGGTCGGCGCCCCGACGGCGGCCGCGGTCGAAGCGATGTTGATGATGCGCCCCCACTTTCGCTCGATCATGCCCGGCAGGCAGAGCTTGATGGTGCGGTAGGTGCCGGTGAGGTTGACCTCGACCACCCGGTCCCATAGCGCGTCGTCGTGCCCGGCGATGGTGTGCTCGGCGGTGATCCCCGCCGCGTTGACGAGAATATCCACTTTGCCGAAGCGGGCGGCGGCCGCGCCGCAAAGGGAGCGGACCGATTCCATCGAGGCGACGTCCAGCTCCACGGCCAGCGCCGCCGCGCCAAGCGTCTCGATCTCGGCGGCGGTGGCATCCAGCTCGCCGCGTCCCGGTAGGTAGGCGACCTCGCCGGTGTTTGTCGGCGCACCGTCCTCGCTCAGCCTTGAGCCGATGGCGACGTCGGCCCCGGCGCCGGCGAGCGCCAGCGCAATGGCTCGGCCCATGCCCGAGGCGCCGCCCGTCACCAGCGCCGCCCGTCCCTCGAGAAAGCTATCCGGCATCCCGCCCTCCGCAGGGGCCTGATATTACTCTATGGCCGCCCGTCCTTCCATTTCGCAGACGCTTCGGGCGCGTGAGAATGGTGTGTCGATAACAAACTGAGTTGACCGCTTTATGTACCATATGAATTGACCGCTTCTGTTGTGGTGGTTTGGCTCGGTCGCGTCGAAGCGGGTCACGCGGCCTGGAGCCTGTCGTCGTCGATGCTTTCGCCGTCGGCGCGGTAGCGCGCCAGACACCTGGGTCCGTGGAAGACGGCCAGGTGGCCGTCGGGATATTCGTGCACCCGGACCTGCGCCTTGACGTAGTGGTGGCGGTGGCGATCGGCCGGGATCTGCAGCGTGCGGTTCTTGTAGCGCACGGTGTTGTCGCCCGCGACGACGCGGTCCTCCTGGGCGCAGAGGATGTCCTCGAGCGTGCCGGCAAAAGCCACGAAGGCCGAGCCGGTGTCCGCGGCCGGGCGGGCGAAGCGGGCGTTGTGCGCCGGCCAGAAGAGCTCCTCGAGAAAGCGATTGGCCTCGGCCATGGTGGCGATCCCGGCGAGGCGCAGCTCCTGGGGCAGGCGCTTCTGCAAGGTCCCGAACATGCGCTCCGAGCGGCCCCGGGCCTGCGGCGAATAGGCCGCGATCAACTCGATGCCGAGCTGCGCCAAGGCCCGGCCGACCTGGGTCGGGTTGTCCTTGTCCACACCGCCGCCTGCCTCGGGCGTGTGCCAGTAGTGCGAGGCCCGATCGGCGTAGAGCGAGCAGAACAGCCCGTTTTCGGCGATCACCTCGCCGAGCCCGCGGAACGTGCTCATCGTGCCCTCCTCGGCAACGAAGAAGCCCGAATAGACCTCCGATGTCGCATCGTCCATGGTCACGATCAGATCCCACCACTGGCCCGCAACCCACTCGTGGCTCGAGCCGTCCTGGTGCAGCATCATCCCTACCACCGGTCGGCGCGGCCGCTTCCGGCGGTGCGCCCCGCGCCTGGGCGCCGGCTTGATCTTGCCGTGCGCCTGCAAGCTCAGGCGAAGCCAGTTGTAGCTCAGCCCGAAGCCATGCTCGCAGACCAGCTTCTCGTGGAAGTGCTTGGCCGTGAAGTCCGGGTAGCGCGTCTCGAACAGCTCCAGCACCCGCATCACCTCGTCCACCGGCGCGCAGCGCGCCGAAACCCGCCCAAGGCGCCGGTCGTACAAACCCTCGGCACCCTCGGCCTCATAGCGCTCCCGCCAGCGCCAGAACGTCCGCTCCGACATGCCCAGGATCTCCGAGGCCTCGGCCTGGCTCAAATCACCCCGATAACAACGTCCGTAGACATCCTCGAACTTCATCAATCTCAGTCCCTGCAACTGCTCCGTCCGGCGCATCCGATTCCTCCAGATTTGGAGGAAATCTAAAACCGGACAGATCATCTGTTACATAGACCGGTCATATCGTGTGTTAGCGACAGCGCGTGAGAATGGTGTGGACCGGCGACGATTCCCGAAACAGAATGGAATCGAACGAACGGAGCGCTCCCCCATGAACGACCTTGCCACCAAGTCCGATCTCTATTTTCGTCCGCGCTATCGGAAGTCGCCTTTTTTTGAGGCCACCCGCCGCGCCGGTTGTAGGGCCTACGGCATCTACAATCACATGTACATTCCCGATTACTACGACGATCCGGTCGAGGAGTATCAGAGCCTGACCAATGACGTGACGCTGTGGGACGTAAGCGTCGAGCGCATCGTCGAGATCACCGGCCCGGACGCCTCGGAGTGCACCAACCGGCTTACCCCGCGTGACCTGACCAAGTGCGCGGTGGGTCAGGGCAAGTACGTGCTGATCACCGCCGAGGACGGCGGCATTATCAATGAGCCGGTGCTGCTGCGGCTGGGCGAGAACCAGTGGTGGCTGGCGCTTTCGGATTCCGATGCCGGCCTGTGGGCGCGCGGCTACGTCGCGGGCTCGGGACTAGACGCGAAAGTCCGCGAGCCCGAGGTGTATCCGCTCCAGGTCCAGGGGCCGAAATCCAAGAACCTGATGGTGGACCTCTTCGGCGATACGGTCCTGAGCATTCGCTATTATTGGACGTTGGAAACGAACCTCGATGGTATTCCGGTGGTCATCAGCCGAACCGGCTGGAGCGGCGAGGTGGGGTACGAGGTCTACCTACGCGACCCGAGCCGCGGCGAGGAACTGTGGAATCGCCTCATGGAGGCAGGCGCGCAGTACCGCATCCGGCCGATCGCACCCTCGCAGATTCGCCGCATCGAGGCCGGCATCTTTCGTTACGGGGCGGACATGACCATCGAAGACAATCCCTTCCAGATCAGCGGGCTGGAGCGATTAGTGGAGGACCAAAGCGCGGACTACATCGGCAAGGAAGCCTTGATGGGGATCAAGGCGGAAGGCGTCAGCCGCAAGCTCGTCGGCATCGAGCTCGGCGGCGAGGCGCAGGTGAAGGAATCCCCCGACGCCTCGCCCGCCTATCACGATGGTAAGGAGATCGGCCGGGTGACATCGATCGTCTTCTCGCCGCGCCTCGACAAGAACATCGGCTACGTCTGGGTCCCCATCGAACTTGCGGCGCCAGGAAACCTCCTCGAGGTCGCCACCTCCGCCGGCACCGTCCCGGGCCGGACGGCCGCGCTCCCCTTCTACGACCCCAAGAAAGACCTGCCAAAGTCATAGCGAGCCGCGCAGGTAACCCGAAGACCGCTCGGGGCCGAATAGAAAAAAGGGGCCCCGGGGCCCCGGTTCCCATTTTGACAATCGGGTTTGAGTGGGAAAGAATGCCGCAACCCAGGGGAGGTGTCGATGCGACTCAGCGACGAGCAGGTCCAGCAGTACCTCGACGACGGGTTCCTTATTGTCGAGGACGTGTTCACCGATGCCGAGCTACAGCCGGTGCTCGACGACTTCGCCGACATGGTGGGGAGCTGGGCCGACAAGCTGCACGCCGCGGGGATGATCGCCGACAAGCACGAGGGCGAGGACGTTTACACCCGCCTCGCCTCGCTCGAGAAAGAGTGGCCCAACGCCGCCGCGCTGGTGCACTGGCGAGAGGGGATGCGACCCTCGCTCTCCAAAATCTGGGCCTCGGACAACCTCCTCGACATGGTCGAGCAGTTCCTCGGCCCCGACATCTCCGGCCATCCGGTCAGCGTCATCCGCACCAAAACGCCGAACACCGCCCTGATGACGGTTCCCTGGCACCAGGACATCGCCTATTTCCTTGAGAGTGGCGAGGACACCTTCCAGCCCACGGCGTGGATTCCCTTTGTCGATGCCACCGCCAAGAACGGCACACTGCAGGTGATCCGCGGCAGCCACAAGCTCGGCCGGGCGCTGCCCCATCATTTCGAGAAGGACGTAGGACATCAAAAGTCGTGGTACCTCTACGTCAATGACGAAGACTTGCCCGAGGGTGACGTAGTGACCTGCGAGATGAAGAAGGGCTCGGTCCTGTGGCACCGCAACACGATGGTCCACCGCTCGACCGAGAACTACTCCGAGGGCGTGCGCTGGAGCGCCGACCTCCGCTACCAGCGGCCGGGCGAACCGACCGGCTTCCCCGAGGACAGCAGGCTGCCGCCGATGCGCAAAGCGGACGATCCCGACTACCGCCTGGATTGGGAGGCCTGGAACGCCGTCCTGCCTGACGATCAGGACGTCATGAAGTACAAGAAGATGGAGGAGGAGGGGTTCGACTTCTCGCCGCCCGATGCGCCGTGGCTTGTGCGCTGGCAGAAGTACTGGGAAGCGGCGGCCTAGAATCGCGGGGAGGGCCGAGGTGAGGCTCGGCCTCTGTATCATCGGGGCGGGCCGCATCGCTCATTGGGAACCCGCACGGCTCGGCCGCGGCGCTTTCGTCCGACACAACAAATGTCCGCCCTGGGAGCGCCGCCAATACCAGTTGCCGCCTGAACGAGGAGCAAGAAGCGGAAACAAACAGCCTAAACCGCCCCGGCATCGGCCGAAGCCGGGATCAAAAAATCGGCTCCTAGTGGTCTCCGCCTAACGGAAGAGTCCGTTTTGGGATTCCCAACGTCGAGCGCATTCGCGAGTCTGGCGCATGCGCACCGGAATTTCCATCACAGTCGGCTCTTCCGACCGCCTTCGTCTTGAAGGAGTGGTCACAAGGAGCGCAACGCCGCACAGAAGCATGTGTGGCGGGCGGCAATCATCCTTTTGAGCGCGGAAGGCGTCGGAACGCACGAGATCATGCGTCGGACGGGCGCTGACGCTGACGGACCCGCCCGTTGAGGCGACCCATTGGACGGCCGCGATGGTGGCCACGGCGACCGGCATCAGTGAAAGCGCGGTCCGGCGCATCTGGCGTTCCCATGGCTTGCAGCCGCACCGCTATCGGCAGTTCAAGCTCTCGAACGACCCGAACTTCGTCCGCAAATTGCGCGATGTCGTTGGGCTTTACGTCGATCCGCCCGCCCACGCCATCGTCCTGTCCGTAGACGAGAAAAGCCAGATCCAGGCGCTCGACCGCACCCAGCCGGGCCTGCCCATGAAGAAGGGGCGTCTGGGCACTATGACCCACGACTACAAGCGCAACGGAACCACGACGCTCTTCGCCGCCCTGAACGTCCTCGACGGGACAGTTATCGGACGCAATATGCACCACCACCGGCACCAGGAGTTCATCCGCTTCTTGAACGTGATCAACGCTCAAGTCCCTGCGGACAAGGCCGTCCACATCATCCTCGACAACTACGCCGCCCATAAGCATCCAAAGGTCCGGGGCTGGCTCGATCGCCACAAGCGGTTTGTTTTCCACTTCACGCCAACATCCTGCTCGCCAAACTCGCAAAACGGCGCCTCAAGCGGGGTGTCTTCTATTCCCTCGTCGATCTCCAAGCCGCCATCAATCGCTTCGTCGCCGAAACCAACAAAAACCCCAAATCCTTCTCCTGGACCGCCGATCCAGATAGGATCATCGCTGCCGTCAAAAGAGGGCATCAAGCGTTAGATTCCTTCCACTAGTACAAGCGGACACAGAAAACACGGCTCAAATCCGAGTCCTTCAACACCCTCAGCCAATAGCGGACACCAACCTGCGCCTATTCTGGGAGCACTGCTTTCAATCCAACAGAGCAGGAACCTGTTCCGCGTCGTCCTTCGACGGGCTCGGGACGCACGGCATAAGGAAGTAGATCGCTAATATTAAGCCTTCTTCGCCACAATAAACACCACGCCTTCATCCGGTTGCCATTGATAGTCGATTTCAAAATCGGCATGGGTCAAACTGCTTTCCAGTTCCTTAGCAGTAAAGACTTTGAGCACCAATCCAAAGAATTTTCCAATCGGCGCAATAACCTTAAGGGCACCTCTAAGAATTCTCCTTTTTCGGGCGTCGTCGATTTAGAATCGGGTTGCCGATTTGTTGATAGCGGGAGGCGTGGTTGATGGGTCAGATGGGGTTTTTCGATCTTGGGAACCGGTATTCCGGTCTTGACGCCAAGAACGATCCGCTTTTGAAGATCGACGGGGTGGTTCCGTGGGAAGACTTGCGCGCGCGTCTTGAGGCGGTGTGGCGGCGTGCGGACAAGGCGCGTAAATCGCGGGCGGGACGCAAGCCGTGGGATGCGATTGTGATGTTCAAGACGATCATTCTGTGCGCGCTCTACAATCTCTCGGACGACCAAGTTGAGCATCAGATCCGTGACCGCCTGTCGTTCATGCGATTTCTGGGGTTGGGTCTGGAGGGCCGGGTTCCCGACGCCAAGACGGTGTGGCTGTACCGCGAACAGTTAACGCAAGCTGGCGTGATCGAGGCCTTATTCGAGACGTTCGATGGCTACCTGAAGGATCAGGGCTATCTGGCGATGGGCGGCCAGATCATCGACGCCTCGATTGTGGCGGTACCCAAACAGCGCAACAGCCGCGAGGAGAACGCGCGGATAAAGGCGGGCGAGACGCCGGCAGGCTGGGAGGACAAGCCGGCAAAGCGGCGCCAAAAGGATGTCGAGGCGCGGTGGACTAAGAAGCACGGCAAGAGCCATTACGGTTACAAGAACCATGTCAACGTGGACCGTCGGCACAAGCTGGTGCGGCGCTATCATGTGAGCGACGCGGCGGAGCACGACAGCCAAGTCCTCGACGATATCCTGGATGGGGACAACACGGCTTTGGGTGTGTGGGCGGACAGCGCTTACCGCTCGGCGGAGATCGAGGCGGTGCTGAAGGAGAAGGGGTTGCGGAGCCGGATCCATCGCAAGGGCCGCCGCAACAAGCCGCTGAGCGAGCGCGAGAAGCAGGGCAACAAGACCCGTTCGTCGGTTCGGGTCCGCGTCGAGCATGTCTTCGGGGCCCAGAGCAACGACATGGGCGGGACGCTGGTGCGTAGTGTCGGGCTGGTGCGGGCGAAGGCGCGGATCGGGTTGAAGAACCTCGCCTACAACATGCGCCGCCTGGTCCAACTGGAGCGTCTCGCGGCGGCCGTGTGACGATACTCGGAGAAGGAGACCGCCTGGGGACGGTCTTGTGGCGGAAATAACTCAATTGGAGCGTGGAAGACCCCGAAAATCTCGGCTCCGGCATGGCTGGAGCTGGTGACAGCCTGGTTAAACAATATCCTCCGACAACTCACCAATTCTTAGAGGTGCCCTTAAGAAACTTCATCCTTGTATCTCCAACGCATACCGTACTGGTGACGAAAATGCCGCCCTGCTTGAGCATTTTACGAACCTTGGAAATTACCTCTTCCTTGTTTTCCAGTAGATGCAAAATATTGAGCGCCAATACGGCATCAAAGGTTTCGTCGGACACGCTGAATTCGTCGATGCCCGATCCTTCGAAACTAATATTCTTGACATTGTTGGCGTCAGCCTTGCCTTGGGCGATTTCAAGCATTTTCGACGAGACATCAATTGCCCGAATATGTTTTACGCAAGGTGCATGGGTGATGGCGGTCGACCCCGTCCCGCAGCCAAACTCCAATATCTCCATATCCGGCTTCAAATATTCGCGCGTGACTTGCAGTTTCTTTTGGTAAGATTCTTCGTCAGCAACGGGGCTCTTCGAGTAGCCTTCAGCACGTTTGTCCCAAAATTTACTTGGCTGTCTCATCGTCATCTCCGCTTATTGACTGATTGCCGACGAATAATCCAGCTCGGTCCGATGAGCATGCGCGGGCCGATCCTGAAAGCATGAAAAGCCACCTCTTGCCGACGGGCCGTTGGCGTTGAATCAAGCCATTACTTGCTTGCATCGCGGTAGGCGTCCTGCTTGCCGTTGGGTCGCTAATCCGCCTCGCGGCGGCGGAGACCGTGCTCAGGATCGGCGAGGCCAACCACGGCGACATCGACCCGCATCAGGGCGCGTTGTTTGCCGATGCAATTCTCTACTACAACATCTACGACATGCTGGTGTTTCCGTCGCTCGACGGCAAGACGACGGAGATCCGTCCGCATCTTGCCGAGAGCATCGACATCGACCCGACGGGCACGGTCTACACGATCAAGCTCAGAGCCAACGTCAAGTTCCACTCGGGGAACACGATGACGGCCGACGACGTGGTCTTTTCGATGAACCGCATGCTGACTATTCAAAAGGGCTTCTCTTTCCTGTTTACCG
The DNA here is from genome assembly GCA_965219135.1 of Alphaproteobacteria bacterium. Taxonomy (GTDB): domain Bacteria; phylum Pseudomonadota; class Alphaproteobacteria; order VGEJ01; family VGEJ01; genus CAYUNL01. The sequence continues at coordinate 2,524,765 of CBDCMV010000003.1, read as the reverse complement.
GTGTGGTCAAGTCGGCCGAGGCGAAGGGCCCGCTCACCGCTGTCATCACGCTGAATGAACCCTCCGGGGCCTTCTACGCTTCGTTGGTGAGGCTCGGGATCGTCGATTCCAAGACGGTGATGGCCCACAAGCAAGCGGGTGACTTCGGCGAGTTCGGCGACTACGGAGGGGGGTGGCTACTCAAGAATTCGGCGGGCACCGGCGCCTACGAGGTCGTCTCCCACGAGCGCACGGAGCGTCCCGTACTTAGAAAGTTCAAGGACTACTTCCTGGGCCACCACCCCAAGGCCCCAGACGTTGTCCACTTCACTTACGGCAACAATGAACTGGCCGTGCTCACGTTGTTCAAGCAGGGCCAAATGGACGTCGTTCGACCCTTGATCCAGCCCGAGACCAAGAAGGAGCTCTTGAAAATCAAGGGCGTGACCCTGGCGGCTGAGCCGGGCGTCAATCAATTCTACTTCTGGTTGAATAACACAAAGGCGCCTCTCGACGACGTGCACTGCCGCAGGGCGCTGGCCTATGTCGTCGATTACGAGGGGGTACACGCGCAAGAGCAAATTAAGCCCGGACTAACCGGGGCCAAGCCCTCTCACGGACCGCTCCTCGAAACCTTGCCGGGGTTCGATCCCAAGATGCCGCCCTTCGCAAAGCGCGATCTCGCGAAGGCCAAGGCCGAGCTTGCCCTGTGCAAGTACAATTCCGCCGATCACCGGATCGATATTATTTGGATGGCGGGTAACCGAAAGACCGAGCGGATGGCCCTCCTCCTGCAGGTCAACTGGAAGGAACTCGGCTTCGAGTCCGACATCTCAAACCTCGTCTGGGCCCACTACGTAACCCGGCTCGCAAAACCCGAAACGGCCCCGATGGTGTCGCCCGTCTACGTCTCTCGCCGGCGATCCCCGACCCGGATTCGTACCTCTACCAGTCTTACCGCACGTCGCGGGGCGGCCAGTGGTCGGCGGGGTCTTACTTCTCGGATGCCGAGGTCGACAAGATGATCGAGAAGGGCCGGACCATGCCGGTCGGACCAGGACGCACTGAGCTCTACAGGAAGGTCAGCCAACGGATACGCGACCAGCAGGCGGCTATCTTCGCAATGCAGTTGGTCAACCTCTGGCCAAAGCGCGATACCTTCTACTGGCCGAACCTCGAAACGCCGGGCATGAACAACGGCGTCCAGGGCGCCAATGTCGTAATCCGGATTTATACTGGGGGTCAAATTTCGGCGCCGAATAACACACCGGTTGGGAGTGCGCCGCCAGTCCTTCCGCAGCCGGACCGCGCGTGGCGGGTATCGAACTGACCCCGCGCTCGCCCGGGGCGGCCTACTCGACGCGGGAAGGACGGCGGTCGATTCAACCGTCCTTGCACGCACCAACCGCTCCAGCCCATCCGGGTCCAATACGTCACCAAGAGCGAGAGCTTGAGCCAGAGGTCGGTCAGGGCCGGATACCGGAGAGGGTGTCCCCGCCCAGTTCCGCATTCACGCAAACCCGGAGACCGACATGTCCGAACGCGATATCCGCGGTTGAACGTCTCGGTCGCCGAAACTTGCGCCACGCCGCTCAATCCTGCGCCTCCTCGATGCCCGCTAGCCCCTCAATGGCCTCTACCGATTCCGCGTAGCGCCGGGCGACGAAGTGAGCCATGGCGGTTTCAGCGCGGCGCTCAGGAAGGCCAGGGTTAATCCGCGTCGCTTCGCTGATCTGGGCGATGGCCTCGTCCGGTTTGCCCTGCAGGCAAAGCGCTTGGGCTAAGAAGCCCAGCCCGTCGGTATCGTTTGGGTTGAGTTCGATGCCGCGCTCGATCGCCTCGACCGCCTGGTCGGTCAAGCCGTTCGACAGGCAGACTTCGCCGAGTGTGAGGTAGTTTGAGTGCGAAGCGGGGTTGATGCGCACGCCTTTGCGGGCGTGTGTCAACGCGCTATCGAGCGCCTCCTCCGATCCGGTGCGCATCGCGTCAACCAAGTAGGTCCAGGCGAGGCTGGCGTAGGCGCGGGCGTAGTCGGGGTCCAGCTCGACCGCTTTCTCGTAGAAGCGGCGGGCGGCGAGGTTGTCCTCGGGCGTGAACCGGAGAAAGTGCTCGCGGCCGCGCAGCAGAAGGTCGTAGGCTTCGAGGTTCTCGGTCCGCTCGCTTTCGCCTCGCGCGCGGCGGCGCTCTGTGGCATCGAGCTTGCCGGCGAGCGTGGCGACGATGTTGCGCGTCACCTCGTCCTGGACCGCGAACACATCCTTGAGCTCGCGGTCGTAGCGCTCGGCCCACAAGTGGTGGCCGGAGGCGGCCTCGACGAGCTGGGAGGTGATACGTACGCGCGTGCCGGCCTTGCGGACACTGCCCTCTAGTACGTAGCGCACGCCCAGCTCGCGTCCTACCTCCTGCACCTTAACCGCCTGGCCCTTGTAGCTGAACACCGAGTTTCGGGAGATGACGATTAGCTCCTGAAAGCGCGAGAACTCGGTGATCAGGTCCTCTGTGATCCCATCGGCAAAGTAATCCTCCTCGGGATCGCCGCCCAGGTTGGCAAACGGCAGGACCGCCAGTGAAGGCCGATGCGGCTGAGAATCGTTGGTCGGCGCCACGGCCGCCTCGGCGGTCGCGCCTTCGCGAACGTGAAAAGCGCGGACCGGCTCGGCGATGTTCTTGAACGATTGCTCGCCCGCCGCCTCGCAACCAAACGCGAGCCTGTTTCTGATGCTGTCGTGCACCGTGCCGGACACGCATATGCCGCCCGGCTCGCCCATCTCCTGCAGCCGCGCCGCTATGTTGACGCCATCGCCGTAGATGTCCTCGCCGGCGACCATCACGTCGCCGAAGTGGATGCCGATGCGGAACTCCAGGCGTCGCTCTTGCGGGTGGTTCTCGTTGCGCCGCGCCAGATCGTGTTGGATATCGGCGGCGCACGTGACGGCGTCGGCGACCGAGGCGAACTCGGCCAAGAGCGAGTCGCCAGCCGTGCCGACCACGCGGCCGACGCGCCCCTCGATGCGCAGGGTCATGGCGGCCTGGTATTCGGTGAGCGCACGCAGCGTCGCCTCCTCGTCGGCGCCCATGAGGCGGGAGTATCCCGCGGCGTCAGCGACGAGGATGGCGACGAGTCGGCGCTTGATGGCTTCGGGCTCCACGAAACGGACCGTTGTCGATGACCTGAATCTGGGGTTCCCGACCCTCCAAGTCCACCCCGGCGCCCGACGTGCTGAGGCCCGCGCCGGCCTACGCGCCCGTTTCGTGACGCGGATCGACCCTGGCGTGGGTCAGGTTTTGCGTTCCCTTGTATGCGTAGGGGTCGGTACCGCAGACCATGATGATGTCGCGGTTGTCGTGGGTCTTCTCCAGCATCCCGTTCCAGTCCCACGGGAACCAAGACTCCGCGCTCATGTATCCGAAGGCGATCGCGCGGCGCGAGCCGATCCTGGCCTGGTACGGCGCCGAGCCGTGCAGCAGGTAGCCGTTGAAGAAGACGGCCGAGCCGGCGGCGATCTCGAGGTAGACGGCGTCGTCGTCGGTGTAGGGGAAGCCGTAGGTCTCGTCGACGCCGCGGTTGAAGTGATCGGGATCGGTGTTCTCGCGGGTCGGCCACAGGATTCCCGGCTCATGCGAGCCGGGGATCACGCGTAGGCAGGCCTTCTCGCGCGTGGTGTCCTCGAGCGCGATCCACACCTGAGCCAGCGAACGGTCGCGGGTGGGGACGTAGGTCTCGTCCTGGTGCCACGACATGCCCAGGTCGTCGGGGTGGCGATTGAAGATGACGCAGTTAATGCACTTGACGTTGGGACCGATGATCCGTCGCAACACCTCGACGATACGTGGGTGCGCCATTCGCTCGGCGATGAACGACGAGACCTTGTGGGGGTGGTTGATGTTCAGGATGCTCCCGAAGGCTTCCTCGTCGGGGGTGTCCGCCGGAAGCGGATGCAGCCCGTCAACCTCGCCGCGCTCGCCGCGGCAGACGGCAGCGATCTCAGCCCGCAACGCCAGGACCTCTTCGAACGTCAGGACATCGCGGACGACGTAGCCGTCGCGGAGATAGCGTTCCCTGATTTCGTCGTCTCCCTCGCCCTTTGCTCGATCCCGGCAGTTTATGCCCGTTCCTCGCGCCACCGCTTCTGCATGCGTGCGTGCGCTTCCGGGGAACCATCGTGGAAGGTGCCGAACCAGCGGTCGAAAGGCACCATGGGTTCCCCATAGTTGCACTCGAAGTAACGGTGGTGCAGGTAATGGAAGAAATCGCCGGGAAGCGTGGCCTTCCCCTTCACGACAAGCTGATCGAAACCAGCGTGTCCATTGGCGGGGGAGAGTGCCGCGAACTGCAGGACAAACAGCGCGTGGATCGGATGCGAAGGCACGATCCAGAAGACTAGTACGCCCGAGAAGTAGATGATGTGCTCGATCGGGTGCATCGACAAGCCCGACCACGGGCCGACGTTCACGTTCTTGTGGTGTACGTAGTGGGCGCTGCGGTAGAGCGGCCTCCAGTGGGTCAGGCGGTGCGTGACATAGAAATAGGCCGGATTCCACGCCACGAGGACGAACAGCAGTAAGGCGAAGTAGACGGGCTGGGTCTGCCAATCGATGTACGGAAGTATGCCGTTGGCGTAAGCCCACATCATTAATACTTCGTAGACCGTCCAAACCGTGCAGCCGCTGGCTATGCTCCAGAAGATGTTGTCACGCAGCTGATTGCCCCACAGGAAGGTCGCGTTGTTCTCGTGGAGCCATTTCGGGTTGTACTTGTACTTCGCCCGCTGGCCCCTGAACGTGTAGAGCCGTAGATGCCATCCCCCGGCGAACACCACCAAGAGTCCGAGATTGCGAAGGTATATTTGGGCGATCCAGTCAACCCGGAACTCGATCATGCGCGAGAGCTCGGGTTGGGTATAGAACCACGTTGCGATCGCGATCAGACAGAAGAACGCGTTCCAGGGAAACAAGTACCCGGGGTACCCGAAAATCCACTTCAGCGTCTCAAGCGGGCGCGGCGGCCACGCCCATAGCGACGCGGGCGCTGGCCGTTCCGCCGGTTGCCATTCTTCCCTGGATTCAGTGGCGCCGGCAGCCGCTTCAGGCATCACATTCCCCCACGCGCTCTTTTGGGAGACGCACTGTGCTCGCCAGAGCGGCGCGACGCAAGACCGGCCATGCTCGATGTCCGCTTTGGTCCGGTCTCCCATGACCGCGCCAAGTCGCGTGACTTGGCACGCCAGACCATCAAAGTCGCTTAGGCTAGCCGCCGTCGCGCAGCCGCTTCGTCTCGGCCTCGTCCAGGCTTCCGTCGGCGGAGACAGCAAGCGTGTAGTGCCCGCGCACGTAGGCTGGCGTCAGTCGCCCCTCGCGAACATCGGCAGCTACCGCCAACGGATCGCGCTCCAGCGGATCGCCCCAGCCGGCTGCACCCGGGCAGACAAAGCGGACGATCTCACCTTGCTTGATCGTCGTCGTATCCATCGCCTTGAGCTTTTGCTCCTGGGCGGTGCCGGGGTTGAGGAGGTTGTAGGAGGGCGTGCCGTCCTTGCCGCCCGCCAAGCCGTAGGGCATGTGATCGCAGCGGTCAGAGCGGAGCTGCAGTTGCGCCGGAACCGCGCCAAGGTAGCGGACGTCGCGCGCGAGCGAGAGTCCGCCGCGGTATTTTCCCGCGCCGCCCGTGTCGGGCAGAAATCCGTAACGCACCAGTTCGACCGGGTGCTCGGCCTCCATCATCTCGCCCGGGATGTTGCGTGTGTTCACGAGCGGGTGCGACATGCCGTCGATGCCGTCGCGGTCGGGGCGCCCGCCCCACGAGCCGCTGCAGACCTCGACTAGGACGAAGGCCTCTCGGTTTTCGTCGTAGCCGCCGATACCGTAGACGATGGTGCCACCGTCGGTGGCGGCGAAGACGCGCTCGGGCACCGCCTGCGCGAGCGCGCCCCACACAGTATCGGCGATGCGGAAGAGCGTCACCCCGCGCCCGCCCGAAGCTGCCGGTAGGACGCAATTCAATATGCTTCCCTTCTCGGCGATCACCTCGATCGCCCGGAAGAAACCGCCGTTGCTCGGGATCTTGCCCTTTAGCACCGCGCGGATCGCGGCATAGGTGGATGACTTGGTCATGCTAACGGTCGAGTTGATCGCGCCCTGGACCTGAGGCGCGCTGCCGGTGAAGTCGGCGATGATGCGATCGCCATCGATCGTCAGCTTCAGCACGATCGGCACCGGCCGGCGCTCGATGCCGTCGGAATCGATGTAGTCGGTGAAGTGATATTCGCCGTCGGGAAGCTCGGCGATGGCCGCGCGGGTCTGCCTTTCGGCATAGTCCAAAAGCGCCACGAAGTATCCCTCAAGATTGCCCGCGCCATAGCGCGAGATGAGCTCGCGGATGCCGCTCTCGCCGGTCTCCAGGCTCGCCACCTGGGCGCGGAAATCGCCCAATAGCTTGACCGGCACGCGCACGTTGCGCTCGATGATGTTGAAGATGGTCTCGTTGGGCACACCGCGCTCGTAGAGCTTGAGCGGCGGTACGCGCAGTCCTTCGGCGTAAACCTCCGTCGAATCGCAGGCGTTCGATCCCGCGACCCGGCCGCCGACGTCGACCTGATGGCCGGCGACGCAGATGTAACAAAAGATCGCGCCGTCGTGGAAGACCGGCTTGATAAAGAAAAAGTCGGGGAGGTGCGTGCCGCCCTCGAAGGGATCGTTGAGGACGAAAACGTCGCCGGGTTCCATGCGGGCTTGCCAAGCCCGGCGTACCGCGGCCACGGCGTCCGGCATCGGACCGAACTGCAGCGGCAGCGAGAGGCCCTGGGAAACCATCTCACCCTCGGAGTTGGCGATGCCGGTCGAGAAGTCCATGTTCTCGCGCAGGATGCCCGAGTAGGAGGTGCGCACCAGCGTCAGCGCCATCTCGTTGACCAAGAAGAAGAGCGCGTTCTTCACCAGCTCGAAAGCGACGGGATCGGCTTGCGCGTCCGGCGCTGGGGCGGGGCTCTGGTGAGTCATGAGCCGACCAATATGCTGAGTCTCAAGGTGCCGCGATCGTACAAGGCTTGGTCGCCGCGGTGAATACCCGTCGCCGTCGCGAGGCTTCTTGATACGATGGTGCCGCTGCAAATCGACATTCCCCAACTCCTCCCCGCACCGCGACCACACTTTCGCGATGCCGGTGGTGGGAGCCGTCCACCGCATCAGGAGCGGACGTCAATCATGTCGCCCCTGGATGTCCGCTGTCCGCCCCGATAGCGGTCGTCGAGAGCCCTGACGATCAGACGGTTGGCAGCTCGGCGACGGCTTGTCGCATCCGCTCGATATGCTCGTCTGTGCGCAGGCCGCCGCCAAGCGTGCGCAGGCACAAATGCGTAAGGCCGGCCTCACGCCAGTCGGCCACACGGCTCTGCCATTCATGCTCCCGCGGACCCACGACCGCGACACCGGCCTCTGTCCCTATGCGGGCGGGTTCACGGCCCGATGCCTCCGCTTCGCGCCCGATGTCGTCACGCACGCGGGGGAACTCCTCGGGCGAACACAAGACGAACCAACCGTCCGCCTGTCGCCCGATCCGGCGCCGGATTCGCGGCACCGGCACACCACTGGCGCCGATCCACAGCGGAAGTGGGCGCTGGATTGGCAAAGGATCGATTCCGGCGCCCGAGACGCGCTCCCAGCGGCCTTCGAACTCGACGCTTTCCTCGGTCCAGAGCAGACGCAGTAGCGCGATCTGTTCCTCGCACCGGGCGCCCCGATTGTGAAACTCAGCCCCGAGGGCGTTGTACTCCACCTCTTCATCGCCGACGCCAATTCCAAGCCGTAGCCGGCCGCCGCACAAGACGTCCAGTGTGGCAGCCTGCTTGGCGAAGAGCACCGTCTGACGCGCCGGCAACACGATCACCGACGGCACAAGCTCGATCTCTTCGGTCACACCCGCGATCAACGTCAGCATGGTCATCGGTTCATGCAGCGGGCCGCTACCCGGTCGAAACACCTGTTCGGGAACGCGCAAGTGCGTCAGTCCAAGCGCTTCGGCAGCCTGTGCAAAGGCTTTGATTGCACCGACATCGTTCTGCAGTTCCCTCACGGGCAGAGATATGCCAACTCGCATGGTGGCCCCATTGTACCGCGCGGACCGTGTAGCCACCATGAGGATGAGCCAATCGGCTTCGATCAACGGGAACCGTTACCACCACACTCGCCGGCGAAGTCGGTAGACCGTCCGGTGGTAGTGCACCGCGGCTGCCGCCATCAACGCGCTGGCGTATAGCACGCCGCCCGCCGACCATAGGTAGCCGGTCGGCGAGCCCTCGAGGAAGGCGCGGTAGGCCTCGACCGCCCACCCGGTCGGCGAGACCAGGAACGCCAAGCGGTACCCCGCATCGGGCAGGAAGAAGGTCGCGAGCGGCGCCAGCAGGATCAGGCTCGCCCCCTTGAACAAGGCCAGCGCCTCGACCTTGTTGCCGGCGACGGCGGGGATCACCAGTCCCGCGACCGGCACCGCCGGCGCCAAGACCGCGACCACCGCCAGCCACGCCGCGAGCGGAAGCGCAACCAGCCCCATGATCGCGATGCCCGCGAGCGAGAGGACCACCGTGCACACCAGGGCCAGCGCCGTGCGGCACAAAAGCAGGAGCCCGGGCCGCGCCGGCACCACGGCCAGGGCCTCGCGCACGCCGCTATCGGTCTCATCGACCAGCAACAGCCCGCAGATCATGGCGAAGGCGACGACGATGCTGATGAGGACCGCGATTGCGATCACGGGATGAAAACGGGCGATGCCCAAAGCCGGCTCGAATTGCCCGAGCACACGCACCGCCACGGTCGCCAGCAGCACGAGCACCAGGGTGTAGACCAAGACGCCTTCGCGGCTGACCGCGCGGGCATCGAAAATCACGAGCGAGACGAACGTGCGCGCGTACACGCTATTGGCCCTCGCCCAGGACATGGCGGTCGAAGGTGCGGCGCGCCCAAACCCACGCCACGGCCACCCAAACCAGCAGGTAGAGCGGCGCGTAGATCCATTCCGCCCGGCTCACCGCATCGGGCGCCGCGGCGCCGAGCAGCAGCGTAAGGCTCGCCTGGGTCGGCAGAAAGGCGAGTTGCCACGGACCCGCGGCTCCGGTCAGCGTCGCCAGCGGGATCGCGAACACGATCATGACCGCGGCCGCACGCACCATGTACTGATTGAGCGAGCGCGCCCCGCCGACGGCGCCGATTCCCACCAGCACCGCAACCGCGGCGGTCAGCGCCAGCCCCGCCAGCATGATCCCGGTGTCGAGGTCCCCCGGAAATGCGAGGGCGGCGAGCGCATAGCCAGCGGCCATACTGGCCAGGGTCAGCGATATCGTTTTCGAGGCGAGGTAGACCCACGCCGGGCACGGCGCGATCGCTACCGCCGACAAGGTTCGTTCGTTGCGCTCGAAGAGCATGAGCGCGCCGACAACGGGGAAACCGACGATGCCCGCCTCGGCAAAAATGAGGAATGCGATCACGCCGGGTGGCAAGTCGTTGGGCAACAGCCCGACGATGGCGATGTAGCCGGCGGTGGAGAACGCCACCGCGGTATAGATGTGGTAGCGCGCCTGCAGGCGGATGTCCCACGACAGCATGGCGGCGAGGGCGCGCATCTCGATCAGCCGATCTCGTCCAGCGCGACGCCGGTGACGTCGGCGAACACACGGTCGAGGGTCGCCTCTTGGCTGTGGATGGTGCGGATTTCGCCGTCGCGCAGGACGGTTTGGAAAGCGGGTTGTCGGCCAAACCGTCGAGGTCGAAGATCTCACCCCGCGCGTCGCCATCGGCGCCGACCTCGACGCGGACGGTGCGGCTGCCGTGCTTGAGCTTCAGCGCCTGAGGGCTATCCTCGACGGCAAGCGCGCCGGCGACGATGAAGGCCACGCGATCACACAGCGCTTCGACGTCATGCATATTGTGGGTGGTCAGCACGACGGTCTTACCCGAGCGGTGCTTGGCGCGGACCAGTTCGCGAATGCGGTGGGCGTTGACCGGGTCAAGCCCCACGGTCGGCTCGTCGAGGAAGATGAGATCGGGATCGTGCATGATCGCGCGGACGAAGTTGAGCCGCACCATCACTCCCTTCGAGAACTCGGCGACCCGTACCTTGGCGGCGTCCTCTAGTCCAACCATCTCCAGTATCGCTTCGGGCGGTGGCGTGCGCCCGGGGTAGAGCGACGCGAAGAACCGTAGGTTCTCAGCCGCGGTGAGCTTGAGATAGTGGTTGGGGAGCTCGAAGCCGACGCCGATACGCTCGTAATAGCGCCAGTCCCAGTCTGCGAGGTTGCGGCCAAGGGCGTGCACGGCGCCGTGAAAGCGCCGCGCCTGGCGGGTCAGGACACGCTGGATCGTGCTTTTGCCGGCCCACGACGGTCCCAGCAGCCCAAAGATCCACCCCGCTTCGACGCCAAACGAAACATCGCGCACCGCGGGTGCGTCGCCACTGGGGTAGGTGTACGTCAGGTCGCGAACCGAGATCGCATGGCGCTCGCTCGAGTTCTGGCTCAACGGTCCTCCACGTCGATCTCGATCCCCAGCATCAAGAAGCTCCAAGACTTGCCGTGGGAATCGAGGCTGAGCGACCCGTTGACGCCGCCTTCGAGCGCACGCTCCATGACGAAGTTGAGACCCGCGAGGCCGTCGAGCTCATAGCGCCGTACCGCACCCCTAACGATGTTGCCGAACGCGCCCTTGACGCGAGCGACGGTAAGCTGCGCCTTGAGCGCGGGGTAATGCGCGGGATCGAACGCGAAGACCGACACGTTCGAGGTATCGCCCTTGTCCCCGGCGCGGGCGTGGGCGATCTCGCGCAGCGGGACCCGCCGGATCATGCGACGATCAGACTCATGCGCGGGCTCACCATCTCGCGCTCGACGAAAACCGAATAGGTCACGATGGTGGGGACCGCGCGTCCGCGGAAGCCGCCGCCGCCGGCGGGCCCGTTGCACAGCAAACTCTCCACCTCCCACAACAGGAGATCGGCGGTCTCTTGGGATTCGGTGCGAATCGCCGCGCGCACCCGCACATCGGTGGCCTCGGGCGACGGCGCGCCGGCGGGCGCGCTCGCGTGCAGCGAGCTGATGCCGATGAGGTCGATGCGAATCGGCTCGTTGATGCCATGTAGGCCCGCAAATCGCTCGCGCAATACGTCGGCCGCCAGGCTGGCGCGCGCCCCGGCGCCGGCGCCGGCGTAGCCAACCTCGCCCTCGGCGAGAATGCCGCCGTCGAAGCCGAGCGTGACCTTCAGCCGCTCGGGACGCTGGCGCCCGCTCGCGCCGCGAACGCGGACGCGGTCCGTCGCCGCCGCCTCGACGCGCACGCCGGAGAAGTCGGCGGTGACGTCCGGCGTCAGGTAGGCGGCGGGGTCGTGGACCTCGTAGAGCAGCTGTTCCTTCACCGTGCGGTGGTCGACCACCCCGCCGGTCCCGTCCAGCTTGGTGATGACCGCCTCGCCGTCGGCCCCGATCTCGGCGATCGGGAAGCCCAGCCGCGCGAGCCCGGTCACCGGCTTGGTCAAGGGATCGGCGAAGTAACCGCCGGTGATCTGGCCCGCACATTCCAACAAGTGGCCGACGGCGGTGCCCGCGCCCAACGCCGCCCAGTCGTCATGGCGCCACCCGTAGCGCGCGATCATTGGCGCCAGGAACAGCGATGGATCGGCGACGCGCCCGGCTATCACTACGGCGGCGCTTGCCTCCAACGCCGGCAGCAGGGCATCGGCCCCGAGGTACGCGTTGACCCCGACCAAGGTGCGTCCGACCTCGGCGACCGTGCATCCGAGCTCGGGAATCTCGGTCGCGCCGTCGATCCGATCGCTGACCTCGTCGCCCTCGACGCAGGCGACGGTCAGCCCGCCCAAGCCAAGGTCGCGGGCGACCTCGGCGGCCTTCTCGGCGGCCCCCCGGGGATTCGCGACGCCCATGTTGGTGACGATGCGGGTGCCGTTCTCGGCGCACGGCGGCAGTACCGCCCGCAGCCGGCGCTCGAGGTAGCGGTTGTAGCCGGCCTCCGCATCGGCGCGCCGCTCGAGGTGGCCAAAGGCCATCGTGCGTTCGCCGATGCACTCGAAGACCAAAACGTCGAGCGCGCCGCGCTCGGCGAGCTCCAAGGCCGGGTCCAACCGGTCCGACGAAAACCCGGCCCCGGTGCCAATCCGCAACATCGCTTCAGCCTAGCACGTGAGGCTTGGACCCGGCGTTAGTCGAAGACGGCCGCGATCTGATTGGCGCCGACGCCCTCTTTGGCGACGCGAAGGTCGTGGTAACTGACCGCGCTGACGACCGCGATCACGGCGCCGAACACAGCCGAGACCACCCACGAGACCAAATGGAAAGCCGCGGTGTTTTCTGCTCCGGCGACCAACGCGCCAGCCAGCAGCGCCAGCAAGACGTTCAGCGCAATCACCGTCGCGAGCACGCCGAACACCGGCCAGCGGAACCCCTTGGTCAGCTCGGCGCTGCGGGTCAGCGATTGAAGGATGCCCGGCCGCTCGACCACCGCGACCGGGACCGCGACCCATAGCATGGTGGCAACAATCAGGCCCGGAACGATCAGCAACAGTGTCGCCAAACCGGTCCCGACACCGACCAGAATCGCCACCCCGACAACGGGAAAGACCAGGCCCAGTCCGCGGCTAAGGCACTCGACCAGGTTCGCGTGCGATCCGCGAAGCTCGCGAATGGTCCCGTAGACCAAAGCGGCGGTCAGCAGGTACCGCAACAGGATATCGGCGACGAAAATGGCCACGTCGCCGATCGATGCGGTGGTCGGCACCGGCTCGGCGGGCTGGTCGACCGCCAAGGCGTAGATGTGCGGCGGCGCGGTGAAGGCAAGCGCGAGCAGCCCAAACGGCACAATGTTGCGCCCGAGAATCGAGAATCCGCGAATGAGGACGGTATTGACGCGAAATTCGGGTGTTGGGGTTCCGGTCATCCCTAGGCCTCCGGACCGACGTACGTGTTCGTCGCGCACCATAAAGTGAAATCCGGGGGTGGGCGACGTTCAAGCCGCGAGTTCGCGAAAAAGCTTTCGGTATCCTCGTCGGCGGGGAAGACCATCTCGATCCTCAGCTCGTTGACGGTCACGTCCAGCGCGGTGCCGAAACTCGCCACCGTCGAGATGGTGGATAGCACCCGCTCGCCCATGCGGATGCGGGTCGGCATCATCGGCCCGGCGGTGGCCTCGCTCTCTTCGAGCCGGGCCCCGCCCTCGACGTGGGCTTCCCTCGTCGAGGTCAACTCGGCCCGACCGTTGGGACAAGGAGTTGAGGACATGCTGAGGTTCCGGCGAAACTGGCTGATGATCGTGGCTGCGCATGGCGCTGATGGGATTGGCGATGGGCGTGCTCTCGGCTAGGAGCGTGCGCCGTAGAAGTTTTGATGTTGGGCGATTGGCGCGCGGCCGCCGGAGAGGTTGGATTTTGGCCCGAGTGTGGACATCTGGCCCGCCCGACTCTGGGATGGAAAGCCCGGACCGGAAGGCCGGAACGGAAGAGATTCGCGTTTCATACGCGGTCGATGGGCACTGCGCGCCCCGGAGCAAGTGCGTTGGCAGGCCAGCACCTGCCTCAGCACGTGGCCACCGTCCCCATCCGCTTGATGTTCAACGCCAAGCACACGAGGTCCCACTCGCCGCGCACCTTCGCCAAGCCTCGCAGGCTGAATCGTCGGAATCCGAGCACCTCCTTGATCCACCCGTTCGGCGCCTCCGAGAGCCACTTGCGTTGCGCGTACCGGGCTTTGCCCGCGGGGCTCGCCAGTTTCTCACCCATGCGGTGCGTGGCAGGGAGCCGGGCCGGGTCGACCGCCACCTGGGACTTGCCTTCACGCCCCAGCGCTACGTGCGCGTCGATGCCGCGATCTTCCAGCTCCAACAGATCCGGCTCGTTGCAGTAGCCCGCATCGGCCAGTACCACCGCAGGCTCGACCCCAAACGTCTCGTTGATCTCGTCGAGCATCCCCACCAGCTGACCCTGGTCGCTGGCCTGTGGCCCCACCTGAGTCGCGACGATGATCTGGTGCTCCCCATCGACCGCCATCTGCGCGTTGGAGCACTGCTGGAATCCCTCGCTGCTGGTCTTCATGATCTGGCTCTCGGGATCGGTGAAATTGCTCTGCGCCTTCGGCTCGGGCTCGCCGTAGGCCCGCTTGTAGGGCCGCCCGCCCCGGGGATTGCGGTCCTGCCCAGGCTCGCGCCCGCGCTCATCGTCGCGCCCGCGTTGCGCCGCCTCCAAACGCGCTTTGGCTGCCTGGATCGCCGCCAGGCGCTTCTCCCTGCGTTGCAACTCCTCGGGCAACTCGTCGCCCCGGAAATCCTCGCCCCAACGCTCGTCTTCTTCGGCGTCCACCATCCCCGCCTTCGTCAGCAGCGCCTCGATCTCCGCCTGCAAGCGAGCCGCCTCTTTGCCCATCCGCTCATAGCTCATCGCCTTGCGCTTGCTCGCGTTCGCTCGCACCTTCGTCCCGTCGACCGAGAGCTTGCCGAACCGCGCCAGTCCCATCTCGCGCGCCACCTGCACCACCCCCACAAACAGCTCGCTGAACTCCGCCAGATGTCGGCGTCGGAACTCTGGGCGCATAGAACGCCGTCAAGTCCAGTGCATCGACCACATCGCTGACGTGATGAGCCAGGTGCCCTGGGGGAACCCACTCCTGCAAGTCCAGCGGCAAAAGCAAGGGTTGGTCCGGCTGGTAGGCACGAAACGTGGTCGGCATCTGGAGTTCCCATACGCAACTGGCGTATCGGATCATACTTCCCCCTGCGCAAATCCACCCACAACCCGTCCGCTATCAACTTTGCCGCGCGGACCTTTCTGCAGCGCACGCTCCTAGCACGATCACCGCATTCACCGCTCTGTTCGACCCGATTTTCTGGCCCGAGACGGGGTCGGACGCCGGAACCGTTCGGTTCCAGCGCTACGTCATTGGCGGGGCCGGAGGGGTGATGGCGGCCTGGGGTGTGCTGATCTTTGCGATTGCCCGCTCGGCCCTTTGGCGTGCCGAGCCGGGTATGCTGACCGCCCTGGCGACCAGCGTCATCGCCTGGTTCGTCATTGACAGTGCGGCCAAGGTCGCGGCCGGCGCCGCGTTTTTCGTGGCCGGCAACGTCCCCTTGCTGGTGCTGCTTCTCGTGCCGCTGGTCCACATGCGCGGCGCGCCCGAACTCGGCGCTCAGGTCCAGTCGAGAATGACCTTGCCCGAGCGGCCCGAGGACATGACTTCGAAGCCATCGGCGTAGGCCCCGACCTTCAAGCGATGGGTGATCACGGTGCTCACGTCGAGACCGCTTTCGAGCATCGTCGTCATCTTGTACCAGGTCTCGAACATCTCGCGCCCATAGATGCCCTTCAGGGTGAGGCTCTTGAAGATGATCTGGCTCCAGTCGATCGCTACCTCGGCGGAGGGGATCCCCAGGGCCGCGACGCGGCCGCCATGGTTCATGACACGCACCATGTCGCGCAGCGCCTCGACGCTCCCCGACATCTCGAGACCGACGTCGAAGCCCTCGCTCATTCCAAGCGCGCCCATCACGTCATCGAGGCGTTCCTCGGTGGCGTTGACCGCGCGTGTGGCGCCGGTGGCTCGGGCAAGTTCGAGACGATAGTCGTTGATATCGGTGATCACCACATGGCGGGCGCCGACGTGGCGGGCGATCGCCGCGGCCATCACGCCGATCGGTCCGGCACCGGTAATCAAGACGTCCTCGCCAACCAGGTTAAATGAGAGCGCGGCGTGGGTGGCGTTGCCCAGCGGATCGAGGATGGCGGCCACGTCGTCGTCGATCACGGCGCTGACCTTGAAGGCGTTGACCGCGGGAATGACGAGATACTCGGCGAAGCTGCCGGCGCGCTGGACTCCGACGCCCACGGTGTTGCGGCACAGGTGCCGGCGCCCGGCGCGGCAGTTGCGGCAGTGGCCGCAGGTGACGTGGCCTTCGCCCGAAACCCGGTCGCCGGGGGCGAAGCCGCGGACCTCGGCCCCGACCTCGGCCACCGTTCCGACGAACTCGTGACCTACCGTGAGCGGCACCGGTATGGTCTGCTGCGACCACGAATCCCAGTTGTAGATGTGGACGTCGGTGCCGCAGATCGCCGACTTGCCGACCTCTATCAGGACGTCGTTGGGGCCGGGCGCCGGTGTCGGTACCTCTTCCATCCAAATGCCCGGCTCGGCCCGCGATTTCACGAGCGCCTTCATACCCGGCTCACGCGATGACGCCGAGGTCGCGCCCGACCTTGGCGAAGGCCTCGATCGCGCGGTCGAGATGATCCCGCTCGTGCGCGGCAGAGAGCTGGACGCGGATTCGCGCCTGATCTTTGGGCACGACGGGGAACGAAAAGCCGATCACGTAGATGCCCTCACCCAAGAGTCGCGCGGCCATGTCCGAGGCGAGCCGCGCATCGCCGAGCATTACCGGAACGATGGGGTGGCCGGCGCCGGCTAGGGTGAAGCCCAAGTGCTCCATTTGCGCCCTGAAATACGCGCCGTTCTCGCCCAGCTTGCGGCGCAAGGTGTCGCTCGATTGTATGAGATCGAGCGCGGCGAGCGTCGCGGTGACGACCATCGGCGCGAGGCTGTTGGAGAACAAGTAGGTCCGCGAACGCTGGCGTAGCCAGTCGGCGATCTCGTGGCGGGTCGCGGTGTAGCCACCCGAGGCGCCGCCCAGCGCCTTGCCGAAGGTGCCGGTCAGGATGTCCACGCGCCCTTCGACGCCGCAATGCTCGGGTGTGCCCCGCCCGCCCTCACCGACCACGCCGACCGCGTGCGAGTCATCGACCATGACCATCGCGCCGTGGCGCTCGGCCAGATCGCAGATCGCCGGGAGATCAGCGATGACGCCGTCCATCGAGAACACGCCGTCGCTGGCGATCAGCTTGAAGCGACAGTCGCCGGCCTCCAGCAGCTTGCGTTCAAGGTCGGCCATATCGTTGTTGGCGTAACGCAGCCGACGCGCCTTACACAGCCGCACGCCGTCGATGATGCTGGCATGGTTCAACGCATCCGAAACGATCGCGTCCTGTGCGCCCAGGATCGTCTCGAAGAGCCCGGTGTTGGCGTCGAAGCACGAGGCGTAGAGCACCGTGTCTTCGGTGCCGAGAAACGTCGAAATTCGGGCTTCGAGCGTGGGATGGATCGTCTGGGTCCCGCAGATGAACCGCACCGAAGACATGCCGAACCCATAGCGGTCGAGCCCCGCCTTCGCGGCCTCGACCATCGCCGGGTGGTTCGACAGGCCGAGGTAATTGTTGGCGCAGAAGTTCAGCACCTTGGCCCCGTCTTCGAGCCGGATCGCGGCCCTCTGTGGCGAGACCAGGGTGCGCTCTTCCTTGTAGAGTCCGGCGGCGCGAACGCCTTCGGCCTCATCCCTGAGGTGTCGGAGAAAATTTTCGTCGATCGACATCGGAAAATCTCTTTGACGCGGCGCTGATAATGCGGGAACTAACACACCGAAGCACGAAGCAAAAGGGAGGCCTCGCGTTGGTAATCGAGACGATGGAAGACCAAGGGCCGGCCGGCTCGACCGGCGGCGTCGAGGTACTTGGGGCGTTGCGGCCGGGCTACGATGGGATATTGACGCCGGCCGCGCTCGACTTCGTCGCGCTGCTGGAGCGACGCTTCGGGGCACAGCGCGTGGCGCTGCTCGATCGCCGGGCCGAGCGCCAGGGGCGCATCGATGCCGGCGAGAAGCCCGACTTTCTGCCCGAGACCGCCGAGGTCCGCGACAGCGCGTGGACCATCGCGCCGGTGCCGGCCGATCTTCAGGACCGCCGGGTCGAGATCACCGGGCCGGTCGAGCGCAAGATGATCATCAACGCGCTCAACTCGGGCGCCAGCGTGTTCATGGCCGATTTCGAAGATTCGTGCGCGCCCACGTGGGACAACATGATCGGCGGCCAGATCAACCTGCGCGAGGCCGTGGCCCGAACCATCGCGTTCGAGGATCCGGTGCGTGGTAAATCGTACCAACTGAACGAACGGACCGCGACGCTGCTGGTGCGCCCGCGCGGCTGGCATCTTGTGGAAGCCCACGTGCGGGTCGACGGCGCGCCGGTTTCGGCCGGCATCTTTGACTTCGCGCTCTACCTGTTCCACAACGCGGCAGCACTGAGGGCCGCAGGCAGCGGACCCTATTTCTATCTGCCGAAGCTGGAATCCCATCTCGAGGCGCGGCTCTGGAACGATGTTATCGTTGCGGCGCAAGACGCCCTGGCCATCCCGCGCGGGTCCGTCAAGGCGACGGTGCTGATCGAGACCATTCTTGCCGCCTTCGAGATGGACGAGATTCTGTTCGAGCTGCGCGAGCACTCGGCAGGGCTCAACTGCGGTCGCTGGGACTACATCTTCAGCATCATCAAGAAATTCCGTAACGACCCTGGCGCGCTCATGCCCAATCGCGCCGAAGTGACCATGGAGCGTCACTGCATGCGCTCGTACAGCTTGTTGGCGATCAAGACATGCCATCGCCGCAACGCACACGCCATCGGGGGCATGGCGGCGCAGATCCCGATCCGCGGCGACGAGGCGGCGAATCAGGCGGCGCTTGACAAGGTCCGCGCCGACAAGAAGCGCGAGGCCGGCGACGGCCACGACGGGACCTGGGTTGCCCACCCCGGCCTAGTGCCGATCGCCAAGCAAGAATTTGACGCCGCCATGCCGGAGGCTAATCAGATCGCCCGCGCGCGCGATGACGTCGCCGTGGGCGCCGCCGATCTCCTAGAGATTCCCGACGGCGCGATCACCGAAGCGGGGCTGCGGCTCAATGTCAGTGTTGGCATCCGCTACATCGAATCGTGGCTCCGCGGCAACGGCTGCGTGCCGCTGTTCAACCTGATGGAGGACGCGGCGACCGCCGAGATCTCGCGCGCCCAGCTGTGGCAGTGGCTGCGCCACGGGGCCACGCTCGACGACGGCCGCACGGTCGATGCCGGACTGTTGAAGACGGTCATCGCAAAAGAATTGTCGACGATCCGCGCGGAGCTCGGCGAGACCGAGAATCGCCTCGACGAGGCGGTGGCGCTGTTCGAGACCGTCGCCACGGCGCCCGATTTCGCCGAGTTCCTGACCCTGCCAGCGTACGAGAGGATCACCACCGTGGCATCGGGCTAACGATGCCGACCCTCGCCGAGCTGGAGAAGGCGGCCGCCTTCGTCCACCAAACCCTCGCGCCGACGCCCCAGCGTTGCTGGCCGCTGTTGGCCGAGCGCTACGGTTGCGAACTCTGGGTCAAGCACGAGAACCACACGCCGATTGGCTCGTTCAAGGTCCGCGGCGGCCTCGTCTACATGGACGCGCTGCGTAAGGAACACCCCAATGTCAGCGGCGTCATCGCCGCGACCCGCGGCAACCATGGGCAAAGCGTCGCCTACGCTGCGACCCGGAAGGGGCTCGGCGCCACCGTCGTCGTCCCCCACGGCAATAGCGTCGAGAAGAACCGTGCCATGCGCGCTTTCGGCGCCGAGCTGATCGAGGAGGGCCACGACTTCCAGGCCGCCTACGAGCATGCCTTCGAACTGGCCGAGGCCCGCGGCCTGCACATGGTGCGCTCGTTCGACCGGACGCTGGCGCTGGGCGTCGCCTCCTACAGCCTCGAGTTCCTGCGTGCGGTGCCGGACCTCGAGACCCTGTACGTCCCGATCGGGCTCGGCTCCGGTATTTGCAGCGTGATCGCCGCGCGCGACGCACTGGGGTCCAAGACCCACATCGTCGGCGTGGTCGCCGAGGCGGCACCGACCTACGCCAAGTCGTTCGCCGCCGGCACGCCGGTGTCGACGGCCACCTCGGACACGTTCGCCGACGGGCTCGCCACGCGCATTCCCGACGCGGATGCGCTGGGCATCATCCTCAAGGGCGCCGAGCGTGTGGTCGCGGTCCCCGAGGCCGCCATAGAAAGCGCCATGCGCGACTACTACACCGATACCCACAACGTCGCCGAAGGCGCCGGCGCCGCCACGCTCGCCGCCGTCGGCCAAGAGCGAGACCAATGCGCCGGCCGCCGCGTCGGCGTCATCCTCTCGGGAGGAAACATCGATATCGACCGCTACCGCGAGATTCTCGCCGCGGCCTGATTCCGCCGAATCAACCTCGCGTGATCCGTCGTGACGCCTGGGCGACACCGGGCGGACGATGTGGCATTCTCGATGCCATGAGCGAGCTGGCAGAACCGACCCATTTCTCCGCGCTGCGGCGAACGATGGTCGAGGAGATCGCCCAGTACGCCGACATGGCGGGCGATGCCATTGGCAAGCACGAGCTCGATCCGCGGGTCATGGCGGCGATGGGCAAGGTGCCGCGCCACGAATTCGTGCCGGTCGAGCTACGCGGCGTCGCGTACACCGATTCTCCGCTCCCGATCGGCCACGGCAAGACCGTCAGCCAACCCTTCATGGTCGCGGTGATGGCCGATCTCCTGGAGATCGAACACGACGACGTCGTCTTGGAGGTGGGCACCGGGCTCGGCTACCAGGCGGCGGTGCTGGCCGAGCTCGCGGGCAAGGTCTACACGGTCGAGATCCTCTCCGAGCTCTCAACCGACGCGGCGCGGCGCCTCGACCACCTTGGCTACGGCGGCATCGAGCTCAGGGTCGGCGACGGCGCCTATGGCTGGCCCGAGCACGCGCCGTTCGACAAGGTGATCGTCAGCGCCGCGCCCGAGCTGATGCCGCCGCATTTGCTGGGTCAGCTCAAGCCCAGGGGCACGATGGTGATCCCCGCCGGGATCGAATCGGCGCAGCAGCTCCTGCTCGTCACCAAGGACGACGGCGGCCGCATCAAGACCCGCGAGATCATGCCGGTGCGCTTCGCCCAGCTCGTGACCAGCCACTAGGGGGCTCGCGCCCACCGGCGAGTGGCTGAATGCGCCCAGCCGATCACCGGCCCGAATGAACCGGTCGCGAGAGCATGTTGTCTGGAGAACAACCGGAGCATTCTGAACGCGACCCCGGCCCGTCGGTTTGGTACGGTATCGGGAGCTAGGAGCGTGCGCTGCAGAAAGGTCCGCGCGGCAAAGTTGATAGCGGACGGGTTGTGGGTGGATTTGCGCAGGGGGAAGTATGATCCGATACGCCAGTTGCGTATGGGAACTCCAGATGCCGACCACGTTTCGTGCCTACCAGCCGGACCAACCCTTGCTTTTGCCGCTGGACTTGCAGGAGTGGGTTCCCCCAGGGCACCTGGCTCATCACGTCAGCGATGTGGTCGATGCACTGGACTTGACGGCGTTCTATGCGCCCAACGAGGGGGACGGTCGACGCAACGCCCCCTACGAGCCGTCGATGATGGTCAAGGTGCTGATCTATGCCTACGCGACGGGCACATTCTCCTCGCGCGCGGTGGCGAGGAAGCTGGAGGAGGAAGTAGCGTTTCGGATGCTCGCGGCGGGCAACTTCCCGCAACATCGCACGGTATGTGAGTTCCGCCGCCGACATCTGGCGGAGTTCAGCGAGCTGTTTGTGGGGGTGGTGCAGGTGGCGCGCGAGATGGGACTGGCGCGGTTCGGCAAGCTCTCGGTCGACGGGACGAAGGTGCGAGCGAACGCGAGCAAGCGCAAGGCGATGAGCTATGAGCGGATGGGCAAAGAGGCGGCTCGCTTGCAGGCGGAGATCGAGGCGCTGCTGACGAAGGCGGGGATGGTGGACGCCGAAGAAGACGAGCGTTGGGGCGAGGATTTCCGGGGCGACGAGTTGCCCGAGGAGTTGCAACGCAGGGAGAAGCGCCTGGCGGCGATCCAGGCAGCCAAAGCGCGTTTGGAGGCGGCGCAACGCGGGCGCGACGATGAGCGCGGGCGCGAGCCTGGGCAGGACCGCAATCCCCGGGGCGGGCGGCCCTACAAGCGGGCCTACGGCGAGCCCGAGCCGAAGGCGCAGAGCAATTTCACCGATCCCGAGAGCCAGATCATGAAGACCAGCAGCGAGGGATTCCAGCAGTGCTCCAACGCGCAGATGGCGGTCGATGGGGAGCACCAGATCATCGTCGCGACTCAGGTGGGGCCACAGGCCAGCGACCAGGGTCAGCTGGTGGGGATGCTCGACGAGATCAACGAGACGTTTGGGGTCGAGCCTGCGGTGGTACTGGCCGATGCGGGCTACTGCAACGAGCCGGATCTGTTGGAGCTGGAAGATCGCGGCATCGACGCGCACGTAGCGCTGGGGCGTGAAGGCAAGTCCCAGGTGGCGGTCGACCCGGCCCGGCTCCCTGCCACGCACCGCATGGGTGAGAAACTGGCGAGCCCCGCGGGCAAAGCCCGGTACGCGCAACGCAAGTGGCTCTCGGAGGCGCCGAACGGGTGGATCAAGGAGGTGCTCGGATTCCGACGATTCAGCCTGCGAGGCTTGGCGAAGGTGCGCGGCGAGTGGGACCTCGTGTGCTTGGCGTTGAACATCAAGCGGATGGGGACGGTGGCCACGTGCTGAGGCAGGTGCTGGCCTGCCAACGCACTTGCTCCGGGGCGCGCAGTGCCCATCGACCGCGTATGAAACGCGAATCTCTTCCGTTCCGGCCTTCCGGTCCGGGCTTTCCATCCCAGAGTCGGGCGGGCCAGATGTCCACACTCGGGCCAAAATCCAACCTCTCCGGCGGCCGCGCGCCAATCGCCCAACATCAAAACTTCTACGGCGCACGCTCCTAGGTTGTCGAACCATGTCGGAAGAACGCATTCAAAGACGACTCGCGGCGATCTTGTCAGCCGATGTGGCCGCCTATAGCCGCCTGATGGGCGTGGACGAGGCGGGCACGCTGTCCGCCCTCAAATAGCACCGCGGCGAGCTGATCGACCCGACCGTCAAACAATTTGGCGGCCGTATCGTCAAGTTGATGGGCGATGGGATCCTGATCGAGTTTCCCAGTGTGGTGGAGGCGGTCGGCTGTGCCATCGCCGTGCAGCAGGGATTGGCCGAGCGCAATGACATGACGCCGGAATCGCAACAGATCGTCTTTCGCATCGGTATCAACGTTGGCGATGTGATCATCGAGGATGACGACATCTACGGGGATGGCGTCAACCTTGCGGCCCGAATCCAAACGCTAGCGGAGCCGGGCGGTATCTGCGTTTCGCGGACCGCACGCGATCAAATTCGCGACAAGCTCGATATCGCGCTCAAGGACATGGGTGAGCACGAAGTCAAGAACATCGCTCGTCCGGTTCGCGTGTTTCGCGTGCCCACAGACTCGCCCCAGCTGGTTGCTGACAAACCCTCGGGGGACGATGGACAAGCCGCCGCCCCGAACACCAAGGTGCGTCCCTCAATTGCCGTTCTTCCATTCGAAAACATGAGCAGCGACCCCGAGCAAGAGTTTTTTCGGATGGTCTGACCGAGGACTTAATAACCGAACTGTCCCGCTTTGGCGACTTGACGGTCATCTCACGGACCTCGACCTTCACCTACAAAGGCCAATCGGTGAAGGTTCAGGAGGTGGCCGATGATCTCGGCGTCCGCTACATCGTCGAAGGGAGCGTCCGCCGCGCCGGTGACCGGGTGCGCGTCACCGGCTAGTTGATCGATGCGACCACCGGCGAGCACGCATGGGCGGAGCGCTACGACCGCAACATGGAGGACATTTTTGACCTTCAAGATGAAATCACGCAGACCATCGCTAGCATCATTCCCGGCCGCGTGGAGGAGGTGGAGCGGGTACGGCCCAAGAGAACCAGCGATCTAGCAGCCTGTTGAAGAAATAGCGGGTTTGGCCTTGAGGATGGCTTCGTCGCCGAGATGGTATGCGAACTGGATTTCGATCGACCCGTTGTCGAGCAACTCAGCCGAGCCGGAACCGTTGACGTCGTCCATTTCGTCGAACCCGGCCCAGGTGAAGAAGACCATGGAGCGGCTGTATTCGAGGTCGAGGCTGGCCTGCATGGCGCCGAAGGCGATCTCGCCGTAGCCATCCGCTTGAATGGTCATCATGGCCGGCTCGACCAGATCGAGGTGGTCACGATCCCAGAGATCGGCCTCGACGATCCGCCAGCGGCCAACTAGCTGGCAGTTCATTGGCGCCGTCATGGCCCGGTTTCCAGCAGCTTGGGCAACCGGACCAGGTTGTAGGCCGCGGCCGCGAAGGTGAAGGCCCAATCAACCTTGGCCCGTCCCCGCAGCTTGGTCCGGCCTATCCCGGCCACCGTCTTGATCCAGCCAAAGGCCTCCTCGATGCGCTTGCGGATCCGCTGACTGACGGCGTAACCGGGATGCCGGATCGTCCGCCCGTCGATGGCCGAACGCCGCCGGCTGGTGTTCCGGGCCACATGCGGGCGGACGTTGTGGCCCCGCAATTCCTCGACGAAGTCGGCGGCATCGTAGCCGCGGTCCGCGCCCAGAGTGACTGCGCGTGGCCGGTCCGCCAGGGGCTCGATCATCTCCAACGCCGCTCGCCGTTCGGCATGGCCGGAGACCCGTGTCAGTCTCGCATCGACGATCAGACCCGAGCGGTTCTCCATCAGGCCGTGCCCGATGTAACACAGCCGCGCCTCCATGCCCGGACCCTTGCGGTACAGCATCGCATCGGTATCGGTGGTGCTCTCATGGGTCGCATTCGAGCGCCGCTCGCCCCGGAAGTCGGAACCGGCATTGTGCCCGCCGCCGCCTGTGCCACCAGTGCCGCGCCCGGTATCATCGTCGGGCGCACCGTCCCTCGGCTTGAAGCTCTTCATTGATGCCCAGGCGTCTACCAGCGTGCCATCAACACTGAAGTGGTCGGATGATAGCAGCCGCTTCACGCGCGGCCGAGCCAGCACGGCGGACAGGAACTTGGCCGCGATCTCCCCCGCAAGCAGCCGGTCTCGGTTCTTCGAGAAGGTCGAGTGGTCCCACACCGCATCGTCGATGCCCAGGCCAACGAACCAACGGAACAGGAGGTCAAACTCAAGGTGCTCCATCAATTGGCGCTCCGAGCGGATCGAGTGAAACGCCTGCAACAGCATCGCCCGGAGCAGCTTCTCCGGCGCGACCGAAGGCCGGCCCATTCCCGAATAGAGACCCCGGAAGTCTTCGGACAGCACCTCCAGCGCTTCGTCCGAGATCGAACGGATCGCCCGCAATGGATGATCCGGGCGAACCCGCTTCTCAAGATCCACGTAGGAGAACAACTCTCCAGACCGTCTATCCATTCCCCGCATCGCCACCTCGTGAGCAAAATTACACTCGAAAGTGAATCATGCCGAACCCAGGTGCGCCACCAACTTTTTCAACAGGCTGCTAGTGGATCGAATCTAACGCTTGGTGCCCACGTTTGACGGCGGCGACGATCTTGTTGGGATTGGCGGTCCAAACGAACGGTGTGGGGTCGTCGTTGGTTTCGGCGATGAAGCGGTTGATGGCGGTCTGGAGATTGACGATCGAGTGGAACACTCCTCTTTTGAGTCGGCGTTTGCTGAGCTTGGCGAAGAAGGTTTTGACGGCATTGAGCCAGGAGCAAGAGGTCGGCGTGAAGTGAAAGACGAACCGAGGGTGGCGCTCGAGCCAGGCCACGACCTTGGGATGCTTGTGAGTGCCGTAGTTATCGAGGATCACGTGGACGATCTTGCCCGCCGGCACTTCGGCCTCGATGGCGTTGAGGAAGCGGATGAACTCCTGGTGCCGATGGCGCTGCATGCAGCGCCCGATCACCTTGCCTTCCAGGACGTCGAGGGCGGCAAACAGCGTCGTCGTGCCGTTCCGTTTGTAGTCATGGGTGATCGTCCCGCAGCGTCCCTTCTTCAGCGGCAGCCCCGGCTGGGTGCGGTCGAGGGCCTGGATCTGGCTCTTTTCGTCCACCGACAGCACGACGGCATGGGCGGGCGGATCGACGTAGAGACCGACGATATCGCGCAGCTTAGTGACGAACTCGTCGCGCAAAAGTCCACCCACGCCTTCGTGCATGAACCGCTCCTGCCAGCGCCAGACGCAGGGCTTGCTCTTGCCCGTCCGCCGCATGATCTCAGCGGTGCCAAGACCATCGCCGGTCAGCAGGATGATCCGAGCCCGCCAGACGTGCTTCTGCGGGCTGCTCCGGTCCGCAACAACCGCCTCAAGACGAGTACGCTCGGCGAAACTAACGTTCACATGGATACCGTTTCGCATTCCAAGAGACTCGCACATCGTGCAAGCCATGGGAATCTTTTGTTAGAGTTGATCCACTAGCCGCATACGACTGCGTGATCCGCGGCAAGATCCTTCATCATCGCGGCACCCGTGAGGACAACGCCGAAGCGATCAAATTGCTGGACCACGCGATCGAACTCGATCCCGAGTACGCCCACGCCTGGGCCTGGAAAGCATGTGTCCTGGGACAGGCTTGGATTCGCGGGTTCCAGAGCGAAGCCGACGATCGCCGCATGCCACGCAGCGCTCGACCGGCAACAGAAAGCCAGCACAGCGGCCCAGGAAGTGCTCGAAATGGAGCCCGAGTTCTCGACGCACGACTTCGTCGAGACGCTTCCCTATCGCGATGAATCAGATCGGGTCCATCATCGCGATGTCCTGATCAAAGCGGGTCTGCCTGCCTGAGCGCCGTTCACACCGCCTCGAGCGCCTGGGTGAGGTCGGCGATCAAGTCCTCGGGGTGCTCGATGCCGACCGAGATCCTGACCAGCCCCGGTGTGATCCCGATCTCGGCCTGCTTGTCGGGTGCGATGTCGGAATGGGTCATCGTCGCGGGGTGTTCGGCCAGGCTCTCCGTACCCCCAAGGCTGACGGCGAGCTTGATCAGCTTGAGCGCGTCGAGCAGCCGAAAGGCCTCGGCCTCGCCGCCATGCACCTCGAACGAGAACGTCGAGCCCGGCGCGCTGCATTGGCGTCTTCTGAGTTCGAAGTCGGGATGTTCCTTGTCGATGAAACCGAGGTAGAGCACCGCCGCGACCTTGGGGTGGTCGGCCAGGAAATCGGCGACGTAGCGGGCGTTCTTCATCGCACTCGTCATTCGTAGCTTGAGCGTCTCCAGGCTCCGCATGACCAGCCACCCGGTGTGGGGATCGGAGATCGTGCCAAGAATGGTACGCATGCCGCGAACCGCGGCGAGGTGCTCTTCGGCGCCGAGGCACGCGCCGGCGACGATGTCGGAGTGCCCGCCGACGTACTTGGTAAGGGAATAGAGCGCGAGGTCGGCGCCGAGCTCCAGCGGCTGCTGCCACAGCGGCCCCAGCATCGTGTTGTCGACCGCCACCAGCGGCCGCCCGCGCTCCTGCCCACCGAACGCCCGCGCCGCCTTGGCGCACGCGCCGATGTCGACCAGCGCGTTGGTCGGATTGGCCGGCGTCTCGAGATAGATTATGCCGGTGGGGCCGATGCCGCGAGCCTTGGCGATCGCTTCTTTGACGCCGCGCCGACCCGGGCTGCCGCCGAAGGCCACCGGCGTGATTCCGAACATGGGCAGGATGTTTCGGATCAGGAACTCGGTCCCGCCGTAGACCGGCTCGGAGTGGACAATGGTGTCGCCGGGACGAAGAAACGACAACAACGTGGTGGAGATCGCGGCCATGCCGGTCGAGAACACCAGGCCGGTCTCCGCGCCTTCCCACAGCGCCAGTCGGTCCTCGAGAATCTCGAGGTCGGGGTTGTTGATGCGCGAATAGATCAGCCCCGGCTGCTCGGCTGGGCGCTTCTCGCGCAGTCCATAGGCCAGTTCGAAGAACGCCTTGCCGTCCTCGGCGCTGGCGAAAACGAACGTCGAGGTCTGGAAGATCGGTGCCTTGACCGCACCCTCGGAAAGCGCGGGATCGTAGCCGTAGCTCATCATCAACGATTCGGGGCGGAGCTGGTGATTGCCAATCGCGCGGTGGCGATAAGGTTTCTCCGGTTTGGCCATGATCGATCCTTCCCTCCCGCGAGCGTCCGCCATTCTCGCACAGCGCCGTTGCGACTGGAACGCGGCGGCCTGCTTCGGCTACACTGGCGTGGCGTTGGCTGAGACAAGAGGCACGAGATGGCGCTCTCTCAAGAACAGGTTTCGCACTTTCGCCGCGAGGGTTACGTGGCGATTCCCAACTTCTTCGGCGCGGCCGAGGTGACGGCGCTTCGTGGCGGTTTAGCCGAGCTCAAAGAGGCCGGCGTGTTCACCAACGTCGCCATGGCCGGCGAGAGCGCCAGCACGACCAAACAGAACCTCCAGATCTGCCCGCTGTCGTACCACCACCGATTCTTCGCCGCGTTCGTTTTCCACCGCCGCGTACGCGAGGCGGTCCCGCAACTCGTTGGCGACCCCGCGTACAAAATGCTCGACCAGATCTTTCTCAAGCCAGGTCGGGTCGGCTCGGCGACCAACTGGCACCAGGACAACGCCTACTTCGACTTCGCCGATCCCATGGTCGGAACCGCGATGTGGGTCGCGATTCACGACGCGACCGTGGCCAACGGCACCCCCCGCGTCATCCCGCGCGCGTTCACCCTGATGCCGCATCGGCGCGATCCCGAGAGCGATCACCATACGCGCTGCCATCCCCCCGGCGAGGGCCTGGCGGTGCCGATCGAGATCGGAGCGGGCGGGGTAGTGTTCTTCTGCTTCGGCACGCCCCACGGCACGACGCCGAACACCAGCGACCGCGAGCGGGCCGGGCTCGCCTATCATTTCACCGTCCACAACCAACGGCGCGAGCTCTTGGCGCTCCACCAGCCGACCCAGCACCAGGACCTCAAGACCTACGGCGAGGCCGGCAAGGCGCACGGGCCGATCCTTAGCGGGTCCGAGTACAGCGCCGGCGTGCGCGAGTACGGCTGCGATATGGAGGAGGCGCTGGCCGTCGAGACCGAGCGTCTGGCGAGCGCAGACGCCGCCGTACATTGACCAACCGAGGATGGGCTGATGGGCGAGCTGCTACCCGAGATGCAGGCGATTCTGGACGCCATGGAGGAGGACGGAGGGCCGCCCGTAGAGGACATGTCGCCGGCCGAGGCGCGCGCCAAATTGGACGCGCGGGATGGCGCCTATTATTCACCGCCGCCCGAGGTTGCGGGCGTAGTCGACCGGACGATCCCGGGACCCGACGGAGCGATCCCGGTGCGCGTCTATACCCCGCTGGGTGTCGCGCCCGATCCCGCGCCGCCGCTTCTCGTCTACTACCACGGCGGTGGTTGGGTCGTCGGTAGCCTGCAAAGCCACGACCCCGAGTGCCGGGCTCTGGCGAACGCCGCGGGCGCAGTGGTGATGTCAGTGGACTACCGCCTGGCGCCGGAGCATACGTTTCCCGCCCCCGTCGATGATTGCTGGGCCGCGTGCCAGTGGGCCGCCGCCAATGCCAGCGAGATCGGCGCTGACCCCTCGCGCCTTGCGATCGGCGGCGATAGCGCGGGCGGCAATCTAGCCGCCGTGGTCGCCCAGCTTGCGGCGGGCGTCGGGGCCCCGCGACTGGCCCTGCAGGTCCTGATCTACCCGATCACCCACGCCGCCACCGATACCGATTCCTACGATCGCTACCCCGAGGGTTACGTGCTCAGCCGCGCCGGAATGCAATACTTTATCGCCACCTACATCAACGAGCCCGCCGAGGCCGATGATCCACGGGTTTCCCCGCTGCTGGCCGATGACGTGAGCGGAGCGGCGCCGGCCCTGGTCGTCACCGCCAGCCACGACCCGCTCTTGGACGATGGCAAGGCGTATGCCGACAAGCTGGCGGCGGCCGGCGTACCGGTCGAGTACGTCTGCTTCGACGGCGTGACCCACGGTTTCCACCTGTGGGGAGAAGTCCTGGAGGCAACCGACGAGCTGGTGGCGCGAATGGCCAAAGCGCTCAAGCACGCCTTCGGTACGGCGTAGCGGTCGTTCTCGATCCGCCTGGTCCGCCGATGGTATAGTCTTGGCGGCGCCCGGCTCGTTCTAGTGGATCAACTCTAACAAAAGATTCCCATGGCTCCATGGCTTGCACGATGTGCGAGTCTCTTGGAATGCGAAACGGTATCCATGTGAACGTTAGTTTCGCCGCGCGTACTCGTCTTGAGGCGGTTGTTGCGGACCGGAGCAGCCCGCAGAAGCACGTCTGGCGGGCTCGGATCATCGTGCTGACCGGCGATGGTCTTGGCACCGCTGAGATCATGCGGCGGACGGGCAAGAGCAAGCCCTGCGTCTGGCGCTGGCAGGAGCGGTTCATGCACGAAGGCGTGGGTGGACTTTTGCGCGACAAGACCCGACCCTCGCGCATCCCGCCGCTGCCTGGTGCCATTGTCAAGCGGGTGGTCGAGTTGACCTCCACCGAACCGCCCGGAGAGACGACGCACTGGACGGCGGCGGCGATGGCCAAGGTGGTCGGGATCAGCATCAGCTCGGTGCAGCGGGTTTGGCAGGCTCACAAGCTCCGTCCGCACCGGGTACGCCACTTCAAGCTCTCCACCGACCCCGAGTTCGTCACTAAGCTGCGCGATATCGTCGGTCTCTACGTCGATCCGCCCGCCCATGCCGTCGTGCTGTCGGTGGACGAAAAGAGCCAGATCCAGGCCCTCGACCGCACCCAGCCGGGGCTGCCGCTGAAGAAGGGACGCTGCGGGACGATCACCCATGACTACAAACGGAACGGCACGACGACGCTGTTTGCCGCCCTCGACGTCCTGGAAGGCAAGGTGATCGGGCGCTGCATGCAGCGCCATCGGCACCAGGAGTTCATCCGCTTCCTCAACGCCATCGAGGCCGAAGTGCCGGCGGGCAAGATCGTCCACGTGATCCTCGATAACTACGGCACTCACAAGCATCCCAAGGTCGTGGCCTGGCTCGAGCGCCACCCTCGGTTCGTCTTTCACTTCACGCCGACCTCTTGCTCCTGGCTCAATGCCGTCAAAACCTTCTTCGCCAAGCTCAGCAAACGCCGACTCAAAAGAGGAGTGTTCCACTCGATCGTCAATCTCCAGACCGCCATCAACCGCTTCATCGCCGAAACCAACGACGACCCCACACCGTTCGTTTGGACCGCCAATCCCAACAAGATCGTCGCCGCCGTCAAACGTGGGCACCAAGCGTTAGATTCGATCCACTAGGATTGCGCCCGCGCTTCATGTCAGTTCTTCGCTCGGGCATCGCAGGCTTCTTCGTCGTTGCACTTGCGCTCGTCGCGGTTTCGCCCGTCCTTGGCCAGACCGATCCGCCGGCGCCCGATGCGGCGGAGGTCCGCGCGCTCATCGAGACGCTGGAGGATGACGCCGCCCGCGAGCGCATGTTGGGCCAGCTGCGGCTGCTGATCGAGGCGGCTGAGGGCGCCGCGCCCGCGCCCGCGACGGATCTCGGCACTGCGGTTCTTGGGGGATTCTCGAAGCGTATCGCCGAGTTGAGCGCGGGCTTTGCCGATCTCTTCGCAAGGGGCGGCGGGGCCGCGCGTGTCGGACGCTGGTTCGGCGAGCAGTTCGAGACGCCGGAGCGCCGCGACTTGTGGGTCGAGGTGATATGGAAGCTCGCGGTCGTCGTCGCCGCGGGTCTTATCGCCCGCGCGCTCGCCGGCGCCGCCTTGCGGCGGCCGCGGCGACGCCTCGAGGAGCGCGACGTCTCGACATTCTGGGTGCGCCTGCCGCTGCTGGCCGCGCGTACCGTCCTCGATCTCCTGCCCATCGGGTTTTTCGCTGGCGCCGCCTACATCACCCTTGCCGCGGTCCAGCCCGGCCCGACGGTGCGGCTGGTGGCGGTCGCGGCGATCAGCGCCGCGGTCATCGCTTGGGCGGCCGGCGCCGCGGCGCGGCTCGCGTTTACGCCGCTGGCGCCGTCGCTACGCCTGATCGCGCTCGACGACCGCACCGCAGCCTACCTCTACGTCTGGTTCCGCCGTCTGGTGCGGGTGGCGGTGTACGGCTATTTCCTGGTCGAGGCGGCGCTGGCGCTCGGCCTGCCGCCGGCGGGCGGCCAGGCGGTGCTCAAGCTCGTCGGGCTCTTGTTCGCCGCCATGGCCCTGCTCCTCGTCCTGCAGAACCGGACCGCGGTGGCGCGATGGATCCGTGGCGAGGCGGACGCAGAGGCGCCAGGTCGCGGACTCCGCGTGTTGCGCGATCGCCTCGCCGATATCTGGCACATCCTGGCCGCGCTCTACCTGATCGCCGTCGCCATCGTGTGGGTGCTCGACGTGGCCGGGGGATTCGCCTTCGTCGCGCGCGCGAGCGCACTCTCGCTGGTGGCCCTCGTCGTCGCCCGTCTTGCGCTCGCGGGTTTGCGAAGCTCCATGGAACGGCTGTTCTGGATAAGCGCCGAGATCAGGGCCCGTTTTCCTTTCATCGAGGCGCGGACCGACCGCTACGTGTCAGGGCTTGGCCGCGTCCTCGAATGGATCGTCTACGTCGTGGCCGCGCTGGCGGTGCTGCAGTCGTGGGACATCGACGCCCTTGCCTTCTTCGGCGGCGAGACCGGCCGTGATCTCCTGGGCCGTGCCTTCCAGATTGTCGCGATCGTCGTCGTCGCGCTTGTCGTGTGGGAAGGGGCGAGCGGCCTGATCGCGCGCTACCTTAGCGGCGCGCCGGGCGCCGACGGCGAGCGTGTCGAGCGCAGCGCGCGGGCGCGGACGCTGCTGCCGCTCGCGCGTAACGCGCTTCTGGTGGTGATCGTGATCGTCGCCAGCCTGACCGTCCTGTCGGCATTGGGCATCGATATCGCCCCGCTATTGGCCGGCGCCGGCGTCGTCGGACTGGCCATCGGCTTCGGGGCCCAGACCCTGGTCAAAGACGTGATTACCGGCGCCTTCCTTCTCTTCGAGGACACCGTGCAGGTGGGCGACGTGGCGGTGATCGACGGCCAGGGCGGGCTGGTCGAGGCGATCACCATCCGCACCATACGACTTCGCGACCTTGCCGGTAGCGTCCACACCATCCCCTTCAGCACCGTTGGCGCGATCACCAACATGACCAAGGAATACTCGCGCTACGTCCTTGACGTGGGCGTCGCCTACCGCGAGGACACCGACCAGGTCGCGGACCTGCTGCGCGAGATCGACGCCGAGCTGCGTGCTGATCCCGAGTTCGGCCAGCACATCCTTGAGCCCATCGACATCCTGGGCGTCGACCGCTTCGAGGATTCGGCGGTGGTGGTGCGTGCACGCCTGACGACCAAGCCGATCATGCAATGGACGGTGGGGCGTGAGTTCAACCGCCGCCTCAAGAAGAAGTTCGACGAGCACGGTATCGAAATACCCTTCCCCCATCAGACCATCTACTTCGGCGAGGACAAACAAGGCCACGCGCCCGTCGCCCACATTCGAGTGGACAAAGAGGGCAGCTGAGGCACCCGAAGGCCCCCGTCGCCACGGACCTGGCGCCAACTGAGTGTCGCTAACACACGATATGACCGGTCTATGTAACAGATGATCTGTCCGGTTTTAGATTTCCTCCAAATCTGGAGGAATCGGATGCGCCGGACGGAGCAGTTGCAGGGACTGAGATTTGATGAAGTTCGAGGATGTCTACGGACGTTGTTATCGGGGTGATTTGAGCCAGGCCGAGGCCAATCGCTTTCTCGAGGAGCTCTTCTGGCCGGCGCACAACGCCCGCTTCGCCCGCCCGGCCGCGGACACCGGCTCGGCCTTCGTGGCTTTTGCCGGCACGCTCGAGGACATCCTCTGCGCCCAGGAGGACCGCGTCGTCGCGGGCGACAACACCGTGCGCTACAAGAACCGCACGCTGCAGATCCCGGCCGATCGCCACCGCCACCACTACGTCAAGGCGCAGGTCCGGGTGCACGAATATCCCGACGGCCACCTGGCCGTCTTCCACGGACCCAGGTGTCTGGCGCGCTACCGCGCCGACGGCGAAACCATCGACGACGACAGGCTCCAGGCCGCGTGACCCGCTTCGACGCGACCGAGCCAAACCACCACAACAGAAGCGGTCAATTCATATGGTACATAAAGCGGTCAACTCAGTTTGTTATCGACAACCTGGCGCCAACTGAGTTGCCGATGCGCCGTGATACCGTATATAGTATCTCATAGGCATGGCCTCCGCAGAGCGGTTGCTTGCCAAGATGCGCGCAAACCCGCGCGGAGATTACCCGATCGATCAATTCAAGAAGTTGGCCAGGCGACATGACATCGACTTCAGGCAACCGGGCACTAGCCACGTTACGTTCCGTCATGAAAGCGGTGAGCGCTTGACGGTCCCGACAAGCCGGCGCGTCAAACCCGTTTGCGTGAGACGATTCGTTCAAACGATTGATGCCATCCAAAACAGGCCGCACGATTTGTAGGTCGGAGGGATCTCGATCCCCTAGGGAGTCCGCTGGAATGGCTGACCTGGAAACTGCTGAGCGAAATAGGTACGCCGTTCAATTACAACCACTCGGTGAAGACGAGGGCGGAGGCTGGCTGGCCGAAGTTCCGGATCTCCCCGGCTGCATTTCCGACGGCGACACTCCAGAGGAGGCGGTCAGGAACGTTGAGGATGCCCTCCATTCCTGGGTCGCGACCGCCGAGGAATTTGGCGATCCCGTCCCCGAGCCCGGCACCTCCTCGCGCCACAGCGGCAAATGGGTCATGCGTGTGTCTAGGTCATTGCACATGCGGCTTGCGCAGCGCGCCAAAGCGGAAGGCGTCAGCCTCAACGCGTTTGCCGCCCAGTTGCTTGCCGAGGGCATCGGCCGGCGCAAGTGAGGCGACCGGTCTACGTCAAACCGCCCGCGCGGGGCACACCTCCGGCGTCGTTCGCGACCCGTTTCTTTGGAGTCTTGCCATGACCCGAATTGCGTTCGACCACACGCCTAGCGCGCCGGACGCCCGGCCCTTCGGCGGCGTCAATTGGTTGGGGCTATGGACGCTCTATCTCAAGGAAGTGGAGCGCTTTTGGAAGGTGCTGCAGCAGACCATCCTCGCACCGGTGATTACGGCGCTGTTGTTCCTGTTGATCTTCAACCTCGCCTTCGGCGGCACCGGGCGTGGCATCGAGGGCGTGCCGTTCCTGGTGTTTCTGGCGCCGGGGCTGATCATGATGTCGATCATCCAGAACGCCTTCGCCAATACTTCCTCGTCGATCATGGTCTCCAAGGTCCAGGGCAACATCATCGATGTCCTGATGCCGCCTTTGAGCCCGGGCGAGCTGACCCTGGGCTTCGCCATGGGCGGCGTGACCCGCGGCGTCGTCGTCGGTGTGGCCGTCGGCGTGGTCGTCTGGGCGGTCATGCTGCTGGACGTTCGGCTCACCGTCCACGATCCCCTGGCCATCGCCTATTTCGGAGTCACCGCCGCGATCATGCTGTCGCTTATCGGCATCATCGTCGCGGTCTGGTCGGACAAGTTCGACAACCAGGCGGCGGTCCAGAACTTCATCATTACGCCGTTGGTGTTCTTGTCGGGGACCTTCTACTCGGTCGAGCACCTCTCGGGGGTCTTCGCGGTGGCCAGTCAGGTTAATCCCTTCTTCTATTTGATCGACGGCTTTCGCTACGGCTTCATCGGCGAATCCGATAGTTCCGTCGTCCTCGGCACCGCCGTCGTCGCCGCCATCGACGCCCTGCTGTGGCTTTGGTGCTACCTGATGTTCGCCCGCGGCTACAAGCTCAAGACCTGACGTGCAGGCCCCCAAAGGGCGGCGAACTTCCGGTGAACGCCGCCCTTCGACACGAGCGCCCCGATTAGAGCTTTTCGACTACCAGATCGACCGGCACCGAGGCAGAGACGAGGTCGAAGACCGGGGAGTACATCGCCAACTCCCTCAGTTGCTCGGCGCCGGCCTCACTCCTCACCCGCATCCGCACGCGAACCTGGCGGTAGCGTTTGGGCGCCGTGTTCGAAAGTCCGAACAATCCGCGGACGCCCAGGTCACCTTCGAGCTCGGATTCCACGCCCTCGATCACGACGCCCCGCACCGCCGCGTGATAGATCATGGTCGTGGTTAGGCAACCCGCGAGCGCGTGAAGGACGTACTCCACCGGGTCGGGCGCGGTGTCCCCACCCGCGATGATCGCTGGCTCGTCGGCGTCCAGCACGAAATCCTCGGCCCGGGTGTCGTCCTCTTCGCAGCCGGCGTAAAAGTCCTTGATCGGCGAGCGGTTGAGGCCACCGCCCATCCACCGGTTCTTGACCCGGAACTGCATCTTGGCGAAGGCCGCGTCGGTTTCGATTTGGTCGATCACGTTCATAACCTGATCGACCTCGACACCGTTGACCATGACAGGTTGGTCCAGTGCTGCCGCGTTGGCGTTACTCGTCATGGCTTGTCTCCTTCCATGGGTTTGGGTTGGACAATCAGAGCCGGCGGGCGGGCCGCGGGGTGATGAAGCCGATGTCGGGGCGATGGATGCCAATGTCCCGCAGCTGATGGTCGCTCAGCGCCCGGACCTTAGCTTCGATCCGCCGCCGGCTCCGCCGGCGGACCACGGCCGGGATGGTGTTCGAAAGTGCACTCCGCACCCCGTGGAACTCCCATCCGGTGGCCTCGATGTCGATCGCCGCGGTCGTCATCTCCAAGCTCCTTCGGTTTCACCGTCCTGCGGGCTGTCCGCCGGACACCGTTGAGGCTATGGAGGAGCCCACTTGCGGGATACTGCGCGAGATGTAGTAATTGGCTACGCAAAGCGTAGTTAGGGATGCCGAAATGACGAGCCATGGACAGTTCTGCCCGGTTTCCAAGGCGACGGAGATCATCGGCGAGAAATGGACCCTCTTGATCCTGCGCGAGCTGTTGCTCGGCACCAGCCGGTTCAACGATTTCCAGCGCTCTATGAGCCGGATCTCCCCAACGGTCCTGACCAAACGGCTCAGACAACTCGAAGAAACCGGGATCGTTTTGAAGAAACGGCTATCCGGTCAAAAGGGGTTCGAATACCGCCTGACGGCCATGGGACGCGAGCTCGAACCCATCATCGAGCAGGTGGCGATCTGGGGACAGCGATGGGCTCGGGGTCAGATGTCGGACGACGAGCTCGATGTCGAACTCCTAATGTGGGATATCCACCACCGCATCCAGACGGATGGCCTGCCCGACGGCGAGACGGTGTTGTCCTTCCACTTCAGCGACCTCGACAAGTACCCGAAATGGTGGCTCGTCATATCGCGCGACGATGTCGACCTGTGTACCGAGGATCCCGGCAAGGATGTCGATCTTTACCTGCCCTCGGATGTCCGGACGATGGTCGAGGTTTGGCAAGGGGACCGGAACCTCAAGGCCAGCCTGCGCGACGAGCGCATCCATGCGACCGGCGCCAAAATGCTCATCCACAGTATGGAAGACTGGTTCGGCCTCTGTACCTACGCCGGCGTGCGGCCGGCAACCTAGAGTTTCCGGCCGGCCCGGCCGCGGGCCAGCAAGTCGCCGCGCCGGATCAGGCTGACGCGCGCGCTATCGGCTGGCGGACGCGCCGAAGGCGACGATGCTGAACGCCAGCGCCCGGGTACGTCCGGGATTGCGATAGCTATGACGCTGATCGCCACGGAAGGCCAGTGCGTCGCCCGGCCTTAGCGTCCATCGCCCGCTGGTCAGCGACAGCTCCATTTGGCCGGTCTCGCAGGTCAGATACTCGCTCGTTCCGCGGGTGTGGGGGACGCCGCGCATGACGCCGCCGGCGGGCAAGTCTATGCGCACGATCTCCTGGCCCGGCAGCAGCTCGGGGACCAGCGACCGGATCGTCGCGTCACCCCGCTTGCGCCCTCGCACATGGCCGACGGGATAGAACTGGCAGGTCGAGCGCGGCGGACCGACCAGCTCTTCGATCGATATCTGAAATGCCGACGCCACCTTGGCGAGAACCGCGAGCGTGGGATTGGCACCGCCCGATTCGAGGCTCGCCCAGGTCGGGCGCGGGATGGCGGCGATCTTCGCCATCTGGCGCTGCGACAGCCCGCGCTCCTCGCGGAGCCGGCGAACCGTTCGCGCGAGGTTGGTCGATAATTCATCCATAATGATACTTTACCATCAACACTCCAGCACGACAACAATCGGATGACAATCTGTCGCTAACACACGATATGACCGGTCTATGTAACAGATGATCTGTCCGGTTTTAGATTTCCTCCAAATCTGGAGGAATCGGATGCGCCGGACGGAGCAGTTGCAGGGACTGAGATTGATGAAGTTCGAGGATGTCTACGGACGTTGTTATCGGGGTGATTTGAGCCAGGCCGAGGCCTCGGAGATCCTGGGCATGTCGGAGCGGACGTTCTGGCGCTGGCGGGAGCGCTATGAGGCCGAGGGTGCCGAGGGTTTGTACGACCGGCGCCTTGGGCGGGTCTCGGCGCGCGGGGCGCACCGCCGGAAGCGGCCGCGCCGACCGGTGGTAGGGATGATGCTGCACCAGGACGGCTCGAGCCACGAGTGGGTTGCGGGCCAGTGGTGGGATCTGATCGTGACCATGGACGATGTGACATCGGAGGTCTATTCGGGCTTCTTCGTTGCCGAGGAGGGCACGATGAGCACGTTCCGCGGGCTCGGCGAGGTGATCGCCGAAAACGGGCTGTTCTGCTCGCTCTACGCCGATCGGGCCTCGCACTACTGGCACACGCCCGAGGCAGGCGGCGGTGTGGACAAGGACAACCCGACCCAGGTCGGCCGGGCCTTGGCGCAGCTCGGCATCGAGTTGATCGCGGCCTATTCGCCGCAGGCCCGGGGCCGCTCGGAGCGCATGTTCGGGACCTTGCAGAAGCGCCTGCCCCAGGAGCTGCGCCTCGCCGGGATCGCCACCATGGCCGAGGCCAATCGCTTTCTCGAGGAGCTCTTCTGGCCGGCGCACAACGCCCGCTTCGCCCGCCCGGCCGCGGACACCGGCTCGGCCTTCGTGGCTTTTGCCGGCACGCTCGAGGACATCCTCTGCGCCCAGGAGGACCGCGTCGTCGCGGGCGACAACACCGTGCGCTACAAGAACCGCACGCTGCAGATCCCGGCCGATCGCCACCGCCACCACTACGTCAAGGCGCAGGTCCGGGTGCACGAATATCCCGACGGCCACCTGGCCGTCTTCCACGGACCCAGGTGTCTGGCGCGCTACCGCGCCGACGGCGAAACCATCGACGACGACAGGCTCCAGGCCGCGTGACCCGCTTCGACGCGACCGAGCCAAACCACCACAACAGAAGCGGTCAATTCATATGGTACATAAAGCGGTCAACTCAGTTTGTTATCGACACAATCGGATGACAATCGGGCTGTCACGATGCATGTTTGAATCATGGACACCGGCTGGTTAAACGCGATCTCGCATCAGGCGCTGAAGCGCAAAGGTAAGGCGGTGATCCGCCAAGCGGGCAAACAGATCGCACTGTTCGACACGCCGACGGGTGTCTACGCCTGCAACAACCGGTGCCCCCACGAGGGAAATCCGCTGCGCGAGGGAACGTTGGACGACGGCTGCGTCCTCACCTGCGACTGGCACAATTGGAAATTCGACCTGCGCACCGGCGACAACCTTTTCGGCGGCGACCGCCTGCGCGTCTACCCGGTCGAAATCTGCGGCGGCGCGGTATGGGTCGACGTGAAGGACCCCGCGCCCGCCAAGGCCCGCGGTGCCATCCTGGCGAACCTGCATGCCGCGTTCGTCGACAACGACTATGGCCGAATCGCCCGTGAGATCGAGCGCCTCCGGCTCGCTGGCGGCGAGCCGACCGACGCGGTGGTCAAGGCGATCGGATGGTCCTACGAGCGGCTCGAGTTCGGTTGGACGCATGCGTACGCCGGTGCGGCCGATTGGCTGGCGCTCTACGACCAGCACGCGGGCGATGACGAGGCGCGGCTTATCTGCCTCACCGAGATCGTCGGACATATCGCCGAAGGTAGCCTGCGCCACAAGACCCACGCGTTCACCGCGGCGGTTCAGGACTACGACGAGGGCGCCTTCGTCGCCGCGATCAACGACGAGGACGAGGCCGCCGCCGTAGCCATGATTCGCGGCTCGCTCGATGCCGGTCTCGAGTTCGCTGGCCTCGAGCGCGGTCTCGCGCGCACCGCGCTCGCCCACTACGCCGACTTCGGCCACTCGCTCATCTACGTGGCGAAGGCCGGCCGCTTGATCGAACGGCTTGGCCCGCGCGTCGCGCTGCCGCTCCTGCTATCGCTGGTGCGTTCGATCGTCTATGCGACGCGCGAAGAGCGGCTGCCCGAGTTTCGCCACTATGCGCCGGCGCTCGAGTCATGGGGGGGCGCCGCAAAGGCGCCGGAGGCCGCCGCATTCCGCGGGCTCAACGCCAAGCGCGCCCTCACCCTCCTCGCCGGTCACGGCGGCGCCGATCCCCGCGCGCTCTACCGCACGCTGCTCGCGGCCAACGCCCAGAACATGCTCGCCTTCGACCTCGCGGTTTCGGAGCGCACCGATCGGCCACCCGGCGACAACGTCGGCTGGCTCGATTTCACCCACGCCCTGACCTTCGCCAACGCCGTCAGGCTCATGTGCAGCAGGTTCCCGGAACTGTGGCCGGCGGGTCTCCTCCAGCTGGCGTGCTTCAGCGGCCGCAACGCACCCTATACCGACGCCTCGCTCGACGGCTCGATGTGGCGCGTCGAGGATACCGAGCCCTTCTTCGAGGCGGCGGTCGCCGCGCTGTTCGACCACGGCCGCGCCGAGTACATCGTCTCGGTGCACGTGGTGAAGACGCTTCTAGCGGCACGCGAAGAGGTCCAGAACGGTGATGCGGACGAGGCTTCGGTTGCGATCGTCGCCGCCCTCAACCGTTTCCTCAACTCCCCGCTCAAGCGCAAGCACACCCGCCGCACCGCCCGCCAGGCCATGGCCTTCGTCGCCCTCGACGCCTAGGCGTCGGCGAAAACAC
Source organism: Alphaproteobacteria bacterium (assembly GCA_965219135.1). Classification (GTDB taxonomy): domain Bacteria; phylum Pseudomonadota; class Alphaproteobacteria; order VGEJ01; family VGEJ01; genus CAYUNL01. Next base: position 2,484,187 of record CBDCMV010000003.1, on the reverse strand, counting down.
GGTTGCAGCCGGTCAGGCGGCCCGGCGTCCACCCATGTCGTTGTAGCGTCGGCCTGGATTAGCGGGCTTCCGCACTCGCCGCCCGTGCCTGTTGAACCGGTGGGCAGGGGACCGAACCGTAGGAGCGAAAGACGCAGCAGTCCCCTGGCTGTGGCTTGAGCAACGTTTGGCAACCTTCGCACTCGTGGAAAAACAGGCACGCATCCCTCGGCATTCGCTCGGTCGTCTGGTGGCCGCAGTGCGGACAGGTGATCTCGGAAACATTTTGAATCTCAGGCATGACGCGACTCGGCACGGTGAATGAGCGCGTTGGAGGGCAGGCTTGCGTCCATCGCCTTGCGTGCACTCTCAACGCCGACAACGGGCAGGCCTTCCGGGTCAATGAGTCCAATCTGGGCGAGCACCGAGGCTTGATCCCAGTAAATGTGCTCGTGGGCGAGCCGTCCTTCGCGAAATCGAACGATCACCACCACGGGCACCTCAACCGGCTTGTTCGTCGGCGAGATGCCGGGCAGCATCCAATCCGTTTCCACGCTGTGTACGAACTTGAAGAGGATTTCATCAACCAGCTGATCCTCGCCGACGGTGCGCGAGATGGGGACGAGCGTCGTCGCTGGCGGCATCTTTGGTATGAAGTGCGTCGCGTAGAACTCCCGCAGCTGTTCGCGCCCGACGCCGCCGGTCAGGACCGGTATATGGTTGACGTAGGCGTCCTCGACCATGGTGCCGAGCGTGTCTTCCGTGTTGCGGGTCTCGAACTCATACCTCGTGTGCTCTTCCCAACGGTCTACCAACGCCCGCTGCGTGGGCGTCCAACGCTTCTCCCTCGATGTCCCGCTCACGTGCCTCGCTCCCGTGCGTCGGACCCGTTGGTCCACCGGAGCATACGCCCATCGGAATGGCGCCCCAACACGCCGAGAATTGACAGTCGGCGGGTCGGTTTCCATACTCCGCGCCTTTCGCTCAGGCGTCGCGCCGCGCCGAAGAGGGATTCCTACCGTGATCTCCGCCGACATGCCGACCTACGCGCGCATAGACCTCGCCTTCGAGCGCGGCGAGGGCGCCTACCTCTATGGCCAGGACGGGCGGCGCTATCTTGACTTCGGCTCAGGCATCGCGGTCACCGCTTTCGGCCACGGCCACCCCCACCTGGTCGCCGCGCTGAAGGCGCAGGCTGAGAAGCTCTGGCACGTCTCGAACCTCTATCGCATCCCCGAGCAGGAGCGGCTGGCCAAACGCTTGGTAGAGGCCACGTTCGCGGACACTGTCTTCTTCTGCAACTCGGGCGGTGAGGCCGTCGAGTGCGGCCTTAAGCTGGTACGAAAGCACCACGACGCGAACGGACATCCCGAACGGTTCCGGGTGATCACCTTCGCCGGCGCCTTCCACGGCCGCACGCTCGCCACCCTTGCGGCCGGGAAGGTGGCCAAACATTTGGCCGGGTTCGGCCCCGAGGTCGACGGTTTCGACCAGGTGCCGCTGGGGGACGTCGGCGCCGTGCGGGGGGTGATTGGACCCGAGACCGCGGCCATCCTGATCGAGCCGATTCAGGGTGAGAGCGGGATCATCGTCGCGCCAGAGGGTTTCTTGCGCACCTTGCGCGACCTCGCCGATGAAGCCGGCGCGCTCTTGTTTTATGACGAGGTGCAGTGCGGCATGGGCCGCACCGGGCGCCTGTTCGCGCACGAGTGGGAGGGCGCGATGCCGGATGTGATGGCGGTGGCCAAGGGCATCGGCGGCGGCTTCCCGATCGGCGCGTGTCTCGCGACCGAGGCCGCCGCGGCCGGCATGGTGGCGGGCAGCCACGGCTCGACGTTTGGCGGGAACCCGCTGGCCGTGGCCGTCGCCAACGCGGTCCTCGACCTCGTTCTCGATCCGGGCTTTTTCGAACGGGTGCAAGCCCGTGGCGCAAGGCTCCGCGAGGGTCTGGAGACGCTGGCTAAATCCAACAGCGGCGTCATCGAAGCGGTGCGCGGTCGCGGCCTGATGCTGGGGCTCGAGTGCCGTTGCCCAAACACCGACGTGATCGAGGCGGCCCGCGCGAACGGGCTGTTGACGGTGATCGCCGCCGATAACGTGGCGCGTCTCGCGCCGCCGCTCGACGTCGAGGACGCACAGATCGACGAGGCGCTGGAGATCCTTGCCACGGTGTGCGCCCAGCTCGGCCAATGAGCGCGCCGCGACATTTTCTCGACCTCGATGCGCTGGAGGCGGCGACGCTGCGTGACATCCTCGACCGCGCCGCGGCGCTGCGGGCCGGCGCGAGGAGATCCGACCTGTTGGCGGGCCGGGTGCTGGTCATGATCTTCGAGCGCCCCTCGACGCGGACAAGGGTATCCTTCGATGTCGGCATGCATGAGCTTGGCGGCCACTCGCTGGTGTTGAATCGCGACGACCTGCACCTCGGGCGCGGCGAGAGCGTCGCCGACACCGCGCGAGTCTTCTCGCGCTACGCCGATGCCATCGTCATCCGCGCGGCCGACCACGCGGCGCTGACCGAGCTTGCCGAGCACGCCGAGGTGCCGGTGATCAACGGCATGACCGACCGCACCCACCCCTGCCAGCTGATGGCCGACGTGATGACGTTCGAGGAGCATCGCGGGCCCATTGCCGGGCGCACGATCGCCTGGTCGGGCGATGGCAACAACGTCGCCACCTCGTGGATTCACGCGGCGGTACGCTTCGATTTCGAACTCCGGCTCGCCTGTCCGGAAGGCCTGGGGCCGCCGGCCGCCGCGCTCGAATGGGCATCCCGAGAAGGCGGTCGGATCGTGTTGACCGATAGCGCCGAGGAGGCGGTCGCCGGCGCCGACTGCGTGGTCACCGACACCTGGGAGTCGATGGGCACGGAGGCGCGCCCGGACGCCGGCGATAGGCTGGCCCCCTATCGCGTCGATGCCCAGCTGATGAAGCGCGCCAAACCCGACGCCATCTTCATGCACTGCCTGCCCGCGCACCGCGGTCGCGAGGTCACCGCGGAGGTAATCGACGGACCCCAGACCGTGGTGTGGGACGAGGCGGCAAACCGCCTGCACGCGCAGAAGGGCGTGCTCGCGTGGTGTTTGTCGTGAGGTCGGCGAGGGTTGCTTGTAAACCCTGCGCGGTGCGATCAAGATAGGCTCATGGGTTGGGGCACTCGCGCATCGGTTGGGCTCGTGGCGCCGCTGGTGCTGATCGTGGCCGCTTGCGCGCCGCCGCCGCCCGCCCCCCAGTTTCCAGAGCTCACTTACGGCCACCTCGGTGCCATCCGGCTCGATGTCGCCCGCGTCGAGATCGTCGTCGAGTACGACCCGCCGCTTGCCGCGCCCCATGTCGAGCACACCTTCCCGACCACGCCCGCCGCGGCCGCCGAGCGCTGGGCCCAAGACCGAATCCAGGCGGTGGGTGAGGACGGCTGGGCCCGCTTCATCGTACGCGACGGCGGCGTGACCGAGACCGCGCTCGACCGAGAGACCGGGCTCAAGGGGGCGATCACCGACGAGCAGTCGGAGCGCTACGCGGGCGTATTGGACGTGATCCTCGAGATTCGTTCCGATCGCGGCTTTCGCGACGCCTACGTCGAGGCCCGGGCGATGCGCACCCAAACCGTGTCCGAGGACATCACCGTGAACGATCGCCGCACCGTCTTCTTCGAGCTCACCGAGGCTCTGGTGGCCGACGTTAACAGCCAGCTCGAGGATCGGATTCGCGAGCACCTCGCCAGGTATGTGAGGTAGCCGGATCCACGCTGCACCGGCGCCCGGCGGAGTCTCAGCGGGGACGCTCGAATCTCGGAAAGAGATCTCTCAATGCGCTGACGAAGCCCGAGAGGACCGCCACGAAGATCGCGATCTTGATCGCCGTCCACCACGAGATCGAGGCGGTGACGAGCCCCTGCTCGACGGCACCCGGGAACAGGTCGGGGATGGTCCACGCCCACAGGACCTTGACCAAAAACATCACGACAACGAAATTGACCGATCCGGCGACCACGGGAGCCAGGCCGGCTTCGATGATTGCCGTGATCCGTGGTCCTTGAAGCCGAGATCGAGCTTGTCCCTGACGCTGTTGAAGACGACGCTGGAGACACGCGTCCCACCCGGGTCCGAAATCTCCTGCAACCGAGCGGCGACGTTCACGCCGTCCCCGTAGATGTCGTCTCCATCGACGATGATATCGCCAAGGTTGATTCCGATCCGCAGATCGATCCGTTGGACTTCGGCGACAGCGGCATTGCGATCCCCCATCGCTTGTTGAACGTCGGCCGCGCATTGGACCGCATCGACCACGCTCGCGAACTCGACCAGCACGCCATCGCCCATCAGCTTGACGATGCGCCCATGATGCCCAGCGATCTTCGGGTGGATGATTTCTTCGCGGTGGGTCTTGAGCCGGGCAAGCGTTCCCGACTCATCGGCGCCCATCAACCGGCTGTAGCCGGCGACATCCGCGCTGAGGATGGCGGCCAGCCTACGTTCTTCGCGCGGCGCGGCCATAGGGCGTCCCTCGGGTGAGGCTCGAGCAGCCTAGCGCACGGCGAGATGGTCGAGAAGCCGGCGCATGAAGGCTGCGCAAACCTCGATCTCGGACAAGGCGATGAACTCGTCGGGTTTGTGCGCTTGACGGATCGAGCCTGGCCCGCAGATGACGCTCGGCATGCCCGCGTCCTGGAAAATGCCCGCCTCGGTACCGTAGGAAACCGCCCCGCACGCGTTCTTGCGCGCCAACGCCAGGACCAACGTCTCGGCCGGCGAGCCGTCCTCGGGGACCAGCGGCCGCACCCGCGCACGCTCTTCGGTGACGATCGAGGTCTCCTTGGAAATCGCGCGCATCCGCGGCAGGACCGTGTCGCGTGCAAAGGCCTCAACGCGGTCAAAGATCTCATCTTCCGAATCGCCAGGGACCAGACGGTACTCCCACACAAAGGTGCACTCCTTGGCGATAATGTTGAGCGCGGTACCACCCGCGACGGTGCCCACGTTAATCGTCGTGTAGGGCGGATCGAAACGGCTGTCCGCTTCGGCCCGGCCCCTCATCTCCTCGGCCAGGTCGCCCAGCTTCGCGATGAGTTCGGCTGCCGCCGTGACCGCGCTGACGCCGACGTGGGTCGCGCTCGAGTGCGCCTCGAGCCCGGTCACGGTGGTAGTGAATCCGCGCAGACCCTTGTGCGCGTTGACCACCGTCATCTCGGTCGGCTCGCCGACGATGACCACCGCCGGCACCGCCGCCCCGGCGACGATCCGCGGCACCATGCGAAGCGCGCCCAGGCACCCGACCTCTTCATCGTAGGAGAAGGCCAGGTGGATCGGGACCCGCAGGTCGCGGGCGAGGAATTCGGGCACCAGGGCGAGTGCAACGCCGATGAAGCTCTTCATGTCGGCGGTGCCGCGACCGTAGAGCCGGCCGTCGGCCTCGTGCACCATGAACGGGTCGGAGTTCCACGCCTGGCCGTCCACCGGCACCACGTCGGTATGCCCCGACAGCACGATGCCGCCGTCGCGCACTGGCCCGATCACGGCATGCAGGTTCGCCTTGCGCCCGCTGTCGTCATGGATGATCTCGCTCTCGATCCCATGCTCGTCGAGGTAGTCGGCGACGAAGCCGATCAGCTCGAGGTTCGATTCCCGACTGGTCGTGTCGAAGCCGACCAGGCGCTCGATCATCTCCCTGGAGGTTGGGGTTGACGGCATGGTGCCTCGAAGAATCGGCGCAAGCGCAGAATAGGGCCGGTTTCATGGGCAGTCCACCTGCCGACGCCGCAAAATCATTGCGGTGCGCGACTTTCAGCGAGATTCGCGCGGTCCCCGAGGAAGACCAACTTGACAGGGCGGCGGGGCGAAACTATCTCTCGGTCAAACGTTTGAATGGCTCGCCGGGCGTCAATGAGCGACGCGCCGGCCCGCAAAAACGGGGGTGCAGACTGCCGTGGGCGTAGCGGGGACGATGGGTCGGGGAGCCGCCGCCAAGGCCGTGCTTCGCCCCGCCGACGCGGCGGGGGCGGCCCGCGAACGTGGTGGAGCGGCGGAGCGACTGTTGGCCGCCGGGGAGCGGCTGTTCGCCGAGCGCGGCTACGCCGATGTCTCGACACGGGCGCTGACCCGGGCAGCGGCGGTGAATCTGTCGGCCATCACCTATCATTTCGGCGGCAAGGAAGGCCTGTACCGGGCGGTCATCGCGCGCATGTTGCGCGAAACCGAACCGCTACGCCGCGCCCTGATCGAAGACATTCGAGACGGTGTCGCCCGCGCCGGCGCGGACCGGCCGGCGCTGGCCCGCGTCGCACTGTCCCTAGTCCGCCGGATATTGGCGGCTCAAGTCCTGACCGAGGTCCCCGGCGGACGCATGCAAATCATGCTGCGCGAGGCCAACAAGCCCTCGTTCGCCTTCGACGATGTTATGGCCGACCACGTCAATCCCATCCACGACGCCGTGTGTGCGCTGGTGGCGGCGGCCAGGCGCCAGGCCGCCGAGGACGAGACGGTGCGTATCCTTGCCCACGCCGTCATCGGCCAGTGCGTGGTATTCGGATTTGGGCGCAGGGTGATTCAGACCCGACTCGGCTGGGACGACGTGACGTCCGAGCGCTTCGAGCGCATCGTCGATGCGGTCGGGGCCTCTGTGCTGGCCGCGCTCGGCTTGGAACCGGACGCGGGTGATCCGCGGTCGCGCGGTTGAGGCGGGACATGCGCATCGTGCTTCCCATCCTTGTCCTCGGCGCAAGCATTGCGATCGCCGCTTTCCTGATGACCAATCGGCCCGAGCTTGCGCGCGCCCCTCCCGAAGAGCGGCTGTGGGTGGTCGAGGCGGTGGAGGTCGCCTACGGTGAACTTCAGCCCGACCTGACGGTATTCGGCCAAATCATTGCCGGCCGCGAGGTCGAGATGCGGGCGCTGGTCGCGGGACCCGTGGTAGCGCTCGGGAAGGATTTCTTCGAGGGTGGCTCGGTGCGCGAGGGTGAGCTGTTGGTCGCGATCGACCCCTTCGACAGCCAGGCGCTCTTGGATGAGCGCATGGCGCAGCGGGCCGAGGCCCGCGCCCGGGCCGAAGAGATCGTCGCCAGCAGCCACGCCGAAGCCGAGGCCCTCGATCGCGAGATCGAGCAGGCAGGCATGATCGCCGACGACGTCGTCCGATTCGAGGTCCTGCGCGAGCGAGGCACGGTTTCGCAGAAGGCGTTGGACGATGCCCGGCTGGCGCTCAGCCGCCAACGCGAGGCCATCGTGGTGCGCCGCAACGCGTTCGACACGTGGGCCACCAAGCTTGCCCAGCAGAACGCCATCATCGATCGCCTCGAGGTCGGCGTGCGGCGGGCGCACCGCGATCTCGACCGGACCCGGCTTCATGCCCCGTTCGACGGCTTCTTGTTCGAGATCTCGGCGGCGGTCGGAAAGCGGCTTTCGGTCAACGACCGGGTGGCGCGCCTGGTCGCGGCCGAGGTGCTCGAGGTCCACGTCAACCTGTCCGACGCACAATTCGGCCGCCTACTCGACGACGGCGACCTTCAAGGCCGTCCGGCCCGCGTGATGTGGACGGTGGGCCCCCGCACCATCGCCGCCGACGCCGTCATCGAGCGCATCGGCGCCCACATCGATCCGACCAGCGGCGGCGTCCCGGTGTACGCGCGGTTGCAGGGTGTCGACCTGCTGAGTCCGCTTCGTCCCGGCGCCTTCGTCGAGGTGCGGCTCAAGGACCGCCGATACGCGGGCGTGGCGCGGCTGCCCGAGGCTGCGCTGCACGGCGCGACGGTCTACGCTGTCGAAGGCGACCGCTTGGCCGTGCGAGAAGTCGAGGTGGTGGCCTATTACGGCAACGATATCGTCGTTCGAGGCGACCTGAAGGACGGCGACCTTGTCGCCATCACCCGATTTACCGAGATCGCCGACAGCGTCAAGGTCGAGGTGCGGTGAGGTGTTGCCCAAGGACCTGATCCGGCTCTTCGTCCGCCACCGCAACGCGTCGAACCTGCTGGCGATCCTGGCGATCGTCACCGGGGCGGTGGCGCTCGTGAACATGAACACACAGCTTTTTCCGACCTTCGGCATCGATTTCTTGACGGTGCAGGTGGTCTGGCCGGGCGCCGGCGCCGAGGACGTCGAGGCCAACATCGTCGAGGCGGTCGAGCCGGAGGTGCGGTTCCTCGATTCGGTAAAGCAAGTGATCTCGTTTGCGGTCGAAGGCGCGGCCACGGTGCTGATCGAGTTCGACGCCGGGGCCGACATGCAGGCCGCGCTTTCCGACGTTGATTCCGCGCTGAGCCGGGTGACGACCCTTCCCGAGGATTCCGAAACCCCGGTCATCCAGCGTGTGGTGCTCTACGACACGATCTCGCGGCTGGTGCTTTCGGGCCCGCTAACCGAGGCCGCGTTGAAGGCGCTCGCGAAGGATGTGCGGGACACGCTGCTGGCCGCCGGCATCGACCAGGTGACGCTGTTCGGAGCGCGTGACGAAGAGGTCTGGGTCGAGATCGCGCCCGCGACCCTACGCCACCACGATTTGACGCTCGCCGAGATTTCGGCGCGCGTTGCCGCGAGTTCGCAGGACCTTCCTTCGGGCTCGCTGGAGGGCGATTTCGAGAAGCAGATTCGCAGTGTCGGCCTGGCGGTCGACGCCAACGCGGTCGGCGCGATCGAGGTCAAGGCGCTCGACGATGGCCAAAAGATCTACCTGCGCGATATCGCCCGAGTCGGGGACGGCTTCGACGAGGACGCCAAGATCGGTCTTCGCCGCGGCAAACCGGCGGTCGAGCTGCACATACAGCGCGCCCCCGCGGGCGATTCGCTGGCGCTCGCGGACATCGTCGCGCAGACCGTGGTGGAGATCGAACCCACGTTGCCCGAGAACGTGCGGCTTGAGCAATACGACGTTCAGGCTGGGTTCGTCAGCGCCCGCATCAACCTGTTGCTGCGCAACGGCGCGGGCGGATTGGCGCTGGTGCTGATCATCCTGTTCGTGTTCCTTGAGTGGCGGCTCGCGTTTTGGGTCGCCGCCGGTATTCCCATCGCCTTGCTGGCGGCGATGCTGGCGATGCTGGCGAGCGGCCAGAGCATCAACATGGTGAGCCTTTTCGCGCTCATCATGACGCTTGGCATCATCGTCGACGATGCGATCGTGGTGGGCGAGCACACCGCCACCCTTGGCGCCCGCGGCATGGGGCCAATCGACGCCGCGCAGGCCGGCGCCTTCCGCATGCTCGCGCCGGTTACGGCGGCCTCGCTGACTACCATCGCCGCGTTCCTGCCAATCCTCATGATTTCGGACGTGATCGGACAGATCATCGTCGCCATCCCGCTGGTTGTCGTCGCCGTAATCTTGGCGGCGCTGGCGGAGGCGTTCCTGATCCTACCGGCGCATATGCGCGACGCGCTGCGTGGGGGCGCCGGTAAGCCGGCGCGGTTCCGCCGCTGGTTTGACGCCGGCTTCGAACGCATGCGCGACGGGCCGTTCCACCGTCTTGTCGATCGCTGCGTGCGCCGGCGCTATCTTACGGTGAGCACCGCCGTCGGCGTCTTGGTGATGAGCCTGTCCCTGTTCGGCGGCGGCCATCTTCCCTTTACCTTCTTTCCCTCGCCCGAGGCCGAGACGGTGTTCGCCAACGTCGTCTTTGCCCCCGGCACCCCCCGCAGTCGTACCGAAGCGATGATCCGCGAGCTTGATGCCGCGTTGGTCCGCGCCGAGGAAACGCTTACCGAAGGCGAGGGCGGCCTGGTGGTCATGAGCTTTGCCAAGGTCGGCGCGTCGCAGGCCGACAACTTCGGCTCGGTGTCGGGCGACCATCTGGGTGGACTTCAGGTCGAGCTGGTACCCTCCGATCAGCGGAGCGTGCGAACGGAGCGGTTCATCGAGACCTGGCGCGAGGAGATTCGGCCGCTGCCGGGCGTTGAGCGCATCTCGCTCAATCCCCGCCAGGGCGGGCCGCCCGGCCGCGAGATCGACATCCGCATTACCGGCGGCTCGATCGCCGCCCTCAAGGCGGCAGCGCTCGACATACGCGATCAGATGCGCCGCGTGCCGGGCGTCAGCGACGTCGAGGACGATCTTCCGTTCGGCAAACAGGAACTGCTCCTGCGCATCAGCCCGCGCGGCCGCGCGCTCGGCTTCACCACCGAGGGCGTCGGCCGCCAGGTCCGGGACGCCTTCGAGGGAAGGATCGCCAAGCGCTTTGCCCGCGGCGACGAGGAAGTGACGGTGCGCGTGCGCTATCCCCGCGGGTCGATTACCGGGGCCACGCTGCGCGATCTCTATCTAAGGGCGCCGGGGGGCGCCGAAGTGGCGATTACCGAAGTCGTGGAACTGGACGAGACCCAAGGCTTCTCCCGCATCCGCCGGCAGGACGGCGTGCGCGAGGTATCGGTTGTCGCCGAGGTGGACGAAGCCATCACCTCGAGCGGCGCGATTCTCGAGTCGCTGCGCGGGGAGGGCCTGTCCGAGATCGAGGATCGTCACGGCGTCACGACCTTCTTCGCCGGAAAAGAGGAGGAACGCGAGCGAACGATCGGTGACATGCGGCTTGGGGCGATGGTCGCTTTGGTCTCCATCTACATCATTCTCGCCTGGGTGTTCGCGAGCTACAGCCGGCCCTTGGTGGTCATGGCGATCATCCCGTTCGGCATCGTCGGCGCGATCGTCGGCCACATGGTGATGGACTACGACCTGACGATTCTCAGTCTGGTCGCGCTCTTGGGCCTGTCTGGAATTCTGGTCAACGATTCGATCATCCTGGTCAGCACCATCGAAGAGCGAATCAAGGCCGGTGAAACGCGCCACGAGGCAATCGTCGGCGGTGCGCGCGACCGCTTGCGTGCGGTGATTCTGACCTCGCTTACCACCATCGGCGGGCTGCTGCCGCTCATGTTCGAGACCGACCTGCAGGCCCGTTTCATGATCCCCATGGCCCTGACCATTGTCTTCGGTCTCCTGTTGGCGACGTTATTGGTGCTGGTGTTGGTGCCCGCGCTGGTGGGCATTCAGGACGACGCCGGCCGCGCCGTCCGCCGTTGGCGCGGGGCGGCCGCGACCGGCGTTGCCGCGGGCGAGTAGAATCGCCTATGCGCGTGCCGGATCGGTCGAGCCGGGCGGCTCGGTGATGGGCAGCGTAAACCGGAACGTCGCGCCGCCCTCGGGATTGCCGGCGGCGGACAGGCGCGCGCCATGCGCTTCGATGATCGTTCGTGAGATGCCCAGTCCCATTCCCATCCCGTTGGGTTTGGAGGTGAAGAAAGGCTCGAAGACCTTGTTCGGGTCACCGTCGGGAAGGCCGGAGCCGCGGTCGGTGACCGAAGCCTCGACCATGTTCGAGCCGTTCAGGCGGCTTTGAAAGACGATTTCCCGCTCGCCGTGCGAACCCTCGAAGGCCTCGAGGGAATTGCGTACCAGGTTGAGAATCACCTGCTCGATCTCGATTACGGTAACGCTTACCGCCGGCAGGCGGTCCGCTAGGTTCAACCGGATTCTCACGCCCCGGCCCCGGGAATCAGCCTCCACCAGACCGTAGATGTTTCGAATCATGGCGTTGAGGTCGGCACTCGCGGTCCGTCCCTCGCTCTTGCGGACGAACTTGCCGATTTGGCGGATCATTTCGCTTGCCCGCTCGGCCTGTTGAGAAATCTGCTCGATGGCGCTGTGTAGCTCTCCGGGACCGACATCGCGCTGCTGGCGGAGTCGCCTCAGCGCACCCCCGCTATAGTTTACGATGGCCGCCAGCGGCTGGTTCAGCTCGTGCGCAAGCGTCGAGGCCATCTCACCCATCGTGCTTAATCGGGTCACGTGGGCGAGCTCCGCCTCGTGGTCGCGGACTGCTCTGTCGGCCTCCTTTTGGATCGAGATCTCACGGGATACCGCGACCGCCAACAGGGAGCCCAGTACCACCAGCCCGAGGGTGATCATGCCGAGAGCGATCAAGTTGCGATTGAGCGCGTCCGTGCGGATGCTATCGATTCGATTCCGCATGGTTGCGATTTCCGCAGCGGTCCTGGTGCGGCTGAGCCCGACTCGCACCCCACCCAGACGGGTCTCGCCGATCCAAATGGGCATGGAGACGTCCAAGATATCGGGCGATTCCTGAATGAGAAGACGATCCGCCGCGGTCGCGTTCAGACCCATCGGGCCGTCCATTTCCAGCCCGAAGCCCGAGATTCCGACGGTCCCGTCATGCAGAATCCTGCCCTCGGCGTCATAGGCGTAGACATACAGTACGTCTTCCTGATCGCGCACCGTCTCCAAGAGATCGCCGATGCTGTCTAATTCAAGCCGATACATCGGAAAGGCTTCTCCCTTTGCTTCCGGTCACACCAGATGTTGATCGGCCTTCTACGTTCCAGGCACGGTTCTTGGACCGTGCCTGGCGATGTGCGGGAGCTTTTGGCCTTGGGGAAGTAGGTTTCGAGTGCTGTCAGGCAGGCTGGAGGGCCGGTATTCGGCCCCGATTGAGGCGGATCGGAGGGCGGGCGGTGGCTGGCGCCCGGCCTGCCGGGATCAGCCGCGTTGTCCGACGATGTCGCGGTAGTCGGCGGGTCGGAGGCGCGTGCCGATGCCGAGCAGGGTGTCGAAGGCCGTTGCGGTGTGGCGGCGGCGGTTCCAGCGGAACACGAACTCGTCGAGATAGCGGCGCAGATGGGCGCGGCGCAGGCCATGGAAGGTTCCGAGCGCCCAGCGCTTCAGGTTCGAGAACACACGATGGATCCAGATCAGCACGAGATGGGCGGGCGTTGCACCGACGACCTTGGGCTGGTGGTCGTGGTCGGGCAGGCCAGGATAACCGCTCCAGCCATCGGTGATTACCCGCGCGCCCGGCGCCGAGGTCCCGGCAACGAAGGCATGAAGGCTGCGCGCGGAGAAATCCCCGATCGGCGCCAGCCGGATGCGACGTGGCTCGCCCTCGGGCGATAGCTCGACCGCGCCAGCAATGCGCATCTTGCCTTGCCGGCTGCGACCTTGCCCGCCTGTGGTCGGGTCTTTTACGGTGCGGAACGGTAGGGTGGCCTCATCGATCTCGACCAGGTCCTCAAGCAGGCTGCGATCCGGATCAACCATGGCACGGCGCAGCTTGTGCAGCAGGAGCCAGGCACTCTTGTAACTGCCGAGCCCGAGCTGGGCCTGGAGTTGCAGGGCGGAGATACCGTTCGAGTGGCTGGTCACGATGTGAACGGCCATGAACCAGGTCTTCAGGGGCAAGTGGCTGCGGTGCATGATCGTGCCCGCGGTCACCGAAGTCTCCTTCCCGCAGGCCGCACATTCCCAGCTCGCCCGGCGACGCTTCAGTTCCCAGCCCCTGTCATGGCCGCAGGCGGGGCAGACGAAGCCGTCGGGCCAGCGCTTGGCTGCAAGATGCCGGGCGCAGGAGGCTTCATCGGGAAAGCGCGCCTCGAAGGCGGCGCGGGACATCGGGCGGTCGTATTTCCAGCGGCTGGCATGACAGAACATTAAGCGAACATTCCGCCGATGGCAACCGCAAACCCAACATGTCGTCAAACCGGGTTCAGAGGGATAAGCCTTACATCGGATTGACGAGATCTTCGGACAAGAGCCGAGTCATGACCTCGCCACGCTCCTCGATCTGTGCGGTGAGTAGCCCGGTCATCGACCGGCTGCTGTCGTCCATTACTTGGCGCATCGCGCTCCGCGTCTGCAACAAAAGCGTTGCGCCCAGCGCGATCACGACGCAGGCGAGGCTCACCATGATGGCGACGGTGTACCAACGATGGAGCCTCCGTTTCATGGTATCAGCATCGGGCGGATCTCGTTGTAGAAACGGCGTGCCGTCTCGAGGCTGTCCGCCGCCTCACCGCTAAACAGATCGAATCGCCGGGTCATCGAGTACGCGGTGAGGGCGTCCGCCGCCGCCGGATCGAGATGCGCGTTCAAAAGGATCTCGCGCAATCCGTCTTTGATCGCTGGATCGAGGTCATCGCGCACCAGCTCAATGGCCCGCGGAAGCGGGTCGGTCTCGAAAAAGATCCGCAAATCGCCGCGGATCGCCTGCAGCGTCTCATCGGGGTTCGCCCAGTCCAGATTGTTGTAGGCGCCGGCACTCACGCGGCCTTTCGCGACCCAGATCGCAATGTTGATCTCGCTACCGGCGAAGAGGTAACCGATCCTGTCCGCCGGCGGCCTATCGTTGTGCGATTCGAGCTCGACGAGTTGCAAGCCAGCGTCGCCGAGCGCCGCCAGGGGAACGAAATACGATGAGGTAGAGCCCGGATCCTCGAAGGCGATGCGCCGGCCGATCAGGTCCTTGAGCGAGTGAATTTCGCTGTCCCGGCGGGTGATGAACACGGTGTGATACACCGGCACGAGATCCTTCCATCGTCGCAGGAACAGCTCGGCGTTCCTCACGTCGGCGAACTGCAGCGCCGAGACGACGCTTTCCGTCACCCAATCCACGCGGCCTTTCTCCAGGTACCGTATCATTTCATCGTTGGTATTGGCCAGCAGTACCTCACCCCCGGTGATACCGAGATCCCCGAGTCGCCCGGCGGCGTAATCCACGATCGGCTTGAGCCGGGCGTAATTCCGCTTGGGGTTGTTGGTGACCATACCGAGAACCAGGGTGGTCCGCGCATCGGCGCCGGCTGGATCCGCGCTGCGTGCGGGTTGGGCCGTACCATCGCCGATGACGATTAGGGCGGCGACGGCCAGACCCGTCAGTACCCGAGGCCGCCCGCCTGTTGTGTCGCTCATGAGCCCGCGCATCGTCGACCAGTATAGCGCCGGTTCGTTCCCATTTCGTGTCCTTGATGCTAGCCTTCTCGTCGCTGTGACCGGGGAGACGAGAAGGCTCAAGGATTGGAGCATGAGTCGTCGGCTGGCGATCCTCATCGTCGTTTTCCTCGGCGCATCCGCGCCCGCCTTCGCCCAGAGCGAGGGCGACCGGCTTCGCGCGTTGGAGGAGCTGATCGCGGCGCAGGCGGCGGAGCTGGAAAGGCAGGCCGCGGTGCTGGACGCGCTGCGCGCCGAGCTCGCGACGCTGCAGGCAGCGGCGACCGATCGCGCCGAGGCTAGTGCTTCAGCGGTCACGAACGGTGCCCCTCGGGCCACGCTCGCGGTGTACGGACAGGTCAACCGTGGCGTCCTTTACTATTCCGACGGGGCCGGAGGCGACCTCCGCCACGTCGACAACAATGCCTCGGCCACGCGAATCGGATTGCGCGGCGGAATCGAGGCCTCTCCCGACCTCCCGAGTTCGGCGGGTTCGTGCTGTCCTCCTCGGTCGTCGATGGCGGCGAGTGGGATGTCGGTATTGGCTACGGCGCGGCGTTGGGGGCGTTCGAGCTCGAGGGAAAACTGGGATACGCAAACCAATCGGCAACCCGAACCTTTCCCGAAATCGTCGTGACTGGATCGCTGTCGATCGCCCACCGGAGCGGCTTCAACGCGACCTTCGCTGCCGGTCTCGGAGACGACGACGATTCCTCGCGCGACGCGGTCGATTATCGCTACGGCAAACTCGGCTACTTCCGGACCATCTTTCCCGTCGGAGCGAGCCATTTCTCGTTCGATTTCGGCACCTACGATGACAGCGCCGCGGCCGGCGACGAAGGAAGGACCTACGGCGCTCAGTTCGTGCAAGATATCGAATCGTGGGGTACCGAGGTCTACGGCGGTTACCGAAGCCACTCGCTCGACCGGCCCGGGACGTCGCTCGACGACATCGACGCCGTGCTCACCGGCGCTCGCGTAAAGTTCTAGGCGGGCGGGCGTCCGACTTGGCTTGGCGACGGTGAACCCGGCGGAGATCGACGCGCTGGGCCTGGCCCAGGCGCTGATCCGGTGCCCCAGTGTCACGCCCAGGGACGAGGGTGTCCTCGAGGTTCTGACGGCCGCGCTCGAAGGGCTCGGGTTTACCTGTCACCGCCTCACCTTCGCCGAGGATGAGGCGGCCGAAGTCAGCAATCTCTACGCCCGCCGCGGCACCGCGGCGCCTAACTTCTGCTTTGCGGGCCACGTCGACGTGGTGCCGGTGGGGGACGCCGCGGCGTGGAGCGTCGATCCCTTCGCAGCCGAGGTGCGCGAGGCTCACCTTTACGGGCGCGGCGCCGCCGACATGAAGGGGGCGATCGCATGCTTCACCGCCGCCGCGGCGCGATTCCTGGGTCGGGCGCCCGACTTCGCCGGCTCGATCAGTCTGTTGGTCACCGGCGATGAAGAAGGGCCGGCGATCAACGGGACGGCCAAGGTGCTGCGCTGGATGGCCGAGCGCGGCGAGCGCATCGATTGCTGCTTGGTCGGCGAGCCGACCAACCCGACGCGCTTGGGCGAGACGATCAAGATCGGACGCCGCGGCTCGTTGAACGGGCGGCTCACGGTACGCGGGGTTCAGGGCCATTCCGCCTATCCCGACCTTGCCGACAACCCGATCCCGCGCCTTATCGCCATGCTCGGCGCCATCACCGCCGAGCCCCTGGACGCGGGATCGGAACATTTCGAACCCTCGACCATCGCCATCACCACCGTCGACGTCGGCAATCCGGCGAGCAACGTCATCCCTGCTGCCGCCCGCGCTGCGTTCAACGTCCGCTTCAACGACCGCCACACCGCTGCCGGGATCGAATCGTGGCTGCGACAGCGGTTCGATGGAATCCATGACCGCTACCAGCTGGAGATCGAGGTGAGCGGCGAATCCTTCCTGACCCCGCCGGGCGAGTTCAGCGCCCTGATTGCGGCGGCGATCGAGGCTCGAAACGGCGCGCCGCCCACGCTGGGCACCGGCGGCGGGACCTCGGACGCGCGCTTCATCAAAGACGTGTGCGCGGTGGCCGAGTTCGGATTGGTCGGCCGCACCATGCACAAGGTGGACGAGCGGGTCGCCCTTGCCGATATCGAGGCGCTGACCGACATCTACGCCGACGTTCTGGGGCGTTACTTCGGGGTGTCGTGATGGCGCGCCGGCGATGCGCCGCGCCCGCTGGCTGCTGATGCGGTAGCAGCTGATTCCCTCGTGGGCGGAGATCGTCCGCTCGCTCAGTGGCGCCTGGCGGCTGCTGTTGCTCGACGCGGGCGGCATGCGCCAGTTCGATGTTTCGATCGCCGGGTTCTGGCGCTCCTTCTTCGCCGCGGTGTTGGTGGCGCCCCTCTATATCCTGCGCGGGCTGGTCGATCCCGGAGCCAGCACCGAGTCCGAGGCGACGGGGATCGGCACCGCCCTGACCGCGGTCGTGACCTACGTCCTGGTGTGGGCCGCCTTTCCCGTCGCCATGATTTTCATCTCCCGTTTGCTCGACCTCCGTCACGCGTACGTCGGCTTCATTGTCGCGCTCAACTGGGCGCGGGTGCTGCAGGCGGTTCTGTTGGTTGCGGTATCGGGCGCGGCGGCTGTGGCCGGTGCGCCGAGCGATTTCCTCACCCTCACGGCGATCGCCGCGGTGCTCGCCTACCAGTGGGTGGTCACCCGGACGGCGTTGGCCACCAGTGGCGCCGTCGCGGCGGCGCTGGTGGTCATCGATGCCTTGCTAGAATCACTGATCGTGGCCGCTGGCGTCGCTCTCGGTTAGGGGGGCGGGGCATCGGCTCGGGCACGGATGTCGCGAGCGGCCGTCGCATCACGCGGCGCCCAGACGAAGGTCCACGCCGGCGGCGGGCGGTCGGCCAAGGTGTGGGCACGCGCCGCGGCGATACGAGCGCGGCGGTAACGGCTGGCGGCGCGGCCGCCCAGCGCCGCGGCCGAATAATCGGGCCGGTCGAATACCGCGACGGGCAGGGCCTCGAAAATGGCGTGCCAGCGGTGCCAGCGCCAGACCTCGGCGAGGTTGTCGGCGCCCATCAACCAAACGAAGCGGTGGCGCGGGAACATGGGCACAAGGCGGGCGAGCGTGTTGGCCGTCCGCCGCGTGCCAAACCGCGTCTCGGCGGTGCAAAAGCGGATGCGGGGATCGATCGCGAGCGCCCGCGCCCCGGCCGCGCGCTCGGCCAGCGGCGCCATGCCGGCCTCCGGCTTGAGCGGGTTCTGCGGCGAGATCAGCCACCATACGCGGTCTAGCCGCAGCCTCGATAGCGCGATCAGGCTGATGTGTCGATGGCCGCGGTGGGCGGGGTTAAACGATCCGCCCAGCAGACCCACGCGCATGCCCGAGCGCGGCCGGGACACCGCCTAGGGTCGCACCTGGCCGCTACCGTGCACGACGTACTTGCACGTGGTCAGTTGTTCGAGGCCGACCGGGCCGCGCGCGTGTAGGCGGCCGGTCGAGATGCCGATCTCGGCCCCCATGCCGAACTCGGCGCCGTCGGCAAATTGGGTGGACGCGTTGTGCAAGACGATCGCGGAATCGACCTCGCCGAGAAATTGCTCGGCCGCCGCCGCGTCCTCAGTGACGATGCTTTCGGTATGGGCCGAGCCATGGCGCGCAATATGGGCGACGGCCTCATCGAGCCCGGCCACCGCGCGCACCGCGATCACGGCATCGAGGTACTCGGTGTCCCAGTCCGCCTCGGCCGCCGGGGCGATCGCCGGGTCGATTTCGCGGGCCGCGCCGTCGCCGCGAATCTCGCAACCCGCCGCGCGCAGGTCCGCCACGATGCCGGGCAAATGGCTCGCCACCACCGCGCGGTCGATCAACAGCGTCTCGGCGGCCCCGCAGATGCCGGTCCGGCGCATCTTGGCGTTGACGACGATGCGCCGCGCCATTTCCTTTTCGGCGCCCGCGTGAACGTAAACGTGACAGTTGCCGTCAAGGTGCGCGAGCATCGGGACCCGGCTTTCCTCGCGAACACGGGCGACCAGCGACTTGCCGCCGCGCGGCACGATGATGTCGATATACGCATCCATGCGCAGCATCTCGCCGACCGCGGCGCGGTCCCGCGTGGGCACGAGTTGGAGCCCGCCCGCCGGGAGGCCGGCGGCGGCGAGGCCGTGGGCGAGACAGGCGAAGATCGCGCCCGCGGACTCGAAGCTTTCCGAGCCGCCGCGCAGGATCGCGGCGTTGCCCGACTTCAGGCACAGCGCGCCGGCGTCGGCGGTGACGTTGGGTCGGGATTCGTAAATGACGCCGATGACCCCGAGGGGCACGCGGGTGCGGCCGATGCGAAGCCCGTTGGGGCGCGTCCACTCATCTACCACGGTGCCCACCGGGTCCTCGAGTCCGGCAATCGATTCTAGGCCGACGGCCATGGCCTCGATACGGTTCGCATCGAGCGCCAGTCGATCGAGCATGGCGGCG
Organism: Alphaproteobacteria bacterium; assembly: GCA_965219135.1. GTDB lineage: Bacteria > Pseudomonadota > Alphaproteobacteria > VGEJ01 > VGEJ01 > CAYUNL01. Next base: position 2,465,060 of record CBDCMV010000003.1, on the reverse strand, counting down.
CGCAAGCCCGCCGCTTTTGCCGCCGCCATGTCGGCGGCGTTGGCGCGCGCGATCTCGGCCGCCCGCTCGCGCAGGCGCGCCGCGGCGGCGTTCAGCGCGGCGTCCTTGGCCGCCGGAGCCGCCCGTGCGAGCACGGCGGCGGCGGCCTTGGCGGCAGCGCCGATCTCGCGCATCGACACGCTGAGCTCGGTCCCGGGGGCTTGCGCCAAATCGTTCATCGCCTGCTCTTGGCCAGCGCCAGGTCGTCGCGGTGAATCATCTCGTCGCGGCCACGGTAGCCGAGGAGACCTTCGATTTCACGGCTTTTATGCCCCATGATTCGGCGCGCGTCATCGGCGGAGTAGGCGCTGAGGCCGCGCGCCAACAGCTCGCCATCGGGGCCGTTGACCAGCACCGCGTCACCGCGCTGGAATTCTCCATTGACGCTGGTGACCCCGGCCGGCAGAAGACTATTGCCAGCGGCCAGCGCGCGCGCGGCGCCGGCATCGAGGGTCAGTGCTCCAGCCGGTTTGAGGCTCCCGGCGATCCACCGCTTTCGCGCGGTGCGCGGATTGGCGCGGGCCTTGAACCACGTCGCTGGCGCGCCCGTCTCGAGCGCGCCAAGCGGGCGGTTAACGGTCCCATCGGCGATCACCGCGTGGCAACCGGCGTCGAGCGCGATCTTGGCGGCGGCGATTTTTGTCACCATGCCGCCCGAACCGTAGTCCGAGCCGGTGCGACCGGCCATGCGCTCGATCTCCGGCGTGATCTCGGAAACCTCGGGGACCAGGCGCGCCTCGGCCTCGCGCCGCGGATCGGCGGTGTAGAGGCCGGCGACGTCCGAGAGCAGCACCAGGCAATCGGCGGCCATCATCTGGGCGACGCGGGCGGCCAGCCGGTCATTGTCGCCGTAGCGAATCTCGGAAGTGGCGACGGTGTCGTTCTCGTTGATCACCGGCACGGTGCCAAGGCGCAACAGCGTGTTGATGGTGGCGCGCGCGTTCAGGTAGCGGCGGCGCGATTCGGTGTCGTCGAGGGTCAAGAGGACCTGGGCGACACGGACGCCGCACCGCGCCAGCGATTCCTCGTAAGCGCGGGCGAGCCGGATCTGGCCGCAAGCCGCGGCGGCCTGGCTGACCTCGAGCTTCAGGGTGCCGCGCGCGGCGCCAAGGTGGCGGCGGCCAAGCGCGATGGCGCCGGAGGAGACGACCAGGACCTCGCATCCCCGCGCGCGAGCCGCGGCGATGTCTGCGGCCAGCCCCCCGAGCCAGGCGCGGCGCAGCCGCCCGCGCGTGGGATCGACGAGGAGGCTGGAGCCGATCTTGACGACCATGCGCGCGGCATTTCGCAGATGCTGTTTCATCTCCCGCCAGCCAGGTGCGTCGGCGCGGGCTCGGCGCCGTTGTGGGTGGCGCCAATGGCCGCACGGATTCTCGCGAGCAGTGCTCCGAGCCCGGCGCCGGTCTGCGCCGAAATTGGTGTGACCGGGGCGCGGGCGGCGGCGGCGAGCTCGGCCTCGCGCCGTTCGCGCGCGTCATCGACAAGGGCGTCGCATTTGGTCAGCGCGACGATCTCGGGCTTCTCGGCGAGACCGCTGCCGTAGTGCTCGAGCTCGCGGCGCATGGTGCGGTAGCGTTTCGCCAATCCCGCCTCGTCGGCGCCGTCGACGAGGTGCACCAGAACGCTGCACCGCTCGATATGGCCGAGGAAGCGGTCGCCGAGGCCCGCTCCCTCATGGGCGCCGGCGATGACGCCCGGGATATCAGCCAAGACGAAGGCTTCCGCGCCGGCTTCCACCAGACCGAGAACCGGGTGCAGCGTGGTGAAGGGATACGCGGCGACTTTGGGCCGGGCGTTGCTGAGGGCGGCGAGCAGCGTGGACTTGCCGGCGTTGGGCAGGCCGACGAGCCCGGCGTCGGCGATCAGCTTGAGCCGGAGCCAGAGCCACAATTCCTCTCCCGGTGCGCCGGCATCGGCTCGCCTCGGGGCGCGATTGGTGGCGCTCTTGTAATGCGCGTTGCCGAAGCCGCCGCGGCCGCCGCGCGCGAGTACCGCGCGCTGGCCGACAGCGGTGAGGTCGGCGATCGCGCGCACGCCTTCTTCGGTCACGATCTGGGTGCCGGCCGGTACCGCGACCACGACGTCGGCGCCGGCGGCTCCGGTGCGGTTGCGGCCCGTGCCCGGACGTCCGTTGGCGGCGCGGAAGTGCTGGCGGTAGCGCAGGTCGATGAGGGTGTTGAGGCCGTCCGCGCATGCCGCCAAGACGCTGCCGCCGGCGCCGCCGTCACCGCCGTCGGGGCCACCGAATTCGACGTATTTCTCGCGTCGGAAGCTCACGCACCCGGCCCCGCCCGCGCCGCCGCGGACGTTGACTTTGGCCTGATCGAGGAACTTCATCGCGGGCTGCCCGGGCGCGGCCGTACCGACGCCGAGGCGCCGCCGTCTAGCCCAATGGCTCGACCGAGACGGTGGTTCGCTTGCCGCGACCGCTCTGGAACGCGACCCGGCCGGCGACCAGCGCGAAGATGGTGTGGTCTTTGCCGAGTCCGACGTTGCTGCCCGGACGCCATTTGGTTCCACGCTGGCGAACGATGATATTGCCGGGAATCACGCTCTCGCCGCCATACCTCTTGATGCCGAGGCGGCGACCCGCCGAATCACGGCCGTTGCGCGAAGAGCCGCCGGCCTTCTTGTGCGCCATCAGTCCTTCTCCTTGGTCGTGGCGGCCTTGGTCCGGGCCGGTTTCTTCGTCGCCGCCTTAGGCTTGGGCTTGGCTTTCGCCGCCGCCGGCTTGGTTTCAGTCCCGGCCTTGGCCGCAGGCTTGGCCGCGGGTTTGGCTTTCGCCGATTTCTTGGCCGCCGGCTTGGCGGCGCCGGGTCCGGAGATCGCGGTGATCCGCAGGACGGTCAGATCCTGGCGATGGCCGCGGGTGCGGCGGTAGCCCTTGCGGCGCTTTTTCTTGAACACGATGATCTTGTCGGCGCGCACCTGGGCGAGGACCTCGGCGGTCACGCTGGCACCCGAGACCGCCGGCGCGCCGACCGTCACCTCGGCGCCGGCGCCGAGCATGAGCACGTCATCGAGAGTCACCTTGGTGCCCGCGTCCGCGGCCAGCCGCTCGACCTTGATGATGTCGTTCTCGGCGACTTTGTATTGCTTTCCGCCGGTACGTACGACCGCGAACATCGCCCTTGCCTCGGGGGCGCAATCGCCCCAAACCGCACGCGGCCCGCCCATCGCGGGGCCGGCCGCTCAAGTGCGACTATCCTCCCCACGCCCAGGCCTGTCAACGCCTAATGGCCTCTTCGCCGCTATGACCACGGCCCACCGGACTGGCGACGCCCTTGATCAAATCGCTCGCCTTTTCGCCGATCATGATCGCCGCCGCATTGGTGTTGGAGCTGATCAAGCTGGGCATGATCGAGCTGTCGCAGACGCGAAGACCATCGATGCTGCCAACCCGCAAGCATGGGTCGACCACCGCCATCTCGCCTGCGCCCATCTGGCAGGTCCCGACCGGATGATAGGAGGTTCGGCCATGGGCTTTCACGTAAGCCGCGCAGTCCGCATCCGTTTGCACACGATCACCGGGAAAGTGCTCGCGCCCACCGACCGCCGCGAAGGCCTTCTGGCCCATGATGGAGCGCATCAGCTTGAAGCCCCGGATCGACATATCGAGGTCATAGGGATCCGCGAGATAGTTGGGGTCGATCAACGGCTTCGCCGCCGGATCGGTGCTCTGCAGCGTGACGCCGCCCCGGCTCCGTGGCCGTACAAAGCAGGTGTTGAGCGTGCAGCCCGAACCCGACGGCACCGGAGGCACGCCCGGTTCCACCCCGGCCGCCGGCAGGAAATGAAACTGCGTGTCGGGCGTTTTCGCGTTTTCGTCCGCAAACCAGAACGCCCCGCCTTCGACGATGGTCGACGTGACCGGCCCAGTTCCGAACAATTGGTATTGCGCCCCGGCCCAAAGCATCCAGCGCCAGTTGCGATACTTGTCGAGGCCCAGCATCGGGTCGACGCCATAAACGAGGTCGACGTCCAGATGGTCCTGCAAATTTCGTCCAACCCCGGGCAGATTCGCCACGCTTTCGATACCATGCTCGCGCAGGTGGTCAGCGGGGCCGACGCCCGAAAGCATCAGCAGCTTGGGCGAGCCGATGGCCCCCGCGGCCACAATGACTTCGCGCTCGGCGCGAACGTTCGTGACGCGGCCTTGGTCGAGATAATCCAGGCCGACGGCGCAGCGCCCCTCGAAACGGATTTTGGTCGCAACGCAGCCCGTGCGCACCGTGAGGTTGGCGCGACCCCGCACGGGGGCGAGATAGCCGGTCGCCGTCGAACAGCGGCGCCTGCCCCGGGTCGTCGTCTGATAGACCCCGGCGCCGGCCTGTGACTTGCCGTTGAAGTCGGCGGTGTAAGGAATTCCCGCCTCTTGGCAGGCCTGGACGAAGACCCTGGTGAGCCGATCGGGCGCCATGGTCGAGACGCCCAGCGGCCCGCCGACGCCATGGTAGTCATTGGCCAAGACGTCGTTGTCTTCCGACTTCACGAAATAGGGTTGCACATCCTTGAACGTCCATCCGGCGCAGCCCTCCTCGCCGGACCAGCGGTCGTAGTCTTCCGGACAGCCGCGGGTGAAAACCTGGCCGTTGATCGAACTGCCGCCGCCCATCACGTGACCTTGCAGGAACAGCATGTTGCGATCGTCGGCATGGCGTTGCGGCGTGGTCTGGTAATTCCAGGTCAGATCGCCGCCGTACAGTTTGAACAGCCCTGCCGGTCGATGAATGTTGGGATTTCTGTCCGCCGGGCCGGCTTCAATCAGAAGCACGGCCGCATCCGACATCTCGCTCAACCGGCAGGCGATCACGGCGCCAGCCGCCCCGGCGCCGACAACAATGTAGTCATAGGCTTGCACGGTGAGAGGCCTCCCCCGTTCCAACCGGTTTAGTCTCATCCATAGCAGCACGATTGGCGCTAGGATGGCCATGGCGGCCTCGGCGCCGCCCAAGCTGACCGCCGCCGCTCATCCGGAGAAACAGATGCAATTCGCCTTGTTCGGCGCCGGCCGGGTCGGTTGGGTTCACGCCCAGAATATCGTCAATCACCCCGAGGCCGAATTGAGCCACGTCTATGACGTCGAGGCTTCGGCGTCGCGGCGGATGGTGGCGGCTCTGGGCGGCAAGGTCGCGCAATCTCCCGACGAGATCTGGACCGCCGACGCCGTCGACGCGGTCCTCATCGCTTCCTCGACCAACACCCATATTGACCTGCTGCGCGGGGCGCTGCGCGCGGGCAAGGCCGCCTATTGCGAAAAGCCCGTCGACCTCGATCTGTCCAAAGCCCGGACGTTTGCGGTCGAGGCTCGCGACGCTGTGGCGCCGATATTCGTGGGATTTCGCCGTCGTTTCCTGCCCGAGCTCCAGGCCATTCGTCAGCGCATCCTGGACGGTGACATTGGTCCGGTGGAGGTCGTGCACATGATGGCCCGCGACTTCCAGCCGCCGCCGCTCGCCTATGTCAAGGTGTCCGGCGGCTTCATACGCGACAAGGCCATTCACTATCTGGACCTGCTGTGCTGGCTGACGGGCGAGGCGCCGGTGGAGGCACACGCCACCGGCGCCTGTCTGGTGGACCCCGAGATTGGGCAGGCCGGCGATGTCGACACGGTCATGATCACCCTGAAAATGCCCAATGGCGCGCTGTGCCAGATCACCAATGGCCGCCGTTCGGCCTTCGGCGTTCACGAGCGCATCGAGGTCTATGGCGCGCTCGGCTTGCTCCAGTGGGACCCCGGTCAAGCGGGGCAGATCGCGCATGCGGCGGACGCCGGCGTCACGTTGAGCGCCACCGCGCCGGAGCCGGCGATTTTCAGGCACGAGACCTTCGCGGCGGCGCTGGATGCGTTCATTCGCGGCGTCCAATCGGGCGAGCCGGTGGCCCCATCCCTGGCGGACGGCCTGCGGGCCCAAATCATCGCCGAGGCGGCGACCGAATCCCTGGCGACAAACCGACCGGTCGTGATCGATTATGCGTAGCCGGCCAATGAGGCCCTTTTCACTCCTCGCCTGCCAGCGCCTTGGTCACTCCTCCGTATCGGTGACCATGGACACTTACTCCCGCGGGCTCCCTGGCGGACAAAAGTGGACGCAGCCCAGCGATCGGCGCTAGAAGACTAGGCCCCGGTGCCGAACGGGTGCCAGTCGCCAGTTCTTGCTGGCCGAGCCTGGCCCGTAGGTGCTTGAAGTACCGACCGCGGAGGGGTGCCGGAGTGGTCGAACGGGGCGGTCTCGAAAACCGTTGTGCGCTCGCGCGCACCGTGGGTTCGAATCCCACCCCCTCCGCCAATTTCAATGGGTTGGCAAAGGCCTCTCCCGAAACAGGGTCGGCGGGCCCGCCATCCTGCTTCGACGCCAGTCGCGCCGCCCACGTTCCGGTGGAGACGGCAGGTCGGAGAACCACGCCACCGGCGCGGGCCCGAATGACGCAACGTCGATCGGCTGGCGCGGCTGGCGTGGCGGCCGCTTGTCGGCTAATAGTGGCGCGGTGGAGGAGGATCAATGACGGCTGACGTCGAGCGGTCCGCCGGCGCGCTGGCCGCGGTCACCTACGATCATGACGACGACACCGCGGTCGTCATCATTGGCTCGGGCGCGGGCGGCGGGACGCTCGCCGACGAGCTTACGGGCAAGGGCATCGACGTCGTGATCCTCGAAGCCGGGCGGCACGTCGATCCAGACGAAATCGAGAACGATGAAGTCGCAATGGATGCCAAACTCAGCTGGAGCGACCCGCGGGTGTGCACCGGCTCCTCGATCATCGCCCGCACCTTCCCATACAAGCCCACGTCGATGTGCAAGGCGGTGGGCGGCTCGACGCACCATTGGGGCGGCACGTGCCTGAGGATCTTGGATCACGAGTTCAGTTCCGCGACCCTTTACGGCGCGATTCCCGGGGCCGAGATCGCCGACTGGCCGTTCGGGCTCGTCGAGCTCGAGCCTTTCTACGACAGGGCCGAGGACAAGATGGGGGTAACGGGGACACACGGCATTCCCCGGCATCCGCCGACCAACAACTACAAGGTCATGGCCGCCGCCGCGCGGCGCATCGGCTACACCGACGTGCGCGTGAACAACATGGCGATCAACTCGAAGCCGCGCAACGGCCGCAACGCGTGTGATCAGATCGGCTTTTGCATGCAGGGATGCGCCTCGGGCGCCAACAACTACAAGGTCATGGCCGCCGCCGCGCGGCGCATCGGCTACACCGACGTGCGCGTGAACAACATGGCGATCAACTCGAAGCCGCGCAACGGCCGCAACGCGTGTGATCAGATCGGCTTTTGCATGCAGGGATGCGCCTCGGGCGCCAAGTGGTCGACGGCGAACAGCGAGCTGCCGCGGGCGGAAGCGAGCGGCCGGTGCGAGCTGCGCGCCGAGAGTATGGCGCTGAGGATCGAGCACGGCGATGACGGACGCGTGCGTGGCGTGCTGTACGTCGACAGGGAGGGGCGCGAGCACGTGCAAGCCGCGCGCGCGGTGTGTGTCGCCGGCAATTCGATCGAAACGGTGCGGCTGCTGCTGAACTCGGAGTCGAGCGCCTTTCCCCAGGGCCTGGCGAACGGCTAGGGCCTCCTGGGCCGGTACTACATGCGGCACAGCTCGGGTAACCTGTTCGCCGAGTTCGATCGGCCGGTGAATATGCACCGCGGCATCCAGGTCGCCGGCCTGGTCCGCGACGAGGCGAGGCACGACCCCAACCGCGGTTTCGCCGGCGGCTTTTACATCCTTGCCACGACCTGTGGCCTTCCGGTCTTCGCGGCAAGTCTCAAGCCGGGGAAGTGGGGCGGCGCGTATGCCGGCTGGATGGAGGCCTACAGCCGCGTCGTCGGACTCGGCGTCCTGGGCGAGGACCTGGCGGTGGCCACCAACCGCGTGAGCTTGCACGGCTCCGAAAAGGACCGGTACGGATTGCCCATCCCGTGCCTCCACATCGACGACCACCCCAACGAGACCCCGATGCAGCACCAATTCTTAGAGGTGCCCTTAACATCTGACCGCAGTGGACGTGCGCAGCGCATGTCTTGTGTTGCGGGCTCGGGGCGGGCACACTTCGATTCGGCAGAGGCGAGGAGGGGCAAATGTCTGATGCGCTCGCCGGTACTCGAGATTCCCGAGGAGAATGGCAACCGGCGGAGCGCCCGGCGATGGCGCCGCTTTGGTCTTGGCCGCCACGTCCGACGGCGGCGCTGAAGTGCTGTTCGGGTGTCCCGGCTACGTGTTGCCGTGGAACGCCCTGTTTTGGCTGATCGCGATCGCGACCTGGCTCTATACCCAGCCCGAGCTCTCCCGGATGGCCGAGTTCCGGCCCGACTGGATCGCGCAGATATACGGTCGCAATCTCGGCCTGTTGGTGCTGTTCGTAGGGGGGCTGCATCTGCGGCTCTACACCTTCCGGGGCCAAGGCGCGAGGCACAAGTTCAATCCGAAATGGTTCGGCTCGAAGAACCCGACGTTCCTGTGGGGAAGTCAGCTGAGCGACAACGTCTTTTGGAACGTGGCCAGCGGCTGCACCGTCTGGACCGCCTACGAAGCGCTGATGATGTGGGCCTACGCCAACGGCCTGATCCCCTATGTGGACTGGCAAGACCAGCCCGTCTACTTCGCGTTGGTGCTATTAGCCATCCTAATTTGGCACGAGGTGCACTTCTATTTCACGCACCGCCTGACCCACTGGAAACCGCTCTACCGGAGCGCGCACTACGTGCACCATAAGAACGTCAATGTCGGTCCATGGTCGGGCTTGTCGATGCACCCCATCGAGCACATTATTTACTTCTCGAGTGTCCTGATCTTCTGGGTCGTGCCTTCGCATCCGATCCACGCGATGTTCGCGCTGCAGTGGGCGGCGCTGGCGCCGGCCCCCGGGCACGCCGGGTTCGACAAGCTCGAGGTGACGAAGAAGGTCTCGCTTCCGAGCGACTACTTTCACTACCTGCACCACCGCTACTTCGAGTGCAACTATGGCACCACCCTGGTGCCCTTCGACCGCTGGTTCGGCACCTTTCACGACGGCTCGGCGGAAACGCACGCGCGCATGACCAAGCGGTGGGGCAAGAAACAGAATCCGCACATCGCGGCGGCCGAAGGCTAGTTCGTATTTTTCGCCGCGACGGCGCGTGATACACAGAACCGCCCCGCGGGGCGGGCCCATGGTCGATGCGGGCCGCGCGCGCAGGGAAAGTTTCTAGTCTGGCAAGTCCGATCGACAGGTTGGCGCCATGAAAACCGATCTCACGACAAGAAAGGCCAGCTTGTGGACGCCCGAATTGCAAGCGGTGGTCCCGGCCATTCAGACCGGGTTAGAGGCCAATTATGCCTCGGTCGCGGTTGAGGTCGTCGCCTGTCCCGACTTGACGACGCTGGGCTGTGCCGCGGCGGGCATCAGCGGTTCGACGTGTCTGGTGGATGTGGGTGGCGAGCCGTACGCCCACAACCCCAAATACCGCGACATCGAGCTCGATACGGCGAAGATCGCGGTGCTGTGCGATCATCCCGAAGCGGCGATCCTGGGCGCCGGGATGGCGCATCGGCGGATGCTCGACGGGCACGTTGGCGAGTGGATCCCGACTCTTCAATTAAACGGCGCCAACCGCTCGAAAGTGGCGCGCGTTGGAGCCGACAAAGCCTGTGTGGTCGAGGACTACCCGTCTACCCTGCACAGCGGTCTCTCCAACCTGTTTCTTTCCGAGGGCAAACGGGTGCCGGTCATCATGATCCGAGTCGCGCGACGGATTGGGGATCAAGCCTCTTTTCCCCAAGCGATTCGACAAAGCTTGATCGATCATCTGCCGGTTCGAAACGAACAACAGCTTGGCGTGGGCGGCGTATTCGTGGTCGATGCCGGCCGAATCCGTTCCCACGTCTCCCCCGACTACGAGTGCATCACGCATCACTACTATGACACCAAGAGCGAACGGGTGGTGGCCGACTTTTTGCAGTTTTACGAGCACATGGGTCCGGACCTCGTGTGCCTGTCGGTATTCTGGACCGGCGATCCAACGGGGACCTACCTGCACTTGAGGCCGTCGGGTGAGCACACCCACTTTTTCCATCGCGGCGATCTCCCTCAGGCCGGGCACTATCACTACGACGTAACCCCCGGGGAGATCGCCTACAGCGGCTACTTTTCCCTCGCGGCGGAAGTCTACCGGGTCAATGACATATACCAAGAAATCGAAAACAGGCGTCTCGTCTCCCACGATGAAACGACGAGCTAGCGACACCAAGGCGCGCGCGGTCAAAAGGCCCCAATCGGCGCTCGGCTGACCGGCAGCCCTTCTCGGATCAGCGAAGCTCCGCCGGCGCCAGGTCGCCGATCGAGCCTGCCTCGGGCTCGTGCGGCGCCGACGCGCCCTCTACCGGTGAGGGCAGCGCGGTGTCGAACTGATAGCTGGGATCCCCCTGCTGCGTGCGCCACGTCTGCCGCATTTCGCGCCATGCGATATCAGCTCTGAGAAGTTTGCTTTCGGGTAGATGCGATCGATACGTCCGTCCTCTCCCACCACGGGGAAGTCCAGAAATACACCTACAGTCTGCTCTTGCTGCACAGTGCTCTCCTTAGTGTTGGGGATCATATAGGGGATCATACCTGACTAAGCGGAGCGGAAGCGCGACGAGGAGCAAGAAAGGCGCTCCGCTTAAGTCAGGTATATAACCCCCAACAAAAGGGGGCGGCCGAGTTGCCCATCGGATGGCGAGCACGAAACCGCCTGTCGCACAATGCTATTCGTTGACCGCGTCGCGAAGGGCTTTCGCCACCTTGAACGACAGAACCTTCGACCCCGGGACGGCGACCGGCTCGCCAGTTCGGGGATTGCGTCCCTGACGCACGGCGCGGCGTCCGACGCTGAACCCCTCGAACCCCGCAATGGCGAATGACTCATGCCGTAGTGTCGCGTACTATCGCGACGGCCGTGCAGGCAACAAATGCCTGGCGCCACAGTCGGGAATCGAGGGCGGCCCCCGGTCCGTCGTGGCTCGCGCGTATCCTTCCCATCGAGCAGGCGACCGCGACCGAGGCGGCGCAACTGCGTGCCGACGCAGCCGACAAGGGTCGTACGTTGCAACTTGCCGACGCCCTGATCGCCGGCACCGCCATTCAGCACCGCCTGACGATCGCCACGCGCAACACGCGAGACTTCGACGATGGTGGCGTGGCTGCGTTCGATCCCTGGTCTGGCTAGGGTCTCGGTCTAGCGCTCGAAACCGTAGTCGCGCTTCGCGCCTTCGGCGGTGACGAAGCCTTCGGCGAGGTCAGCGACGAGTTTGGCCGGATCGCGCGCGGCCGGATCGCCGAAGCCGCCGCCGCCGGCCTCGATCAGCGTGAGCCGTGCGCCCGGCGCCAGGGTGTGGGCGCCCTTGGGATCGACCGGCTGGCCATCGATGCGGTGCTCGCGCCGCCCACCGGGCCCCGCGCCAGCGAAACCGAGCGCGGGGAACTCGGTGCGGTTCGCCATGCTGAAGACGGTCATGGGCCGCCCGCTATCGTTGCGGATGACGACTTCCTGGCCAAGCCCGCCACGGGCCGCGCCGGGGCCGCCGGAATCGGGCAAAAGCGCTTTGCGCAGAATCGTCGTTCCGGTCAGGCTCTCCCACACCTCCACCGGCACCACCCCCATGTTCGAGGGCCCCGGCGTGGTGTTGGCGCCGTCGTGGCCCGACAGCGCGCCGAACCCGCCGGCCGCGAAATAGATGGTGGCGATCGGCCGGCCGTCGGGATGGGTGCCGTGGAAGGTGATCAGGTCCATGTTGCCGCAATCGGCCTGAACGTGACCGGGCGCCGCCTGGGCGAGCGCGCCGAATACGAGCGGGGTGACGAAGTGGCCGATCGTGTGGCGGCCACCGGTGGCCGCGGGCGCCAGCGCGTTCAGGATCGATCCGCTCGGCGCCTCGACGCGTACGGGCACGGTCGCGCCTTGGTTATTGGGAAGCGCCGGCGCGGTGACGCACTTGACGGCGTAGAGCGCCATCGCCCGGGTGTAGCACAAGGGCACGTTGACGCCGCGGGCGACGGTCGGTCCGGTCCCGGCGAAATCGATCGCGATGTCACGACCCGCGATGACGACCTCGCAGGCGAGCTCGATGGGCGCGTCGGTGCCCTCGATCGAAATGCGGTTGCGGTAGCGGCCGTCGCGCATCGCCGCGATTCGCTCGCGGGTCACGCGCTCGGATTGCTCGCGGATCGCCGCCGAGAGCATATGGAGATCGTCCAGCCCGTACTCGTCCATGAACTCCAACAGCCGTTGCGCGCCGACCTCGTTACAGGTGACGTTCGCCATCAGATCGCCGAGTACCTGGTCGGGGGCGCGCACGTTGGCCCGCACCAGGTCGAGGATGAAGCCGTCGATCTCGCCGCCCCGGACGAGCTTCGTAATCGGTAGGCGCAGGCCTTCGTGATAGATCTCGCTGGCCGCGGCGCTGAAGCCCGTGCCGCCGACGTCGGGCAGGTGAGTGATGCTGAGGGTGTAGGCGACGATTCGCCCAGCCTTGAACACCGGCCGCATGACGTTGATATCGAACAGGTGGCCGGTCCCCATCCAGGGATCGTTGGTGATGACGACATCGCCGGGCACGAGGGACTCGGCCGGGAAGCGCTCGAGCATATGGCCCAGCGTCACCGGGGCGGTGCCGATGAACACCGGAATGCTGTAGCTGCCCTGCGCCATCAGCCGCCCCTCGGCGTCGAGCACGACCACGGTAAGGTCATAGCTCTCACGGACGATGGTCGAGAACGAGGTGCGCACCAAGGACGAAACGATCTCGTCGGTGATGGCGACGAGGCGGTCCCACATGATGCCCAGGCTGACCGCGTCCAGGGCGGGGGCGCTCATCTCGGTCCCTCATCGTCGTAGGCGAGCTCGGCAATCAGGTTGTCGCGGTCATCGACGCCGAGGCGATCGCCGGTGCCGAGCACGCAAGTGGATTCACGTTCCTCGATCAGCGCCGGACCCTCGATGCTCATGCCCGGACCGAGGGCGTAGCGGTCATAGACCGGGCAGTCGCGAAAGCCACCGGCAGAGGCGATGTAGGCTGGCCGCACTCCCTTGCGGGCGTTGTCCGTGCCGCCGCTTCCCGGCGGCGCCAGCACGCGATAGTCGGACCCGAGCCCGTCCGCGGGCCCGCGCGCCTCCACCTTCCAGTTGACGATCTCCAGGGCCTCGGCCAGCGGGCTCGAGGCGAAGATCTCGGCGTAGGCGCGGCGAAACAGGGATGAGAGATCTGCGAACGCGGTTTCCAGGCCGCTTCCTTCGGGCAGGACGACCTCGATCTCGTGGCCTTGGCCGCGGAAACGCATGTCGAGCGCGTGGCGGCACCGAACCGAGTCGCGTTCGATACCGGCGGCGATGAGAAATCCCGCCGCTTGGTCTTCGAGCCCGCGCACCGTGGCGGCGAAGTGCACCGCGTCGAGATCGTCGAGGACGACCCGGTAGGATCGCGCGATTTCGAAGGACAACGGGCTCGCCAGCAGGCCGAGCGCCGACATGACCCCGGCGCCGACGGGAAACACCGCCTTGGGCACTCGCAGCTTGCGCGCGACGTTGAGCGCGTGGACCGGACCCGAGCCGCCGAACGCGATGACCGCGGCCGCCCGATAATCGAACCCGCGCTCGGCGGCGTGAACGCGGAAGGCGCGCGCCACGTCTTCGTTGATCGTCTCGTGGACGCCGAAGGCCGCGCGTGGGGGCTCGACCCCAAGGCGCGAGGCCAGGGTGCCCACCGCCCGCTCGGCGGCCTCGCGGTCGAGCGCCATCTCGCCGCCCAGGAAGAAGCCCGGATCGAGGTAGCCGAGCAAGAGATTGGCATCGGTCAACGTCGGCTGGGTCCCGCCTCGGCCATAGCACGCGGGTCCGGGATCGGCGCCGGCCGAGCGCGGCCCGACGGCGATCACGCCGCGTTCATCGAGCGCGGCGATCGAGCCGCCGCCGGCGCCGATCTCGATCATGTCGATCGCCGGAATCCGAACCGGAAGGCCGCTGCCGCGCTTGAATCCGTGAACCCGCGCGACCTCCATCTCGTATTTGCGGATCGGCGCGTGGCCGCGCACCAGCGCCCCCTTGGCGGTGGTGCCGCCCATATCGAACGACAAGAGCTCCGGCAGCTCGAGCGCCCGGCCGTGCAAGGCCGACATCAGGACCCCGGCGGCGGGGCCGGATTCTAGCGCCCGTACCGGAAAGCGTCGCGCCGTCTCGGGCGTCAGCATGCCGCCCGCCGAGGTCATGATGAACAATCGTCCGGTAAAACCGATGCCGCCGAGTCCGGCGACCAGGCGGTCGAGATAGCGCCCGAACATCGGCTGCACATAGGCGTTCATCGTTGTCGTCGTCCAGCGCTCGTACTCACGCATGCGCGGCAGCACCGCCGAAGAACAGCTGACCGCGAGCTCGGGAAGGGCCTCGGCCAGCGCCGCGCCGATCGCCTCCTCGTGGGTGGGGTTGGCGTAGGCGTGCAAGAGGCAGACGGCGAGCGCCTCGACGCCTTCGCCGGCGACCAGCTCGGCCGCCGCGTCGAGCGCACACGCGCCGTCAAGGGGGCGCTCGATGGTGCCGTCGTGGCGCACCCGCTCGTCGACCTCGCGCCGCAGCGCGCGCGGCACCAAGGGCGGCGGGAAGGCAAGCCGCAAGTCGAACAGGTCGTAGCGGGTCTCCAGCCCCATATCGAGGAGGTCCCGAAAGCCCGCGGTTACCAGCATCCCGGTCTTGGCGCCGCGGCGCTCGATGACCGCGTTGGTGACGAGCGTCGTGCCGTGCACCACGCCAGCGACGTCGGTGACCGCTACGCCGGCCTCGGCGAGGAGCGTCTCGATGCCGGCAAGCACGGCCCGCGCCGGGTCCTCGGGCGTGGTCAGCCGCTTGTGAATGGAAACCGTGCGCGCGGATTCGTCGTAAAGGGCGAAATCGGTGAAGGTCCCGCCGATGTCGACGCCCATGCGATAGACCGTCTCGCTCATACCCCGAACCGCTGCCTCCCGGCCCCGTCCCCCTCGGCGGGACCGGGGCGCGGCATGCTAGCAAAAAAATCTCCCGTGGTCGTCCCGCCGAGCGCGGTCGCCCTAGACGGGGTGTAGCAGCGGCTCGCCGGCGAGGGCGCGGACGACCTCCTCGGCGGTGCGACGGCGCAGCTCTTCGAGCGATTGCGCGGACGAGAACGCGACGTGTGGTGTGAGGATCACGTTGGCGCGGCCGGTCAGCGCCGACGGCACCGCGGGCTCGCCCTCGACGGTATCGAGCGCGGCGCCGCCGATTCGCCCCGCATCGAGGGCGCGCACCAAGGCCTGGGTGTCGATCAGCGGACCCCGCGCGGTGTTGACCACGATCGCCGTGGGCTTGGTGCGCGACAGGAACCCATCAGAGACCAGATGGTGGGTGCCCTCGCTCAAGGGGGCGTGCAGCGAGATGACGTCGGCGGCGGCGGCCAGCGAATCGAGATCCACCATCTCGAAGTCCTCGCCGCTGTCGACGAACGGGTCGTGTCCGACGATTGCCATTCCGAGGCCGGCGAACTTGCGCGCGGTCGCCGAGCCGATGCGACCGCAGCCGACGATACCGGCGGTGAGGTGACGAAACCGCGTGAAGGTTTCGGCATCCGGTCGCCACGCGCCGGTCTGGGTGAGGGCGTTGAGATCGGGGATATGGCGCAATAGGGCGAGCGCCAGGGCCACGGCGTGATCGGAGACCTCCTCGACGCAGTAGTCGGGCACGTTGGTGACCGGAACGCCGCGGGCCCGTGCCGCCTCGACCGGGGCGTTGTCGACGCCGATGCCGGTACGCGCGATTATCTTGAGGTCGGCGCACTCGAGCACCGCCGCCGCGATCGGCGCGAAGCACACGAGAAGCGCGTCGGGGCGCTCGGCGGCGACCAAGGCCACCACCTCCTCAGCCGACGGGCGGCCGAGATTGGCATCGATCAGCGTGTGTCCGGCGGCTTCGACGATCCGCGTCTCGACCGATGCGTCGCCCCAGACGCGATCGGTGAAGAGTACTTTCAAGGCTAACTCTGTTCGGCCTTGTCGAGCTCGTCGAGCACCTGTTGGGCGACTGTGCAGGCCAGCGTCGCGCGGACCAGGCCGGCGATGGACCCCGACTGAATCAGTGCCTCGCGGATCTCGACCCGCGTGCAGCCGTGGCGCGCGGCGGCGCGGACATGGTGGCGCAGGACGTCGCGCTCGCCGAGTGCGGCGAGCGTGGCGATGTTGATGAGGAGACGGGTCTGTGGCGGCAGGCCTTCGCGGATGAAGACCTCGCCCCAGGCGAAGCCGTTGACATAATCCTGCACGTCCTCAGTCATGTCGTTCAGACCGGCGGCGATGGGGTTCATCACATCCTTGCCGATGATCTCCCAGCGAACCTTGCGGCCCTTGTCTACCCACTCGCGCTCCATCGTAGATCCTCCCTCCATCGGTTGCCGCGTCACGCCGCGGCCGGCAATTGGCGTACCACGTGATGGGTGCGGTCGCGAATCTGGCGCACGAGCGTCGGTATGATTTCGGCGTAGGCCTCGCGCAACCCGTGGTACGCGGGCGGGCACTGATCCTTGATCAACTCGTGGAGGCGCGGCAACGCGTGGAAGGGGACCATGGGGAACATGTGGTGCTCGATGTGGTAGTTCATGTTCATGTAAAGGAAGCACGAAACCGGGCTCATGAGTACGGTGCGCGAGTTGAGGCGGTGGTCGCGCACGTTCTCGGCCAGCCCGGCGTGCTGGCTGCCGTTGTAGATCTGGGCCATGAAGCCGCCGTAGAAGCGCGGCAGCACCACGAATAGGGCAGGCAAGACGCTCGCGGTCGCCGCACAGGCGGCAATGACGGCGATGAATACCGCAGTGTAGGCGCGTGACAGGCCGATCACTTTCTTCCACTCGGACTGGGGAATGAACTCCTTGGCGTTCGGGGTCAGACGTCCGCTCGCGTGGATCAGAATATTGCGAATTTGCTGGACCCCGCTTTTCAGGAAGAATAGGTCGAGCAACGCCCCCCAGTTGGGCGGGCGCGGAAAGGCGATCTCGGGGTCGCGCCCGACGATGATCGTTTCGGTGTGGTGCCGGGTGTGGGACCAGCGCCAGTAATGGCTTTCGTGCAGGGTCATGAACCCGGCCACGCGCAGGAAGGCCTCGTTGAGCCAGCGGGACCGGAAGACCGTCCCGTGCGAAAGCTCGTGGGAGTGGTGATCGCTGATCGAGTAAAGAACGCCGTAAACCAAGAAGGCGGGAATGCACCACGGCGAGGGCCAGGCCAGAAACGCGGCCGCGCCCGAGCCAACCATCAGCACCGCCCACAAGCCGAAGTAACGCAACGCCGGCCCGTCGCGGCGGGCGATCAGGCGCTTGAGCTCCTTGCGGTCTACGGTACAGCTAAACCACTCGACCTCGACCCGCTCCTCGATCTCGTCGGCGTCCAGCCCGACGGCGTTGCCGACGCCGCCTTTGAGGCCGTAGTCGCGTTCCGCGCTCATCGTCTTTCCTCGCTTCCCTGGGCACCGATACTATCGTGTTTGCCGCTGCGCTCAAACCGATGCCCGAGAGCGCGCGGCTGGAGTAAGCTTCGTAAAAAGGGAGGCCGTTGTGAGCAAGAAGGTGTTGGTGGCCGGCGCCTCGGGGCTGGTAGGATTCGAGGCGGCGCGGCATTACTGCGCGTTGTCGGGGTGCGAGGTCACGGTGGTGTCGCGGCGGCCGCCGCACGACGAATTGGACGCCCGCTTCGTTGCCGTCGACCTGACCGACGACGCGGGGTGCGGCGAGATCCTCGGGCGCGAGGCGGCGGGGACGACCCATTTGGTCTACGCCGCGCTCTACGAGCAGGCGCAGCTGGTGGCGGGCTGGCGCGAGCCGGAGCACCTCGCGACCAACGTGCGGATGTTCAAGAATGTCCTCGACGCGGTCGACGGCGCCTCGCCCGGGCTATGCCACGTCACCATGATGGAGGGCGGCAAGTCCTATGGCGTCCACGTCCGGCCGGTGGCGATTCCCTCGCGCGAGGGGCGCGATGACGCGCGCGACGTGGCGATGTTCTATTGGCCGCAACAGGATTATCTCAGGGCGATGCGGGCGGAGCGCGCATGGCACTGGACGATCTTTCGCCCCGCCAGCATCTGCGGCGAATCCTTCGCCAGCGCGATGAATCCGATCCCCGCGCTAGGCGCCTACGCCGCGGTGCTCAAGGCCGAGGGCGAGCCGCTCCACTACCCCGGCGGCGAAACCACCGTCGCCCAGGCGACCGACACCGAGCTTCTGGCCCACGCCATCGCCTGGGCCGGTGAGGCCCCGGCCGCCCGCGACGAGATCTTCAACATGACCAACGGCGACGTCTTCATGTGGGAGGCCGTGTGGCCGGCGCTCGCGAAAGCCTTCGGGATGGAGCCCGGCGACCGCGTGCCGATGCGCCTGGCCACCGAGATGCCCCAGCGTGCGCCGGTATGGGACCGGGTGCGCGCCGAGCACGACCTACGCTCGCCCGATCTCGAGCGCTTCGTCGGGCTGTCGTTTCAGTACATCGATTCGCTCTTCGGCATCGACGATCCGACTCGCGTCAACCCGGCCGTCATGTCGCCGATCAAGCTCCACGAGGCAGGCTTCCACGAGGTGGTGGACACCGAGCGCTCGATGACCCAGTGGCTTCGCAGGTTTCAGGACAAGCGATACCTGCCGCCGGCATCGTGGCGCGTGTGAGCGGAGCGACGACGGGCGGGGTCGTGTGCATCGGCGCCGCCCACGTCGATCGCATCGCGCGCTGCCACGGCGAATTCGCGCGCGGCGCCTCCAACCCGGTGACCATCGACGAAGCCCCGGGCGGGGTGGCGCACAACGTCGCGGCCAACCTCGCGCTGCTCGGCCGCCGGGTGGCGCTGGTGAGCGCGCTCGGTAGAGACGCCGAGGGCGACACGCTGGTGGAGGGGCTGGCCAATAGGGGTATCGAAGTTGGTGCGGTCGTGCGCTGCGCCGAGCACCCCACGGCCTCGTACACGGCGATTCTCGACCGTGGCGGCGAACTGGTCGCCGGGCTCTCCGAGGGTGCGATCTACGACGCGTTGGACCCGACCTTGGTCGCGGACCTGGGCAATCGATTCGCCGATTGGCCGACGTGGGTGGTCGACGCGAACCTGCCCGCCGAGAGCCTGGCGGCGCTCGCCGCGGCGCGACGGGTGTTCGCATGCGCGGTCTCGCCGGCCAAGGCCGGGCGCCTACGGCCGTGCCTCGGGCGGCTCGAGGCGTTGTTCGCCAACCGGTCCGAGGCTGCCGTGCTCAGCGGCCGCATGGTGGAATCCGAGGACGCCTTGGCGGCCTGCCACGCGCTGCGCGAGGGCGGTCCGGGCGCGGCGTACGTGACGCTCGGCTCGCGCGGAGTCGCCGCGGCCGCCGCGGAGGCCTCGGCGGTGTGGCCCGCGCTACCGAGCGCGGTTCGCGACGTCAACGGCGCCGGGGATGCGTTCGCCGCCGGGGCTATCGATGGACTCCTCCGCGGCGCCGCGCTCACCGATACCGTCGCGCGCGGCCTGGCCATGGCGAGCCTTGCCGTCGAATGCAACGGCCCGGTGCCGCCGGCGCTGGATCTCGAGGTGCTCGCGGCACGGGCCGCACGCGCCGAGGCCCGCGAGTGAAGCGCAGCCTGGAAATCGCGGCGCCGGTCGCCGCCGCGATCTCGGCGCGCGGTCCGGTGGTGGCGCTCGAGTCCTCTCTCATCGCCCACGGCTTGCCGCAACCGCGCAATCTCGAAGTGGCGCGCGCCGTCGAAGCGATCGTGGCGGCCGAGGGCGCGACACCGGCGACGATCGCCGTCCGGGGTGGACGGATCCGCATCGGGTGCGGCAGCGAAGACCTCGAACACCTGGCCCGCACCACCGACATCGCCAAGATCAGCCGCGCCAATCTCGCGACGGTGCTTGCCGCCGGTGGCGACGGCGCGACGACGGTCGCCGGGACGATGGTGTGCGCGGCGGTTGCCGGGATCGGCGTCCTGGCCACGGGCGGCATCGGCGGCGTCCACCGCGGCGCCCAGCACACCTTCGATGTTTCCACCGACCTGACCGAACTCGCCCGCACCCCGGTTGCGGTGGTGTGCAGCGGCGCCAAGTCCGTCCTCGACCTCCCCAAGACGCTCGAGGTCCTGGAAACGTTGGGCGTGCCGGTCATCGGCCTTGGCACCGACCGCTTCCCCGTCTTTCACGCACGGGATTCCGGCTTGCCGCTCGAGACCGCGCTCGACGGACCGGCGGCGGTCGCCAAAGTGCTGCGGCAACGCGTCGCACTCGATCTCACGGGCGGGGTGGTGATCGCCAACCCGATCCCGGCGGCATACGCGATCGAGGGCGCCGAGCTGGAGCGGTGGATCGATCAGGCGCACCGCGAGGCGGTGGAGCGCGGTGTGCGCGGCGCCGCGCTGACCCCGTTCCTCTTGGACCGGCTCGCCCAACTAAGCGAGGGCCGGACGGTGGAGGCGAACGTCGCGCTGGTCGAACACAACGCGGCGGCCGCGGCTCGTATTGCGATGGCGCTCAGTGAGGCGGACTAGGCGCTTCAACACATTCACGAGCGGGAGGGAACACCCCCATGGAGCACTCAGCTATCAACTTCGAGAAAAAGTTCGAGCTCTTCGGCGAGCAGTGGAGGCCAAAAGTCGTTGCCGAAATGAATGACTACCAGATCAAATTGGTAAAAATCGAAGGTGATTTCATTTGGCACGAGCATCGAGACACGGACGAAACATTCATCGTCATCGACGGTGACTTGCGGATCGATTTCCGCGACGGAAAGGTTGAGCTGTCAACGGGTGAAATGTTTGTCGTCCCAAAGGGCGTCGAGCACAAGCCATTCGCCAGGGATGAAGTGAAGCTGCTGCTCATCGAGCCACGCGGCGTGCCCAAGAAGGTGGCGAGCGGACGGCACAGGATGATGTGTGGATATGAGCCAGCTTACCGATTCCCCGCAACTCGGCGTACCCGGCCGCGCGGCGCTGACATCACCCGCCGCAAGCCGACTGGTATGCCTCTTCGAAAATAATCACCCAGCCGGAGCCGTAGCCACCCCGCATCATTTCGGCCAACTCGCCGAATGCTTCCCAATTGCTCTGGGTGAGTTCGACCCGCGTTCGTTCACTGCCAAGGGCGGTAAACCGCACTTCGACTAGGCTTGCGGTTTCCGCCGGCAGTCCCATGTGAAAATCCATACTGATCGAATCATGGGGATCGTAGGACCGTATCGTCCCCCACAGGTGCTCGGTGTCATCGTGGCCTAGCTCGACGATCTTGCCACCCAGCTTCGGTTCGATGTGCAGGGCCTTGGCCGGTGCGCCGGCGTGCATCGACATCGAGCGCTTGTCCAGCGGCCACCAGCTGCCCATTTCGCTAACAAACACCCCGAACGCCTTTTCTTGGCTGCAGGGAACCTCAATTGTCTTGATGACCGGATCGAGCATGGTGTGACACCGGGTGGCGAGGGGTGGCTACATTTCCTTCACTTCTGCGACTTCCAGCGTGCCGATTTCGAGGAACGGGCATTCCTTGGCGATTTCCAGTGCGGCATCCATGGTGTCGGCTTTCACGATAGAAAACCCGGTCAGGGGATTGGACCCAACATCGTCGGATACGCCCGCGGCGCTTACCATCTTGGACTTGCCCAACGGGGTGCCGGGGTTGACCGCGGCATCGCCAAGGCCGCCGACCCAGGCCTGCCATTTCGCCATCTGTTCGGCTCCCTCTTCGGGGCTCCCCCTGCGCAAATCCACCCACAACCCGTCCGCTATCAACTTTGCCGCGCGGACCTTTCTGCGGCGCACGCTCCTAGCCTGACATCTTGGATCACGAGCAGTCGGAGCGACGCACGGTCCTGAGGCATTTCGAGTCGCGACTTACGGCCGATCACACTAGCCCTCGCAGAGCCGGGCTCGGCCTCACTCCCCGCGGTAGGGGTGGTGCTCGATCCAGTGGCGGACGATTTCGAGGCCGGTGCAGATCCACACCTTGTCGTGGGTGAGGACGTAGTCGAGGAAACGCGCGAGGCCGGCGGCGCGGGCGGGGCGGCCCATCAGGCGGTCGTGGACCGCCATCGCCATCATCTTGGGTTCGCTGGCGCCCTCGGCGTAGAACATGTCGAAGGCGTCCTTGTGGTAGGCGAAGTAGTCATCCCCGGTATTGAAGCCGTTGATCTCGCTGAACGGCGAATCGTTGCACTCGTAGGAGTAGGGGACGGCGAGGTGGGGCTTGCCGCCGACCGTGACCCAGTAGGGGAGCTCGTCATTGAGCGCGTCGCGGTCGTAAAGGAAGCCGCCCTCCTCGACCACCAGGCGACGGGTGTTGGGTCCCGGCCGTCCGGTCATCCAGCCCAGCGGGCGGCTGCCCGTGGCTTTGGTGATCGATTCGACGCCGAGACGGACGTATTCGCGCTCGACGTCTTCGGGCAGGTTCTGGTAGTCGATCCAGCGGTAGCCGTGGCACACCACTTCGTGACCGGCCTCGACGATGGCTTGGGCGAGCTCGGGATTGCGTTCCAAGGCGGCACCCACCGCCAAGACGCCGACCTTGACGCCGCGCTCGGCGAAGATACGCAACAGCCGCCAAACCCCACGCCGCGAGCCGTACTCGTAGACCTGCTCAACCAGCACGCTGCGCCCACCCTCGACCGCTGGCCAGCCGATGTCGGTGAGCATGCCCTCGGAGCGGGCATCGCCGTGCAACAAGTTCTCTTCGCCGCCGGTCTCGTAGGCGAGCGAAATCTGGAGCGCGACGCGGGCGCCGTCCGGCCACTTCGGGTCCACCGGGTGGGCGCCATAGCCGATCAGATCGCGATCGTAGTTCCCGCCGGTTGAGGTCAGTTGCGTCGCCCTCCTGGTTCGCGGCCCTACGGTAGTCGGCTGGAGCTCAGGGCTCGACCCCGGGCCGCGGCGCCTATTTCTTCTTGGCCGGCTTCCCCTTCGGCTTGCCCTCGGCCGCGACCTTTTCCTTGACTTGGCTCGCGATGTCCCGGCCGGCCTGGGCCAGGCCGTTGAGCATCGGGGAGAGCTGGTTCGCCGGGATCAGGGCGCGCGCCACCGTTACGGGATTATTGTCGGAATCGACCTGGGCGAACGTCACCCGAAGGACACCGTTGCGAAGCGTGACGTTGGTAATGGCATCGGCGAGGAATTCCGGAACTGGGTTGTCGGTCATCGGCCACCTCGTGTCGGGAGTGGGGGAGGGCTTGCGGGGCGGCCACCGGGCTAACGCGCGCCCGAGAGTTCGTTGTAGGCGTCGAGCACCGCCGCGCCCGCGACCCCGGCCCCTTTGAGCCAATCCATCAGCATGACCGCGCCGATCTTGCGCAGCTCGGCGCGCCAGAGCTCGCCGGGATCGTCCACCGTCATGCCTTCGGCGGCGAGTCTGCGGGCGAAGCCCGTCGCCCGCAGCCGACTGCGATTCCAGCCCATGGACTCGGCCATCGCCGCGGCGCCCAGGATCGCGCCACGGTGTTCGGGCGCCAACCCCTCGAACATCGCCGCGTTGATGAAGACAAAATTCTTGGGAAGCCACGATTCGATCCGATAGTAGTGTCCGAAGGCGTCCCACAACCGCTCTTCGACCCCGACCGCCGTGGACAGCCACACCGCATCGATGGTGCCGCGGGCGATCGCGTCGACCAGCGCGTCGTCGGGGACGCCGACCGGGAACGCTCCGGTCGCCCGCGCGATCTTGGCCACCGCGGGGTCCCGCACGCGCATGCGAACGCCGCGAAAATCGGCGTTCGAGGCGATCTCGCGGTTCGAATAAAGCCCGATGGGCATCACCGGCACGGTGTAGAGGAGTTTGAGCCCGCGCGATTCGAGATAGGACGCCACGGTGCTGCGCGAGGCCTGGTCCAAGCGTCGCGCCGCCCCGAAGTCGCCGCCGAGGAAGCGGACGGTGTGAATGGCGAATACGGGATTGTCGTCGGCCAGCGATGACACGGGGCGCTCGCCAAGCGCGAGCTCGCCGCGTTCGACCGCGCGCAGGATGTCGCCGCCGCGCAGCAAGGCGCCAGCGGAATGTACGGTGATCGCGATCTCGCCGCCGGTGGCCTGCCCGACCGCCTCGGCGAATGCCCGTGCCACCTGGCCGCGAATCGAGGCTTCACCGGTGCCGCTCGCGAGGTCCCAAACCTCGGCCGCGCCCGCCGCCGTCGCGCCGGCGAGCCACAACGCCACCCCTATCGCAACCATTCGTCTCATCGACATCATCTTCAGCGTCTCGCCATGCCCGGCCGTGACCGAAGGACCATTCTGTGGCCTTGGCACGGCCGAGGCAACGCGAAATCAGCGTTCGCGCAGCGCCCGCTCGCGGGCCCGGTTGATGGGATTGAAAATGTAGTCGAGCACGGTTTTCGAGCCCGTCATGATATCGACCTCGGCGATCATGCCGGGGATGATCGGCAAGGGGTTGGCGGCCGACCCGAGGTGGTTGGTCTTGGTGCGGACGAGGACGCGGTAGAAACTCTCGCCGGCGTCGTTGACGATGGTGTTGGCGCTGATGTGCTCGAACTCGGCGGGTAGTGATAGCGCGCCGTAGGACGCGAAATCATAAGCCGTGATCTTGACATTGGCGTCCTGGCCCGGGCGCAGGAAAGCGATGTCGGCGGGCCGGATTTCCGCCTCGACCAGGAGCGTATCTTCTAGGGGAACGATCTCGACAAGGTCCATGCCCGGCTGAATGACACCGCCGAGCGTGGCCACGGGGAGGCGTTTGACCGTGCCGTAGACGGGCGAGTGCACCTCGGTCCGCCGCACTTTGTCCTCGGCCGCGCGCGCCGCCTCGGCCAGCACCCGAAGCCGCACCCGGGCTTCGTTGAGCTCCTCGAGCCCCCCCCTGTACCTCTCATCGTGCTTCAGTCGCTTCGAGGTGAAGAGGTTGCTTGGTCATTTCCAGGACCTTTGCCACAGCAGTGCCGGCTGCCCACTGGCTTCGCCGGAGCGCGTAGCGCGGAGGGGAAGCCAGTGGGCAGGTTCAGCTCGACGGCGCGTCTTGCCATTCTGCGGGTTCCGTCCATTCCGGACGGGGCGGGCCAAGGGATCGGGAGCAACCGAGCGCCCCCTGCGCTTCGAGCACCTGGGGGGGACAAGTGCCTCGGTCCCTGGCCATGATGGATGCCCAGTGGGGAGTTTGCGCCTTGAGCGCCAGTACAGGGATCGGAAGGCATCGTGGCGGCTCGTGGGCACGAAACACTCAAAGGAATGCCATGGAAGGTCTTGAGTACTTCGCGGGAGTCGACTGGGGCTCGGAGACCCACCAGGTCTGCATCGTCGACGGTGAAGGTGCGGTCTTGCGAGAACGTGCCTTCTGGCACGGTGGGGCCGGGCTCGCGGAGATGGCGGACTGGCTCGTCGCCACGGCGAACGCCGAGCCGCACGCGATCGGGGTTGCTATCGAGATTCCGCATGGGCCCGTGGTGGAGACGCTGATGGAGCGGGGCTTCGCGGTCCACTCGCTCAACCAAGACATGCCGACGACGCCGGTCGCCAACGCCATCGAGCCGACCTACATGCGCCCATTGGGTGAGGGGAGGTGGCTTCTCGGCCGCGGCTTTCCCAAACCGTATTTCGACGTCGACCCCTATAATTTCAAAGAGAGCGTGGACAACGATTTCTCGGTCGAGGCCTTGGACCTCATGACCAAGCGGGTTCCGCCGTTACAGGGGGCGAGGCTGCTTGGGGGCTACGCCGCCCTTTACGACGTGACCCCGGATTGGGCCCCGTTCTTCGGACCCCGTGCCGGGCTTGAGGGCTACTACGATGCCTGCGGGGGCAGCGGACACGCGTTCAAGACCGGGCCGATGTTGGCCCGCGAGCTGGCGGAGTGGATTCTCGAGGGCAGCGCCAAGGACGACTACCGCCAGCTCAGCTACGATCGTGTCGTGAACGACAACCTGTTCAAGACAACGTTCGGCGGCAACCGCCAATAGAGCGCAAGCCTGCGCGGGAGTCGGTGGAGAAGCGAACCCGCCGTTAGCGCCCTTCTCCGCAGCGCCGGTGCCTGCCTTCAAGCCACGTGATGACCGCGTCGGCTGACGTGACGTCGCAATAGCGCCGGCCGACGTCGCGCAGATTGTTGTGGTGTGAGTCCTCCTCGCGGTCGCCGACGCAGTCTTCGGGGACGATGGTGCGGAATTTGTACTGGAAGCTGTCGATGATGCTGGCCCGGATACAAGCGCTGGTGACGCAGCCGGTGATGATGACGGTGTCGGTGCGTTCCTTGATCAGGTAGTTGACCACCGGGGTCTGGAAGAAGATCGAGGCGCCGGACTTGCACACCGTAAGGTCGTAGTCGGGCTCGTAGATGCGTGAGTCGAGTTCGGTGGCGGGGTGGCCGTGGATCAGCAGCTCGCGCATCTTGGTCGGCTTCCAATAAGGCATGTCGCGCTCGCTCTTGTAGGCGGTGTAACAGGTGGCAACCGGCACCGCGAAACCACGCGCAACCTCCAGAAGGCGCGCCGTGTTCTCGACCGCGCGGTCGATCAACGGCGCCCCGTCCATCAGAAAATCGGGATCGCGGGTAAAACCGTTCTGAAAGTCCACCACCACCACCGCCGGCGCCTCGCCGTATCCGATCTCTACCGGCTCGCCGCTCCATTCCTTCAACACGTCCTGCATGAGTCCGTCCTCCTTTGAATCCACCTTACCCGGATGCGCACGATGTTGTATTGATTCCACGCCATGAAATTCATACAGGGCGGTCTCGTCATCGACGGCACGGGGGCGCCGGCCTTTGAGGGCGATATTGTCGTCGCCGAGGGCAAGATCGCCGACGTCGGCCCGAGTCTCTCTCCGCCCGAGGGCGCCGAGGTGATCGACGCGACCGGGCTTACGGTCGCACCCGGCTTCATCGACATTCACAGCCACTCCGACTTCACGCTGTTGGTCGATCCGCGCGCGGTCAGCCAGATCGCCCAGGGCGTCACCCTCGAGGTGGTCGGCAACTGCGGTTTCGGCTGCAGCCCGCTCGGCAACCGCCGGCTGGTGCGCGAGGCGATCTACGGCTTTCGCGAGGACATAGCGCTGGAATGGAACGACATGGCGGGGTATCTCGCGCGGCTCGAGGCGGCGCGCCCGGCGGTCAACGTCGCCGCGTTGGTGCCCAATGGCCAGCTGCGCCTGGCGACGGTGGGCCTGGCGGCACGGGCGGCGAGCCCCGACGAGCGGGCCGAAATGAAGCGATTGTTGCGCCGCGACCTGGAACAGGGCGGTTTCGGCTATTCGACCGGGCTCGAATACGCCACCGAGACCGGTGCCACCGAGGCGGAGGTCGCCGATCTGTGCGGCGTTTGCGGCGCCCACGGCGGGCTCTACGCCACCCACACGCGCAATCGCGACGAGGCCGCGGTGGAGGCGGTGGACGAAGCCATCCGCACCGCCGAGCGCGCCGGCGCCCGGCTCCAGGTCTCGCACATCACGCCGCGCGGTGGCCGCGCCGACACCGAGCGCGCGATCGAACACGTCGATGCCGCGCGTGAGCGCGGTCAAGACGTCGCCTTCGACATGCATACTCGGTTGTTCGGCACCACGTACCTCAAGGTCATCTTGCCGCCGTGGGCGCTGGAGGGCGGCGTCGATGCGATCGCCCGCCGGCTCGGCGACAGCCAAGAGCGTGCCAAGATGAAGTCGTACCGCAGCCTGATCTCGGCGCTCGGCGACTGGGACCGGGTGGTGCTGCTGGACAACCCGGCGCTGCCCGAATTCTCGCGCCGCAGCATCGGCGAGATCGCCCGCGAGCGCGGGCAAGCGCCCTTCGATGCGGCGTGCGCGATGCTGCTGACCGAGGTCGAGCAGATTCACCGCCCGATGGTCATCTTGCACAGCTATTCCGAAGAGCTCCTCGCGCTCACCTATCGACACCCGATTTGCATCGTCGGCTCCGACGCGACGGCGCTGGCGCCGGACGGGCCGCTCGCCGGATCGACCTTCCACGGCGCCTACACCTGGGCGTCGTGGTTCTACCGCCGCATGGTGCGCGAAACCGGCACCTTCAGCCCCGAGGCGGGGATCGCCAAGATGACCGGCCTGCCCGCCGCCAGGCTCGGCCTTGCCGACCGCGGCGTCATCCGGCGCGGCGCCTGTGCCGACCTCGCCATATTCGACGCGGCGAGGTTCACCGAGACAGGCACCACCTTCGAGCCCAACCAGGTGGCCACCGGCATGGTGCACGTCTTGGTCAACGGCGTCCTCGCTACGCGCGGCGGCGTGCCCACCGAAGATCGCGCCGGCGCGGCGCTCCGTCGCCCGTCGTAGCCCCCACGCCCGTCGTCGTGCGATGGGTTCTCCGCAAACTGGCATTCTTGCCGCGGTTCCGGGCCACGCGCGCTATCTGGAGTTCGGCGCGATCCCCGGCGCCGATGCCGCCCAGGGCCTACCAGCCCGTTGATTAAGTGGCTTTTTCCGGCTCTCACTCCCAGATGAGGAATGCGGCGGCGAAAGCCGTCTGGCCGCTTTGCGGGAGCCCCCGTGCCACCAGCATGGCCCCGGTGGGCGTGAGCAGAACGAAAATACCGCCATATCCGCCCGCCACGGCCTCCCGCGGGGTGCCGGCGCCGATGAGCTGGCGCATCAGTAACGATAGATTGTGGCCGGCGACGTGGAGCAGGTATCGCTTGTGCACATTCTCTCGCCCGCGCAGCCAGGTTCGTCGCATGCCGCCACGATCGAGGTTGTGGGCAAAGCAGCGCTCGACGATCTCGGCGCGCAGCTTGAAGGCCTCGCGGGCGACCCCGGACTTGAGCCGCGCACGGTTGTTGGTGACCGCGCGCCGCGCCGCCTCATCACCGTGCCAGCGCGAAAAGCCGGTCTGCTTGGGCGCCGCGATCCGGGTCTTCCAGGGACTGTCGTTCAGAGCCCTCAAGACCGCCCGTGAGTGATAACCTTTGTCGGCGACGCATTCGGCCGGGTCCTCCGACGTCGGTGCCGCATCCACCGCCTCGAGGTTTGCCTCGGCCTTCGCCAGGGTCTTGGAAAGCGTCGTGGTGTCGCCCTCATCGGCCGGGTGCAGCTCGGCCGCCACCACCGCGCCGGTGTCCAGATCCACCGCGTGCTCGGGCTTGTAGGCCAGATGCGTCGTGCCGTCCTTCATCTTGGCGATCTTGGCCTCGGGGTCGCTCTTCGAAACCCAATCCGTGTTGGAAAGCTTCTTGCCCTTGCGCTTGTGCTCCAGACGCGCCAGGTCCTCGGCCGTGGGTGTCTCGACCCCGCTTTCCCGGGCCAGGCGCTCCAGCATCTCCCGGTAGCCTTCGCCGTTGTCGCGCCGCACGATGTTCCGCAGCGCCGCGTTGGCCTCCATGGTCGAGGCATCGACGCCGATGCGCTCGCCCTTGATCAGCCCCGCCTCGGCGATCAGCACCAGAACCCAGTCGAAGACCGCCGCGTGGACTTCATGGGGCAGGCGCGTGCGGCTCCGTGACAGCCAGGAATGGTCCGGTACCCGATCACGGCTCCCCAGTCGCAGGAACGCCCGCAGCGAAAGCGAGTCCGAGCAGCGCCACTCCAGACCGCGCTCGCTGTCGATGCCCTCGAAGTAGCCCACCAGGTGCATCCGGAAATAGCGCCCGGGCGGCACCGAGGGCGCGCCCATCCGGGCCGCGTAATAAGGCCGGCAGCTCGCCTCGGCAAAGGCGTCGAAGCCGCCCTCGATCAGCACCGACTGCACGCGGTCATAAAACACATGACCCGGAGAGCGCGGCATCTCCGACCAGCTCACCATCAGGTCCCCCTGACCATCCTTCTGCCGTCCCATCGCCATCGGCAAATCCCCCTGCAATTCAGAAAACCAGAGAATCAGACGGCGCCGACTTAATCAACGGGCTGCTACGGGTCGCGGGGTCCGATCCGCTCCCGCACCACCGGACCGGGATCGACGGGCGCTTCGCCGATGGTCATGGCCGCCGTCACGGCCGCGGCGGCGGCGGCGGCGGCGGATTCGGAGCGCGCGTGGACCACCGCGAGCGGTGCGTCCGGGCCGGCGGCGTCACCGATCCCAAGCACATGGGTGAGGCCGACCGCGTGATCGATGGCGTCCTCGATGCGCCGTCGTCCGCCGCCGAGTGTCACCACCGCCAGCCCCATCGCCCGCGCATCTACCGCCGCGACGAGGCCGGCGCGTGGCGGCGGTACCGCGCGCTGGATCGCGGCGCGCGGCAGTCGCGTATGCGCGCGCTCGACCAGGTCTGCCGGGCCGCCGAGTGCGGCGACCATGCGCCCAAAGCGCTCGGCCGCGGCGCCTGAGGTGAGGGTCGTCTCGATCATCGCCCGTGCCACGCTCGGTTCGCTCGCCAGTTCGCTCCCTACCAGCAATTCCGCCGCGAGCGCTGACGCGACCTCGTGCAGCCGCGGCTCGCGCGTTGCGCCGGTCAAATGGTCGATCGCCTCGCGGACCTCCACGGCGTTGCCCGCGGTGCGCCCCAGGGCTTGGTTCATGTCGGTGAGGAGCGCGACCGTGGGCAAGCCCGCCGCGCCCGCCACCGCGACAAGGCTCTCGGCGAGCTCGGTCGCCTGTCCGAACTCGGCCGCAAAGGCGCCGTTTCCGAACTTGACGTCCATGACCAAGCGCTCCACCCCGCCGGCGAGCTTCTTCGAGAGGATCGAGGCCGTGATCAGGGGCACCGATTCGACGGTCGCGGTGACGTCGCGGATGGCGTAAAGACGCCGGTCGGCGGGTGCAAGCTCGGCGGTCTGGCCGATGATCGCGCAACCCGCCTCGGCTACGGCGCGGCGGAAGGTGGCGAGATCGGGAGCCGTCGAGTACCCCTCGATACTGTCGAGTTTGTCGAGTGTGCCGCCGGTGTGGCCGAGCCCGCGGCCCGAAATCATCGGCACCGCCGCGCCGCAAGCCGCGAGGACTGGGGCGACGATGAGGCTGACCTTGTCGCCGATGCCGCCCGTCGAGTGCTTGTCGAGGACCGGCCCGGGGGCGTCAGGCCAATCCAGCACGCCGCCCGAGGCCGTCATCGCCCGGGTTAGGGCCGTACGCTCCCCCATCGACATGCCGCGGAAGAAAACCGCCATCGCGAACGCGGCAACCTGGCCCTCGGAGATGGCGCCGTCGGTGAGCCCGCGGACGAAGAAGGCGATCTCGTCTTCGCCGAGGTCGCCGCCGTCGCGTTTCTTGCGAATGATCTCCTGAGGGAAGAACGTACTCACTCGCCGTACGGCACCCAAATATTCTTGACTTCGGTCGCCGCGCGCAGGAAATCCGGCCCTTCCCCCTGGGCGGCATCGGTCCAGTCGCGGGCCCGACCGTGGTTCACCCAGGTGCGCTTGAGGTTGCCGGGGCCAACAGCGGGCTCTCGTCGGGACAGGCGATGCCGATAACGCCGGCGGGCTCGTGCAAGGCCAAGATCACGTGCCCGGCCAGCGGTGTGTGGACCGCCCCGTCGAACTTGTCGGCCCAGGCGGCGGAGCTCATCAGCCGCGCCACGCTGGCGGCGACCTCTTTGGCGGCGGCGCGCTTCGTCGCGCCCGTCATGGCGCGCAGGCGGTCGCGAAACTCGGCGGCGCGGGCCTCGAGGTTCTCGGCCACGAAATAGAGCACTTGAGCGCGGGCATGTGCCCCGGTGCGGCCCCACACCACGGCGCGGGCCGCCGCCTCAACCGCGTCGCGAACGTCCTTGCGGTTGCCCTCGCCGACCTCGGCGATCAGCCCACCGTCAGGCCCCAAGACCATCCGGCTGTAACCCGAATCCGGCCTGATCTGACAGCCACCGATGTATTGCTTGGCGGTTCGGTCTAGCGCCGCCCCGGGACCACGGGTATCGATTTTCGGAGCCGGCGCGGCAGCGCGTGACGGGGCGGGGAGCGTCGCCTCCCAAATCGGTCGCAGGTATTCGCGCAGGCCCTCGCGCCCGCCTTCACGGCCAAAGCCGGATTCGCGGACCCCGCCGAACCCGCTCGCGGCATCGAAGAGGTTGGTGCAGTTGACCCATACCACACCGCACGCGAGCTTGGGCGCGACATCGAGGGCGAGGTTGACGTTCTCGGTCCACAGGCTGGCGGCGAGCCCGTAGCGGGTGTCGTTGGCAAGCGCCACCGCCTCGGCCGGGGTGCGGAAGGTCATGGACACCAGCACCGGGCCGAAAATCTCCACCCGCGAGATGGTCGCGGCGGGCGCCAGGTCGGTGAAGAGCGTCGGCGGGTAGAAGATGCCCTCGGTAGGGCAGGCCCAACTCGGTTGCCAGTGGATCCCGCCCTCGTCAATTCCTTGC
The DNA here is from genome assembly GCA_965219135.1 of Alphaproteobacteria bacterium. Taxonomy (GTDB): domain Bacteria; phylum Pseudomonadota; class Alphaproteobacteria; order VGEJ01; family VGEJ01; genus CAYUNL01. The sequence continues at coordinate 2,432,841 of CBDCMV010000003.1, read as the reverse complement.
TGCACCAGCGCTTTAATGCGCTCGAGCTGGACCGGCGCAATGATGGCGCCGATGTCGATCGATTTGTCGAGGGGATCGCCGAGGCGAAGTCGCTCCATTCGTGCGCGCAGCTTGTCATGCACGGTGGCGGCGATGCCCTCGTGCACCAGAAGGCGCGAGCCGGCACAGCACACTTGGCCCTGGTTGAACCAGATGGCGTCGACGACGCCCTCGACGGCGCTGTCGAGATCGGCGTCGTCGAAAACGATGACCGGCGATTTGCCGCCGAGTTCCAGGGTGAGATGCTTGCCGCTGCCGGCGGTCGCCTCACGGATCATGCGACCGACCTCCGTCGAGCCGGTGAAGGCGATCTTGTCGATCCCGGGATGGCGCACGATACGCTCGCCCGCGGCGCCGTCGCCGGTGACGATATTGACGACGCCCGGCGGCACCCCGGCATCGTGGCACAGCTCGGCAAAGCGCAGTGCGGTCAGCGAGGTGTACTCGGCCGGCTTGAGCACCACGGTGTTGCCCGCGGCAAGCGCGGGCGCAATCTTCCAGGCCAGCATCAAGAGCGGGAAGTTCCATGGCACGATCTGGCCGACGACGCCGAGTGGCCCGAAGCCTGCGAACTCGGTGTCGCACAGCTGCGCCCAACCGGCGTGATGCGTGAAGTGCCGCGCAACCAGCGGCACGTCGATGTCGCGGGTCTCGCGGATCGGCTTGCCGTTGTCCAGGGTCTCAAGGACCGCCAAGAAACGCGCGTGCTTTTGCACCAGACGCGCCAGCGCATAGAGGACTCGGGCTCGGCCGGGACCGCCGAGGGCGGCCCACGCGGGCTGCGCCTCTCGCGCCGCCTCGACTGCCGCGTCGATGTCCTCGGCCCCCAGCCTGGGCTATGCGGGCGAGTGGTTTGGCGGTGGCAGGATTGACGGTATCGAAGCGATCTCCGCTCTGCGATTCGACCCAGCCGCCGCCGGTGAAATGGCCGAAGGCGGCGCCGTGGGACTCGATCCAGGCTTCGGCCGCCGCCGCGCTCTCGGGGGCCGGACCATAGTCCATGGATTCGAAAATATCGCCGACCGTCATACCCGTCTCGCTAGCCCTTCGGGTGTCGGAAGTCGGCCGAATAGCGGCCGGTCGCGCGGTGTTCGAGCTGGCGCTCGATGTCGGTGAGAAGGCTCGATGCGCCGATGCGGAAGCGCGCCGGATCGAGCCACGGCCGGCCCAGCTCCTCCTTCATGGCGATGAGGTAGCCGAGCGCCGTCTTGGCGGTGCCGATGCCGCCGGCGGGCTTGAACCCGACGCGGTGGCCGGTGCGCTCGTGGTAGGTGCGGATCGCGCGGGTCATGACCAGGGCGACCGGCAGGCTGGCGTTGGTCGCCTCCTTGCCCGTGGATGTCTTGATGAAATCGGCGCCGGCCATCATGCACACCAGGCTCGCCTTGGCGACGTTGCGCAGCGTGCCAAGGTCGCCGGCGCCGATGATGGTCTTCAGCGAGGCCGGGCCGGCAGCCTCGCGGAATCCGCGGACCTCGTCGTAGAGCGCCGTGAACGCGCCGGTGAGCACGTGGCCGCGGTTGACGACGATGTCGATCTCATGGGCGCCGGCGGCGACCGAGGCCGCGACCTCGCGCACCCGTTCGGGCAGCGGCGAGAGCCCGGCCGGGAAGCCGGCGGAGACGGCGGCAACGGGGATGCCGCTGCCTTCGAGCGCCCGGGCGGCGGTTTCGACCATGGCGTGGTAGACGTACACCGCGCCCACCCTCAGATCGAGCCCGCCGGCGCCCAGCGCCTCTAGAATATCGGGGCGGACCGGCATCCGCGCTTTGGCGCACAGCCGCCGTACGCGGCCCGGGGTGTCGTCGCCGCTGAGCGTCGTCAGGTCCATGCAGGCGACGGCGCGCAAGAGCCACGCAGTCTGCCACTCTTTTTTCACTGTACGCCGGGTCGTGAGCGTGGCGGCGCGCCGTCCGACGGCGCTCCGGTTCACGCGCACGTCCTCGAGCCAATCGAGTTCCAGCGCCATGCCGGGGTTGCGCGCCGCCACGCCGGAATCGGCGGACACCAGCCTCACGCTGCTTTTGTCCCTACCCGTCATTTCGCTCAGTGTCGCCCAGGTCGCGAAGGAAGGCGAGCAGAAGGGCCGAGAGATCGGACGCCGCGGCCGATGCGGCTTCGAGGGTCTGCTGGTGGGTGATCTCGGTATCACTCATGCCGGCGGCGAGGTTGGTGAGCACCGCCAGGCCGGCGACGCGGAGGCCGGCGTGGCGAGCCACGATGACCTCGGGGGCCGTGGACATGCCAACGGCGTCGGCACCGAGCGCGCGGAAGGCGCGAATCTCCGCCGGGGTCTCGAATGAGGGGCCGAGGCAGGCGAGGTAGACGCCTTCGTGGAGCGTGATCCCCAGCGTCCGCGCGGCGCCACGTAGTCGAGACTGGAATTCGGTGTCGTAGGCGTCCGACATGGCGGGGAAGCGCTCGCCGAAGCTGTCGTCGTTGGGGCCGGCGAGCGGGTTCGCGGGCAACATGTTGATGTGGTCGGTGAGCATCATCAAACTGCCCGCGCCGGCCTCGTGGCGCAGGCTGCCCGCGGCGCAGGTGACGATCAGCGCCTCACAGCCGGCGGCTGAGAGCGTGCGGGTTGGCGTCTGGATGGCCTGCGGCGCCACACCCTCGTAGAGGTGGGCGCGGCCCTGCAGGCAGGCCACCGGCACGCCGCCCCATTCTCCCAGCGCCAGGCGGCCCGCGTGGCCTTCCACGCCGGGCCGGGGAAATCCCGGCAGGTCCGCGTAGTCGATGAGGATCGGCGAGGCGATCGCGTCCGCCAACCCGCCGATGCCCGAACCCAGAACGAGGCCGACGCGCGGGACGAACCCGGGTGCGCGTTCGGCGACGACCGCGGCGGCGGCGCGGGCGTCCCCACTCATCGCGAATCCGGTTCTTGGGCCACGTCGAGGTTGCCGGGGCCGAAGCCGTGCGGCAGCAGCTCGCCGAGGCGGAAGGTCGCGCGCACGCCATCGGGGGCGCAGACGTGGACCGGGGTTTCGGCGTCGGCGAACTCGCTGAGCCTCTGGCGGCAGCCGCCGCAGGGCGTGCACAGACGCTCGCCCTCGCCAACCACCACGACCTCGACGATGCGGCGCGCGCCGGCCGCGACCATGGCGCCGATGGCCGAGGCCTCGGCGCATTGGCCTTCCGGATAGGCCGCGTTCTCGACGTTGCAGCCGGCGTAGAGCGCGCCCGAATCGGTGCGCACGCAGGCGCCGACGTGGAAGCCCGAGTAGGGCGCATGAGCGTGGCGCCGCACTTGATTGGCCGCCGCGATCATGTCCTCGGGTGCGCTCATCGCTCCTTGACGTAGGGAATGCCGCTCGCCTTCGGCGGGACCGATTTGCCGACAAAACCCGCCAATACCAGGACGGTGACGATGAACGGCAGCGCCTGGATGGCCTGGACCGGAATGACGCCGACGATCGGCAGGTCGGCGCCTTGAAGCCGGGCCTGGACGGCGTCGGCGAAGGCGAACAGGAAGCATGCGATCAGTGTCGGCACCGGCTTCCACTTGCCGAAGATCAGCGCCGCCAGCGCCAGATAACCGCGCCCCGCCGTCATGTCGCGCAGGAACATGGCGGTCTGCGCAACGGCGAGGTAGGTGCCGGCGATGCCGCACAGGACGCCGCACACGACCATCGCCCGGTAGCGCATGGCGGCGACCGAGATACCGGCGGTGTCCACGGCCTGGGGGTTCTCACCCACGGCGCGCAGGCGCAGGCCGAAGCGGGTCTTGTAGATGATCCAGGCGGCGAGCGGCACCGCGGCCATGGCGATGTAGACCACGACATTGTGGCCGGAGATGATCTCGGAATAGACGGATCCGATTATCGGCAAATCGGCAAGGCGCTCGGCAAAGGGGAAGGCGAAGGGGCGGAACCGCGCCGCATCCCCAAGTATCGGCGTCTGGCCGCCGATGTGGAACCAAGCGAGGCCGAGGGTCGGTCCCAATCCGGCGACCATAATGTTGATCGCCATACCCGAGACGACTTGATTGCCGTTGTGGGTGACGCAGGCGAAGGCGTGCAGCATGGCCAGCATCACCGAGGCCAGGATCCCGGCGCCCAGCCCGACGACTGCGGAGCCCGAAACGGCGGCGGCGGCGGCGGAGGCGAACGCGGCGCCCAGCATCTTGCCCTCGAGCCCGATATCAACGATCCCCGAGCGTTCCGCGAACATGCCGGCCAGCGCCGCCAACACCAGCGGCGTCGAAACCCGAATCGTCGCGTCGATCACCAGCACGAACCACGTGATGAACTCGCCCATGGCTGGCTACTCCGCCGGCGCCCCGGCTTGCACCGTCGCTCGGCGGCGGCGCACGAACAGTCCCTCGATGGTTGGCCGGAACATGTTCTCCAGCGCGCCGCTGAACAAGATGACGAGACCCTGAATGACCACCACCATGTCGCGGGTGACATTGGGCATGTCGAAGGCGAGCTCCGAGCCGCCTTGGTATAGGGCGCCGAACAGGATCGCGGCGAGAAAGATCCCTATGGGATGATTGCGCCCCATCAGGGCGACGGCAATGCCGACGAAGCCGTAGCCCGCGGTGAATTCCAGCAGCAGCCGGTGGTGGACGCCAAGGATCTCGTTGACTCCCACGAAACCAGCGAGCCCGCCGGAGATGCACATGGCCAAAATGATGTTGCGCGAGGGTGAGATGCCGGCATAGATGGCAGCGCGTTCGTTCTGGCCGACCGCGCGCACCTCGTAGCCCCACCGGGTTCGCCAGACGAAGGCCCACACCAGGAAGAGGCACAACAGCGCCAGAAGGAACGAGAGATTGAGCGAGGAACGCTCGACCTCGAGGCCGAGCGCCGCCAGGACGTCGTGGACGAAGGGGAGTTTGGCGTTGTCCTCGAAGGTGCGGCTTTCCGCCGCCTGCTGGCCTGGCTTGATGAAGACCTCGACCATCAGATAGATCATCACCGCGGCGGCGATGAAGTTGAACATGATCGTTGTGATGACGATGTGGCTGCCGCGCTTGGCCTGGAGATAGCCGGGGATGAAGGCCCAGGCGCCGCCGAACAGGGCCGCCGCGGCAATCGCCAACAGAATCACGAGCGGCGCCGGCCACCCATCGAAGGCAAGCGCCACCATGCCCGCGCCCAGGCCCCCCATATAGGCTTGGCCCTCGCCGCCGATATTGAAAAGCCCGCAATGAAAGGCGATGGCGACCGCAAGGCCCGTGAAAATGAAATTGGTCGCGTAGTAGAGCGTGTAGCCGATGAACTCGGTGTTCCCGAAGGCACCGCGAAGCAAGATGACCAGGGCCGAGAAGGGATCCTCGCCGATCAGGGCAATGATGAGCCCCGAGATAAACAGGGCGACCAGAAGGTTGATCCCAGGCACCAGTGCGTGGGTGACCCAGCGCGGGGTCTGCGCCGGGGCGAGTGCGGCCTCGCTCATTCGCCGGCTCGACCGACCGCTGCCTGGCGCTCGCCCGCCATCATCAGGCCGAGCATTTGTTCGGTCGCCTGGCCCTGCGAGATCTCGCCCACGATCTCGCCCCCGAACATGACCAGAATCCGGTCGGCGAGGGACATGATCTCGTCGAGCTCCACCGAAACCAGGAGGATCGCTTTGCCGGCGTCGCGCATGGCGATGAGTCGCTTGTGGATGAACTCGATGGCGCCGATGTCGACACCGCGGGTCGGTTGGCCGACCAACAAGACGTCGGGGTCGCGGTCGAGTTCGCGCGCCAAAACGATCTTCTGCTGATTGCCGCCCGAAAACGACGAGGTACGCAGCCGCGCCACGGCGGGTCGTACGTCGAAATCGTGCAGCACCCGATCCACGTCGGTGATCACCGCGGCGCGGTCCATCGCGATCGCGCGGTTGTAGCGCTCGTCACGGTGATAACCGAGGATGCCGCTTTCGCTCGCCTCGAACGAGACGATCAGGCCGACGCGATGGCGGTCTTCGGGCACGTGGCCGATCCCCAACCCGCGCATCAATTTGGGCGTGGCGGCCGTCGCCTCGCCGACGGTGGCAAGGCCCATGACGCGGATCTGTCCGGCGTTAGGCGCGCGGATGCCCGCGAGGGCTTCGAGAAGCTCGGACTGGCCGTTTCCGGCGACGCCGGCGATGCCGACGATCTCTCCGGCGCGCACCTTGAAGCTCACGTCTTTGACGCGCTGCACGCCGCTTCCGTCGACCACCGAGAGGCCATCGACCTCGAGGACGCTTTCGCCGGGACGGGCCTCGGTCTTTTCGACCCGGAGAAGGACGGTCCGTCCGACCATCATCGAGGCGAGTTCTTCGCGTGAGGTTGCCGCGGTTTCGACGTTGGCGACCACCTTGCCCTGGCGCATGACGGTCACGTTGTCGGTCAGCGCCATGATCTCGCGCAGCTTGTGGGTGATCAGAATGACCGTCTTGCCCTGATCGCGAAGCGCACGAAGAATGCGGAACAGATGCTCGACCTCTTGCGGGGTCAACACGCCGGTGGGCTCATCGAGGATCAGGATGTCGGCGCCGCGGTAAAGCGCCTTGAGAATCTCGACCCGTTGCTGAATGCCGACAGGAATCTCGCCGACGATGGAATCGGCGTCGACCTCGAGGCTATAGTCGCGCTCTAGCCGCTCGAGTTCCTCCCTCGCGTGAGCCAGACTGGGTGCCAGCAACGGCCCGGTTTCGACGCCGAGCACCACGTTCTCCAGGACCGAAAATGTGTCCACCAACATGAAGTGCTGGTGGACCATGCCGATGCCGAGCGCGATCGCCTGATCGGGGCTTCGGATGGCGGCGGGCTGACCGTTGACCTCGATCTCACCGGCGTCGGCTTGATAGTAGCCGTAGACGATGCTCATCAGCGTCGATTTGCCGGCGCCGTTCTCGCCGACGATGCCGTGAATCGTGCCTTTGGCGACGGTGAGCGATACCGCGTCGTTGGCGTGGACGGTGCCGAACCACTTGTCGATTCCGCGCAGTCCGAGCGCGGGCGGCGTGGCCGCCGCCGGCGCGTCCGAGTGGGCGGTCATGACCGGAACGGGACCGCGGGACGCGGCTTTAGCGTCGCGTCCGCGGTCCCGCCTCAGGCCGGTTGCCGGCGTTCTACTCGGTCGCGGTGTAGTCGGTCACCGCGATCGAGCCTTCGATGATGCCGGCGCGCGCCGCCTCTATCTTCCCCTCCATGTCCGCCGAGATCAGATCGCGGTTGTGTTCGTCGATCGAATAACCGACCCCTTCTTGGGCCAGCCCCAGCACCTGGATCCCCGGCTGCCAAGTGCCATCCCGCGCGGCGGTGAAAGAATCGTAGACCGCGACGTCGACCCGTTTGATCATCGAGGTCAGCATGGTGCCGGGATGGAGATAGTTCTGGTTCGAATCGACGCCGATCGCGAGTTTGCCGGCGTCCTTGGCCGCCTGATAGACGCCCAAGCCCGTGCCACCGGCCGCGGCATAGACGACGTCGGCGCCGCGGTCGAATTGGCTGCGCGCGAGTTCGCCGCCCTTGGCCGGGTTGTTCCAAGCCTGCGGCGTGGTCCCGGTCATGTTCTGGTAGACCTCGATGTCGGGGTTGACGTACTTCGCGCCTTCAACATAGCCGAGCGCGAACTTGCGGATGAGCGGAATGTCCATCCCGCCGACAAAGCCAACCTTGCCGGTCTTCGAGGCCATCGCGGCGGCCATTCCGACGAGGAAAGAGCCCTCATGCTCCTTGAAAACAACCGACTGGACGTTGGGAAGATCGACCACCATGTCGATCAGCGTGAATTTGACGTCGGGGTACTCCTGGGCCACCTTCTCGACCGCCGCCGCCTGGGCGAAGCCCATGGCGATGATTACGGTGGCGCCGCGGCGCG